>JAHBTL010000020.1 GCA_019638615.1 Chitinophagaceae bacterium | reverse complement strand
CGTTCAACGACCTTTTGGGTCAGCCCCCTTTTGCAAAAGATAGTTCGGAAAAATATTGTTACCGTAATTTAGCGTAGCTTATATCAGCACGAAAACAGCAGGGCAATCATCGTGACAAAAAATGAGTTTACAGATCTGGCACTTTCGTTTCCGTGGACAGCGTCATGTCTGCACTTTGAAAGGATCGGTTTTAAAATAACCGGTAAAAGAATGTTTGCTACTTACCTTGAGAAAGACAATTCTGCCAATATTTTTTTGACGCCGGAAGAACAGGGCGTTTTTTGTAAAATACATGCAGGCATTTACCCTGTTCCAAACAAATGGGGAGAAAAAGGAGCTACTACTTTTCTGCTTGACAAAGTCCCCAAAGCAATAGTAGCGGAAGCCCTGCTGTCGGCTTACAATACTATATTAAAGCCTAAAAAATAGAAAGCATTTATTTTTCTATGTAATGACCAGCGGCAATATAGTACTGTCTATGAGTTGTTCCGTGGATGTGCTCATATCTTCCGTCTTGTACAGGCTCCAGCGTTCAATATGTGCTGTGGTTTCGCCGGGAGCTAATGTAATGAGCGGGCCAAGGGTTTCAATTTCAAGAAATGCCCCGTTGATGTATACTTCGTTGTTGCATCCATAATCAGGATAGAGCGCCCGGGCATTGTAATCAAACTTTTTTACCAGCAGGTTTTGGCCGAGATGATAGGCTGCCCATCCCTGCTTATTGAGCACGCCGATCTTTTGTTCCCCGGTAATTGTGGTATCCTGTTTTGCCAGGATGTATTTTTCACCCCATACCCACCGCGGGTCATTCATTTTAGTGTATTGCCATAAGGCCAACGGGCGCGCGGGTAATAAAAAATCATTCCCTTCTCCATAAGGCTCCTGCGGCACTATGGCGCAACCACCGGGCGCCAGGGCGGAAATTGCCCATACAGACAATTGCATGTCTAAGGAATTTTCATTTGTCAGGCGGTGAGTGACGGTAACTTCATTGCTGACGGCAGATAAAGTGATCTGTATCTCTTTCCTGATGCCTGAGGTGCCTTCCTTAGCTGCTGTTACAGTGAGTGATCCATTGTGGAATACATAATCAACAGGGCTGTTATCGGGGTGATAGCTTAGGGGAATGGCTTCAGGCGCAATCCATAAGCGGTGACCACCGTATATCCGCCAGTCATTGCCGCCGGTTTTACCGCTGTCTTCAGGAGATACATACAATACATTCTGATCTCCCGTAAAACCAAAGTGAATAATGCGGGGCCCTACGTTGGTTGTAACCATCATTTCCACTTCTTTGTTGTACAGCCTTATACAATCAGGCCATCCGCCGTAATGTATTTTTTCCTGGCACATACTATTATTATTTCTTACTTCTCAACCTCATTTCATGCATCGTGCTCAGCGGGGTGAACCGCTGAACCACAAAGACACGAAGGCACTAAGTTGCACAAAGGTTTCCAAATATCTTCGTGATTTCTTTGTGTCATTGTGGCTTGGTGGTTTTGTTTTTTGAAATCCCTGTCACTCTATAATGATCCACCCGGCTTTTTCCCTGTTGATTGTTACAGCGAAGTCCCCATTTCCAAGGGCTCTTATTGAATAACCATTCTTTTTGTTTTGTAATGGAATTGGCTTCCCATCCAATGAAATTTTTGTTGGCCTGAACGACAGCCGCAAAAATTCCGTACCGTTTTCGTCCGTGGCAGTATATTGAACTTTGCCGGCCTCATAGCCTACATTTTTTAATACGCCCTGCGAGTACAGGATGTGGTTTTCGTGAGGCGGCGCCCATTCAGGAACAGCCGCTAAAGCGTGATAAATCATTCTGGGGCCTTCGCCATAGCAATCAGACCACCAGCTCGACACACCATCGCTTACTGGGCTTTCAAATGCAAGCCCGATGGAATCACTGCAATACGTTACCCAGTTCAGGGAGCGGTATGCTTTCTCTTTATACGCAGTATCTCCTGTAATGGTGAACCATTTAGCACATTCAGCGGCATACCTCGCGGTTTGGTAATCCATCTTGGGCAAGAAATCATCCTGCTCTCCTACCAGGTTGGCGCCCCATTGCGTGGCAGGTTCGCCTTCATTGCAACGTGTTACAAAATTGGTTTCCGTCCACTGTATCATTTGCGGTATATGCTTTTTCCATTCAGGATCAAAGGAGGGATTGTCAAGGATATATAAAGCTGTATTGCTTTTGCCCATATTGCTTTTATAGGTATTGCTTTTAACGTCGGTATCCGTATGTCCGTCTGCCCAATACCCGGTTTGCATCGGGAACCGGAGCATAAAATCTCTTACCTTATTCATTGCGCTTTGATATGCCTGTACATTGCCTGTTTTTGAATTTACCAGGTGTTCCAACAAAGAATAAGCGCCTATCCAGTTGGCGCCATAGGGAGCAGTTACTTCACCGGTATTCATTACCACGCGGTAAGGCCAAACCGATTTTTCCGCGTTTCCAGTTTTTGCTTTTGCTGCCAGCGTGTTGGCAATGCCGATCGCCGCCTTTTTATATTTTTCCTTGCCGGTATATAGATAAAGACGATAAAAGGCCAACCCGATATCTCCCGCATGGTCTACCTGCACTTCATGCAGCACAAAGCGTTTGGCTGCATCGAAGCCTTTAAATTCCATGTCACCGGCGTTGGTAGTGGTATACGGAAAGTTTGGCCAGTCAAACGTCGCAGGCGTGATACCATGATCGATCGCGTATTCCGCAAGTTTTTCTACGATATTCATAACCGTTGTATCTCCTGTATATGCATAATACAGCCGGGCAGATTCGAACCAGTTAGGGATCTTTTCGCCGACATCATTCATCCACGCGTCAGGCTCCTGCAATATTTTCCCGCCTTTTACCTTGTAAGCGCAGTAGAAATAGTATTGCGGATACTCCGATCTTGGCGCCGGTCCGGGACTGTAAGGAACGGACGTTTTTATGAAGTTCCACCGTTGCCGGAGAAAAACATCATAAGCCCGGGATTGAGGCTGTATCCACGATATAAGTTTCGACTGATCGTCTAATGCCACTTTATGGGTTGCTATTGAGTCGGGCTTGTCTGAATAACGGTTTGACCGATGCTGGGCGCTCAGCGATGTTGCCAGTAAACAACTGATGACAAAATGGAAGGTTTTATTCATGCAAACAAACATATTACAATTCATACCTGTTTTTTTACCTGATTTGGCAAAATCATTAGCTTATTTTGTACCAGCTCATCATTGTTTTTAAGTGCTTTATCCATTCCGGTTACAAAATCGGATAATTATACATCAATATTGACTAAAGAAGTGGAGCAATCTACCTGTAAATTTGTTGCCACAGTATAAAATACCAGAATGAAATCATTTGCAGACGATGCAGCATTGTCCGAATTTATAAAGCAGCATTTATATGTAGCGGCCGTATGCGATATTTTAGACGAAATGGGGTATCGTAACCAGGCAATGCACCAACGGCTGCGCCCTCTTTTACCCGATATAAGAAATTGTGGTTTTATAGGCAGGGCCAGGACCTTTGAATGGGAGGAAACCGATGTGATACAGGAAGAAAATCCTTACGGGCTTGAAATTGAAGCGATGGATTCCCTGCAAGCCGGAGATGTGGTAGTGCATTCTACAGACGTGAATGGCACGAATGCGCCGTGGGGTGAGCTGATGTCGACCATTGCAAAAAAGCGCGGCGTATCGGGGTGTGTATGCGATAGCCAGATCAGGGATTGCGTACGCATCATTGAAATGAGTTTTCCCGTATATTATGCCGGCATCCGACCCCTGGATTCAAAAGGGAGAGGTATTGTTGTGGGATATGATACGCCGGTGTATTGCGGCAGTGTACTGGTTCATCCAGGTGATTTGATCTATGCGGATTTCGATGGTATTGTGGTAATACCCCGGGGAATAGAAGATGAAGTGCTTGAAAGAGCAAAAGACAAAGCCGTGAGAGAAAATCATTCCCGGAGAGAGCTGCTTAACGGGCGATCCTTACAGGAGGTATATGATAAATATAAATCACTTTAAACCGTGTGTAACAAATGAGGCTTGATAACAGGGTAGTTGTAATAACAGGCGCAGGCTCCGGTATCGGCAGAGCCTGTGCGCTTGAATTTGCCCGCGAAGGCGCTGCAGTGGTGATTGCAGATATTGATATAAGTGCTGCAACAGCAACGGCAGGGCTGATCAAAGCTGCCGGAAGGGTAGCAACCGCTGTTGAGACCGATGTGTCAAAACCCGAATCTGTTCAACAACTCCTGGAGCAAACCCTGGGCATTTATCCAAATGTACATGCGCTGGTAAACAATGCAGCGGTACAGATCAATAAAACGGCCGAGGATACTTCTTTTGAGGAATGGAATCGGCAGCTCGCCGTTAATCTCGGCGGTGTTTTTCTATGCTCCAAATATTTTCTTCCACACCTGCGCAAAACAAAAGGCAGCATCGTAAACATGTCGTCGGTAAACGGCTTTTTTGTAGAGCCTACCTGTGCGGGGTACTGCGCTACCAAAGCGGCGATCATAGGGCTTACCAAAGCGATGGCAATTGACCACGGGCGCGATGGCATACGCGTGAATTGCATATGCCCCGGCTATATAGATGCAGGGCTTGCCGAAGGATATTTTCAAAGTCAGGCGGATCCCGCCAAGGCCAGGGCCGAGGCAGGGAAGCTGCATGCGCTGGGGCGGATCGGCAAACCCGGAGAAGTGGGCCGGGCAGCGGTTTTTCTTGTCAGCGACGATGCTTCGTTTGTTACGGGGACAGCGCTTGTGGTAGATGGCGGGTTTGGTTCGGGACTTCCTCCTCAATAAAATATATACATTAATAAAATACAGGAATGAATGTTGTTAAATCCTCCAAAGCCGCAGACTGGTTGTTGGTATTGCTCGTAAACTTTATGTGGGCCACGCAGGTACCGGTAATACGTTTGATAGGAGACAGGCTTGGTTCCACCACCGTAGCATTCATTCCGCTTATTATAAGCACGCTCATTTTTTTACCGTTTTTGTGGAGAGAGAATAGAAAGCGTGCGGTAAAAATGCGCTGGCGCTGGAGCGAGATCAGGTATTTTATACTGCCGGGTTTGATCGGCATATTCCTGATGCAATATGGGTATACTGTTGGAGCAAGAATGACGCTGGCTGCCAATGCAGGTATCATTACACTCACCATACCTGTTATCGTGGCAGTGCTGGCTTCCCTACTATTGAACGAGAAGCTGAATATTGTGCGCATCATCAGTTTTTTTCTCGCAATAGCGGGCGTTATCATCACCTCCCTGCCCGATCTGTCGGAGGCCAATTTCCGGCAAAGCCGTTATTTCACCGGCAACCTGGTCTTTTTTCTTGCCTGCTGCTGTTGCGGGTATTATAATACTTATTGTAAAGTGCTGGTGGAAAAGAAATTTACCGAGCTAGAAATACTGGTGTACAGCTCCATAATAGGAAGCATTGCCAGCCTGCCCCTTCTGATATGGGTAGAGCCGTTCCATTTAAAAACATTCATGCAAAGCGGAATGGTGCCGCAATTGGGTATATTGGAGCTGAGCCTGGTAGTATACGGCATTTCCATGCTGTTGTTTTTTTATGTTTTGAAAAGAATGGATGTAACCCAGGCGATATTGGGCAATTATCTCTTACCTTTTTTTATAGCGATTCTCGGATTAGTGCTTTTAGGAGAAAAAGTTACAGGAGTAATGATTGCCGGCGGATTGATTATACTGGCCAGCACCTTGATGGTTACGGTATATGAAGGGAGACTGGTAGCATGGTTTGCCAAAATGAGCGGGAAGAATATGAAGAAGGCTTAATTTTTTTAAAAGATCCACCCATAAAATATAAAAAATGAAGATCACAAATGTAACGGCAACCATACTCAGGTTGCCTGAAATTTCAACTGCTGCAGACGGAACACAGGACGATCTTGTTATTACCGTGGAAACAGATGAAGGGATTACCGGTTATGGCGAAGCCGATACTTCCACCATGGTGGGCAAAGCCGTTATTGAAGCTTATATGGCGCATGGCACCTGCTATGGATTGAAGGAAGTGGTAGTGGGAAAAGATCCCTTTGATTACGAGCAGATATGGAACGACATGTGGTCAAAAACCTATTACTACGGACGCAGCGGACCAGTGATGCATGTAATGAGCGGCATTGATATGGCGCTTTGGGATATTATGGGCAAGGCCACTAATAAGCCTGTGCACAAGCTGTTGGGAGGAAGCTATTGCGATAAAGTGAGGGCATATGCAAGCGCATTGATGCCACCGGATACGGAAGGCGTTAAAAAAATCGTTAACGAGCATGCGGCACTGGGTTATACGGCTATCAAGCTGGGCTGGGGACCGCTGGGATATGATCCGCACCTGGATATTGAGCTGGTGAAGGCGGCAAGAAAAGCGGCAGGCGACAAAATGGATATCATGATCGATATCGGGAAAAGATACAGGCTTAAAGAAGCCATGTACGTGGCAAAAGCATTGGAGCAGCTCGGTATATACTGGTTCGAGGAGCCCCTGCCTGCCGAAGATTATACCGGCTATAAACGGTTGACAGAATATACCACGCTGCGCGTTGCTACAGGAGAAGAAGAAAGCGGCCGGCTGGCCTTTAAGCGTTTGATCGACGAGACGCATGTAGATATCATCCAGCCCGATATGTCTCGCTGCGGGGGATTGACCGAAGCAAAAAAGATAGCGACGCTTGCGATGGATAATAATATATTGTGTGTGCCGCATGCATTTAAAACCGGCATTCTTGTTGCCGCTTCCATGCACCTGATCGCAGCTATACCCAATGCACCAGTCCTGGAGTTTTCTGTTACTGCATCTCCCATAAGGAAAGGCATACTTACCTCTCCTTTTGAAATGAAAGACGGATATGTAAGCATCCCGCAGCAGCCGGGGTTAGGCATCGAGATCAACCGGGAAGTAGTGGATAAATACAGGTTATAGGGACGTGCAATGGAAAAGGAAGATGTTAACAAGTTGATTTGATGTCATCGAATGAATTCATTTGATACTATCAAAAGAAATGTATTTTAATCAGACAAGAGTGAATGATAACGATCTCTTTTTCTTTCGCATTGGATATTACTACCAACCGGAATATAATATACGCGAAGGACTTGGCCGACCTGCTGCCAGAGCGTTACTTGTTTTGTAATACCAATCACAACATGCATGGGCCTGTTACTAAATGCACTTACTCTTGGGCATTTTATTCTTTCACAAACTTCAATGTTGTGACCGCGTTGCCTGTTGTTTCAACTTTTATATAATAACTGCCGGCGGCTAATTTCTGTATGTTAAGCTCATAGGTGTTGCTGCTTGCCACCGTCTGCCATATTAATGCGCCCGATATATTGAACAGAGATAGTTTTGATCCAAGCGACGGATCGAGCCCGTGGATGATCACTTTGTCTTTTGAAGGATTGGGATACACCCGCAGTGCCTTTGAATTATTGGTGCTTGCTTTTGAATAAGGCGGCGGATCGGTATTTTCTGTTCTCCTGGCTGGAGCAATTCTATCATCACCTAATGAAAATTTGAGTTTCCATTTAAATGCACCACCATCTGTAATACTTCCATCCCAAACTTCACCTCTGCCAGTCCAGCCATACAAAGGATTTAAGAAATCAATGGCGGAATGTTCTCTTCCGGAGCCTGAATCAATTATATTCCATGTTTTACCGCCATCCCTGCTGTAAGAAGAACCCCAGACAGGTACATATGCCGGTGTGGTGGATATATAAGTATGTGTGCCGGGAAGAACAGTAACAAACAGCCCCATAGGGGTACCTCTGTAATCTATTTCCGTCCATGTTTTACCGCCATTGTGTGTAGCCGCTACATAGGTTTCACTGGTCCCACCCCATTCATAGCCTACCATTAATCCGTTTTGTTTATCTGCAAAAGCAAATCCGTGAAATGTTTTGCCTGTTATATTAAATAAATAAGTTTGCCAGTGCTGCCCTTTATCATCAGAACGAAGAATATAATTATTCCCCTGGTCATCATAAGCTTTAAACCATATGGTGTTGCCCAAAGCGGCATACACGTCAAAATTTGAACTGTAGACACTACCAATGGTGGGCTGCATATTTTTGCTGGCAATCTTATGCCATGTTTTGCCTGCATCATTGGTTGTGTATATTAACAGGTACGAGGTATTAGTACCGTCGTTATCGGCTACGACCATGCCATTTTTCCTGTCAAAGAAGTAAACAAAATCAACAAAGCTGTTGTCAAAAGAAAACTGGCCTTTACCAATTTCTTTCCATGAGTAGCCGCCATCTGTAGTTTTATAAATGCCACCGCCCAGCCAGTCATTGGCATCATACATTGAAGCATAACAGGTATTGTTGTCAGTGGCAGCAAAACTGCCCATGCCATAGCCAGCAGGAGAAGGTACGGAATCATACAGCCATGTTTTACCTCCATCTCTTGTATGCAAAAACATTTTTGAATCATAAGACATCGAATCAAAAGTCAGCTTTCCCCAAACATTTCCAATGCCTGTAACTTTTATTTGTGGAAAGTAAGAACTGGCATAGCCGCTGTAAGAATGTGGCGCGTCCACAACTTCCCAGTAGGGATTAACCTTTATATGGAAATAATTGTTCGGGCTTTTGAAATTTTGATGTTTAAGCGGCGGCATCAAACTCTTCTTCTTTTGAATGATGTTGAACTTTTGTTGAGCAGAAGCTGCAAATGAAAGTGCTGATAAAAGA
The DNA here is from genome assembly GCA_019638615.1 of Chitinophagaceae bacterium. GTDB lineage: Bacteria > Bacteroidota > Bacteroidia > Chitinophagales > Chitinophagaceae > Agriterribacter. The sequence continues at coordinate 108,677 of JAHBTL010000020.1, read as the reverse complement.
AACAGCAGGTAAAAAATTGTTTTCATAAACTAATTTTAAGTGAACAGATACTTCCGGCTGCTAAAATATATTTAACACATATAGGGTAAAATGGGCACCGTGCGAACTGCGGAAATGAATGAGCGGTCGGTAAAACTGAGACAGCAAAAGAAAACCGGGCAGATCAAAGATATTCATATCGCGTACTTATGGTTGCTTAAGGTGCTTCCACACTTCCATTTCACCGTCGTATATTCTTATTATTTTAGTGTCATTCTTATATTTTATATCAACAATATAGGTTGGTAGCCCGTTGCTGTCTGCTGTTATAATTTCATTAATAGATCTGATACTATAATCGTAGTATTTGCTTTTTATCTTATCACGTATAATAAAAGGTAATTTATCTTCCGTATATGTTTTTAAGGTGGTATGCCATTTCCCTTGTCTATCGAAAAACAGCCTGGTAGCAGTACCATTTAAAGTAAAGTATGCTAAGTATTCACCCAGGTAATTTTTACTCCATATCTCATTGGATACATCTTTGTAGCGCTGCTTGAAGTATCTGACTGCTTTTATATTGATGTCATTAATATAGTGCTTGCTACCGGTATTATTGGGCGAAGCTGTGCGGATGCCGGCATATTCATGAGCTAGGTTGTGTTGTGCATTGGTATGTATGCAGATGAGCACAGATAAAGTGCAGCTGCCAGCTATTAAAAAAACCTTTTTCATGCTAAGTTGTTTAAAGTGTTACCGGTTTGTTACGTATTAGAACTGGGTGGTTTGGTTTGTTACCGGCCAGTCAACCGGCTGAACTGGATCGGTTGCCAGAGCAGGGGAGAAGGCAAAGCCAGGAGTAGCTGGTTTCATATTTCTTAATTATATTTAAAAAGGGTTAACCGGTAATTATTTTGGTGCGGTACTATTACCGAAATCAAAATAATAGGTTGAGGCGACCTTGTTCCTGGTTCGTAAAGACACGAACAACGGCAGCATGATAATAACATTGATTCAGAGTGATGCAGAAATTAACTCATTTACTTTCTCATAAAATTCTCTGTAAAAGTTACCTTCATTAAAAGCGCACTGAACTTCTACTATATTAACACCAAAGCTTTGCAGTAACTCCAACTGATCCCGCTTGAGTAAGCGTTCATAAAAAGAAACATAATAAAAGATTTTGTTTTTATAAGCAAATCCTTTTCTTGCAGCTAATTTTTTTCTATACTGCATTAGCCACCAAAGATGAGTTTCAAAAGTACCAAGATCTAATGCGATGATATGTATATCATTTGTAAAAAAGAATGAGACCCAGCTTCTTTCTGTTGTTTGAATGTTTAACAGCTTAGAGAAAACTTCTTCTAAAGTTGGTTTTCCTGATAAGTTTCTGTAACTGCCGTAGTTCATAAGTTGTGACATATCCATAAGTGTTCCCATATATTGGTCAAATCCAAGCATTATAGATTTTTCTTTGTAATTATTTCGTTCATTGATTAAACTATTATCCAGTTCTCCATGAATATGCCATATATTTTTCCCCTTTATTTTATTACATCGGTTTAGGCTGTACTTCTTCGATTCGCCCTCTTGCTTTTGCCTTTCTGTTTTTTTGAAATCAGGGTCTATGGATTTTTCAAGACAATAATCATAATTGGTTGTAAAAAAATGCTGGATGTTTAAATTCACAAATTTTTTGTGTAAATCATTCGGCAGAAGATTTTCCTCGATTGCTTCTCTGACAAACTTTTTTAATTTTTCTTCGTTTTTTCTCGTTGCACCCCCTTTCATATTGTGCAGTATTTCTTCAAATAAAAAAGTCAACGGTTTATTTCCCTTTCTTATCTGCTCGCTACCAGATACTTGAATAAGCTTATCTAAAACACCATCCCAGCTCAGGTTATTATTACTGATCCTGTTGATGCCATTGCCGATAACTAGAGCAGGCGTTTTATTATAGTTGATGTCTATCGTTTCTTGTAATGATTGGTTTAACATACTACCAAAGTTCATTTTTTATATAACATGGCATTTTAGATGAAGGAACAATTGTTGTTGCTAAAATAGATTCAGGAAACGTGAAATAAAACCAATACTTTGCAAACTGCGGAAATGAATGAGCAGGCTGTGGCTTTGAGATAGCAGAATAAAAATTATGCAGAGAGATGTGTAATGAGCTTAAGCAGCTCTTCTTTTTTGTTGCGGGAAACGGGTATGGTAATATTATTATTCAATACCAGGGAGCCGCCTTCACCTTTTATATAGCGGATAGCATATTGCAGGTTTACCAGGAAAGAATTATGTATCCTGAAAAAGGGGTGTGTATTCAGTAACTCCTCAATATCTTTTAAAGTTCTTGAAACAAGTATTGGTTGGCCGCTGTTCAAATGAATATTGGTATAATTGCTTTTGCTTTCACAATACATAATATTATTTAAAGGTACTAACTCATACCCGTGCAGGGTCGGTAATGCAATTTTTTGAAAAGAAAGGTCATTGCTTTTTCTGATGTGCGTAAGCAGTGCAGTAAGCTGCTTCAAAGATTCACTATTCGTTCGTTTTACAACTTTATTGACCGCGGTGCGCAGCTCATCTTTGTCTACCGGCTTTACAAGATAATCCAGTGCGCCAAATTTTATGGCGCGAATGGCATATTGGTTAAATGCAGTAGTAAAGATGATATCAAAATTGATATCTGTTAGTTGATCAAGCATTTCAAAGCCACTCATACCGGGCATTTCCACATCAAGAAAAACCAGTTGCGGTTGTTGTTTACCAATTTCAGTCAATCCCTGCTCAGGGCTTTTACAAGCACACGTCACTTCCACCTCCGGGCAATATTGCCGCAGTTGCCACTGCAGGTTATCGCTGCAATGCTTTTCATCGTCAATAATTATTGCCCTGATCAAGTGTAATGCAATTATGTTTCTTTTACCGGAATGCTGATATCAACACAAGTACCCGCGCATTGCCCATTTTCATTTGCCAGGTCAGAAAATGTTATTGCCGGCTCGTTTTGACTGTTAAAATTAATAAGTTGCAGCCTATGTTGTGTAAGATTTATTCCAAAAGATTTTTTTTCAGTATTAATTTTTTCTTTTGAAGCAGCGGCCCTGCCAATGCCATTATCGCAGATCCTGCAAAGCAATATGTTCTCCTGCCGGTGTATGCTGATATCTATTTTACCTTCATGTTCTTTACCCCGCAACCCATGCCAGATAGCGTTTTCAACAAAAGGCTGCATTAACAGTGTCGGAATCATAATCGCAGCAGCATCTGATCCATTATAATGTATTTCGTATTTAAAAGGAGGCTCAAATCGCAGCGCTTCCAAATCCATATATAATCTTAAGCAGAAAATCTCATCTTCAAGCGACACAAAAGGTTTTCCCGATTGCTCCAGCACAATGCGGATGAGCTTTGCAAATTTGGTGAGATAATCTGCCGCCTTTGCGGCGTCATTATTCATAATAAACCTGTTAATGGAATTAAGACAGTTGAAAATAAAATGCGGATTCATCTGCGCACGCAGGGCCTGCATTTCAAGCTCGGTTTTTTGCTGTTGCCATTGTGCGATCTCCTGTTCACGCTTTTGTTTTTCAAGCGCAATATTCGCTTCTGTCATCATCAATTGCAACTGATCCCTTTTTCTTTTCAGCCTGTTGTTTCTGATCATTAAAATGGTAAATATGCTGATCAAAGCAATTGCTGCAATAAAAGTGTATAACTGAACTTTCTTTTCTTCTTTGATGGATGCTATTTTTACATTGCTGCGTTCTTCATTTAGCTTTAACTGGTTTTCGTATTTAACTTCATTTATGCTAATATCATTAATGGCCTTCCATGCTGCCGACTGCGATATGTATTTGTCATTTCGCAAATCGTTATTCAGTAATGTATATTTTAAATGATAATTTTTTGCTTCATTTGCTTTTTGCTGATTTGAACAGATATGCCATAATATCTTATATGCATCCCGTTCAAATGGTCTTGCTCCTGATTTTTTTGCATAAGCCAATAGTTGACTGGCATATAACAGCGCAGCAGCATTTTCATTTTTTGAGTTGTGTGCAGCGGCCAGTGTTTTAAGCGCTGATAAAAGACCCGGCACATCGCTGCACTTTTTATAGAACAGCATTGCCCGCCTTCCGTATATAATAGCGCTGTCATATTGTTTTAAAGAAAACAGTATATCACTTAAAATGGTATAGTTATTCGTTAATATAAGCTTCCTGTATAATGAATCATCTTTTGAAGATTGAATCTCGGCAATGGCATTTCTTATTTCAAATAAAGCGGAATCATATTTCTTTTCCAGGATAAAAGCAACCGCCATATTATACTGGTAGGATGCCAAAATTGACCGCTGATTCTTTGAAACGAGGGCAGCCTGCTTATAATACAATACAGCATTTTCGGTGTCACCCGCCGCCATATAAACAACAGCTTGTAAGGTTGCAGTACTTCTTTTGCCCCATGTATCCATTGCCGGTTTGTTAACCGCAAAATCTTTTTGCAGATAGGTGAATGCCTTTTCTGAGTTTCCCTGTGAATTATACGCTCTTGCTATCATCCTGTAAAGCTTAGCAAGCCTCAAAGTATCTCTTGTGCCTTCATAATAAGGCAATTCCTCATGGTATATGGAAATGCTTTGCTCAATCAACCCAAGACGGTATGAACACCAACCAAGAAAAGCCCTGCCTCTGTGAAAATCCACCGTCCTGTTTTCTTTTTGCAGAACTGGTATCGCCTTTCGTAAATAATCTGTCGCCACTACAAGATTATTGTGCTCTTCTTCAATAATACTCATATTCAGATTGGCCTTTCCGATACCTGGTGCATAATGCAGTTGACCGGCTTCATTCATTGCCTGTATGGTATAAAGCAAACCTGTATCGGTTTGCAGGTATTGTGATGTAGTCCAATACCGGTCTGCATATTCTGCCCCTAATTCATTCAGGCAATCTACCCTTGCACTACCTTTTAAAGAAGGCAATATCTTTTTCAGGCTGTCAATTGCTTCTGTTTGGGCGGTAATGCGCTGAAATAATACGCAGGAGAGCATAATAAGAACCAGGCAACATTTACATGTTTGTTGCAATCTGAACGTGCTCCTAGCCTGTTTATATTTACGTACAGGAAACAACATAAAGGCCCAAAATAATATCCGGTACCCATAAGTTACGTTATTGGTAATAATAAAGCAAACAAATTGCAGGAAAAGGCTAACTGAACCTATGCGGCAGTTGTTAACAGGTAAATGAAAGCCGCTTTTTTATTGTGTTGGAGCAGAGCGGTTGATATTTTCAGCGGCCTTTTCGTTGATCAGCAGATCCTGCTTACAATTTTTAAGGGTATTGTTCCAGAACCATACGTCGGCGCAATTCTGCAGGCTGGCACACACCGTTTCATCTTCGAACAGGTTGTCGTGAATATAGATGTTGCGCATTAAGCCGGAGAGCACTTCGGAAGGTTCTCCTAATTTATCCGGGTGGGTCCAGCTGGCAATGCTGATCGCCATATCCATTTTATCACCCGCATAACGCATGTCCAGCCGGTTATCCCTGAAAGTGCAATTTTTAATTTCGATGTGCTGCGGATTGGTGGATTCCAGCCAGTATCCCCAGCTCCACTCTCCCCCAATGTGAATGCCGGCAACATTGTTTTCAAAAAGTGTATTTTCAATTAAAGTGTTAGATGCCTTCAATAAAATCCCAAACCGGCCTGTGCTGCGATAAACCGAGTTAACAATATGCACACTATCCGGCAGCCATTCCTGAGGTTCAACCGGAGTTTTCTCATGAACCCACCCCGGGATCGTATCACTAAGCGAGATCAGCATATGCTTGTCTTCAAAAACACTTTTTACGATCTTCGAACGCCAGGCAGGACGAAACTTCTCATCCAGCAAAACCACTTCCTTTCCCGGGGTGAGGAGGGTGCGACCTGACTCTACAAGCAATTCCCTGTCTGACCGCTTTTGCGATACGGCAAGCCAGGTTCCGTGGATGTTTTGCCCGTCATCACCCAAACATCCTTCAATATGCACCCTGTCCATCAGCACTTTTCCGGAGGCACAATAAAGCTTAAACCCGTCCCGGCAAACAGTCGCTATCCTGTTCCCTTCGGGTTTGATCGTTACATTCCGGTAAGTAATATCCTTACAAAAATTGTTGGTAACAGGAAATCCATGCCCGTTCAGGATGTGTACATTTTCCAGTAAAAGCCCGTCAATGCTGCTGAAGTTAATCATAGACCCGTAGTGATTCCCCTGGAACCAGAAGACGCCGTCGCCTACCCTGCACGACTGTGCCAGCGGTTCGAACTGCATGGTCATGCGCCTGCTGCTTTCATCTCCGTCAATATACCATTGTGGAAGGTCTTCATCCCAGGTCAGCCGCACGGCTTTGGCCTTTCGTGCTTCCAGGTCGTACAAACCCATAATATAGGCCTTTTGCCCGTTAATCACCGGGTGACCGGGAAGCACTTCTATCGTAACCTTGTTTCCCCGTACGGCAACTACTTTCCCTGCGGAATAATAATAAGGAGCCATGTCAACAACAATATTCTTTACCGCAACGTTGGAGCCTTTCCGGATAGAAAGTATCATGGGTTGTCCCTCTTTCAAATCATTGTCTTTTATCCAAAATGTTGTTGCCTTTCCCTGCTGGTCGGTATCGCCAATTAATTCAAGACCTGTTATGTCTTCCAATAACATGTAAGAGGGGCGATCTCTTTTCTCTGAAAGATCCCAGCCGGGCAGTCCTTTAAACTCATAAACGCCGGCATTGAACCGCACTGTATGGATATTATTCGCTTTCGCATGTTCAATCGCCGCCAGTATGGCTTTTGAATCATCCATGCCGTCGCCTGGTATTGCCCCGAATGCCGATACGTTGACTTCGTTGGAAGGAGTTTTGCATGAAAGCGTAAAAAAGGCTATCGAAACTATTCCGGCAATAAGCCTTCTTTTAAAAATTCCGGCATAATAATTAAATGCATTATTAACCGTGAAACGTGAGAAGCCAAAAGCTTTTTTCACCTTTCTCCTCTCACTTTTCACGATAACATACAGATCTGATTTACCTGGCATAACGCTCAATACTTTGCGGCATTTCATGATTTACTATTTACCAGCCCGGATTTTGTGTTAAAAGCGGGTTAGCATCCAGTTCAGATATGGGCAATGGCCATAAATTACACTTGGGAAATTCAAAGTTCGCGTCTTTCAGTACCGTATCATCACCGAACCTTTGATACTTGGGCCTGGTATTGAGCCCGGCACCGAAGGTTTCCTCCATTGCGCCCCACCTGAACAGATCAAAAAGCCTGATCCCTTCCATATTTAATTCAACCCTGCGTTCGTGCCTGAGTTTGGCGCGTGCATCAGCCTGGCCGGATGCTGTTAGCGCCGGCATATCAACCGATGGTCTTGCACGCACCCTGTTCACCTGGGCCATTCCTTCAGCTATCTTGTCATTTTCAATCAATGCTTCTCCATACATCAATACAAGATCTGCATATCGTAACAGCGGATCATCATAACCACTTTCTGCCGCGGCGCCCATCAAAACAAGCTGCTTTCCGTTGTCCATCCAGGGTGAAACCAGCTTTCGTGTATTCAGGTTAGTGAGTGACCATCCCTTCTTGTAAAAAACAGAATCTCCGTCAACGTAAGATTTACCGTCATTGGGATCAGTAAAGGGAGCTCCATGATAAATGCCATAAAAATCGCCGGGCGCCCACATGGAATATTTCCTGCGCGGATCCACTTTTGGAGTAGTTTCAAAAGCATCGTACAGGTCTCTTGTTGGCAACGCATAGCCCCAGCCTCCGCCGTATATATCGTTGATAGGCCCGGGCGCGTCTCTCACATTCCTTTCCACCACCATTTCATTATAATTACCGGTGGCATCCGCATCCTTCTTAAAATTAAGCGTTAGTATAAACTCGGTATTTGCGCCGTCATCCTGCGACTTCTCCGACATCATATACACATAGTCGCTCATTAACGTATATCCTGATGCGTCTGCAATGTCCAAAGCTTCCTTTGCCGCAGTTTCCGCGTTTGGATAATCTTTATTATACAGGTATGCTTTTGCCAGCATGGCCGCACCAGCTGCTTTTGTAGGCAGTCCTGCGTCATCGCCTGTCCATGAAACAGGAAGATGCTCTTTTGCGTATTTTAAGTCTTCAATTAGAGCGCTCATCACTTCTGCCTTAGGCGTTCTCGGAACGATGGCGTCTTTGGGATCAGTGATGGAATGAGCGAAATAAGGAACATCGCCCCATAGCGTGGTCAATTGCAGATAGCAAAACCCTTTGCCCAATTTTGCAACGGCAATATAGGGGGCCTGCTTATCTTCCGTAAACGCAGGGTCGGATGAAGTGGGTATACCGTCAATAGCAAAATTGGCATGACTGACAGCAGCGAAGAAACCGCGGTACCATGATCTCATTCCATAGTAATTCTGATCAAAAGTCCAGTGCACATTTTCAATACGGTTTGGAACTATCCTGGTATAGGAATCATCGCTTTGATTATCGGTCATAGTAATAAAGTACCTCTTATAAAACCAGTTTTCGTCTGTTAATCCGGCCCATACGCCTAAGGCAGCCTGCCTTGCATTTGTTTCATTTTCAAAAAAGTTAGATGCATTGGCTGAATCCTTCGGCGCTTTATCCAGCAGGTTTTTTTTACAGCCCGTAAAGGAAGCGATCAAGATCAATCCAACTGTTAGTGTTAAGCATTTATTTTTCATACCTGTCAAGTATTAATATATTTCTGATTAAAATGAAGTTTTGATGCCTACTAAAATTGTTCTTGGCAAAGGAACTTTTGAAGAAGGACGGGCAAACTGGCCCTGGTCTGTAACATCGACTTCCTGCCCGGGAAAGCTGGTGAAAGTGTAAACGTTCTGACCACTGATATACAGTTCCAGGTTTTTCATACGGAACATCTTGAATACTGACTCAGGAAATGAATAACTGATATTTATATTGTTGATCCTTAAAAAAGAAGCATCGGATAACCAGAAGCTTGAAAACTCTGACACATTTCCTGCAATATCCTCTTTCGTAACCCTGGGCATGTTGCCATCGGGGTTTTTAGTAGCATGCCACCGTCCAAGTATGCGGGTGCTGTTGTTTTGAGGATAGAAAAAGTAATTCATCGTTGGTCCCTGCGTATTTAAATCAAGACCATGTACCCCCATTAACGAGAATTGAAGAGAAAATCTTTTGTAACTAACATTGCCAACCAGGCCGTATGTAAAATCAGGTGCGGGCTTGCCAATAAAAGTACGATCGGCATCATCCACCACACCATCGGGCGTACCTGTTAATTTTCCATCGTTATCATAGCCGTTTATATCGGCTATCCAAAGATCACCCAGCGTGGAGCCGTCTTTCTGGGGGTAATTGTCCAATGTAGCCTGGTCTTTGATTACGCCTAAGCTTTTATACCCGTAAAAAGAATACATTGGCTGGCCCACGACGATGCCTGAAGCATCACCGAAATCCTCGCCGTTCAAATCAATCACTTTACCACGGTTGGCTGCAAAATTCGCCGTCAGTCCATACGAGAAATCTTTCTTTACCTGCTGGTAGCCCAATGTAAATTCGAAGCCCCTGTTCCGGATCTCGCCGCCATTGATAGTCGGGTTATATGTTTCGTAGTTAGCATAATTTCCGGAGCTGATGGGCAGCGGTTGTGAAAACAACAGATCCGTTGTGTTGGATATATAGTAGTCTGCACTTAAAGTCAGGCTTGACTTAAACATAGAGATGTCAATTCCAAAATTTTTCTTTTTCGTTGTTTCCCATGTAATGCTTTTGTTGGCAAACTGCGCTAAAGTGTATACAGATGTGATAGCATCATTGAGCACGTAAGTCATGGGTGTTAAAGAAGCATAAGCCGGGTAGTTGCCTACATTGGCATTTCCCAGTGTACCAATGCTGGCTCTTATTTTAAAATCATTGATAACAGGGGTCAGTCTTTTGAAAAAATTCTCTTTGGATATTTTCCAGCCGAGCGCGTAAGATGGAAAAATACCATACCTGTTTTCGTCCACAAACCTGGATGATCCATCTCTGCGGATAGATACCTGCACAAGGTATTTTTCATTGTAGTTATAGTTTAATCTTCCAAACTGAGAGATAAATGCCCAGTCGCTGTAGCCACCGGCATTGCTTGCCCCTGCAACTTCCCCTGCGTTCAGGTATTGAATGTTATTGTTGGGCGTTCCCTGGCGCGAGCCCTGCAAATCTTCATATATGTTCTCTTCCTGCGAATAGCCTGCTAAAGCGGAAACATTGTGCACCCCATTAAAAGTCCTGTCATAATTTAAAAGAAAATCGGCTATCCAGTGCCAGTTAGAGCCATCATACCGGCCTACCGAGTTTTTTACGTTTCCTTCGATGTTCCTTAAAACAATAGCCGGCACAAATGTTTTACCGATGTTATCGCTATAATCCCCGCTAAGGCGCGGTGTGAAAGTTAACCCGGGAAGGATATGCAGCTTAAAAAATACGTTACCTGAAGCGCCGTAAGACCTTCCTTCGTTTACAAACTCGTTAGCCAGGATATGCGGCGGCATGGTACGCCCTTCCAGGTCAGGCTCTCTTACATATCCATAGCTTCCATCAGCTTCATAAGGCCTGGTTAACGGACTTTGCATCACGGCAGACTGATATGCGTCTAAGCCTGCCTGTGATGATGATATGCCCTGCGAGCCTGTAGTATATAAATTCAGGTTGTTGCCAAATTCCAGGAACCGGTTTATTTTATGGTCTGAATTAAGCCGGACATTAAAACGATCCGCAGAGCTTGCAATGGTACGGCCTTTTTCCTTGAAGTAATTGACAGCCGTATAGAAAGTGGATTTATCATTGCCTCCTCGCACAGACAATTCATAATTCTGTATACCCCCGGTTCTTCTTATTATCTTAAGCCAGTTTGTATTAACACCGGCATACTGATTAAGTATAATGTCTGACGGCTGGTCGTTTACAAAATCCCAATAAGGAGATTGATTCAGATAGCCTGCGTTTTCATAAGCCTCCTTGTCCAGTTCAACATATTGAGTCGCATCAAGCAGTTTCAATTTTAAATTGCTTTCGGTTTGCATTCCCTGGTAGGTATGAAAAGATACCACCGGCGCGCTGCTCCTGCTTCCTCTTTTTGTAGTGATCAAAATAACGCCGTTGGCAGATCTTGCACCATAAATGGATGCCGATGCGGCGTCTTTTAAAACAGTAATGTCAGCAATATCAGAGGGGCTTACGTTGGTTATATTATCGCTGATCGTGCCGTCAACTACATACAGCGGACTTGTAGATGCCGCTAATGATTGAATCCCTCTTATCTGGATATCCTTGCTTTCTCCCGGCAAACCTGAATTGGAAACAATCTGAAGCCCCGCAACCTTTCCCTGCAACGCCGAAAGGGCGTCATACTGGGGCGTCTTGTCAAATTGCTTTGAAGAAACTACTGACACAGCGCCTGTTAAATCAGCTCTCTTTTGTGTACCATACCCAACCACTACTACATCCGTCATTTCGGCTGTTTCAACTTCCAGCTTAATATTGATTGTTGCTGAAGTACCTGTTTTATGCCTGGTTGTTTTATAGCCTACCATAGAGAACACCAGCACATCGCCGGGGTTGGCATCAATAGTAAAATTGCCCGATTCATCCGTTGTCGTGCCTTTTTTTGTTCCTTCTACTACAACGGATACGCCGGACAATGCCTGACCTTCCTCTCCCGTGACCACCCCTTTAATGGGTTGCGCTGCAGGTGCTGCTGTTACATCCGGCACAGCCCCGGCAACCGTTTTCTCCTTTAATTTGATCACGATGGTTTTGCCAATGATTGAATAAGTAAGCGGCTGGTTTTCAAAACAGGCTTCCAGCGCTTTTTCCAGTGATACATCTTTTACGGATATGGTCACCGGCTCAGACTTTTTCAGCCAGGATTCATCGTAAAAAAAAGAGTAACCGGTTTGCCTTTCAATAGCATGAAACAGCTTAACCAGCGAAATGTTCTTTTCAGCAAGCGTCACATTCTGGGAAAACCCACGGGCGCTTAGCTGTAAACCGGCAATTAATAAAAAAAAGGAAAGAAATTTCATAATAAGCAGTGTTTTGAGCAGGTTTTTTAGGGTAAAATCCCTGACCCTGCAAATCGTTTTTTGCATAGTTTTGTTCAGTTTTTGGGTTTACAATCTGGTTTGTGCCAACAAATATGGATAGTCCCAAAGCCGCATGTTTGCGAAACCGCTCTGGCTCTCACCCCGGAGCGGTTTATTGTTTGATCTCTATCCAGCTTTTTTAATTATTTCCTTTTATATATTTTAAGGTAATATGATTATTTTTTTATTTTCAAGGCGAAAGCGCATCTTGCTTTCTTCCATAATTTTTAATATCTCGGAAACATTATTCTCCCTGGATATCTTTCCGCCGAATTTCCGGTCAGGCAATACGCCCGAATATTCTATATCTATGTCGTACCATCTTTCAATTTGCCTTAAAAGGGTAGCCATATCGGTATTATTGAAAGAAAAGAACCCGTTTTTCCATGCAAGTATCGCATCCGTGTCAACGTTATCTTCTACCTGTATGTCACCATCGTATTTGCTCAGCTTTGCCTGCTGGCCGGGCTGCAATTTTTTCCAGCGCTGCCGGTGGTCAGTCAGTTTTATGGACCCTTCTGTAAGGGTCGCGCTTATTTCCGGCTCGTTGTCGTACGCATTAATGTTAAAGTGTGTGCCCAGCACTTCCACTTCTCCTTTTTTACCGCCGGCAGATTCTATTTGAACAATAAAGGGCTTCCTGGTATTACTGTGAGGGATAAACGAAGCGGCTACCTCAAAGTATACCTCACCGGTTATGCTTACCCGTCTTTCTTTGCCTGCAAATGCCGCAGGGTAATATATGGAAGACGCGGCATTCAGCCACACTTTCGTGCCATCGGAAAGCACCAGCCTGTATTGCCTGCCTCTTGGTGTTGATATGGTATTGTAGAGTGTTTCGGCATCGGCGTTTGTTGATCTGTACTGAACCTGTCCGTCAGTACCTGTTATTTTGGTTTCACCCTGCACAGCCAATAAACCATTTCCTGCGCTGTCAAGTAATATCTCTTCACCACCAGACAGTTTTAATACGGCACCGGACCTGCCCGGGGAAAAATCTAAAGGCGCTTCATTTTTTGCTGTGATATCACTGTAAGGTGTTTTTTCCTTGGTGGTATAATAGAAAAATAAGGAGGCTGCAAGTATGATACCTGAAATAGTGGCAGCTATATACCAGGTTCTCCGGGATCTGCCTCTTTGCTGTTCATTCTTTTTCCCAATGTATATATCCGCCTCTTTCATTATGGAATCAAATTTTCTCATGGCAGCGCTTCCCTGGTTATTTTCAGCGCTTCCGGCTTCATTCCACAATGAAAGCATCGTATCATTAAAACCTTCATCACCGTTTTCTTCTGTCAACTGCAATAGCCTGTCCAGCTCATTTTTATTGATTGAGCCTGATATATACTTTCGTAGCAGGTATTCCCATTCTTGCTTTTCTGCGTTGTTCATATTGGGGTGATGCCTGGTTTACCTCAGCATTACAGAAAAGACGATAAAAAAAGGAAGGATAACTATGAGGATACAAAAAAACTAAAAATAATTTGTGCCCAGGAGTACCAGGAACGCTATATCCATATTCCTGGCAAGGTAGTGGCGGATAAATTGCCGGGCCATCACAATATGATTGTTCACTGTATGCCGGGATATTCCGAAGCGTTCGGCTATTTCATCATGAGTAAGCTCTTCTTCCCTGCTGACCAGGTATACTTTTTTGCGTTGCGGTGAAAGCAGGTTGATGGCTTCCCTTATTTTTTCTTCATATTCCTGTACCAGAAGCGCCGTGTCAGATCTTTCGCTTGCTATCATGTCAATCCTGTCGTACAGCAATTGCTTCAACCCGTCGTTTCGCGCGGCAGACCGTAAAAAATCAATGGCTTTATTCTTTGCCACCCTGAAGAGAAAAGCATCCATATTCTCTATGTGTATCACCATATCCCGGCCAAGCCATATTTTCATAAATACATCCATTACCAGTTCCTCTGCTACCTGGTCAGACTTAATGAAAACAGCAACATACCTGAAAAGCTTGTCATAATACCTGTTGAACAAATACTTCAGGGCCTCCTCGCTGCCTGCTGAGAGTTGCTGCAGCAAACGGAGCTCGTTATATATGGGATCGGCAGGCACGTTAATGAAGTTAATTTGGTATTCGTAAAGCTATACTGTTCGTCTTAAAAGTAAAAATAAATATCCTGTATGTGTAAAACATGTATACTTATAGGCCGGTTGAATGTTGTATTTCTTATACTTTTATGAGGTATGCCGCCAGGAGCTGCAAAAAAATAAGCAGACAGAATTTTCTCCCTGCTTATTACCCCTTGCCCTGCCGATAAGTGCGTATGTTATATAACGCTGCTTCTTTTGTTAGTTTTTATCCCACCATAGCGGCGTAGTTGTCTTATCAGGTCCATTCAGCAGTTCTACAGCCTTTTCTACCTCTGCGCCATTTACCTGTCTTTCCGTTAGCAGGAACGGGATTCTTCTCAGCCATTTAGTAGTAGGATCGGGAATATCCGGGTTGTCGGAATTAACAACAGGGTATAATTTCAGTATATGACTTCTCCGGTAGTCTGCCCAGCCTTCCATTCCGTCGGGGAAAATAGCCAGCCATTTTTGTGTGGCGATCTGTTCCGCCTGTACATCCGCGGTTGCCCCAAATTTTACCGGGATATTTGTCATAGGTGGTGAATTAAAGTAGTCGTTGGGCGCTACAGGTGTTGCCGTACTATTGATATAATTGTTGATGACGGTTTCATCTGTGACACCCCATTGTTTCATGGAATTGCTGATACCGGCTTCGTACAATTCTTTTGCAGTGCCGCCCATGTTCCAGCCCAGCATGGCGCCTTCGGCGCGCAGGAAATATGCTTCCGCGGTCGACATTACGTTCTGGGGGGTACTTAAAAAATCCGCAATTCCACCGGCATCAGGAGAAGACCAGCGGGCGCCTACATGCGAATTGTTATCATTGTCATTGATGGTTTCGCCCATCTGTGTTACAGTAAGTCCGTTCCTGATCCCTTCATACGTTCCGGTTGCAACCGCCGGTAAAAAGTATTCTTTCATGCGGGGGTCGTCATATCCTTTCAATACCGATTCCATGGAAGCGCTCATGCGAAATTCGTTCCAGTCAGACATAATGGAAAGTCCGTTCACATCATCTCCTTTGGTACTTCTTTCAATCAAAGCGTCATCATCCGGGCTCGATATCATTACTCCATCCGCGTAAGCCGCTTCTGCTTCTGTTTTTGCACGGGCAGGATCTACTTTCGAGATACGCAGGGCCAGTCTCAGACGAAGGGAACTGGCAAATTTTATCCATTTGGTTACATCTCCCCCGTAAATCAGGTCGAAGCTGCCGTACGGGCGGGCGTTGGCATTATTTTTAAGAACTGCAACATCGGCACTCAACCTTTTAAAAAAGTCATCGTAAATTTTATCCTGTGCATCGTAGGGAACAGAAGTGCCCGGAACACCGGCATTGAAGTAAGGTATGGGCCCCCAATAATCCGTGAGCTTATGAAAGGCGAATACCCACATCACATCGGCCAAAGCGTATTCCGGCGAATCAGGATCGGTGGCTTCAAAAATGGATTGAAGCTGCGGCACAGTATAATTGTAAATGGCTTCGTAAAAAGAGATCAGCCAGTCTAACCTCACTACCAGCCTGTCTGTAGGAAAGGAAGTAGCCGTACAGGTAAAGTACTGGGCATACTGGTCAGCATGCAGGTTTTGCGCATCCTGGTAAATCCACTGGATGGTAGACGCGGATTGCGCACTGGAAAAAAGGAACGGAATTTCAGCGGGACCAATGGTAGGAATAGAATTCTGGTCGGTATTGATCTGTTCAAATTTTTTGGTGCAGGTTGTCATCAGCAGGATGATAGCTGCCGGTAAAATAATTTTCCGGTAACCTGTTATATAATGTTTGATCTTTTGCTTCATTGTAAACAAGTTTGAAGTTAGAAATTAAGGGTTAGGTTAAATCCTAATGTACGGGTAGAGGGCAGTGTGCCATACTCAATACCCTGGAAGTTTGAATTGCCTAAGCTCATATCCGGGTCGAACCACATGGTACGTTTGCCTAATCCGGGTATATCAAGCGTAGATTTTCCGCGATATATCCATGCAAGGTTTCTTGCTACGAATGATAGTTTTGCATTTTTGATAAACATTTTTGCACTTACGGGAATATTGTAACCAAAAGAAAGTTCCCTGATCCTGAAGTTGGTCGCGTCGTACGTAAAAAATTCACCTACTCCATAGCGTTTGCCGGAGGCCGTTTGCCAGAATTGCTGTGCGTTGATTTTTGCGCTTACAGCGTTCCCGTCTGCATCTACTCCACCAAGGTTCCATGATTCATCATCCCTGTATTGTGCGGTGGCTTCGGTAATGCCGCTGAAAGCAAGATTCATTTCCGTACCCGAAATAATTACACCACCGGACCTGCCATCCAGCAATATTTTTGCAAACAATCTTTTGTACTCAAAAGTATTTGTAAAACCAAGGGTAGCTTTGGGATTGAAATTACCGACATAGCCCTGTTCCCCAACGGTTATGTCAGTTGTAAGCGGCCTTCCGTTGGGCAGCAATACAAACTGCCCTTTGTCATTTCTTTCCCATTGATAGGCCAGCAGGTCTCCGTAGCTTCCACCTACCTTCACGATCGGTGTGCCCGACCGTCCTTCTCCGGAAAGATATACTGCGGAAACATCCTGGTCAAGGCTTTTGATCTTGTTCCGGTTCATGCCCAGGTTAAAGGTAACTTCCCAGGTAAAATTTTTGTTTTGAATTGGGGTTCCATTCACTACCAGCTCTATTCCCTGGTTCTGTATATTCCCTGCATTGATGTACTTGCTGGTATACCCGGTTGCCGCCGGCATGCTTAACTCAAGCAATTGATTGTGGGAGTTGCTTTTGTAGTAAGTAAACGTAAATCCTATCCGGTTGGCTGCAAATCTTGCTTCTAAACCGGCTTCAATGTTCCTTACTATTTCGGGTTTTAAATCAGGAAACGGCAGGGTTGTTCCCCTGTGTAAAAACCCGTTCCCGGAACCCTGCGAATAACTGTAAGTTGCATTCAGCAACTGTGGCTGACCTCCATTTCCCACAGAGGCATAGTTGGCACTCAGCTTCAGGAAGGAGATAGCTTCGGGCAGGCTGATAAGATCTGATAATACTGCCGAGGCTCCGATGGACGGATAGGAATAGCTGTGCGGAGGTCCAAGTCTCGAATCCCAGTCATTACGAATGCTCGCGTCTACAAACAATGCATTCTTAAATGAAAAATTTACCTGGCCGAAAACGGATTGTATCTGTGTTTGTATGGAGGTAGAGTTTATTGCAGGATTGGTGGCAAAGTTCAGGCTGAATTTGTTGGTTACATTTAAGCCGCTGGCTACGGCAGACAGCGCGGTATATTTATTATCCTGGAATATGGCGCCTGCCCTGTAATCAATTTTAAGATCACTTGTAATATTGTTGTTGCCCTCCAGCATTACATCATACCATTGTTTGGTGGTCACCATATCGTTATTGGCGTAGTATCCCCCCACTTGCCTTGCCCATAGAAGTGTTCCCTGCGAATAGATGGTTTCGGTGTGGTCAAATACTTTATCCAGGTTGGCTCTTCCCTGCAGGCTCAGCCAATCTGTAATTTTTAATTTGGCGGTAATAAAGCCCGTCAGCCTGTCCCTGTTTTCATTGATCGCGGTCCTGTTAATGAGCCAGTATGGGTTTTGATATATTGAGCTGAGTGTGGAAGGCCATCGTACCGCCTCCGGAATGCCGACGTTATTGATGGTTTCAAAATTCTGAGCCGTTGCAATGCTTACATTCCTTGGGATTTGGTAAATATTGATAACCGGTGAGTTTTGTTCGCCTGCCCGGGGCTTGTTGTCAATGGATTGCCGGATATAAGTCACTTTTGCGTCGGTGGAAAAACGTTTTCCGAACTGGTTGGTAAGGCGAAGGTTGATGGTATGTCTCATCAGGTCATTCTTCTCTAAAATGCCCTTCGTGTTGTTATTGGTATAAGAAAGATAAGTCTGCATTTTTTCGCTGCCGGATGACAGCCCGATAGAATTATTTAAACTGGTTCCTGTCCGGAAAAAATCTTTGATATTATTAGGTTGGGCGCTGTAGCTGCCTTCTTCGCCCAGGTGGTTGGTGAAACTTTGTCCTGTCATTTTTACCCCCCAGCTTTCACCCACATTTCCGTTCAGGTTTCCACCATTGCCCTGTCCGTATACATTTTGTACTTTGGGTAATGCAAATACATTTTCTGTTGCGAAGCCTGAATTAACGTTTACGGATAACCGGTCTTTTGCCCCTTTTTTAGTAGTGATGACTATGACGCCGTTCCCTGCTTCGCTGCCATATAAAGCCGCAGCAGAAGCGCCGCGTAAAACCGTCATGGATTCTATGTCGTCAGGATTGATGTTGGATGCGCCATCGGAACCCTGCACGCCTCCGAAATCACTGCCTACCGTGCCGTTCGTTCCATTAATAATAGGTACACCATCTACAACAATAAGCGCATTGTTGCTGCGCTGAATAGAACGGTTACCCCGCAATACAATTCTGGCACCGCTGCCGGGGCCGCCTGAGCCCTGGGTGATGAGCGCGTTCGCTACTTTGCCCTGTAGTGAATTCATTACATTGTTCGGGTCTCTTACCCCTGTTAATTCGGAGGGTGCAACAGTTTGCGCGGCATACACAAGCGATTTGGCCTGCCTGGTAATACCCAAGGCTGTTACAACCACCTCACTTAACTGCTTGTTGTCTTCCTGCAGCTCAATGTTTATCGCATTGTCAGTACCTTCAACGGTTACTTCCCTGCTTTGAAAACCTACGGAAGATACGATCAGGGTTACACTTCCCTGGGGAGCCTGGATAGAAAAATTGCCGTTAGAAGAAGTAGTGGTAGCCTGCGAGGAGCCCTTTATACTTACAGTGGCGCCTGCAATTTCAGATTTACCGGTGGCGCCCGTAACTTTTCCTGTAATGACCCTGTTTTGGGCCAACACGGCAGAGAGCGAAAATACAGACAGCAAACATGTTAACAGAAACTTTAGCTTGTGCATAGCTTTGCTAATTTTGGTATGACTGAAATAGCGATGACTTATCAGCAGGGATACAATATTAGAGACCAACCCTTAGCCAAAAATAACATTCAACAGAGTGTAGTGTTTACACGATTTCAACTAATTACTATCCTATTTTGTAGTTGGAGGCTGTTCCATAAACAGGAGAATTACACTATCGTAGATTTAATTTGCAGCGAACAGGTCTTATGCAATTTCTCCATGAAAGGATATGCAATATCTTTTATTTTATAGAATACTTTTTCCTGTACTCCAAAGGGGTTAATCCTTTGACCTGCTTAAACAGGCGGGTGATATTTTTGGCATCATTCAAACCCAGCTCATAACATATTTCCGTGATCGTCATGTCGGTTCGCAGCAGCTTTTCCGTGAACTTTTCTATGCGCAGGTTATAGATATATTTATAAACGGGAACCCCTGTAATATCAATAAAACGTTTTTCCAGCACCCTTCTCGACAACGGCACCTGTTTCAGCACATTGTATACTTTCAGGTTCTTATCTATATTGGTATGAATATATTTTAAAGCGCCTACTATTTCCATATCATTGCTTGAATAGATATCGGTTGACGCTCTTGTAACCACATGAGTAGGCTTTATTACTATATCACCGAACTTTTTTTTACGTCCTGCTATCATTTGTTGCATTACACCTGCTGCTTCATAACCTCCTCTTTCCACGTCTACCGCTATGCTTGATAAGGGAGGGTCTGATAAAAAGCAAATGTTTTCATCATTATCCACTCCCAGTACAGCTATCTCTTCCGGAATACGGATACCGATGTGTTTGCTTGCCTGGGTAATGTGCAGGCTCTGGTTATCATCACAGGTCATCAGCGCTACAGGCTTGGGCAGTGTTTTCAGCCATTTACTCAACGCAGAAGGTTTGTAGTACCACAGGTCTGCAGAGCGGTTCCTTTTCTGCTCAAAATAATGAACGGTATAGCCGGCTTCTTTTACTTCCTGCTCAAAACCTTTTGCCCGTTCCCGCGACCAGACAATATCTTTGAACCCATAAAAGGCAAAGTTCTTAAACCCTTTTTTGAGAAAATATTTAGCGCCCATTCTGCCGGTCTCATGATATGCGCCGGTAATATTGGGAACTCCTTTGAACGGCTCATCAAAATCCTGCGCTATCACGGAGATCTTTGCATTGGTAAATTTCCATATTTCCGAGTTGCCGTGCAGTTGCCCTATCAATCCCTTTGCGCCCCAGTCTTTTGCCCATTGCAGGATGCCATCAATACCTAAGGTTTCCCGGTAATAGATGGGCATACGGAAAAATGTCCAGGGACCAAATTCTCTTGAATATCGTACAATACCGCTTAATAATTTTTTGTGATACTCTTCACTGAAATCAAGCAGTAAGACGATCTTTATCATAACAGGCGGTTGTTAATGCGCACATCACTAATTTAAGCTGGGTAAAAACTATTTGTTTTTGCCATTTTTCAGTTCTTTATTTTTGGGTGTGGGTGGCAAAAAGTTTTCGGATGTGATCACTTTCCTGCCTATTTTCTTCTCTAATGCGAGCCTTGCATCTTTGGCTATCTTCCCGCCTTTCTTTCCTGCAACGGCATTCTGCTGAATGCCTTTTGCTTCTTCAACTTCGGCAATTTGACGTGTAGAGAGCTCTGCCAATGCAGTAAAGATCAATTCGGCTTCGCTCATATGGTCGCGGAGGTTTTGTGTTTTTAATCCTTTCAGGTTTTTGTGCTGCTTTACACTCACATCTGCC
Organism: Chitinophagaceae bacterium; assembly: GCA_019638615.1. Taxonomy (GTDB): domain Bacteria; phylum Bacteroidota; class Bacteroidia; order Chitinophagales; family Chitinophagaceae; genus Agriterribacter. Next base: position 87,719 of record JAHBTL010000020.1, on the reverse strand, counting down.
CATTCCTGGTGAATAATATTGGTGAGAAAAGCAAATTCATCCGATTTTTCCACCCCGCTTTGTTTCCAGTAGTCAGTGAGTTTGTTCCGGGTCTCCTGCCCGCTCATTCGCTGTTGTATCCACTTTTCACTCCTGCCCAGTTTCTGCCAGTTCTCCCTTGCCCTGTCAAGGCTTTGTTCGGGGTCTGCTATTTCCTGCATACGTTCGTAACCTACCTTTGCCAGCCATTGCTTAAACGGCTCTGCTTTAGGGGAGGGAATGGATTGGATGATGCGAAGTAGTGTTTCGGTATCGGCAACATCTGTTAAATAAAATTTGCCATCAGTCGCTTCCATTTTCAGTTGTCCCAATTTTTGGGACAACTCACTTCCCTCTGCTTTCAGCTTGGTCTTCAAAGCATTCCAATACTTTCTCGGACGTGGGCTTTCTGTTAAGATTTCAATTACGTCTATTACCGAAAAGAACCACAGTCCTTTCTCCTCATCCCAGTGGGTGCGGACCGTCTTGCTTTCAAAAAGTTTGATGTTTTTCATGTAACAAATATAAAAAATATATTCAGGTAGTTGACCGCATTATATATACACCTTCTGATTATGCCGCACAGCGGTGCTATTATTGAGGGATGAATAATTGCCTTCTTCAATTTACAAATATATAATCCTGACCTGCAAACTTTTAAAATGTTGCTTCTACGAGGCTTTATAATTACAGCATTGCTCTTATTATTAAGAATGCATCTGTATATTCTATGTTTTGCAGGTGTGCCTCCCTTTTCCAAAATTGACGCATTTTAAGTGTTTATAAACGCAAAATGCGAATAGCGGGTTTCAGCAGCATTTTAATTTTATGAAGCAATGACGGAAGAGGGCGAATAATTTCAACAAAAGATATTCAATCTTTCGATAAGGTGATCATTTATTTTAAGGCCAGGCATATGCCCGCTTCCCGCGCCAGTTTCACAATATAAAAACAGTAAAATGATGAAACCCGTTTTGATCCCCGGTAAGCTGCCAGGCTTTTTCAGGCGCCGGTTCAATGATCTTTCACTGATTAAAAATACTGCTTTCATCTGCTTTGTACATCCGCAGGCATCCGCTAACGACAAAATTAAATTGCGTGCAGGTATCACCCTTCTAAAGTATATACAGCTTTTTGCGATAAGATCGGGGCTTGAAATATTTTAATACCAATGCTTTTTCCTCATCATCTAAGGAAATAAGATCATTAAAATAATCAATTAATTGCGCTGTGCAAGATTGCACCGGTTCTTCTTTCATTTTATAGTATTGCTCATATTTGTTTGTACTATTGTAAATGTACAATTCTGTATAAAAGAAGTAAGGATGCGTTAAAAATATAAGAACAAGATACTGTCAGTATAAATTTGATAGAGGAAAGGTAATAAAATTCACCCACAGTGTCCCTTGCTTGTGTGCAAGCTTTGCACAGGGAGATTACGGAGAAGCAAAAGGTATTTATGCTTAGAGCAGAAGGAGCAAAAAAAGAATTCAGGGATTTTCAGAGTATTGAATTAGAAGATGAATATATTCTTCCTGAACATGTGGTGGAAAAGTTGCAGGATTTATAACGAAATTTCAGTTTTGGCTTACAATATACTAATAGCGTAAGCCTTTCTTTATAACTTCAATAGCTTTTTCAAGTACTTCGTCTCTCTTTTGACGTACACCGCCAATTGTAGGTTTAACCAAAATATCAGGTAGTATACCAACCCTTTGTGTTTCTCTGCCATCAGGATAGTAAAACCCGAGAGAACTCATGCTTACAACATAACCTCCTGGTAATATTACCTCGCGGCGATCACCATCTGCGCCTGCAGTATGATTACCAATAGTTATAACACTTGGTGCGGTCTGTAGCGCCATTACAGTAAGCTCAGCCATACTTTGAGTGTGCTCATCAATCAACAAGACTATTTTACCCTTGTAGTGCCGGGTATTATTTTTGCCCGTATATAACTTTTTAAACCGGACATACATCCCCGGAAAATTAATCAAAGGCTGAGTAACACTTGCGAAATGCTTTTTTTCAGCATTTAAATATTTAGAAAGCTTGTGATAAATACCCTGAGGGTAGTTTCTTACATCAAATATAATTGCTTTAGTATGCCAAAGTGCTTTCATAGCTTTCGATACATCTTTGGAATTCAAGGAGCCAAGGTTTACAAACCCAATATCATCATCTATTTTTTTCCATGATGCGCCAGTGTCTTTTTTATAATACCCTTCCGCGAGATATTGAAATTGATATCTGTGTATTATTTGTTCTTTAATTACGCCATCACGTTCAACCGTCACTATTGCCGAATCTGCATTTCCATTTAGTAATATAATCGTCATATCCCTGAGCTTGCAATCGTAATTTGAAGCGCCAAAATATTTCCCTTTTTCAAGGATGATATCGCTTAACGGACGCCCATCTATTTTCAATATTATATCTCCATATTGTACACTATCTTTTTGTTTTAGCATATCATTATAAAATCCTGTTACTATAGCCTGATTTTCGATAATTGTATATTTGAAAACTGGAAACTTCTCTCCAAAATATTTAAATGTTTGAGGCGTATACGTAATGAAGGAATGGCTGTCGTTAATGGATGCTGCCATCTCCAAAATCAGTAATTGATATGAAAGGGTATCCTGCACATTTTGAAACCTTGGTATCATGTCAGCTAAAACCGAGTCCCAATTCTTTTCAATTGTATATTTATAGGGATAGAAATAGTTGATGATATTCCAGTAACGGCTAAGCGTGAGTAACCGCATTTCTTTAGATGGAAAGATAGAATCTTTATAAGGCAGCTCTGATGAATAATTAGGACTTGCTGCTTTAAAGATTACTATTTTTTTTACCGGGGCGTAATAATTTTTTCCCTGATTTCTATTTTCAAAAATGTAATTCAGTGTATCCCTTAAAGGTTTGTTAAAAACAACTGAATCATTTACCCAATGCAGGTCATGATTCTTCTTAAAAATATCTGGCATTGAATCTTGCACATTTTTCAGCTTCTTTATTACACCAAGACTTTTAATCCAGTTTAGATAATAATCACTAATTTCTTCTCTATTTGTTAAACCAGACACAGCAGATATTCTGTTTAGAAATTCTTTATCCCAATCGATATTTCCCTGCGCAACTTTGGGATGATAGTATTTCAAAAATCCCCATATTTTGCAAAACAAGGCAGCTTGTTGAATATTGCCCTGGCTATTTGCACAAACGCCGATCAACAGATATAGCATTAGCAGCCTGACTTTTTTCATATGTGTTTATTCAATAAGTGTACCATTGAATATCAAATATAGCTTCATTAAACAGCATTGCCATTGTAACTATGAGAATAATGATTAAAAACATATTGAGCTCGCTCTTTGTGATAGCGGGATACCGAAGAGTATTAGAAATTAATGGTAAGCTGTGTGATTCTCCCCCTTTCCAAAATTGACGCATTTTAAGTGTTTATAAACGCAAAATGCGAATAGCGGGTTTCAGCAGCATTTTAATTTTATGAAGCAATGACGGAAGAGGGCGAATAATTTCAACAAAAGATATTCAATCTTTCGATAAGGTGATCATTTATTTTAAGGCCAGGCATACGCCCGCTTCCCGCGCCAGTTTCACAATATAAAAACAGTAAAATGATGAAACCCGTTTTGATCCCCGGTAAGCTGCCAGGCTTTTTCAGGCGCCGGTTCAATGACCTTTCGTTGATTAAAAATGCTGCTGTTAAAAAATCTACACAGGTTGGAATGATCATCGCCCTGCTGCTTGCCGTATCCGCTGCGCTTTCTGCCCAAACAAATATAAAAGGCAAAATTACGAATGCAGGCGGGTCGCCACTGGCAGGCGCAAGCATTAATATTAAAGGAACAAATGCCGGGGCTACTACTGATGAACGGGGTAATTATTCTATTGCTGCACGCAGCATTGATACACTGGTAATTTCTTTTGTCGGGTACATACAGCAGGAAATAGCAGCAAACGGGCGCAGCAACATTGATATTACCATGAATGAGGAAGATGGTTCGTTGAGCCAGGTAGTAGTGGTGGGCTACGGCACCCAGAAAAAACTGGCTGTTACCGGCGCTGTGTCTGCCGTAAAAGGAGATGTTTTAAAAAAGTCACCCGTAGCGAATATCTCCAATACACTGGCGGGCAACGTGGCGGGTATAAGCATGCGGCCAACAGGTGCGCAGCCGGGAGCTGATGCACCTCAGATTTATATCCGGGGGATCGGCACAACAGGAAACAGTTCCCCTTTAGTAGTTATTGACGGCATCATCAGGGACAACATCAACGAGATAGACCCCAACGACATTGCCAATATCAGCATTTTAAAAGATGCCGCCGCGGTAGCGCCATATGGACTGGGAGGCGCCAACGGTGTAATTTTAATTACAACAAAAAAAGGACAGACCGGTGCACCCACCTTATCTTTTAACGGTTATTACGGTTTTCAAACGCCTACTTATATCCCCAAAATGCTGAATGCCGCCGATTACATGCGGCTGCGCAATGAAGCATACCTGAATGAAAACCCCGGAGGCAGCCAGTTGCCTTTTGCCGATGACTTTATCAATAATTATGACAGGCTGCATGCGCAGGATCCTGATAAATATCCTGACAGTGATATCAGGGACCTGATGAATATGCGGACTCCCCTTCAAAACTACAACCTGCGCTTAAGCGGCGGCGGGGAAAGAATTAAATATTATCTCGGCGCCGGTTATATTGACCAGGACGGTATGCTGGCTCCTGTAAATTTCCGCAGGTACAATTACAATATAAACATAGAGGCAAAAGCTACTGCTACCACTACCGTTACGGCTTCGCTGATCGGCGCGATTGAAAAAACAAAGTCCATTGATCCCGGCGGATCCATGAGCGGTTTTTTCCGCAGCCTGTTCAAGTTCATACCGGTTGCCAATCTCACATATAGCAACGGTTTACCGGGAAGCTTTGCAAGCAACGCCCCGGCAGGAGTGCTCAATGCCGGCTATGTACGCGGTAGTAAGAATACGCTGCTGACCACGCTTTCCATTGAGCAGCAACTGCCTTTTGTAAAAGGATTGAGCCTGAAGGGAACCTTCAGCTACGACCCCTATTACAGCACTACCAAAAGCTGGCATACGCCCTCTTATTTTTATTCACAGGATACAACGGTAATCCCATATGAATATACAAAGCAGGTTTCCACAGGCGATAATGCCGGGGAAACCTACAGTTGGCTGAGCCAGGAATATATGAAGTCGCAAAGCTTTACCTACCAGCTTTACCTGAACTATGATAATACTTTTGGCAGGCATCACATAACCGGGCTTGTAGTTGGTGAAGCGCGAAATAATACTTACGAGGATTTTATGGCAAGGCGAAATCGGTTTGCCGTGGATATAGACGAGCTGAGCCTCGGAAGTTCAGACCGTAATGATTTTGATAATGGCGGTATTTCTTCCACCGGTAGCCAGATGGGGCTGGTATACCGGGTAGGGTATGACTTCAACAATACATATTTATTAGAGGCTTCGGGCCGCTACGATGGACATTATTATTTCGCGCCCGGTAAAAGATGGGCTTATTTCCCTGCTTTTTCAGCGGGTTGGGTAGTATCGCAGGAAAATTTTTTTAAATCTTCTTTTATTGACTATTTAAAGATCAGGGGCTCGTGGGGCAGATCAGGGAATCTTGCCGGGTCTCCTTTCCAGTACCTGAATGCATATGATTTGTATGGCAACGCCTATGCTTTTGGCAATGGAACGCTTGTACAGGGCTCATTTATTCCGCAGGAATCCAACCCCAACATTACCTGGGAAGTGGCTACCAAAACAGATATCGGCATTGAGGCTAACCTATGGAAAGGACTTCTCAACATAGAAGCAGATTATTTTCATGAAAAAAGAAAAGGCATGTTGCTGCCTCCGGCAGTAAGTGTGCCGGTAGAATACGGGCTCGACCTTGCTGATGAAAACGCCGGCATTATGGAAAATAACGGCGTTGAGTTAACACTGAGCTCTTCGCACCAGTTTAGGAACGGGCTTCGGATTGGTCTCAGCGCCAACTTCAGCTATGCCCGTAACAAAATGATACAGGTATTTGAAACGCCTGCCACGCTGAATAATCCAAACAGGAGCAGAACAGGAAGACCATTAGGAACGCAGTTCGGCTATCATGCGCTTGGCCTGTTCAGCAGCGCAGACGATAAGAATAGTGATGGTATAATTGATGCCGATGACGGATATACGATTGAGCAGTTTGGCGAGCTGCATCCCGGCGACATCAGGTATGCGGATATCGGCGGCCCTGATGGTGAACCGGATGGCGTTATAGATGCATATGACGAAACCGTTATCGGTCATCCTATTTATCCTTTTATTACTTATGGCTTTACACCCACTGCTTCCTGGAAAGGCTTTGACCTTAGCCTGTTCTTCCAGGGGGCGGCCATGGCAAACCTTGATATGAGAGGATATCAAACCATTCCTTTTGCCAATAACAACAGCAACTCCTCTTACGTGTATTATAATGATCGCTGGACGCCTGCTAACCAAAACGCCCGTTACCCGAGAGCAAACCAGGCGCCTTATGCCAATAACGACCAGCTTTCGGATTTCTGGATGATGGGCATCGGGTACATGCGGCTGAAAACTGCTGTATTGGGGTATACGCTTCCTGCAAAAATTACTAAACAAATAAACATCCAGTCTGTGCGCCTGTACTTGTCAGGACAAAACATATTTACTATAAGCAGGCTTAAATGGATTGACCCGGAAATATGGCGAGACCCTGACCAGGAATATGCCGACAGGGCGATGGATTACCCGCCGCAAAAAGTTTTTACCGTGGGCCTCAATGTAACTTTTTAAGCATCTCATCAACATAAACAAATGCACTATGCTTAATATAAAAAAAAGCTGCCGTTCTCTTCTGATAGGATTGATATGTGTAAGCGCCTTCTCCTGCAAAAAAGATTTCCTGGAGAATACCGATAAAACCAGGCTTACCGATGAAACGCAATGGGCTTCGGAAGGGAATGCAGACATTTACCTGAACGATATTTACGGCAGCCTGTGCAATAAATGGAACGATCCGGAAAACCTGGATAATTTTACGGATGATAATGACGCCGGCTTTTATTGGCCGTCCTGGAGCTGGAGGCAGGGCATCGTAGGCCCTTCTGTTGAAGAAGGAATGCCAATGGATAACCGGGGCTTTGACCCGAATGCCACTACCTATGCCAGTTGGGATGCGGTATATACTAAGGCGAGGAGATGCAATTTATTTATTGAAAAACTAAGGGAGCATGCAGATAATTTCTCACCCGAATGGATGGATCAGCGCATAGATGAAGCCAGGTTTTTAAGAGCTTTTTTCTACACCGACCTGTGGCTGCATCTTGGCGGCATTCCCATTATTACCGATGTATTGGACAGAAAATCAGACGACGAATCGAAGATATACAACAAGCGAAACAGCTTTGAAGAAACGGTGAGCTTTCTGACCACGCAGTTGGATTCGATAGTAAACAACGGCTACCTCGCCGTAAAATATCATAACGGCGATGCGAATGCAGGCAGGGCCACTCTGGGCGCGGCGCTGATGCTGAAAGGATGGATAGAGCTGTACGCGGCAAGCCCTGCTTTTAATGATGCGGTACCGGCTGTCGGCTCTAATCCTGATGGCGTTGCCGGCTATGGAAATTATGAAGAACAAAGATGGGCTGCTGCTGCCGCCACTTTTAAACAGTTTATGGATAACTATGGCGGGGAATATGACCTGTATCCCGATATAGCTGATATATGGCTTGCAGATAACGAATACCACCAGGAAGTGATCTGGGACAGGCAGGTGGTTCCTGATATTACCGAAGTAAGCAGCTCGCCGTTCGGCACCTATAACATGGCATCGGCTTTCGGCACTTATGGCGGCCCGGTATATGTTAACGGGGTATATTATACCTGGGGAAATTATGATCCCACGCAGGAACTGGTTGACCAGTTCTGCATGGCAAACGGGAAGCTGATCACTGACCCTGCTTCGGGTTATGATCCTCAAGATCCTTACGTGGGGCGTGAGCAAAGGTTTTATGATTTTATTGTTTACGACGGAGCGCATTATGAAATGGACTGGATGGAACATGCAGACACGATTTACACGCGGATTGATAAAGTAAATCCTTCGGATAACCAGATTGATTTTGGCTCTGATGATGTGGGCAACACCGGTTATTATTTCAAGAAGCGGTTAGACCCTACCGTAGTGCCCGGCGGGTATGAGAGCGGGCAGAACTATATTTATTACCGCTACGCAGAAGTGCTGCTGGGATACGCCGAAGCGCAGAATGAAGCAGTGGGGCCGGATGCTTCGGTATATAATGCTGTTAATAAAATAAGAGCGAGATCCGGCTTACCTGATCTGCCGGCAGGGTTGAACAAAGACCAGATGCGTGCGGCCATCCGCAGGGAAAGAAGAATTGAATTTTGCTTTGAAGACAAAAGGTTCTATGATCTTATCCGTTGGAAAGATGCGATGAACCTGCTGAATAAGGACAGGCATGGCATGATGATCACCAATACATCACCCAATGATAACAGTGGCAAATGGGTGTATACACCTGTTCCGTTGAATCACCCGCATGTATTCACACAAAAAATGTATTTAAACCCTGTTCCGCAATCGGTGATTGACCAGAACCCGAATATTATCCAGAACCCGGGGTATTGAGTGTCACGAATAAATGATGATTTCAGCTTAGTTCTTTGATTTTATTATTTAATGCTATGTAGATGATGATGGAAGGTCCATCGGTAGCGGCTTACAGGAGCAGCTATCAAACCACCTTTAGCTGCTGCAATTAAGAGTTAAGGTTGATTTGCCGCAGCGCCTGACACCTGTAGCAACTTTAATGAGATTTTTGTCTTTAAGAACACGAAGCGTTTCTAAATATTTCTTCCGGGCTATTAACTGCATGCCACAAAGGTATTTAAAATTCCTAAAACTTTTAATTTCAATAATGTTTTAGGAATTTTAAAAAATGAGCTCCCCTTCAACTTTTATTGTGAGGTATATCCCAATCTATAGTTTCTTGTCATCCCTGATCCCAAATATTTTACCGTATTTCGGTTCCCTGATTAAGCTTGTTTTTGATTTTTGAAATAATGAGACGATTATGTCCCCATGGAATTTGTGCCACAGCTTGTGGCACAAATTCGGATATACTGCTGTAAAACAGATACCATTGACGGATAGCATATAAATTCCGTCTTGAACAACCATTAATGTCGGGGAAGCTTAGTTTTAGGTCTGTGGATAATTGTTCAAAAATGTTGTCGCCCCAATTTGCTTCCTGTTGTTTGCTTACAATGGCTTTTGCCAAATCCCAATACAACTCAATAAGCTGTGTATTCACACTCATTGCGGCTTTCAATTGAGCTGATTTGATTTTTCACTTAATGGTTTCAAACCATTTTTTGTATTGTTTTGCTTGTATTTCTGGTGAGCTAGGCATGTTATAACTATAAGTATGTCTTGTTAATACAAAGAAGATTTTCCAAACGTTCATCGTCCATCGCAAAACCTTTTACAATTTTAATCGCAGTTTTTTACTTCTTTTTTTGGTTCTGCGAAGCAGAATAGGGAAGGCATACAAAAAATCCCCTGAGTTTGTGGCTGTGATTTGTTGCGTTTGCCGTGGATTGATTATTTAATTCCCTCACGCAATGCAGGCAACAATAGCTTTACACGAGAAGACCGTGAAGAACCAAAGCGCTCTATTTCTTCTCAATCAACTTCTCCAGCTTCTCTATCATCTCCCTTTGCTGCTGAAGCATACGTTCGTAAAGCTCAATCATTTTATCGAGCGGGTTGAATGTAAGTGTACAATTGTAGTTGTTACCAATTGTACCATGATTTGAACTGCTGTCATTGAAAGTATTTATGTATGCAATAGCGGCTTCCTCATCAAAATTCTGAATGGCTTCCACTGGTATTTTTAACGCATTGGATATTTGCCGGAGCAGGGGCGCATCAATCGTTTCTTTTTGTTCCAGCAGGGAAATCTTTTGCTGGTTCCAGTCATCACCCAGGTCAGCAGCCAGGGCATCCTGCTTTATGCCCAGCATTTCGCGGAAGCGTTTTATGTTTCGGCCCTGGTGTATTTTATGATCGGGTGCTGAAGTGTGTGTCATAGAGCAAATATAATTTTTTTAAGAAGGTAAGTTACATATTTATACGGTAATATACCTGTATAGCACAATGCTTTACATGGTAAAATACAAACCTGCCGCGTAGGTTACGGGTTGTATGCGGCGGGGCTTTGCATGACAAGGCTGCGGAGAACCAAAAACTTATCTTTTCGGAACCTTCTTTATTTTTTACCTGTTCAGTTGCCCGCTAAAATACTGATCTAATGTTGTAGGAAGTTTTATTGCTTCGTTTGGTCGCTGTGGAACTATTTTATTGTCAATAACGGCTTGTGTCATATCTGAAAGATTGGTTGCCGTATTTTCAGTAAAGCCGGCAGACATAAGCGTTTCTTTCCATTTGTCTTGTGGTATGGATTGAACGATTATATCTTTATTGAACGATTTTGAAAAAGTGTTTGCCACGTCAAGTGAGCTGTATTTTTGTTGTCCCGTCAATTCATAAATTTTTTTCTTTTCCGAAGATGAAATGCCTGTCATTATTTTGGCAATAAATTTTGCTAAATCAATGGGAGAGTGCATTTCAATTTTCAAATCTTCGGGGAAAAAGGTCGGTAACACTCCGTATTGTTCAACGGTTTCCAAATATCCTGACCAATTACTAAAATAGTACGACGGCCTGATAAATATTTTTTCTATTTCAAGGTCATCTAAATATTGCTCTAAAATTCCTGACATTAAAATATTCCCTGTATTGCCGCCAATATGTGCCCCGATACAAGATAAGGCAATAACTTTCTTAATTCCTGTTGCCTTAATAGCTTCCTTGTAATGCTCAGCTATTCGCCTGGTATCTTCAATTATATCGTTTGATGTTGGATTTTCGGGCGTCAAAACAAAAACAGTTGTGCCGCCTTTAAACGCTTCTGTAAGTTGTTCCACGTTAAACAAATCTGCGGTTCGGGTTTCAATGGTTTTATCAGGAAGCCTGCCGGGATTTCTTACAACCGCTCTTACAGGGAAGCCGTTTGCTTTAATTTCATTGATAAGGTTTGAGCCTACCTGTCCTGTTGCTCCTGTAATTATGTTCATACATTTTATTTCTTATTTCAATTTTAACGAGCCGTTGTTGTTACCATACTTGTGGCGGATTTTGGTCTATCCACCATGAAAAACCTGTTATCTCTTTTGCTTTTAAGCGTTCAATAATTTGTGCTGTGTGATGCTGAATGTGCCTGATGTTGTTAAGATGCAATTCTAACCGGGAATACGGATACCACTCATAACCCGAATTTTCACCCAAAGGCAATGCCTCAATACGTTGTTGTAAATTATTCTCTACTTCGTTAATAAATGCAAGCAATTCATCTTTTGTATGAAAACCCTCTACTACAACACCTGCATCGGTATTTTCCCACTCCTGCGCTCCTCCCAAACTTTCTGCCCCTGTAATGGCGTTCTCAAAAGGGATATAGCTTTCGGCATTCGCTCCTAAATAGTATTTTGTTGACCATATAGTATGGTAAGCAATTTGCCAGTTGGGATTGTTATAATCTTCGGTGTTCCATTGTTCCTGCGGCGTCCTTTCGATAACGTTTCTAAACATACCAAGGCTTGCTTTATATTGTGAAGCAAGAATGTCTGTAATTGTTTTGTTGTCCATTTTATTTTTTTTAGATGATACAACAAAACTAAAGTGGGCTTGCGACAACGGTATGTCAGGGGTAGGAAAAGATTAGTGATATTTTTCAAAATATTCCTGCAGGGTCAATTTGTGAGGCTCAAATTTCTCTGAAAGTACAGTTAATTTATTAATCCTGTCAAGCCGAAAAAACCGAAATGTATTACGCAGGCGACACCAGCCTATAAGTAACCATTTTTCCTGTGTGCTTAATAAAGCAAAGGGTTCAACTATTCTGTCTGTAACGTTATTGGCTTCGTTTGTATATGTTATTGCCGTTTGAAAAAAATTGGTAAGGGCGTATTGTACAGACAATAAATGGTTGCTTGTTTTTTCGTCTGTTTTGTTTTCTGTAAAGTAAATACGCTCGGCAAGCAGGTTGGCTTTGTCTTTTACACTATGCCTTAAAACTGCTTTGATCTTGGTAATAGCTTCTGAATAGGCTTTTACAAATGAAGCGTCTTTGTTTTTTAATATTATTTGTTCTGCTGTAATCAAAGCGTTGGCTTCGCTTTCTGTAAGCGTAACAGGTGGAAGCCTGTAATGTTCCATTAGTGTATAACCTTTGCCATCTTCGGTTACAATCGGGACGCCTGCCTGTTCCAAAGCCCTGATGTCCCTGTAAATGGTTCGTATACTTACATTGAATTTATCGGCAAGACTTGTGGCTGTTAAAAGTCGTTGTGTTTGCAACTGTGTTAGTATTGCAGTAAGCCGTGAAAGCCGTTTTGTATCGTTTTCGTTCATTTATTATTTCAACTTCTTAATTGTACTGCTTTCAATCAGGGATTTCATTTGTGTAATAGCAACTTTGTTGAGCTGAATAAGCCTTTCTCTTTGCGATAAATTTTGCTGTATCAATAACGCATTAATACTTTCCAGATTACTCAACACGACTAATTGCTCCAACGTGGCGTAATCTCTTATGTTTCCTTTTTGGTCGGTATTGTTGTCCCGCCATTCTTTAGCAGTAATTCCAAAAAGGGCAACGTTCAGCAGATCGGCTTCATTGGCATATACAAAATTTGCCTGTTGTTTGGTTATTTCCTTCGGGATAAGATTTTCCTTAATTGCGTCTGTATGTATACGGTAATTGATTTTGGAAATGGTGCGTTGTAAATTCCATTCTACATTCAGGCGGTTGTTTTCTTCGTTTTTGAGGCGTTGGAATTCTTTGATAAGGAAAAACTTGAATTCTGCACTTAGCCAGGTAGCAAACTCAAACGCGATATCTCTGTGGGCAAAAGTACCTCCGTATCTTCCTGTTTTTGAAACTATTCCGATGGCGTTAGTTTCTTCAATCCAGCGTTTGGGCGTAAGCGAAAAACTATTGGAACCTGCCATATTTTTAATTCCATCGAATTCGATGGAATTAAAACCGGGATTATTAAAAGTTTCCCATAGGCCTATAAACTCAATGGTGCTTCTGTTTCTCAACCAGTTCTGAAGAAGATAATCACTTCGTTCGGCATCCCTGTATCTCGCAATGTCGGTAAGAGAAATATAATCTTCTTTATTGTCTTCGTACAAAACAATATCAATACCCTGTACATTTATTTTCCTGCTTTTTGCCATATTCTCAAATATTCTTAAACAAAAAAATTACCAAAAATGACCCTTGCAAGACTTTCGGATCGGGCTTTCCCGTTTCAGATATGCTGAATAAAATCCCCGGTTTTGTGGTTGTGATTTGTTGCGTTTGCCGTGGATTGATTATTTAATTCCATTATGCAATGCAGGCAACAATAGCCTTGCGCGATGAGACTGCGGAGAATCAAAGCACTTTATTTCTTATCAATCAACTTCTCCAATCTCGCCATCATCTCATCCTTCTCCTTTAACATCCTCTCATATAAAGCGATCTTTTCCTCGTGAAGTTGTATAAGCTTGTCAATAGGATGGAAATTTTGTACTTCGGCTCGATTGTAGCCAATAGATCCGTTATCAAACGTATTAGCAATAATATTCACTGCCTGTTCTTCATCAAAATTCTGAATAGCTTCCACAGGTATTTTCAGTGCGATAGAGATCTTAGCCAGCAGGGTCGCATCAATCGTTTCCTTTTGCTCCAGCAGGGAAATCTTTTGCTGGTTCCAGTCATCACCCAGGTCGGCAGCCAAAGCATCCTGCTTTATGCCCAGCATTTCGCGGAAGCGTTTTACGTTTCGGCCCTGGTGTACTTTGTGATCGGGTGTTGAAGTGTGTGTCATAGAGCAAATATAATTTTTTTAAGAAGGTAAGTTACATATTTATACGGTAATATCCCTGTATAGTACAATGCTTTACATGGTAAAATACAAACCTGCCGCGTAGGTTACGGGTTGTATGCGGCGGTGCTTTGCAGTATACAAAAGAAAAACTTATGGAAGCGCAACAACCATTACCGAAAGTAAGAAAACTAACTGTGTGCAACAAGGGATCCCGGCGCTGCACCGGTTCCGGCTATATAACGCTGCCTGTTATCAGCATTACCGGCAAATGGCTGGAAGAAATGGGTTTCCGTGGCGGTCATACTGTAGATGTGACCTGCGAAAAGCACAAGCTGACGATCACGATTTCTCCAAAGCAAAGATTTGAGCTATAAGCGAGGTTTTTCGGAAAACAATACTTTATCGTCAAACTTATCTAACGATTTGTCAATTTTCACGATTGGAATTTTTCTTTTTTTTAATTCGTTTGATATTTTCATAGCTTTCTTTTTAAGTTACTTATTATTTTCTTCTTGCCAAAAATCCTTCGTATTCAACATCAGAGCTGAATATTTCCCAATCACCATTTCGTTCTCCAAGTACTTCAAAATCTTCGGATACTTCTTCTAAAAATTTTGAAATTCCCATTCTGTAAAGCCTTGCTCTTGCCTTTGAACTTCCCATAGCATAAATCCAAACACCGGGATATTTGTCAGTAAAGGCGTAAACAGTAGCAATTACGGTTGCCAGGACTTTTTCACTGTCTCCATTGTTTAAAATAATTTCATCATCAATCTCGCCTGTTGCAATGTCCTTATCTCCAAATGCAAGATTGTAAAGACCTTTCAGGTAGGCTGTTCAAAAGAGCATAATAAAATCCTCCTGTAAATAGAAGCATATACCAATCAATCACCAGCCTCCGTCGTCATTTCGATCCCGCCTTAGGTCATATTGAATTAAATGCATATTATGGCGGGAGAGAAATCTGTTAGGCAAAGTGCAAATGTTGAGCATTAGTACAAAAGCCCGGCAGATTTCTCCTTCGCATAAAAGTGATTAAACCACAGTGTTCGTGTTGGCTCAGTCGAAAGGACGATCATATCCAATCATACCAAAATACTGCGACCTCTTTACTAAAAAAGGAGAGATTTTTTCGATAAAAAGCGGGCGAAAAAACCTCCCGGCGTTTGAACAGCCTACCTTTCAGGTTTGTCGACTGATATTTCACAAGTTTATGAATTAGCCCTTTCTTTCCCTCACTCACGAACTCGAACGTCATCATTTTGTCGCTCGATGCTAACGGATACAAATTTACGAGATTCCTTTTTGTTCAATGTAAATCAAGCATCCAGGGCATTAGTCAAACAGTTCACGGTTTTGTGATAAAGGCTGAGCCCTGTCATTCATAAAATCCGGTGAGAACCCTGAAAGGCTGTCGTAAAAACTTTGCCAGGGAGTGTGGTATGGAATAATATAAATTACATTTCCCATCTTTTTTACATACACCTTATCATCATTTATTCTTAACGCCTGGGGCAAAGGAATGGTTTGAATTCCGGCAATGTTTTGTATGTCTACTGCTTCTATCTTCATAATGCTTAGAAAGTTACAGGTTTACTTTTGCTTTTAAAAGATAATCTGCCAGGGTACGGGTTTTACCCTGCTGTCAGGCAATAGTATGCCTCTTTTGTCCACTTATCCCCAATAAATATTAAAAGCCACCCCGTACTTTTCTTCCAAAATTGACGCATTTTATGTGTTTATAAACGCAAAATGCGAATAGTGGGTTTTAGCAGCATTTCGCCGGATAGGGTATCTTAAAACCTACCACTCCATCATCACAATACTATCTATTTCTTTAAAATGCTTGTCTCTTGTAACCAGGGGAAGCGAATATTGTTGCGCTATGGCCGATATCCATATATCATTTTCAGGAATAGGTTTTCCCTTTCTTCTTAATGAGGCTTTTATAATTCCATATTGGGTAGCGGTAAATGCATCTACATGCAATACCTGAAAACGTTCTATAAGCCGCGTAATATGCTCAATATTTTTTCAATCTGAGTGGAGTATTGGGCGCCGTAATACATTTCACCCACCGCTATTGCAGGAATATATATGGCTTCTGCCTGGTCTATCTTGTCTGCTATAGCACTATCTCCTGTTAACCAGGATGAGATGATATTTGTGTCGAGTAAGAAACTATTTCCAGTCATCGGGGTTTATTTGTTCGCAGCCCTCTTCTATTGCAGTATTCATTAAATCAGCATCTTCTTTCGATAATATACCTACAAAATCATGGGCCGAAGGCTTCTTTCTTTCCTTATAAAGCCCGGCTTTCCTTAATACTGATTCAAGTTCTAATAATATTGCTTCACTCTTTACTTTCAGTACTTCTTCAATAAGATATATTTTCCTGGCCTCCGGATGCATAGTAATCATTATTTATTGGTACACGACAAATATAATAAAAATCATAAGTACTTTACCGGTGTATAGGTTGCAGTTTTTGCGTAATGATATAAATGCAGATATTCTTTTCCAAAATTGACGCATTTTATGTGTTTATAAACGCAAAATGCGAATAGCAGGTTTTAGCAGCATTTTAATTTTATGGAGCAATAATAACACTGGCAGATATACATCCGGTGATTGACCGGCATCCGCAGGTGGTACAGAACCCGGGATATCAGGTGTCAGTAGTGGTGAAGTGGCAGTAAATTTATGAACAGGCAGATGAAAAAGGAAACGACAGAACATACCATAGCCAAGGCATCTTCATCAACTGGGGGTCAAAATACAGCGGGTCAGCGTTTTTTCTCTCTCGATGTTTTCAGGGGAGCGACCGTTGCCTTTATGATTCTGGTGAACAACCCCGGCACATGGGATCATATCTATCCTCCGCTGGAGCATGCATCCTGGCATGGGCTTACGCCCACCGACCTGGTATTCCCTTTTTTTCTTTTTGCAGTGGGCAATGCCATGGCATTTGTAATGCCGCGCCTGCGTACAGGCGGTGATACGGCTTTCTGGAAGAAGATCATTACAAGAACGGTTCTGATCTTTCTTATCGGCACCTTTTTGAATTGGTTCCCGTTCTTTCACCGGGTGAACGGCGGGCTGGTCTTCAGGGGCTGGGAATGGACAGATAGTAATGGCGTGTTACACGGCATACGTATATCAGGTACGTTGCAACGTATTGCCTTGTGTTATTTTCTTGCTTCGATAGTGGTGTACTATACCAATGCCCGTACCACGGCCATCATTGGCATGCTTACGCTTTTGGTGTACTGGATCGTATGTATTGCCATGAACCCTGCTGATCCATATAGCTTTGACGGATGGTTCGGGAAAAATATAGATCTGAACGTGTTTGGTGCGGCGCATGTGTATCACGGCGATGGGGTTGCGTTTGAGAACGAAGGCATCGTAAGCACGGTTACCGCGACGGTAACCGTGCTGTTTGGTTTTATTGCAGGAGACTATATACGGGAAAGAGGACAAAAAACAGGAGGGGAAGATGGTGTTGGTAGCGGGGCTTCTTCGCTTTATGAGACCATCTCCGTATTATTTGTTGCGGCGGTGGCCCTGTTGGTAGCAGGATATATCTGGAGCCTGTTCTTCCCTGTTAATAAAAAAATACAAAGCAGCTCATTTGTGCTGCTGACAGCGGGTTTTGCTACACTGTTGCTGAGCACACTGATCTTTTTTATCGAAGCCAACAACAAAAGAGGGTGGTGGACCAGCTTCTTTAATGTGTTCGGAAAGAACGCCCTGTTTATTTATGCGCTGAGCGAATTGATGGGCGGACTGTTTGGCTTTATACGCATCCGTGCCGGTATGGACGATAGCGGTCATATTAATTACGTCAGCCCGCTTGAATGGTTTTATGAAAATATATGCAGCCGTATGCCGGGACCTCCGGAGAACGGGTCTTTGTTGTATGCTGTATGCATCGTGCTGTTCCTATGGCTGATAGGGTACTGGCTGAATAAAAAGAAAATTTATATTAGAGTATAGTATGGGAAATTCAGGACTATTCAATGCTTGTCCGGACGAGAAGAAGGTGAACCATTAAGGCATTAAGGAACATTAAGACTTAATTCACTTAATTTCTTAATGGTTTAAAAAAAGATAAAATAAATTCAACATGAAAAGAGCGATCGCGATTGCCGCACATCCTGATGATATAGAATTGATGATGGCAGGTACGCTGCTGCTGTTAAAAAAACAGGGATATGATATTCATTGTATCAATCTTGCCTCAGGCAGTGTGGGTACAACTGAACACGATACCGAAACGATAAAAGCTATCCGGCTGAAGGAAGCGCAACGTTCTGCGGAAATACTGGGTGCACATTTTCACCCGCCGTTTTGCAATGATATCGAGATATTTTATGAGGAGAAAACACTGCGCAGGCTGGCGGCAGTTATAAGAGAAGTAAAGCCGGCGATCGTGTTAACGCATTCTCCCAGTGACTATATGGAAGACCATACCAATACCTGCCGGTTAGCGGTGAGCGCCTGCTTTGCACGAGGCATGGTCAATTTTCATTCAACGCCGGCACGGGATGCTGCCACTTATGACTGCACGATCTACCATGCCCTGCCGCATACATTGAGAGACCCGTTGCGCAGGCGCATCATCCCGGGAGCGTTTGTGAACACTGCCGCTGTGCAGGATACAAAGCTGGAAGCATTAAAGGCGCACCAAAGCCAGCAGAGCTGGCTCGATACCAGCCAGAAATTAAACTCCTACTTACAGGCAATGGTAGAGACTTCTCTGGAAGTGGGGCGCATGTCGGGAAAATTCGTACATGCGGAAGGATGGCGGCGGCACCTGCATTACGGCTTCTGCGGCCCGGATGATGATCCTTTGCAGGAGCTGGGCAGCGATTACCTGGTGAATGAAGCGTACGAAAAAGACCTTTAGCAGCCATTTAAAACGAATACAGACTTGTCCAACTTTAATTTAATCATATGCCAAGAAAAATCAGTTCTATAGCACCGGATTGGTGGGACTACACCACACTCGACACTGCCCTCATAAAAGAAGCCGCGCAGCTTACGCCGGAAAAAATGCTGCAGCTTTCAAGACCGGGTTTCAAAATTGTAATGTATGATACCCTGCAGGATTTTTATGTAGCCGAAGCCCTTGAATATATCACTGCCTGGAAACAATCTACAGATGACAGCCCTGTAGGTATTTGCGGGCCGATCGGGCCAACCGAGCAACTGCCGCTCGTGGCCCGTATGGTAAATGAATTAGGGATATCACTTAAATCCGCTCATTTCTGGGGGATGGATGAATGGTTCATGGACGGGAAAGAGGTTTCTCCTGACCACCCGCTTTCTTTTGAAAAGGCCGACAGGGAATTATGCTTTAACCGAATTAAGAAAGAGCTGGTGATGCCGGACGAAAATTTACATTTCCCGAAAGCGGATACAGCCGCTTACCGCAAAAGCTGGGACGGTGTGCGCTGCGCGGTGATGCAGGGCGGGCAGGGAGATATAAAGCATTGGGCATTTAACGATCCCCTCAAGCGCGAGGGCACTTTTAAAGACGAGCCGCCGTCGCCTGCGGAATACCGTAAGCTCGCTACCCGCGTGGTGGATCTGCATCCCATGACGATTGCGCAGAATGCCCGCACTTCCGGCGGAGGAAATATAACGATGGTGCCTACCAAAGCGATCACCGTAGGCCCGGTGGAAACATGGCAGGCGGAAAAGGTTTCGATCTGGCATGCAGGTATGCACGATAATCCCTTCGGGCAAAGGCTGACCACGCTGATGATATCCAAAAAGATCGCGGATACAGCCGTTCCGATGTCGCTGCTGGCGAATCATCCGAACGTGCAGTTTAATTTCTACCGCGGGGGGCTGGGAACCTGTGATATTGAAATGCATTAAAAATTTCTTTTTCAAATTATATAACAGATGGGCGTTAACAGGTATGGGCCAATGATCATCATCGGGTCGCTGTTCTTTGTATTCGGGTTTGTGACCTGGGTAAACTCCCTGCTGATCCCGTATTTCAAGCTCATCTGCGAATTGTCGGTCAAAGAAGCCATGCTCGTGACCTTTGCTTTTTATATCAGCTATTTTGTAATGGCATTTCCTTCTTCCTGGATTTTAAAGCAAACAGGATATAAGAACGGGATGATGCTGGGGCTTTTTGTGATGGCGGCAGGCGCGTTGATCTTTATTCCCGCTGCCGCTACCAGGGCATACGGTATTTTCCTGGTCGGGCTCTTCATTGAAGCAACAGGGCTGACACTTTTGCAAACGGCTGCCAATCCTTATGTAACCATCCTGGGCCCTATGGAAAGCGCCGCCTCCAGGATCAGCGTTATGGGTGTTTGTAATAAGCTGGCCGGCGCTATTGCCCCGTTGCTGCTTTTGGGCGCTATTGTAAAAAGTCCTGACGAAATTGATGAGGTGCAGCAGCAGTTGATCACTGCTTCCGCAGCAGAGCGCGTAGTGATATTGGATGACCTGTCTGCCCGTCTTATTGTTCCTTACCTGGTGGTAAGCGCGATACTGGTTGGCCTTGGACTTATTATTAAGCTGGCGCACCTGCCCGATGTGCATGATGAAGGCGCGCCCGGGGAGCCTTCGCAAATAAAGCAAGGCCTGTGGAAGCACAGGCACCTCGTATTGGGCGCGATCGGTATTTTCTGCGCGGTAGGAGTGGAGGTGATCGCCATTGATACCATTATCAATTATTCGCAATACACAGGGCTTTCTTTCCGGGAAGCAAAATATTTTGCTACCTATACTTTGCTCATCATGATCGTCAGCTACTGTATCGGTATTTTCACCATACCAAGGTTCATTTCCCAACGGAAAGCGTTGCTCGTCTCTTCGGTATTGGGGATCGTATTTACTTTTTTCGCGGTGTGGATACCGGGGGCTTCATCTGTCTGGTTCATTGCGCTACTGGGTTTAGGGAATGCGCTGCTCTGGCCTGCTATCTGGCCGCTTTCCCTCGAAGGACTTGGAAAATTAACCGGGAGAGGTTCTGCGTTATTGATCATGGGGGTGGTAGGCGGTGCCGTTGTGCCGATGCTGTATGGTGTGATGAGCGATGCGGTGAATCCGCAATCGGCTTACTGGTTATTGATCCCGTTCTATGCATATCTCGTTTATTTTTCCGTATCGGGGTATAGACAGATAAGCGGCTAAACCTATAAGGTTTGCAGCACTGCAGTGCCGCCCGGCAAACCTTATAGGTTTTTGAATACGGCAGGTAAAGCAGTCTTCGCAGTTTCAAAGATGCAGACGCACGAGGACTGCTTCGTCCGCAAAACTTTGCTTCAACTCAGGTTTTGATGCGGGCGGGATCGCAAAGACGGGCAAGAGGTTGAGTCATTATATACTTTGCTTTGGTGCTGATTGTAAAATCAAAACACTTTTGCAGTCACTACGAGACGGCCCGCACGTTGTATTGAATTAAATGAATGTCGCGGCGGGCGAAGCAGTCCTCGCAGTTTAAAAGATGAACACGCACGAGGATTGCTTCTCCCGCTGTAACATTGATTCAACCTAAATGTTGATGCGGGCGGGATCGCAATGACGGGCAAGAGGTTGAGTTAATGTATACTTTGCTTTAATGCTGGCCGTAAAACCAAAACATTTTTACCGTCATTTCGATCCCGTCCACAGGTTGTATTGAATTAGACGCATGTTACGGCGGGAGAGAAATCTGTTGGGCAGTGGTACAAATGCTCAACATTGGCACAAAAGCCGGGCAGATTTCTCCCTCGCGAACCGGTGATTAAATTATAGTGTTCGTGTTGGCTTGGTCGAAATGACGATGTATGTTTCGTTATTTCGAGACCGCCCGCACGTTGTATTGAATTAAATGAATGTCGCGGCGGGCGAAGCAGTCCTCCGCCATAAAAAGCATTACCAAAAAAAACAAAAAATATACAGATGAACAATATGTATTTACAACTCACCAGAAACAGGATGATCTCCGTCAAAGCTCATTGCTGCCGGGTTTTTATCTTTTTCGTTTTTTTGCTCACGCTCACCAACGCAGGTGCACAGCATAAAAACATCAGCATAATACCACAGCCTGAAAGCATGAAGATCACCAAATCCCGTTTTACGGTAAACCCGGAAACAAAAATAATTGTCCATAAAGGAGATGCAGAAGCGTTGCGCATAGCCAATATGCTGGCGCAAAAATTCCAGGCTGTGGCGGGATTTACAATAACTGTTACAGCGGCCGATGAACACCCTGCAAAAAATGCAATCCTGTTCAGTATTATACAGGATGATTCATCCTTAGGCGATGAAGGATACAGGCTCTCCGTAACGGATAGCATCGTTCATGTAAACGCCGCGCGGCCGGCAGGTTTGTTTTACGGAATGCAAACCATACTCCAGTTGCTGCCTGCTGAAATCGAAAGCCCGCAACCTGTAGAAAATATAGTGTGGAATATACCCGGTGTGGAGATCAAAGACAAGCCGCGCTTTACATGGAGGGGTATGCACTTAGATGTCTGCCGTCATTTCATGCCGCTGGATTTTATCAAAAAGTATATTGACTATATGGCGATGCACAAGCTGAATACTTTTCACTGGCATCTTACCGACGACCAGGGATGGCGGATAGAGGTAAAGCAGTATCCCCTGCTCACCAAAATCGGCGCCTGGCGTAAGGAATCGCTGATCGGGTATATCAATGACACGCCACACCGGTTTGATAATACTCCGCATGGCGGGTTTTATACACAGGAGGAGGCAAAAGAAATTGTGCAATATGCTAAAGAAAGATTTATAACCGTGCTGCCGGAAATTGAAATGCCCGGTCATGCCACGGCAGCCATTGCCGCCTACCCATGGCTGGGCGTTACCGGTAAGCAGATAGATGTAGCCACTTATTGGGGCGTATTCCCGGATATATTCAATGTAAAGGACAGCACTTTTGATTTTTTAGAAAATGTGCTGACCGAGGTAATGGATATTTTCCCCGGCGAATACATTCATATCGGCGGCGATGAAGCAATTAAAGATCAATGGAAAGCCTCGGAAGCCATCCAGCAAAAGATCAGGGAGCTGGGCCTGAAGGATGAGCATGAGCTGCAAAGCTATTTTGTAAAACGCATGGAAAAATTTATAAACGCCAAAGGGCGGAAAATGATCGGTTGGGATGAGATACTGGAAGGCGGGCTGGCGCCAAATGCAACGGTAATGTCATGGCAGGGCATTGAGGGAGGTATTGCCGCAGCAAAAAGTCATCATGATGTGATCATGACGCCCATTCAGTCGCTGTACTTCTGGACTTACCAGGGCGATCCGAAAACGGAACCGCTGGCTGCCGAAGGCTATATCCCTTTGAAAAAAGTATATGCATTTGAGCCGATACCTTCAACACTTTCGGCTGAAGAAGCGCAACATATCATCGGTGCGCAGGCCTGCGCATGGGCGGAATATATGGAGGATACAAAAAAAGTGGAATACATGGTCTTCCCGAGGATGAGCGCCCTGGCGGAAGTGGTGTGGTCGCCTGCGGCAGTGAAAAGCTGGAAGCGCTTCGCAGCAAAAATGCCAAAGCAGTTTAAAAGGTATGACTATATGGGCATTAATTATGCGAAAGTGCCTTTATCACCCTAAAGGCTCAATGATTAATGCTCCAACCGGTTAGTTAGCGGTCGGGCTATTTTAGAACACACAGCAAAACAGAAAAAGAATATGCGGACACCTGGACTTAAGCGGCTAAACCTATAAAGTTTGCAGCGCTGTAATGCCACCCGGCAAACCTTATAGGTTTTTGAATACTTTATATTCCCATCTGAAGCATGGACAATGTGAGATAAATCACTTAAATTACAACGCAGCCAATTTTTATTAAACTGACCTGCTGTTGTTAAAAAGAACTATCATAACCGTTACCTCACTGTTGTGTATGTGCGTTGTGGCCGCACAAACTGCTGACTTCATTGACCTCGGAAAACTCAAAGAATACGATACCGTGTTAAAGCGGCTCTCTTATTTTATAGATTACAGCAAAAAAGCTACCATTGACGATGCCGCACAGGCAACATTTTCTTACACCGGCAAAAATTTCCCGTTTGATAAAAGAAAGCTTGACGCGAGCTATTTTATAAAGTTGTCGGCTACCAACAGTAGCCGGCAGGATACTTTCTGGCTGTATATGGGAAGAGCACAGCATTATACCATGTATGAATACGACAGCAGCATCGGTAAAATGAAAGCACTGAACAACCAGTTCACTTCCTTCTCTCATACAATATTTAATCATGTTCCGTATGCTTTTATTATAGTAAAAGCAGGGCAATACAAAGACTTTTATATTGAGGCGGATATCAATTTTTACAACTGGCACCAGTTTGACCCGATCATTGTGCTGCCCAATGCACAAACCAGTTTTGCTTTCGACCACTTCCTGCAACCCAACAAATTGTATATATATGTTACGCTGCTGCTGCTTGGGATCATGCTCAGCATGCTTGCTTATACCCTTGCCGTATTTTTACAGGATTTTAAATACGAATACCTGTACTATGCGCTTGCCATGCTCGGTTTTATTATCTACTTTTTCCTCCGTTTGCTCAATAATTTCGTGTTCGGCAGCAGCTACTTTTTTTTCTATGATTTCCGGTACCAGGTGCTGCAATTGGGCGAATCCACATTAGCCCTGCTTTTTGTGTCTTCTTTCTTAAAGCTGAAGACCATAGCGCCCGGACTGCATACACATGTACGGATCATTACATTTGCACAGCTCATCTTTTTGATCATTAACCTGCCCCTTACCTATACCAACCGGTACAATTATATCGGGAATATTGCTTTTGATGCCATAAGAGGGATCGTGGTGCCCTATTTCGTATACCTGATCTTTTCCCTGCTGAAATACAAAAATGATAAAGCGGTCAGGTATATAGGAATCGGTTCTGTAACAGGCATAATAACATGGGGTGTGGCGCTTTATATAGACGGAAGAGGCGATTATAAGCACCACTTTCTTGAACATTCCAGCATTGCAGTAGTGGGCTTTATGACGGGTATCGTAATAGAGATGCTTTTTTTTATGAAGGCGCTTTCCTATAGAAAAAGATCAGAAGAGATATTACGGATAAGGGCAGTGGAAAAGCTGCAGCTCGAAAATGACAGGAAGGAGCTCGAAAAATATAAGGCCATCATTGATACCAGGGAAAATGAGCGCAGCCGTATTTCGCAGGAAATACACGATGATATCGGGTCGGGTCTTACATCTATCAGACTGTTAAGTGAAATAGCAAAAGCCAAAGAAGGCGGAACGGATAAAAAGGAACTGGAAAAAATATCGGCTACAGCCAATGTGCTGATAGAAAAAATGAATGAGATCATCTGGACGCTTAATTTACGAAATGATGCTTTGCCCAGCCTGATTGCTTATTTAAGACATTACATAGTAGAATATTTTGAATCTCTGAACATACAGATTATGCTGTCGGTGCCGGATGCGATCAGTGAAATATCAATCAACGGGAAAACACGTCGTAATATTTTGCTGTCTGTTAAAGAAGCGCTTCATAATATCGTAAAACACTCGCAGGCTACAGAAGTAAATATAATGTTTTTAGTGAACGATTTTTTTTTCATAACCATAACCGATAATGGTGTAGGATTTAATCCGGCACTTGATAAGAGCCATGGCAATGGATTGCATAACATGGAAGAACGTTTCAATGCTATTGGAGGTACCTGCACTATCATAAACAATGGTGGAACATCTATTGTATTTAAGGTGCCGCTCATCAATGACAAAGAGAAAAAGTAATCATTATGAGTTGCAAACTAACCTTTGATGTGGTTTCCGGGTATTTTGCATCTTTTGTTTTGGCTTTCCTGGTAACATTGGGAATCTCGTTTTTGAGCGATTGGAAGGTTTGGTACATTTCGTTGACAAAAAATCAATATATCAGGATTAGATCATAATAAAGATGGAATTCTGGGAATAGTGAGAAGATGTTATTCTTCAACCCCTGATGCAAAGCAAGAAGGATAGTTTAACACCTCAACAATATCTATGTACATGCTTTTTTGAGTAATGGAATAGCTTATTTCTTCTTTTTCAGAGAAGCGCGTACTTTTTTCACAAAAGCCACAGGCACCCCGGCAACATCAGCAGCCTGGGCATCGGATAAGGCAAGTCTTGTGATCAGGTTATAAACTTCCTCAGTCTTACCCTCGGCTTTGCCTTTTTCTAAGCCTTTTTCCAAACCAGCTTTCTCGCCCCTTTCAAGAATTTTTTTGGCTTCTCTTTCCTTTAACATTTCAACAATACCCATGTGCCTGCTTTTTTGAGTAATAGAATCAATTTTGCTATCAAATTTACTGTCATTTTCCGGATCGGCAAAAACCACGTAATTACGGATAAAATAGAATATGCCCCTGATGATTGCCCTGGCAAACTTTTGCTCCAGCAGCTTCCGTACAAGCTCCACCTTAAGATCAAACAATGCTTTGTCTGTTAGTTTGTCGCGCCGCAGCGCCAGCAAAACAGTAAGCACTACAAATGCAAAAGGATTGCTGCTTTGCAGTAAAGCGGCTTCATCCTGCGCAATGATCTTATAGCTGTTGAAACTATAGCGGATGGATGTTCCCAGGAATTCAGAACGGTATTCTGCCGGGTGAAATTGTTTGTCTTTGTCTGTTAACAAAGCTATTGCCGTAATTTGTTTGCGATAGCGGTCGAAAATGCGGTAATTATACATATACATCCGTTGTTCAAAGTGCCTATCCACGTATCCCTGCACTTCCACATGCACAAGCACCCATTGCTCAATGCCTTCACGGGTATACACTTTTACCAGCTTATCAACATATTTGGGTGATTCGGGTTCACCATCAACCGCTATTTGTGCCATCTCCTTGTCAAGGTAGGTGAACCCCTTTTTCATATCGAAGATATTATCGGCATCGGGAAAAAAGAAACGGAGAAAGTCTGCAAAAAGATCCTCAAGTATGGCTTTCCATAGCGAATCATCAAATTTCATTGGTGTATAGTTTAGCTCTTGCAAGTTAAGCTTTGAGGTTGATACCGGCATGAATATCTTAGAGACGGGTGCATTTCAATTTTTCGAATTATTATTTTTAGGTAAAGCGTGTTTGATTTTTGCCCGGTATCATTGAACATTACACTGGCTGGTATAACGATATCCGCTGATAGTTCATGCGATAACTTTTAGGCTGGCAATCCTTGAACTTTTTAAACTGCCGGTAAAAAAAAGGAATACTTTCAAATCCCGCCGCATAACATATTTCACTGATCTGCTTATCTGTTTCAATCAGCAATTTGCAGGCGCGGTTGATCTTATATTCATTTAAAAATTCAAAGAATGGCTTTTTCATCGTTTTGCTGAAATACCTTGAAAAATATTCCTCGCTCATATTCAGGCGTGCGGCAATATCTGCCAGCGATATCTGGCGCTGGTAGTTTTTCTGGATATAATCGTATACACTATTGATCCTTGTTTTATCCGTATCATCAAGATCGCAGGAGAATTCCTGTTCGCATAAGAACTTGTGTTCCTGGTTGTGAGAGAGGTATTCAAGCACCTGCAGCAATATCATCAGCTTTTCAAACGGCGATGCATTCAGCATCTCAAAAAATTTCGGCTTAAGCGCCAGCGCTACTTCTTTGCTCACCTTTATCCCTTTATTCATCAGGATCGAAAGATTCCGGATGCTTTCGAACTCGATGCTCTGCATCCAGTTCTTATCAAAAAAATCTTCTTTAAGGTATATAACGATGGCGGTTACAGGCTGGGTCTGGTCTATGGTTGTGTTCCAGGTATGCGGCAGGTTAGAGCCCAGCAAAACCAGTTCATCTTCATAAAAATTTTCAATGGAGTTACCTACATACCTAACGCCCTGGCCGCTTAAAATAAAAGTCAGCTCAAGCTCGGCATGATAATGCCAGGGATAATAAAATTCCTGGCTTGTTTTCTGGAATTCTACTTTAAACAGCTTTGATTCCGATGGTATGGGCTTATAGTGCGGTTTCATTCCCTAAATATAAAAAAGTAAAAATGTTTATCCTTATTTATGTCAGATTCCACAAAATAGGATAATAATTGTACAAAATAAGGTAGTTGAATACATTAGTCTTGCAAGATAGGGTACTGATTAAGCAAGATTGTGCAAAAAAGCTGGTAGCTGAAAAAATAGTTTTGTGTAGCATGACCAGGAAATGATTGGTCACCTGTACTGAATTAAAATTTAAAAGCAAAACAAAACAATTGCTATGAAGCTAAAACTCTTACAGTCTCCTGTTACAGGAAAAGTATTTTTTTCGCTGTTTGTCTTTCTCTTTTTAGCGGGTGCTGTTTTTGCCCAGGCGGATTTTACACTTAACGGTAAGATCACTGATGGTGAAACGGCCCTGTCGAATGTTTCCGTTATTGTGAGAGAAACGCAGCAGGGTACCACTACCAATGAAAGCGGTGAATTTACTTTACGTGTTTCACGCGGGCAAACGCTGGTTGTATCTCATACCGGCTTTGAAACGCAAACCATTAAGGTGGGTAACAGAAACGAGATCACCATTACCCTTACCGCCTCTGCCGGCAATGTATTAAGCGATATCGTGGTGGTTGGTTACGGAACGCAAAAGAAAACCTCGCTCACGGCAGCCGTATCCACTATGAAAGGCAAAGAGATCGCTTCCGTTCCTGTTGCTAATTTAAGCAATGGTTTGGGAGGAAGGGTATCCGGCGTTATATTCAAGCAGGGTTCCGGTGAACCGGGATACGACGGCTCCAATATCTACATCAGGGGTTTATCGTCTACAGGAGCCAACCAGCCGCTGCTGATAGTTGATGGTATTCCAAGAACATTCCAGCACCTGGATCCTAATGCAATAGAAACATTTACCGTGTTAAAAGATGCGGCTGCCGTAGCGCCTTACGGTGTGGCGGGAGCCAATGGTGTAATACTGGTTACTACTAAAAGAGGGAAGAGCGGCGCACCATCGCTTACCTATAACGGTTATGTCGGGTTTCAGAACCCGGTAGTATTGCCCGATTTTGTAAACTCGTACCAGTATGCCACATTAAGAAATGCGGCAGCGGTAAACGAGGGATTACCGGAACCTTATTCCCCCGAGGAGCTTCAAAAGTTCCAGGACGGATCAGATCCCGATGCATACCCTACACATAAGGATATATGGGGAACTATCACCAATAAGAACACGTTGATAACACAGCACAATATCGAGATTTCCGGCGGTGCGGAAAGAATAAAGTATTATGCCGCGCTCGGCTATATGCACCAGGATGGTATGTGGAAATCTTCCGGTATAACCAATACACGCCGTTTTAATGTTACGCTGAATGTAGATGCGCAGGTAACGTCTACTACCTCTGTTTCCTTTAACCTCAACGGTCGTAATCAAAACAGCAACTTTCCCGCTGTATCTACCGGTCGTATTTTTGAGCTGGTCGGTTACCTGCATCCTTTATATGGGCCTTTATATTTCAGCAACGGTATGCCGGGAACTTTCCTTACCGGCAGCCTTTTCAACAGCGGGTACGAAAAGTATGGTATCAATTCACTGTATTCACAGTTATCCGTTGAGCAGAAAATACCTTTTGTTCCGGGATTAAAATTAAGAGGAACCATTGCATACGATCCCACCTACACCATGCATAAATTATGGACCCTGCCTGTGCATAAAGCAAGCCTTGATAAATCGCAGACGCCTTATGTTATTAATGATGGCATCTGGGGGCAGACCAAGCCTTCGCTCCGCCAGGATATAGATTTTGCTACACAGCTTACTTACCAGGCCGGGTTTAATTACGATGGTTCTTTTGGAAATCATAATGTTGCGGTACTGGGCTTGTTTGAAGCGAAAGCCAATGACCTTACAAGTCTCATGGCTACAAGAAGGAATTTTAATTTAACGGTAGATGAGATCAACCTGGGTAGCTCCAGCGCTGCCGATATGTCTACCGGTGGCTCTTCCAGCGCGGCACGGCAGGCGGGACTGGTATACAGGGTAGCTTATAACTATGCCCAGAAATATTTAGTGGAAGCAAGTGGTCGTTATGACGGAAGCTATTATTTCGCTCCCGACAAACGCTGGGGCTTCTTTCCCGCATTTTCTGTGGGCTGGCGCTTGTCTGAAGAAAATTTTATGAAGAATAAAATAAGCTGGCTCGATAACCTTAAGCTGAGAGCATCGTATGGTGAAGTGGGTGCGTTAGCAGGAAGTGCATTTCAGTACATGAGCACTTATAATGTACTGGGAACAAATTACGTGTTAGGCGGTAATGCAGTTCAGGGGATCAGCGAAAGGGCTGAGCCTAACCCCAATATCACCTGGGAAAGAGCTAAAAAAACAGATATAGGTTTGGAAGCCAGCTTATGGAAAGGGCTGCTCAATCTTGAAGTGGATTACTTCTATGAAAAAAGATCTAATATGCTCATGAGCCCGGATGTGATCATACCTGCCGAATACGGCGTAGGGTTGAGCCAGGTGAACGCGGGCATCATGTCGAACCAGGGGTTTGATTTGACTGTAAGGTCTGCATATGATTTTTCCAAAGACCTGCAGGTATCATTATCAGCCAACATGACCTATGCCAAAAACAAGCTGCTCCAGGTTTTTGAAGGACCTACCACGTACAACAATCCCAACAGGAGGGTAACAGGCAGACCACTCGGAACGCAATTCGGGTTCCATGCTTTAGGTTATTTCCAGGCGGAAGATTTTGAAACAGACGGCTCATTAAAGCCTGGTATTGCAACCCAACCCTGGGGAGCGGTTCAGCCGGGTGATATCAGGTATGAAGATCTGAACAAAGATGGAGAAATAAATAACGATGATCTCACGGTAATAGGTAACCCTACGGCAGTTCCGGGGATCATTTACGGATTTGCGCCTTCCGTTCGTTACAAAGGGTTTGGACTGGAATTATTGTTCCAGGGCGCGGCGAAAGTGGATTGGTATTATCACGGTTCCACTATCATGCCTTTCTGGGAAACCATGTTGCCTTATACGCAGAACTTTGATTACTGGACTCCGCAAAATACCAATGCAAAGTTCCCGAGGCTTACCTCTTCCCCAACAGTTAATAATGAACAAAGATCTTCTTTCTGGATGGGCAATGCGGACTATTTAAGGCTGAAGAGCGCTACTTTATCTTATACTATACCTGCTTCGGTGATGAACAGGATCAGGCTGCAATCTGCAAGAATTTATTTGTCGGGTCAGAATATTTTAACATGGACCAAGCTGATCAATTATGATCCCGAGATCGGTCCCAACAATTCATGGATACCGAGTAATGCCTGGGGATATCCTAATCAAAAGGCGCTTTCTGTAGGCTTGAATGTCACTTTTTAACCGGCAAAATTGAAAATGTATGAAAAAGCAATTATGTAAGATATCACTCAATATGATCATCATTCTTTCTGTCTCGTTCTTTATTACCTCCTGCAAAAAGTTTTTGGAGGTAGTACCCAAGAACCAGGTGTCAGACGTTACTTTGTGGGCAACCCAGGATAACGCGGACCTGTTCCTGAACAATATTTACGCGTCCCTGCCTACACTGGATGTAGGGGATCCCTGGGAAAATTTTTCAGACAACTCCTTAAATGGTCAGGCCGGCCGTGTAAGTACAAATGTTTACGGCCCCGGTATTTACACACCTGCCAATACGCCTAACAGGTGGGGACAATATACCAATATCCGCAAATGCAATTTGTTTATAGAAAGAGTAACGGCTTCGGATTTGCCGGAAGACTGGAAAAAAGTAAGGCTGGCAGAAGCGCGTTTCTTAAGGGCATACTTTTATTCTTTGTTGTGGACTTACCACGGCGGAGTGCCGCTTATTACCGATGTGCTTAATATCAATGAGCAGGGTGATGCGGTGTTCCGTGCAAGAAATACCTCTGAAGAAACCGCGGATTTTATTATTTCCGAATGCGGGGCCATAGAAGCGGACCTGCCGGTGAGCGCTCAATCCGGAAGAGCAACCAAAGGCGCTGCGCTTACGCTTAAGGGTTATGCTGAATTGTTTAATGCCAGCCCGTTGAAAAATTCATCCAACGACCTGGCGCGCTGGGAGCAGGCAGCCACTACTTATAAAAAAGTAATAGACCTGAACAAGTACAGCCTATTTCCTGATTATACCACGTTGTTTTATGAAGAGAACAATAATAACGTAGAGGTAATATTCAGTCGCCAGCATCTCGGGGGAACTTCCCTTGCGAATTATATCGGGCAGATAGGGCCGCGTTTTGTGAACGGCTCTCTTACCGGCTGGGGACATGTGGATCCTACACAAGACCTGGTGGATGAATACGCAATGGCCAACGGCTTACCTATTACAGATGCAGGATCAGGATATAATGCGCAGAATCCTTATGTGAATCGTGAAAAAAGATTTTATCAATCCATCATTTATGATGAATCCGTATGGCTGGGCGCTACCATGATCATGAAGCAGGGAGTGGGCAGCCTTAACGCCACTGATTTAAACAACAGCAGCATTTCAACAAGAACAGGATACTATGTGATCAAAGGCGTGAATCCTAAATATGCAGGCGCACAGGACAACGGCAACAGCGCCAACTGGATCATTTTCCGTTATGCGGAAGTATTGCTGAGCTATGCGGAAGCAAGGAATGAAGCAACAGGACCTGATCAGTCGGTATACGATGCCATTAATGCAATAAGGAACAGGTCTGAACTGCCGGATCTTCCTGCCGGTTTGAGCCAGGCTGATATGCGCAAAGCGATAGCCCGTGAAAGAAGAGTGGAGTTGGCATTTGAAGAAAAGAGATTACCTGACCTGTTGAGGCTGAAGCTGGCAGAAACCAGGCTGAACGGTACCGTGCATGCAATCAAGATTGATATTGTAGGCGGAAATACGGTATATACTATAGTACCCGCAGGTGGAGGCACTAAGGTGTTTGATCCTGCAAAGAATTATGTATTGCCTATTCCGCAATCAGCGATTGATAAAAATCCAAACCTGGAACAAAATCCGAATTATCAATAAGAATGAGGGTAAATTTTCGCTTCATACGCGGCATTCCGGTCGGTGAGACCTGTCCGACTGGTCATCCGGGCGGGCACCGACCGGTAGCGGGTTCTACAGGTGGGTGTCACCACCCACCTGCAAAAATTTGAAATACACCCGGAACGAGCGTAGATTGGCAGAAAATTCAATAATTTTTATCAGGCTTCGGCGTATAGATCATTATGAACAGGATATTACATTTTCAGTTGGTGTCGATTACTATACTGGGTCTGGCAGGCGGGGTAATTTTATCCCGTCCTGCTGCAGCCCAGGTACAAACAAATGGCACTGAGCACCTACAGGTAAAAATTTCTTTCGGGCATAAAGCACCGGCCCGCAGCGCCCGTTTCGTTCAACTGGCAGGCGGTTCTCCCGGTGTCGTTGTGTCGAACATATCAGGCAGGCAAACGGAAAAGAATGATCGTATAACCGCTGCTTCGTCTATGCTTAACTGTGGTGCAGGTGATGTGGATGAACTTACAGCAGATGTCAGCTATATAAAGCCTGCCGCTCCCTTAAGAAAGCTGGCAGGGCACAAAGATGCTTATACCCTGAAGGATGATGCGATGTGGGGATACCTGATGGAAAACGGTTCACCCGGACAATCTGCCCGGTTGAAAGACGATTCCTGGTATAAGCCGGATGCGCCGCTGCTTACCATACGCCTGAATGAAGATGGTACAAATGGATTTACCATTGCATTGGAACAACTCCAAAAGCATGGCGCTATGTGGTTGCCGGAGCAGGATGTATATATTACGCTGGCGGATAAGCCTGTTGATTTCAAACAGCATCTCGCCTCTTTAAATGGAACAAGGGTGCTGGATGAAGTGGCACGGCAACCCGACGCATCGCTGGAAACATTTTATAAGCTGTGGAAGGATATCGGCAACCCCAATGAGTGGGATCCATCCTGGCAAACCCGCTGGATGGGTACTACCGGGCATCTAACGGTAACGGCTGCCGCGCATGGTTCCGTATATAAGTTCGCGGTGGATCGTTGGGGAAATGTGCGTCCTGATTTTGCCTCCCCGCATAAGTTCAGGCTTGACCTGCAATGGCCGGAAAGCGCCTGGAAACGACAGAAGATAGATAACGGGCTGCCTGTTATCATCACGAATCTTGAAAAAAACGGGCAGGTGGCTACTATAGAACAATTTGCTTCACCATTAGTTGATCTCTCCACCACCATACGCGGGTATATACCCGGCGTTATGTTCAGCAAAGTGAATATATCCGGCAAAGCCGGGGATTTTAGCTTTGGAATAACACTGCACAATGAATTAAAAGACCACGGGCTGGAAGCGTTTCAGCAACAGGATAAATGGATCATTGCTGATAAGCAGACCGGCAATATTTTTTTAACGGTTGAAGCAGGAAAAGATATTATTGTTAAAACCGACGATCTCGTACCCAATAAAAACGGACAGCAAATAACATTCACCATTTCTGGTGTGCTTACCGAAGGAGGAAGCCGGGAGTTTGTAGTAAAGCTACCTTCTCCCGCTATCGTCCCTGCTGAATTAACAAGGCTTAGTAACCTGGAATATGCTGTTGAAAGAAAAAAGACAGAAGATTACTGGGAAGGATGGCTTGCCAAAGGCGCATCATTCCATGTGCCGGAGCAGGCAGTAAATGAATTATATCGCGCCAATCTCTGGCATGCGCTTGTTTTACCACGGCATACCCTTGATATTGACGGGAAAGATCACATGGATCTGCCCTATGCCAATACAGCGTATGGACAAAGAAATGCGGATTGGCCCATTAACCAGGCAGTATATGTGGATTATATGATTTACGGGTTGCGTGGGTATGATGCAACGGCAATGGATGAGTACATCGCCATGTTTAAAAGCCAGCAACAAAAGGATGGACGAATAGGCGGCTTCGCTAACTGGGGGGTGTATTCGCCCGGGCAACTGTATGCCATTACTCAAAACTTTTTGTTATCCGGTAACAGGGAACAGTTTGAACAACTGCTTCCAAACGCGCTGAAAGCGCTCGACTGGTGCCTGGCGCAGGTAGCAAAATCAAATGAAGGAGCCAATAAAACAGGGCTGATCCTGGGTCCGCTCAATGACCTTACCAATGCAGAAAGAGAGTGGGCCTTTAACCAGGCCTATTATGTAGGTGGACTGGAAATGTTTGCCAAAGCATTATCTGCGGCTGATCATCCCCGTGCGGAAGAAGTACGGACCATAGCATTAAAAATGAAAGCAGATGTGGTGAAGGAGTTTGCCCGTGCCAGTGTGAAATCACCTGTTGTGCAGTTAGAGGATGGCACGTGGATCAACTATGTTCCGACCGATGCCATGACGCCCCGGCGCATGATGGAGCAGTGGTATCCAACCGATGTAGATACCGGTCCTTTGCACCTCACCCGGCTCGGTGTTATTGATGCGCACAACTGGCTTACCACCGCCATGCTGCACGACCATGAAGATAATTTGTTCCTGAAAAACCAGGGAGCTGCCAACGAGCCTGTATATGTTCAACAGGCTACGCCCTATTTTTTGAGAGATAATGTGAAAGCGGTGATCCGTGCTTTTTACAGCCTGATGGCCTGCGGCTTTTCGCATGAGCAATATACGCCGCTGGAGCATCGCTGGGCATGGGGGCAGTATTACGGCCCGCCCAGCACCGATGGCGCATGGTTTGAAATTTACAGGAAGATGTTATTGAATGAGATTGGAAATGATACGCTCATGATCGGGCAGGCCATTCCTCAACAATGGCTGGAAGCAGGAAAGAAAATTGACGTAAAAGATGCGCCTACTTATTTCGGGAAAACGTCTTTCCATATTGATGGGTTAGATGGCAATAATGAAATCAAAGCAACAGTTGAAACTCCGGATCGCAATCCGCCAAGGCAGTTGATGGTAAGATTTCGTCATCCTTCGGGTAAACAGATCAAATCTGTAATGGTAAACGGGAAGCGCTGGAAAAGCTTTGATGTTAAAAAAGAGTATATCAGTATTCCTACGCCGTCAGGAAAATATACCATTTCAGTTAAATATTAATAACCTGATCTTTGCTTTAATCAATATGCCATGTTCAGAACAAAATCATTTCTTTTATGGCCGCATTTAAAATTGTTGCTGGTTGGTGAAGACACCAACCAGGGCGTGCGCCGTGGGCGGTGTCTCACCGCCCGCTTTCAGCACGACAATTTTAAATGCGTCCTTCTTTTATCAATCTTTTTATTAACCGCACTGTATACACACGCGCAGGTTACTAATGTAAAGGTTGACTTTAGCAGGGAATTAGGCCCCATGAAAATGGAGCAAATGGCATTGGGCCAGGGCGGGCTTTCCGAGGAGCCCATGCTGGCCAGCCGGGTAATCGAACTAAGAGCGCTCCATCCCGGCATCATCCGGCTTTTTGTAAGCGAATATTATGATGTTATACCCGAGCCGGGAAAATATCATTTTGCAACGCTGGACAGTACTGTTTCGAATATACTGCAAACAGGCGCCAAGCCTTTTATGAGCTTTTGCCTGAAGCCCAAACTGTTTTTCCCGGTGGTAGACCATGATATTGTGGAACCGAATGACTATGCAGGCTGGGAACAATTCGTATACGACGTAGTAAAACATTATGTAGACAAAGGCGCCGGCATTACCTACTGGGAAGTAGGCAATGAAGTAGATATCGGCGAAGACGGCGGTACGCCTTACCGTTTTAAGCCCGAGAGTTATGCAAGATATTATAAGCATACAGTCGCCGCTATACTTCGTGCAGATCCCCATGCGAAAGTAGGCGGCCCGGCGCTGGCATATTACAAATCTCCCATCTTACCTGAATTGCTCAGGGTTTGCGCCGCTGAAAAAATACCACTCGATTTTGTTTCTTTTCATCATTATAATAACAGCCCCACTGTAATCCGTGGGCAGATTGAATATGTAAAGAATCTTGTGGCGCAGTATCCCGGTATCAAAGCGGAAACGATCATGAACGAATGGAACGTGGATCTGTTCAATCCTATTCTTGATACACGTTATCAACCCTGTTATGTTGCCGAAACCATCTGGCAGATGAAAGATGCGGGGCTGGACTGGTCCTGCTATTACCATATCCGTGACTGGTATGTATCTTTCGAAACATTTTCAAGGTTTTTCTCGCCACACGGCACGGCGTTTATGACGCGGTGGTGGAACCGCCAGGCGCAGTTCAGCGGATTGTTTGATTATCAAAATCAGATACGCCCTGCATATTATACATTTAAATTATTATCGAGACTGGCAGGCAACAAGCTGGCTGTTACATCCAGCAACGATAAAGTGCACGGCTTTGCAACGCATGATACTAAAATGCTGATGCACAATATGATGCTGTGGAATTTTTCAGACAAGCCTGTAACGGTTAAGGTAGATCTTATTGATCTTCCGAAGGAAATGCAGGTGCGCCATATTGTGCTGGATGCCACCGGTGCGGGACTGGAAGAAAACCAGCGCCTGCGTCCCGATCCGTTCATAAAAATAAAAAAAGGTACACAAACTGTTAATGTAAAACTCGAACCCTGGGCTGTGCATTACTGGTCGTTTGAGTAAGGGGGATGGTGAATAGTGAATGGGCAATGGTGAATAATGAAGCTGATAGCTGACACCTGATAGCTCAAAGCCGATAGCCCAAAGCAAAAACAAGAATTATGATCATAGATATACATACGCATGTTTTTGATGCCAAACAGCATTTTGGTCCGAAGCTGAATGCTGACCTGGTACGGTGTGGCGTTGATCCTGCTGTATGGGGGAATGTGGAGGAAAGGCACCTGGAAACCACCAAAGTCGCTGATGTGGCTGTCGTATTTGGTTTGCAGGCATCCGCCACAGGCTGGAATATCCCAAATGAAGTGGTAGCTGCGCATGTAGCAAAAGCGCCTGAAAGGTTATTGTTCTTTGCTTCTATTGATCCGTTGCAACCGGATTATATGGATGAACTGGAAAAATGTCATCGCCAGTTCGGCGCCGTTGGCGTGAAGCTGGCGCCATTATACCAGAACGCACATCCGCAAGATAAAAGGTATTATGATATATACCGGTATTGTCAAAAACATGGATTGCCCATACTTTTTCATGCCGGTACTTCATTTGTGAGCGGCACACCGCTGGACTATTCTCGTCCTGTTCATTTCGATGCCATGGCAGTTGATTTTCCTGATCTGTGCATGGTGCTTGCACACCTCGGGCATCCCTGGGAAGGAGAGACCATAGCGGTCATCCGCAGGCATGCGAATGTATATGCAGATCTATCCGCACTTTATTATCGCCCCTGGCAATTTTATAATTCCATGCGGCTGCTGACAGAGTATAAAGCGCAGCATAAAGTATTGTTCGGTTCCGATTTTCCATTTACCACCACGGGTGATTCCATAAAAAATATACGGGCATTGAATAGCGTAACAGGTTCCAGTGGTTTGCCGGAAGTACCTGCCGAAGTAATAGAAGAAATTATTCATCGTGATGCGCTGAGTTTGCTTAACCTGCCAAACCCTTTACACAAGTGAGTAGTCTTCCATCATATATGCGAGCGCTGCAGTTGCAGGGAATAGAGCAACTGGTGCAGGTAACATTACCCGTACCGGTACCTGCAGGTGATGAAGTGCTGATACAAACAAAGGCGGCAACTATATGCACATCTGATCTGCACGATATCAGGAGCAATCCTTTTGGAATACAGTATCCCCGTGTAATGGGGCATGAAGGCGCAGGCGTAGTTGTTCAGTGTGGCGCTAAGGTTAAGGATTTAAAACCAGGAGACAGGGTTGCTTCGCATCCGGTTATTCCCTGCGGTGATTGTGAAGAATGTATGCGCGGCTTGCAACATTTGTGTTCACGCATGGGGCATTCCGGTATTGACCGTGACGGCTGTTTTGCGGAATATTTTCTGCAGCGTGCAGACAGGGTACGGAAAATTCCCGGTGATATTTCCTTCGCTACCGGGGCTCTGCTGGAACCCGTAGCGGTTTGCCTGGAGGCGGTGTACCGTGCCGGTAATATTAAAGAGAAGACCGTGCTTGTGGTGGGTGATGGGCCTTTTGGCAATATGATCGCTCGGCTTGCTCAAAAACAGGGCGCCGGTCGTGTGATGGTATATGGACGAACGCCGTTCCGGCTGGGGATGATACCGGGTGCGGAAATACTGGATACTGTTCCGGAAAGATCGGTTGATGTGGCTATCCTGGCTGTCGGTAATGCGGAAGCAGCGGAGAGTTGTATCAAAGCGTTACGTCCCCGTGGCAGGATGGTGGTATTCAGCGCAGCGCATCAGCCTGTTTTGGTGGACCTGTTCAGCGTGCATGTGCTGGAGCTGGAAATTGCCGGGGCCTGCAATGATGAAGATAAAATAGAGGAGGCATTGGCGTGTCTTAGCGACAGGACACTGGCGCTGGAAAATATAGTTACACACCAGTTGCCTTTTGATAACTGGAAAGAAGCGTTTGACCTTGCCCGTAACGGGCACGATAAGGCGTTGAAAGTAGCGTTGGTGTTTGAGTGATGGCATCGCCAGAGGCGATAAGACAAGGGTGCTAAGCGAAGACGCTTAGCACAGCGTAACACACTTACCGTCACTGAGATATCCTTGCCGTGGTTCGTGTCTCACGAACCACGAAAGAGGTGGTTGAGTATTGGGATATTTTGTTTTTGTGCTGCCGGTAAAAGCTAAACCCTCTTACTGTCACTGCGATACCGCCCGCACGAAGATTTGAGTTAATAGAATGTGGCGGCGGGAGCCTGCCCGCCGAGGTGGGAAGCAGTCCTCGTATGTGGGTAAGGCGGTAGACTACGAGGAAGGTAAGCGGTTGATAGAATTTCCTACAGGTAGATGATGACACCCATCTGCATTAAAGTTGATTTTTCGGTGGGTGGAGACACCCACCGATAGAGAACCAGGTTGATGGTATCGCCGGAGGCGATAAGATAAACGTGCTAAGCGAACCTGCCTGACGGCAGTCAGGGACGCTTAGCACAGCAAAAAACGAAACTAAACACATGAAGATAACCAACGTAGAAGCATTTATCCTTCAGTCGCCGTTTGAAATAACCAACCCGGCGGGAAGCGAAGAAGCGCGGGGCGTAAAACATTGCCTGCTGATAAAAGTAAGCACCGATGAAGGCATTACCGGCTGGTCGGATGTAGAAACTTCCCCGCATGTAGGCGAAGCCGTTGTGAATGCACCAGAAAGTGGTGCAGGCATGTTCGAGGGACTGAGGGAACTGGCAATAGGAGAAGACCCCTTTGATGTGGAGCGCCTGTGGGATAAAATATACAGAGGCACCATCTATTTTGGAAGAAGAGGCGCTGCCATGCAGGTATTATCCGGCTTTGATATTGCCTGTCATGACATTATAGGTAAAGCCATTAACCGGCCGGTACATAAAATATTAGGCGGTGCCCGGAGAGATAAAGTGCAGGCATATGCCTCCACACTTTTCCGTCCCACGACAGATGCGATCAGGCATGCCTGTGAATTCTATATGCAGCGGGGTTTCAAAGCGGTGAAATTCGGGTGGGGGGTGTTTGGACAGGATATGAAACAGGATATTCAACTGGTGGAAACCGCGAGAAAAACATTAGGGCCTGATATTGCGCTGATGGTAGACCCCGGGTGGATGGTGAAACGCAGCGCCTATGATGCGATCGAGCTTTGCCGTTTGCTGGAACCCTATAATATATACTGGCTCGAAGATTTTTTACATCCGGAATCGTATGCAGGATACCGTAAGGTAAAAGAAGCCGGTATAAAAACGCGCATCGCTGCCGGTGAGCAGGAAGCAACGGCATGGGGATTCCGGCAACTGATAACAGAAGGTGGAGTAGATGTGGTACAGCCAGACCTATCCAGGTGTGGCGGGTTTACCCAGGCAAGAAAGATCATGTGGGAGGCAGAATATGCGGGTATTGATGTTTGTCCGCATGCATGGCTGACTGATCTGCTCACGGCTGCAAGCCTTCACCTGAA
Organism: Chitinophagaceae bacterium; assembly: GCA_019638615.1. Taxonomy (GTDB): domain Bacteria; phylum Bacteroidota; class Bacteroidia; order Chitinophagales; family Chitinophagaceae; genus Agriterribacter. The sequence goes on along the minus strand of JAHBTL010000020.1, from coordinate 46,677 downwards.
TGCGGTATTGCCGAGATCATTGTTCCTCGAATACAATGTAAGCGATAACCCGATGCTGCGTGAGATCATCCGCAATCCTGTTCAGTTGGATGCGGATGGATATATCCGTGTTCCGCAGGGCGCGGGTTTGGGAATTGATATTGATGAAAAAGCGGTAAAAAGATTCTGTGTAAACGTATAGAAACAGGAATGAAAAAAATTGCAGACCATAGCTTACAACCTTCCGAAGCCGCCTTATGGTGGCTGGGGCAGGCAAGTTATATTATAAAGTCATCAGGACAGGTTGTTGTGATTGATCCCTACCTGTCGGACAGTGCCAACGGAGGTGTGCCTGGGTTTTCGCGTGCCGTTCCGCTGCCGTTGCAACCGGAAGCATTAAAGGCGGACATCTATATAGTCACGCATGATCACCTGGATCATCTTGACCCGGTAACGATTGAGGGGTATCGGCATAAAGCCAGTACAACATTTATCGCACCCCGGCTGGCAGCGAAGAAATTGCAAAGCCTGGGCATACCTGCCGGAAATATCCTGGTGGTGAATGCCGGTGATAGCATAACGGTCAATTCGATCACGGTAACAGGTGTTTTTGCCCTGCCTACCGCAAAAGACGTGATAGATACAACGGGATACCTTATTCGGTTTCCAAACGGAAGAACGGTTTATCATACAAGTGATACGCAGTTTCACCCGGTTGTGCTGGAGGCAGCGCCTTCGAATCCGGATATTATGCTTGTTCCTATAAACGGGAAATGGAAAAATACCAGTGCGGAAGAAGCGGCGCTGTTTGCAAAGGCTGTTCAGCCGCGGTATGTAATGCCGAATCATTATGATATGATGCTGCTGAATGCCGAAAACCCGGAAGTGTTTGCGTGGTTCTGTGATCATCATGGTATACCGGGTAAATGTATTATTCCCGGGCATTACAGCTCGTTTACCTGGGGAGAAGCGTAAGTAAATTATTTATGAACTATAAAAATTAAAAGACCAAATAAATCAGTTGCTATGGTAACAAATTTTATGTTGACAAATGACAAAGAAAAATTCAAGTGGATAAAGGAACACCTGTATGTAGCGATCGTTTGTGATGTGCTGGATATACTCGGATATCGCAACCAGGCCATGCACCAGCGCCTGCGCCCGCTGGATGCTGATAATTGTACGATCATTGGAAGGGCAAGGACTTACCGCTGGATGGAAACCGATTATGTGGAAGAGGAAGATCCTTATGGGTTGGAAATTGAAGCGGTGGACTCCATCAGGGAAGGAGATGTTGTGGTGCATTCCACTGATTTTGCCGGAACGAATGCACCCTGGGGGGAGTTGATGAGCACTATTGCCAAACGCAACGGCGCCACGGGATGTATTTGCGATAGCATGATCAGGGATTGCAAAAGGATCATCGAAATGAAATTCCCCATATTTTACGGGGGTATTCGCCCATTGGACAGTCTTGGGCGTGGACGTGTGATGGCGTATGATGTGCCGATCCGTTGCGGCGATGTGGTGGTAAAGCCCGGTGAGCTGATCTTTTCGGATTTCGATGGTGTGGTAGTAGTTCCCGGGGAAGTGGAGGATAAGGTATTGGAGATGGCGCATGAAAAAGTGTTTAAAGAAAATGCATCACGCAGAGATCTTTTGAATGGAGATTCTCTCCGCGTGGTATATGATCGTTATGGCGTACTTTAACAGCTATAAGTTGATATGAATATACTTTGTGTGGTCGCTCACCCGGATGACGCGGAAATATTATGTGCAGGTACACTTGCCCGTTATGCACAGTCCGGGCATACTGTTACCATAGCTGTTTTTACCGATGGCAGCATGGGCGATGCTGTTATAAAACCTGCTGAGCTGAGCGTGATAAGGGAAAAAGAGGCACGCGCTGCAGCCGGTATCATCGGTGCGAAAGTAATATGGGGAGGCATAGTGGATGAGCATGTCTTTCCCGATGCGGCGCAAAGACTGCGCATGATTGACATTATGCGGGAAGCGGATCCTGATGTGATATTCACGCATTCTCCTAACGATTATCATCCCGATCACCGGTATGTAAGTCAACTGGTGTTTGATGCCTATTTTCAAAAAGGGCTGCCGCATATACCCGGTCAGCAAATGGCTGCATGCAGGTTTGGCAAAGCACAGATGTATTATATGGATAACCTGGGCGGCATTGGCTTTGCACCCACCGAGTATGTAAATATTACGGAGACATTTGAAATAAAAAAGCAAATGCTGCGCTGTCATAAAAGCCAGTTTGAAGCCATGAAAGACCTGGCGGATACCAACCTGCTGGATATGATAGAAGTGCAGGCGCGTTTCAGGGGAATGGCAGCCGGTTGCTGTTATGCGGAAGGGTTTACCCGGCTCGATGCATTTCAGCGCGGGCTTACAAGTAGGATATTACCATGAATGTAAGCTTTGAAAAATGGAAGGGCTGGGATGCGGTGAAATGCACGTCAGGTCAGCATACCGTGGTGATTGGCACTTCCGCCGGGCCGAGGATATTATCATTACGTTGCAATGGCGGAGAGAATCTATTGTATGAGGATCATACGGACTTCGGGGTAGGAGCGTGGCGGATGTACGGCGGGCACAGGTTTACGATTGCTCCCGAAAACGATGATAGCTATTATCCCGACAATGAACCCTGCGAAGTTACAATGGAAGACACAGCTATACATATAACCGCACAGCAACGATCGAATGGTTTAATGCTTTCCCTGGTGATCAGTGAATCGCCGGAGGGTGGTTTTTACATAGATCATGTTTTGGTAAATGGCGGATCATCTGATTGGAGCGGGGCTTTATGGGCGATAACCTGTGTCCTCCGTTCTCATATATTGACTGGTTCATGCCAAACAAAAGCGATTAATTTCTGGCCCGGTACAGATGCTTCAAAATGGAAACAGGCTGACGGTAAAATAGGAGTGGAGAATGGAGATTTTAGGGGCAAAGCCGGTTGGTATAGTGCTGCTCCCGAGCTTTCAGCGGTTAGCACTAAAGGAAAGTTCACCATTACCAGCCCCGATAAAACTGTTCCGGAATTGTGCGTGGATAATGGTTCTAATGTAGAAATATTTGTTTGCGCCGGTTGGGCCGAGCTGGAAACGCTCAGCGAAAAATATATTGTAGCGCAGGGCGGTTCGGTAGTTCACCGGCAGCGCTGGCAATTCATTACCCGGGAACACTATTAATTCTTATAACCATTAAGGAATTAAGAAAATTAAGTGAAAAGCTTTAATATACCTTAAGTTCTTAAGACCTGCCGACCGGACGGGCGGAGTTTGTAAAAACAGATGCTGTCAACGTAAGCCCGAAGGGCTTGAATTTGAATAGCCGTGAGTGAAACTCACGGTAAGAATGTCAGGGTTTTTGTTGAACCCTGTAAGGGTTCAATATAAAATTTGCGAATGTACCACCGGTGGAACCGGTAGCTATTCAAATTAAACCCCATTCGGGGTATTTTGTTGCTCATGTCTTTTATCTTAATGGCTATGGTGCATCCACTAACCGTAAATTATACATGAGGCGAGAAATTGCACCAGAGGTAAATGCACACTAAATAATTAAACAATTAATTACAGTAGTATTGTTATGGAAAATTTTCATCTTTCAACACTGGATATACTGATCATCGTAGCGGAAATACTGCTGGTGGTCATCATTGGTTTTTTAGCAGCAAGAAAAGTAAAGAGAACGGCGGAAGGTTATTTTCTTGCATCCGGCAATATGCCCTGGTACCTGATCGGCGCTGCGTTTGTATCCACTTCTATATCCAGCGAACAGATCGTTGGAACTGTAGGCGCTTCCTACAAAGGTGGTCTGGGCATTGCCAACTGGGAATGGTGGGTATTGCCTACTTACTTGTTGACGATGGTATTCTTTATACCATTATACCTGCGCAATAAGATCATGACCGTTCCTGAATTGCTGAACCGCCGTTTCGGCCCGGCCTGCGGCGCTATTTACAGCTTCGTGATATTGCTTGGTTATATTTTTGTTTTTTTACCACCCATCATCTATGGCGGGAGCATTACATTAAGCGAGCTGACCGGATGGGATCAGCGATATGTAATGGCAGGAATAATAATTATTACGGCAAGCTATACACTGGCTGGAGGTTTAAGTTCCGTGATGTGGACAGACGCTATTCAATGCATCATGCTCATCGGCGGTGGTGTGATATTTTATTTTGTCGCGCTCAACCATATTCCCGGTGGATGGGGAGCTATGGTGGCTGCAGCACCCGAAAGATTTCACCTTTACCAGCCGGCAGACAACCCGGAAGCTCCTTTTGCAGGATTGATATTGGCTACCTTCGGCGTGTTTTTATTTTACCAGTCTTCCAACCAGGTAATGATACAACGCATACTCTCCGCCCGCAGCAGGTGGGATGGTGTGATGGGACTGATATTCTCCGGCTTCATTAATCTTGTCCGCCCGCTGGTAACCTGCCTGGTGGGACTGATCCTTTACCATTGGCTGGAAGTGATGCGCCAGGGGCCATCTTTGTTGCCAGACAACCAGGATAAGGCCTTCCCGTTAGCGCTCCAGTTGTTTGCACCGTCAGGATTGAAAGGGGTTATCCTGGCCGGCTTTTTCGCAGCGGTAATGGCGAGCATAAGCTCTTTGTCCAACTCCATTGCTACTATTTTTTCGCTGGATGTATACAAGAAATTCATCAATAAGCAGGCAGGCGATAAAAAATTAATTATAGCCGGACAGTTATCCGGTGGCGCGGCATTGGTCATTTCTTCATTGATGGCTCCGTTAGTCGGGAGCGTCGGGCTGTTCAAATATTTCCAGACCGGGGTAACGTATATGGCTACACCGTTTATTTCGGTATTGCTGATGGGCGTATTCTGGAAACGGACCAACTATGCAGGCGCAATAGCCGGGTTGATCGGCGGGGTTATTATCCAGGTAGCATTGGGCGCTTTTTTACTCGCGGCTGATATACAGCTTCACTGGTTGTATGCCGGCGCTATCGCAGAAGTGTTGACTATGCTGCTCATCATCATTGTTTCTTTACGCACCGCCCCACCGGTATTGGCACAAATAGATCGTTTTTTATGGAAATGGTCATGGGTCCAAAACCTCGACGAAAAATCATCACAGCGTCCCTGGTGGAAGCAAATTAAATTCTGGCTGGCGCTGTACGCGCTGGCATGGTGCTATATTTACTGGAGGTTTTGGTAGGGAGAAGCTGTCAGCGGTCAGCAGTCAGCTTTCAGCCATGAACTATCGGCAAAGAGACATTTATATCTGCAACATTCTAACCACATAGCCGGGAGTATAGCAAAAAAAACAAACGAATGAAACATCTTCTTTTATTACTGATTATCCTTGTTCTGTCGCAGCAATTATACGCACAGGACAAGAATGACAAACTCCGGTCAGGTCCATTAGTGATTGGAGCTGTAGATGAAATCTATTCCGCAGTGCTTTCTGAAAACAGGGCATTAAATATTTATTTACCGGAAGGATATAATGAAAAGGACTCTGTAAAATATCCGGTAATATATGTGCTGGATGGCTCAATTAACGTGAATTTTATTCCTGTTGCGGGAATAGTTCAATATAATACTTTACCCTGGGTAAATCGTATCCCTAAATCTATTGTCGTTGGAATTGCAAATGTTGACAGAAACAGGGATTTCACAGGCCCGACAAATTTCGATATTGATAGAAAATATGCACCAACCTGTGGCGGTTCTGCAAAGTTTATTGCTTTCATTGAAAAAGAATTGCAACCCTATATGAATAAAAAATATAAAACGGGTGCTTCTAAAACAATAGTTGGACAATCTTTTGCGGGCCTATTGGCGACAGAAATACTATTTACGAAGCCAACGCTCTTTAACAAATATATTATTGTAAGTCCAAGTTTATGGTGGAATGACGGTTCACTGTTAAAGTTACAACCCGAAATTTTAAATGAAACTTTTTCGCAGCAAACAGGCATTTACATAGGCGTGGGAAAAGAAGGGCTTGTTCCGGGGCATGATAGTCATGTAATGGAAGTTGATGCCAATCTGTTGGCAGACAGGATAAAGCAAGGCAAATCTAAAACGGTCAGTGTCTTCTTTGATTATTTGCCGGCAGAAGATCATGAAACGGTTACACATCCGGCCGTTTTCAATGCATTCCGGCTTTTATATCCTTGGGGAAATAAGGATTAAGCGATCAGCCGTGAGCTATGGGCTGTGGGTGTCTTGTCCCTGTATAAGGGTTATGAGTTGTGTATTTAGCTGTAGAATTGCTAATATATAAATGTCCGGCTAAGCTTATAAAGATGTGGTGCAGTTTGCATACATTCATTTTTTGTCAATCGTTTCCTATCTTTGAAAAAGGGTTATGCTTTTGTCGCTCAACAACACATAGCCTGAAATGCTAACCGTTCAATAAAACCGCCTAACCATGAAATTTGACGACAGCCTGTGGAAAGCCATACTGGAAGATCTGTTTGCCGACTTCCTTCGTTTCTTTTTCAGCAATGCCGATGCAATCTTCGACATGAAAAAAGGCTTTGAATACCTTGATAAGGAAATGGCGCAGATCGCTGTTGAGGCCAATCCGGAATCTCCCAAATACGTTGACAAGCTCGTAAAGGCCTACACCCGCGAAGGAAACGAACAATGGGTGCTGGTACATGTGGAAGTGCAGGGATACACCGATCCACATTTTGAAGAGCGGATGTTCACCTATTATTACCGCATTTTCGATCGCTACCGCCAACGGATCACAGCTATTGTTCTGTTGACAGACAGGGACAGGAAATTTCATCCCACGGCTTACCATTCCGAATTCCTGGGAACGAAAATACAGTACCAGTTCAATACCTATAAAATACTTAACCAAAGTGAAAATGTGCTGCAAAAAAGCCGCAACCCATTTGCTTTTGTTATACTTACGGCACTATTAGCCTTACAGCGTAGCAGGCTTACAGACAAGGCTTTGTTAGATTTGAAGCTGGCGCTTGCACGAAACCTGCTGGAACGTAACTTTTCCAAACCTGCCATCAGGGGCATATTCTATTTTATCCGTTATTATGTCGCCTTTGCCAATCCGGAAAATGATAGTAAATTCGATAGCAAAATTGATTCCTTCACCCCAAAAAACAGGCACATGGGAATTGTAGAAACGATAAAAGAAAGGGAAAGCCTTAAACTCATCGAAAAAGGCAAAGCAGAAGGCAGAATACAGGGCAAAATTGAAGGCAAAGCCGAAGTAGTTCGTAACCTGATAACCAAGCTTGGACTGCCCGATGCCCAGGCTGCAGAAGTTGCCGAAGTGCCTGTTGCTTTCGTAAAAAAAGTACGTGCTTCGCTGAAAAAGAAAAAATAGAGAAATTCTTTGCTGGCGTAGGTCTGTTGCAGCTACAGAAAGTAGAGAAAAGACCTACTGCACATGATGAAGATACCCGGTTGATTTTTAAATATCTTAAGCAGTTGCTTAATCCACCGCAGGAGCCAGGAACACCTATAAGCTTCAGACGAAGCGATGTGCAATAGCAGTAGTTCCCACCATATTGTTGATGGCGTTGTGCCCGGGGAAATTTAGTCCGGCTTCTCTTACTGATATGTGTCGGTATGTGAAGACACATACCGATAGACCAATCCAATACAAATCGCCGTAGTACGCGTCTCAGGTACCATCATCAGGAATTCTTTTTTCTTAAGTTGACGGCTATAGTGAGACACGAACCACTGCAGACGAGAACAACCACGCTGGGAAAATGGTTTACTTAAATTTACATTATTTCAGGAAATGAGCATTTGGGTGGGAGATTATATTGATAACGACCTGCCGTTCTTTACACACTCGCCCACATGCGTTACTTCCCTTACATCAACGAGGTGCGCGGCTTCTACCAGCTTTATCAAATGGGTGCATGCTGTTAGCGGGGCTGCTATAGAAGTGCTGTCACTGCACAAGGCATTCTCCACTACCTGTCCCCAACAGCGCAGCCAGTTGTTGAGCGACTGGTAGCTGAAAAACTGCTGAAATACCCGGTAGGGATCACTGTATTCTTTTTCAGAAAGGCATCGCGGAAGCTCCTTCCACGCATCTGCGCTAACATAATGGCTGCAATAGTATTTTTTATTGAAGAGCTCTTCTTTTTTAATGGTAACCGCGCTATGCTTTTTATGCCTCAAAGCATAGGCGGCTTTTATAAGCGAGCAGATGAGCTTGCTGTATAACAGCATATCGCCGGGCGGATATCCTTTGTATACACCTGCCCCACTGGCATGGCACACCAGCTTTTTGATAAGCCTGCGAAAGTGGTGCACATGGGCTTCGGCAAAGAAGTGGGCGATTACCTGGTAAGGGTCTATGCCTGTGCGGTTTTAGAAAACCTCACAGGTATTGCTGCGGTGGTATTACGCCGGAAGGTGGTGATGATCTCTCTGCCAGCAGGAACAGGGCCTGCAGCCATTGGGTTTCGTTAAAATGGATGTTGATGTTTTGTGCAGGTGTGGCAACGGCGTTGTTCATAATTGCTCATCTTTTATTTTAGATGAGTCTTTGGTAATACGGCATGAAAAAGTGCGAAGCCCGACTTACCAACCAGCGAGGTCGTAGGAGACCTATAGTACAGATAAGAGGGCTCGCACTATATTAAAAGTACGAGCCTTTCACTTATCGTCTTTGTACTAATTGAAATTTCCTACGTTTCGCTAATAAGACTCAGTGAATAGCTTGTTTAATGAATTCTATTGCTAAGATAGGTATTTGGTCGAATACGACCAAATATTTTTTCATACTATTATGAATTTTAAGTATGGCAAGAAAGACAAAACTCACCGTACAGCAAGCATTTGGTGCTTATTTAAAAAAGCATCGTGAAGAAGTATTACAGGAAAAAAATCTTTTAAGTTTTTCCTATTCTTCAAAATTGGATAACAGTAAGCTTGCTAAAATAGAAAAGGGAGAAGTTGATATTCGCTTTAGCACCTTAATGGAAATAGCCGAAACTTATAGGCTCACTGATAAGAATATTTTGGGGTTTAAAATAACTAATCCGTAAAAATGCATTTTGGAGTTACGCAAGCTTGAACTGAAAGCATAGGCGATGCGGCGGCATTTCACCACCGTGGTTCGTGCCTCGCGAACCACGAAACCGGACAGACAAGACATAATTTACAGAAAGGGCAATTTTCATAATCAAGACAACAAGTCGAATTTCCTAAACGTCCTTACACAATGCCCAACAGAATCCCGAACCCTGAAGTGTGCGACGCAACAGACGATGATAGTAGCACCGCAGCCTGCCCCCAAAAAAATTCCCTTCTTCCGCCGCCGAACCACGGCGATGCAGAAATGTGAGTGGCGTACCAACAACAGGAGTTTTAAAAGTTGTTATTTTATTTCAACCTGTGCTATGGAATGTTGTTGGTGATTCCCAAGCGCAATAAGCTATGCCAGTCTTCAGCAGCAGTGTTAAAGAATTACAGTCCTTACGCTTGTTGATATCGCCGTAAAATATATCATTCCTGCCATTAGATAAATGGTATTGAAAAATAATGTCGTTAATCATTAATTCTGTAGCCGATATGCATTTTGTCATAAAAAACAGGTTATGAAACGAGTATTCTTATACAGTATATGTATTGTATGTTTTGGCTGTAAAAAGAATAAGGTTGTACAGCCTCTTTTAGAGCATTACCCGCAATCATGGATATTTACTGTTGACTATTCAAATGATGAATATCTTTATTTCTACACCAAACCCAACAATATGTATACCGACAATGTTCCCAAATCTTACCCGTTGCCGGAATTGGAGAAAGACGTGGATTGCAGGTTTTACCTAAACCTGACCAGGGGCGCAGATGGAAAGCAATATGTTTCCATACAGTTAGATAATAATAAAAAGCGCTGGGTATTCGCAAATGAGTCGACCAACCGGCAGGAGAAACACATGGGTATTGCAACCCGGGGTAGTGAAACTGATTTAGACAATGATGAATATAATTACATGTTTATCATTCACAAGATAGAACATTCAAGCGGAGTAAAAACAGTAGCTATAGAAAGCGTTGCTTATCCGGGGTATTTTATTTCATCATCTCCTCCCGGGTTTAATTATGCGGCAAATCAGCTAACGCTTCAGCAGGCAAGCGAACCTGAAAACGCTACCGAATGGCAATGCCGGTAGTATTGCGGAATAATTGAAAAATGTTTATATTAGTATTTATTGAAGCGGCGGTTACTTTTATACAGGGTTTCTCTCTTTTTGCTGCTGCATTGCTTCGGCAAAAATGTTGCAGCGCAACCTCCATACAATTATACATATCAATACCTGAGCACGGCAGACGGATTGCCTTCTCCCGAAATCATTTGCATTACCAAAGACAAAAGCGGTTTTCTTTGGTTAGGAACGGCAGCAGGACTAAGCAAATACGATGGGTATGCTTTTCAAAATTATGCTTATGCCCTGCACCAGGAGTTGATAGGATACGTAAATGTAATAAAGATGGATTCCTCAGGCAGTTTATGGATCGGAACTACAGCAGGTTTGTATCATTATGATGAAAACAATGTGATCAAATTAAGCGCTCCTTCTGCTAATGCGATGAGCATTAATGATATTTTTATTGATGCTGATACAGCAGTTTGGCTTGCTACAGAAAATGGCCCGGCTAAATTATTGATGACGCAATTTGATTTCAGCGGAAAGAATAAAACGCCGGTTGAACAGTATATTATAAACGGATGGAATTACCCTGAAGATTCAGTTGAACAGCGAAGGGTTTCATTAATTAAAGCATCGCCCGATGGCTCGGTGTTTTTTTCAAACAAGCATGATTTATTCCGTTTTAGCAAAGGGATAATAGAAAAGCTATTTACTACCATCGGGCAAAGAGATAATATACAATCTCTTTTTCCAATATCATATTCAAAAATATTTTTTGACGGAGCATCCACTGAAATGAATGTTTATGAAAATGGAGTTGTGAAAGCAATTCCTTATAAGCAATTGTATCAGCCCGGTATGCAGCAGGGGTTACCGGGGTTATGGTACGTAGGTACAAGGGGGGCATTTTATTTTCATCCACAGGCAGCATCCGCTTCCAGGCATTTCAGTTTTCCTGACAATTATACTGTTTGGGCGACTTCGGTATTGCAGGACAATAATTTTATGTGGGTAGCTACGCATGACGGGCTGCTGAAACTGAAACCTGTGATTTTTTCAAAAACAACCGTAAATGATTTTTATTCAGTGCTCGAAAGAAAAGACGGGACTATGCTACTGGGCGCTAACAGGGGAAGTATTTTTGAACGGCGTAACGATTCATTAATAATCTATAAAAAAAATATAGTACCTGGTGCGGAAGTGAAGGCAATGTATGAAGATGAACAGGAGAAGATTTGGGTTGGCAGCGGTTACCAGGGGCTGGTATTGTTGAAGGATGACGAACATCAACGATTCACAACAAAGAATGGTTTACACAGCAATTCGATACTCTGCCTTTATAAAGCCGGTAATGGCAACTTATATGCGGCAGGTGACCGTGGTATAACAAAGATCCTTGTTGACGGACAGCAAAACATTTCTTTCAAACCGTACTATTATGCGCCTAATATATCACGCTATGCAAAGTTTCTTTCCGTAGTTGAATCTCCTTCCGGAGAATTATGGTTGGGCGGAGAAGAAGGATTAGCGTACCTGCATAACGATTCATTGCTTGCTTACAATATTGCCGGGAAAAAATATGCTGTACAGTATATGATTAAAGATAAGGCAGGAAATATATGGATTGCCACTTCAGGCAATGGTATATTAACCTGCCGGTTTAATGCGGAAAACAAGCTGGAAATAGTGCGGCAGTATAGCGAAGCAGATGGTTTGAATACATTGCATTACCTGGCACTGCTGTCAGATAGAAACAATAATATATGGGCCGGAAGTTCAAAAGGGTTAACAGTATTAGGGAATGCCGGTAAATTCTCCGGCCGGGTAATAAACTTTGACGCTACGGATGGCTTTATAAAACCAGGATACAGCTATATGCGACTCCTGCAATCTGGTAATGGAGATATTCATATAGTAACTACATATGGCGCAGCCGTTTTTAATCCGTACACTATTCCTGTAACTGATGAGCCGCCGCCGGTATATATTACCGGCGTGCAGCATGAATACAATAGCAATGAAAAATTCACCCGTGCAGCATCACTGCACTCAAATAAGGAGCATATATTCAGCTATGCACAAAATTCATTTCACATTCAGTTCATAGCATTGGATTACGAAAACCCTTCGGCTCTTCGCTATTATTACCGGCTGAAAGGAGGTGATACTACATGGATAAACAGCAATAAACTTCGTGATGTGAACTTTAAAAATCTTCCTCCGGGAAATTACTCTTTCGAAGTGAAGGCGTTAAACAGCAAAGGCATATGGGGCAGGAATATTGCTGTATATTATTTTGTGATAGCCGCTCCTTTCTGGGAAACCTGGTGGTTTTTGCTGCTGATGTTACTATCAATCGCCGGGTTAATCATCCTGCTTATGAAGGCAAGGATCAGAAGAGTAAAGGTAAAAGCAGCAGCAGAGACCATGATGCAGCAACAAAAAGCGGCGGTTTATAAAGAGCAGTTGGAAATAGAGCAGATCATTAATCATTTTGCCGCCTCAATGAACAGGCTGCACAGCATAGATGATATGCTATGGGATGTAGCGAAGAATTGTATTTCAAAATTGAATTTTGAAGATTGCGTTATTTATATGAAGAGTGATGAAGAAAGGGTATTGATTCAAAAAGCAGCCTGGGGCCCAAAAATGACTGGTGAAAGTAAAATTCACCAGCCAATTGAAATAAAACCCGGATATGGTATTGTAGGAAGTGTATTTATCAGCGGTAAACCTGAAATCATTAATAATACCACTGCGGATGAGCGTTATATAGTAGATGATGCCAGGCGAATGTCGGAAATAACAGTGCCCATCATCAGCGATGGAGAAGTTATTGGTATCATTGACAGCGAGCATTCGAAAGAAAATTTTTATACGGAAAGGCATTTGCAGATTCTTACTACTATTGCTTCTTTATGCGCGGTTAAAATTAAAACGGTGGTAGCAGAACAGCATATAGTGGAAAAAGAAATGGAAGTGCTGCGGCTTAATAAAGAGTTTGCAACCTCGCAGTTAACAGCATTAAGAATGCAGATGAATCCACATTTTATTTTCAATGCGCTCAATAGTGTACAACATTATATATTTAAAGGCGATGTTGTTGAAGCAACCAGGTATCTTTCCAGGTTTTCAAAATTACAAAGAGAAATACTGCATTTTGGAAGCCGGCAGTTTATCAGTCTGCAGGTTGAAATAGACATGCTTAACCGGTATCTTGAGCTTGAACAAAATCGTTTTGGCGACAGTTTTATTTACACTATACAAACAACAGAAAAGATAGAGCCTGAAGAAATAAATATACCCCCGATGATGCTGCAGCCTTTTGTGGAAAATGCCATTTGGCATGGTTTGATGCCAAAGGATAAAGACCGTTCTTTGAGCATCCTGTTTGATCTGTACGATGATGATATATTGCTTGCTACTTTAAAAGATAATGGTATCGGCAGGGCTGCTTCCGCCGGGTTGAGGAGAGACAGTGCTTCCACACACCAGTCGCGCGGCATGTCTATTGTTGAAGAAAGACTACGCCTGTTGCAGCAACAGTATAATAAACCATTTGAGATAAGCATTACTGATGTTACCTCTATTGATGGAGCTATTGAAGGCACACAGGTTGTGCTGAAAATATATATAGGAGATAAAAAGCTATGAGTAGCATAAAAGCGCTGATCATTGATGATGAGGCGAAGGCAATACAAACGCTTTCACTAATGTGTTACTACTATATACCTGAAATAAGTGAAATAAAAACAACCACCGATCCTGCCGAAGGAATACTGCTTATACGAAATTTTAACCCTGATATTCTGTTCATTGATATACAGATGCCACGTATGAATGGTTTTGACCTGCTGAAACAAATAGTGAACCCGGAATTCAGCATTATTTTCACCACCGCGCATGATGAATACGCTATTGAGGCTATCCGCTTCAGCGCATTAGATTATTTACTCAAACCAATTGATGCGGAAGAGCTCCGTAACGCTTTTGACCGCTATCTGCTAAAGAGCAGGAATACACAATCAGATAAATTGCTGTATAAAAACTTCATGCATAACCTCCAGGTAAAAAGCAAATCTGATTTTAAGCTGGCGCTGCCCACTATGCAGGGAACTTTTTTTTATAAACCTGAGCAGATCATACGCCTTGAAGGCGAAGGAAATTATACACGCTTTTTCTTTGCTGACGGGCACACATTACTCGTAGCATATACATTGAAAAATTATGATTCAATGCTTGTAACGCACAATTTTATAAGGGTGCATAAATCTCATCTTATAAATATTTCCTTTGTAAGCGGCTATAAAGACAACATATTGATCATGGCAGATCAGTCTGCTGTTGAAGTATCACGAAGAAGAAAGGAAGATGTGATGGCGGCGCTGAAGAAAAATAGCTGAATATTGTAATTGAAACCCCTGCTATACAGCAGTAAGCTATAAACCTTTTACAGGCAGCTTATTATGTTTTCTCCGTTGAATAAATAAATATTCCCGTTGAATAAATGGCTGAAAATAATTTGCTCTCAGCCGGTAGATTTACCTGCAATTGAGGCTGAAGTGCTGCGAACTGAAGAAACCACGTGTAAGCATAAAAAGTATGAACATGAAAAAATTACTATTAGCAGTGTGTTGCTTTTTGGTCTTATCATCAATATATGCGCAATTGCCTGCTCTGCAATGGGCAAGAAATATAGGTGGTTCTGAAGGGGAAAAAGTAGTTGCAGATGCGGCGGGTAATGTATATACTACGGGGCATTTTGGAGGTACTGCTGATTTTGATCCGGGGCCGGGCACATTCTATTTGACAACTGATGGCGCTGACGATGCTTATGTTTCTAAGTTAGATGTCAATGGTGATTTTGTATGGGCAATACGGATTGGCGGAGATGCTACTAATTATGGCAGATCTGTTGCTGTTGATGCAGGCGGTAATGTATACGTAGCCGGGTACTTTAGCGGCACAGTAGACTTTGACCCGGGATCTACCATTTTTAACATTGCCAGCAATGGGCAGTATGATATTTTTATTGCTAAGATTGATGCAAGCGGAAATTTTATCTGGGCAAAAAATATAGGAGGCAATTTCTCTGATCTGGCGTATGCCATGACATTGGACTTGTCCGGAAATATTTGTATGACCGGGGTTTTTGTTGGTGAAGTAGACTTTGATCCGGGGCCGGGAACATATAATTTGAATGCAGGAGGTAACAATGATTGTTTTATTGTAAGATTGGACGCCAACGGAAACTTTATCCAGGCCATGCACATTGCAGGAAATTATTCAGAAGGTGATGATATTAGTGTTGACGGCGGAGGTAATATATATGTTTGCGGCAATTACAATGCTACCGCTGATCTCGATCCTGGTGCAGGTACATTTAATGTAACTGCATCATCAGGAGCAGATGCTTTCGTTATTAAGCTAAATGCTGCCGGTGGTTTTGTTTGGGGTAAAAGTTTTGGGGGATTTGGCACAGATAACTGCAAATCGGTTAAAGCGGATGCAAATGGTAATGTGTATGTTGCAGGCGATTTTCCCTTTACAGTAGATTTTGACCCTGGCCCTTCTACATATAATGTCACCGTTGCTGGTTCTATTGACGCATACGTTTTGAAACTGGATGTCAATGGTAATTTTGTGTGGGTAAGTACCTTTGCGGGAACTGATGCTGATGCCGCTAAGAATATAGTACTTGACCCTTCTGGTAATGTATACGTTACAGGGATTTTTCAGTCAACCGCAGACTTTGATCCCGGCCCGGCAGTTTTTAATTTAACTGTTACAGGTGGTGTCAGCAACGATATATTTATCTGCAAACTTACTTCGGCAGGAGGTTTTGCATGGGCTTTGCACTATGGAGGAAACGCGATAGATGAAGGATATTCTCTTTTTTGTAATGCTTCCGGGAATATATATGCAACAGGTTCTTTTCAGAACGTAGTAGATTTTGATCCGGGAGCAGGGACTACCGTGTTAAATAGCGCCACGGGAAGAACATATATTGTAAACCTTGGATCAGGTATTGTAATGCCTTTAACATTGCTTGATTTTTCAGGTATATCATCGGCAACCGGCAACTTATTGCAATGGACTACAGGCCAGGAAATAAATACCAGCCATTTTGATGTTGAATGGAGCAGTGACGGATTAAGATTTACAAAAATTGCGACGCAACCCGCAGGAAACCATAGCACATCAGTATCTCAATATAAGTATCTGCATAACAGTTCTGTGAACGGCAATAATTTTTATCGTCTTAAAATGGTAGATAATGACGGGCAATTTACTTATTCTGCAATAATTAAGCTTAATATACAACTTTTGGATGCACGTATTGCTGTTTTTCCTAATCCTGTTACTGATAGGCTGCAATTAAATATCCGGGCATTAAAAAAAGACCTGGTTACTTTTTATCTTTATTCCTCGGCAGGAAAATTGATCGCCTCAAAAAAGATTACAATTCTGAAAGGCAATAATATTTTGGAATGGGATATTGCAGCAGCATCTGCCGGTAATTATTTTATTTCCTGCCATTGTAAGGATTATCAGGCAATTAAAATTTGCAAGCAATAAAGTGTTTTTATAGCAGGAAATATCTGCGGGTGCCGCACTCTTGTGCTGCAACAATCCTATTGGTTTGCAGGCAGGGTGTTTGAAAGTTGGACTCACTACTGGGGTGTCTTACATAAAGTTCATTTTTGATACTGGCTTGCATACCATTTTATGGGCGGTTTGGAAAGAAAAGCAATACCTGAGGAAAATTTCACGAAGCATTCGCAAAGGAGCAAAGTACGCTACGAAAACCTTGCTGCGGGCGCTGCAGCGCTGCGGTCCCGCGTGAAACCTTCCAAAAAATTCTTACACTCCCTGGTATTTCCGCTTCTTTATTAGAAATTCTTTTTTCTTAAGTTGACGGCTATGGTGCCTCACGAACCACAAAACCAGGCAAGACACAATCTACAGAAAGGGCAATCTTCATAATCAAGACAACAAGTGGAATTTCCTAAACGTCCTTACACAATGCTCAACAGAATCCCGAACCCTGAAGTGTGCGACGCAACAGACGATGATAGTAGCACCTCAGCCTGCCCCAAAAAATTCCCTTTTTCCGTCGCCGAACCACAAAACCGTTAGGACAAGACAACATAAAATTCGTGGTAAGTTATTCGTCGGCTGGTACTGAAGCTGGGATTTGCAAATAGTTGATGTTACAAGGTTAAGCCCAACTTGCATAAAACACATGTTGTGCGTTCGTGCTTCTCTCTCAATGATTGGAAACTTTCCGAAACTTTTGAACTGTGTTTCCTAAAATGTCGCCAACGTAAATGTTATCATCTTTATCAACAGTCAAATCATGATACCAAGATGTGTTGCCTTGATACAAACCACTTCTGCCAAACCTTGTCTGCGCTCTTTGTATGCTGTCAAAAATTATAACGTCTGAACCCCGATGTTTTACTTTCAAAAATGTAAAGTCATCAACTGCAAATAATCTTGATTGTGTTTTGTCAAATGCAACTCCACAAATTGCCCCAAAAGTATTGTCTGTATATTGATTTATAAACTTACCAGTTGGATCAAATACCTGTATTCTATTGTTCTCTCTGTCGGCAACATAAACATTCCCTTTGTTGTCTAAGCAAATTGCGTGAGGAATATTAAACTCACTTTCTTTGTCGCCTTTTTTGCCCCACTCAAACAAATATTTTCCTGCTGCTGAAAACTTTACAACTCTGCTGTTTCCATAACCATCGCTCACATAAAAAGAACCGTCTTTTGCTATTGTTATATCAGTTGGTTTGTCAAAATGTAAGCTGTCATTGCCTGCAACTTTTGCTTTACCGAGCTTCATTAAAAGTCTCCCTTCGTGGCTGAACTTGAAAACCTGATGAAGTCCAACGTCTGTAACCCAGATATTATTTTCATTGTCAACCTTTAAACCGTGGGGCATAATAAATAGATTGTCGCCCCAACTATTTATTAGTTTTCCTGTTTCTTTGTCAATGACTAAAATGGTTTTACTTTCAATTGGTTTGTCTGGCATTGAGCCAAACAGAGACCACTTTCTGTCTGCTCTTTGGAAAATAACAATGTTTTGATTTGTGTCAATGCTGATACCTGTTGGATTGCCTAATTTCAATTCTTTTGGCAAGTCAAGCCAATTATTTACAAGTTCATATTTTGTTGTCGTGTCAAAGCCCCTGCCTTTTTTAATTGGTTGTAAAAAATAGCAAATGATTAAAAGTCCCGCTAAACCGAGTATAAAGTAGATTGCTTTTCTTATCATTTATCAATGTTACAGGGGTCACTTAGTATGACGCACAACATTCGAGGCTTGCCGCAGGGCTGGCATTTTATAACTGTCTGCCCGGCAACTGAAGCCTATTGAAAAATTGATGTTGAAGTTAACAACTAAAGCCAAATAGATATTCGTCTGCTGGAACAAAAGCACAGCGATGCAAACAGCCGAAATTTCAACGTCCAGCCCCACTTGCAGCAATACCAATGTTAGCTGCACTTATTAATTCTTTAGTTCCTTTTCAATTTCAGTTTGGAATACCTCTAACTTATTGATGCACTCTGTCGCCTCTTCGCTATTGAGTATTCCTTTGTCGTTGACAATAATCGTTTGAATTGCTTTTAGCGATTTGTCTGCTGTCTCGCTGTCCTTTACATTTAACTTAAACCAAAATATTAATGCTTGGAGCGGAACTTCTTTGAATTCTGAAAAAACAGGATTATACCAGCCTGTCGCCCCCAACTTGGTTGCTCCAAAGCCTGTGGAGTAATATTTTTTAAAATCCTCTGTTGAAGAAGTGTCCAATTTTGCTTTAAAGAATTTTAGTTGAAAGACTCTTTCATTTAGCTCTGTTAAGTACCTAACTGCTTCTTTCTTTGTTAATGCATGAGCTTTTTTTGAATCTATTCCTTCGGTTATTAATTTACCAATACCACTGATTATAATGCCGGAAATGATTAATAATCCAACTGGTGAATTAAGAAATTTTAGAATTTTATTCTCTTTCTCTTTTGGTGTAGATATTTCCTCTTTAATTTGTTTTCGAAGTATTTCCTCCGCTTTAATTTTAGCAATTTCTTCATTCGAAAGTTGAAAAGTTGGGGGAGTTTGAGCTATGCTATTTTCAGACATATATTTGTTGTTTAAGAGTGATATTAAGATTGTAATATGGTTTTCAACTTGGATGATGCGGATCGTTGCAGCGGTTGTATTACTGCTATTGCCTGAAATTACTTATTTCCCTTCAATATTAGTAATCAATGTTTTAGCATTATATGTTTTGTATTGTTTATAGCGTCAATACAACTTTCAATACCCGAGTGTAAACGTTTATAGTCGTTTCTGCACGGCTGATCCCGGCACGATCTCGCTGGCTCATTTTCCTATTTTTGGGGCTACTGAAAAAAGGATCATAAGCCTTCTTCAGGGTAAATAGTTTTCTGCTATTATTAAAATGAGAACCGGGGAAGATTGGATCAGCCGGCATATGTCTTCACATACCAGCATAAAATTATTTTTTCAGGTAGCCCGCTAATACAGGCGCCAGCTTATTATAGCCTGCTGCATTGGGGTGAAGACCATCCCTGAAAAGGGTTTCATCAATTTTGCCCGAGGTATTAAGCAATACCCTTCCCGGGTTAATATACGTTACTTTCATCGCCGTTGCCAGCTTTGTAATTTCACGGTTGATCTCTTCCACTCTTTTCTCCATATCTCTTCTCGGGAATATGCCCGATAACAAAATGGCTGTTCCCGGCTGACGCAATTGAATCGCTTCTACCAACCTTTTCAACCCGGTTATTATTTCTTCATTGGTATTGATACTTAGATTATTTGTCCCTGTCATAAGCACCACGTGCTTCGCGGTATACCCATCCAGTGCTCCGTGGTAAACGCGCCATAAAGCATTTTCTATTCTATCCCAACCAAAAGCCATATTACGCACATCCAAAGGCTTCATAAAACGGTTCCATGAATCTTCACCGTCTGCGATCGGGTATTGGGGCTCACCTCCCCAATAGTGAATGATGGAATTAGCGATGATAACATTTTGCGGAGGAGCCGTTTTATTGAGCTGAAGAATAGCGGTATGTCTTGCACGCCAGTCATACCCGTCACGGTCCTGCATCACAGGCTGCGTGGTGCTGTAAGCCGGCAGGGAAGGTTCATGCACAATTTCCCTGATAGCTTTTTCGTAGGCATCTGCATGTTGTTTCATTCCTATATCGGCAGGATGAATACCATCTACGGTGGAATTGATATCCATACCAATGGCGGTATTGGACAACAAATAAATATTTTTAACGCCTTCTTTCCTGAGCGCTTCAACGGTTTTCCGTAGTACTGCAGATGCTTTTTCGCAATCTTCCGTCATTTTACTATTGGCAGTTCCTGAATGGATCCCCTGGCTATGTTCGGTCAACAGGATGGGCGTTGCGGGGCGTTTATCCTGCAAGCCTTTCACCGCCTCCCTGATCTTGCTTTCAAGCGCTGCCGGAGCAGTGCCGGTGAGGTTGGGAAGGCAGTCCAGTACATATACTTTAGCGTCTATTTCCGTCATCAGGTCTATCAAAGGTTTTTCCAGTCTGCCGTTTCCCGAAAATGCAAGATTGATTAATGGATAATCCAACTGCCGCTCCAGTATGGACGTCCATGCCAAACCGGGTCGGGAGGCGCATCCGCCCTGCGCGATGGAAGTACCATAGACCACCACGGGCTTTTCTTCTGAAAGGGGCAGGGGGATAAAAGTATTTCCTGCGGGAACGCCGATCTCCATCCAGCTAACGGCATTGTATAACGGAAGAAACAACCGGAACTCACAATCCCTGTCTTTAAATTGAGTATCCACTACTATGTTGTTAAACTGGTAGGTAACCGTATCTGAAAATTGATATTGCCCAGGCGCCCAAACCCATTTGCCGCTATGATCAAGCGCATACAGAGCCACTCCGCTTACACCGGTTGCCGGCATGTGCGGCATGCTGTAATTATTCTTTTGGGTAAGCGTATAACGGACTTTTATCTGGCCGGCATTTGACTTGAATTTAATGTAGAGTCCCGCACTGTGTCTTGATAATCCCCATACCGCTTCTCTCACCATAGACTCTGCCCTGGCGGGTAAACGATCATAAAAGCTTTTCACTTCCTTCGGCCAGCCCTGTCCTTCAAGCACCGGGAAGGTGCAGGTTGCCGGGTTCCACCAGGTATAGTGCTCATTTGTTTGCGCGCCGCTATGAAAGGTAATTGCAAGACAGAGCGAAATTCCCAGCAGGTATTTTAATGGCATACAATATTTCTTAAAAAGAAATGATGGCACAAGTTATTATATCGGGCTTACATCATCTGCATAAAACACAGCCTTTTTTAACTTTTGAAAAGAGCATTCGAAAGCGTAATCGTTGTTGGTGAGTCCTGGCCTATTGCCACTGCTCAACACCAACAATGGCGTTACGCGTTATTCAAAAGCTCAATTGTTGTTGTTGAAGTCTGATATATTGCCTACCGTTCAATAACAAGTTCTGTTATAGGTTCCTTATTTTGTATGCTTTAAAGGCTTCTTTCAGCAATGCTGTCAATGGCCTTACTTTTATGTCTTCCTGTTGTTTGATCTCTATATACCGTGATATTTTGCCTTTTCCGGTTAATACATTTTCAGGGTCGGGTAAATCCATGCCTTTATAAAAACCCAATTTAAGCGCTTTTGGGGAGGGAATGAGCGTACAGATCATTTCACTGTACTTCTGTCCGTAGCTGTATGCTATCATTTTTGCAGGAAGGTCTATTTGTTCCTGCACTTCAGGCAGGTTTTTCAAAATAATTTCACGAAGCTTTTGAGCATTGCTAAAAACATCTTCGCTGTATTGTGCTAAAAAATTATCTATTGCTTTGTTGTCTGTCATAACTGTTTTTCAAGCTTCATGTCAATAAATTCTTTCCAGCTTTTATTATTTGTCTGCAAATACCATTTGCCAACGATTGTTGAATTTTCACTGTTGATCATCCCGCTAAATTTTATACCCTCGCCTTCAATCTTAAAATTATTATTGGTCAGCTCGCCTGTCATGATGCCGCTTTCGCCTTTTGAGTTGAAATATTGCATTTTAACTTTGTTTGTTGTTTCGTCTAAACTGATCATTTCAAAAATCTCACTTTTTTCACTTCCTATTGTTACATCAGCTTTATGTAAAATGAATTTCCCGTCAAGTATCAGTTCATATGAGTCTGTTCCGGCTAACTCAAGCACCTGGTTTTCTGACGAAATTTGTCCGAAAGTTTTCCAAACGCCGATAAGTCTTCTAAAATTACTTGTACTTATTGCCGCCATTTCAATAATTTTTCAAGCTGATTTCTTTCAAAGGATCTCCGCCATCAATGTATAGCTTCCCGTTCTTTTTCAGGGCTTTTGATATGCTTGTTAAAGATGCTTTTTCAATTCCGGGGTGCCTGCCATCCAATGCCCCCACCCTGACGGCAAAAGCGATATCAAACAATTCTTCATTTTCAGGCAATTCAAATGCTTCAATTTTGGATTGGATGAATGTAAGTTTCCCGCTTTCTGTTTCTGTGGCGGAATTTTTCTTTGCCAGTTCAATAGCCTTTGCAGAACGGTCAATAGCTAACACATAAATATTGTCAAAACGGTTTGCAATTTCTCTTGCTATTGCACCCGGTCCGCATCCGATCTCCAAAATTCGCATCCCGTCTTTTAATGGAAGTGCGGTTACAATATCTCCAAGCCGTTTTGAAAGTTTATTTTCCATTTTCTAAACCCTTTTTCTCAATATCATATTAAAGTTGCGGTTTGTTGTTTGTAGTTAGCCTTTCGTCGTTTTCTTTTCATCATATTCTTTCACTTGTTTTTTTAAGGCAAGTCCTTTCCAACTTAGCTCAAGTATTTCAGTTAATAGTTTTCTGTCGTAGTTATGCAACCACATACAGATGTAAGGATAATTTTTGAAGTGGTCGGGCAAGTGAAAAATTTCCGGGTGGCTGTCTAAATACTTATCTCTAATTTCAAAGTCAAGCCGAATGGGAATAAATTGCCCGCTTTCGTGAAGCCGGCACATTAATTTTCCCCGAACTTTTATAGATGGTGTTCCTTCATGGGAAATACTTTCTTCTGTATCGGGAAAAGTCAGGGCTATATTTTTTACTACGTCGAAATCAGTATAGTTGAAGTTTGCCGCTTTACTTTTCATTGTCAATAATTAGGTATGGCGAAAGTGAATTGTAATTATCAGGATTGTATGTTTTCATTTCTCATATTTCTTGAATAGGATGTTGTTTTACCGTCAAACTGCTTATTAGCGGTTCGTTGTTTTTCCCTGGTCAGTCGCTTTTTGGTTGATAATACAGAATTATGGCTCCACTATTAAAGATTTTAGTATTAACGAGCTTAAAAATAATCCTGTCGTTTATATCTTCAAATAATGACAAACCAATTCCTTCCACCATTGGATATATGCAAAGTTGGAATTCATCGATCAGGTTAAGCTTCATTAGTTGTATAATCAGGCTACGACTACCAACGAAAATATCTTTACCTGATTGTTGTTTGAGTTCTAAAACAGTTTCTTTTAAATCACGTTTTGCTATGGTTGCACTTTTCCAGTCTACATTTTTAAGCGTGCCGGAAAAAACAATTTTTTGAATTTTGTCAATAGCCACTGCAAAGTCATTCATTGATTTATCTTCCGATGGTTTTTCCAAAAGCGTTGGCCAGAATTCCATAAGCTGATACGTTATCCGTCCATATAGAATTGCATCTCCCTGACCTAAGAGGTCTGTATAGTGTTGATGTATTTCTTCATCAGGCAGTCCTGCTGTATGGTCGCAAAACCCGTCAACTGTCATATTGATTGCTGCGATTACTTTTCTCATTTTTCTCTTTTATACTTTATTTTCCCTATACTCAAAAGCTCCTTTGCGGAGATTGATTCCGTATTCCAGATAAGCTTTCATACAATCGAGGAAATTTCCCCAACCGAATGTATTTCCGACACACCATTCGAGGTTATCGTCGTTTAGTTCTTTTTCGCCTTCGGTGACTTTTACGACCGTACTTTTGCCGGGTTGTTCTTTCAAAATAATGTTTACAACAGTTTCTTCGTCCCAAACAAACGAAACGGATTTGTCGGGCTGAACTTCTATAACTTTTACAGGAAATTTACCGGGAAAATCCCCGAATTCCCAGGTGAGTTCTTTTCCCGATTCCATACGTCCGCTGCTTTCCGAAATAAAATATTTCGTCATTTTTTCAGGATTTACAATGGCTTCGAAAACTTCGTTTATCGGTTTTTGAATTTGCAGGGCTGCTTTTGCTGTGAGTTTCATACGTTTTATTTTTTTGTTTCCAATTCCTTTTTGCGAAAAACCAATATTCGTTTTATCAAGTCCAAAGGCAAAGATCTATCGTGCGGAAACTGAATTGCCGATTTTGAAACTTTCATTCCCTTTAAATCTTCTTCAAATTCCTTTAAGAACATTTCACTCCAGGGATTTGACAATGTCAGATGTTTTGGATAGGCGCTATAATAGATCAGGTATGCTTTTTCTCCGATTTTAAAAGCAGGGATCTGATAGCTTATCACTTCTTGCGATTCGGGAGCAACAGTATGTACCAGCTCACGGATGGTTTGTAATCTTTTAAGAATATCTCCTGAAAATGTACTGTGATATTCGTCAATCGTTTTAAAATCTGTTTTTGCCATACCCGGTTTGTTTTAAAAATCAGCAATAATTAGTTTTTTCATGCCCATCATTTTTTTAAAGGCGCCGGGTTTTTTGTTGAGCTCTTCCCAATTGTCGGGGCATACCTGCCAGCTCAACCCATATTTGTCCTTGAGCCATCCGCATACGCTTTCTTCGCCGCCATCGGTTGTAAGCGAATTCCAGTAATAATCTATTTCTGCCTGGTCTTTACAAGGGATCATAAATGAAACAGATTCATTGAATTTGAACTGTGGCCCGGCATTAATACCAATAAATCTCATCCCCAGTATTTCAAATTCAACGGTAAGCACTTTACCTGCAAGATCTTTCTGAAAATCCGCCAGTCCCTCTGCTTCCGTCATAGGGTAATAAGTGGTCGTAATAAGTTTACCATCACTGAAAATTGACAGGTAATACGCTGCAGCTTCCTGTGCATTCCCATCAAACCACAGGTTTGGAATTATTTTCTGATTGTTATTCATTGTTTTAATTTTTTTGATTTGCTGAATGTAATTTGTGGTAACTGCTGTACGATAATGCAAGTATCCCGATAAAAATAAGCGGGAAAAATGACTGGAAACCTACTCCATCTACTGCAAAGTGGCTTATGCTTGCAAAAAGAAAGTCAAACAGGAAGCCTGCATAAGCCAATTCTTTAAGCCGTTTCGGTACTTGCGGAATTATCAGCGTTAAAGCTCCCAAAACTTTGAATACGACCAATGCGTTTCCAAAGTATGCGGGATAACCTAAGTGCCTGATACCTTCTTTTGCAAGTTCGGTTTGTGAAGTAAGGGCTGGCATAAGGCCTTCCCAGAGGAAAATGAGGCTTGTTGTAATCCAAAAAATAATTTTGTTCTTTTTCATTGCTTTCTTTTTTAGCATCATATTACGTAGATGCGGATTGTTATTCGTTTTACAAATGTAAAAAGCTCTTTTTTTGATCCACTTTCCATAAGACAAGAAATACAGTGATCCTGCCGTTTTTCACTACTTTTTTAGGGATGACAAAAATTTGTCCAGGTTTTTAAGATGTGACGAAAAGCCTTTTTTGTGGCTGATTGTTGCCATCTTTTCAAACATTTCGGAGCTTCCGTATTTTTCGGTCATCGTTACAATTGTTTTTCCATCCGTTTCGCTGAAAACCAGGGTGCATTTCGTGCGTGGGAAATCAGGGTTAACCGTCCCGCTTTCATCGGAGAATGCCCGCAATTCCGTAATGCTTTTTTGCGGTTCAATTTTTTTGTAATCGTACCTGCTCCAATGTTTGTTGCCTTCCGGGCTAACTATTGCATAATGCCAAAAGCCCCCTTCACGAAAGTCCATTGTTTTTGTTTCGGTCCGGTAAGGATTTGGAGCACACCACTGGTCTAACATTTGAGCTGTTGTCCACGCCTGCCAAACCAATTTGGCGTTAGCGTTGAATTCACGTTTAATGTGAATAGTTTTGTTTTTCTTGTTCACAGAAAAATCGAATAAAAGATTACTGTTCATTTTCCCGGTTTTTAATTGTTGATAATAAGTTGTTTGATTGATTAAATCTTTTGTCGGGTCTGCAATGGCTTGAAAATATCTCTTCTTATTGTTTGCCGGGTTTATAATTTAATAATACGTTACCGCAACCAAACGTGTGCGATTTTATAAGGGTCAAAGGCAATGTTTTTTTAACAGATTGAAAAATAGTGAGACCCTTACTGAAACAAACAGGATTTACCAGGAAATAAAATTCATCCACCAAATCATTTTCAATTAACGAAGAGGCAAGCATAGCACCTCCGTATACCAGCATTTCTTTGCCGGTTGATTTTTTAAGGTGATTGATTTCTTCTTTCAGGCTTCCCCTGAGTATCGTAGTGTTTTTCCACTGATGATGTGTAATGGTATTGGAAAAAACAATCTTGGGAATGTCTGAAATCCATTTTCCAGGCTCCCATTCAGGATGGTCAGGAGTTACAGCTACACCATCCCAGAAGTGTATAAATTCCCGGGCTGTATGTTGACCCAATAAAATAGTGTCCACATTTTTAAGATTGTCAATACAGAATTTTATCACGTCCTTGTCCCAGACGAAATTGGCAGCACCTTGTTCCGCGGTAACATAACCATTCAGTGAAAGGTGCATTTGCAACTTTAATGTTCTCATTTTTATTATTTTACTTACGAAACCAATAGGTTGCAAATATACGCGCAACTTTTTGGTTGCCCAATTTTTTTAAACTTTTTTTGTCAGCTTGTAAAATTAGGGAGGGCTAGGAGCTCTTTAGCAGGCATATTGCCGGAAGAAGAAGTAAAAAAAGCAAGCTAGTGCTCTGTAAATGGCGTAGTTTTTTTATTCAATTTTAGTATTAATCTAAACTAATGGGGCAGTAAACAATTCCAGCGCTTCTTGCTTTCATCTTTGTAATCAGTTTTTATAAATTGCAAGCCTTATTTGTCTGTAACCGCTGTTGTCATTCCCAAACATAAACAAATATGCATTAAGCCCGTCCGCTCGTTTAAACTTATAGTCATCTCTAAAAGTCTTGTCTTTGATTTTATCCTGTTCGATACTTTTTGAAAAAGGTTCTCCAAATTCTTTTGTCAATTGAGAAGTTAAGGTCTCAAACTTAGTTTGAAATGTTTTGGATTTTTTTGTATAGTTTTCTTTTTTAAAAGAGTTAGAGTTATTTTTTTGCAAGTAGTCCCATTGACAAAGAATTACTTTTACCAAACCATCATTTACCCCGTAAAAATATTCTGTTTCAACTTTGAAGTTTGGCTTCTCTTTGATTTCATAAGTTTTAGGTGTCGCTAAAATATACTTGCTTTTGTTGGGATAAATTCCTTCTCCAATTTCTATTAAATGGTCTGGCGTAATGTCTTTAGAACGTTTTTGTTTTTCTAATTTGATTACTGTTTTAACGTCAAGTGTATCAAAGGTGTTAAACTTTTTGTCTTGAAATATCAGTCTGTTTGTCATGCAAGAGGTCAATGCGAATAAGGTCAATATAACTACGTATCTTGTCGATTTCATTCTTTTCATTGTCGTCTTAGCATTGGTGGTAACGCGCTAATTTATATTATAACACGTAATAATCATAATTTATTAAGGTGCTATAAATTGAATTCTTAGCATTATCGCTATTGACGTAATCGTTGTTGGTCAAGCCTGGGCATTGCCCAACGCGTAACACCAACAACGGTGCGCCCCCTCCTTCTTATTTTACCGGGAACCGATTGCATCTGCCTTTACATCCGGACAGCTTACTGCAACGGTTTCAAAGAACTTCGTTTTACTGTATAACCTGCCCAATTCTTTTTTGAAAGGTGACCGGTATGGCCCGGTAGAAGTACTATTGCTTTCTGCGGGATCAAACGCATGCTGGTATTCGTCACAAACCGACAGCATTAACAAGCACCGGGCGCTTAACTCGTTGTCACCTTTTGCCAGTTGTAATGCCTGTTCATACAAACGACGGGCATCTTTCAGGTAGTAATAATTCTCCGTATTATTTGTATTGTTTGGGTTGATATAGTAGTAAGCAAAATGATAGGAATCCCCGGGGCCTGAGGGTTCATTGGAAGTTTTGCCATAGGCGTACAGCATCCATGCCTTCCCGAAATAAGAAATATTAAGCCGGGCATTAGCAAGCCACAACGTATACAATGCTTTTTGCTGATTTGTTTTTGCTTGTTGTAAAAGCGTCTCTATCTGAAGGACGTCTGCCACCACCTGTTTTTTACTGGCGACTGTATATTTTTTTTGATTGCCTGTCGGAAATGAGATGATCTGCTCTACATCTGACACGGAAGTCAGCGGCAGGTATGCTTTGAACTCGTAGGCTGTATCCCAGAAATTATCCGGTAATTTACGGAAAGCTTCCATCGCCGAAGCAAAATCAGACCGGCGGATATACAATGTGCCTTTCAGATCATAGTAAATTTCATCCTGCCCCCATATAGCAGGGTTGATCATTTGTTCGAAAGGTGTCTTGTTTGTTTTGTGCTTTAGCTTCAGCAGCTCATCAATATCTTCCGGGCCGGCATACTTTTCGAAATAAGAAATAAAGCCATAAAAATTGCTTTCGCCATATGGCGGGTAAATGTATTCATTCGTGCGTATACCTGCTTTTTCATACAGCAATCCCGCGATCACGGTTTGTCCCAATGCCTGGTATTTCCGGCTGAGGTATAGCAATACACTGCTGATACCTCCGGCAGGATAGCTGTAATACGGTGAATAATATCTTTCTGCGTCATCCAATTTACCTAACTTCTCTACCAAAGCGGCAATTTCGTTTTTTACTTCATCCGCCTGTATCGGTTTGGAATTAACAATGGTAAAGAGCTTTTCCAGCAGGAAAGATATCCGTTCCTCTTTAACAACAGGCTCCTCCATATTAAAAAGAATATCGCGGGCAGAGGAGTGCTGGTGGCTCATGTTGTAGAGGTGCGCAACAGCGATATTCAAAAAGGTAGTGCTTTTAAATCGTTGTATGCGCAATAGTTGCTCCAGGAATTCTTCAAGGTATTTTTTATCATACTCAAAGTTGTAGCGAACAGGATCGTCAACTGTGGTGGTAAAATAATTCTCTGCAAGAAAAGGTTGAAAATACAGCACTTCCGGTGAATAGAGCCAGTCTTCCAGCTTGTTGATCTCTCTTGTGATCAGCAAGGGTAAATATTTATTAGCCGGATCGTTGTCGAATACGAACTGTATATCCTGCAGCGACCTGCCGGGGTTTTTCATGGCTGCTATTGCCCGCGCCATCACTCTGATATAATGGTCGCCCGTTGTTTGCGCCAGCGTATCCAGGGTGGCAACAGACAACAGTGAAAAAGCACGGTATTTTTTCGCATCACATATATCAAAAGCTTTTACGAGGTAATGGGCCTGTTGCAGGTTCTCCTGCTGCAGCAATGCGTAATAAATATATGCCCATTGGGAAGTGATGCTACTGTTAGAGGCAAGTGTTTTGAAAACTTCATCAATTTTAGGTTGGTCATTTGGATCAACTGCATAATAGGCGCATTTCAGGAACTGAAACCCATAACGGAGCCTGAGAAAAGCCGGAAGCTTCTTTTTGTACCGGGTATAACAAACCTGCTTCAGGGAGTCCAGTGTACTTGTTTCTACCTTGTGAAAATAGTGGCCCCAGCCTTTATCGGTTATGTCCTGCGTTCTTTCAATCGCTTTGGCAGTAGCAAAATACTCCAGGAATCTCCTGTTCTTTTTTGCCGTTAGCCATTTTACAAAGCTGTTGCCATTGAAGTTTTCCCATTTTTGGGCCTGGTAAGCCGCCAGAAAGCTGTCGGGTGATGTATGATATTGCAGGTTGAATATATCGTTGTAGGATACTGTTTTGTCGGTAACCTGCTGCCATTCCTTACAGTTGATCGTGTTTTCGGATTCAAAGTCTTCCCGGTTGAAGTAATGAAACAGCTTCTGGCTGTACTGCATAGCGCTTAGCTGCGGGTAGTTTATTGTGGAAGGACGGAACAAACAAAACCTGGCATCGTCTTCAAACAGGCCCGGACCACAGGCAAGGGCAGCGCTGAACACAAAAGCCAATATAAATGACAGGCTAAGGGCCGGTAATTTCTTTAATAGCTGTGCTATAGTGTTGCAAAAAGCTTTCATTCCAGTGATAAAATATGACTTCATTGTTTCCGGGAAGTAAGTTATCAAGATTTTTATTTAAAGCGGATAAATCCTTCGTATCCGGGAATTCATTTCTTAAAATATCTCCATTCCTCAAATACAGTCCGTTGATGACGGTATCTTTTAAGACCCGGAATTTTGTTTTGCTGATCCTGGTACAAAAGGGTAGACCGGTAAGATCAGGGGACTCGTATACAATTCCTTTATAATCATTGTTCCTGAACCAGGCATACCAGCCGAAAATCGGGAGGATGGCTTTTAACGGGATAGGGTAGGGGCCTGACCGCCTGTATTGTGATGATGCCTTGTAAGTGAATATGGAATTTTCTTCTTCCGGGTTTTTAATAGATGTGAGGTTGTAAAACATCAGCGCACCATAGTCTACAGGCGGCACGCCCATCTGGCGCTCGTATTTATAAGGGTACAGCCTTATGGTAGCAGCATAAGTTGTTGCGGGTGATGATTGTTTGAGCTGTTGCAGCAATAAGAAATATTTATCCCTCGTCTTGGCTGTCCAGTCACAGTCTATCTGCAATTCAGCCAGCGGTTTTCCCATTTTATCCATAAAGCCATGGGCTGCACTCAGCAGGTTGATTGTAAGCTCCTGCAGTTGTGTGCTGTCTGCTTTGTCTATCACCTCATTATTGATGAAGATCACCGGGATCAGCGATTTCCCTGTTATGGGGTTCGGAGTTGAAAGCGCTGTAATGGCCGTTGGTGTTGGCTGTTGTTTTTCACCGCTCCACACCACATCCATGATATGAACGTAAAATTTGCTGATATTCAGTCCTTCTATCCAATGTGAGGTTGAATCCGAAAAGCTATTTGCCTGCTGCCAGTAATAGAAGGCATAGGCGGTATCTTTTTTTCCCGGACTGCAGGCATGAAGTAAGGAAAAGGCCAGGAAGAGAAAGATAACCCGGTTCAATTTTTTGATCAAATGTAAGGAAGGTTGGTGAATGATGTGTATTCTGATCTTTATGAGGGTGGTATTGCAGCGGCCAGGAGTGCTTTGTTTTTACAACCAGCACTAAAGCAAAGCATGCATTTACCTAACCACTTGCCTGTATTGCGATCTGCCGCGGCGGAAAAGCAATATGTTTGTCTGTATATATCATTTTGCTTCTTTGTATTGGTGAAGCCTGCACATTGCTTACCGCTCCACGACCACCGTTAAGTCACCTATATTTTTCCTACCGATCTTTTTTCAATTAAATTTAACTCACTTTGCAAAATGTCTTTCATCATATACTTTGCCCATATACCCGCGTACCAGTTTATAGGTGTATTTATGTAAAACCGGCTGGAGAGTGTAATGCGGCAACTGTTTTCAGATAGCTTTTCCAGGATGTAAGTGTCCTGTAAAATATCCAGGTGTTTGCCCCCGATTATAATATGTTCATCCATCACCTTGGGAGGGATTGTAGCAGGATCAGTTTTGATGTCGAGCACTAATAATTTTTCTTTTTCAAGTTGTGTGATCGTTTCATCGAAATAAAGCCCCTTTTCGTAAACAGCTTTTCTTTTGCCGCCAACATACGGGCTATCCAGTGTTGTTTTTATATGTGAGGGAAAGCCCATTAATGTTGTTAATGAATAATCTTTTTCTTCTGCCGCTATATCATTGATGTTGGTGAGCTCATGCCACACTTTATTGATGGGCGCGTTGATAACAACTGTCCGTGAAATATTGATATCTTCCCTGGTGGAGGTTCTGTCGCCTTCTATCAGTCCCGCAAATAGCGGGGTTAATAAAAGCAGAGATATTTTCAGTGTGTTTTTTTTCTCAAAGTCAAATTCAATATTTTGATCGGGGTCAGGTTTCCTGAATCTTCGGGCCATAATGCCGCCTATGCCGGCTGCTACGGCAAAGAATGGAAAGATCATTATCCAGCAAACAGATCCTTCCACATCAAAAGCCATAGTAATTACCAAAATTACCAGACTGGTAAGCCAGGGAATAAAGAATGCCTGTACACCGCTCAGGTAGTATCTTTTGGGCCATAGCCACACGGTCAGGAATCCTATAATAGCAGGTGATAGAAAAAGAAAGACTATGCTCATTACCTGTAGCATTTCTCCCAAAAAGCCGAAAACAATACGAAGTGTTATACCGTAAATTGTTGCAAAACAAACCGCGAAAGATGTTTTCATGATTGTATGTTTGATGGCTTGTTTTCTCTTATCTGGACCAATACCACATCTCTCTTGCAATTATACCTGATGGGTAAGGCGTCACCTGCTCCCTTGCTTATAAAATAGTTACATTTTTCCTGCCGGCTTTTCAGAAAATTACAATGATAAAAGAATTTACCGGGATAAAGATTATCGCCCGACTGCCATAACACAAACTGACAACCGTGTAAATGTCCCGCGAAAGCTATATTATAATAGTTGCTGAATTTCATCAATGGTAATGGCTTATGTAACAGTAAAATGGAAAGATCCGCATCCTGCTTTTGTTCAACTACCCTGTTCCCGTCAATTCTGATTTTCGTGTTCTCTATGTTCACGTAGATTGATTGCTTTTCAATCCAACTTACATTATTATC
Organism: Chitinophagaceae bacterium; assembly: GCA_019638615.1. GTDB lineage: Bacteria > Bacteroidota > Bacteroidia > Chitinophagales > Chitinophagaceae > Agriterribacter. Next base: position 13,606 of record JAHBTL010000020.1, on the reverse strand, counting down.
AACGAAAGCTTTTTCTACTTTTTTTATTCCGAAATAATAATCGTGGTTACCCCCTATCGCAAAGACATGTTTTCTATGTGATATAGACGACAGCAGCTCATTCAGATACCCCAATCCTTTGCGGGTATCTATATAATCTCCCCCAAACAATATTATTGCCGGGTTTAAATTATGAACGGTCGAAATGATTTTAGAGATCATTTCACCTGTAAATCCGTTAAAATGCAGATCGGAAAGATAAAGTATGTCAAAACTTCCGGCGTGTTCAGACAAATGTGTTTCTTTCCGGATTTCAAAAGGTTGATTATAGCCGATCTTTAACTTCATTTTGATACCAGATTATAATTGCAAAACAGCCAATATACCAATTACGGAAGGGGTTCCTGATGTTCAATAATCCGTAAAGCATAAATAAACCTATTGGAATAACAGTTATTAATGCCGTTACTATTCCTGTTTTGTATGTTTGTTTTAAGCTTGCCCACAAAGGATTTTCAATACCATCAAGGATAAACGGAAATAAAAACAGGAAATGTATTTCCACCAGGTAAAATAAAACGATTGATAACGGGGCTATGAATAAGCTGATCCTGGAAAATTGCCATAGAGAAAAGAAAAATACAAAAAATGCAATACCATATTTAATCATGCCATACTTCAGGTAATTGATTGAGCTATTGAAGTTCCGGTGCCTTTCCCCGGCATCATCATTTAATTTTTGATGCATCCACCTGCATCCTGTTTCAAATACCTGAAAAGAGATTCCCCGGCAGCTTACAGGAAAATCAATTCCTATATTTTGCCTGCTTTGCTCAAGTAGTGCTTTGTACTTCATTTACAATAGATAAAGTGAAACCATGCCAGCCATGCTATACCATTGCCGAAAACCAACATTCTATGATACCTGTTTTCAACTTTACCACATCTTTTAATATGGAATACAAACTCATCATAACTAATGGCAACTACGGTATATATCAAAACAAGAAGAATAGGAATGAGATAGCTGGAAGGCGTGGTGCTGATCATTGCCAGCCACATCAGTATAAACATCGGCAATCCTCCAAGCCCCAGTGCTTTGGCCTCGGCATCCCTTTCCTTTTTAGGTATTTTCATATTGAGGGGATTCCGGTGAAACTTCCAGTCAAGAACGCCGCCGACGGTGGCAAGAATACCAAATACCGTAATAACGAGGAACTGCCACGGTATGTAAGGAAATTTATAAGTGATGTGGAGATTTGAATCGTTCCTGTATATCAAAACAAGGGTACCAAATAAAACAGCGGGGATGAACAAAAGAATTAAAGACAGGTATGTTCGGAATATTCCCTTGTAGTTCATTGGTTGATGTTCTTATTTTTTTTCTTAGGATATAATGTGGCTTATACACTTAATTCAACACTCAATCTTTCATTAAAGCCAATACAAAAACTCAATTAGCGCAGTAAGATAATAAGCAAATCAGAAAGCTCCAAAAAAGGATACTTCATTAAGAATGGCTTATTGAATGCTGTTGTTGCCGTTTTCTCTTACTGGTGTGCCTTCATATGCCAGTATAAAAGAGAGAGGGTATGTGCATACTTAGCCGCAGTATTATAATTATGCTTTTGTTGTCTGCCCGTCCGGCGGCGCTGCATTCTTGTACTGCAACCATTCTATTGGGTACATGCGAAACTTTACCCCGCTGATAGGCACCTTCATGCCCCGGTATAAAAGGGTAAATATGTTCCGGTGTGTGAAGCGCATACCGATAAAACAAATAACAGCAGATATGAAAAGAGCATTCAAAAACTAATTGTTGTTGGTGAAGCCTGACAGATTTCTCCGCGCAACACCAGTAACCGTGTTAACTATCAATCAATTACTGTTGTATCAATGAGCCGGATCGTTCGTGCCGCATCATCGTATTCTGTGGAACGAATTCCTTTTAAAAGCAGGCTCATTATCATGCCGGGGGATCTTATTCCTTTCGCTAATGTGCAAACAGTTGTATCCATCTGCTGAATGTAAACCTGTTGTTGTGCTTCATTCATACCCCAAAGTAATAAAGCGTTGCTCCAGGAGGCCGTTCTGGCTTTATCAATACTGAAATTAAGCACTGCCATTTGCCGGTTATTGGCAATCTTTGTCAGCATCCGCATAGGGAACCATACATGGCAAAGGCTTTCCTGTACATCATCCACCAGCGAAGCGATGACATCATTGATCTTGTTGAAATCGTATGCGAGCGTATCAATATTACTATCCTTAGATATTTCAGCAGCGGCGATGGCCAGGTCGAGATTAATATGTGTATTTACCCCGAGTATCAAATGTTGAATCACGGTGAGCCCGTCATCCCTGCAGTAATCAAATGCACATTTCCATGCAGTACTGCAAGAGCTGCCTGCATTATATGTCTCGTATGCATCAAAATATCTTTGGGCAAAACATATATCAAGCCGGTTCATTCTTTGCCCGTCTTCAAACAGGTTGGCATTAATGCCGTTTTGAACGGCTACAGTCATTCGCTTATACAATGCGGCAAAATAGCCCATCCTGTTCCCGGACGCTTTTGTTTGGGCGATAATTTCATTGAGTCTTTCAATTACATCGGCAATGTCCCGGACAGCCATGTTGATCTTTTGGGTTATAAAAGTATTATTTTCAATATACGATGAATTCATCATATATTTTTTAAAACCAATAACTTTATGATATGCTGCCCCGCGCTTTCTTTTCCTTTAACACCGGCGTTAAAGCATGATCAAACTATACAAATGGAAAAAAACATGGCGGCTCTCCCGGAAGGAGTGCTCTTGTCCGGGGTTCCGCGTCTCATTCCCAATGGAAATAAGATCCTTTTGCCGGCGGTACGTCCAAACGTGACGGACCAGTGCAAAAGAATTTCCCAAATCCTTATTTTTAGCTGCAATATAAACTCCGGAATAAATTTCTTTTTTAGACCAATCCGTATCTGGCAGCCAGCTTGATAAGCCCGGCTGTATTGTTCACCTCAAACTTGGTAAGCAGGTTTTTACGGTGGCTGTCAACCGTATAAGGGCTTACAAATAATTTTGCTGCGATTTGCGGGTTGGTAAAGCCTTCGGCTATCAATGCCAGCACTTCTTTTTCGCGGCTGGTGAGGATGGGTATTTTATTTATTTCCTGTTGTTCCTTTTTGTTCAGTTCCAATTCCACGCTCATATATAATTTCCCTTCGTATACCGTAAGTATCGCTTCCTCTATTTCTTCTTTGGAAGCGCTTTTGAGTATATAACCCGATGCCCCGTTTTGCACCATTTGAGAAATATAACTACGCTCGTTAAATGTACTCATGGCAATGATCTTCACTCCGGGATATTCATTTCTGACCTTTGCCGCAAACTCAATACCGCTTATTTCCGGCATACTGATATCTGTAATAACAATATGCGGCGGGTTTGCTTTTATCAGCTCCATTGCTTCATAAGCGTTGCGGGCAAGCCCGGTAATAATAACAAATCCTATCTGCGAAAGCATGGTCTGCATTCCTTCCAGCACCATCGGGTGATCGTCTGTTACCAGTATCTTTATTTTATCCATTGCTTTCAATTATGCATTCCACATACACCGAAGTACCTTTGCCTGGCTGCGACTGGATATCCATACGCCCTCCCAGGTAATGCACCCTCGAAAGTATATTCTGCAAACCTGCAGTATGCTTTTCCTTCCAATGAGTGGCATCAAAGCCTTTACCGTTATCTTCCACGGTAATATTCAGCGACTGATCCTGTCGCATTACCTGCACCAGCACGTTAGATGCGGCCGCATGCTTTACCGCATTGTTCACCAGCTCCTGTACAATACGGTATACCGTTACCTCCGTAGCTGCATCCATCCTTTGCTTCAGCCCGTAAAACCCGGTATTTACAGTAAGGCTACGCGATGCGTTAATGCCATCGCAATAATCCTGCAAAGCCTGCTGCAATCCCAGCTTTATCAATGCTTCCGGCATCATATTATGTGCCACCCGGCGCATTTCCGATATGGATTCATCTAATTTGTGAAGGGCATTATTGAACAGTATGCCGTTCTCTTCTGTTAATATCAGATTACCTTTCATGGCTCCTAATTGTAATTTTACGCCGCTCAGCATACCGCCCAACCCATCGTGCAGGTCTTTAGCCATGCGGCTGCGTTCATCTTCCTGGCCTTTCAACAGCGATTGTGTGGCTAATAATTGTTTCTCGGTTTCCAGCTCTGCAATGCGCTGTTGTTGCAGCTTCTGGCGGCTGCTATAGTTCCGGTAAGAGAGCAATAATATAGCAGCTAATGCTATTGCGCTGCCAAATAAAATATAATTGAGTATATTTTTTTTACTGATGCTCGCTTCCTGTAGCTTTATCTGTGCTTCTTTTTGCGCCGACTGATATTCAATATTTAAAAAATTAGCATTGATCTTTGATCGCTCATTAGAAATACTATCGGACAATTGCAACTGTAGTGTTAAATAGTCCGCGGCCGATTTATAATTGCCCCGCTTACCCTCAATTTCTGCCATGCCGCTTGCTGCATACATTACATATTCTTTTGAACCCACTTCGTCCGCGATCATATAAGTAGTATCCATGTACGATTTACTTTTTGTAAAATCGTTGTTTAAGTAATGTATATACCCTAAAAGATAGTAAGTAGCCAGCTTATCAAAAGGCGATAAGTTGTTTGCTTTTGCAATTTCAATCCCCTGCAACGCATATGCTGCGGCCTGGCTGTATTGCCCGTCTTCCATCAGGCGGTGTGCTTTATTGTTGTAAGACAACCATAACAGGTAAGGGCTTTGCAGGCGGGGCAGCAGTTGCTCAAAGTAGTTGAAATATTTTGCAGCATTGGTTTTATCACCCGCATTCAGGTAAGCAGCGCCGGCGTTATTATAGGCTTTTGCAAGAATTAAAGAATCCACCGGAACGCTGAGTGCAAAAGCCAGGAAGGCTTTATTGTTATCAATTTCATATTCAAATTGCCGGAGATAATCATAAGCCTTACTCACAGCACTGTAACAAGCTGCCGTGAGATAAGGATGGTTTGTTTTTTTCGATAATGCCAGCGCCTTTAAAAAACTCGCTAAGGTCTCTTCTTTAAATGATCCCTGCGGCAACAGTATCATCCCTTTTGTAAAATAATAAACAGATAACAGCGCATCGTTTTTTAAAGTATCCGTTTTGCTTAAAATATCTTTTGCAGTATTGGCAGTATACAGTGCAGTATCATATTTCCCGTTGCCCGACATTTTCAAAGCCTGGTTCAGCAATGCAAACGAGGTTTGTGTTTTATTATGAATGTGTTGACTTATTTGCAGGGCTTTGTCAATCATGGCATCGGTATCAGTATAAGGAATACCATAATCTTTTCCCATAAACACTAACCAGTTGTACGCCGATGCGCTTGCACTGTCCTCCCTGTTCTGCTGAATGATGGCTTTCAATTCATTTACATATACACCCTGCCCGAATCCGGCAGCCGTATGCAAAAAACAAAAAGCCAAAATAAAAGGCCATACTCTCATCCTGCAAATTAATATTAGTTAAACACCCTGGTCAATCCCCCTTTCAGGTGATTTTTTCCTCAGCCAGAAACCACATTTTCAGGGATTGATGCCGGTATTAAAATAGAACAATTTTACACCGTAAAAAAAATGTTTTAATGCTTAAACCTCTTATTATGAATATCACGAAACAAATAATGATGCTCGTTCTGACAATGCTCACTTTCATAAACGCCTCCTGTGAAAAAGCAACAGACGATAATGATACCGGTGACGGTAAGCCGGATTTTGAGATATGGATGGGACTTAAAACCGGTTCAACCGGCAACTGGGCTAATATAGACTGGAAGATTGTACTGTCCAATGGAGATTATTTCAACCAGCTTCCGGGAGAAGGGTTCCTGACCTTTTCTAAAAATCAGGCCGGTGGCACCTGGGGAACTTTTACCATGAACGGTAATACAGGAGCTTTTACCAACCCCTATGAAACCATCGAGGTAAAAAAGATAAGCGAAACTGAATTGGAAAAAGTCGGCCATACCAACCGTTTATATAAGCTGGCTTCAGTGGATGGGGTAAAGCTTTCCGGTAAATATGTGAATGGCATTCCGGGCTGGTCAACCGGCGGAAATTATCCCTATAGTGCCAACCAGGCACAGCCAATGATCGAGTTTACGGCTAACGGCACTTTCAATGATATGGGTGCATTCGTTACCAATTTTACAATGCCCGATCAATACCCGGAACGGGCTCCGGGAAACGGCACCTACGAAATAAAAAACTTTACGCTGATACTGAATTATGCAGACGGCAGGAAAATTACCAAAGCATTCAGCGGCGCATTGAGCAATAAGGTGACAGCTACCAGCGAACTTGTTTTTATTGGTGGAAATCCTTTTTATAATAAGTAATGAGCCGGAGATACTGCTATTATAAAAGATAAAGTCATGAAAAAAATAGTACTGATTGTTATCATCCTCTTTGCCGCAAGTGCAGTATTTGCACAGAAAAAGCAAACCGAAAAGCCGCCTACACAAAAAGAAATGGAGGAGATGATGAAAGAAGCACAGAAGATGATGGGCGAGCTGAGCGAAGATGATAAAAAAATGATGGACAGCCTGGGCATTAAAATGCCGGACTTTAAAAACCCGCCCAAAGTTTCCGACAGGCAACTGGCTAAAGCCCGGGAGGACGAAGACCGTGTTGTGCCCAAAAGAGATGCGGCGCGTGTAGCCTCCATACCCAAAGCGGTTACTGACGCCCGTATGGAAACCTATATTGCTGCCATCCAGAAAAAAATAATGGAAACGCTTGACGCAGCACTGGTAAAAATGGGTGATCAGATATACAGCTACATTCAATCCAACTCTAAAAGCAGTCATGAAGCGGGCAATATGGCTGCCGCATTTTGGCTAACCGGCAAGCCAAAGATGGCTTTGTATGTGCTGGGAAAAGTATGCACCGATGCTCCTGCAAATATTGACAACCTCAGCAACTATGCCGCCATGCTTTCCATGCAGGGCGGAGAGCATCTTGCTATTCCGATTCTTAATAATCTCAATGCAAAATTTCCCAAAAACAGTACGCTGCTCAACAACCTGGGGCAGGCCTGGCTGGGGTTGGGTGAGCTGATAAAGGCTGAAAAATATTTAGACAGTGCTATTGCGCTTTACGCTTTTCACCCGCAGGCCAATATGGCAAAGGCAGCCATTGCGGAAAGCAAAGGAAATATTGAAAAGGCAAAAGATGCAGTAAAAAAATCCATTCAACATGCCTATACAGAGGAGAAGGAAGAAAAGCTGGCAAAGCTGGGTGAGAAACTATCGCATACCCAATACATATTGCCACCACGCCGCAAAACCGACGGTTTGAATTTAGACGGATTTCGTTCTCCTTATTTTCCCATGAGTTCCCCTGGATGTATACATGCGGAAATAGAATGGAAATCGTTTTATGAACAGGTAGATGAAAAAATAAACAGCTTATCCAGGCTGAAAAAAGATGCTGAGGATGCAGCCATGAAAGGACAGCAACAAAGGATGATCGAAAATGTGGCCTATATAAAATCGGCCCAGGCTAACCCGGGTGCAAATGGACAAATGCTTGTAGTACCCATATACGCCACCAGGGCTACGAAAAAATTAAAAGCAAGCATGCACCTGGCGCAAAGAAAAATCGAAGCCTACAGTTCCCGCCTGAACCTTTACGCACAGGAATCCTTACAGCTAAAAAAGGCTTATGACGAGCAAATGAAAAAACTGCGCAAAGAAGACGAAAACCAAACCGGTTCTCACAGAGCCAATGAGGCCTATTGTCCCAAATACAAAGCTGTTACGGATAAATACCTGAAAGATATTAATGGCAGGTTGCAGGCGCTGTACCTGGATGCTTTAACACTTAAAAAAGAAATGATCAATGAATCCGCACACTATACCATGTATATGATGTGGCCCGATGAATTCCAGGTAGCTAAATTAAATTACCAGATAGAATGGCTCAGTTTTCTGAAAAAAGGTTTTGGCGCACCGGCTTATGGTTCAGGTTTTCCCTTTGTTTCCATAACGCTCAATGAGTATTCCTGTAATACTGATACCGATGAGGAGCCGGAGCTGACCAGGCTACAAAATTTTGATGACGTGCATTGTGAATACAATAGCGAAACAGATTTAGGCGTCGTCAAATTTTCAAGTAACTGCAGTCGTTTGACTTCAACTTTTAATATAAAATTTTTGCAATACACCCGTACAGATGATTTTGAACGTGCCGAAGGCGATACCTACATAAGCAGCACCATAAAAATTAGTGCAGAGAAAGGTTTAGGTGATAAAATAGAAAAAGGCCCGTTAAAAGTGGAAGCCAAGATAGGTGCAGCCATAGAAATAGAAATGAACCGCCGGGGAGTGAAAGATGTTAAACTCACAGGAGAAGTAAAAGTGGGAGCAGGTTTTAATGTAAACGATAAGGGAATGGAAGAACATGGAAGCATAGCAGGAAAAGATGTTCATGATATGACTATAGAAGCCGGTATAGAAGCCAGTATCAGCATCATAAGTGGACAGGGCAGCGTTTACGGTACGGGTGCGTTAAAAGGCATAACGGTCACTAATTTTTAAATACACATATGAAAATAATTTTCTCCATTTTGTTTGCTGCTGCCGTAGTTAGCGCTGCAGCGCAACAGAGCAAAGACCATGCGTTGGAAGACAGTGTATTTGCCTGGCAAAATTATATGCCTCTTAAGCCATCTGCCTATCCCCGCACATTTACGCCCTACCAGCAAAAGCTGCCCGATGTTTTCATGCAGTGGATACGCAAAAGCTATATTCCCATCGGCGCTATTGACAAAACATTTGCCATAGCGGAGCCTAATGATAAAGGCGAGGCGAGCCCTTATGCAGTAGGCGTTAATGCGGAGATGTGGAAAGCCACCTGGGACAATACCGGTAAAAAAGTAATAAGAACCCCCCACTCGGCCAATCCCGTTTATATTCTTACCAACCATCTTTTAGATGCAGAACCTGTCCGGATGCTTACCATTCCCGGCCGGCCCGTTTTTACGCGGCGGTCGCCGGAAATTGAAAAAGCCTTTAAGGGCAGCAGCGAAAGGAAAAATGCATTCGTAAAGCAACTGCAATTGGAAAGCCACCCGCAAATTGGTAAATATATTATTCAATACTATGGTTGTGACGGCGATGGTTGCCAGCCGGGAGTAGCCGTTTACTTAGCGCCCAATAATAAATTGCCCATCAGGCAGCTTACAAGGGGTGAAGTACTGGATATGATTGAACAGTCCATTCCGGCAGAAATTACAGTAGCAAAAAACAAATTAAAATCAACTTTTGGCCATCGCCCGGAAAGCCTGCAGCAAGAATACAAACGCTTTGACGAAACCGTACTGCCAAAATGGAAGGCTAATCTTGAAAAGCTAAAAAAACAATATAGCAATAGCTTACAGGTACCTGCCGGATTCAAAAATAGTAACGGAATTGAAATGATCAATATTTACAATGGCGATGATATTTTTGATATGGAAGATGCGCAACGTTTTAAAAACAACACTTATGGTATCTATACCTATGAAGACGATGTATTGCAAAAAAGTAAACAAGACCAACCTTTATGGATCTGCATCGGCTGGATGCCCACCGATATTCAATACCTCCCTTATTCAAGAGAAATTCACCGCAGCATGATCACCCATTTTAATTTCGACTATGTTTATAATTATTTTTTTGCCCCGGAAAAAAACAATAACAAGCCATATACCCTGCTGAACCCCGAAGCACAAAAAGAAAATATCGCCCAACTGAAAATGGAGAAGAGCAGGCGGAATGCCCCTGCAGCTAAGCTCCCCGCCGGTGTCCATTATTTTGATGATTTTTCCGCCAACAATGCAGGGCAGAAGCCGCAGGGATGGTATTTCCATAATGCAGGCGAACCCAGCCTGGTGGTTACTCCTGAGGGACTGACCGGAAAATGGCTGGATATACGAACAGCGCAATACCTGATACCCACCAATTTTAAAAGGCCCTTGCCAAAAGATTTTCAGTTTGAGTTTGACGTGGCCTGCGCTGACTTTACCACCAATACTGGCGGAGCTTTGCAACTGAACATCAATAACAAGGTGCTCACTGCCAACGGTGATGAAACCAATTCACCCAACCCGGTAAATATTGATTTCAACATTAAAGCCGGCCATAGTAAATGGACAACGAATCCCACCGGGGGCAGCAGCATACAGGCCACTTATAAAGGTATGCCCGGCAATATCCGTTATGCAGGTGTATCGGCGCCGAACATGGATTTTACCAACAAACAAAATAAAGTACATGTTGTCATCACTAAAAAAGGCAACCAGGTAAAAGGTTTTGTAGATGGTAAAGAGATAACGGTGCTGGATAAATACGGCAAGACCATTCCGGGATACAATGAGCTGCCGCAGGGCTCACAATTCACATCCTTTCATTTCCGGAATACGACGAACGGAAAAGAAAACCGGGTTTACATCAGCAACATAAAGATTACAGCGTTATAGCCTGTCTTGAGAAAACTGTTTTAGTGATAGAACTATAATACAAAACGTATTACGCTGCATGAGTGGTTTGGGAGGTTGGATTTTGGTGAGAATAATATAAATTTATGCGTTGACTGCAAATTGACTCTCTCAAATGAAACGATGCATGCTTATTATTTTATTTATTGTTGGACTAATCGGAGCCGTGTTAATAATCGGAAAAATAAATTTGACAAATCGCTTTAGCAAAGAAGTCAAACAACTTTTCTCACAATCAGGCGACATTTCAAATAAAACTTTTGATTACAATATGCTTGCAAACCTGCCTGAGCCAGTGCAGCGTTATTTCAGGCATGTTTTGAAAAATGGACAACCTTACATTAGTTATGTAAGACTTACGCACACAGGACAATTTAAAACCAATCAAAACAAAGATTGGGTAGACATTCAGGGAGAGCAATATTTTACAACTGAAAAACCAGGTTTTATTTGGAAAGGTGTAACATCTATGTTTATGGCGCGTGATATGTATATTAGGGATACAGGCAGGCTTGTTGTTTCACTTTTTTCTATTTTCAATATTGCCGACGGCAAAGGAGAAAAGCTAGATCAGGGAGAATTATTACGTTGGCTTGGTGAAAGCGTTTGGTTTCCCACAAATCTTTTACCTGATGAAAACTTGCAATGGACGTCTATTGACAACACATCATCGAAACTTACTTTCAGTTATGCAGGCTTGACAATATTTTACATTGTGGATTTTAATGACATTGGAGAAATAACTCAACTCCGAACAGAGAGATACATGGGAAATGAAAATTTAGAACCCTGGGTTGGAAAGCTAAGCGATTACAAAGAAATAAATGACATAATAATTCCAACAGCTATTGAAGGTATCTGGAAATTAGCAAAAGGCGATTACAGCTATGCAAAATTTAAAGTCAAAGCAATAGAGTACAACAAACCGGAAAAATTTTAATCATAGCAAAAAACGGCGTACGGCTAACGGGCAGGTTGGTTGTAGGCGGGATTGAAAAACAGGCTGATAAAGGCGAGTGTTTAACAGTAGGTTGCCTGCTATTTTAAGCCGCCCCCACACAATGAAACGAATACTTCAAATATCGACACTTCTTCTGGCTTCATTTAATTAGTCCCATTGTTGGTGTCTGCGCGTTGGTTTTGTGGTCTAGCCTCACCAACAACAGCAGCAGTATCGAAAAGCCATTAAAATACTCCATCGTTGCTGGTGATGCCGGAACACAGGGGCTACGCCCAATGCAACAACTTTGTTTGAAAAGTAATACGGATTATTTACCCTTATTGTTTTTTACCACGGTAATATCGTCGAGAAAAACAGTTCCCTTACCTGTATTGGTAAACGAAATCCTTACCGTTTTCATATTGTTTTCATGCGCTTTGCCTGTTTTAAATGACAGATCTTGTGCAGTAAATAAAGAAGAGACTTCAGCAGTTTGCAGCGTATTATCTTCAAACGCTCCTGATACCGGCGTAATATTATTGATCGCCGCTTCAATGCTGCCGGCTCCTTTTACCCAATAGGTAAGCCGGTAATCCTGTGCATGATCAAGATAAACATATTGATACAAGGCCTGCCCCGGCTCAAGCTCAAATCCGCTATTGCCCAATTTTCTAGCGGCAGGACTGACTACAGCCGTTCCTTCCCACGGTAGGATATGGCTACTGTATTCCGCCCCGCCGTTGGGCAATTCGTTGTTGCCCTCTAACGGCCATTGATAGCCGCGGATATAGTCTGCTTCCATATTCACAGTGCCGCCTCCGCCATAGCTGCCTAAAAGCACATTCATAAAATGGTCGGGCGCATATATCTTATTTTTATCAGCATATTCTTTGATCAGATTTCCATTGATATAATGCTTAATGGAAGTGGGCGTCCAGAGCATGCCGTGCACCACCCAATTATCTATATGCTTATATCCTTCCGCGATATGCGTAGCCAGGTTACGCTGGAATCTCCCATTGGTATCTACGTGACCATGCAGTACAAACTGTGCATTCAGGTATTCGAATACATCTATTTCAAATACCTGCCCTTTCGGACGAATACCTTTCACCCCGTCCAGTACTGTCCCATCTTCAAGATAATACTTCAGGTCCGGCCCCGGCGAATCAAACCAGAAAGCCGTATTCAATCCGCGTGGTTTACCAGTGCTGCTTCTTTTTACCCTCACTTCAAAATAACCACCACGACCGTTATCCAGCAGGCTCTCATTCTTTCCCCAGTCGTAGGTTTGAATGGAAGATATCTTCTTGTTGTTCTTTATATCGTACACTTCTGCCGGCAGCGTATCATTGGTAAAGAGGTTGATGGTTTTCCCGTTGAGTATATAAGCCGGCTGGGGAAGGCTGTCGGCCTTCATCTTACTGAAATTGATCTTATAGAGATAGTCAATGTTAGAATAATAATTAGTTGACCATTTATTGCGATTCAATAATTCATCGTTGAACTCATCATGCCAGAACAATTTCATGCCTTCGGGCACCGCGGCTGAGCTGGGTATGTCCAATTGGTTCGCTTCATCGGGGTCAAGCGTCCATTGCCTTGTTGTAACCACTTCTCCGTATGATATATTATTTTTGGTATGTGCTTTCTTCGATTCCACCCATACAAAATATTTTTGCTCCGGCTGCAAGTCCTGTATATAATGACGGGTAGTATTTGCAGCAACAACTGCCTGTGGTTTGGAGGGCTTAATATTCTTTGTTGACCAGAAGATATTATATCCTTGCTGCGCTCTTTCGCAATGCTCCCATTGCACGCGGATCCAACTCCGGGTACCAAGCAGTTTCAACTTGCATGGCGCGACTGACTTTTGGGCGAATAGAGGTTGGACATAACACAATAGCATTAACAAAATAATCCGAAACGGCTTGAGCATTGCTGATCGTAACTGCATATAAACAGGAAGTAATTTATTATGGAAAAATAGCTGATGTTTACCTTGTATACTGTTTAGTATTTACAATGTATGTTATATTTCTGCGAAAAGAAAATTTAGGGTGCATTCCAAATTGTCGCGCCTTGTATAATTTTCCGGTCGGTGAGACAC
>JAHBTL010000002.1 GCA_019638615.1 Chitinophagaceae bacterium | reverse complement strand
TGCTATACTTGAAGAAACACATTATTATCCGTTCGGATTAACCATGGCGGGGATTAGCTCCAAAGCATTGAACGGTATTGCTGAGAATAAGTTTAAATACAATGGTAAAGAAGAACAGCGAAAAGAGTTTAGTGATGGCTCTGGCTTAGAATGGTTAGATTATGGAGCGAGGATGTATGATGCACAGATAGGGAGGTGGCATGCCGTTGATCCGTTGGCTGACAGTATGCGCAGGCACTCGCCTTACAATTATGCTTTTGATAATCCTATACGGTTTAATGATCCGGATGGAATGGCACCTTCCTGTTGTGCTTTTTCGCTTGACTTATTGAGACAAGTAGAAATGGCGTCTGCTCAAGCGGGCCCCGGCGCTGGACAAGCTGTAATGATTGGTGGCGCTATAATTGTCGGGGCTTTCGTGCTCGCAGAACTTGTATCTGAGGCTGGTCCAAATCCAAATAATTCAGTGACAATGGTGCCTGAGGGCATGAGAAAGGATATAGTGAATCTTAAGACAGAAGGTAACAAATCATTTGGCGGGCAGAATGATACTCAAAGTGAAACTAGAAAAGAAGCTCTAAATAATGCAAAAGAGCAAAACTCTATACCTAGAAGTCAACAACCCGATAAAACAATTAAACCTAATACTCCCGAGGGAGATAAAGCCGGTTTGGATAATAGAAATGTAAGACAATATGAGTATACCAACTCAAAAGGTGAGAAGGTTATTGTGAGAGAGGACAAGCCAGCTCAATATAATAGCGGAGGTACAGGTGATCAGGGCCCGCATTTTAATGCAGGTAAAGCAAGTGATAATAAACTAAAGCAACATCATTACTGGGACTATGAGTATCTGAAACAACCAAACTAGAAAGTTATTCTTATTGATAAATTTTATATGGAAGAAAATAAATTAAAAACGATTGGTTGGGCTAATTCTTATCAAGCTTATTTAAAGCTCCAGAAAATAGGACTACGAAAAGCAGCATTTTTAGAATTGGAGAAGTTTATCTTAAACTTTAAAATGCAAGAAAGAATAAACCGGAGGAAACTTATTGATTTGATTTATCAACTTGCAGAGGAAACAGGTGATTATGCCTTATATCTTCCTTGGAATTTACATTCAAATGTTTTTCAGCCAGAATTGCTTGAATGGATAAAACAGGAGCCAACGAATCCAATTCCTTACAAATGGAGTTCAGATTTTTCACAATTAAAAAAAAGTATTGAACTTAATCCTTCTGATCAGCAAGCTCTAAAAATGTATTATACCCGACTAATAAATAGAATTAGGTTAAATCAACATGAAGTTGAATATGGGTTTGGGTATAGTGGAGATCCTCAGAAAGATTTAAAGTTGATTGAAGAAGGTGAGTTGTTAATAAACAATATAAATGATAGTGGCGAGAAAGAAAAAAATCGGATAAGTCTGGAAGAGTTAAAACATATCGCGTCAAGTTCAATAAAATAAGACCCCTGCTGTACGAAGTCTGCAGACTTCGTTACTTCCTATGTTCTTCCGGGACTTTGTCCGGCTTATTTTTTTGAATTGAGGATATCAGCTTTGTTCTCCACAGAGTGAGAGTTCTCCGCAGTGTCTGCCTGCGCTTAGCCATGTGTGTTAGCTGGCGACTCTGCGGTAGGCGGAGAGTAAAAGTAATGGCAGGCGATAAGATAGACATCTTTGGCAAGAGCTATTATTTTACTGCAGTGACCAATGGTGCAACCCAGAACCAAAACATCGCCACACTCAGCATACTGACCGGTTTACTGGGCGGACCTACCGGCGGCGCTGCTGCAGGCGCGCATGGCGGGGTGACCGGCACACAGCTCAATGGCATTGGCAATACAACAGGTGGCATCCTGTCTTTGTTCGATGACCAGTTGGATGAAGTGCCCAACAGCTCTGCCAAACCCAGGGCATTCATCAACTACCTGTTTTTTGATGAACAGTTCAAAAGCGTAAGCAGCGGCTTTGATGCCGTAGGTGATAAAGATGTGGTAAAATCACATCAATTATCAAACATCCCCGCACCTAAAAACGGATATGTGTATATTTACGTGAGCAACCAGAGCCAGGTTCCGGTGTTCTTTGACAACTTACAGGTAATACACACAAGAGGTGCTATTCTTGAAGAAACGCATTATTATCCGTTTGGACTTACTATGGCCGGGATATCCAGCAAAGCACTGGCGTTCGGGAATCCTGAGAATAAATACAAGTATAATGGTAAGGAGGAGCAGAGAAAAGAATTTTCTGACGGCTCTGGTTTAGAGTGGTTAGACTATGGAGCGAGGATGTATGATAACCAGATAGGAAGGTGGCATGTGGTGGATTCTATGGCGGATATGAACCAAGAAGGAGTTAGCCCATATGTTTATGTTTATAATAACCCGGTACTTTATTCTGACCATGAAGGTGATTTTGGCGTAGCAGGAGCGATAATTGGTGGTCTTATTGGAGGCGCTGCATCTTTAACTAAGTCTGTTATCCAAAATGGATTTGAATCTCTTAGAGATAGTAAAACCTGGCAAAAAGCCGGCGTTAATGCTTTAGGTGGTGCCATTGTTGGAGCTACCGGAGGTCTAGCTGGTGCCGCAGGTTTTGGTGCTGTTGCAACAACGATAACTGGATCGGTTGCGACAGCTGTTACATCATTTGGTACATCTATCGCCGAAGATAAAATCGAAGGGAAGGAAGTGGACTATACAGCTGCTACAGCTTCTAGTCTTTTGGCTACTGCAACATTTGGGTTCAGTAAATATGGACTAGATAAAATCACCAAAAATGTAAGAGGCGGTTGGTGGAACAGAGGTTATACTGATCCATTTGGTAAATATACCAAAGGTAACACCAATGCATTTATGAGGTATCTGGGTAGAGATCCTAATTTACATATTGCTCAAATTGGAGATAGGGCTACTGATATTGTTGATTTTGGAACTTCTTTGGGTTTAGATTACCTTCTTTCAAGGATTAATAATTTGACTACGAGTGGAAATGGAGGGAAAAGTATTCTTATTGTTCACCCTGTTGAAAAAGTAGCCCCTTTTGATGAGGATAATGAAGAAAATTAAGAGATGAAAAAAGAATGAAGATTATGAAAAAGGGGTATGTTTTTGTTGTACTTTTTGCACTATGTAATGCTATTTTGTCAACATTAAAATATCGAATTATTCCCCAAAAGGATCCGAGTCTAAAAACAGGGAGTATAATAGTTATACAAATCGTAGTGTTGTTCATAGTGTTCGTGGTTCCACTACTCTTCCTAGTTCGTTGGTACTACAAAAACAAAAGATAATAATCCTCAATTCTTCGCAGAGTGAAGGTTCTCCGCAGCGTCTGCCTGCGCTTAGCCTTTATTTCTCCGCAGCGTTTCTCCTCCCGGCTAAGTGCGTTAGCAGAACTCTGCGGTAGGTGGAAGAGGTGAGGTGACGGGGCTGGGCATTACCTTAAAAGTAATGGCGGGCGATAAGATAGACATTTTTGGCAAGAGCTATTATTTTCAGAACAATACAGGAGGCACAGGATCCAACAGCGCCGTACCCATCCTGGACATATTAACGGGATTATTAGGAGGACCACTGGGCGGCACTGCAGCGGCTACCCACGGCGGCATTACCGCTTCGCAGCTCAATGGCATCGGTGATGTAACAAGCGGTATTAGTACCCTGCTGACCAATCAAACCACTGATGCGGCAGGAGCGCCCACAGTGCCCAAGGCATATATCAACTATATCTTTTTTGACGAGCAGTTCAATGTAGTAAAAGACGCCGGAGGGAATACAATAGCCGGGTTCAGCAAGGTGGGCAGCAACAGTGTTGTTAAAACGCACACCGATCTTACAAATAAAACAGCGCCGAAGAATGGATATGTGTATATTTATGTGAGCAATGAAAGCCCTGTAAACGTGTTCTTTGACAACCTGCAGGTGATCCATACCAGGGGACCTATCCTTGAAGAGACACATTATTATCCATTCGGCTTGACAATGGCGGGGATATCGTCGAAGGCTTTAAACAATACACCAACAAATCGGTATAAATACAACGGCATTGAACATAATAATGATTTTGATCTGAATATGTATGATGCTTTCTATCGCAATCTTGATCCGCAAATAGGAAGGTTTTGGCAGATTGACCCGGAAGCAGAGATGCTAGAAGATTATTCGCCCTATATTAGTATGCACAATAATCCAATCAGCAATACTGATCCATTAGGAGATTTTGCAACCCAATTTGGGGCTTGGTGGCATAGGCTTTGGAATGGAGGAGGTAAAATTGAACAAAATGAATATGGCGAATGGTCTGTACAGAAATCTAAAACGGAGATTTCTGAGGATGGTGGGGTTACGATAACGTCATATAACGAATATGGAAAGGGTAGGAATAAATATACAGCTGCTGCAGAGGCTATCATAAGAGATGAAGAGATTAAAAGGGATATCTGGAAGAAGGGTGAGAATTCTATGTATGAAATTTATGATTCACCAGAGGAAAAAGGGAAAGCGGGTTTAAGCTATATTGGACTTGCAGTGCCGGTAGCGTTAAAGGTAGGAACAAATACTGCTAATGTAGGAAATAATGTTTCGAAAGTTCTAACAAGAGGTGAAAGGCTTTCGATGTTAAAGGAAAAGTTGTTAAATGCTTCAATGCCCAAAAATCCTAAAGAGGCATTAAAATTAATTAATAAAACTTTAGACAAGATTGAAAAGACTCATGCTGGCCCCAACGATAGAATGTACGGTATACTTGATAACAAATATGTAACGCTTAACACAGATGGAAGTATGACTGCCCTAACAAGAGGTCATAGGATAGAAATTCAATCAAACGGAAGTTTTAGCATTTTTGAGAGGAGTACAGGGAATCTCTTTTTAGCGAAATAAAAATGAAAGAAACATATAGTTATACAATAGAGCTTCTTACGAGATTGAATATTAAATACAAAATTCACACTTTTGCATCAGAAATAAAAATGGTAGATGTGTGGTACAATGACAAATTCTATGTACTCCAATTTGAAAATGACTTTATTGGCTTTTCAGAAGTAAATAGCGATAATGTAGGATTTGATACAAAACCTGATGAGAAGTTTTATGACATAGAAATGTTCAAGCAAAAGTTGTTGAGCATATTACGTGACAAATAATTGCTTCTGGCTGCTGCAGGTTTTAGTATTTTCGTTCTCCACAGAGTGAGAGTTCTCCGCAGTGTCTGCCCGTACTTAGCCTGTGCGTTGGCAGGCGACGCTGCGGTAGGCGGAGAGTAAAAGTAATGGCAGGCGATAAGATAGACATCTTTGGCAAGAGCTATTATTTTCAGAACAATACAGGAGGCACCGGAGCCAACAGTGCCATACCCATCATAGACATATTAACAGGGCTGTTGGGCGGACCCACAGGAGGTGCAGCGGCAGCTACCCACGGGGGCATTACCGCTTCGCAGCTGAGTGGCGTCAGCAATATAACATCCGGTATCAGCAGCTTGCTGACCAACCAGACCACCGATGCGGCAGGAGCGCCCACAGTCCCCAAGGCTTATATCAACTATATCTTTTTCGATGAGCAGTTCCAGGTAGTAAAAGACGCGCTCGGTAATATACAGGCAGCAGGAGATAAGGTTGGGACGAACAGTGTTGTTAAATCGCATGCCATTACCGGAAAAACGGCATTAAAGAGCGGATATGTGTATATTTACGTCAGCAATGAGAGCCAGGTAAATGTGTTCCCTGCCTGCCGGCAAGGCAGGTTTGACAACCTCCAGGTGATCCACACAAGAGGAGCTATTCTTGAGGAAACGCACTACTACCCCTTCGGACTGACGATGCAGGGGATAAGCTCCAAGGCACTGGCGTTCGGAAATCCTGAGAATAAGCTTAAATACAATGGTAAGGAAGAACAACGGAAAGAGTTTAGTGATGGTAGCGGGCTGGAGTGGTTGGATTATGGAGCAAGGATGTATGACCCACAGATTGGGAGATGGCATGCGGTTGACCCATTGGCGGATGAGTATACTTTTTATAGCCCTTACAACTATGCAATAAATAATCCGATAAAATTTATTGATATTGATGGTAATGAGATTGGAAATCCAAATGATCCTAAAGTTCAAAAGTTGCAAAAAGTAATGAATCAAACATTGGCCGGAGCAGCAGCTTGGAAAGTCATGGAACAATCCTCCAGAAAAATTTTCATACATTTTCATAAAGGGAAAGACAAGGTTGCGAAAGCAATTCGAGAAGGGGGAGGAAAGGCTGAAACAATGACATTAAATGACTATAATGAAAAAAAAGAAGGGAATAATAATGATAACTTCGATAAGAATTTTGTTTTTAACGAGAAAACTGGAGAATATGACAAAACATCAGAATGGGACAACACTGTAATTGCAATTATAGAAACAGAGCTAATGATTGAAGGAGCGATAGAGTCTATAGTTCTGAATACGGATGATCAACAAAAGGGCCTTGATGTTGCTATGGTAAAAACTGGTACGCACGAAGCTACGCATTCTGTTCAAAATTCAGCTGATTTTAAGTCAAAAACTAAAGATAATAAGACTGGGAAGTATAAAAAACCAAGTAAAGAAAGCCCAAATAAACCTAGAGACAAACGAAAGCATGAGATCGAAGGTATTAGAGCAGGTGATGACGCTGCAAATGAGCTGAGGGAAAAATATAAAACAGGACAATAATTATGAAATACCTTTTTTTGATGTGCTTTTTTTTTGCGAGTAGTCTTGCTGTGTATTGCCAAAAGATAGATACAATTCGAATGAAAATTGATATTCCCGTAAGAAGTGGCTTTATTATTAGCCCATCATCTGTCCAGAATTCCAAAAGTTATATCAACCCACAGGAAGGCCTCCAAATTTATTCTAAAGATAAGTTAGTTGACTCTGTGTTTTCTCTAACTGGCGGCGTTGTTGTAAATGTAAATTCTTATGAGAATTTTTTTCTTTGTGCAATTAGGTTTGAAAATTATTTATTTACTTATGCAAATTTGTCAAGCTGCCTTTTGAAAAAAGACTATAAAGTTGGGAAAGGCGAATTTATAGGCCGTGTAGGCCAAGATGAAAATAGCGGGAAGAGTATTCGTTTAGTAATCAGCTATAAAAATGAGCTTTTGAATATTAATCAACATCTAAAGTTTCTAAATAGTAAAATAAACTAAATTTCTCTGCTTCACACACTGGCGCAGGTCTTGTAGCATTGCGTTGTGCATAGCCAGACCTGGTGCCTGAACGTTACTTGATCAACGCAATAATAGTAATCACCAAAAGCTCTACAAGCTCAAAGCCACTACAACAGAAGGCGTAACAGGCCTGGGCATTACCATTAAAAGTAATGGCAGGCGATAAGATAGATATTTTTGGCAAGAGCTATTATTTTAATGCAGTGACCAATGGTGCAACCCAGAACCAAAACATCGCCACACTCAGCCAAACCCAGGGCATTTATTAATTACCTGTTTTTTGATGAGCAATTTAAGAGTGTAGCCAGTGGGTTCGACCCGGTAGGTGATAAAGATGTGGTAAAATCACACCAATTATCAAACATCCCCGCACCTAAAAACGGATATGTGTATATTTACGTCAGCAACCAGAGCCAGGTTGACGTGTTCTTTGATAATTTGCAGGTAGTCCATACCAGGGGTGCTATACTTGAAGAAACACATTATTATCCGTTCGGACTGACAATGGCGGGGATATCATCGAAGGCTTTAAACAATGCACCAACAAATCGCTACAAATACAATGGTAAGGAAGAACAAAGGCAAGAGTTCAGTGATGGTTCAGGATTAGAGTGGTTAGATTATGGAGCAAGGATGTATGATCCGCAGATTGGAAGGTGGCATGTGATTGACCCAATGGCGGAAAAATACAATAGTTTTAGTCCGTATGACTATGCAATAAATAATCCTATAAAATTTATTGATATTGATGGAAGAGATATAATAATTGCTACTCGCAATTCAAATTTAATTCTTTCAAAAGAAATCTTATATAAAACTGCTGATGGAAAAGCTTTGTGGGATAAGTACGGGAATAGCAAAACACATGACATATATATAACTACTGGAAAAATGGATCCAGAAAATAAGGCTGTTACTCTTTCTAAAGTAAACAGAAAAATGGGTAGCTTGATCATGGATAAAAAAGAAAGAAAGCTTAAAGATGGGAAAGCTAAGATAGAAATGGTTTTTGCAAACTTACCTAGTGAATTCGAGCAATTAAATGGGAAAAATATACGAAATATTAATCGAGATATTTCTGTTATCTCAATTGGTGAGGAATACCTTGAGGATAGCTTTGAAGGTGCCAATAGTCTTTATCATGAAATTGCTGCTCATATTGACGGCGACGTGGGAGATCAAGAGGAAGATCATGAAGCATTCGGTTTGATCAATGTTTATGATGACAACGGAGAATTCGATCATTATGGCATTAAAAGTGAATCAAAAGCTCATAACTTTCTGAAACAACTATTAAATGTCGCGGAGACAGCAAAGAAGGCTGAATCTATCAAATATATTAAAGAACAGCTATTAAATGTTATAAAGAAGGATGAAAAAAAATAATAGATTCCCCATAGTAATGTTGTGCTTTTTAATTTGTCAACAGTGTTATTTAGTTAGTATGGGGCAGCGTAATCACAATCTAAACAATATATATGTCAAAATGAAAGATGGGTCAGAGAAAGTTGAATTTGTTAATCGCGGAAATGAATTCACTGCTAAACTGATAATTTATAAGGCGAGGAATACGTTTGAGTTTTTTTACGCAAATACGGATATGCTGTTAAAGTATTCGTTTGGCGATATACAAGTTATTGAAGATAGTGTTTATGTTCTTGAAAGTAATATAGAGAAGTTAAGGAAAGAAAAGAGTGAGTACTTAATTAATAATAAAGAAAGTATTGAAAGATACAGGTTCTTGTTTTTCGAAAATGCAAGATTTACTTTGAAAAGAGATACTTTATTTGAGTCGAACCCTAGAACTAGGAAAAATTTGAGAAAAGACTCCACACTATTAAAAGATCTGTTATCCACCTCTAACGAAGGCCACTAGCAATGGTAAAATATTTACCTTTCCTTCTCCGACGAGTCTCTACGTGTAGGGTTGAGCGTAAGCAAGACTCGGCGGCAGACGGATAAATGAGAGCATTCATTGCAATATAAGCCACCACCAAATACATCAATGGGGCGGTGTTTGAAAGCCGCACCATCAGCCCGGCAGACCCCAGCAGACCGGACTATGCAGACAAGCTATTGTTCATCAGTCAGCCCGAGGGCAGGCTCCGGACTATATTTGAAGCCGCAGACCCCAATGTGATCAAAGAATTTGTGGATGATTATTTTGTAAAAGACCACCTGGGCAATGTAAGGATGGCGCTGACCGATGAGGTGAAGCAGGATATCTACCCCGCCGCCACCCTTGAAGGCGATATCAATACAAACGGCAGCCCGAATGCAGCGTATATTGAGAAGAGCTATTACACCATAGACGCTACGAAGATAGCAGATAAGCCAGCCGCCACCGGGATTACGGATTATCCCAACCACAATGGCAACCCGCCGGTGAACAATAATCCCAACAGCAATACAACTGCCGGCAGTGAGAAGCTCTACCAGCTGAAAGCCACTGCAACAGAAGGCGTTGCCGGGCTGGGCATTACCTTAAAAGTAATGGCAGGCGATAAGATAGATATTTTTGGCAAGAGCTATTATTTTAATGCAGTGACCAATGGTGCAACCCAGAACCAAAACATCGCCACACTCAGCATACTGACCGGTTTACTGGGCGGACCTACCGGCGGCACTGCTGCAGGCGCGCATGGCGGGGTGACCGGCACACAGCTCAATGGCATTGGCAATACAACAGGAGGTATCCTGTCCCTGTTCGATGACCAGTTGGATGAAGTGCCCAACAGCTCCGCCAAACCCAGGGCATTTATCAACTACATTTTCTTCGATGAGCAGTTCAAAAGCGTAAGCAGCGGCTTTGATGCCGTAGGTGATAAAGATGTGGTAAAATCACATCAATTAACAGGCATTGCCGCATCAAAGAACGGATATGTGTATATTTACGCCAGCAACCAGAGCCAGGTTCCGGTGTTCTTTGACAACTTCCAGGTAATCCACACCCGTGGTGCGATACTTGAAGAGACGCATTACTATCCGTATGGCATGAAGATGGCGGGCATCAGTTCCAAAGCGTATGGCTCATTGAAAAATCCATACCAGTACCAGGGCGATTACAATGATTTTGACGATGAAACCGGGTGGAACAATTTTGAGCTGCGCAATTACGACCCGCAGACCGGGCGGTTCATACAGCAAGACCCTTACGACCAGTTTCCGAGCCCGTATACCGGCATGGGGAATAACCCAATAAATAATATAGACGAAGACGGAGGCTGGAGTGCAGGCCTAACAGGCTCATTGATCGGCGCAGCCGCAATAGGAGTAAGCTCTTATCTTGTTGCAAAAAATAATGGTGCAAGCGACCTGGAATCCGCAGGCATCGGAATTGGAGGCGCTTTATTGGGTGCCGGTCTTGGTTATGCTACCGGCCAGACCTGGTTTGGCAGCGAGGGTGGATTAAACTTCGTTCAGAATTTCAAGGGTTTTTACATGGGTGCTTTAGGAAGCAAGGCCGCGTATACTTATGGCAGCGGAGTTTTAAAAGAAGAGATTCCTGTTGGGAAAGTACCCAATATTTGGGGTGGGATTAACATGCCAGACCTTAAATTTGGATGGGAATATACCGGTACTTTAGAGCGTTCAGTGCCTTTGCAAACCATTCATTTGATGGGTGTGGCTGATTATGTGGCAGGAAGATATTTAAAAGAGGAGATGTCTGTTGATCCGGATGTAAAAGTATACGGAGCTTCAGGAACTTTCAATATACCGTCCGTTGAAAATGGAACAAATGTTTTGAACGTAACATCATCACCTCATAGTTCCGGCAGGGATATTGCAAAACTGAACGGGAACATTATTACCGGTAATGTAAATTTGGGATCAGGAAGCACTAAAATTAAACTGGATGCAGACCCGAATGTTGATCCTAATCAACAGTTAAAGGCGTATGTAGAAAGAAAAAGACAAGCAGGTCAGTATGGAAAGCCATTCAATTATCATGATAATGTTTTACCTGGCTTGGATTTTTCCATCAACCAATACCAGACAAGAGGTTATCTTAAACAACATTATTATTTCTTCGGAATCAGAACCATAAGAAAGTTATCACGACAATAAATATGAAATTTTGAAAACGAAGTTTATAGTAAGAATAGTATTAATGCTGGTTGTTCTGAATATATTCAGTATTTGCTTTCTGCAGGCGCAAAAAAGATGCAGTTGCTGTTACGATTCTGCAAAAGCTAAAAGAACCGATATTATTGGAGAGAAGCTTAAAAACGTTCCGTATACGTCAATAGTTAATTTGTATGTTAATTCGGAAAAATTCAGAGGTACCGCTTCCTTTATTGCGAGTAATATACTGATAACAGCAAAACACAACCTGTATGAAGGGAAAAAACCCAAGACGTTGTTCCTGCATATCAATTCTTCTCTTGACAATAAAGTGATTATTCTTCGAAAAAAGGATTACAGAATATTTCATAAAGAAGGAGATCAAAGAGAAAATGATATTGCGCTGATAAAGGTCACTAATTCAGAAAGAATTAAAGATTTGTCTGTCTCCAATTTTACCTTAATGAATTATGAGAATATAAAATCACTCCTAAATGACACTATACATATTGCGGGATATTCTTGTGATAAAGGGTTGCAAAACCCTAATGCAAGAGTTGTTGGGGACACTTTAACGGATAAATATATCACCCCTTTGGACTCCATTATCTTCAATGCAGACAGATCGATCATGACGTTCTATACCTGCGCTTGCCGGGGAGATAGCGGTGCCCCTCTATGGGTATCGGCTGGTAATAATTATTATATAATTGGAGTTTACAAAGGTCTTAGCAACTTCATAGATAGCAGAAAAATTATGAATATCGCAGTAGTATTGAATAAAGAGAAAGTTGACTGGATCAATAGTGTATTAAATGAATAATCTGTAATAACCTCGTTCTCATTTTACCCGGCTTGAACTTTTCAGTCAACCAGTACCAAACAAGAGGCTATAATAAGCAACACTATTATTTCTTTGGAATCAGAACGCTAAGAAGATTATCGCCCAAATAAAAATGTGAAATTTGAGAACCAGGATAGCTTTGAGTTCAATTGTTTTACTATTAGGAGTCTTTGGTATTTCCGCGCAGGCTCAAAACCGATGCGGCTGCTGTTACGATTCTGCAAAGGCTAAAAGAACCGATATTATTGGAGAGAAGCTTAAAAACGTTCCGTACACATCAATAGTTAATTTGTATGTTAATTCGGAAAAATTCAGAGGTACAGCTTTCTTTATTGCTAATAATATTCTGATAACGGCAAAGCACGTATTATTTAATGGCAAAAGACCTAAAAAACTTTTCCTGCACGTTAATTCCTCTCTGGGTAGTAGGTTGGTTATTCTTCGTAAAAAGGACTACAGGATATTTTATAAAGGAGGTGCAGAAATGGAAGATGATGTTGCACTTATTAAAATCATAAACCCCGAAAAAGTTAAGCACCTGGATATCTTCAGTTTTACTGTAGAGAACTTTGAAAATATAAAATCATTAACAAACGATACCATACATGTTACCGGATACCCTTTGTTCTCCACAGAGTGAGAGTTCTCCGCAGTGTCTGCCTGCGCTTAGCCATGTGTGTTAGCTGGCGACTCTGCGGTAGGCGGAGAGTAAAAGTAATGGCAGGCGATAAGATAGACATATTTGGTAAAAGCTATTATTTTACTGCAGTGACCAATGGTGCAACCCAGAACCAAAACATCGCCACACTCAGCATACTGACCGGTTTACTGGGCGGACCTACAAGTGGTACTGCCGCTGCAGCACACGGTGGTGTTACCGGCACACAGCTCAATGGCATTGACAATACAACAGGCGGTATCCTGGGTTTATTCGATGACCAGTTGGATGAAGTGCCCAACAGCTCTGCCAAACCCAGGGCATTTATCAACTATATTTTCTTTGATGAACAGTTTAAAACCGTAAAAAGCGGGTTCGACCCTGTAGGTGATAAGGATGCGGTAAAATCACATCATTTATCCGGCATTGCCGCACCAAAGAACGGATATGTGTATATTTATGTCAGCAACGAAAGTCCAGTGAACGTGTTCCCTGCCTGCCGGCAAGGCAGGTTTGACAACCTCCAGGTGATACACACTCGTGGTGCTATCCTTGAAGAGACGCATTACTATCCGTATGGCATGAAGATGGCGGGCATCAGTTCCAAAGCCTATGGCTCTATTAAAAATCCATACCAGTACCAGGGCGATTACAGCGATTTTGACGATGAAACCGGGTGGAACAATTTTGAGCTGCGCAATTACGATCCGCAGACCGGGCGGTTCATACAGCAAGACCCTTACGACCAGTTTCCGAGCCCGTATACCGGCATGGGAAATAACCCGGTGAGTAATATAGACGAAGACGGCGGGCTTAGTATTCCTTACCTGGCAGCAATAACCGCACTCGGAGCAGCAATAGGATATTTTGCTGCGGATAAGGAACATAAATGGGATGGCATATTTTGGGATGCAGGCATAGGTCTGGGGGTAGGATTAATATCAAATAATTTATTGAATAGATGGTTGGATTATGCAAACCCGGAAGCTTATGCTCAAGATGTATATAATAAGTATTCAAATGGATTTGATAGGTTTACAATAGATTTTAAAGATGGGGGATATATTAACCGGTCTTTTGATGCTTTGGTGAATGATAAACTGGCCGATTTATTTAGCGACAGTTATCACTTTCTTGGCGAAAAAACCAACAGTAAATATTCATGGATCACAATTGATAGATTTTCTTCCGACGCTATTACTTTTCATTTGCTTCAAATCGGGCAGGATGAGAAATTGAAATATTATAAACAATGGTATACGCCTGACTTTATTGAAAGAAACTATGACTTTAGAGGGATGGCAACACATATGTTTGCAGAAATTGATCGAAATCCGGCCAGTAGCACAGTAGACATCTCAAAAAATAATAAATTAGAGGAAACTTTAAACAGACAAACACGAACATCAAAAAAATATAAAATACGTAATAGTACGTTTAGAGTAAGGTATAATACAGGATATAAAACTCGATATGTTGATATGCCTGCATCAAGTAACACAATGCCAAGCATTGATATTACAATGCCTACCAAGATAAATGTAAATATAAGGGTAAAAAACAATCGAGTATTTTAAAATTCTCAATATTATATAGAAAGATGATAGCTTCTAAAATTTGTAAGGGGAGAAAAATCTATATAGTACTTATATTGATTTTTTGTGCGACGAAAGGAGTCTCTCAAAACAAAGTAATCTTAAATGAGAATTTTGAAAAAATCGCTTTTCGTGATACGACTAAGAATAATTTAACTTCTGAGCGATATGCGATTACCACCTATAGACCTAAAGAAAAAACAGGATTCGGTATTTTCTCTAATAGAAAAGATTACCCCTTTAGTATTTTCTATACAGAAAATAGTTGTCCAACAGATTCGACAAATTTGGATAAGGGATTTTATGCAGGTATAAAGGTTTATGATAAAATAATGCCTTCCAACAGGGAACTAATGGTAATTAAATTAGACACTTTGTTAAATCCGGGGAAAAGATATTCAATCAGCTATAGTGCCAAATATCACCAGTTCACAAAATATCGGATAGATTCCATGCAGGCACTATTTGTGACAAGTGAAGATGATATTAAATTATGGTTAGCAAGCCGGGAGTTTTCAGGTATGTATGTAGAACTTAGTTTAAACAATATTGACAACAAAGCCTGGAAATCAGTAAAAGCAGACTTTACAGCTACGGGTGTGTATAGCTATATGGTAATTAGCAATCTTCAATCAGACGGGCAGACAAAAGTTTATAAAGCAGATGATTGTAAATGCGGCAAACGCCCCAAAGGCTTTTGGGGTTACAGTGAAATTTTTCTGGATGACATTATGATTATTGAAAAATAACCGGTCTGGCGCAGGAGTGTCGCACATAGTAAGCTGGCGCTGGTTTGGTAGCAGAGCATTAACACCGTTGTTGGTGTTCGTGAGCAGGTAAAGCGGGCGGCATCACCAACAATAAGAGGTCAGCCAGGAGTAGAATTAATATAATGCCTGGAGCAATCGTTGTTGGTGGAGCCAGAGCACAAATCTGCGCTCAACACCAACAACGGCAGTAATGAATTTGAAAAAATATTTGAAAAGTATATGTTGGAGACAAATCCTTTTCAAGCCACGCTAATGAAATTTAGAAGAGCAGAAAAAAGTGGACAGATGCGAATGATCGAAATTCTAAACCTGATTTCGTTTCTGATGATATATACGACGAAATTGACTTGCCATATCCACTCAGTCTTTTTTATAATAATCAAAAATGGGTTGTTGAAGGTAGTGCTTGGGAAATTAAACAGAACAATGGAAGAGGAATATATTTATCATCGAACAATGATCAAATCTATGGTCATATTACCAACTTGGCTGCTAAACATGCATCTGATATTGCTACCGGGCTTTATCAACCAGCGCTTTTTTTGATAACGACTTATGATGTTCCTTGGTCACTTAAGGTCTCCAAATTTGCTAAAGATAAAAATGTACAATACTACCATCGGAGGTCAAAATATAAAATGGATAAAAATGGTAGCTATAAATTTAAATTTGTTGGCTTTGGCACATCATCTTTGTAAACTAATAAGTCCTATGCTCGGCCTTTTACTAATATTTTTATTAATCAACATTAAAACAATGCCACAGCAAGCTATAACTTTCGAGCAAGCCATAAGTGAATTCTATTTGAATATTCCAATAAAAGGACATTCCGCTGATTCTGTAATAGCCAAGTTTAAGCAAAAAGCAGATAGCTCACATGTTTCCAGAAGATTGCAATCTTTAGGAGTAAACATTGAAATGAGCACCGATGGTATAGCGACAAGAGTTACACATGTATTTGTTTTTAACAAAATCGAGTTTTTTAGTACAAAACTTGAGTCCTGCAAAATTGAAATCGATATGGGTGAAATCAGAGAATTAAGAAAAATATTGGATATTAGGTGGGTTACTAAATTTAATAATGAGCAACAAGCATCTTTATTCTTTAAAAAGGTAAAAGACATTTTTATGTCCATATCTACAATGCATAAAATCGAAGAAGACAAATGGAATTCAGGGATATTTGCTCAATTCTCATCCCACGAATCTGGTAATACTGGGATCAAGGATATTACATTTTTTTATGGTAAGTCCGCTACAAATGGTCTGTATGAAGTTTCGCTATCACCTTACAATGAGCTTATAAATGAATAACAAGCAAGCATCCTTCCTCGCCGGTCTTGTAGCCCCGCAGTGTCGCATACGCGTCGAGCTAAGAAAAGGTGAAAAGCCTCAAAATATAGGACTATATTGATTGCTATGGGCTATGAGCGATGGGGAGTGGGTCAGTAACCCACACCCTTTATCCCTAAACCTTTCATTCTATACCCTATACCTTTCTTCTCCACCAATGGTATTGCATTGACGCCTTATTCCTGTTTCACCAGCTTCTTTTCCAGCTCTTCCAGCGATACGCCTTTGGTTTCGGGCATTTTGGTAACTACCCAAATCAATTGGAAAACCATCATAAAGGCAAAGAAAACGAATATGGGCCAGGGGTTATCCTTAAAAATTCCCTTTTCCGCATCCAGGAACAATGGGGTGATCAACGTAATAATAGCGGCAAATACCCAGTGTATGCTGGCGCCGAATGATTGTCCTAACGCCCTGACATTATTAGGGAAAATTTCGGAGATGAATACCCATATTACTGCGCCCTGACTCATGGCATGGGCGCCGATAAACAGCAGCAACGATACCAACAGGAAGCCGGGGCTGGTACCTGCATAAAATGCCCAGGCAACCATGCTCAGACTGATGATATATCCGAAAGAGCCAATAAAGAGTAATTTTTTTCTGCCGATGCGATCGATCAGGTACAGTCCTGCAAATGTAAAAATGAGATTGCTGCCGCCGATGGCAATGGAGTTAAAAAGGGAATCTTTCGAAGCAAGCCCGGCTCTTTCCAGTATTTCAGGCGCGTAATACAATACGAAGTTGATGCCCGACCACTGGTTGAAAAATGCTATGAAAAAAGCCAGCCAGATCACTTTGCTGTATTGCTTGCTATAGAAACCGGTATTCCTGCCGGAGCTTCTTTCCAGCTCAGCGCTTTGTTTAATGGACTGGATCGTTTCTTCGGGGTTGGATACGCCCAGTTTAACCAGCACATCGGTAGCGGTCTTTGAATCATTTTTTCTTGATATCAGCCAGCGCGGGCTTTCCGGGATGCCGAGCACCAGCACGGTATATATAACAGAAGGCAATGCCATTACGCCCAGCATCCAGCGCCAGTCGTTATTGCCTCCGAAACCCTGTAAAAAATAGTTGGAAAGAAAAGCGATCAGTATGCCGAACACAATATTAAACTGGTACATAGCGCCCAGCCGGCCCCTGGTTGCGGGAGTAGAGATCTCGGAAATATAAGTAGGCGCAGCTACTGAAGAGACCCCGATACCAACTCCTCCCAAAAAGCGGAAAAAAGAAAATGTATAGGGATCCATGGCGAATGCCGAACCGAAAGAAGAGAGGGTAAACAGCATCCCTATCCAGAACAGGACCTTTTTACGTCCGTATTTTTCGGTGGGCATGCCGCCAAATATGGATCCTATAACGGTACCCCATAATGCCATCGACATAATAAAGAAACCGTGAAACAGGGGAGAAGTATGCCAGAGCTCTTTAATAGGCAGGTTGGCGCCTGAAATAACAACCGTATCAAAGCCAAAAATAAATCCCGCGAGGGCTGCAATAAGGGAAATGCCAAATAAGCTTGTTCCGCCTTTGGCGCCGGTGGACAGGGCCGCATCGTTGGTATGCATTGGTATCTTTTTCCGATAAATATATTGATTCATCGGTTCCCCACAAAAGAAGTAGCAAAGATTGTAATTGCTTAATGCAGCAGCACTTCTTCCTTATCCCATTCCACCGTTACTTTTTGAGAATTGATGGAGTCTATTGCCTTACCGCAATAATCGGGCTGTATAGGCAATTCACGGCTGAAGCGCCTGTCGATCAGTACGCAGAGTTCAACCTGGTCAGGTCTTCCAAAATCGAGTAATGCATCCAGCGCGGCCCGTGTGGTGCGGCCTTTGTATAACACATCATCGATCAGTATTACATTTTTGCCTTCAATGGAAAAAGGTATATCGGTTTTATTGGCAGCGTGCAGCTGGTTGCGCACATCGTCGCGGTAAAAAGTAATATCCAGTTTGCCATATTGCAGGGAAAGATGGGGATAAAGGTTGCGGATATGCGCAGCGATTTTGTCAGACAGGAACACTCCGCGCGGCTGTATGCCTATCAGCGCTACTTTGGACAGGTCGGTATGCCTTTCTATAATTTCGTAACCCAGGCGTTGTATGGTAAGGTTCAACTGGTATGTATCCAGGATGATCTTCAATGTATTTTGTTTTAAAGAGCGAATATAACTCATTTTTCGCCCAGGAACGGATAGCGGTAATCTGTGGGCGGATCAAAAGTTTCCTTGATGGTTCTGGCGCTGAGCCAGCGGTACAGGTTCAGCATGCTGCCCGCTTTATCGTTGGTACCGCTGGCGCGCGCGCCGCCGAAGGGTTGTTGCCCAACCACGGCGCCGGTGGGTTTGTCGTTGATGTAAAAATTACCGGCCGCATGACGAAGCACGCGCGTTGCAAGATCAACGGCCTCCCGGTCGCGGGATATAACAGACCCGGTCAAAGCATAAGGAGAAGTTTTGTTCACCAGCTCCAGGGTTTCTTCAAATTTTTTGGCCTTGTATACATATATGGTAAGTACCGGGCCGAATATTTCTTCGCACATGGTCACATAACCAGGTTCTTTCGCTTCTATAACAGTAGGCTGAATAAAATAGCCGGTGCTTTTATCGCATTTGCCTCCTGCAATGATCTCTGCTTTTTTGTCTTTACGCGCGTTGTCAATGTATTTTTTTATTTTATCAAAAGCGCGTTCATCAATTACAGCGTTGATGAAATTGCTGAAGTCTTCCACGCTGCCCATTGTAAAGCTCTTTACACCCGCTATCAATTTCTTCTTCACTTCATCAGCCATATTATCGGGTATATAAGCCCGTGAGGCGGCGGAACATTTCTGTCCCTGGAACTCAAAAGCGCCGCGCAGCAAAGCGGTCGCTACTACATCGGGATCGGCGCTTTTATGCGCTATTACAAAATCTTTACCGCCCGTTTCACCTACTATGCGCGGGTAGCTTTTGTATATCGGAATGTTTTCACCAATGGTTTTCCACATGCTGTTGAATACACCGGTAGAGCCGGTAAAATGCACGCCTGCAAAATCTGGGTGCGAAAAGCATATTTTCCCTAAAGCCGGGCCATCTGCATACACAAGATTGATAACACCATCGGGCAATCCTGCTTCTTTTAAAATGCGCATGAACATTTGTGCGGAATATACCTGGGTATAGGCCGGTTTCCACACTACTACATTCCCGCACATGGCGGCCGAAGCGGGCAGGTTGCCGCCAATGGCTGTAAAATTGAAGGGGGTTACTGCCAGCACAAAACCCTCCAGCGGGCGCCATTCCATACGGTTATGGGTACCTGCAGAGCTGATGGGCTGTTGTTTATAGATTTCGCTTAAATAATGTACATTGAATTTCAGGAAGTCTATGATCTCGCATGCAGCGTCTATTTCTGCCTGGTAAGCGTTTTTGCTTTGTCCCAGCATGGTAGTGCCATTCATGTATGAACGGTATTTTGTAGCAATAAGATCAGCCGCTTTCAAAAAAATATTGGCGCGATTTTCCCAGCTAACGGCTTCCCAGCCTGCTTTGGCCTCCAGGGCGGCATCAATGGCCTGCTGCACATGCTTTTCAGTTCCTTCGTGAAAATAACCAAGCACGTGGTCTTTTTCATGGGGCGGAT
Source organism: Chitinophagaceae bacterium (assembly GCA_019638615.1). Lineage (GTDB taxonomy): Bacteria > Bacteroidota > Bacteroidia > Chitinophagales > Chitinophagaceae > Agriterribacter. The sequence goes on along the minus strand of JAHBTL010000002.1, from coordinate 328,111 downwards.
GTATGGCTGTTTTTTTCCCGGTTCTTACTTCTTTACTGCCTATATACATTGGAATATCCGCTTCCTGCTTTTTAAGCAATGCAAGTGTTTTTTTCAGTGTTTCTTTTTCCTTACTACCGGGAGCATAGCTCAATACCGGTTCGTTGGCTGGCAGCGGATAGCTGAAATACCCTAAGCTCATACAATGTGATTATAATGTAAAATATTGGCAAAGATACGAAGCCGATGGCTGTCAGCGGTCAGCTATCAGGACAATGGATAGTGGACAGTGGATAGTGGACAATGAAAATCATCATTATCAACCGTCAATTGTCAATCCTCCATTATCTTCGCTTATGCGTAAGTTAAGCATGAATGAACTGAACCGGAAATCGGTAGATGAATTCAGGGAAGCACAAAAAACGCCGGTTGCGGTAGTGCTTGATAATATACGGAGCATGCACAATGTAGGCAGCGTTTTTCGTACTGCCGATGCTTTTTTAATTGAAAAGATTTACCTGTGCGGATATACGCCGCAGCCACCGCACCGCGATATTCATAAAACGGCACTGGGCGCTACCGAAACGGTACGATGGCACTATGCTGCCACCGCTACTGATGCCATAACGGCTTTGCGGGAACAGCAGTACAATATATGGGCGGTAGAGCAAACGGAAGGCAGTTTATCGCTGAATGATGTATCGGCCGAAAAACTTATTGAGCCAACGGGGCAACACAGGATCGCGGTGGTTTTGGGTAATGAAGTGAATGGAGTGGAAGAAGGAGTGCTGAAATTATGCCACGGCTGCATTGAAATACCCCAGGCGGGCATGAAACATTCGTTGAATATATCGGTGGCAGCGGGTATTGTATTATGGGAGCTGTTCCAAAAAACCACTGTTCCGGCGCGTTAAATCGTATTATCTTTGCCCGCTATGTCAACCGCAAAAAACTACCTGAGCCTCGTTAAGTTTTCACATACCATATTCGCGATGCCTTTTGCGATGATCGGTTTTTTTCTGGCTGTTTTTGATATTCGACCCTTGTTTACAGATGTTACAGGGGTGGTTCAATGGAACCTGGGGAAAACAATAGGTTGGGGCTGGGATCATAGTGAGCATTGGTTATGGTTGTTGGGCATCAAATTTTTTTTGGTGATTTTCTGTATGATCTTCGCGCGGAGCGCGGCTATGGCATTCAACCGCTACCTCGACCGTCATTTCGATGCAAAGAACCCGCGTACTGCTATCCGGGAAATTCCCGCAGGTATTATTAAAGCAAACAGCGCTTTATGGTTCACGGTTTTGTGCAGCGTGCTGTTCGTACTATGCACTTTTTTTATCAACCCCCTGTGTTTTTATCTGTCGCCGGTGGCTTTGCTCGTAGTGTTAGGGTATAGTTATACCAAACGGTTTACCATGCTGTGTCACCTGGTATTGGGGCTGGGGCTTAGCCTGGCGCCAATCGGCGCCTACCTGGCTGTTACCGGCAGGTTCGACTGGTTGCCGGTGATGTTTTCGTTAACGGTATTGTTTTGGGTAAGCGGGTTTGATATTATTTATTCCCTGCAGGATGAAGAATTTGATAAGTCGCAGGACCTCTATTCCATTCCGGCGGCATTGGGTAAGAAAAATGCTTTGCGGGTATCGGAAATGCTGCATGCATTATCGGCCATGCTGGTTATCGGCGCGGGTTTATATGGCAGGTTTGGCATTTGGTACTGGCTGGGCGTAGCCGTATTTGTGGGGATGCTCATCTACCAGCATTCCATTGTTAAACCAAATGACCTGCGCCGGGTAAACATTGCTTTTATGACCGCCAATGGCATTGCCAGCGTGGTATTTGCCATGTTCGTAATAGGTGATTTGCTTTTTTCATGGCGCCTGTAATATCCATTAACACCATAAATGAAAATGGATCAATAATTACGTGGAAAGGATTGGTGAATCATTTTGTTTTTCATAATAAAAATTTTGAACATGCCCCGCCTGCTGGCAATAGATTACGGATTAAAAAGAACCGGTATTGCCGTAACCGACCCGCTGCAGATCATTGCCACAGGATTGACCACTGTTGAATCGCCTAAGCTGATTGACTTTCTTAAAAATTACTGTAAGCAGGAAGAAGTAGAGAAGATTATTATAGGCGAACCCAAAAATCTCGATGATTCCGACACACATGCCACAGAACCCGTAAGAAAGGTAGTGGAAAAGATAAAAAAAGAATTTCCTGCCGTGCCTGTAGTAATGGTTGATGAACGCTATACTTCCAGTTTGGCCAAAAGAGCCATGATAGACATGGGAATGAAAAAAAAGCAACGCCGCGATAAAGCCGTGGTGGATGAAATCGCCGCTACCATTATGCTGCAGGAATATATGGGGTTATGATTTGAAATGAGGTGTGAGGTATCAGGTATGAGTTGATGATTGACAATGGATGGTGGACAATGAAAATCTATCACTTAACTATAAACCATAAATATCAAATCTCAAATCCACCATTCCCAACAAACCTCAAACCTCAAACCTCAAACCATAAACCCGAAACCATAAACCTCCTTATCCTATCTTTGCCGGATGTTAAAGGAAAAGATACAGCAACTGGCAACGAAATATACGGACGACCTGGTGAACATCCGGCATCATTTGCATGCCAACCCCGAACTGAGCTACAAGGAGTTTGAAACATCGGCTTTTGTTCAGCAAAAGCTGAAAGAATATGGTATACCCTACGAAATAAAAGCCGTTACTGGCGTAGTGGGATTGATCAAAGGGAAAAACCCGGATAAACGTATTATTGCGCTGCGTGCAGATATGGATGCCCTGCCTATCAGGGAAGAAAATGATGTTCCCTATAAATCGAAAAACGAAGGTGTGATGCATGCCTGCGGACACGATGCACATACCACCTGCCTGTTAGGGGCATCCCGCATTTTAAATGAATTGAAAGAAGAATGGGAGGGGACCATAAAACTGATATTCCAGCCGGGCGAAGAAAAAAACCCCGGCGGGGCCAGCATCATGATCAAAGAAGGGGTACTGGAAAACCCGCGTCCTGCCGCTATTTTAGGGCTGCACGTGCATCCGCAGCTGGAAACGGGCAGGTACCGTTTTCGGGGGGGGAAGATCATGGCCAGCGCCGATGAGATTTATATCACCATCCGCAGCAAAGGCGGCCATGCGGCTGCACCGCAGCAAACTGCCGATACCATCCTGATCGCTTCGCAACTGGTAGTAGCATTGCAGCAGATCATCAGCCGAAATAAAAATCCATTTTCTCCGTCAGTATTATCCATTACTTCTTTCCAGGGAGGCTATACAACCAATGTTATCCCCAGTGAGGTAAAGCTGATGGGCACGTTCAGGGCCATGGACGAGGAGTGGCGCTTTGAAGCGCATAGCCTTATCCGTAAGCTTGCCACGGAACTGGTGCAAAGCATGGGGGCTGAAATTGATCTGCACATCGATGTAGGGTACCCCACGGTTTACAATAACGAAAAGCTGAATGCGATTGCAGAAGCAGCCGCAGCCGAATATGCCGGCGCTGACAGGGTAGAAGAATCTGAATTACGTATGGGTGCCGAAGATTTTGGCTATTACTCGCAGGTAATACCCGGTTGTTTTTACCGGCTGGGTGCGGGTAATGAAGCAAAAGGGATCACTTCCGGCGTACACACTCCTACTTTTAATATTGATGAAAATGCCATCCCCCTGGGTGCGGGGATGATGGCCTGGCTGGGCGCTACCTTAGAAATGAAGTGAGAAGAAATACAAGCAGAGGGCAACGCCTTGTTACAATAAATTGTAAAAGCCGGACACAACATTGCGCCGGCTTTTATTTATACATTTATTTACAAAGAACTAACCCGATTTTTTCATCCTGTACTTCTTGCTCACTTTCGGATTGTTGAAATATTTGTCAAGATCTTCGGGAGAATCACCAATCTCAACAACCGGTACTTCTATCAATTGTACCTGTATGGCTTTTAATTCATCCCTCAGCTTTTGTGTTTTAGTAACTATCTCTGGGTCTTTGTCGCCCACCAGCGTATTGTTTTGCATCATATAATCCAATCGCTTAATAGCATTACGCACCAGCGTAGCAGAATTTTGCTCGGCTGTTTTAACAGGAGCTACACTTTCTTTTACCGGCACCATAGCCACACCGGCGCTGGGTAAGATCTTGCCGGCAGTTTTTTGCCCGTCGGTTGGAAGCGATGAAAATACAGTACCGCCCAGTGAAGCTGCAGCAGAAGTAAGCTCAAGTGAGGTTCTTGTACCCCTGGTTCTTTTTACTTTTTTATCCAGCTCCATAAAAGTAGCCTTCAACTGGTTGGAATAATGGTTGATCGTTTTTCTCAGCTCTTCATACTCCAGCACTTTTTGGGGGTAGTTGATATTTTCTTTTACTATGATCTGTATCATAGAGGTATCCCGCACATTAAATTTATTGCTGCCCACAAAATATACGATCACCTTCCGTTCCTTATTGGGATCGGTAGATTTTACAAATCCAAAAGGGGGAGACCATTTAAAATCGTCGCCGCATTTGGTAACCACACCTGCGGTTTTGATAGGGTAGTTGCTCGTCATGCTGATCCGGTCAATAGGAAAGCTGCCATCCTCACATAATATCTTAAAACTTATACTGTCGCCTTCATCTACATATAATATGCTATTTACGGTAGGTTTAATTTTTGAAGGAATAAATTCTGTATTGTAGAACACTAATGTAAAAGAAGTGTCGATCTTGTCTGCCGGGTTGTCCAGGTTTTGTACCCCAAGCACTACTTTGTACTCTACATCATACTTCAATCTGCCGGACAGAAAAAGCCCTTTTTCTGCCTTGAAAAGAAGGGTGCCGTTGGTCCGGTCGATCCGCAGACCTACAGGTGAATTTCTAAGGAACCAGTAATATTTTGATTGATCCCTGTTTATTTCCAGCTTGTATTCAAGCGTAGAATCAACATGCAGGGTAATGTACGGGTTGAGGTTCCTGATCCTTAAAACCGAATCTTCCTGAACAATAGGTTTGAATACGGCGGTATCATTTTGAATTGTATCTGGTCTCAAGGTATCCCTTTTCAGGGAATCTGTAACCTGGGAAAGCGCCGGTAAAGAAATACCTGTTATTAACAACAGGCTGTAAAAAAACTTTCGAGTGATCAATTTCCGGTCTTTAAAGGGTTATTAAATTAAGGAGCAAAGGTAGTATATTCTAAAATAGAAATACCAGCCAAATGTTTCATTTTGCAATATAAAAACGAGGATATGTTATAAAATATTTAAAGTTCACTCCCCGGTATGTCGAAAAAATAAGAAAAGAGGTCAGCTCTGTTTCGGAGCTGACCTCTTTTACTGGTATATCTGCGATGCTTTTATTTTGATTTGGCAATTGCCTGTTGACTGATCATGTTGTTCATGATGCTTACGCTTTCGTTCAAATAAATGTCTGACTTCAGGTTTTTTAACCATTGTTTTTGCCTGTCCTGTTTACCTTCATCGTTCGAAAATTTTGCAATATCCCCCGGCAGTAATTCAATGGGATTGTCTTTTTCTGTTTTGGTAAGCTTTTCAATTTCTTTTACAATATCCCTGATCTGCTTTTGCTCTTCCTGGTATTTTTTCAGGTTTAAAGTAAACACCTTGTCGTTCAGTTTGGAAAGCTGCTCGGTGTTTGTTTTTATTTTTTCAAATACCGGGCTTGCTTTCAGTCGTTCATCTTCGGTGCGTTTTATAACGGAAAGATCTGCATCGGAGTTCCATAGTGTATATTTTGCCCTGGTTATTTCATCCCATTTTAATGCATCCGGGTTGTCTTTTTCGCGGAACTGTAAATGCTCGAACTGGTCGGGTATTACAATATCAGGCGTTACTCCCTTCAACTGCGTTGACCCTCCGTTAATCCTGTAAAACTTTTGTAAAGTAAGTTTAACAAAGCCCAGGTTTGAAGCGGCATCATCCTGGCTTACCAGTAAACCACCCATACGTCCGCCGTCTAACCCGATGTTTCTTTGTACTGTACCTTTTCCGTAGGTTGAGGTGCTGCCTATTATAATACCACGTTTATAATCCTGTATAGCTGCCGCAAATATTTCGGAAGCGGAAGCGCTGAATTCATTTACCATTACAGCCAGGGGGCCATCATACAAAACACCTTTGTCTTTATCACGCAGTACGGTAGGATTTCCCTCCCGGTCTTTCACCTGAACAATCGGTCCTTCGTCAATAAACAATCCTGCCATTTGTATTACATCATACAGCGAACCACCGCCGTTATTCCGGAGATCGATGATAATGCCATCTATATTTTCCGCTTTTAATTTGGTTACTTCCTTTGCTACATCTTCTGCAGATTTTGCGCCATTCGGACGTTCCCAATCTGCGTAAAATTCCGGCAGGAATATATACCCGATTTTGCGTGAACCTTCATTCACTATAGCGCTCCTGGCAAAAGTTTCATCCAGCACAATTTCATCCCTGATCAATGAAACGACTTTTGAGCTGCCATCTGCTTTTTTAAGCGTAAGCCTTACCTCTGTTCCCTTTTTCCCCCTGATCAATTTAACGGCATCTTCTGTATCAAATCCGGCCATATCCTGTGGTTCTTCATTGGCCTGGCCAACTTTGGTAATAATATCGCCTATCTGCACCTGTCCTGATTTCCATGCCGGGCTTCCTGTTACCAGGGTAGCCACTTTAATGTTCCCGTCCTCGTTACGCAGCGATGCCCCGATTCCAAAAAATCTTCCGCTCATTTGTTCATCAAAAGACCTTTTTTCTAAAGGAGGGAAAAAAGTAGTATGCGGATCCATGCAGGACGTAATGGTGTTTACAAAATCATTGAACCGGTCTTCTTCTGTAAACTTGTTTTTCAACCGGTTTGCAATGCGGTTGGTAGACTGCAATACTTTTTCCCTTGCTTCTTTTTCAAGTTCTGCGTCGGTTTTAGGTTTATAATCTTTGGTGCTTTTATTCTTTTCATTCATGCTGATCAGATCAGCATAACGAACCAGTGTTTGATATTTCAAACGTTTACGCCATATATCCTTTCTTTCTTTTTCATTATCGGCGTATTCAAGTTTAGCTTTATCGTCAACCAATGTCTCATTCGCTGTAAAGTCAAAAGGCTGATCCAGTATTTCCTTGTACGAGTTAAGATATTCCTGCAATCTTTGGGTATACAAATCACTGATGGCCTGAAATGATTGTAGCGGCGCTCCATGAATCTCGTCATCTATTTTATTTTCATACAGCTTCTTTAACCGGGCTATATCCGATTTCAGGAAAAGTTGCTTTTCCGGATCAAGCGCCTCCAGGTATTTGGCGAAAACTTCTCCGGAAAAATGATCGTCTATTTTTTTAGGACTGTAATGTCCCTGTTCAAGCATGGCACCCACCTGTCTTAAAATTTTTTCATATTTAGTGGGTGGATTGCCTGAACCAATTGTTTGAAGCGCTATAAAAATACCCGCGACAAGAATGACCAGTACAACTGGGAGTGATTTTTTGTTAAACATAAGCTGTAACACTTTTTGCATGTCCAAAAATAACGGAAATAATACACTAATGTTGCCGTAGTTTCAATGAATTAGCTAAGGATTTGTAAAATATACATGGAGGGTGAAAAGGGCAAATAAAGCAGGCTGGTACCTGTGTTGAACGGAACATTACTAAAAAAGCGGCTGAAACGCCGCTTCTGTAATCGGGGTGGCTAACCGGGCTCGAACCGGCGACCCTCAGAACCACAATCTGATGCTCTAACCAACTGAGCTACAGCCACCATTTTTAGTGAGGTTGCAAAAATAGATGAAAAAAGCATCCGCCCAAAATCCAGTTTTTGTTATTTCACTCAAACCGTTAACCTTCATTAACCTTAATGCATTTATCCTAACCAGCATCAGTTGTAATTTTGGGGCTGTTATGAATTTGAAAATCCCTTGTATATAAAATTTTTTTAACCACTCGTCATAATAATACAGCTTTTTTGAGGTTGTTCTGAAGTGTTTAAGTCATTCAACTCACATTCATGAAAACATTTTTATTTTCCTGCTTTTGTTTGCTTTCATTGTCGTTGTTTGCCCAGGTACGTGGCGGCAGGTCTGTGTCAGGAGCGGGAGGGAATACCGGAAGATTTTATGGGCGCATTGTAGATGGCGCTACCAATAAGGGAATAGATGCAGCTTCGGTGCAGTTGGTGCAGGCGCGGCGGGATTCCGTTTCAGGAAAATCTGCTGACATTTCAATAGCAGGACAGCTTACCACTTCTAAAGGCAATTTCAGCCTTGAAAACCTCCCGGTACGCGGCAAATTCAGGCTTTTGGTTACGGCAATAGGCTATACTCCGGTAGACAAAGAGGTTTCATTCGGAACTGATATGTCGGGGTTTGACAAAGACCTGGGTAATATAAAGCTGGAGCTGGATGTGCAGCAACTGGGAGAAGTAACGGTAGTGGCTACCAAGCCCATCTTCCAGATGGGGGTTGACCGCCGTATCTTTAATGTGGATAAAAACATTACCACTACCGGGCAAACTGCTACGGAAATAATGAAGAATGTACCGGGAGTAAATGTTGACATCGATGGAAATGTAACGCTTCGTAATGCAGCGCCTACCATATTTGTAGACGGCAGACCCACTACCATGACCTTAGATCAGATACCTGCCGATGCAATTGAAAGCGTGGAGATCATTACGAATCCTTCCGCTAAGTTTGATGCTTCGGGCGGGATGGCCGGTATATTGAACGTAATTCTTAAAAAGAACCGCAAAGCGGGGTACAATGGAAATATTCGTGCCGGCATTGACTCGCGCGGAAGAATCAACTTTGGAGGAGACCTGAATGTAAAACAGGGTAAGCTCAATTTCTTTTTAGGGCTTAATTATAATCAGCGGAAAAGCATCAGCAGGGGCGAAACGTACAGGGAAAATCTTTTTACAGATAAATCAAGAAATACAATTCTTAACCAGTATAGCAATTCTACCAATTCAGGGTCTTTTGCTTTTGGCAGGATAGGATTTGATTACCTGATGGACAATCGCAATTCTTTCACAGTTTCCGCTGCGCTTCCGAACGGCAGCTTTAACTCCGGGCAAACAGACGATATTTATGTTGATACGTTAAGCACACCGGTTCAATCGCAACATGCTTTGCGTACAACGGACAACAAAAGAAAGTTCAAAAATTTCGGGCCTTCTCTCGGCTACAAACACCTGTTTCCTAACCAGGGGCATGAGCTGACCGCGGATGTAAACTTCAACAGCAGCTCCAATTCAGGCCATGGCGACTATACTACAAAATATTATAATGCCGACGGGAGTTTCCAGCTCAACCCGGCGCTTCAAAAACTTGTATCGTCGGGAACCAGCACGTTCTGGACAATCCAGACTGACTATGTGCTTCCCATCGGGAAAGCAAAGCTTGAAGCAGGTTTGAGAGCCGCTGTCCGCGATAATAAAAATATTATCGACAATCTTTCGTACGACTACTCAAGAGGTGAATTTGTTTCTATTCCATCCGTAAGCTCCAATTACAAATACAACGACCAGGTATACGCCGCTTATACTACGTATTCGGGTAAGATCGGCGAATCGTTTTCGTACCAGTTAGGGCTTAGAACAGAAAGTTCAAAGTATACAGGCACTTTACTGAATACAGGCGACCGTTTTTCCAATAAGTATCCTTTGCAGTTCTTTCCAAGTGTGTTTTTGACCCGGTCCTTTGGTCCGGGTAACGATCTGCAGCTCAATTATTCCCGCAGGATCAACCGCCCTAATTTCTGGCAGTTGATTCCTTTTTATGATGTTTCGGATATCCTCAACATCAGCGTGGGCAATCCCGGCCTTCGCCCTGAATTTACCAATTCATTTGAGCTGAACTATAATAAGTCTCTCGGCAAGGGACATTCATTGTTGACTTCGGTATTCTATAAAAAAACCAATCATTTAATTACCCGTTATCAGAGTTTGCAATACAATGTTCCGTTACCGGATGGCAAGCTGGATTCCTCGATGGTGATATCTTATATCAATGCCAATTCCAGCCGGTCGTATGGCCTGGAGGTCACTTCAAAAAATCCCCTGGCCAAATGGGTGGATGTAACCACCAACCTCAATTTTTATAATGCGCAAATTGATAACAGCGGACTTGATTCCATGTTGGGCGTAAATGATCGTTGGGCCTTTTTTGGAAAGATGAATGTCAATTTTAAGCTGCCTGCCAATTTTACCATACAGTTGTCAGGCGATTACCAGTCGCGCACGCTTGTGCCCCAGGATGGCGGCGGAGGTGGCCGGCGTGGTGGCGGCGGCGGCTTTTTTGGAGGAACATCGTCCGCTTCACAGGGATATATCAATCCCAATTACGGAGTGGATATTGCCGTGAGGAAGGAATTTATGAAAGACAAAAAAGCGGCAGTTACCGTAAGTGTGAATGATATTTTTAAAACACGCATATACGATGCACACTCGGAAAACAGCTATTTTGTACAGGATATGTGGAGGCGCAGAGACTGGCAGGTAGTAAGGGTAAACTTCTCTTATCGTTTTGGCAAGTTTGACGCATCCTTATTCAAACGAAAAAACAACCGTACCGGCGCTGATGGCGGAGACGATATAATACAGTAACATAAAAAATCATTAAATTTTTCTTACCAAAGGCAAAAGCGCCCCTCCTGAATTTTTTCTATTTACTATGAATAGTATTTCCTAATTTGGCTCGCTAAGGGATTTGTGGTTGAAGTGATGTGTAAGGCTTTTATTGGTTTTTGTTACTATGGTTTAAATAATTTTAAAAAATGAATGATTTTAAGCCCCTGGTATCTGCTATTGTTGTTACTTATAACTGCGCCAAATATGTGGTTGAAACCCTTGACAGTATTAAATCTCAAACGTATAAAAATATAGAGCTTATTGTTTCAGATGACGGATCAAATGACAATACTGTTGCCCTGATAGAGGAGTGGATTGAAGAAAATAAGATGCGTTTTACGCGTTGTGAAATATCCAAGCCTGCAGTTAATACCGGCACATCAGCTAATTATAACAGGGGGCTTAGGCTTGCCCGGGGAGAGTGGATAAAATTTATTGCCGGCGATGATGCTTTGTTCCCGGATACGATAGAAGAATATATTAAGTACGCTGGGTTACATCCTTCCGTACAGGTTATTCATTCAAATGTTGTTAAATATTTTAATGAATTGGCGGAAGCGAACAGGATGAATCCTGTTGACTCGAAAATATACAAAATAAACAGGGATGGAGTAACTGCGCAGGAACAATTTCAGATATTATTGCGTGTTTGCAATATTTGGACGCCGACAGTAATGATTAAGCGCGGTGTGTTTGATGTGGTTGGAGATTTTGATGAAGACAATCATCTTTGGGAAGACCGGCCGATGTGGGTGAAGATAACGGCTGCCGGTATCAGGTTTGAATATTTAGATATACAGGGCGCAAAATACAGAGTGCGCACTGATTCTATTCAGCTAAGGACCAAGAAAAAGAAGATCCTCCGTTTTTTAGGTTTAGCAAAAGCGCCTGAAAAAAATATACCTGATTCTTTGCTTAAGCAAAAGCCCTCAAAAAAAATCTATCCTGGTTTTTTTATACAGATTAACAGGGTTTCTTATCGCAAATACCTGAAGCATTTCCCCTTTTTTGAAAGGCAGATACGAAGAATGCTTTATGGGCAGGTTTTGCTGGTAGATAAATTGAACATACCCAATAATGCCTTCTCCCGTTTTTTTGTTGAGCTTTTTAGAGCGCCGTTTAATGTATATGTAAAAAGAGTTAATAAGAAATACTGGTAACAGGTCTGGCCATTGTGGTTAAATTGTCCATGCGCACGACTTGGGTAACCCTGCAGAGTCATCATTCTAATTCGTTTTTCCATTGCCATTCCCGTTGGTTTTTCCTTCCAGCATTTTTACAAACGAAAAAGAGTCGAATTTTTCTTCTGTATAACTGCCATCTGCTTTTTTGGTAAGCCTGAGCATTCGTTGTACCTTGTTTTCATCAACCGGCACAACCATCTTTCCGCCCGGCTTTAACTGTTCAATCAGTTTGGGTGGAATATAGGGAGCGGCGGCAGTGATCAGTACCTTGTCGAAAGGAGTAAAAGTGGGCAATCCTTCATAACCATCCCCATAAAAATATTTTATGGAAGGATATCTTTTCAGGTATTCAAAGTTTTTATTCGCATCGAACAGTTTTTTTTGTCTTTCGATGGTATACACCTGCACTCCCAATTGTGCCAGCACACAACTTTGATAAGCGCTTCCGGTTCCGATTTCCAGTACTTTTTCAAATGGCGCCACTTCCAGCAGTTGAGTTTGATATGCTACGGTATAAGGCTGCGAAATGGTTTGTCCTTCACCAATCGGAAAAGCCCGGTCTTCATAGGCGATCCTGTCCAGCGCCAGGTCCATAAAAAAATGCCTGGGTATATTGTTAATAGCGTCCAGTACCTGCTCGTCGGTAATACCCTTTGCCCTGAGCGAATCAACCAGCTTTTTGCGAAGTCCTTTGTGGCGATATTCATCTTCATATTTTCTCATAAGCCCCTGCAAGATAAAAAACGAATGCTGTATAAGAACATTTGACAGGGAATAAAAGAATTGCATATTTGTACAGGCAAAAATTTAAATCATGCTATTAAGATTATTGTTGATCATTTGTATACATATCCCGGTGGTTTGCTGCTGCCAGCAATTGATTATGCTCAACGACAGCGCCAATGTATCGATACGAGGTATGAGCGTGGTAAATGATAATATAGTGTGGGTGAGCGGCAGCAACGGAATGACAGGCCGATCGGTTGACGGAGGAAATACCTGGCAATGGAAACAGGTAAAAGGATTTGAGAAAAATGATTTCAGGGATATTGAAGCATTTGATGCGGTCACTGCTGTTATTATGAGCATTGGCGATCCTGCCTATATATTAAAAACAAATGATGGCGGTAATACATGGAAGGTTGTTTTTGAAGACAAAAGAAAAGGAATGTTTTTAGATGCCATGGAATTCTGGAATGAACAAAGCGGTATCGTGATCGGTGATCCCGTAGAGGGTAAAATATTTATAGCGCGAACATTTGACGGCGGAGATACCTGGCAGCATTTGCCTGTTGAAAATTATCCTGCAGCAAAAGACGGGGAAGCTTTTTTTGCGGCAAGCGGCACCAATGTGCGTGCACTTTCTTTATCAGAAGCTGTTTTTGTTTCAGGAGGTCAATATTCTCGTTTTTTTATGCGAGATGAAAAAACCATGTTACCTGTATTACAGGGAAGTCAAACCACAGGTGCCAATTCGATCGCTGTGTTCAACAATAAAAATCGCAAGGCTGCCAAACAAATGGTGGTGGTGGGTGGTGATTTTACCGCCGATACATTGGCTGTAAAAAATGCAGCCTTGTCTGCGGATGGAGGCAAAACCTGGGTTGAGCCTCAAACACCTCCGCATGGTTACCGTAGTTGTGTTGAGTATATTTCGCGTTCCAGGCTCATTACCTGCGGCACTTCGGGAGTTGATGTTTCCGAAGACGGCGGAAAAAACTGGAAATTAATCAGTAAAGAGAGCTTTCACGTATGCCGTAAGGCAAAAAACGGAAAAGCTGTTTTTCTTGCAGGAAAAGGCGGGAGGATTGCCCAACTGCTGTGGCAGTGACAATCATATACACCACCGCTGGCTGGAAGTCTCTGTATCAGGAAAAGAGGACTGCACCTACGGCGCAGGGAGAAGTAAAAATCAGGCGGTTACAAACGGGTTGCCCGCCGCGGCGGGCAAAGTAAACTGCCTTATACCTCGTGAAGGTTACCTATTTGTAAAACAAAGTATCTGCGTATCTATTTACCCGGACAAAATACGGGGTGTGCGCCATACCATCCCCTAGGAAAGGCAGTTTGCAGACATACTTTGCTAACTTATAATACCAAAATGGAACAAAGGAGTGTACCTATGGCGCAACGGAAATTGAGCCTGCGATGGTTTGTAAACAGGTTGCGCCTGTGCTGCAAAAAGTAAGCTGTTATGATGCCTCATGGAAGCTACCCGTTGGTAGAAATCATAACAATAATGTCTTGTGCACCATAGGTGCTACCCTTTCTGTGCAATAAATCAACCTGCTGTAGTAGTGCAATCAGTTTCGCACGTTTTAAAATGTGGATCTGTTCTTTGCAGGAAGACGTGTCCGCCGAAGGAGGATGCTTTTACCCGGATGCGCAGAGCTGGTCTGTGTAGCTGCGGCTAAAAAACGTACATTTGCCCGATGAAATTGATGCAAAAGAAAAACATCCGGGTAGCCGTTCTTGATATGAATGACGGCGTGACAAACCAGGGGATGCGGTGTATAAGGGAAATATTAAACCAGTATGGAGAAGCGAACCACCTGGAAATGGAATGGGACGAATTTGATGTCCGTCAAAATCTGGAAATCCCCGGCATGGGTTACGATATTTATATTTCAAGCGGCGGCCCCGGCAGTCCGCTGGAAAGCGAAGGCTCTGAATGGGAAACCCATTATTTTAACTGGCTTCAGCAGGTTGAAGCGTGGAACAGCAACCCTGCAAATATTCAAAAGAAATTTGTTTTTTTTATCTGTCATTCCTACCAGTTGGTATGCCGGCATTACAAAATAGCTACGGTAAGCAAACGCCGGTCAACGTCGTTCGGCGTTTTTCCTGTTCATTTACTGGAAGATGGCAAAAATGAACTGATATTCGAGGGATTGAACGATCCATTTTATGCCGTTGACAGCCGGGATTACCAGGTTATAAGCCCCGATGCGGAAAGGCTTAAGCAATATGGCTCTACTGTATTATGTATTGAAAAAGACAGGCCTCATGTTCCGCTGGAACGCGCCATCATGGCTATCAGGTTCAATGAATATATGATCGGCACACAGTTTCATCCGGAGGCGGATGCGATCGGGATGAGCATGTACCTGCAGCGGGAGGATAAAAAAAAGAGCGTAATAGAGGTGCATGGTGAGGCAAAATGGGCTTCTATGATAGAACAATTAAACGACCCCGATAAAATTTTGTGGACCTATTCGCATGTGCTGCCTAATTTCCTCGACCAGGCGGTAGAACATTTGTAAGTGATAGATTTGAGATTTGAGATGGGGTGATGGCGCATCTGATGCCTGATAGCAGATAGCTGGTATCTGGAGATTGAAGTTATTAACCCGACACCATACATCCGGAACTTGTAACCTGCAACCTGCGACTTGTAACCTGAGAAACCTGCAACAGCCATCAAATTTCAAATTTCAAATCTCAAATCCAGATATAATAATAATCCTTACCTTACTGCAAACTTGTATGTATGGTACCCCACTTACGGAAAACATTTAACCGGGAGTTTACTCAAAATAAATATCAATCGTTATTACAGGAGTTGCACGCATCCTATCCGGGAGCTATTGAATTCAGGATAGCGGAAACCCCTGTTTTTGTTGATGGAGTTTTTACAAAAAAAATGCTGGATGCCTGCGAAAGTATTATTGATATCATAGCGGATCCTTCCTTTAAGCAAATGACGGAAAGGGCTATCCCGCCGGGCGAATATGTACCGGCAGAAAACAATCATAGTCATATGATCGCTTTCGATTTTGGAGTTTGCATAAACGAAAAAAATGAGCTGGAGCCGCAATTAATAGAAATGCAGGGATTTCCCACTTTGTTTGGATTCCAGGTATATTATCCTGAAATTGTCAGAAAGCATTTTGATATACCAGGCAACTACAGTCACTACCTTAACGGATACACGAAGGATGGCTATCTCACCATGCTCAAAAAACTATTATTGAACGGGCATAACCCGGAAAATGTTATTTTACTGGAGATAAAACCGCATGAGCAGAAAACCCGGATTGATTTTTATTGCACGGAGGAGTATACCGGGATACAACCCGTATGTATAACCGAATTGATTGCCGAAGGCAAAAAGCTGTTTTATGTAAAGGATGGAAAGAAAACTGCTGTCCACCGGATTTATAACCGCGTGATCTTTGACGATCTTAAAGCGCAGGCAGACAAACTGGGCGATATGATAGATATTACAAAAGAATGGGATGTAGAATGGGTGCCGCATCCCAACTGGTTTTACCGCATCAGTAAATTTACATTACCCTTTATTGATCATCCTTATGTGCCTGCAACCTATTTTTTAAATGAGCTGAAAGAAATGCCTGCCGATATTGAGAACTATGTTTTGAAACCTTTGTTTTCCTTTGCCGGTCAGGGGGTGGTGATAGACATTCGTCCTGAAGACCTGGCTGATATCAAAGACCCGGAAAACTGGATACTGCAGCGTAAAGTAAAGTACGCAGATGTAATAGAAACGCCGGATATTCCCGCCAAAGCGGAAATAAGAATGATGTATGTATGGCCCGATGGAGATGCCCGCCCCCATGCCGCTATTAACCTTGCCCGCCTGAGTAAGGGCAAAATGATAGGGGTCAGATACAATAAGGATAAAGAATGGGTGGGAGGATCGGTTTGCTTTTTTGCAACTTATTAACCTTATTTAACTTCCGTCATTTATGACGGATTCGTAGTCATTGTAAATTTGATGTACAATATTTGAGCATGAAGAAGTTTGCATTGACTGGCTTGTTTTTTCTGACTGCTTTGTGGATAACGGCACAGCAAAAAACAATTGAAAGTGCCATTGTTAAATCAAAAACTGAAATTACATTTCCCGAAAACCCTAACCGGCAACTGGAAGGAGAAGGCGACGGGGGAGGTTTTCCTACGGGAATGGAGAGTAAGAATACTGTATTTTTTTCGAAGAACTTTATAAAAACCTTCAATGAAACCGATTTTGGTAACAATACAGTGATCATCGACCGGCAGAATAAAAAAACTACCACTATCATTGAAGCGATGGGGCGCAAAACGGGCTACTATAGCAATGAAGCGGATGAGGCTGAAATGAGGAAAAGAATGCAGGAGCGCATGGACTCACTGCGGGAAGCCAGGGGAGGACAGAATGCGCAAAGCAATTTTACGGCCCCTGAAGTTGAAATAGTAAAAACAGAAGAAACAAAAAAAATAGCGGGCTATACCTGTAAAAAGGCAATTGTAAAAACCAAGACAAGGCAGGGAGAGGCGAATGAGCTAACGGTTTGGTATGCGCCCGAATTTAAAATGGCGGAAGGCTATCCTGCCACGGGGAATGCAGGATTTGGCGGTGGCGGCAGAGGCTTTAGCGGCAGCTTCGGGGGAGGAAGAGGCAGGATGGGGTTGGGAGGATTGGCGGGGCTTGATAAGATTGAGGGTTTTGTAATGGGGTATGAAATGAGCCGGCCCAATGGTTTTAAAATGAGTACGGAAGTAACCAGGGTAGAACTGGATGCCGTAATACCGGATAAAACATTTGAAGTGCCTAAAGGCATAGAATTAAAACCGGCCAGCGAAATGCAGAATATGTTCATGCAGCGGCAGGGCAGACCGGGTCAATAACGATATTGGTTTTGGGGCTACTAACAATCCAAAAAGATCCTTCTCCGGAAGGGTCTTTTTTTGATTTGAAATTCGAAATTTGAAATTGCTGATAGCCAATGGCTGACAACTCATCTCAAATCTCAGATCTCAAATATCCTTAATCCCTATACGCCCTTCCGGTAAGGTTCAGGAATAATCCTTCCAGTCCGTCCTGTGCATATTCCTGTAATAGTATCGGCAGCATATTGTTCGCGATGATTTCCCCCTGGTCTATAAGTGCTACTTTATTGCAAAGGTCTTCCGCCTCTTTTAACTGGTGGGAAGTATATATAAGCGTCATGCCTTTTTCATTAAGCTGCTTAAGGTAGCCGATAATGGCATATCTTGTTTGCACATCTACGCCTACCGTCGGTTCATCGAGGAAAAGGATTTTAGGCTCGTGCATTACGGCGATCGCCAGATTAACACGCCGTTTCATTCCGCCTGAAAATGTATGTACCGGCTTGTTTCTCACATCCTGCAACGACATTACATCCAGCAGCTCATTTGTTTTGCGGATGATCTGGCTTTTATGCAGGCCCGCCCATGCTCCAAAGAATTCCATATTCTCTACCGGGCTCAGTTCATGGTAAAATGAAAAATCCTGCGGTACAAAACCAAAAAGAGGGTTTATTTTTTTTTTATGATTTTTTATTTCGTGCCCCAGCAATTGTACAGAGCCCGATTCATAAGGAAGCAGCCCGGTCATGATATGCATGAGCGTGGTTTTACCGGCGCCATTAGGACCGAACAGGCCAAAGCGTTCACCCTCCGTTACCTGCAGGTCAAGATGCGGAATCACCTGTTTGGTCTGCCCTTTGTAGCCAAAGCCCAGGTTTTGTATGTTGATCGCAAGAGGCATGTTGATAGTTAATGGTTTGTAGTTTTTGGTTTGGGTTTTTGGGTTATTTGAGATTTAAGATTAGAGATTTGAAATTGAATCGCTCGCGGCTGAAAGCTGACAGCCTGCAGCTTCCACCTTTGTTACAGGTTGCAAGTTGCAGGTTTCGGGTTTGTGGTTTACAGCATAAACAAGAAACCATAAACCATAAATTAATTGCTGAACGCTGATAGGCCCCTGCCCCACAGCTCATTTCATCTTCTTTACAGCAACAGCCAGCTCCTTAAAAGCGGCTTTTTCCAGTTCTGCTATTTCCAGCAGCATATCTCCCATGTTGTTATAATCTTCCTGGGTGGTAAGCCTGCCTTTGTATATTCCTGATGCCTGAACAGCAGCGTCTCGCCAACGGTCACCTGCCCGGGTAAATTGCCGGGAAATGCTCATCAGTTCATCCATGGGGTGATATGCGTATGCCTGTTGCAGAAAAGCGCCATATATAAAACGAAAACCTCCTCCTCCGGTACCAATTTCTTCCTGCATACGAACCAATTGTGCCAGGTAGCTGCGTGACTTTTCAAGTCCCAGCGAATCGCGCCATTTTTTTATTTTTTTTGCGGTGTACTTTATACCGCTGATGCCGGCAAAATTTCCGGGAATATATAACATGTCGCGTACATTGCGTTTAATCCCCGTTACTATGGCATTTTTAATTTGCTCATCGGTAACGGCTCTTCTTTCCCTGGGATAATACAGCTGCCCACGCGGAGCCAACGGGCCTTTGGCAAACCGTACCCTTTTCAATTCGTAGCTGCTCATGGATACCAGCGTTTCCATGATCGGATCGCTGATGATGTAATTGTCTGCTTCCTTGCCTACAACGATCAGATTATGCGCGTTAAAATGAAACCGGTATTCTTTAGGAAAATACGTAAGATAATAAACGCCTACCTGGCAGGCGGCAGGTTCACCTGCGTTGAGTCTTGCATCCAGTTCCAGTTGTGCTTTTTCTTCTGAAGAAAACTTTTTTCTAAGGATCGGGATGTTCAATGATTTGCAGGTACGTTTGAATATCATACCCGGCATCGTGCGAAAAGAGATGGCAGGGCCTCCGTTTACTTTCATGAACGGCAAATAAATAAAAAACAAACCGGAGCCAATGCCAAAGGCGAGGGGTTCCGTTATTTGCTCTACTCCATAATGCCTTAGCAAACTTGCTGTAACACCATTTTCGCAATGTGCTGCCTGGGAATGTGTAAAATCGATTTTCATGTATGCTTGTAAATGCTGTTGGTTTTTTACAGCATGGCTATATCGTTACCGGTTGGATAGTATCTGTTTCGCCTGCCGGAGTTCGTCGGGCGTTATTTCAAATAATTCCGCGTATTTCTGTATTTTCTTTTCGGAAAGCGTATTGAATACGGATGGTTTGAGGTGCCGCCTGATCTGCCATTGCCAAAAGCCCGTGTAAGCGGCAACGATCGGCAGATCCATTATTTTAAGTTCCATGAAATAAAGAACAGGACTGGCTTCATCGTTCAGCACTTTTTGTTTGGCGGCATACACCTTTTTCTCTATATCGCTCCAGGCAACATCCAGCGCTTCGATTTTAACATCCCATCCCTTGCTGATGCCTGTAGTGTACCTGCCGTTTTCATCCACTACATACGATACTTCGTTGCCCAAAGCGCCTTTATCCTGTGGAATGTCTTCTTTTTTCATGCCAGTATTGTTTTATCATTTTCAACACAAAGAAAGAAAATCTGTATTTAACCCGTCAGCAAACTGTAAGCAGTCCATACATATAAGAAAAGCGTGAACTTTCGGGAACCAGCAGCAGCAGCTTATCGTCTTTTTTCAGCTTACCGCTGTTGAACAGTTCATCCACCATAAAAAATATTGAAGCAGCCCCCACATTGCCGACCGTACTTAAATTTACAAACCATTTTTCATAAGGAATTTCAATATCCTTTTTCACATGTTCCTGGTAAATTTTATCCTTAAAAAAGTTGCTCGACATATGGGGCATGTAGTATGTAATATCATCCGGTGTGATGCCCTTGGTGTCAAATAAATGTTTAAGCATTTTACCCCCATAGGGAACGATGTTTTCACTTAGTAGTTTTACATCCTGTTTAATGCTCAGTACCGACTTTTCATTCATTTCGTTGTGATCAAACTCAAGGTAGCTTTTCAATGTACCATCGGGCTGCTTTTCAGCGCCCATATACATACAGGGTTCCATGTGATCTGCATACGATATTCCTTCCAGCCATTCTACTCTCAGGCTTAACCCGCTTTCATTTTTCCGGTTGCTTAATAAGAAAGCAGCAGCACCGTCAGACAGCATCCATCGCAGGAACTCCTTATCAAAGCTGATATACGGGTTTTGCTCCAGGGCTTCCAGCTTATGCACTTCATCTTCAAACTGGTTGGCTACGAGCGAGGCCGAAAACCGCTCAGAACCCGTGGCAACCGCATTTTTTGCATCCCCTGTTTTTACGGCCATATATGCATATTTTAATGCATGCATTCCGGCGCAGCAAACTCCGCTTGGCGATACAACTTCCAGCGATCCCATCTCCGGCAGCCATCCATGCACCATACAGGCATGTGAAGGCATCATTTGGTCGGGAGAAGAAGTGCCGCAGGACAATACATCAATATGTTTGATTGCTTCGGGATCGGTTTTAAACAATTCTTTTATTGCCAGTGCCGTGAGCTGGGCGTTGGTATGTGTAATTTTTCCACCTTTTTCAAGGGCGTAATAACGATTGGTGATGGCATTGTTTCGTAAAACTATTCTGCGCGATTTGGAGGGCTTGCCATTAATATAGCCCAGGTATGCTTCCATCTCATCGTTTGACACAGGATTATTCGGAAAAAAATGCGATGTTTTGTTGATATACACTTCGTTCAATGCCATCTTTTTATTTATAGGATTTCGAAAAAAAATATTAATTACTCTATATTGCCTGCGGTTGCCAGCTGTTATTTACTGTAAACCGGTACCTGCATAATATGCTTTTTGTTTTTGTATGCGTTTTCCCAAAAATGGTTTGAAAAATATCGCATCTACCAACAAAATAACAGGAGCGGCAACAAAAAGCGCAATCAATATATAATATTTAAAAGCAACCAGCCAGGGTCCTTTATTCTTCTTTTTTGCTATAATGCCCGACCATATTTTAAATATCTTTCCGGCTTTTCGTTCAATAAACATCAGGTAATACCGGATGTCTACCGCTTTTTGTGCAACCAGTTTTTCCTGTAATGTATCCCACTTATTTTTCAATAAATGATCCTTTACAGTTTCGCCAAATATAGCGGAATTAGCAATATCTTCATCCGATACGCCCGGCCGGGGGAAAATGCCCCATTTCCGGTCTTTTTTCCCGGTAAGCATCCAATAGAAAATAGTTACCAGGCTGCTGTAATTATCATGCTTGTCCACAAGCGCTATATTGCCTGCCAGCCTGGCATTTGCCTCTTTAAGCCGCACTTTAATTTTTTCCTGGGCGTTGATCCACATGTTTCTGCATCCGCTAATGGTAATGACCGCAGTGTCTTTGGCAATGGCTTTAAATGCATCATGCATCAATAAGGAATTGCTGGGAATGCTGGGCGATAAAAACCAGGGTTGATAACCGATAATGATAAGATCGTACCTGTTCTCTTTAAAGCTGAATGCTTCCAGCGGTTCCGGTATGCCATCCACGCTGTGCGGCATTGCTTCAAAAAAAGTCCTGGTAGTCCACGGAAAAGGAAATTTTTTTTCGGGATATATCCTCACCATCTCAAGCTGAATGCCGGGCTGGTTTTGGAGGGGACTGGTGAAATGATGAAGAATGTCTTCCATCTGACCAGATTGTGTAAAGTATACTACTAAAACTTTTCTGTTCATGGGAGTAACAGGGTTAGAAATCTGATGGTTTTAAGATTTTGGATGTTTTACTGTAATTCAATACTACCTGCTGAACGGATGAAGGTAAGGTTTTATAATTCTTACGCAGATAAGTATGATCACTTTCCAGCTTACCGCTATAGCCAAGGATGGCAGGCGCGTTTTCCTGTATCATTAAACGAAGAAACCTGAATTCCGTATTGCCCGGATCGTTCTGTAAGGAATTCTCCAGCTTTTCTTTGCCCGCATTAAATTCCTTCAGTTTTTTTCCCACACCATTCAGCAAACCCGCTTTCTTCATCATCAAAGCGCCTTCGTAGGCCTCGCGCAGTTTTCCATCCACATTTTCAAGCTCCGCCAGTTGCTTATTGATTGTATTGAGATCATTGCTTCCCAGGGCTTCGTAAAAAGACTTTCGGTCTGTTTCCTGGGCGAAACAAACATGCCATTGCAGCAGCAATAACATTATAAAAGGAGTAAATATCAGTACAGGTTTTATTGTTTTCATAGAAGGGGCAAATATACCAAGAATAATGCGTTTAGTTGTATAATTCATGCGCTATCCTTTGATTATTATGTTATTACAGGCTTATATTGTTAATGTGTGATTAAAAATAAGATTTCTTTGTTGTATGCAACCTCTCTCCTTTATCGCTGTCTTATCTTTGACGGATCAAATTAAAATTGTTATGAAGAAAATAGTATGCATGATTTTGCTGGCTTCAACAATAGGTGTAGCCGGGTTTTCGCAAACCGATTATAAAAACGCCATAGGGGCACGACTGGCGCCGGAGTCATATTTTGATTTTTTTGCTTTTTCGTACAAAACCTTTATAAGCGACGCGGGAGCATTGGAATTCAACGCCGGCGGCGGAAGTAAAAGGTATTATTATGGCTTAGCCCACGACAGCCGTAAACCATTTGCCCTTTCTCTATCTGCCACGTACCAGTATCATTTTGAAATACCGGTAAATGGGCTCAGGTGGTTTGTTGGAGGCGGTTTGGTTACATATAACGCTTTTTCAAAAAGAAATGAGTATGAAGGTTTTGGCTTTGGCTTTTACCCAACCGGCGGCGTGGACTGGAAGGTGCCCAATGTGCCTTTGAATGTAACGGCTGATTATCGCCCCACCATTGTTGTTGCCCGCCCCAAAGAATTAGGAGATGGTTTTGAACCGCGCAACTTTGGTATTGCGGTACGATATACCATCGGTACACGGTAAATCATTTTTATTTGATGCAAGATCAGGCCCGGTGCTTTGCCAGGGTTTGCGTATTAGTTATGCGGGAACGCCAACAGCAGGTTTAATATTAGAAACCAGGGCTTTGCTATTTTTCTCCTTTTGTTTTTTTACCATCAGCCACCAGCAAATAAATGTACAGGCGGATACCAATATCCAGAAAACATCAATAAATAAAATATCATAATAGCGATTAATATAGCTTACCCATACCCAGTTGCCGGTAACCATCCCGTTCGTAACCGGAATAAATAGTCCTGTAATCGCGCCTGCCAGTAAATTGTCGCGGCATATCTTATATATATCTTTTTGAAAAAGGAATGCGATGCTTGCCGCCAGCCATGACCAGAAATAAAATGAATAAACAAAATGCTGACTACCATAAGGATTGAGCTTAACAGCAATAAAAGAGGCGGCTGTTACCGGAAACATACCCATGCAAACAGAAAGATATATTCTTGTAAGCCATATATTGAATTTCCTCTTTTTGGGTGGAACATTGTTCTTTTCTCTTGCCACAAGCCATATCAATACGCCGGAAATAATTACGATGCAACTGCAAATACCCAAAAGAAAATACATGATTTTTGTTGCATAGCCTCCAAAATCACCAAAATGGAGCACATACATTGCATTGCCAGCTACTTCAGTATAAGAAGAAGGCCGTGCAGGATCGTTCTCCCTGATAACAGCCCCGCTTGCTACGTCAAAAACAAGCTCACCGTTGCTGGTGAATTTTTTAGTAGGCGGTATAAACCCGCCTACATGTACCTGCATGCTTGAGTCGCCATAATTCAATACCTCAACATGGTTAACAGTAGCTTCTGTCCACTTTTTTTGAGCGGCTTTAACAAAATGATTAAGGTCGGGCTTTACGGTAGTGGCTCCTTTCATTGCCAGTTCATGGCTGCCATAGCCAAGGTCTGCATATAACGAATCTTCTTTTCCATCATATTGCATTGCAATGGTGGGTTCTTCAAATAAAGGATGGCTTATCAGGAAATAAGCGCCTGTTACCGCAAACACAAAAAGAAAGGGAAAGGTAATTACCCCCAAAGCCGTATGCAGATCCGTCCACATTGTTTTTAATTTTTCCCAGGGGCGGAACAGGTAAAAATTAGAAACGATTTTTTGCCAGTGAACCAGCAGCCCGGTGAACAATGCAAATAAAAAAATGAAAGCAACGGCTCCTGCTATATAATACCCCAGCGGAAACCCCAGTTTGGCAACCTGGTTTACCTGTGCAAGAAAGTGCAGCCGGTATAAAAACTCACCAAGATCATATGAGTTTTTATAATCTGTTGCTTCAAATGTTTTAGGATCAAGATAAAAGAATTCACCCTTTGCTTTGTTGTTTACAGTATCTTTTGATTCAGATACATATACATTGATCTTGCCGGAGTGTGGGGGCATATAGAGCGAAACTTCCCGGCCGTAGAGATTGTGCTTTTTTCCAAGCGAGTCAACAATCTTATTATAGTCAAGCGATCTTTTAGCTTCAACATTATTGGGCGAATTTTTCTGCCACGCAGAAATTTCATTTTTAAAAAATGACAGCGACCCGGCGAAAAATATGACAAATAATACAGCAGTTATAATAATGCCGCTTATGGTATGTGTGTGAAAATATATATTGTAATTACGAAGGTTCATTGCTGTTAAAATTATTGCTTGTTGATAAGCTGATAAAGAAAAGGAGAAAGCAAGACGGCGCTTACCAGCAAATACCACCCCCATATTTTCCAGCCATTTTTAGCGAGGAAAGCAATGATCATTAACACAGCCCACATAATGTATACTGAAAAGCTCATGGTCGTATACACCTCTTTCTTAGGAAGGAACAGCATTAAAAACTGGTGAAAAGCCGTGCTGACCATATAACCGCCGATCAATGCAGCAGTTATCTTTAAAGCGCGTTGCCAGGGTGATACAGTGAGATATTTTTTATTTGCAGGCATATATTATGTAAATAAAAATTCCAGTATAAAGCTTGCCCCGGCCAATGCTATAATATATTTCAGGCGCAGGTATTGAAACGGGGCGATGATGATTATTAAACTGGCGGCCGCCATCAATAATAAAAAGGCTGTCAACATTCCAACTCCCAATCCATCCTTTAAAGAAAGCATTACAAAAGAAATTACGACCAACAAAACACCCGTTGCTTTGGCCGCGGCCCGATGCTGCTGCAGCCATTTTTCAAATGGGCCTTTTGCAGAAAGCTTTGCTTTACGTGAGGTATTATACAGCATAAAAAATCCCAAAAAGGAACAGATAACAGATATGGTATATGTCATACAACCGGTATATGCTTTATATTGTAAAAGAAATTATAGTTAGGGCGAATTTTGTCATATAAGTGTCAGTTTCCTGATTTCGAAAAGATGTTTCCTGATCGCGGAAATATGAATGATAATGTAATAAGCCTGCCTGTTGAAAGCAGGGACGGGCTTCAGGGATTTGTTACTACGGTACTTTATATTTTCACCGTATACTCCACCGCCTTCTTTAATTTAATTGTATCCGATAAATATCCATTTGCCGGGTTACGCGCATAATCAAGATAGTTTTGCATGGAGGGTTGAAATCCTTCAACATCATCAATAATAATTACAGCACCTTTTTTAAGATTGGGTTCAATCAGCTTAAAAACGGGAAATACAAGGTCTGGCCAGCCATCAAGCAATACAAGATCAAAAGAGGTATTGATATTCTTCAAAGTTTCCCTGGCATCACCTTCCAGTATCTCTGCGTATTCACTCAACCCCGCATCTTCGAGGTTTTTTCTTGCTGCTTTTATTTTATGGGGAAGGTATTCCGTGCTGGTCACTTTTCCACCATTGTCTTTGGCAGCCTTGGCAAGATAGATGGTTGAAATACCATAAGAGGTTCCGAGCTCCAAAATATTTTTGGCATTCAATGCTCTTGCTTGTAAATATAAGAATGCGCCCTGTGCAGGGTGAATGGGAATATACTTGTCATTAAAATAGGCTTCGTTCTCTGTTTTCCAGTCAATACCCTTTCCCAGCATTTTAAAAACTTTCGGGAGAAAATGAAGGATCATTTTTGGCACCTGCCCTAAAGCCGCTTTGTATAGTTTGATAAGTACTTCCGTTGCTTTGGGATCGTGGAGTATGCTAAATAAATCAGGTGTAACTCTAGGCATAGTACTGCTCGATTGTTTCGTTTATGTATAGTTGCCAAAAGTAATAACAGGCAAATGTTTGTATTTTATATAAAAGGGAAAGAATGTTTCGAAAAAGGAAAAGAATACCTGCAATAGCTCAGTACACCCCATGGCCTCTGTAAAATTTCAGGGCTGTCTACCGGAAGGAGGATGCGTTTACCCTGCCCTATAGCCCCATAGCAATGGTAGGTTGGCAGATAACAGTATCTTTTGCCGAATAAGGAACTGTTATTAACTTGCTTTCAACAACTAACCACATTTGCCGGATGAAGAAGCTAGAACGTTCGCATACTATCCCTCCTTATAAAAATAAAGAACTTGCTGATATACCAGGTGAAGAATGGAAAGATATCCCCGGATTGGAGGGATATGGTATGGTGTCTAATTACGGCAGGATAAAAAGACTGCAATTTGAAATAATGAATGCGTTGGGCAGAGTGATTGTTTACGAGGAGCGCATACAGGCTCAGAAGATGCAGCGTGGTTTCAATGAATTCAAAAAGGATTATAAAATACTCCTGCAGGCAAGGATCCAGGTGGACAAAGTATGTCATTCGATTTCTGTAGGACGGGTGGTATATTGTTGCTTCGTAGAGAAGTTTGATCTTCAGGACCGGTCAGTGTACATCACCTATAAAGACGGAAACGGACTGAATACAACTCCCGGAAATTTAATCAAAACAGATTTAACAGGCCTTCAGCAACTCATAATGAAGGCGGGTCGAAAAGACTTGCATTTTGGGCATAGCGTGGAGAATCAAAAGATCTTTACCGAAAAAGGCAGGCAGGTGAATATAAAGGCGGTAGGTAAGTATAATATGGAAGGGTGTTTGATCTGTACCTATGAAAGTTTATCGGCGGCAGCAATAGCAACAAATATAAGCATTACAGCTATCAGTTCTGCAACAAGGCAAAAGGGCACCCTTACGGCAGGTGGATTTATCTGGCGGGTGGGGAAGACCAGGCAACAGATTGCTGTAACACGGATTCATAAAGCAATAAGGGCGGCCAAGGGTGCTGCTGTAAGTCAGTATGATGTAAATGGTAAAAAATTACACACGTATTTTAATATTACCCAGGCCGCAAAAGCAGTGGGGAAAGAACGTAAAACCATTAGCCAGGCGATTAGTGGACGAATTCTCACTGCAGGTGGATTTATCTGGAGGAAAGGAGAAGCAGAATCAATAAATGTGGACAAAGAAAAAAAATCGCTTCTATTGCGCAAAGGGTATATGCTCAGCCAGTATGATCTTACCGGTAAAAAAATTGCAACATTTCACAGCAGTAAGGATGCGGCCCGGTCCATAGGAGTGCAAACAGAACAGGTTAATGCGATGGCCATAAGAGACGACCTGCTGCTAAAAGGACATATATGGCGATACGGGGATGCACCTGAACTCCCACGGGAAGAGATATTAAGGATAAAGCGCAATGTAAGCCGGGAGAAGGTGAGAGAAGTAACCCAGTACGACTTAAAAGGTAAAAAGAAAAATTTTTTTCATTCCATGACCGAAGCCGCCCGATCAACAGGAGTGTCTTTGGGAGCTATTACGAGCACAGTAAATGGGCATAAGGCAACCGGAGGAGGATTTATATGGAGAAGGGGTAATGGTAAAGCTGTGCTGGTGCTACCGGCAACGCCACGGCCCCTGGGTCATAAACTGATCAAAGAGGTACTCCAGTTCGATCTGAACGGAAAAATGATTCAGCACTTTCCAAGTATTAAAGAAGCAGCAAGAACGACCGGCGTTCATTTTACTACCATTTCAGCCGTATTAAGGGGAGATGTCCACACTGCAGGAGGTTTTGTTTGGAAGAGAGGATAAGGTCTGATGCTTTCAGGAAACTCTTTAGCTCTATCTTCCTAAAGAAGCCGTAATGATTAAATAGTATCTTTGCCGGTCAATTTTTAATTCCGGCTATTAATGAGTGGAACAGGCATACAGGAAGACTTATTTAAAAGCTCGGGCGCCTGTGTTATTATTCCTACCTATAATAACGCGGCCACCCTGGCACAGGTGCTTGCGGATGTGTCGTGCTATACCCGCGATATAATTGTGGTAAACGACGGATCGACGGATGATACAGGCAAAGTTGCGGCCACTTTTCCTTTTATTACCTGTATTACATACGCCCCGAACAAAGGAAAGGGATGGGCATTGCGTACGGGGTTTAAAAAAGCCGTATCAATGGGATTCAGGTATGCCATCACCATTGATTCCGACGGGCAGCATTTTGCGAAAGATTTTCCTGCGTTCCTTGAAAAAATTCAACAATATCCCGACTCCCTTATCATAGGCGCCCGCAACATGAACCAGGAATCAGTGCCCGGGAAAAGCAGTTTTGGTAATAAGTTTTCAACTTTCTGGTTCAGGCTCGAAACCGGCATTGATGTTCCCGATACCCAATCGGGTTATCGTTTATATCCTGTAGCGGTTTTGAAAAACATGATCTTTTTTACACGCAAATATGAGTTTGAAATTGAAGTATTGGTGAGGGCTGCCTGGAAGGATATTCAAATATTATCTGTTCCCGTAGCTGTATATTATGCACCTAAAGACGAAAGAGTATCCCATTTCCGTCCCTTTAAAGATTTCGTCCGCATAAGTGTATTGAATGCCATTCTGGTATTGATTGTATTGCTGTATATCAAGCCCCGGAACTTTTTACGGTCGCTGTTTCAAAAAGAAAAGCGGAATTACTTTTTCAGGGAACACCTGCTTAGCGTGCATGAGCCGGCGTATATCAAAGCATTATCTGTTGGTTTTGGCGTGTTTATGGGGATTGTACCCATTTGGGGGTTCCAGTTGGTAACGGCTATTTTTCTTTCTTTTATTTTCAGATTGAATAAAGCCATTGTAATTATCGCTGCCAATATCAGCATACCTCCCATGGTGCCGCTCATTATATACGGCAGCTATAAAACAGGAAGTATCTGGATGAAAAACGGAGGCGGTGATCTACTGTTCTCACGGGATATTACGTTTGAAAATATCCGCAATAATTTTCAACAGTATATATACGGAAGTATTACGCTGGCGATACTGATGGGATTGATATGCGGGCTGCTGACCCTGGTTTTGCTGTTGCTGTTCCGGAAAAACATAAAAACCGTGGTTTAATTCAGTTGCATGGAAAAATTCTTTTCGGGCATATATCATTTTTTTTTGAAAAGAAGAGGACTGCTTTTTGTCATTTTTTTTGCATGCCTCGGAGCTGCCGCTTTTTTCACCACACGCCTCAGGTTTGAGGAAGATATCTCTAAAATACTTCCGGAGGATGAAAAGGTTGAAAAGCTGAACGAAATTTTTCGCCAGTCGAAGTTCATGGATAAGCTGGTGATGATGATATCGTTGAAAGATACTGCTGTTACCGCCCCCGATAGCCTGGTGAGCTTTGCCGATGATATGACTGCCGGTATTGAACAAACGCTGTCTTCTTATATAAAAAAAATCAACTACCGGGTAAATGATGATATGACGCTCGCCATGCTGGACATGGTGCAGGATCACCTGCCGTCTTATCTTACCGGAGAAGATTATGAACGGATCGACAGCCTGACGGCCGGCACTGCATTGAAAGAAACATTACGGCACAACCTGCAAACGCTCAGTTCTCCCGCCGGCTATGCTTTAAAAAATATAATAGCCAACGATCCTGTTGGTATTTCGTTTATAGCGTTAAAGAAACTGCAGCAGTTGCAATACGACGAAAATTTTGAGCTGTACGACAACTGCGTGGTGACGAAAGATCAGAAAACCCTGCTGTTCTTTATTACGCCTGCTTATCCGCCTGATAATACCGGCAAAAATGAATTGTTCTTACAGGGACTTGACAGTTTGATCGCTCAAAAAGCAATCTCCTTTCCCTGGATAGATGCAGCCTATTTTGGCGCCACGGCGGTATCAGCAGGGAACGCGGCTCAATTGAGCAGGGATACTTTATTTACGCAGGGTATTACAGTGCTTTTCCTGGTAGTATTTATAGCGCTGTATTTCAGACGTAAGTCGGCCCCATTGCTGGTGATGATCCCTGTGGTGTTTGGTGCTTTGTTCGGGCTGGCAATGATTTTTTTCATAAAAGGAAGCATATCTGTAATTGCGGTGGGGACGGGGTCTGTGATTTTGGGGATAGCTGTCAATTATTCATTGCATGTATTCAACCATTACCGGCATACCCTTAGTATTGAAAAAGTAATTACCGACCTGGCTTTTCCGCTTACATTGGGTGGGATCACTACCATTGGCGGCTTCTTCTGTTTGAACTTCGCTGCTTCGGATATGCTGAAGGATCTGGGGCTGTTTGCCGGCTTTAGCCTGATCGGCGCTTCTTTAAGCTCCCTTATTTTTCTCCCTCATTTTATCCGTAAAGAAAAAACGACGCTTGTGTCTGTACGCCATCATAGCTGGCTGGACAGGCTGGCGTCACTGCGTCCCGATCATAACAAATATTTAATTGCGGGTATTGCGGCTATAACAATTGTGCTGGCATTTTATGCAGGTAAAGTGGGCTTTGAAACCGATATGAGCAATATGAGTTTTATGCCCGAAAAGCTGCAAAAGGCAGAGAAGCGGCTAAACGCGATCAACGAGGCTGCGCTGCAATCGGTTTATATGATAGCGGAAGGTAAAAACCTGGAAGAAGCGCTGGTGCAAAACGAAAAGCTGGCTGAACAGGTAGAGAAATTAAGAGAAAAGGGAATGGTAAACCGCTATTCGGGTGTATCTGTATTGCTGCTTTCCGATTCTCTTCAAAAAGAACGGATACAACGCTGGCAGACATACTGGACACCTCAAAAGAAAAATGAGGTGTTGGGGGTATTAAAGAAAGAAGGGATGGCAATGGGGTACAGTGAAACGGCATTTGATCGTTTTGCTTCGATGCTTAACAAAGCCTATGCTCCTGCGGATACTGCTGCAATGGCTGAGCTGCAAAAGGCTTTTTTAGATGATTATGTAAATGAACAAGCCAACAGCACTTCCATTGTTACGCTTTTAAAAGTATCACCCGAAAATAAGCCGGCGATTTATCAAAATTTCGAGAACAAGCCGGGCGTTACAGTGATTGATCGCCAATACCTTACGAGAAAGCTGGTTGATCTTATTAATGTTGATTTTTCAACCATCGCTTTAATTACTTCCCTTTTTGTTTTTGCCGTATTGCTTATTACTTATGGAAGAATAGAGCTGGCATTGATGGCTTTCCTGCCCATGTTTATCAGTTGGATATGGATACTGGGGATTATGGCATTGGCAGGAATTAAGTTCAATATCATTAACATCATTGTATCTACCCTTATTTTTGGATTAGGAGACGATTACGGTATTTTTATTATGGATGGCTTGCTGCAGGAATATAAAACCGGTAAGAAAAATCTTGCTTCGTTCAAATCTTCCATACTGCTTTCTGCTATTACAACTATAACAGGGCTGGGTGTACTGATATTTGCCAAACACCCCGCGCTCAGGTCCATTGCGGCCATTTCGGTCATAGGTATTGCCTGCGTGGTATTGATTGCACAGGTGTGCATACCTTTCCTTTTTTCGATGCTTATCAAAAACAGGACACAGAAAAAACTTTTTCCCTGGACTTTTTTCGGATGGCTGAAGTCAATGTTCGCCAACCTGTGGTTCATACTGGGCAGTATGGTATTGGTGGTGATAGGTATTTTTCTTGTAAAGCTTCGTCCATTCGGCAAACAAAAAGGCAGGGATCTGTTTCATGTGGTTATTCAAAAATTTTCCCGGTCGCTTATTTATATCATGGGCAATGTAAAAAAAACGATCATCAATCCGCAAAGGGAAGATTTTTCAAAGCCTGCCATTATTATATGCAATCATCAGTCAGGGCTGGATAATTTTTTAGTGATGATGCTGCATCCCAGGCTTATTTTATTTACCAACGACAGGGTGCGGAGTGCGCCCATATCGGGGCTGGTGGTGCAAATGGCGGATTATTATTCGGCTTCTGCCGGTGTGGAAAGCAGTATGCCGTTATTGGCAGAAAAAGTAAAGCAGGGCTATTCTGTCGTTCTGTTTCCTGAGGGAACACGTTCCGCCAGCGGCGATATGAAACGTTTTCATAAAGGCGCTTTTTTTCTTGCAGAAAAATTGAATCTGGATATTCTTCCTGTCATCATTCATGGCAGTGGTTATACCATGACCAAGCACGATATGCTGGTAAAAGACGGAAGCATTACATTAAAAATATTGCCCAGGATCCATCCCGGAGACAATGCTTACGGAAATGGGTATGCCGAGCGGGCTAAACGGATAGGCAGTTATTTCAGATCGGAGTACGATGGCTTAAGAGCGCTGTTACAGCAGCCAGTTTGGTATAAGGAACAACTGTTTTACAATTACATTTATAAAGGCCCGGTGCTGGAGTGGTATATGCGGGTGAAAGTAAGGCTTGAGAAAAATTATGAGCCTTTTCATAAGTTGCTCCCGGAACGGGGAAAAATACTGGATATTGGCTGCGGGTACGGGTTCATGAGCTATATGCTGCATTTTGCGTCGCCCGGCAGGGATTTTACGGGCGTAGACTATGATGAAGAAAAAATAACTGTTGCCAATCATTGTTTCAGCAGGGATGAAGGCATCAGGTTCAGGCATGCCGATGTGTTGAATTATCATTTTGAAAAATACGATGCTGTAATTGCGGCAGACATGTTGCATTACCTGCCGGAAAACAGGCAGGTGCAGGTAATAAAGCAATGTGCGGATGCATTGAACCCTGGAGGAATATTGATTGTACGTGACGGGAATAAAGATTTGGAAGAAAGACATAGAGGCACGCGCATGACGGAGTTTTTCTCTACCCGTTTTACCGGGTTCAATAAGGTCACGAACGAAGGGTTGTCCTTCCTGTCCGGAAGCACTATCCATAACCTGGCGAAGGAATGTCAGCTTGAGTGCAGGGAAATAGATGATACCAGGTTTACTTCAAATATTATTTTTGTGTTAAGCAAAAAAAGTATTCATGCAGGTGAAGCAGTATGACGTAGTGATCATTGGCAGTGGCATAGGTGGCCTGATTTGCGGCAGTTTGCTGGCAAAGGAGGGGATGCATGTATGCGTGCTGGAAAAAAATAAGCAGATAGGCGGAAGTCTTCAGACCTTTACCAGGGAAAAAACCATTTTCGATTCGGGAGTGCATTATATAGGCGGGTTGGAGAAAGGGCAGAATCTTTACCAGGTGTTTACATACCTGGGTATAATGGATAAGCTGAAATTGCAGCGGATGGATGAAGACGGTTTTGACAGGATTATTATAAGCGGCGACAACAACGAATACAGGCTGGCACAGGGATATGAAAATTTTATAAACCAGTTGCTCCTGCATTTCCCGGACGAAGAAGCAACCTTGCGTGAATATTGCCGGTGCGTAAGAGCCGTATGCGAAAAATTTCCCCTGTACAATCTGCGCACCAATGGATTGTATGAAGAAAAAGCAGAAGTGCTGCAAACAGATACAAGGGCCCTGATCGAATCGCTTACGGATAATAAAAAATTGCAGGCGGTATTGGTCGGTAACAATGCCCTGTATGTGGGAGTGCCTGACGAAACGCCTTTTTACATACATGCGCTTATACTGAACAGTTATATTGAAAGCGCATGGAAATGCGTGGACGGCGGTTCACAGATAGGAAAACTGCTTGCCAGGAACATACGGGAAGCGGGTGGAGAAGTGATACGGCATTGCGAGATAACAAAACTGAAGGTGGAAGGAGAAGCCGTAGCGTATGCTGAGGGGAAGGATGGGAGAGGCTATTACGGGAAAAATTTCATCTCCAATATTCATCCGTCCAAAACATTGGAAATGACTCAAACAGAGCTGATAAGAAAGGCATACCGCACCAGGCTGGGCAGTTTGCGGCATACCATCTCCTCTTTTATGATCCATATTGTTTTAAAGCCCGGTACTTTCCGCTATTTCAGGCATAATTATTATTATCACAGGCAGGGTGAAATATGGAACCTGACAGAGTATACGGAAGAGACTTGGCCATTGGGATACGCTTTGTTTGTTCCGCCATCGTCTAAAACAAAAGAATATGCGGATGCCATGACCATACTGGCGTATATGCGGTATGAAGAACTGGCTCCCTGGGCGCATACTTTTAATACCGTTTCCTCCGAAGAAGACAGGGGGGGATCCTATGCGGCTTTCAAAAAATACAAAGCGGAAATAATGCTGGACCTGGTTGAAAAAAAATTCCCGGGTTTAAAGGAATGCATTCAATCGTATACTACCTCTACACCGCTTTCGTACAGGGATTATATTGGGAACTACGATGGGTCGCTGTATGGTATTGCAAAGGATTACCGCGATCCGCTTAAAACGTTTATTTCACCTCGTACCAAAATCCCGAACCTTTATCTTACGGGACAAAATATCAATATACATGGAGTGCTTGGTTCTACCATCAGCGGTTTGTTAACCTGTATTACCATGTTAGGCAATGAAGATATTATTGAAAAAATAAGAAATGCGTAAACTAAGGGTTATAGCAAAATGGCTGATGTATATAACCGGTGTACTGGTCATACTACTGTTGTGTAGTTTTGCTTACCTGGTATATGTAAGCAGGATTGATGTTCCCAATGTAACGGCTGCAAGCATTGCAAATGCAGTGCGTACTGATGATGGCAATGGATTGTATACGATAGGCAACAACTGGTTTCGTAAAAGCAAATCAGGATTGTATGAACTGTACGTGGAAGGAGCACCTTATGAACGTGGAATAATCAACGGTAAGCTCAGCAGGGAACTGGTAGTGGCGCAGGAAGATTATTTTAACGCCCAGATAAGTAAAATGATCCCTTCCCGGTCGTACCGGCATTTTCTGAAATACGTGATCGGCTGGTTTAACCGCCATCTCGATAAAAATATAATCGAAGAGTACAAAGAGGAGATTTATGGGATCTCCTTATCTGCATCAGATCAATATTCATATATCGGATCTAACTACCAGCGCATACTTAATTATCATGCAGCTCACGATATCGGGCATGCGCTGCAAAATATGGCTTTGGTAGGTTGCTCTTCATTTGGCACCTGGGGGCAGGCTTCGGAAGACAGCACGATGATCATAGGCAGGAATTTCGATTTTTATGTGGGAGATGATTTTGCAAAAAACAAAATTGTGTTATTTGAAAATCCGTCCAACGGGTATAAGTTCATGAGTGTTACCTGGGGCGGTTTTATAGGGGTGGTATCGGGTATGAATGAAAAGGGAGTGACCGTTACAATTAATGCTGCCAAAAGCAGCATCCCGTCCGGTTCTGCTACTCCCGTATCGCTGGTGGCAAGGGAAATATTGCAATACGCTTCTACTATACAGGAAGCCACTGATATAGCCCGGAAAAGAACCATGTTTGTATCGGAATCGTTTTTGGTAGGCAGCGCCGCGGATAACAAAGCCGTGATCATCGAAAAAACGCCTGATACACTGGACATATATGACCCCCGATCGGACAGGATATTGTGTGCGAATCATTTTCAAAGCAGAGCCCTGGCGGGGTCTGAATCCAACCTGGAGCAGCTTGCCATGAGCGCTTCACCGTATCGTTATAAGCGTTTGCAGGAGCTTGTGAACAAAAAAGGGAAAAATACGGTTCAGAAAACCGCCGAAATTTTGCGGGACCGGAATGGACTGAACAATGCTGATATAGGGCTGGGGAACGAAAAAGCATTGAACCAGCTGATCGCGCATCATGCGATCATCTTTGAGCCTCAAAAGCTATTGGTATGGGTATCGTCGTCGCCCTGGCAACTGGGAGCATTTGTTGCCTATGACCTGAAGAAAATATTTTCAATGCATGGAATGCAGACAAACGCAGAAGTAATTGATAGCAGCTTAACCATCCCGGCAGATACTTTTTTGTTGTCGCCGCAATACAGGGATTTTGAAAAGTACAGGCATTACAAAGCAGCGCTTGCCGAAGGAGGGGAGATCAATGTAGACAGCCTGGTGAATAGCAATCCGCAGTTATACCATACTTATGTATTGGCCGGCAATTATTATTTTGAGCGCAAACAATACAGGGAGTGTATTCCTTATTACGAAAAGGCTTTGGCAAAGGAAGTTGCTACAGAGGGAGAGAAAGCATACATCAGGCAACAAATTGCAAAAGCGAAACATACAATCCAATGATTGCAGGAACCGGGATTGATATAGCTGAACCAGGCAGAATAGCCATCGCCATTGAAAAAGAACGAGGCTTCAGGGAGCTGGTTTTTTCGCCCGGCGAAATAACTTATTGCGAATCCAAAACAAACAGGTACCAGCACTATGCGGCCCGGTTTGCTGCAAAGGAAGCGTTCTTTAAAGCATTGGGTACCGGGTGGAAAAACAATACGGCATTCAGCGAAGTAGAGATTTTCAACGATGCAGAAGGCAAACCGGGCATCAGGCTGCTGGGCGAAACAGCCCGTACTTTATCGCATATCAGTGTTTCAAAGATCTTTGTATCCCTGTCGCATGTGGCTTCGCTGGCAACGGCGGTCGTTGTAATCGAAGCCTGACCTGGTTGGGTGGCAGACAAAAAGGAGGAATGGATATGCGTGAAGACCTTTGGTTATCTTTATCAGGCTAAATAATTAATTTTTTATGAAGGATGTAGTAATCATTGCTGCTGTACGTACGCCTATCGGAAGTTTTGGAGGCGCCCTGAAAAGTTTATCTGCTACCCAATTGGGTGCTGCTGCTATAAAAGCGGTTATAGCCAGATCCGGTATTGCCCCAACCCTGGTGCAGGAGGTGTTAATGGGCTGCGTAATACAGGCGAACCTGGGACAGGCGCCTGCCAGGCAGGCCGCAAAATTCGCCGGCTTGCCCAATGAGGTAATTTGTACAACGGTAAATAAAGTATGCGCAAGCGGAATGAAAGCGGTTGCGCAGGCAACGCAAAGCATATTGCTGGGCGATGCCGATATTGTAGTAGCCGGCGGCATGGAAAGTATGACGAATATTCCTTTTTATTCGGAGCATACCCGGTGGGGAAATAAGTATGGAAATGTTTCGCTTACAGACGGGCTTGTGCGGGATGGACTGACTGATGTATATGATGGAAAGGCGATGGGGTTCGCTGCTGAATTGTGCGCCCGGGATTGTGGCATCACCCGGCAGGAGCAGGATGCATTTGCCATAGAAAGTTATAAGCGTGCACAGGCAGCCTGGGAAAAAGGGTTGTTTGCCAATGAAGTAATTGATGTGGAAATACCGCAGAAGAAAGGAGAAGCGATGATTGTTAATAAAGACGAAGAACCTTTTAATGTAAAGTTTGATAAGATACCTGCGCTGGGCGCTGCTTTTGAAAAAAACGGAACTGTTACGGCAGCCAACGCTTCCACCCTTAATGACGGAGCAGCGGCCTTATTGCTGATGAGCAAAACGAAAGCTGATGAGTTAGGCTTACAGCCCATTGCCAGGGTTGTTTCGTACGCCGATGCGGAACAGGCTCCCGAGTGGTTTACTACTACGCCTGCTATAGCTGTGCCTTGGGCTGTAGCAAAAGCTGGTCTTCAAATGAGCGATATCGGTTTTTGGGAAGTGAACGAGGCCTTCAGCGTAGTGGGAATTGAAAACAGCAGACGTATGAAGTTAAATCCTGCAACGGTAAATGTACATGGAGGAGCAGTAGCTTTAGGTCATCCGCTGGGAGCGAGCGGTGCCAGAATACTTGTTACGCTTATCAATGTATTAAAGGCAAACCAGGCTCAATATGGCGCGGCAGGCATATGCAACGGGGGGGGGGGAGCCAGTGCCATGGTGATTGAAAATATCAACTGAAGCAGTATGCCCCCATAAAAAAGAAAGCAACAGAAAATGAATGCTTTTTTAATGGTTAAAGAGGATCGTGCAGAAATTGCGGCGTATTTTTTGATACGCTGAACCATTTTCTGTTGCTGTTCATCTCAATGCTTTACGGACGGTAAAAACACTGTTTTGCTTTACAAGGGACGGGACTGAATGCTTTAAGGTCGCAATGGCTTTCCACGGGCTTAGATGGTTAATCCGGTTTCTCAGGATGTTGGTTTAAAAACGGGTTGTAAGGTTACGGCTTTTTTGTATTGGATTTTGATGGTACAAAGAAACGTTGATAAAATGTTCAAAAAAATAGGAGATCATATATTTGTACAGTAATATGAATAAAGGGCGAATTGTAGAAATGAAACTACAGTATGGTAGATTTACGATGAGCAGTGGAGACTATGAATAATGGTAAATAAAAGATCAATTGCTGGATGGTTCAATTTTCCTGGATTATGTTGCATTGTTTTCCTATTCATACTTGTTTATAAATGATAAATCGGAATAGGTGCCACGGTATGAATTATTTTTTAAGAGTGTGCTTAATATCGTATTTTTCCCTGTTATGAATGTA
This sequence comes from Chitinophagaceae bacterium, assembly GCA_019638615.1. GTDB lineage: Bacteria > Bacteroidota > Bacteroidia > Chitinophagales > Chitinophagaceae > Agriterribacter. The sequence continues at coordinate 289,084 of JAHBTL010000002.1, read as the reverse complement.
CTCCTTTATTTCTGAATTTTTTAGACCGAAATGCTTTTCCTTAAATCTTTGTACTGGTTTGGCCCTGTTGCTCAAAACTTATGCTATGCAGATGAAAGGAGCGTTGGCTCTATTTAATTTTTATCCGCTTGCATGTGTTGTCATTCATTGTCGGCAGGCATCATTTCCGGTGCGAAGCCTGACGCCGTTCTTTTTTGCACCATTCGCTTTACCCGGTACAACAACAACAGGCTGATCAAAGAAATAACCACTACTACATAACCTACCAGGTTATAGTGTTCCAGCGGACTCGTTTTGCCTTTTTGTACAACAATGCTGCCGGCTACTGCAGCGGCTATTCCGCCCGCAATTTGCTGAAGGGAGGAATTAATGCTCATAAAAGCGCCCCGGTCGGGCAGGTCGGGTATAGCGCTGGTTAATGCGGAGGAAGGCACCATCCGGCTCGTGATCCCTATCATCATCAGTATATTTATGATGACCACACTCCATAAGGGGATTGCGGAAAGATTGGTGTAAAACACTACTACTCCCATCATCCACAAAGAAGCAAATGCAAAAAGAGTGAACTTGTCTATCTGGTCGCTTAACTTACCCACCAATGGCATTACGATGAGAGAACAGATGCCTGAAATCATAAAGAGCATGGGTAGGTCTTCCTGGGTAATTTTGAGGTTGTTGATGGCAAATGCGCTGCCGAATGGCATCATCATAAACCCGCCGATGGATAATAATGCGGTGGCTGTAAATCCTACACGGTAGTCTTTTCGGTAAATGGTGTTTAACAGGTGCCTTACAGGAGATTGCTTTCTTGTAACAGTTAAATGCTTGTTCACGGGCTGTAAATAAACGAAAATGACAATGGCTACACCCATTGCTAATGCCGCTACCATTAAAAATGGAGCTTCCCATCCCCATGCATTGGCTAAGTACAAGCTGATAGGTAGCCCTAACACCTGGCTTGCTCCAAACCCCATTTGTATAAATCCCATCACCCTGCCCCGTTGCTGCAAAACAAAAATATCGGTAATAATTGCCATGGATATGGAGCCGATCACTCCGCCAAATAAACCGGTAACGATCCGGGCCGTAATAAGGGCGGTATAGGAATGTGCGAGACCACAAAAAAAAGTGCCGATAATAAACCCCGAATAGAAGAAGAGCAATAACTTTTTTCGGTCAAACCTGTCGGCGAAGCCTGCGGTCAGCAGCCCTGATACGCCCGCGCTGAAAGCATAGGCCGATACTGCCCAGCCAAACTTTGCAGGAGTGAGGCTCATAGACTTCATCATCAGATCTCCCAGTGGCGACATGATCATAAAATCAAGTATTACGGTAAACTGAGTGGCAGCCAGGATAAAAATTACAAGCTTCATATAGCCTGTAAAAGGAGGGATGTTGGTTTTTAAAGGGACCGTTTTCATTGTTTTAAAAAATGAAGATACTGCGAAGGCGGAGCTGATCAAAAAAAATAACCAGTGCAGGGTCTTGAATCATATAGTGATACCTGTTTTGCCTAATGTACCCTTAATTCGTCTTCAAATGAGGCTTTCGGCGGGAATTTTTATAATAGCGAATCAATGCCGTTTACTTAACGTCAGTGTAGTTGCATATATTCGTTGCCCGCCATATAGCCAAACTGCCTGTTGCCTGTTGTTCCTTTATTCCACTTTTTCTCCATGATAATAAATATGGTTCCTGTCTTTTGTGGAGTCTTGGTTGTTTAGCACTTGAAAAGTTTTCAAGTCCGCATTTTTTACTATCTCTGTTTCATAAAACACATTGAATTTGTCTTTTCCATACCTGTCGGTAATGCTCTTGAAAGTGCTTGGGTCGGCTTTGTCAACTATAAACCTATAAACACCGTCAGATGTAGCGCTTGTATAATAAACATGGTTTTTGTCTCTCTCAAATCGACTCATTGTGTCAGCCACAAATGTTTCCAAGTCAATTATTTCTTTTAATGTTTTTTTGTTTGGATGTGTCATAGGTTTGAAAGGGGATTGTGTTTATAAAGCTGTCAATAATTTTTTTGTCTTCCTTAGAAATTAATGTGTAATATGAAGTCTCGCTTTTGAGACTGTCGGAAGCGGAAGAGGCAAAGTGCTGTCTGACTAATGCTGTGTCACTTTGTAAAAACTTGATTGAAAAGCAAGTTGAAAAAGCATCATTATAAGCAAAATCAAATGCTTGATATGATTTTATCAACTTCTGATTGCTACTTTTAGAAAAGTTGTGAAACCATTTGATATCGTTGTTGACAGCAGCAACCAAAAAAAGATATATAGCAGCAGCAATTAGAAAAGTTATTAAAAGGATGCATCGCATATAAAAGAGATGAATAAAAGCGCTGCTTCCATAAATAGCCGCTGACATCTTAAGTAAACGACATTGAATAACGAATATTCATTTATTATAAAACCTGGCAAAATATTTTTATAAAATAAAAAGGTCGCCTTAAAAAGACGACCTTTTTTGCTGAAGTATATTATTTTAATTGGCGTTGGTTTGCTTGCTGCCCAATAACAGCACTTCGTTTATTTGTATTTCCGTAATGTATTTTTTTACTCCGTCTTTGTCTACATAATTCCTGTTCACCAGTTTCCCTTCAATGGCTACCTGGCTTCCTTTCACCAGGTATTTTTCGATGATTTCTGCATTTTTACCCCAGGCAACAGCGCTGTGCCATTGCGTTTCTTTTACGTTTTCTCCCTTTGCATTGCGATAGTTCTCATTGGTAGCTATTGAAAGACGGGCCATCTTTTTACCTGATTCGGTATTGCGTACATCGGGGTTATTACCTAAGTTTCCAATTAATTGTACTTTGTTTTGTAAGGCGTTCATAAATTGCATTTTTAAAATGTTTTTAATCGTATTCCCTTTCTCCTGATCCGGGTTGTGAGTTAAAGCGCTTTAATACCACAAAGATGTGTAGGTGAAATGTGAATATCCGGTATTTACATGATTAAAGACGTGTCTAAACGATTATAAACGTTTACAAACGGATATACCTGGGTCCAGCCGCAGATACGCAGATTTAATATGGGTGCCTGCTATCGGCGGACATTCGTCTCCCCTGGGTCTTCACAGCCAGGTAATTGTGCGAAGGGTGAAACCCCGGCGAATCCCTCACACCAGGGTCTCATGACTGCCCGCAATAGCTTTGCATGAAGACCCTCGGTGCGGCTTAATGGTTTTAGCCGCAGATGCGCAAATTTAATCAGCGCATCTGCGGCAGACAGGCCTCCGATAATATTTTTTGCCGCAATGAAAATAGTTCTCACCGAGGGTAAATGCGACCGATGTATTTTGAAAAATTCTGTAATTTTATTTCTGGATATATTCATTTTGAACACACTTAAATTGCTACCTATGACCTTTCCTGCATCTGCTTCCATGCATTGCCTGCACTGCGATAAACCTATTAAGGGGCGCGTTGATAAAAAATTTTGTGACGACTGGTGCAGAAACGCTTACAACAACAAACTCAACAGCGTCACAAGCACACCGGTGGTGCGGAATATCAATAGCATACTCAAACGGAACCGCCGTATATTAAAATCTGTTCTTTCCCCTGAAAAAGAAACAGCCCGGATTTCGAAAAGAAGGCTGATTGAAACGGGTTTTAATTTCGACTACCTTACTCATTTGGTCACTACCCCAAAAGGCCAGGTGTATCTCTTTTGCTATGAGTATGGATATTTACCGCTGGAAAATGACTTTTATCTTATTGTAGCAAGGAACCGCTACAGGGAAGAAAGCATCTGACGATTGAAAAATATTTTGTTATACGTATAAGTATTTTATTTTTGTAGTATAAAAGTGTTCTTATGGATGCAAAAGTAACTTTAAGCTTTAATGCCCAAATCATCAACCAGGCAAAGCAATACGCCGAGTCGCAGGGTATCAGCCTTAGCAGGCTTACAGAAATCCTTTTGCGTAAGCTTACCACAGGCGGGTATAAATCCATTGAAGATTTTCCCGTAGAAGATTGGGTTAATACGGTTTCCGAAGGAGAGGCGGCATATATTACCCGTGCTAAAACAAGCAAGCAGCTTAAAAACGAGTTCAATAACAGCCGCAAGAAGAAATCATGACCATTTTCCTGGATGCCAATATTTTAGTGTCGGTCCTTAATAAGGAATATCCGCTGTATACTTATACTTCGCGTATCATGAGCCTGGCAGGCAAACGGCCCTATGTGTTGAAAACATCTGCAACCTGCCTGGCAATAGCCTATTATTTTGCTGAAAAAAAACATGGGGCGGCAGCTGCAAAAAATAAAATTACCTTGCTGCTGAACTACCTTCATATAACAGATTGCGGCGAAAGGGAGGCCATGCAGGCCATCGCAAATAAAAAGGCAAATGATTTTGAAGATGCATTGCAATATTACAGCGCATTCAATGCAAATTGCGTTTGCCTGCTGACTGACGATGTCGCCGGTTTTTATTTTTCAGACATCCGGGTGCTGCATCCTGAAACATTCTTCAATGAATATTTCCTGAAGAAGAAATGACCGGGTGTTATTTACAACTTATACTGTTTTTTGATATTCTTCCCCTTTATTTTTGAGGCATTCACCTCAAAAATTTTGTAACTTTTTAAGTTAAAAGATATTTGCAGGTATGAAACTTAAAAAAGGGCAGTTGGCTGTTCATATTGTAAGCTGTATTATTTTTCTTACACTGCCTTTCTTTTTTTCGCCCGATGGTCCCAACAGGCTGTATGCTTTTTTGCGGAACCCTGAATCGCTAAGGGAGATCCTGCGGTATACGTTGCTGATCCTGTTTTTTTACTGTAACTATTATATACTGGTTCCCCGGCTCTATTCAAAAGGAAAATATTTTCAGTTCACAGCTATCATTATCCTGTGCTTTTTTATTACGATGGCATTACCCGGTTTAATGCCGGGTATGGAACATGAAATGCGATCGTCGCCTCAACATCCGGGACGATTTCCCCGGCCGCCTGCTCCCAACCGGCTTTTTTTTAATGTGCGCCAGCATATTTTCCTGTTCCTGGCATCGTTCTTCTTTTCGCTGATGTTAAGGCTCCGCGAAAAACTGCGGCAAACAGAAGAAGAAAAGCTGCAATCGGAATTGTCATACCTCAAAGCTCAGGTGAATCCTCATTTTTTGTTTAATACGTTAAACAGTATTTATGCGCTTGCCATTGAAAAGTCAGACGATACGGCTACAGCGGTGGTAAAGTTATCGGGCATGATGCGTTATGTGCTGAGCGATGCCGTGAACGATTTTGTACCGCTTGAAAAGGAGATCAGTTATTTGCAGGATTTTGTAGAACTGCAGGAATTAAGGTTTGGCAGCGATATACCGGTTCGGTTTACCGTAAATGGGGTGGCGGATGGAAAGCGGATAGCGCCTTTGATATTAATTACTTTTGTTGAAAATGCATTTAAGTATGGGGTAAATGCCGAAGCAGAAATGTTGATTGATATTGAAATAAACATAGAAAATAACATGCTGCGCATGAAGGTGTACAATAAAAAAGTGAAAATTCAGCAACAAACGGAAAACAGTAACCGCCTGGGTATTCAAAATACAAAGAACAGGCTGGCGCTTTTATATCCGGGAAAACATGATCTTATTATTAACGAAACTGAAAAAGACTATACAGTTTTGCTTACCTTAACGTTGTTATGATACAGGCAATAGCAATAGACGATGAAATACCTGCACTCAGCATCATACAGAACTTTTGCAGCCGGACAGGCTTTATACATTTGGAAAAAACTTTTAATCAGCCTACAGAAGCGCTGAAGCATTTGCGAAAATTTCCTGTCGACCTGGTTTTCCTGGATATACATATGCCATCATTAAGCGGTATTGACCTGTATAAGGCCGTGCAGCAGGATACGATGGCTATTTTTACTACCGCCTACGCTGAATATGCGGTAGAAGGCTTTAACCTGAATGCAGTGGATTATTTGCTCAAGCCATTTACTTACAAAAGATTCCTGCAGGCTGCCGAAAAAGCCAGGGAATATCATAGCTTCCTGAGAGAAAGGGAGAAGACAAAGGATCAATACCTTTTTGTAAGAGCAGATTATATGCTTGTTAAAATAAATGTAGCCGATATTTTGTATATCGAAGGATATGATGATTACCTGAAGATCCACCTTACCAATCAAAAACCGGTGATTACAAGAATGACATTTAAAACTATTCTTGACAAATTACCTCCCGCGGATTTTATCCGTATCCATCGTTCTTATGTTGTACCGCTCCACCGGGTAGAAAGCCTGCGTAGTAAAGTTATTTCCATTGGTGATGTAAAGCTTCCGCTCGGCAGCAGCTACGAGGAAAATTTCTTAAAGCACTTTAACAGATAGATATCTTATACCGCAGTTTTTTTCAGGTTTACCGCATTTTTTTTATTGGCAGTTTCTTCATTATCATATTTGTTGTGTATTCATTTTCCACTTTAAAAATATGGTTATGGAAAGAAAGCTTTTTTTGAAACAGGGTTTCGCTGCTCTTGGTTTGTCTTTTGTTGCCCCCCTGGCCAACAGCTGTAAAAAAAATGATGTGATTGCAGATGAAGCTGCAACAACCGGAGGCACCGGCTCGGATACATGCGTTGTTGCCCCTACGGAAACGGAAGGGCCTTTTCCAACCAAAAACCCTTCGGCATATGAAAGGAGCGATATCACCGATGGCCGTACCGGTTATGAAATGACTGTAAACATTACCATCGGGCAGGTAAGCAAAAGTTGTGCGGCACTGACAGGCGCAATCGTAGATATCTGGCATTGTGATGCTGAAGGCAATTATTCAGAGTACGGATCTACTCAAATGCAATCTGCCAACTATACATCTGTTCATTTTTTACGGGGACGCCAGGTTACAGATGGTAATGGGTTGGTGACATTTACTACTATATTTCCCGGCTGGTATCAGGGCAGGGCAACGCATATACATGTACATATTTACAACTCATCAGGCACTTCGCTTAAAGTTACGCAGATAGCATTTCCCGAAGGAACAGGAAGCGCATTGCTGGAAGTGAACGGGTATGGCAAGGGAATGACGGGCTACACGTATAATGCGAATGATAATGTGTTCAGCGATGATAAGAATGGTGTGGAAACAGCAAAAGTTATCGGCGATAAAACCAATGGTTTCACCCTGGCTATTCAACTGAACGTACCGTAAAACCCACGCAATGGAAACCAGGATCATCACATTGTGTTACAGGAAAATCATAGACTCACGATCTCAGCAGGAGTGGGAAAGGCTGATTTTTGAAGATACGTGGAAAGAGTTTAAAATGCAGGCGCAATTATACGACCAGGAGAGAAAATATCATAGCTTCTCGCAGTTGATAATGCATGTGCCTGCATCAGAAAAGCTCCATTTTCTGGTGAGCGCCGCTGCGGTTAATTATATAAAGCAGCTTAATAATAAAATACCGGATGTGGTAAATAACATCGGTAAAACGTTTTTAAGCTTCTCCGGTTTTTATTTTGAGATAATCAATTCGGATGTTCAGAACAAATCTGTGCACAGTGTGGCGATACATTTTTTTAGCAATGCATTCAAATGGCATGAAACCATAGGAGAGTATTTGTTATTGTCTGCTACCGGTAACGATACAGAGGCACAGATGCATCTTTATCGCATACAGCCTTTTGTTACCATTCATTCATATAAAAGCATTTAAAATGACAGAGCAGTCGAGCGCTAAAATCTACCTGGCTAAGGAAAGAGGCGTAAATGAAACAAATGTCATGAGGAGTTGTAAAACTTTCAACTCAGGTAATTACTTTAACGAGCACAAAGCCGCATTTGGCAACCTTTGTCTTTTAAATGATGATACGCTGGGAGCGGGAGAAGCAATAAAAATGTATATTGAAGAGGATGGGTATATTGTTTTCCTCCCTGTTGCTGGCGGTATTGTATACAATGATTCTACGGGCTATAAAGCAGCTATTATTGCCGGTGAAGCGCAAATAAAACTTACTTCGCCCGGAACAGTGATCGAAATTGAAAATCCATACGACAAACCGGTTAATTATCTTCAGATCAGATTTAAGCCGGTAGCAACTTCATCTGCTGATTATAGTGAAATAACAGAATTCAATATAAACAATTGTAAGAACCGGTTAATTCCTCTTACCTCTCCCAACACCGGGTTGCCTTTTACATTAAGCATTGCCAAACTGGAGGGCAGGGCCGACATTGTATATCAGCCGGATGATAAATATGGCGGTATATATGCCTATGTAATTGAAGGAGCTTTTGAAGTACAATACCGGTTATTGCATGAACGGGATGGTTTAGCCTTGTGGAATATTGGCAGCAACGTAGAAGCAGAGGCTTTGAGTAACGATGCCATCCTGTTGATAGCAGAAGTAGGTTTATAATAATTGATTTAGTAGCTGGATGAATTGCTGCCTTGGGATCATTTGTGCTCCCAGGCTTTCGAGATGAGGAGTATATACCTGGCAATCTATCAATGCCACCCCTTCGCTACATACATGTTCCACATACTTGATAAAAGCAAACTTGCTGGCATTGCTGGCATGACTGAACATGCTTTCTCCAAAAAAAAACTTTCCCAGCCGTATGCCATACAAGCCCCCCACCAGTTGATCGTTCAGCCAGGCTTCGGCACTGTGCGCAAACCCGGCTTTATGCATCCTGCTGTAAGCCCTTTCTACTTCGTCGGTTATCCATGTGCCGGCTTGCCCGGGTCTCGGGCTGGTTTTACAATGGTGGATCACCGAAGCAAAATCCTGATTGATCGTAAAACGAAAAGTATTTTTCCGTATAACCTGTTGCATGCTCCTGGTTATTTTAAGGTTTTCCGGAAAAAGTACGAACCTGGGATCGGGGCACCACCATAACGGAACATCTCCTTCGTACCATGGAAATATACCGCTTTTATATGCCAGCAGCAGCCTTTCCACACTCAGGTCGCCGCCCATTGCCAGCAATCCGTCCGGCTCAGCCAAATGAACAGGCGGAAATATCAATTCATTCCGTAATGCATAAACTGCCATGATGCGAAGGTAGTAAGTAGGTGATAACCAGTAAAATATGATATGTCAAGGGGAAATGGGTACAAAAGAAACGCAGGAACTGCCGTTCGACACTCATTTTGGCGGTTTAAAAAAAAGAAAGTTTTGTGCAACGGAATATGATGTAGCATTGTCACCTTATTTGTAGATCCGGATGACTGACTATCAACAACTGGTAAAGGATTGCCTGAAAGGAAAAGTGTTGGCCCAGCAAAAATTGTATGAACTTTTTGCTGAACAGATGCTGGCGGTTTGTTATAGATATACCAAATCGTTGGCAGATGCCGAAGATGTGCTACAGGAAGGATTTGTAAAAGTGTTCAAATGCCTGCATCAATATCGCTCGGAAGGCGAACTGGGAGCATGGATAAGGCGTATTATGGTAAATACTGCTATCAATTACCTGAAACAAAACAGTAAATATCAATACGACCTTTCATTTACAGAGCTCACGTTGCATCCTGTATCGGAAGATAATCCGCAGGTGCATATGCAGGCAAAAGAATTAGCAAACCTGGTAAGGCAATTGCCTACCGGCTATCAAACCGTATTTAACATGCATGCAGTAGAAGGATATACCCATGTGGAAATAGGTGAAATACTGGGTATAAATGAGGGCACTTCCCGCTCTCAGTATATGCGGGCAAGAAACCTGTTGATCAACTGGATTGAAAGACATTCTGTAGAAGCTAAACTGGGACAATATGCCGGAAAATGATTTTGAAAAGCAGGTGCAGCAGATCTTCAGCGATATGAAGCTGAAGCCGTCTGAGGCGGTGTGGCCAAAGGTGCAGGAAAAAATAACCCGGGAGAAAAAACGCAGACGGGTGTTATTCTGGCTGCCGGCATTGTTGCTTTTACTGGCAGGAGGGGGATATTGGATTGCCGGAGAAGGAGGTAAGGATTTTTCACAAAAAGCCACTTCAGAAGAAGTCAATGCGGTTACAGCAGTTAACGAACGTGAAGAAGCCGGGAGTACGGTCAATGGTGAACCGGCTGCTTCCGGTAGCGCCCAAAATAGCAATAGCATCTCAACACCTGAGGCTAATTCCCGGATTCCGGAAGCAGCCCTTGCGGTGGATGCAGCAAAAGCAGGGATTGCAAATGCGGACAATAAAAAAGGATCCGCAGATATAGCGGTGGTAAAGCCTTCCGGGAACGGAAGCGTATTCAATAGTAATAACGGCAGCGCTGACCGGAACGGTGTGGCAGGTGCTTTAAAAACCGGTCTGAGCAATAAAAATGTTGTTACTTCAAAAAGCATAGATGCGGAAAGAACAAGCGGGGACATGCAGAAAGAAGAAGTGAAGAATAATGAAGATCAAACATCCCTCGCAGGCAGTCAAAATGCAGCAGGTAAACCCGTTACGGGTACTTACCAGCAGGTGAACGGATACAATGGTTTGAAGGATGCTGACTCGGAAAAGGAACTGAAAAATTTCATTTGGGAAAACAATAAAGCAGTTGTAAAACTGGGTAAAAGAAAATCCTGGGAATGGGGTATCTCGGCACAAGCGGGCATTTCAACGGTAGGCCGAGGATTATCGGACATTTTTAAGGACGGTTTATTTGAAAAATCCGGAACGGATTACCAGTTGTCACAGCCGTCGCCGGATATGTCTTTCGTGGGCAGCGCTCAAAATAACTATCTTGTTGCTGCGCCGCCTCCTGCATCGCCGGTTAAAACTGGCTTGGCCTGGAGTGCGGGCGGATTTGGAAAATGGTACGTAAAAGAGAAACTGGCTCTCAGTTTTGGAGCAGCGTATAGCTTGTATACTACCGAAAGAAAAGTCGGCAATGTTTTAATCTTTAATCAGCAAAATAACGCTGTGTTCAACGCCAATGCAAGGTTTGCCGGCTACTATCCCTCCAGCAATGGAGCAATTGATTATACAAACCGCTACCATTTTGTACAGGTTCCGCTGGGCATACAGTGGCAGATCAATAAGGGTATCAGGCTGCCGCTTCAACTGGATGTAGGCTTGGCGCTGGGATATCTTGTAAACACTACCGCGGTGCACTATAATTCGCAAACAGGTGTTTATTATGCAGATGACGGTTTGTTTAATAAATTCCAGACTGGTATCTATACAGGTATATCGGCTAAGCTTTTTCAACACAGCAGGCGTCCGTTGTATGTTGGTCCAATGGTTCAATACAATTTTTCAGACCTTACCAAACCTTCTTCCGGTTCAAAACAAAATTTAAAGTACGCAGGCTTAAAAATGCAATGGGTGCTGTGGAAGGATTGATGAATATGGCATTTTTCCTGGCAAAATACAAACATCAAAATGAAAAACATTTTAATTGCAGGTATGTTGTTGCTGGCGTTTACCTGCTCTGTAAATGCTCAGCAAAAGGTGGCTGCCGGTAAAGCGGTATTTCATTCTGTGCAACAAGTATCACTCACTAATGGGAACAATGCCGTATCGGCGGGTATACAAAGTGTAAATGGCTTTGCGGTAAACGGCTGGTTTGCGGGCGTGGGTGTGGGACTGGATTTTTACCGTTACAGGTCAGTACCCCTGTTTCTTGAATTGAAGAAAGAGATTCCCTTAAAAAAGAACGCGTTGTTTTTTTATGCTGATGGCGGGTACAACATACCCTGGGTTAAAAATGAAGATCAGCGTAACGAAGGTCCCTGGGGGTACTATGAGGTGAAAAATCATTACAACGCGCGGTTGTATTTTGACGGAGGACTGGGATATGCCATTCAGTTCAACAAAGGAAATGCCCTGCTGTTAAGCGCCGGTTATTCGCACAAAGCCTTTAACGCGATTAAAACAACCACCAATAAATATAATATAGGAACGCCCCAGGAAACGGAAAATACGGATATGCAAAAGCTTTCCTACCGGTTTAACCGGCTCATGCTGAAGGTGGGGTGGCAGTTTTAAGTAGTTAATTTGTATCTTACAGCTAAATAATCCTGAAGTGAGCAGTGTTGTAAAGCAAAATCTCCCGACCAGCATGATTTTGTGCTACCTCCAATGATGTTATATATTTTGCCGCAACGGGTTACCTGTTACCTTCGCACAGTAATGTTGACAGATAATTTTGTAAATTGCCAATAAGCATGGAAATACGCGAGCCCGCTGCTCCTTACGGTAAGAAAAAACTGACTCCTGCGGAGTATCTTGAATGGGAGCGGAGTGTTCAGCAAAAGCATGAATATTACCAGGGAGAAGTATTTGCCATGGCTGGTGCAGGTAAACGGCACAATAAAATTTATTCGAATCTTTTTGGCAGATTAGCTGCTTTGTTACAAGGTAATGCCTGCCAGCCATATGGCAGCGACCTGCGTATTCATATTCCTGAAAACACGCTGTTCACCTATCCTGATATTTCGATCATTTGTCGGGATATAGTGGATGAGGGCGACGAAGAATACGTTGTTGAACCTTCCGTTATTATTGAAATATTATCACCTTCTGCCCGGGGATATGACCGTGGTGAGAAATTCAGGTTATACAGAGATATCCCTTCTCTTAAAGAATATATACTGATTGATTCGGAAAGTATAGCCATTGAAGCGTTTCGTATAAACACCGCCACTCATTGGGAACTGGAAGAATACAGATCATTAAAAGAAGCATTGCTTATCCGGACAGTTGAACTTATATTACCCCTCGCTGATATTTATGAAGGTACAAAATTACAACGCTGATACTTTTGGGTCACCGGCATTTTATTTACCCCTGTCTTCGGGGTCATCTCCATTCCACGGCACGGGTGATGCCACAATAATTAAAGCCTGATTCCGTTGCTTTATTGTTTATGAACACAGTAAGGGTGCAGGTATTTAATAAAAAAATAATTTGATCAGATATACAGAACTGATGTATAAAAAATATAACTTGCGCCCCAATCCCTGAACTTAATCTCATTAATCATGAAAAAACTCCCTGGCCTTATCCTCGTGCTGCTTTGTATAGCGCACAGTCCGCTTATTGCACAAGATAAGCTGAACCTTAAATACGGAAAGATAACACCCGCCGATTTTGACCTCTCCAAATACAAGTTTGATACCAGCGTTAGCGCCGTGGTGATAGCGGATGTGGGTGAGTCTGACTTTGAAGGAAATACTAAAAGTGGTATTTCTCTTACTTTCAAAAAGCAAGCAAGAATTAAGATCCTCAACAAGAACGGCTTTGAAGCGGCTAATCAATTTATTCTTCTTTATTTTTCAAATAACAACGAGGAGAAATTACTTAACCTGAAGGGTACCACTTATAATCTTGAAAATGGCAAAGTGGTAGAAACAGATATGGACAAGAAGTCTGTTTTCAAAGAGAAATACGACAAAAATCACATGATTGTCCGGTTTACCCTGCCGGCTTTAGCTGAAGGGTCTATCATTGAATTCAGCTATACTCAAACTTCAGATTTTATCCATAATCTTCAGCCCTGGGAGTTTCAGGGGAAATACCCTGTATTATGGAGCCAGTATGAAGTTACGATCCCCGATTTCTATAATTATGTTTTTTTGTCGCAGGGAACCGTTAAGCTGGATCATACTACTTCGTCATCAAGAAAAGAATTCCGGATTTCCAATAGTAGTTCTACAACAGGCTCGGGGTCGTTTACTGTTCCGGCAAATACTGTAAGGCACAAGTGGGTAGCTCAAAACTGCCCTGCTTTAAAAACCGAAAGTTTTACGACTTCCATTCAAAATCATATTTCAAAGATCGAATTTCAATTGTCACAGGTACGTTACCCTGATCAGCCGGTTCAGGATATAATGGGCAACTGGGAAAAGCTGGCGACTGATTTAATGAAAAGTGACTATTTTGGCAACGGAATTGTAAAGTCGAATGGTTGGCTGAATGATGAACTGCAGCCTGTAGTGCTAAACGTGAATGATAAGCTGGATAAGGCAAAAAAAATATACAGTTATGTGCGCGACAGGTTTACCTGTAACGGTAGAAGGGGTATTTACCTGTCAGAATCGTTAAGGACGATAGATAAAAATAAAAGTGGTTACGTAGCGGATATCAATATGTTGCTGATAGCGATGCTGAAGCAGCAGGATATTGAAGCGTATCCTATCATACTAAGTACAAGAAGCCATGGATTTACCAATGAATTTTACCCCTTGATCGACAGGTTTAATTATGTGATCTGTGCGGCAAAAGTAGATGATCACATTTATTTCCTGGATGCAAGTGACCCGACGTTAGGCTTCAATAAATTACCGGGCGAATGTTACAATGGACATGCAAGACTTATATTACCGGGCGTAGCACAATCCCTTTATTTTAGCCCGGATTCATTAATAGAAAAAAAGCTTACTTCTGTTTTTTTAAGAAGTTCAAAGCCGGGGGAAATTGAAGGACACTTTGCTTCTAATCTCGGATATTACGAGTCAATAGGAATACGAACCAATATAAAATCCAAAGGCGAGTCGTCTTTTTTCAAAAGCTTACAAACAGGTTACTCCGGTGATATTGCTTTAAGCAAAGAAAAGGTTGACATGCTTACAGAGTTTGAAAAGCCGGTGAAAGTAGAATACGATTTCGTTATCAAACAGGAGGATGATATGGTATATTTCAATCCCATGATGAACGAAGGCTATAAGGGCAATTATTTTAAGTCTGCTGAAAGGTTTTACCCCGTAGAGATGCCATACTGTTTTGATGAAACATATATATTCAGCATGGAAGTGCCACAGGATTACACCCTGGAAGAAATACCAAAGTCCGCTAAAGTGAATTTTGGAGATGGAGACGGCTTTTTTGAATATATGATTGACAAGTCGGGAGAAACAGTAAGGCTGCGGTCGAGGGTCAAATTAAACAGGACCACATTTATGCCCGAGGAGTATAATGACCTCAGGGAATTCTTCAGCTATATTGTAAAGAAACATGCAGAGCCTATCGTTTTAAAAAAGAAAAAATAATATATGCTTCGTCAATGGATGGTGGCTGCCGTTTTGTCGTTCCTTGCAATCAATGTTTTTGCATACGATGATGAGTATGCGATAAGCAGAGTTCCTGCGGCGCTGATAAGAAATGCGGATGTTATTAAACGTTCGGAGGAGATACGATTTGATATACTTGACGGAAGCCGGTCGAGGTTGTATCATAAGTATGCTTTGACTATTTTAAATGAGAATGGAGATCGCTATGCCAGGGCAGTTATGTTTTATGATAAGTTCAGGGAGGTAAAAAGCATTGAAGGCACTTTGTATTCAGCCGATGGAAAAAAAATAAAAGGGCTCAGGAAGAATGAGATAGGTGATTTTAGCGCTAATAGCTCTGTCAGTTCTGTGGACGACGGGCGGTATAAGCTGCATGAGTTTCATCATAAAATATATCCATATACGGTAGAATATGAAACCGTTCTGCAATACAGCAGTACATTCTATTTCCCCGTGTGGGACCCGATCGATAATGAAAAAGTTTCTGTTGTTCGAAGTACCTTCATCGTTACTGCTCCTCAGGGATACCAGATCAGGTATAAATCCTTTAACTATGAAAAGGATCCCCTGAAGGAAGATACAAAAACGGGTACGGCGTACAGGTGGGAGGTATTGAATGTTGAAGCGATACAACTGGAATATGCATATCCTTCATGGAACAGGATAGCTCCAATGGTATATGTAGGGCCAACAAAGTTTGAAATTGAAAAGTATACCGGGGATATGTCAAGCTGGGAGGAATTTGGAAAGTTTATCTATACATTAAATCAGGGGCGTGATAAATTGCCGGATGATATTAAGCAAAAGGTACATCAGCTTACAGACGGACTTACCGATCCAAAGGAAAAAATTACTGTACTTTATAAGTATATGCAGGATAACACGCGGTATATCAGCGTTCAGTTGGGCATTGGAGGCTATCAGCCCTTTGATGCCAATTATGTGGCGTCTAAAAAATACGGGGATTGTAAAGCCTTGTCGAATTATATGTATGCGCTTTTAAAAGAAGCCGGCATCAGGTCGTGTTATACTTTGGTAAAAGCCGGAGCCGGCCGGCATTTTTTTATAGAGGATTTTACCAGCAGTCAGTTCAACCACGCTTTTTTATGCGTGCCCCTGCAAACGGATACGGTTTGGCTTGAGTGCACCAGCCAGATAGACCCTGCGGGTTATCTGGGGGAATTTACAGACGACCGCCCGGTACTGCTGATTGAAGAAACGGGAGGAAAACTGGTCAGAACCCCGCGTTATACTAAAAAGCAGAATGTTCAGTCCAGAGCTTCAGAGGGCAGGATAGAAGAAAACGGGCAATTGAGCGTGAAAATTAAAACGATCTATGCGGCTCAGCAACAGGATGATGTATTTAGAATGATCAATACGCTGTCAAAAGAAAAACAACTGGAATACCTGAAAAAAAGCATAGACCTGCCGCATTATGATGTGGTGAAGTTTGAATATACCGAAAATAAATCTTCCATGCCAACTATAAAAGAAGATTTAGAGCTAACCGCGCAGAACTATGCCAGTATTACAGGAAAAAGACTTTTTATCACTCCCAATATTACTACCAGGTTTTATACCAGATTAAAGCCCGATGAAAACAGGAAATACCCTGTTTCGCTCACTTCGGAATACACCGAAATTGATACAACGGTTATTAACTTTCCAAAAGGGTATCAGCCCGAAGCCATTCCTCAGCCTGTAAAGCTGGAAACTAAATTTGGTAAATATGGTTGCTCCGTAACAATAGAGGGCGACAAAATGATTTACCATCGCTATATGGAGAAGTTCAGCGGTGAATACCCTGCTTCCGATTATGCGGAACTGGTTAAATTTTATGACCAGGTATACAAGGCAGACCGCAACAGGGTGGTGCTGGTAAAAAAAGAGTAGTGAACATTTGAAATATCTCTTCCCAACATATAATCCTTTTCCCTAACTTCATTCCTTTTAAGCATCAGCTACCGAACTATTATTTTTACATTACAACAGTACTGGTATGGAAATAAAGCAACGGTCAAACCACAGCTTGTATTTGCAAACACTACGGCGTATGACGCCAGAACAGCGTCTTGCAAAGGCTTTTCAGCTTTCGGCTATAAGCAGGCAGTTGTTTTTGCAGGGATTGAAAAGCAGGTTTCCCGATAAAACTGATGCTGAACTCAAAAAAATATATTTGGAAAGAATAGCAAAATGCCACAACCGGAATTATTGACCGTCCTGTTGGCCATTTTAGACCAAAACCATATTGACTATATGGTAACCGGTTCTATTGTTTCGAGCCTGCAAGGTGAGCCCCGTACTACACACGACATGGATATTGTTGTAAACATCACCGTTGCTGCAATCCCGGCGCTGCTAAAAGTATTTCCACCGCCCCGTTACTACCTTGATGCAGACAGCATCCGGGATGCCATCCGGCAAAAAAGCATGTTTAACCTGTTGGATACTGACGAAGGCGATAAAATTGATTTCTGGATTTTAACCAGTGAACCTTTTGATGTATCAAGGTTTGAAAGAAAATACGAAGAACTGGTATTTGGTATACAAATGAAAATTTCCCGGCCGGAAGACACTATATTGGCAAAGCTGCGATGGGCAAAACTTTCGGGAGGAAGTGAAAAGCAGTTTACCGATGCCGTGCGAGTGTATGAAGTGCAGTATGCCCGCCTTGATATGAACTACCTGCAAACCTGGGTACGGCGTTTGCAGGTAACTAAACTCTGGAGCAGGTTGTTGCAGGAGGCGCAGCCCATAGAATAGCCCTTTTAAAAAGCTCTGTTAACGCCTCTGTACGCTTCATTGAGAAAGTACCTGCTAAAGCGGCTGAAGGGTTCCGAACCTTTTTCTCGTGTTTATTATAATGATACATGGGGTATGAGGTTCGGAACCCTGTCTAACATCCATTTCCCTTTTCTCCCTTCATATTATGTTCCTATCTTTAGCCCCCCGTAAAACGGGCACAACGATTATTTGTTTACAAAAAATTGCAGGTATAGTATGAGCATTATAACAGGCAGCCGCGAGTATTTTCCGGGTATAAGTAAAATTAAATTTGAAGGTCAGCAGTCAGACAATCCATTGTCATTCAAGTGGTACGATGAAAACAGGGTCATTGCCGGCAAAACCATGAAAGAGCATTTTCGTTTTGCGGTAGCTTACTGGCATACCTTCTGCGGAACAGGAGCCGATCCTTTTGGACCTGGTACAAAAAAATTCCCCTGGGACGAAAACGCCGATGCCGTGCAAAGGGCAAAAGACAAAGCGGATGCGGCATTTGAATTTATAACCAAACTGGGGGTTCCCTATTATTGTTTTCATGATATAGACCTGGTAGATGAAGGGCATTCTTTGGCTGAATATGAAAGCAGGCTTCAGGCGATAGTGGATTACCTGAAAGGCAAGCAGAAGGAGAGTGGTGTTAAGCTGCTTTGGGGCACAGCCAATGTGTTTTCCAACCCGCGTTACATGAACGGCGCGTCTACCAACCCGGATTTTAATGCAGTGGCTTACGCTGGTGCGCAGGTTAAAAATGCGTTGGATGCTACCATAGCGCTCAATGGGGAAAATTATGTATTCTGGGGAGGAAGGGAAGGATATATGACGCTGCTGAATACCGACATGAAAAGGGAACTGGACCACCTTGCCCGATTCCTTACCATGGCGCGCGATTATGCCCGTGCGAACGGCTTTAAAGGTACTTTCTTTATAGAACCCAAACCTTGCGAACCCACAAAACACCAATACGATTACGATGCCGCCACGGTATTGGGCTTCCTGCGTCATTATGGGTTAGACAAGGATTTTAAGTTAAATCTTGAAGTGAATCACGCTACCCTGGCGGGGCATACTTTTCAGCATGAGCTGCAGATAGCAGCCGATAACGGTATGCTGGGCAGCATGGATGCCAACAGAGGCGATTACCAGAACGGCTGGGATACCGACCAGTTCCCGGTAAACCTGAATGAACTCGCTGAGTGTATGCTCATCATTCTCGAAACGGGTGGCTTTGCGGGAGGAGGAGTGAATTTTGATGCCAAGACCCGTCGTAATTCTACCGACCTGGAAGATATTTTCCATGCGCACATAGGAGGCATGGATGCGTTTGCCAGGGCGCTCGTTATTGCCGATAACATTCTGCAAAAGTCTCCCTATAAAAAATTCCGCAAAGACCGCTATGCTTCTTTTGATAGCGGTAAAGGAAAAGAGTTTGAAACCGGCAAGCTGAAGCTGGAAGATCTCAGGAACTATGCCGCCGAAAACGGCGAGCCCAAACAGCTCAGCGGCAAACAGGAATGGCTGGAAAATATTATTAACCAGTATATCTGAAATATATAGCCGTAAAATCATCTTTTTAACGTAGGTTTGCCCGCTTTTTTAGCCTGCGTTACAAAACTGAATAGATAAAAAAAATACGAATGAAACTTTCTTCGAGACTGCAGAAGTTCAACGAGCCCGAAACATTAAAAATGGCAAAGCTGGGTCGTGAGTTAAGAGCCAAAGGAATAGATGTAATTGACCTTAGCCTGGGAGAACCCGATTTTGACACTCCTGATCATGTAAAGGAAGCCGCTAAAGTGGCCATTGATAAAAATTTCAGTCATTATACCCCGGTAGCCGGTTATGCAGATCTTCGCGAAGCCATCTGCACCAAGCTGAAACGGGATAACAATCTTGACTACAAGCCCGAAAATGTGCTGGCATCTACCGGGGCAAAACAAAGCCTGGCAAACCTTATACTCGCTATCGTAGATGCAGGAGATGAAGTGATCATTCCTACACCTTATTGGGTTACCTATTCAGAGCTGGTAAGACTGGCAGACGGGAAACCTGTTTTCGTTCAGTCAACCATCCAAAGCAAATATAAAATTACGCCGGCGCAACTCGAAGCGGCTATTACGCCGAAGACAAAACTGTTCATGTTTTCTTCGCCCTGTAATCCTTCGGGGTCGGTATATACAAAGCAGGAACTGGAAGGTTTGGCGGATGTATTCCGTAAACACCCTGATATACTGATCATTTCCGATGAAATATATGAATACATCAATTACAATGCAAAGCACGAAAGCATTGCGCAGTTTGGTGATATCAAAGATCGTGTGATCATTGTGAACGGCTTGAGCAAGGGTTTTGCCATGACCGGATGGCGCCTGGGGTATATTGCCGCCGATCCTGTAATTGTTAAAGCCTGCGAAAAATTGCAGGGACAACTGACCAGCGCTACCTGCTCTATTACACAACGTGCGGCTATTGACGCGCTGACCGGAGATCTTGCACCTTCTCATGACATGCTGAAAGCGTTTACGGATCGCCGTAAGCGCATACTTGAGTTGCTGAAGGAGATACCTGGTGTTGAATGTGCAGAGCCTGACGGCGCATTTTATGTATTTCCTAAGGTAGACGCTTATTTTGGTAAGAAAGATGGTGATACGGTGATTGCCAATGCCGATGATCTGTGCATGTACCTGTTGAATACTGCACACGTATCCACGGTTACCGGCACTGCATTCGGTGAGCCTACCTGCATCAGGTTATCGTTTGCCAACAGCATGACCAATATTGAAAAAGCGGCAGAACGCATTAAAAAAGCGCTGGCTGCCCTGAAATAATCCACTGTTGTTATTAAAATCCATTTCGTTTGTACGGCCAATACAAAGCCCCTGATTGACGGGGCTTTTTTTGTGGGAAGCTATGAGCAGTCAGCTATGAGCAGTCAGCTATCAATGCAGCATAAACCACAAACCCGAAACTGTAACGAAGGTGTAGGGTATAAGGTGTAAGGTTGGTTACCTGAAACTTGTAACCCGCAACCTGTAACCGGCATCCAAAATCAAAAATCTCCAAACCTGTCCGCCGGGGCGGATCAGCAATCAAAAATATCACCTGCATCCTGCGACCCGCAACTTGTAACCCGCAACCATAAACTATAAACTATTAACCCTGGAAATTCACTAAGTGTTTCCATATATTTTAAAAAATCATTCTATAATTTCAAAATATACGTTTACCTTTCTAACGCTTAAACCAATGAAAATGTTCAAATACCATCCCCAAACCAGCAGCGATACAAGACATGCCACAAGAGCATACAGGTTGCTCTTTATAACTTTTTTTGCAGGTTGTGCGTTGGCTTCCTTCTCCCAGGTTCCAATACCGCAGTTTAAATCATTTCAGCCAATTGAGCCGGGTAAAAATCCACAGTTCCAGTCCTCTCCTTTATTTCAGCCGCAAAGATTGAGCTCGTTATTGCCCAATGATCCATACGTGCAGCAAAATGCCCGTATACTGCAACAGGCAGCTATGAATGCTGCGCAGAATAACAGGGAAATGCAACGTGCGCCTGACAATTATATAGCGGATGATGAACGCAGGGTGTGGGAAAATTATTACAGATATAAATCAGGGCGGTATCAGCAGCATTTGGGTGAATTGTTGAGCATGAACCCTGATGATTTTTCCATTACCAGGGCCATCTACCTGGTGGAAAGCGCGTGGTATGATAAGCCGCCGACTTTTGAAGCATTTGAAAAAGAAATTCAGTTGTATGCCGATGCCGTGAAACAAATACTGAAAAGAGAAGGGCTGGATATACAAAACAATGGCGCTGTTAATTACGGGATTCAGAAATTATATAAGCAGGATAACCCGTGGCATGACAGGCAATCCGGGAAAACATATAAAATAGAAAAGCTGGGTTATGATTTTAATGACCCTATGGGAGACAGTGATTGGAGCAATATGTTTGTTGACAAACTACTCCGCAAAAGAGCAGGACAATGTCATTCTCTCCCGTTGTTGTATCTCTGCATTATTGAGCAATTGGGAGGAAAAGCGTACCTGTCCTTATCACCCAATCATTCTTTTATCCAGTATTTCGGCAGCAACGGCAAGCGCTACAACTTTGAAACCACTAATGGCAATCATGTAACGGAAAGCTGGCTGCTGCAATCCACTTTTGTAAGTGCTGCTGCGTTGGCTAATAAGACTTACCTGGACACCTTGTCAGGCAAACAACTCTATGCCCGAATGCTGGGCGACCTTTTATTAGGCTACAGAAAACAATTGGGCTATGACAGGGTCGGCGATATGCTGGTTCAAAAAATACAAAGCGTTGACGCCGATAATATGACGGCATTGATGGATCAGGCTACGATAGCTCATATTATGCTCGGTATGCAACTGGAAGCTTCAGGGAATCCCCTGCCGGAGCAATGGAATAACTATCCTGGTGTAATGGCAGCGTACAACAGGAGGCAGGGACTATATCAAAAGATAGATGCGACAGGGCATCAGGAGATGCCGCCGGAAATATACCAGCAATGGCTGCAATCAATGCAGCAGGAAGAGCAACGGCAACAGGATAAAGCTGAATATGAAAAATTATTGAAAGAGCTGAACAGGCTGAAGAATATCAAACCATCACTTAAAAGCAAACCCAAACAATAACCATACACCTTAACCTAATACATATGAGATCAAAAACTCTTATCCTGGCATCGTTATTCATTTTTTCGTTAGCTGCCGCTCTCAAAGCCCAAAAGGGAAATCCTTACAAGGATATTGGTAAAAAGGGAGAAATACTCACACTCACCAAAGGAGAATTTGAGGAGTTCTTCGATGAAGAAGATATACAGCAGATCGGCACCAATCTCGTGAACATCCGCACGATGAAAGTGGTAAAAGTATTGACGGAAGAGGAAGCAGGGAAGAGACTGGATAATACAACCGGAAAAAGATTTTTGAGTGTGGATCCGTTGACTACCAAATATCCTGAGTTAACACCTTATCAATTTGCGAGCAACCGTCCTATCGATGGTATCGATTTAGATGGCAGGGAGAATTACAATTATAAACTTGCAAAGCTTGATGATAATACAACCAAATTAACATTGACTAGTGTTGAAAGTGCAAAACCTTGGTATGGCGGGGCAGAGTACTCACACCACCATATTTATTACAATGGCACAACATATCATTTTAATGGTACAAGTATTGATCCATTTGCCAATTCATTTCGATCTTTGATTCTCTTTTTGAATGACCCAGATAAAGCGATCAAAGCTGGTTTAGTAAAATCAAAAGATGACCAAATTGTTGATTGGGTAATATATAATCTTCAACAAGAAGTATTTGAGCTTGCAAGTGCAAATACAACTTTTGCTGTAAGAAATAATATTGTTAGTTCATACAGGGCAAATGTTGGCGAATCTTCAACAAATGATTACCGAGGTATATTCTTTGAAGCAAATCCGGAATTAAGAGGTCAAGTTATAGTCCATCATGGAGTCGAGCAGCAAATTGAAAAAAGATATCCAGGTGCATTTACCACATCACAAGTCAATTCTTTAGAAAATCTAAGGGGAATAAATTTATCAGACAATAACGTTTTACATTTAAGCCTAATCAGACGCGTCTGGAATGCATTTTATAAGGATAATCCGCAAGCAACTGTTGACCAAATACTTGAGCAAGCAACAAAAATAGATAAAGATTATGGTCATCTATTTAACCCTCAATTAAACACATCTACATCTACATTTGCTGAATCTAAGGGGGGATTTAATTTCTCAAGAGGGTTAATATTACTGGCTGGTCTTGAAGATAAAGAAGACAAATCTGAAAAGAAATAACTTATTTAATTGGAAATAATATCGTTACATTAATGGAGTATATTATTGAGCCAGAAGTTTCTGGTCAGCTAGGAAATAAAACAGTGATCGACTCTACTATTCACCCGCCGAAAGTTTCTTTGCTTCATTTTGTTTTTTATGGTTGGCTGGGTGACGATATTATAGAATGTTTTCCGGTTTTTTTAATAACCCAACACTTAAAAACTACCTTAAATATGACGACTTTTAGCGGCTTTGAAATTAAGGACTGTACAATAGATGTGAGTGAGGAATTCAGATTACTGCAGCCTAAAACAGATTTACCTTCCTTCTTTTGGCTCGATATAGTGGGTAGTGCGCATGACGACTTTAAAATTGTTGATAATAGGTTGCAATTAAGTAGTAGGGCATTTGAGATTTTGAAAAGATTAAATCTAAATAATGCAATCATTAAAGAAATACTTTAGAACAATTAGGGTCAAAGTGTTTTTTATATTTCATTTAATCCTGAATAGTTGTTTTTTTCCCGACCATAATAATATTGCAGCGCAAATAAATATACATATTTCCGATTCAGACAGACCGTGTTTTGAACAAACATATAATGATCTTAAGTTGCTCCTTTTAGAGGGGGGAGATTTTTCAAAAGCCGTCTCCTGCGTTGATAATTTTTTTTACTCCGGAGCAATCAGTCATTATGCAGTTGACTCAATTCTAAATAGGTTAACGGCATTCACTTTACATTATAGGATAAATCAGCATATACATAACTATCGCCAGGCCGACAGTAACAATTACATATTAAATAGTTCTATCTTTCATTCTCTGTTTGATTCCATAAGTTTAAAAAAAGATGGTAGAGTGACTCCTGCTGAAAGTGTAATGTTCTCTTATGATTTTAATACTAACTACAACAGTAGCAATCTATACGAAGGATTATTGGCAAAATTGCTACTAACACGAAGAGGCAATTGCCGCAGCCTTTCATACTTATATAAAATTATTGCTGATAAAATCGGCGCTAAATGCTGGCTGGCACTGGCTCCTAATCATATCTATGTAAAAAATTTCAGCCAGCAATACGGCTGGTACAATACAGAGCTTACCAGCAGGAGTTTCCCGTCGGATGCGTGGATCATGGCTTCCGGCTATATATCTGCCGATGCGGTTAGAAGTAAAATATACATGGACACTTTGAGTAACCAGCAATCTATCGGTTTGTGCATCCTGGATGTAGCGAAAGCATATGAATACGAAACAAAAAATTATTACGATGGATTTATCTTGAAGTGCTGTGACCTTGTGTTGCAGTATCATGCTACCAACCCGATGGCGCTTCTTTTGAAGGCAGAAACGTTGAAAAAGATTTACCTGAAACAAAAGGAAGAAAATACATCAACCGTAAAACAGGCGTATGATGAAATGGAAACGGCTTATATCACACTTGCAAAGCTGCATTACAGGGAAATGCCGAAGGAAATGTATGATAAATGGGTAAAGCAGATGCAGAGTACCGGTACACAATATAAAAAATAAATTATTTTTCAACCGGATTGGTCGCCTGCTTAAGCGTTACTAATAGCTGTCAGCCGTCGGCTATCAGCTATCAGTTATCAGCCATCAGGTATCAGGTAAGAGTTATCAATATCAGGTATACAAAATCAAAAATCTCACCTGTGTGCCTGTAACCTGAGACTTGCAACTTGTAAATACTTTGTTTGAAAAGAGAAGAAACGTTATCTTAGGAGTTGTTCCAATTTTTGTCTGTCATTTCATCAATCCTCTTTTATGAAGAAAACCTGTTTTATTGCAGCGATTGTTATGGGAGTGTTTGTTTCAGGAATACAAGCCCAGGACACCCTGTATTTTAAAGAAGGTTTGATGGCTAACGGAATACACAAGTACGGAAGGGAAGCATTGTATACCGACCTGCTTGTATACCAGATGTACAATGGAGCCTTACAACGTCCGGCGGATGGAAATGTGTTAGGCCGGAATAATGACGGGGAAGAAATAAAATGGATGTCGGTTGCAGCCGATTCATTGAACAGGTTCCGTTTGCCGCGTTCCGCTATGGGCGCCATGCGAAGGGGTGGCGGCATGTTCTCCAACAGCAGTTACTTATACTTCCGACAAAGAAAAAAATGCATTGCTGAATACAAAAGGAAGCAGCACGGTATATGTGAACGGAACACCTCATGCCGGGGATCCCTATGCATCGGGTTGGTTGTACATTCCGGTTAAGCTAAAAAAAGGGTTAAACGAGTTTTATATCCGCTCGGGTTTTGGCACTTCAGCGGCCCTGATTTTTCCGGAGAAGAGCATTTTGCTGAATACGGAAGATCCAACGCTGCCGGTATTGGTGCTGCAGGGAGATAATGCAGGTGCAAAGGGAGCCATAGTGGTGATCAATGCTACTGAAAAGCCTTTGCCGGGACTCACTATCCGGGCGGTATTGTCAGGAAAAGAAGCGATCACTCCTGTACCTCCTATTCCGGCTATGAGCAGCAGGAAAGTGCCTTTTTCATTTGACGGCACGGGCATTGCGGAAAAAGGCAAATATGATATCAGCTTATCGCTCCTGAAGGGTAACTCGTTGCTGGATGAGCAAAAGGCACCTGTTGAAGTAGTTGCTCCGGGACAATCGTACAGCAATACTTTTATAAGCGATATAGACGGAAGTCTCCAGTACTACGGGGTTACACCTCAATCGTCTCCTAATCAGTCCAATGCCGCATTGTTTCTTTCTGTACATGGTGCCGGTGTAGAAGCCATAGGGCAGGCAAGGGCCTATAAACCCAAAGACTGGGGAACATTGGTGGCCGCTACCAACCGCCGGCCGCGTGGGTTCAACTGGGAAGACTGGGGCAGGCTGGACGCGCAGGAAGTATTGGCTATCGCGAAAAATAATTTTAAGCCCGATCCGCGAAAAATATATCTCACCGGCCATTCCATGGGTGGGCATGGTACCTGGTATCTGGGCGCCACTTACCCCGATCAATGGGCTGCTATCGCTCCCTGCGCCGGGTATCCGACATTAAAGGAATATGGCTCGCACGATGGAAAAATCCCGGATAGCACAGCTTCTGTAGCTGAACAGATGTTGCTGAGAGCGGGCAATCAAAGTGATGTAGTGAAGCTCGCAGAAAATTACCGGCCATTGGGCGTTTATATTTTTCATGGCGACTCAGACCGTGTGGTATCGGTAAACTATGCAAGGCAGATGCGCAAAGTGCTGGCGGATTTTCATCCCGACTTTACTTACAACGAATACCCGGGTGGCAGCCACTGGTTCGGCGATCATAGTGTTGACTGGGGACCGCTGTTCAGCTTCTTTAAATCGCATACTATTTTACCGGATAGCGCTGTGAACCATATTGATTTCAAAACTTCCAGCCCCGGTATTTCCTCCACCTTCCGCTGGGCTACCATTTACCAGCAGGAATATCCGTTGCAATTCAGCCGTGTACAACTCAGCCGGAGCCTGGCAGGTAAAACCATTGCGGGTAAAACGCGGAATGTAGCATTGCTTAAGCTGGCGGTGGGCGCTTTTGCACCCGGTGCTGATGTAAGAATTACCCTTGATAGCCTGAATACAGTGAGCTATACTGTAAAAACCGGGAACGACAGTATATACCTGGCAAAAGAAAACAACCGGTGGAATGTGGCTGCCGCTCCTGTGGCGGAACAAAAGGGACCGCATCGTTATGGAACTTTTAAGGAACCCTTTAATCATACAATGGTTTTTGTATATGGTACCCGGGGCAGCAAGGCAGAAAATGAATGGGGCGCTGCAAAAGCCCGTTACGATGCCGAAACCTGGTACTACCGGGGCAACGGCGCTGTTGATATCATTACCGATAAAGAATATGCAACGGGCAAATATGCCGGAAGGGGAGTAATATTATACGGCAATGCACAAACGAATGCCGCATGGCCTTTGCTTTTGAGCGATGCGCCTGTACAGGTACAACGGGACAGCGTTAAAGTAGGCAGCAAGACCTGGACAGGAGATGATCTCGCGGCGTATTTTATTTGGCCGGTCAAAGGCTCTTTCAATACGTCTGTAGCTGTAATATCAGGTACAGGTTTAAAGGGACTGAATGCGGCAAATGCCAACCAGTATTTTGCAGGAGGCAGCGGCTTTCCTGATTATATGGTATTCCGTCTTGATATGCTGCACAAAGGCAGTGAAGCAATAGAAGCCGCAGGTTTTTTCAATAATGAATGGCAACCCGAAGAGAAGAATGGCTTTGCTAAATGATTCATGTTATTCAATAAATCCTTCCCCGTTCTCTATCCGCAAGAACCGGCTTACACAGGATGGAATTTCATCGCGGTAATGACTTACGTATAGCAGCGTTGTATCAAACATGCTGCATACATCGTCTATGAGCATGCGAAATTGCTCAACATGTTCTGTATCCAGCCCCTGGCAGGGTTCATCGAGTATAAGCAGCGGCGGATTTTTCACCAGGGCTCTTCCAAGCAGTACCAGTCGTTGTTCACCGGCCGACAATGTTGCCAGCGCCTTTTGCTGCATGGGCTCCAGCCGCAGGATCCTGATCCACTGCTGTACAATGGCGTGCTGATCATCTGTAAGTTTCCTGAATAAGCCGATGGAATCAAACAATCCTGATGCGATCGTTTCAAAACAACTGGCGGTATAGTCAAAATACAGGTGCATTTCCGGCGACACATAGCCAATTTTCTTTTTGATGTCCCAAATGCTTTCGCCGCTGCCTCTTCGTTTATCAAACAAATAAATTTCATTGGCATATGCTTTGGCATTGTCGCCCGTTAATAAGCTTAATAAAGTAGATTTCCCGGCGCCGTTAGGCCCGGATATGCTCCAGTGCTCTCCTTTTTTTACTTCCCAGTGGATGTTTTTCAGGATCTTTTTGCTGCTGTATTCAACGTTTACATTCCGCATGCGCACTGCGTAATCAAAATGGTTGTGCTCATTTTGCCTGAGCAATGCCAGCAGCGAATGATCAACGCCGAATATTGTATTTTCCAGCCGGGTAGAGGCATTGTATGCAGCTCTCGGAACAGCTTTTACCAGCTTCCCTTTTTCAAGCACTGCTATATGGGTAACTGCATCTGGTATTTCCCGGGGAGAAGTGATCAGCATTACCTGGATGCCTTTTTGCACAAGCAGGGTAATAATATGGTTCAGCATTTTACGGCCATCGGTATCCAGCCCGGTAAACGGACTGTCCAGTATCATCAATTCAGGGTCCTGCAGGATCGCTTTGGCGATTTGCAGCCGTTTGTTTTCACCATTCGAAAGCTGGATAAGCGGCTTATCAAGCAACGATTCGATATGAACCATTGAAGGAACCTTCGCAGCCTCCATGCCGGAACCTTTATAACGATCCATATCAAGCGCTTGTGCTACAGTCATTGCATCTTCGGAATCGGATGAGTTATAGCGTTGCTGGTAATAAAAATCAGGCATATTCGAAAGATTTTTAAACCTGTGCTGCTGGTTGATAACGGTAACGCGTAACTGAGATTTATTGTGCGAAGGAAAAAAAATATTACCGGAAAAGAAGTGCTGACCTGCAATGGTGTTTGCCAGTGTTGTTTTACCGCTCCCCGCTGCCCCCGTAATTGCCCAGCATTCGTTTTCGTGCACAGTAAGAGAAATATTATCCAGGATATTTTTTCCATTCAGCTTAACGGTAAGCTGCTCAAGTATCAAAAAAGGAAAAGCCATTGTATTTTCTTTTACAATGGCTCAAGTTATCATTTTGTTCAGAATCTGCGGGCTTAATCTTCATCTTCATAATACGCATCTTCATTATTGTAATACGAAGACTCCCATTCTTTCACCGCTTTGTCGTCTAACAGTTCCAGGATATCGAAAACAGGATCAGATTTTCTTTTCCAATCCGTGGTCTCTGTTTCACCATACTTTGCAACAAATACACAGTGATCAGACTCCATTAACACCCTGATCAGTGAAACCGGCGATTCTTCCTTTTCCTGAATAAGATAATAACATCCTTTTTCCAACAGCGCATACGAATACATAGTCATACAATTTTAAATCTGATCAAATACAGATTTAATGGGTAGTTAGTATTTTAATTTAATGAGGTTGAGTACCTGAGAACTAATGGGGTAAACCGAATAGTGTAAAATGGTAGTAAGTAGGTTCGGTTAAGTACAGCACAAATTTAAAGGAATTATGGATAAATAAAGAGGGTAGTCGCAGCAGCAATAAAATTTTGCAAAAAGATAATATTTGAATTGATTGTAACAATATTACATATATTGTATAAAAACAATATAAAATTGAGTGCCCGGGTGTTGTACTAAAATCCCAATTTTGCCCCTTTATTCGCAAATACCAAAATAGTACGTAACGGTTATGAATACAAAACAGTTTGACGCTTTTATTTTTGATATGAATGGAACTATGATAGAC
This sequence comes from Chitinophagaceae bacterium, assembly GCA_019638615.1. Classification (GTDB taxonomy): domain Bacteria; phylum Bacteroidota; class Bacteroidia; order Chitinophagales; family Chitinophagaceae; genus Agriterribacter. The sequence continues at coordinate 259,076 of JAHBTL010000002.1, read as the reverse complement.
GATATGGCTTTTCACGTAAAGGCCTGGACCTATATGGTGAATGAGAAATTGGGCGCCGGCTTAACCAAAGCACAGGTAAAGGCGGAGATGTATGGGAAAAATGAAGAAGTGCTTGACCGGATTTTTGGAAAAGGCTATTTTACTCAGGAAGAAGCGCATCGTCTGTCGATAGAAAAAGAAAAAATATATCAGGCTGAATATCTTCCTCACCTTACATTAATTAAAGGGCTGCCAGCGTTTCTTGAAAAAGCTTATCAGCTTCATATCCCGATGGCAATTGGCTCTGCAGCCATACCCTTCAATATTGATTTTGTGCTTGACAATCTTAAGCTGCGGCATTATTTTTCGGTTATGGTAAGCGCAGATGATGTATCAGTCAGTAAACCTCACCCGGAAACCTACCTTAAGGCAGCAACACTTTTGGGCGTGGCGCCCGGCAAATGTCTTGTTTTTGAAGATGCACCTAAGGGCGTGGAAGCTGCAAAGAATGCAGGGATGAAGGCCATTGCCATTACTACCTTACATAGTCCGGATGAATTTATGCAATATGACAATGTCATCTCCTTTATTAAAGATTACAATGACCCTGTAACAGGTAAATTGCTGGTTTAAATATATTTGCTTTTATGAGAAGAAGATATTTCCTTCCCGGAATTGCATGTATGGCTGCTGTAATAATTTTGTGTGCGGTAATGAACGGCTGCGCTCCTCCAAAAAACTATGACAATCCCGTGGTGGTAATTGAAACGAAGTTTGGCAATATAAAAGTGGAATTGTATAAGGATAAAGCGCCTGCCACCGTTGCCGGTTTTCTCAGGAATGTTGATTCAGGTTATTATAAAAACAGTTCCTTCTATCGCATACTGCGCAAAGATAACCAGGTCACAGGACGACTTCATTCCTATCTTGTACAGGGAGGTATCTGGCAGTCCAATCCCGACCTAAAAGAGAAACTGGTCCCTATTCCGCATGAGTCTACGAAGCAAACAGGAATACTGCATAAGCGGGGAGTTATTTCATTTGCACGGTTTGAGCCGGGAACCGCCACTTCAGAATTTTTTATTTGTATTGAAGATGAGCCTGGTTTTGATTATGGCGGTAACAACAATGTTGACGGCGAAGGGTTTGCTGCTTTTGGCGAGGTGACAGAAGATATGGATATAGTTGATAAAATATACCAGCAACCAGAACACCAGCAGCGGTTTTATCCCCCGGTTACCATACTCAATATACAACGGCTGCCGCAGCAGGCGCGAGAGCCTTAGTCAATCGGGCAGTGATATAAACAAAATATCAGCAATCTGATCACAGTCCGGAAAACCCGGATAATAAACAACAGCATAACCGTTGTCTCCCCCTGTTATAGCCTGAAAAATATATTCTTCTTATACAGGAAATAACACAAGCCCCATTCCAGTCCGAAAATGGTAAAGCAGGTAATAAAATCCATCAGCAAGGGAGGAAAATGAGCCATGGACATCAGTCCGTTTGTAACCGCCCCTACGTACTCATTGAACCAGCGTGCGCCCACGATCTCAAAAAACAGGTAGATAAAAATGGAATTCATACCTACTACTGTAAAAAAGAAAAAGTATTTACGATGGTTCCTGATGTCGATCCACCAATAACAAAATGCGAGGGCAAGCAAACACCAGCCCAGGGATGCGAGCGTAAACGAAGTGGTGGCGATTCGTTTAATAATAGGGGTGATATGCAGCCAGTCCAGTCCGAAGCCTATTACCAGACAGATTATTGCCCATATTGCCATCCTTTTTATTTTTTGTGTATCCGTGCTTAATAATAATTTACCGACCAATGCACCGGCAATCGTATGTACCGATGTGGGTATGCAATTGATTGCGACCCAGCCTCCTTTGTTGATAATGCCCATTAACAGCAGATCCACATAATTTCCAAAGTTTTTTTGATCGGTGAATGGCTGGTCAAAGCCCGGCACGTGCGTGAAGCGGTACAGTATTTCTGTTAATAATAATATACCAATGCAGATCAGTATCTGGCTAGTGTTCGAGAACCTGAAGATCAAAAAAGCTACTAGCATGGTAAAAGATAGTTGAGTGAGCACATCCCATAGTTCAAAAGACAAACCATGAGGTCTTACCGCATAATCCAGCACACCCCAGAAAAACAACCATCCGCTTCTTTTTAGGGCCTTTTTAAAAGATTGCGACCAGGGCACTCCTCTTTGTTGCTGGCTGTGTAAGGAGTATGCCATTGCCGTACCGGCAATAAACATAAAGCCGGGTTGTATCAGATCCCAGAAGCGCAACCCGTTCCATTCATGATGCTCAAGCTGTATGGCAATATTATGAAACCAGGAACCTTCGGAATTATGTATCAGTATGTGATGCAGACCTGCGGCTTCGAGCGCCAGTAAAACCATGATAAAGCCGCGTAAAAAATCTAATGATTGTAGTCTTTTGGAGAGCATGAGATGAGGGATTGTATTAATGATGGATCAAAATAATTCTGAAAAAGTAAGTCAAAAATTTTTTTTTATCAAAAAAGCATTGATATTTGTGGCTCGATTATGAAAAATATTGCGAATAAATATTGGTGGTGGCATACAAACTCTCTGAGGGGCTTGTAATGCTATTACAGTATTTGTAAGTTGATAATATTCAGCCCCGGTAGTAACCGGGGTTTTTCATTTACACAATAAGGCAATTTTATAATGAAGAAGGTTCAGATAAAAACACAATGCAGGAAAATGCTTTCCGACGTGTATACGCCCGTAGGCATTTATTTACGCGTGAGGGATCGCTTCAGGGATACGGTATTGCTTGAAAGCACGGATTATCATGCTGCTGAAAACAGTTTTTCTTTTATTGGTATCAATGCCATAGCGGGTATGGAAATAACCGATTATACCAGTGTGGAATTTAAGTTGCCAGGACAAAAGCCTGAGCGGTTGTCCATTGCCAACCCCTCGGAAGTACCAGGCATTTTATGGAGTTTCATGCAAAGGTTTGAGATAGAACCGGCAAAAGATAAAACGATAAGTGGTCTACAGGGATTATATGGGTATACCACTTTTGACGCTGTTCAGTTTTTTGATTCGATAAAATTTGATGATAAAAAGCAGGCCTCCGATATTGCCGTCAACACCATTCCCCTGATGCGCTACCGCCTGTATCAATATGTGATAGCCATCAATCATTTTAAGAACGAAATGTTTATTTGTGAGAACCAGGCAGAGGGTGTTCAAAGCGACCTGGCAATGGTAGAATCGCTTATCAGAAGCAAGGATGTCCCGGTATTTCCCTTTAAAGCCGATTGCGCTGAATCTTCGAACATGACAGATGAAGATTACAGGCAGATGGTGCAGAAGGGCATACAAAGCTGTTACAGGGGGGATGTGTTCCAGATTGTATTGAGCAGGCGTTTTGAACAATCGTTTACAGGTGATGAGTTCAATGTTTACCGGGCACTGCGCAATATCAATCCTTCACCTTATTTGTTTTATTTCGATTATGGCGATTATAAGCTGCTGGGATCTTCACCGGAAAGTCAGCTGATCATCAAAAATGGTAAAGCTGTAGTGCATCCCATAGCCGGCACTTTTAAGCGTACCGGCGATGATGAGGTTGACCAGCAGTCTGCTGAAAAATTATTGCAGGACGCAAAGGAAAATGCCGAGCATGTGATGTTGGTTGATCTTGCACGGAATGATTTAAGCCGCTTGTGCGATGATGTAAAAGTGAAGCATTACCGGCAGGTGCAATATTATTCGCATGTTATTCATTTGGTAAGCGAAGTAAACGGTAACGTAAAGCCCGGCATCAATCCCTTTTATTTATTGGCTGCAACTTTTCCGGCCGGTACTTTAAGTGGCGCTCCTAAATTTAAGGCCATGCAGTTAATTGACCGGTATGAGCCTACCAAAAGAAGTTATTATGGAGGAGCAATTGGCTTTATGGGGTTTGACGGCAGTTGCAACCATGCTATCATGATCCGTACTTTCCTGAGTAAAAATAATACCCTTATTTCCCAGGCAGGAGCAGGAATAGTGGCGGCATCAAACCCCGAAAGCGAGTTACAGGAAGTGAACAACAAACTGAACGCATTGAAAAAAGCGGTGGAGATGGCAGAGGGGATTTAGTAAATAGTTTCAGGTTCCAAGTTGCAGGTGAGATTTTTTAATTGCTGATTTGTTGATTTGAGATGACCATAAACACCAAACTATAAACCACAAACCTACACGCAATGAAAATATTGGTTTTTGATAATTATGATTCTTTTACTTATAACCTGGTGCACCTGGTAGAAAAGATCCTGGATGAAAAGGTAGATGTGTTCCGTAACGATAAGATCAGTTTGGAGAAAGTGAAGGATTACGATAAGATCATACTTTCGCCGGGACCCGGAGTTCCAGGAGAAGCTGGGCTGTTGCTGCCGCTTATTAAAGCGTATGCAGCTACAAAATCCATCCTGGGGGTATGTCTTGGGCACCAGGCCATCGGCGAGGCCTTCGGTGGAAAACTGGTTAACCTGAGCACTGTATATCACGGGGTAGCTGCACCGGTAAATATTAAAAAAATAAATGGAAATTCCGTAAGCCCCTTATTTGCAGGATTGAAGGAGAGGATGGATGTGGGGCGCTATCATTCCTGGGTGGTGTCAGACGAAGATTTCCCGGAAGAGCTGGAAGTAACGGCGCGGGACGACAATAACTATATTATGGCTTTGCAACATAAAAAATATGATGTACAGGGAGTTCAGTTTCACCCGGAAAGTGTATTGACGCCGGATGGGGAAATGATAATGAGAAACTGGCTGGGACTGGGATGACTGGGATAGATGGGATAATTGGGATGTTAGATGTTTGGGGTGAGAGAGAAATGTATGAAAATATTTAGATACTAAATTTAGATGCTAAAACCATGAAAAGTGCCGGAATATAAATATGGTGATATAACTGAAAAAATAATAGGAGCATGTTTAAGAATACACAATACACTTGGCAATGGCTTTCAGGAAGTCATTTATCAAAGAGCGCTGGCTCTTGAATTAGAAGCACTGGGTCTTTCGTTTAAACGGGAATTTGATATGGCTATACACTATATGGATCAAAAAATAGGAAGCAGAAGAGTTGATTTTTTTGTTGAAAACAAGATCAGCGTTGAACTAAAAGCTCAGCTTAAATTAGAAGATGGTCATTTAGCACAGGCGATAAAGTATCTTGAAGTGTATAATCTTGAGATCGGTATGTTGAATAAACTTCGGAAGCGTAAGATTACAATTTCATCGTTTCACCAATAAAAAATATAAGCCGCCATTAAATTAAGGGATCAATCCAATATCCCAAAATCACATTAATCACACAATCCCAGATATGAAAAAAATCCTTCAATATCTTTTTGAGTACAAAACGCTTTCCCGCCAGCAGGCGAAGGAAGTGTTAGTGAATATTTCAAAAGGGTTATACAATGAGAGTGAAGTAACTGCTTTTATTACGGTATATCTTATGCGAACCATTACCATTGAAGAATTACAGGGATTTGCTGATGCATTGCTTGAGCTGTGCGTTTCGGTTCCCCTGGAAGAGTACAAAGTAGTGGATATTGTTGGAACGGGTGGCGATGGGAAAAATACTTTCAATATATCCACACTCTCGTGTTTTATTGTTGCAGGCGCCGGGCAGAAAGTGGCTAAGCATGGCAATTACGGCGCTACTTCTGTCAGCGGTGCATCCAATGTAATGGAACAGTTGGGTTATAAATTTAAATCGGATACCGCGCAATTAAAAAAAGAAGTAGAAGAAGCCAATATCTGTTTCCTGCATGCCCCATTGTTTCACCCCGCGCTAAAAGCTGTTGCCGCTATAAGGAAAAACCTGGGCATCCGTACTTTTTTTAATATGCTGGGACCAATGGTTAATCCTGCCCGGCCCGAGTACCAATTGGTAGGTGTATACAACCTTGAAATGGCGCGCATCTATAATTACTTATTGCAACAAACAGGCAGGGCATTTACAATCATCCATGGATTGGATGGATACGATGAAATTTCACTGACCAACGACACCAAGGTAATTACGAAAGAAGGCGAAAAGGTAATGACGCCAGAACAAATCGGCAAGCGAATGGTATCGGCGACAGATATATACGGCGGCAATACGGTAGAGGAGGCAGCTAAGCTTTTCTTAAATATACTGAAAGGGGAGGGTACCTGGGCACAAAATGCAGTGGTATTGTCGAATGCCGCAATGGCATTACATTGCACAGGTGTTTATAAAGATTATGAGGATGCGTATCTTGCAGCAGTGGAAAGTTTAGACAGCGGAAAAGCGCTGCAGGTATTGAAGAAATTGCAGGGAATGCAGGGATGAGGGAAGAGTTTATTGTTTACGGTTTTGGTTTACAGTTTATTGTTTGAAGTTTCAAGACTGTTTATTGTTTATAGCAACTATAAACTCCAAACAATAAACCACAAATAAGAATAATGAACATTTTAGATACGATCATAGAGCAGAAAAAAATAGAGGTAGCAGAGCGGAAAAAGCAGACGCCTGTTGCCGTACTGGAATCATCGGAATATTTCAGGCGTCAGCCGCTTTCGTTGAAAAAATTCCTGGCTGATAAAAGCCGTACCGGGATCATCGCCGAATTTAAAAGAAAATCACCTTCAAAAGGGTGGATCAATGCAGAGGCGGACGCGGCAAAGATCACAAAAGCGTATGCGGAAAACGGGGCTTCCGGGCTGTCTGTATTGACCGATGAAAAATTTTTCGGAGGAAGCTTTGCGGATATTCAGAAAGCCAGGCTGAACGAAGTGCCGGTACTGCGCAAAGATTTTATGATAGACGAATACCAACTGATAGAAGCTAAATCGGTTGGAGCTGATGTAATATTGCTGATAGCAGCCAATTTGACCGTTTTACAGGTTAAACACCTGGCCAAAGCCGCCAAAAATATCGGACTGGAAGTGCTGCTTGAAGTACATAATGAGGAAGAACTGGCCCATATTTGCGATGAAGTGGATCTGGTAGGCGTTAACAATCGTAATTTAAAAACCTTTGAAGTAAGCATTCAGACTTCCATTGATCTGAGCGCTAAAATACCTTCCGGTAAATTACGGATATCTGAAAGCGGGATCAGCGATGTTACCACGATACTCGAATTAAAAAAGCATGGGTATACAGGCTTTTTAATTGGTGAAAACTTTATGAAAGCAACCAATCCCGCGATTGCATTTGCCGCATTTGTTGAGCAACTAAAAAACTAGCGGTATGCGTATTAAAGTTTGCGGAATGACCCGGGTAGAACAGGTGCATGAACTGGAAGAGGTGGGGGTGGAATTTGCCGGCTTTATTTTCTATCACAAGTCTCCAAGATACGTGGTGGGAAAAATAATGCCCGAAGACCTTGCTAAATCAAAGCTGAAAATAAGCAAGGTGGGAGTTTTTGTAAATGCGGACTACGATGAAATAATGCGCTACGTGGGTGAATATGGATTGTATATGGTACAGTTGCACGGGGATGAGTCGCCGAGGCTTTGTGAACGGCTGAGCGAGCAGGTGCCTGTTATTAAAGCGTTCAGAATAAAGGAAGGCGACAATATTGATTGGAAAGTGAGGGAATATGGCAATGTGAGCGATCTCTATCTTTTTGATACGGATTGGGCCAGTTTTGGCGGAAGCGGAAAAAAGTTTGACTGGAGTCTTCTTGAGCAGGCCGGCATTCATAAGCCGTTTTTGCTGAGTGGTGGTATCGGTCTGGATGACGTTGAGCCGATAAAGAATTTCGGTGCGGGAAAACACAAAGCCAATCTGTTTGCGATTGATGTAAACAGCAGGTTTGAAACGATCCCCGGCGTGAAGGATATAGAAAAAGTAAAATCTTTTGTTGAAGCATTGAAATAACATGGTACAGGTAAGACTTGCAACAGATAATGATATACAGGCAATACTGGATATATACAATGACGCCATTTTGCATACTACTGCCGTATACGATTATGCGCCGCATAGCTTTGACATGCGGAAACAATGGTTCGAAACAAAAAAACAGCAGCATTTTCCGGTGTTCGTAGCGGAAGATAACAATGAGGTAGCGGGCTTTAGTTCAATAGGCCCCTTCAGGGCATGGGCTGCGTATAAGTTTACCGTAGAGAATGCCATATATGTAAAAGCAGGTCAGCAAGGCAAAGGAATCGGCAGTCTTTTAATGCAGCCGCTGATTGCCGCTTCAAAAGAATTGGGAATGCATACCATTGTTGCGGGAATAGATGCGGATAACGGGATCAGCTTAAAGCTGCACAAACGTTTTGGTTTTGAAGAGGTGGCGCATTTTAAACAGGTAGGGTGGAAGTTTGATAAATGGCTTGACCTGAAGTTCATGCAGCTGATATTGTAATTATCATATCGTTGCTGTACGAAGTCTCCGACTTCGTACAATCTATGTTCTCAAAAGTTTAAAACTTTGCTATATATGAAAAATACCATGTTCAGAAGTGGTTATACTATCAGAGATCAGTATGCCGCTCATTTTTTAACCTTTACTGTTTGCGGCTTTATTGATTTGCTGACGAGAAAAGTGTATAAGGATATCCTGATGGATTCTTTTAAATACTGCCAGGAACACAAAGGTTTGGTTTTAAATGCTTTTGTTATCATGACCAATCATGTTCATTTGATAGCAAGGGCAACGATGAACGAGTATACGTTGAGTGATATTGTGAGGGATTTTAAGAAGTATACACACAATACTATGATGCCGGTTATTCAAAGTGAGATGGAAAGCAGAAGACTATGGATGTTGCACCAGTTCAAGTACTATGGCGATAGAAATAGTAAGAATGAAGATTACCAGATATGGACAAATAATAATCATCCGGAGGAATGCATTAGTAAAGAATTTACCGATATAAAACTAAACTACATCCATCAGAACCCTGTACGGGCTGGTGTTGTAGAATTTCCGGAGCATTATATCTATTCGAGCGCTGCTAACTATATTGGACAGAAAGGAATAATAGACATTGAAGTTTTGGAGTGACTGTCGGAGATAATGGATAACATAGGAAATCCGAAGTCAGGGACTTCGGACAAGGGTTGAAAATGCTGAATAGAATTGTTGTAGTACAAGGGTGCGACGCAACAGGCGATGAGCAGGGTTACCGAAGCCGGGAACAAAAAATATATTCATTGTCGGAGACAATGAAGAACATAATAAGTCCGAAGTCGGAGACTTCGGACAGCAACAGAAAGCAAATGATCAACAGGACAATAGTATTAGGACAATTTAAAGGAACTTTTCAGCAGCCGGATATTTTCGGCTATTATGGAAACTTCGGAGGAGCGTATATACCAGAGATGCTGCATCCCAATGTAGAGGAATTGAAAGAGCAGTATTTGAAGATCATATATGATGAAGGTTTTCAAAAAGAATTCAGGGAGCTGCTGAAAGATTATGTCGGTCGTCCGTCACCGTTGTATCACGCAAAAAGATTGAGTGAGAAACACAACACGACAATATTTCTCAAGCGGGAAGACCTGAATCATACCGGTGCGCACAAGATCAATAATACGATCGGCCAGATACTCCTGGCAAGACGGCTGGGCAAGCACCGCATTATTGCTGAAACTGGCGCGGGACAACATGGCGTTGCCACGGCAACCGTTTGCGCTTTGATGAATATGCAATGTGTGGTGTATATGGGCGAAAAAGATATTGAGCGGCAGGCACCGAATGTCGCCAGAATGAAAATGCTGGGCGCCACCGTTGTGCCGGCAACCAGCGGAAGCAAGACATTAAAGGATGCTACCAATGAAGCGATACGCGACTGGATCAATAATCCGGTAGATACGCATTATATTATCGGAAGCGTGGTAGGGCCTCATCCTTATCCTGATATGGTAGCGAGGTTCCAGAGTGTTATCAGTGAAGAGATCCGCTGGCAATTAAAAGAAAAAGCAGGGTCTGAATTGCCAACCTGTGTGGTTGCCTGCGTAGGCGGGGGGAGCAATGCGGCCGGCGCTTTTTATCATTTCCTGGAAGATTTTTCTGTGAAGCTGGTGGCGGTAGAAGCAGCGGGACATGGAGTAAAAAGTGGCATGAGCGCGGCTACCACCCAACTGGGGAAACCGGGTGTGCTGCATGGCAGCAAGAGCCTGGTAATGCAAACAGAAGATGGACAGGTAGTGGAACCGCACAGTATTTCTGCGGGGCTGGATTATCCGGGTATAGGGCCATTGCATGCCCATTTGTTTGAAACGGGACGGGGGATTTTTTTAAGCGCTACCGATAAAGAAGCTTTGGATGCGGCCTTTGAATTAACAAAGCTGGAAGGTATTATTCCCGCGTTGGAAAGCGCCCATGCTATTGCGGGGCTCAATCAACTGAAACTAACACCGGCAGATACCGTAGTAGTGTGTTTGAGCGGAAGAGGTGATAAAGACATGGCAACGTATATGAAGGCGATGGAGGGAGATAGTGATAAGAGGTAAGATTTCAAACTATAAACCATAAACTTCAAACCAGAAACTATAAACTTCCAATCAGGAATGAACAGAATTCAACAACTATTTCAGAAAAAGTGGAACAATGTTTTAAATATCTATTGTACGGCGGGGTATCCTTTGCTCAATAGTACAATAGAAGTAATGGAGGCGTTGCAGGCAAACGGTGCTGACCTGATTGAGTTAGGCATACCTTACAGCGATCCTTTGGCAGACGGTCCCGTAATACAGGAAAGCGGTGGCATTGCTTTGCAAAACGGAATGACGATTAAAATCCTGGTTGAGCAATTGCAGTCAATGCGCCAGGCCGTTTCAGTGCCGGTGATATTGATGGGGTATATCAACCCTGTTTTACAATACGGATTTGAAAAATTTTGCCGGGATGTTTCTGCTGCAGGAGTGGACGGTTTGATCTTGCCGGATATCCCGATCCGGGAATTTGAAACGGAATATGGCGCCGCGGTAAAAAAATATGGACTGGACTTTATTTTCCTGGTTACGCCTGAAACATCGGAAGAGCGCATCAGGAAGATTGATGAATTGAGTACGGGGTTTGTGTATGCGGTATCCTCTTCGTCTACTACCGGTAAGGAGAAAAATTTTTCTGATATGGAAGCATACCTGAAAAGGCTTAAAGAGATGCACCTCACGAACCCGGTGCTGGTAGGATTTGGTATAAAAGACAAAGCAAGCTTTGAATCTGCCTGTGCACATGCGAACGGCGCTATCATCGGCAGTGCCTATATAAAAGCGTTGCAGGAAAATCCGGATATCAAAACAACCACCAAAAAGTTCCTGGAGGGGATATTAAAATAAAAAGAGCGGAAAACGGGGCTCGAACCCGCGGCCTTCAGTTTGGGAAACTGATGCTCTGCCAACTGAGCTACTTCCGCATGAATCTAAGATACGATGAATCTTGTAATTATAAAATACAATGCCGGGAATATACAGTCTGTGCTATATGCATTGGATAGGATAGGCGCAAGCGCTGTCGTGACAGATGACGTTTCCCTGATTCACCAGGCGGATAAAGTAATATTCCCGGGTGTAGGCGAGGCGAGCAGCGCCATGCGGTATCTAAAGGAACGGGGATTGGATGCGGTAATTAAAAACCTGCGGCAACCGGTATTGGGTATCTGCCTGGGTATGCAGTTGATGTGCCGCTTTTCGGAAGAAAACAATGTGGATTGCTTAGGGATCTTTGATGAAGACGTACAATATTTTGCCAAAGCCGGGAGCGCTGACAATAAGCTGAAAATCCCGCAAATTGGCTGGAATAATATTTATGACCTGAAAACCTCATTGTTTAATAATGTGCCGGATGGGAGCTATACCTATTTTGTACACAGCTATTATGCATCGCCCGGCGCACATACGATCGCTACTACGGATTATATTCTTCCATACAGCTCAGCGTTGCATAAAGACAATTTTTACGGGGTACAATTCCACCCGGAGAAAAGCGCTGATACAGGAGAACAAATACTACGAAATTTTATTACACTTTAAAAAGAGCCGGATTTTAAATGGAAATTATTCCCGCAATAGATATTATAGAAGGAAAATGCGTACGCCTGACCCAGGGCGATTATGCGCAAAAAAAAGTATACAACAAGCATCCTTTGGAAGTAGCCAAAAAATTTGAAGGCGCCGGCTTAAGCCGTCTGCACCTGGTAGACCTGGATGGAGCGAAAGCCGGGCAGGTCAAAAACTGGAAAGTGCTGGAAACCATTGCAGGGAAAACTTCGCTGGTGATAGATTTTGGAGGAGGTATTAAGAAGGAAGACGATGTAAAAATTGTTTTTAATTCAGGCGCCGCCCTGGCAACAGTAGGAAGTATAGCAGTAAAAGATGAGAACGAGCTGCTAAGATGGTTCGGTATTTTTGGCGCAGATAAGTTTTTGTTAGGCGCCGATGTAAAAGATGAAAAAATTGCCGTGAGCGGCTGGCTGGAAACGACAGATATATGGATTGATGACTTTATCGAAAAGTATATCAAACATGGTGTAAAGCAGTTGTTCTGTACCGATGTAAGCAAAGACGGTAAACTGGAAGGCCCGGCAGTTGAGCTATACAGGAACATTGTTCAGAAGTTTCCCGGGCTGCATTTTATTGCCAGCGGGGGAGTTAGCAATATGGATGACCTGTACAAACTGAGCGATGCCGGATGCAAAAGCGCGATAATAGGAAAAGCGATTTATGAAGGAAGGATTAGGGTGGAGGATTTGAGATTTGAAATTTGAGATTGATTGGATTGAAGGGGTTTATTAAATTGTGAGAGGCTTGAATATCAAATGGGGTCATGAGTTAGCTGGTAAATGCCAGCCCGCTGTTTGCAAACGATTTTAGATTCAGGGATCAGGTTAAAGCCGCTGCAGGATCAGTAATGGACAATATTGCAGAAGGGTTTGAACGCTCATCAAGACTGGAATTTGCTAATTTTTTAAGTATAGCGAAATTCAGGGATCGGAAATAAAATGTCGTAATCTCAAATTTCAAATCTTAAATTTCAAATCAACGCATGTTGACAAAACGAATCATCCCCTGTCTTGACATAAAGGACGGACGTACTGTTAAGGGAACAAATTTTGTGAACCTGCGTGATGCAGGTGACCCGGTTGAGTTGGGTGCTTTATATGCCAGGCAGGGCGCCGATGAGCTGGTTTTTTTAGACATTACTGCAACAGTTGAAAAAAGAAAAACCTTAAGTGAGTTGGCCAATCGTATTTCACATCATATCAATATCCCATTTACGGTGGGGGGCGGTATCGGCAGTGTGCAGGATGTAAATATTTTGCTGGAGAATGGAGCGGATAAAATTTCTGTAAATACTGCCGCCTATAAGAATCCCCGGCTCATCAATGATCTTGCAAAGGAATTTGGGAGCCAGTGCGTGGTACTGGCAATTGATACGAGGAAAGAAGAAGATGGTGAGTGGTATGTATATTTGAATGGAGGCAGAACAAAAACCGCTACAAAATGTACGGATTGGGCAAGGCAGGCGGTTGATCTGGGAGCCGGTGAAATATTGCTCACCTCCATGAATCACGATGGAACAAAACAAGGATTCGCGCTTGATATCACCTGTACATTATCTACAGGATTGCCGGTTCCTGTAATTGCCAGCGGGGGAGGTGGCACCATGGAGCATTTCGTAACGGTTTTTAACGAAGGGAAAGCCGATGCTGCCCTGGCAGCCAGTATCTTTCATTTTAAGGAAATTGCTATTCCGCACCTGAAAGAATATTTATCCTCACAATCCATAGCAGTGCGATTATAAATAATTGAAGGGAAAGCCCGGAATGCTTCTGAGCCCCGGGCGTAGTTATTTTCGTTTCACTTCTTTATTGATAAAATGCTTGTCAATTGAATGCATTAACTTGCGGCAAGATTCAATGTAAATGAAGATCGATTTTAAAAAATACGGTGATGGGCTGGTGCCGGCTATTGTTCAGGATATAGATACGCAAAAGGTTTTAATGCTGGGATTTATGAATGAAGAGGCCTGGAATACTACCCTGCAAACAGGCAAAGTAACATTTTACAGTCGCAGTAAAAAAAGACTTTGGACAAAAGGGGAGGAGAGCGGTCATTTCCTTGAATTGAAATCGGCTGCAGTTGATTGTGACCAGGATACTTTATTGGTCAAGGCGCATCCGGTAGGCCCTGTTTGCCATACCGGCGCTGATACCTGCTGGGATGAAAAAAATCATAAAGAAGATTTTCTCTATTACCTGGAGGATATCATTGAGTTACGTAAAAAAGCGTCTCCCGAAGAATCGTATGTAGCAAGGCTTTTTCAAAAAGGCATTAATAAAATTGCGCAGAAAGTAGGTGAGGAAGCAGTTGAAACAGTCATTGAGGCAAAAGATAATGATGAAGCGTTGTTCCTGAATGAATCAGCCGACCTGCTGTTTCACTATCTTATACTGCTGAATGCGAAAGGGTATAAGCTCAGTGATGTTGTAAATGTGCTGAAAGACCGACACTCAAAGTGATCATAATGGACCTCAGTATTTAACCAGTAAAACAATCCCCAAAATTTACTGCTGCCGTCTTCCACGCAACGATCTTAATTAAGCCTGTAAGGTTTGCAGGGCTGCCATTCCCCTTTAGGGGCAGGGGGTGTGCTGCGAATCTTACAGGCTTTGTGAATTTTATTTTTTGGGGCGGTATTATTGTGAAATCAATTCCAGCAAAGCCACTACTAACTTACCGTCTTCTTTTTCTTTAGGTATGCTTACGATGTATAAATTATGTACTCCCTTAAGCGGCTCGGCGAAATTAAATTTCAGTTTGCTGCTTCCCGCTTTGCCAGTGGCAGTCACGCCGTTTAATACCGCTTCACCCAGTTTTGTTCCTTCGGGGCTATCTAGTCTCAGCTCAAATGTATAGCCTGCTTTGGGAGCATCTTCATCATCTTCCCAGCCTACCAGTAGTTCGGCGCCCTTAACGTTCCCGAGGTCTATGCTGTCCATGGTGAACCAACCGGGCTTATTATCGGGCGCAATCATCACTTTCATACCGTTATAATTCCCGCTCTTGTATTCTTTCATATTCTTTACTGCTCCAAAAGCGAGCTTGCAGCTGCGAAGTATAACATGCGAACTACCCGAAAGCGGTTTTACAGAGGCGCCTCCCTTATCGGTGTAGGTGGCTGAAAGGTATAACGCTTCATTTTCTTTAACTGCTTTTACAGGAATATTCCCCGCTGCCGGCAGGGATTTTTTTACATTGGATGATCCGGCAAGAGAAAGCGCCCAATGAACAATCTGCTTTGCGTCTTCTGTTGAAAGACTGGGATGCGCTGCCATGGCAACTTCACCCCATACGCCGCCGCCGCCTTTGATGATCTTGTCTACCAGGTAGTCAACAGCTTTGGGATCTTCATGATATTTTTTGGCCACATCGGTAAACGAAGGACCAATTGATTTTTCATCCACTTTGTGACAGGTTTTACAATCCAGCGACAGCATGATACTCTTACCACTTACCGCAGCAGCGGCAGCCTGGTGTCCCTGCGGAATGGCAGCCTTGTCTGCACCTTCAATAAAATCGGCTGTTACATAAAGATTGGCTGCGTCGGGCGTTGCTCCGTCTTCCGCGTCATTAACCGTTACACTGTATTGAACAGGCTTGCCGGGGAAATAAAACGATTGGTTGCCTGTTACCTGTATGGATACCTGCGGGATGGTATTGCCGGCGTATACATCTACTGTGTTGCTTTTGGCAGAAGCGCCTTTGTCATCTTTCACTTCTACGGAAATTGTATAGTCTCCCGCTTTGTCCAGCACCAGTTCTGCTTCAGGCGATTTTGTTTCCTTCGTTTGCCCGTTACCGGTAGACCACAGGTAAGTAAGTGCGTCATTTTCCGGGTCTTTCGCTTCAACAGTGGCCTTAACAGTTAAAGGGGTTGCTCCCGACAATGTGCTTATATTCAAAGCGCTTACTTTAGGAGACCTGTTGCCGCCGTTATAGTCAATGCGGCTTAACCCGGCATCGTCGTTCTTCGCAAACCATCCGCTGCCATATTCCAGTATGTATAACTTACCATCCGGCCCCAGTTCAATATCTATAGCATTGTGCAGTTTGGTATGTTCCATAAATGGCTCCATCCGGTCAAAATCTCCATTGGGCAGCATGGTCACCACTTTTATCCAGCCTCTTATCCAGTCGTATATAAACAATTTGCCGTTGTAATAATCAGGCAGGCGTGTTTCTTTAGGCCACATATCCGTATAATAAACCGGCCCTGCCATCGCATTCCTTCCGCCGGTGCCTACCTGCGGAAAATCGACAGATTCAGCATAGGGATACCAGATAAACGGGGGAGCCACAGGGGGCAACCCGGTTAATCCTGTATTATTGCGCGATTCATTCAATGGTTTTTCAGGGTCAAAGGCTTCGCCTGATTTACCGGTCGCATAGTCGTACCTGTTATAAGCGTAGTTTTTGCCTACAAACAAAGGCCAACCAAAAAAGCCCGCTTTGCGCGCCTGGTTCAGCTCGTCATATCCCCTGGGGCCTCTCACTCCAAAGCTGTCAACACCGGCATCCGGACCCACTTCGCCCCAATACAGGAAGCTGTTTTTCTGGTCAACGGAGATACGATAAGGGTTCCTGTTGCCCATTACATAAATCTCGGGCCTGGTTTTGTCTGTTCCTTTGGCAAAAAGATTCCCGTCGGGGCTGTCGTAAGTGCCATCTTCGTTTACCCGTATGCGTAATATCTTACCACGCAGGTCATTGGTATTACCGGAGCTTCTGCGGGCATCGTATTGTTCATGACCCGGGCGGTCATCAAGCGGGCCATAGCCTCTGTTGGTATATAGCTGGTTCGGCTCATCGAACGGAGTGGAATTATCGCCGGTGGATACGTATAATAAGCCATCCGGGCCAAAAGCGATAGACCCGCCTGTATGACAGCATATTTCCCTTTGCTCGTAAAATTGCAGGATCA
The DNA here is from genome assembly GCA_019638615.1 of Chitinophagaceae bacterium. Lineage (GTDB taxonomy): Bacteria > Bacteroidota > Bacteroidia > Chitinophagales > Chitinophagaceae > Agriterribacter. The sequence continues at coordinate 242,136 of JAHBTL010000002.1, read as the reverse complement.
CCTGCTCGGTTTTATTATCTATGGTATCATTTTCAAATTTAAAGCGAGACAGCCTGTTAACGGAAGTATCTATAGGGCTATAAAAAATATACACCCAGTGATTCTTATCGAAGTTGGGGTCTTTGCTGATACCCAGCAGGCCTTCTTCCGAATTTGCCTTCCCGTCTTTGGTTTTGTTGTATACATTTAAAAATCCAACCTGCTTCAGCTTTTTTGTTTCATTGCTGTATTTCATGATCTCCCCGCGGCGCTGGGTGATCAGGATGTCAAAGTTGGGGAGAATGGTCATTTCGGTGGGTTCAAAAAAACCGCCCTGTATCAGAGGCGTTTTGGTAAACCTGTCTTCATCGGGTGGATACTGTGAGGTGGCTTTGCTGTAATCAAGGTTTTTGTTGCCGCCTATGGCATATTCAATCCCACCGAGTAAATGTTGCAGGTACAGCGGTTCAGCGTAGGATTCATCTGTATGTCCCAGTTCGGTATAAAAAGCGCGTCCGCCATCATAGTTGTGGTACCAGGCCATCGGATGGTCATCGCCATGTTTACCGCCTTCATAGCTTTTTTCATCAATAGTTATCAATACACGTACATCCTTATTCAGTTTTTTAAAGTTGTACCACTCGTCCTTTCTTGTCCATACATCGGGCAGGTGTCGGGTAGATAAATGTGATTTGTCTTTTACGATCAGCTTCGCTTCCTGCTGGTGCGGATGGCTTTCAAAATAGCCGCCCGCCAACCTGTTGTACCAGCCCCAGTCGTACTCCGCATCAGTGGCGCCGTGAACACCCACGAAACCACCGCCCGCCTGTATATACCTTTCAAAGGCAATACGCTGGGGAGTATTAAGCAAAGACCCGGTAGTGTTCAGGAAAATCACCGCCGAATATTTCTTCAGCGTGTCTTCATTGAACATTTCTGAATGGGTAGTAGTGTCAACATCAAAGTTGTTATCCAACCCCAGCTTTTGAATAGCCGGAATGGCTTTGGCAATTGACTCGTGGTGAAAACCGGCTGTTTTACAGAATACAAGCACTCGTGGATTGCCGCTTCTTTTATTACATGCCGAAAAAAGGGTAAGGAAAATAAAAGAAAGAAAGAGCAGGAAATTATTTTTCATTTGTGGAATCGTTAAACATTTTTAATTATAAGGGATAAATGTAAGTTCATTTCTTTAAATATGCATTGACATAGGAAAAAAAATGGCTGTAGGTTTGCAATATGCATGATCCGGGAAAAGTATTTGCGTCTCTTACTATTATCCGTTATCCCCGGCGCTATGTTTTTTTTGCGTTGATTGCCATGGCGGTTCACCGTATTCCCCTGTTTTTTAACAGGCAGATCCTTTTCTGGAAACTGATGGGGTGTGGTAAAGGAGGCGATTTCAGTAAAAAACCAGACTGGCGGCAATGGGCTATTTTAGTGGTAAAAGCGCATCACACGCTGCCCGATACTCAAACGGGAATTTTGAAAATACTGTATGGCAGTTTTATAGCGGGGTGGTACAGGCTTTGGCAATGTGAGTTAAAAACATTCTTACTGGAACCTCTGTCGGGCCACGGCACCTGGGATCGCAAATATGCTTTTGGTGCATTGCCCGCCAGCACTGCGTGCAAAGGAACAATAGCGGTATTAACCCGGGCAACCATCCGGCTTAATAAGATTAACCGTTTTTGGGCGCATGTAGAAGATACTTCAGCTTTATTACAAAAGGCCTCCGGACTGGAATATGCTGTAAGCATTGGAGAAATCCCCTTTATAAAGCAGGCCACTTTCAGCATATGGAGCAGCATGGAGGATATGAAAGCGTTTGCCTATCAAAGCCGGCATAAAGATATCATTCAAAAAACACGGGAGGGAAAATGGTACCGGGAGGAGTTATTTGTACGGTTCCGGATGATAAAAGCCCCCGAATTCGGTTAGGTAGAATTTTCCACAAATATGTAATTTTGATTATAAAATATTTAGCTTTAAAGAGCTTCCCAATATTTTATAGTATAATCCTGCACAATACTTACCTTTTCTGAGTGGAATTAATGCCTATGATCGAACAAGCTTATCGTCAAATCATTTTGATTATGGATAATACATACGATTACATAACCAACAGGCCCAAAGCGTTTCAGCAATTAGCTGCAAACGATCTGCTGTTTCTGCATTATAAATGCCCGCAGGAAAATAAATACATCTATGTATATAACCATTTCAACCAGATAGCCTTCACACTTCAGGGGGCTAAAACTTTTCATGTAGGTAACCAATCCTGGGTTATGACAGAAGATACTACCCATTTTGCAAAAAAAGGGGCCTGGAAACAAGAAAATGCAGATTTACAATGGGAATTACTGGCATTCTATTTTCCGGACGAATTCCTCTCCCGATTTTATAATGAACACAGGCAATTGCTAAAGGTTGCATCACTGCCTGCATCACCTGCAGGGTCATTTATCAATATTAAAATAAATGATGCAACCAGGGCTTTTTTTTTCAGTGTGCTGCCTTATTTTTCCCAGCAACCTCCTCCATCTGCAACGCTGCTGGAACTGAAATTTAAAGAGTTGCTGTTGAATATACTTTCTAATCCGGAAAATCAAAGTTTGCTTTCGTACATAAGTTATCTGAGCGATTTTAATAAACCTCTCCTGAATGATATCATGGAATGTAATTTCTATTTCAATTTATCTATCGCTGAATTTGCAAGAATTGCACAACGCAGTGTTTCAACATTTAAAAGAGATTTTGAAGACCTGTACCATACTACCCCGGGCAAATGGCTGGCAGAGAAAAGATTGAATTACGCAAAAAATTTATTGGAAGCAAGCGCAAAAAATGTAAATGAAATCGCTTACGACAGCGGCTTTGAAAATGTATCACATTTCAGCAGGGTTTTTAAGCTAAAGTTTGGAAAATCGCCTTTGCAATACCGCGGCGTACAAAATATGCAGATCGTACAATAAAAACTTAGCATATGCCTTTATATATGGATTTTCATCAGATTGAAAACGTAACGGTGGAAGATGTGAAAAGAGCACATATTGCAGATGTTGCCATCCAGGATAAATATGGTGTGCGGTATCTGCAATTCTGGGTGAACCAGGAAGCAGGTACAGTGTTTTGCCTGATTGAAGGACCTGATCCGGAAACATGTGAAAAGGTGCACCAGATGGCGCATGGCAATATAGCATGTGCATTAACAGAAGTTGAAACCGGGTTTTATGAAATGATGATGGGTACCGGGCATACCGTAAATGATTATGGACTTGTTCAAAAGAAAAACGGATCACTCGATACCGGCTACAGAACCATACTTGTGGTTTCTTTATATGCCATTACCAAAGCTACAACCTCAGGCGATCTTTCCATGTTGCTAACGCCAAACTGGGCGAGAAAAATAGTGCGGGAACAAATGGAAAGATTTTGGGGAAGGCATTTGTCCTGGGATGCAGATGACAGCCTCATAGCTGTTTTTGATGATGCAGCCGATGCTGTTTGCTGTGCTTTGCGTATTAAAAAAATGCTTGAACAGTTTGAGCCGAAGCAGCCGGAAATTATTTTTAAAATGGGCATGAGCACTTCACAACCCGTAACAAAAGAAGGCGATTTTTTTAAGAACGCTATTAAGCTGGCCCATCGCCTGAGCTTAACCGTGCAGGACAACCAGATACTGACCTGCGCGCTCGTAAGGAAGATTTGTAAAAACGAAGATATTTTTTCAGATGATGCCATCAGGTCACTTAGTTCAAAAGAACAGGAATTTATTTCTAATTTTATTGATGTAGCAGAGTTAAAGATAGCAGACCAGCAATTTGACCTGAATAAATTAGCGGCAGACATTTGTGTAAGCAGACCGCAATTGTACAGGAAAATAGTGTCTTTAACCGGCCTTTCACCCCACGATTTCGTACGGGATATGCGCATGAATAAGGCAAAGTCCATGCTTAAACAACAAAAACTGAATATTGCAGAAGTAGCGTATGAAACAGGCTTCAGCAGCCCGGCTTATTTTTCCAGGTGCTTTGCAGAAAAATTTGGTGTAACGCCCTCTGTTTTTTTGAAAAGAAGCCTGCTGCTGCTGATGTGCTTTACAGAACAGTTATTGAGTGATGTTGTTTCATATACGGGAGCGTAATGACCGGGTGGTTCAGAAATTACAAACTTGCCTTAGTGCTGACAGCAAAACACAAGCACACTCCCCCGTCCTTGCGATCCGCCGCGGCGAAGAAGCAATCCCAAATACTTAATCCGTTATCGTTCAATGGGATTGCTTTCCCGACACAGTCGGGATTCCTCCCTGCCAATGACATATCATCCAGTTTGCTATTTATCAACTGGTTATGAACTTCAATTTGTTGTTCCACAAACCCGGTTTTCCTTTCAACTACAATCCCACCGCTTTTTTCTGTTACTTTTTTGCGGAAAAAAGTAACCCAAAAGCCGCCGGGAAATTATTACCGCAATTTCCCGGAACGCTCTGATGAAGCTTTAGTACTACTGTGAATTCAGCAACAGAGCCCTGCTACGTTTGCTGATAACTTAGCCGACTTAGGATACTTACAAATCAGAAAGCTGTGACAAACAAATGCAACTTGTCACGGCGCAATGATGGAGGCGCCGCCTAATTAGTAACTCGCAGTGGCGATAAAAGTATTTTGGCTTTACAACCAGCTCTGTAAACAAAGCATCCTTCTTTCCAAGTCCAAGGTCTTTGCGAGCCACTTAAATATCATCTTTATATTTTTCCTGACACAGGTTGGGTACTCGATATGACGATACCCTCAACCGTAATTACTTTTGATCCCCAGGTTAACCGGCTGAAAAAAATAGTTGTTCAAAAATGATATGAACATTTTTTACTACTCTTTGAACAGTTATTGTTAGCAGGCGCACATGTTCTCCATATAACTTTGATTCATAATTTTTTTAGGAAAATAGTAATGAACGTTTAAGGATATTTTTTGAACGTTTAGGAAAAACCTGGCCGTATATACAGATATATCTTTATTAAAATTTTCAACTGCTAAATACAAGCTATATGAACAATATGGAAACTTTAAAAAATATTTTTCCCGGTAAGCTTATTTTGCCGGATGATACTGGTTATGATGAAGCACGCAAAGTATATAATGGCATGATTGATAAGCATCCCGCCGCTATTGCATATTGCAAAGATGTGGATGATGTAATTGCCTGCGTAAATTTTGCAAGAGAAAACAATATGCTGCTGGCCATTCGCAGTGGAGGTCACAATGCTGCCGGACTGGGTATAGCAGATGATGCATTGGTAATTGATCTATCCCTGATGAAAGAAATCAAGGTAGATAAAAATTCAAAAACGGTTAAGGTACAGGGCGGATGCTTATTGAAAGAGCTGGATGCAGCAACACATGAAATTGGTATGACCGTACCTTCGGGAATATTTGGTACTACAGGTGTGGCAGGGCTTACCCTGGGTGGCGGAGTGGGCAATCTCTCCCGCACCTTCGGGCTTAGCATTGATAATTTACTTGAAGCCGAAGTAGTACTTGCAAGCGGAAAACTTGTAAAAGCTTCTGCACAGGAAAACCCCGATTTGTTTTGGGCTTTACGTGGTGGTGGCGGAAATTTCGGCGTGGTGGTTTCATTCACCTTTAAGCTATGCCCGGTACATACTGTATATGCAGGCCCTATGCTTTGGGAACTGGAGGATACAGAAGAGATGATGACATGGCATCATGAATTCATTAATAAAGCGCCCAATGAATTGAGCGGGTATTTTGCTTTGCTGACAGTGCCACCGGTTGCTCCTTTTCCGGAGCATCTGCATCTCAAAAAAATGTGCGGTGTAGTATGGTGTTATGCAGGAGATATGGAAAAGGCTGAAGAAATATTCAAACCTATAAGGGCTAAGAAAGCCCCTTCACTGGACTTTGTTGGTCCGATGCCCGTACCGGTGCTCCAAACATTGTTTGATGCGTTGTATCCGCCGGGACTATTATGGTACTGGAAAGCAGATTATGTAAAAGATCTAAGCCCGGAAGCCATAAAGCTTCATGTTGAATATGGCAAACAGCTTCCTACTCCTTTCAGCACAATGCATATGTACAATATTAACGGAGTTGCATCTGCGATCGGTGATAATGAAACCGCATGGAATTACCGCGACGCCAATTATGCAATGGTAATTGTGGGTATAACCAATGATGCAGGCGAGAAAGAGAAAGTGATCAATTGGGCAAAGAACTATTGGTCGGATCTGCATCCTTATTCAATGGGAGGAGCGTATGTGAATTTTATGATGGAAGAAGGTATGGATCGTGTAAAAGCAAGTTATGGTGATAATTACAAAAAACTGGCACAAATAAAAGCAAAGTATGACCCTGGTAATTTGTTCAGGGTAAACCAGAATATTATACCGGCAGGATAGGTAAACGTATTCAACAACAAGGTGACAGCTTCTGAGAAGCTGCCACCTTTAAATAACAGCGCATGAGAAAATTTACAATTTTAATTTGAGGTTGTATTTTTTTCACCGCGACATTCAGCCAGGTAAAAGTTAACCCTAACGGTAAGTTCTTTAACTACAATGGAACCAAAATTTACTATGAAGATACCGGTAACGGAAAGCCACTTTTATTGCTCCATAATTTTTTTGGAACAGCCGATCAATGGAAACCCTATGTGGAGGCGTACTCGAAACAATTCAGGACGATTGCGATTGATATGATGGGTCATGGACGATCTGATATATATAATAAAGGAGCCACTTTTTTTAACCATGGAGATTATGCCAAAATTATTATAGCCTTGCTGGACTCCTTACAATTAAATAAAGTGCATGCAATTGGCGGGAGTAGTGGAGGCATGACACTGCTGCATCTTAACGTAATGCAGCCGGAAAGATTTAAATATGTCATTGCGGTGGGCGCACAAATTTATTTTAGTCGGCAATGCAGGGATTGGGTAACACAAATAGGATTGAACAATTTTATGGAATGGGCCAAGCCACACGGTGCCGAAAAACAACCTATATTGGCTGGACAGTTCTGGCAAATGCGGGATCAGTATGGAGATCCTTCATTTACGCCCGACATGTTGAATACCATAAAGGCTAGCTGGTTGGTTGTACAAGGAGATAATGATGAGTCTGTTCCGTTACAGCAGGCATTAGAAATGCATAAATACATACCCAACAGCCGGCTTTGGGTTGTTCCCAACGGCTGACATTTATCGTATCTGATAGCCGATTTTCAACCGGAGTTTTTAAGAATCTCACTTGAGTTCTTAAATGGAAAATGGGATAAAAAAGAATGACTATCCGGCGTTAACGTCGCAATGTGCGCAATGATGAATAGTGCTGCATTCGCAAAGCTTTCAGGAGGTAGTGCTGTACATAAAAAGTGGCGGAATTATTTAAATAAACATTTCCTAATTACTAAACTAGAGATGTATGAAAAACTTGCTAATTGTAACGATCATTTTGTTTAGCCTGGGTTGTAATACAGCATCAGACAAAAAATCGGATGAAGCAGCCATCACAAAACTGTTAGAAAATGAAAGCCATTTTGCAGCAAAAGGCGATTCAGCACAATGGGCTTCCTGCTGGCTTAATTCAGATGATATATCTTTTATGTATGTGTCTGCAGGAGGAGTGCAATCTGCAAAAGGATTTAAAGCTTTGTCCCAGGCTATTGGTGCCATGGAGCCTTTTGAACTGAAGTTGAAAAGAGACAATTACCGGTTTATTACGGAAAACAATACTGCATTTGTGAGCTTTGACCAACAGGATAACTGGGGAGGCAGCGTTGGTCGCAAAACAAAAGAAACAAGAACATTGCAGAAAGTAAACGGAGAATGGAAGACTGTCCAAGCTTCCGTAGTGGAAGTATCTTCGTTTGACGAGACGCCGACCGCTTCTTACCATATGCCTGTAAATAAAATGCCTAAAAACCCCAGAAATGGTTTTACAAATATCTCGGGGCTCGGCGGAATGTCTATTAGTTATATGGATGTGCCCGGCCCCGCTGACTTCACACCATTTTTTGAAGGATTGCCTGAAAACATGTGCAGCTCACCTCATTGGGGTTACGTTATTGACGGAGCGTTAAAGATCAGGTATGCCGATGGAAAAGAGGAAACCGTAAATGCGGGAGAGGTGTTTTACTGGCCTGCACCACACACGGGTGTGGTCGAAAAAAATGTAAAGTTCATCGATATCAGTCCTGATGGCAAGTTCATACCGGTGATGGATCATCTCGCAAAAAAGATGGCGGAAGCAGCTTCCAAATAATTTTTTTTGCAACTGTATTTGTTCAGGCTGTTTAAAACAAATAGTACAGGGCATTTTTGTGCATACAGGTGGCTGCTCTTGGCAGAGACACTAATAAAAAAACAAATATGCCACCAGTATCGCCGTAATAATACCCACCAGGTCGGCCAGCAGCATTACGGGAATGGCATAGCGGGTATTCTTTACCGATATGGCCCCGAAATAAACCGCTATCACATAAAAAGTGGTATCGCTGGTTCCCTGGAAAATACTCGACAACCTTCCGACGAAGGAATCGGCGCCGTATGTATTCATAGCATCCACCATCATGCCCCTTGCACCGGCGCCGCTCAACGGCTTCATCAATGCAGTAGGGAGGGCCTCAACAAAATCCGTATTCAATCCCATCAGTGTAAAAACAAACCTGAACCCTTCTATCAGGTAGTCAAATACCCCGGAATTCCGTAACACGCTAATCGCTACGAGCATAGCGATCAGGTAAGGTATAATGCGCACAGCTATTTCGAAACCCCCTTTGGCTCCTTCCACAAACGCTTCAAACATATTTACTTTTTTAACCCAGCCCCCTACCAAAAATGCAAGGAATATAAGAAGTATGATGCCACTGCTAAGCGTAGCCGAAAAAGTTTCAAGGCTTTTTTGATCGAGTGATGTAAGAAACCAGATCAATCCTGCTATTAAAGCGGATATACTTCCTATCCATAGCAATATAACAGGCTGCAATAGTTTAATTTTTTGTTTGAAAGACATGATGATCAACGCAGCCATGGTAGCCGCAAATGTTACGATCATGCAGGGCACAAAGATATCGGTAGGATTGGCTGCGGGTATCTTTACCGAAGCCCGCATGGCAATTACCGCTACAGGTATAAGGGTAAGCCCGCTGGCGTGTAATGCCATAAACATGATCTGCGCATTGCTGGCAATATCCTTTTGGGGATTCAGCTCCTGCAGGCTTTCCATGGCTTTGATGCCAAAAGGAGTAGCCGCATTGTCCAATCCTAAAAGGTTGGCCGAAAAGTTCATCATCATATGCCCTGTGGCAGGATGATTTTTGGGTATTTCGGGAAATAATCTTGAAAAAAAAGGTGCTACAATGCGCGACAGGAAATTGATAGCGCCCGCTTTCTCGCCTATTTTCATAAATCCCAGGAACAGCGACATAATGCCAACGAGTTTCAATGAAATATCAAAACCATCGTTTGCCGATTTGAATATGCCCTCCACCAGCAATTTCAGAATTTGCTGGTCGCCCAGGAATGCCCATTTGATAAACGCAATCACAAATGCGAGCACGAAAAAGGCCATCCATATATAATTCAATATCATAACGAAGGTTAAGAATGAACAGTTAAGAATCTTTTTTGAACGGCATAACAGGAAATGTAAAGTATTGATGAACAATTATATTACCCCGCTTCCGTTTAATGATATACCACCCTAAAAATCAGCATATTCTGTGAAATGCCCAAACTTAGTGTGTGAATTGCATTACAATACTTTACCGGATTGAACGTTTGAATAGGAGAATAGATCGTTTACCACCAAAATCCTTTATTTATGAAATATCCGTCAGTATTTAATATTGTTGCAGTATCAGGCAAAAAATGTTTAGCCTTTTGCTGTTTTGCATTTGTTTTGCTATTCGCTTCGTGTAAAAAAGACAGCAAACCTGCTTCTGAACTGATCCTGGGGAAATGGAATGTAAGTTCGCAATACTATTACCTGGAGGTAGATGGAAAAACTTCTACTAAACCCATTGAAACACCGGCCGGTTCTTATTATGATTTTAAAACAGATGGAACCGTAGATATAAAAATGGGAGAACCAGAGGCGTCGAAATACAACTATTCCTTTCAATCAGACAATAGTATCCTGTTCAGCAAAGCTGAAGGGCAAACATTACTTCTGAAAATTATTTCAATAAATTCGGGCAAAGCGGTACTTCATAATGATATGAACCAGGGAAGAATGGAGCTTTCAAAATAAAGAGAAATAAGGTTCTCAAAAATAAATAGTAACAAAACCCCGGAAATAAGCCGGGGTTTATGTTTATTTAAAATAAATCTCCGCCTTATCTTGCAGCATGATGCAATGGCAACAGTTGTATAGCGCCCGCAGAAGCGGTGCCGAAAAAAGGCTTAATGCTGCCACCCGCCAGGTACGTACATCTTTTGTACGCGATTACGACCGGCTTATTTTTTCTTCGGCTTTCAGGCGCCTGCAGAATAAAACGCAGGTTTTCCCTCTACCGGGAGCCGTATTTGTGCACAACAGGCTTACACACAGCCTGGAAGTGAGCAGTGTGGGGCGTAGCCTGGGCAAAGCCATTGGTGATGTTATTGCGGATAAGTACAGCAACGAAGGAGCAGATTTTGTTGAGTTTTACAAATACGAATTGCCATCGGTTATAGCTGCCGGTTGCCTGGCACATGATATTGGAAACCCTCCTTTCGGACATAGCGGAGAAGATGCGATCCGGATTTTTTTCAGGGAACTGGATGGCGATGCAAAAAAGAGATTTAACGCAGAACTGACAAGCGCGCAGCAACGTGATCTGACTTTCTTTGAAGGGAATGCCAATGCCTTTCGAACGCTTACCCATCATTTTAATGAAGACAGACCCGGCGGTTTTCAACTGACGTACGCTACACTGGCAAGTATTATTAAATATCCCTGCGATTCTGAGGCAGGGTTTAATAAGGAATACCTCGTTACAAAAAAATCCGGCTTTTTTTCTACTGAAACGGCTACTTATCTCAGTATTGCGGAAGAATTGAATATTCCCCGCCTGAATACCGGCCGGATGGTGTTTGCCCGGCATCCTTTTGTGTTTTTGGTAGAAGCAGCAGATGATATCTGTTACCGGATCATTGATTTTGAAGACGCCCACCGGTTGGGTATTATTTCTATCGACACGGTAGCTACCCGGTTCCTGGCTTTTTTTAATGAAGAAAAAGAATACGATGCACGCGACAAGGTAGAAGCGATCTTTAAAAGTATTAAAGACGATAATAAAAAGATCCAGTTTTTAAGGGCCAGGGTGATCAACCTGTTGGTACAAAAGCTGTGCGATATATTCATGCAGCACGAAGCTGCGTTGCTGAAGGGTACACTCAACCGGTCGCTGATTGATTTGCTGCCGCCTGGTCAATCGGCTATCATAAAAGAAATAGATAGGTATTCTTACGCTCATATTTACAATCACCGGTCAGTGGTTGAGATTGAACTGGCGGGTTATACCGTTATCGGTTACCTGTTAAAGGAATTTGTCTATGCAATTCTTAACCCCGACAGTACCAAGTCAAAAAAATTATTGCAGTTAATACCACTGCAATTCGGAGTTGTTGCAAACGGTAAAAGCCTGTTTGACCAGATGCAGGGAGTTACCGACTATATAGCCGGTATGACCGACCTGTATGCCCTGGAGCTTTATCACAAAATGACGGGGAATAGCTTTTCGGTAGCGGGGATATAGCCGATGATGATAGCGGTGTATTGAATCCGGGAAAGGCACATTATGGCTCATGGAATTCGGGTATATAAAATTATATCAATGAAGTATTATACAATGCTGTTGTCGCTGTGGTTAGCGCTCTTCATCTCCGTGGAGCCGGGATCCTGTTATGGTAATATCCTGAATATAATAGATACCACTGTAATTGTTCCCCTGGGTGGCAATACATGGTGCGGGCAGTGCAACGATAAAAGCCAACTGGTTACAAAACAAGGCATACAAAATTGGTCGCAGGATGATGTGGAGTTCGACACCTGGGTAAGGATCAGCCGGCCGGGTGTTATAAGAATAGGAATTGAAGCTAAAACAGATAAAGAAGGAACGGTACAGGTATCAGCAGCGGGTACGCCCAGGAAGATAACAGTAAAAGGCGTTGAAATTAAAACATACGATGCAGGTGAATTTGTTGTAAAGGATACCGGTTACATTAGAATTACTGTTGCGGGACTGCAGAAAAAGGGAAGCTATTTTGCTGATATAGTTGCTTATCATTTAAGCGGGAGCGCCATCAATGCCAGTACCGCGTTTGTAAAAAACAATGAAGGCAACTTTTTTTACTGGGGAAGGAGAGGGCCTTCTGTTCACCTGGGTTATCCATTTGCAGACAGCCTGCAGGCAGAGTGGTTTTACAACGAAATTACGGTGCCGGAAAACCAGGACGTAACAGGCTCTTATTTTATGGCCAACGGGTTTGCTGAAGGTTACTTTGGCATACAGGTGAATTCGTCCGCGGAAAGAAGGGTTCTTTTTTCCGTATGGAGCCCTTTTTCAACCGACGACCCGAAATCAATACCGGAAGACATGCGCATCCGTTTATTAAAGAAGGGAGAGGGAGTTTACACCGGTGAATTTGGAAATGAAGGAGCAGGTGGTCAGAGTTACTTACGTTACAACTGGAAAGCGGGAATAACCTATAAATTTTTATTACATGGTGTGCCCGACGGAAAGGGCAATACGGTATATTCTGCTTATTTCTTTACCCCGGAAAAGAACGAGTGGGTGCTGATCGCTTCTTTTGAAAGGCCGAAAACCAATACCTGGCTCAAACGCTTTCATTCCTTTCTTGAAAATTTTATTCCTGACCAGGGAAATAAATCCCGGGAGGTATTATTCGGTAATCAATGGATTCGTACCAGCGCCGGGCAATGGATTGAACTGACCCGGGCTGTGTTCACTTACGATAATACTGCCGCCAAAGGCTATAGAATGGATTTTGCAGGTGGCTTACAGGGTAACAGGTTTTACCTCAGGAACTGTGGTTTCTTTAATGAGTATACGGGGTATAGATCAGCTTTTCAAAGAAGCGCAGATGCGAAAATGCCTGAAATCAACTTTAATAATTTGCCCTGAAAAAGGATTGTATTCCAGGTAGTTTGCATATAAGCTGTATCTTGACAAACATAAAAGTATTATTATGCGATTGATTTTTTTATTTATTATGCTGGTCTCTGCTAATACGATAAACGCGCAGCCTAAAGACCTCGAACTATGGTACAGGCAACCGGCCGCAGCGTGGACGGATGGGATGCCGGTCGGCAATGGGAGGATAGGGGCCATGGTGTTCGGTAAATACGATAAAGAATTGATCCAGTTGAATGAGGAAAGCGTATGGGCCGGAAGCAAGATCAATAACAACAATAAAAATTCGGTAAAGCATCTGCCTGAAATACAAAGCGCTATTTTTAAAGGAGAATATAAAAAAGCGCTGCAGCTCGCTTCGCAATATATGGTTGGCACTCCTCCAAGAGTCCGTTCTTACCAGCCGCTCGGTAATCTGTATATCCATTTCGGAGAGGCAGGTACACCTGACCGTTATAAAAGAGCCCTCAATTTAAATACGGGGGTAGCTACTACCACTTTTGAAATTGCAGGCAATAAAATTACGCAGGAAGTATATGTTTCGGCGCCACACGATGTGCTGGTTGTTACCGTCCGCGCTGCCAGGCCTTTGAATCTGTATTTTGAGCTATCGCGCGAACGGGACGTGAATGAATATAAGGTTTCAGGTAAAGATATCGTGTATTATACCGGTCAGATCATTGACCAGGATGATACGTTAACAGGTCCTGGCGGTAAACACATGCATTTCGCCGGTGCTATGCAATTGCTTGCTGCAAATGGCAGGGTAAAGCCTGTAGCCGGCGACACATCGGCAGGCTACCGTTTGGATGCGGTTACAAATGTGAGCATTGCTGTTACGGGAGCTACCGACTATAATGCTGACTTATTGGATACCGATGTGGGTATAGACCCAATGGCTGTGTGTATAAAAAAATTATCGAAAGCTGTTGCTGTATCCGTGACCGCTTTAAAGGAGCAGCATATAAAAGAGCACCGCAGTTATTTTGAACGTGTGCAATTTAGTTTAGGCAATCGCAGCAACGATAGTATTCCTACCGATGAGCGGTTGAAACGGGTAAAAGCTGGTGTGTTGGATCATGGATTGATCGTATTGTATTACCAGTTTGGCCGTTATTTATTGATGGGCTCTTCCCGCGGGCCCGCCACATTACCCGCCAACCTGCAGGGCATCTGGAACAACTTATACAATGCGCCGTGGAATTCGGATTTTCATACCAACATCAACCTGCAGATGAATTATTGGCCTGCTGAAACGGGCAATCTTTCTGAAACTGTTTTGCCTTTAGCGCATTTCATGAAAAAGCTGGCCGTACCCGGCGCTGTTACCGCGAGAGAAATGTATAACGCAGATGGCTGGACGCTGCACCATCTTACTGATGTGTATGGCAGAACAGGCGTGGCCGATGGTGTATGGGGCGTATCCCCTATGGCCGGTCCCTGGATGACATTTCCTCTTTACCGGCATTACGAGTTTACAGGTGATAAGAAGTACCTGAGAGATATTGCTTACCCGGTCATGAAAGGGTCGGTTCAGTTTGTACTGGACTTTCTTATTCAATCTCCTGATGGGTATCTTGTAACCAACCCGTCCCACTCTCCGGAAAACGCCTTTTTTGTGCCGGGCAGCAATAAGCAGGAAACATCACAGTTGTCGTATGCCACTACGATCGATATAGAAATTATACAGGGCCTGTTTAATAATTTCATAGAGGCTGCTGCTGTACTGAATGCAGATGCGGATTGGGTGGAAAAGGTAAAAGCTGCTGCCAGGCGATTGCCTCCCATAAAGATCGCTTCTAACGGAACCATACAGGAATGGATAGAGGATTTTGAAGAAGTGGAGCCCGGGCACCGGCATATGTCTCATTTGCTGGGTTTATATCCTCTTAACCTGATATCACTGCATACTCCCGGGCTGTTTGCCGCAGCGAAAAAAACGATTGAAAGAAGGCTTGCTAACGGTGGCGGGCACACGGGATGGAGCAAAGCGTGGGTCATTAATTTTTATGCCCGTTTACTGAATGGGAATGAGGCCGGGCTGGAGGTGCAATCGCTGCTGCAGAGAAGCACTTTGATCAGTTTGTTAAGCACGCATCCGCCTTTCCAGATAGATGGTAATTTTGGCGGCACCGCCGGTATTGCCGAAATGTTATTGCAATCGCACAACAAAGAGCTTCATATACTGCCTGCCCTGCCCGATGCATGGCCGTCGGGAAGCATCAAAGGCTTACGGGCCCGTGGAGGGTATGGCGTTGACATACAATGGGAGAAAGGCGCCCTGCAAATGCTGGGCATACAGGCGGCAGAAGCCGGTGCGGTTAAAATACGGTATAAGGATACACTGGTGGAACGCAGGCTTGTAAAGGGTTTCAATAAGATTGTTTTATAAACAGCAATCATATCCAGCAATCCTGCCGGCTTCTTCTCACTTAAATCTTCCTCTATACTCCTTCGGGCTTTCATGCACGAATTTTTTAAACGTGGTAGAAAAATACGAAGCAGTAGCAAACCCTGTGCGGGTAGCAATTTCAGCGATAGATATATCTTCATTTTGAAGATAATGCTTGGCACGCCGGATACGCATCAATAGTATATGGTCGTTTACGCTGGCATTGAACAGCAGCTTTACCTTCCGGTAAAGCTGTATCCGGGATATATGCATTTCGCGGCAGATATCATCTACCGAAAAATTCTCGTTGGCAATATTCTGTTCAATAACAGCATTTAAATGAGCGGCAAAAGACCGGCTGGATTTTTTAGCGACACCTCCGTTAATGCCTGGTGGTATTTCTGCTGAATAATGTTCTTTAAGCTTGGTTCTGTTCTCCAGCAGGCTGCTGATCGTTCCTTCCAGTATATCTACATTGAATGGTTTGGTAATGTACGCATCGGCATGCGCGTTAATGCCTTGCAGCTTGTTTTCCTCTGTTGTTTTGGCGGTTAACAATATTATGGGTATATGCCTGGTTCTTATGTCATCCTTCAGCGATTTTGTCATTGCTATTCCATCTGTCTTTGGCATCATCACATCACTCACCACTACATCCGGCATTTCGTCAAATATTTTTTGAATACCTTCAGCGCCATTGCTGGCGGTAATAACATTGTATTCGGCTGAAAGCCGCTGAGATAAAAATTCCCGGAGGTCATTATGATCTTCTACAATTAAAACTGTTTCTTTCTCTTCCTCAGTTTTTGTTCGCATTTCATCTTCGGGTACGGGTAATAGTTGCCTGGTTCCCGGTGTATAATAATTTTCTATCCAGGCGCTCACCTGGCTGTTATATGTTTCTTTCCCGGCATGAATTTGTTCTTCACTGAAATGTGCATTTCCCAACTTCAGGCTGATAGTGAATACGGAGCCCTTATCCTTTTCGCTTTGTACCGCTATATTTCCTTTATGCAGCTCAATCAGTTCTTTTGAAAGCGCCAGTCCCAGCCCGGTGCCTTTATTGCTGTCGTAGCTTGCCTGGTAAAACATTTCAAATAAATGTCCCTGCTCTTCTTTGCCCATGCCAATGCCCGAATCCTGCACTTTAATTACAGCCTCACCATTCAAAGCATCTTTTTTAATGGTTAAATGTATAAAGCCGTTATCCCCGGTAAACTTGAACGCGTTGGAAAGAATATTAAAAAACACCTTCTCTATTTTTTCACAATCAATCCATACCGGCAGCGTGGTTTCATTGGAAATCACCCTGCAGTCAATATGATGCTGCTTTGCAAATACCGCGAACGCGTTAACGATTTCCTGCAAAAACTGTACAAGGTCTGTTTCCTGCAGCTCCAGCTTCATTTTATTCAGTTCCAGCTTCCTGAAATCCATTAACTGGTTTACCAGCAACAGCAGGCGGGTGGCATTTTTTTTCACAAGCGAGAACTGATTGTGCGTGGTAACAGAAAGTTTGCCGCGCAGCGCTTCTTCTGTTGGCGCTAATATCAAAGTAAGCGGTGTTTTTAATTCATGCGAGATATTGGTAAAGAAATTCAGCTTTTCTTCATTCGCTTCACGGGCTTTATCAGCCATTAATACGATCTGGCGGCTTTGCTCAGATATTTCCTCATTTTGTTCGTGGAGCTTTTTATTTACCTTAATATTCTTACTCCTGGAGTAAACAAGCAGCCCGGCAAGCATGAGCGACAATACCAGCGAGCTGACCAGGATAAATATCAGGTTGCGTTGTGTTTTAAAGGTTTTGGTTTGCTGTGCCAGCAACTGTTGCTGACGGACGATATCTTTTTGTTGTGCCGTGATTTTATTTGCCTGTTGCAATAACATGATGGCATTCGTACTGTCAACAACTATGGTTTCCAGTATATTTCTCCTCGGTACATTTTCATTGCGCAGCAATTTATCCGCGATCCTTATAGCTTCGCTGCCTCCAGTAGGGTACAATACAGAAGCGAGCAGCGTATGGTCTTCTACCATGCTCAACCCCGTGCCGGGCAGTGCATCCACGCCAATTATTTTTATATCCTCTACCCCGGCTTTTTTACATATACCTGCCGCTGTTCTTGCCATTACGTCATTGTGCGCAAAGATCAGCTGTGTATTTTTCAATTCGCTGATAAATGCAGGGAGCTGGTTTTCCACGCTGCCTTCAAGCCAGTCGCCGCTAATTACTTTTTGAATATGTACACCGGGGAATTTTTTGATCGCCTCTGCAAATCCTTTTTCTCTTTCCCTTGCCGGAGTGGAAGTCTGCAGGCCTGTTATTTCTATTATATTTCCCTTGCTATGTAAATACCTTGCAGCATACACACCCGCAAAATAGCCAACCTGGAAATTGTCTGCGCCTATATAACTATTATACAGCTCGGAATGAACATTCCTGTCTACTATCACAACCTTTATTCCTTTATGATAGGCTTCTTCAACTACGGGGGTTAACGGTGCGGCTTCATAAGGGCAAACGATCAGCAGGTCAATGCCATCCTGCATTAATTCCTTTATTTGCGCTACCTGTTTTTCGCTGCTGTAATCCGCCTGCCTGTAAATGGCTTCTATATCAGGATAAAATACAAGCTCACGATACAATTCCTCCTTCATGTCTTTCCGCCACTCATCTGCTTCACCCAATTGAGATATGCCTATCCTGTATTTACGGGAAGCTTGCGTGTTGCAGGAAAAGTGGCATGCTATGGCAATGACCAGCAACAGGTAAATGGCGGCATTCGTTATTTTGCGCATACACGAAGATGAAATCAAGGCTTATCTGTTCAAATGTAGCATAAAAGTTTAAGCTTATCATTTAATATGGGGGGCGTATTTCTATTCTATGATTGTCAACCCTGAAGATAGGTGTTGTCAAGTCAAAGCATCTTACATAAAATCAAATATTATATGCTGTGTTATTTTCCCTTGAACCAGTTCTCAATTTTTATCCCGTTGCTGCATTAGAATTGTATTTCTTTTTTTCTGAATTTTCTACTTGATCTAATATCTGCTATTATTTCTTCTGCTGATTTTTCAGAAGCAAAAGCCCCAAATGATTTGTAAAATTTGTTGTCTTTTGTCGCCTTGTCTGTCTTTAAAGACTTGGAAAGGCTTTCTATCAATTCAATTTTACCCAAAGAACTAAGCCATTCAAATAAAATCCTATTCTTCAAATACAATTGGTTTTTCCCAATGAGGGATTTTTACAATATGAAATGGTTGTGTAATAACAGATGAAATTCTTCCAGGCCCATTGTCTGCTCTTTTGAGCTTAACAATAAGTTTTTTAGCATCAAAAACCGATAAATCAGATATTTCAATAGAATATCCGCCGCTTATTTTGATGTTGTCAAACGCGGCTATTATAGTATACGCTCTAAAATCAATTTTACTTTCAGAAAACGTTGAACTTACATCTGAACTTACATCAATTTTCTTCAGAAGCTTAAGCCAATCATCTTCATTGGAAATAACAATATTTGACTTCAAAATGCCTTCGTCACCATTTCCGGAAAGGTCTCCCTTTCCAATGGTGATTATTTTGATAGTATCATTTTTTACTTTCTGGCTTTCAGGGATATTATTTTTTTTGCAACCAATTATGCAGGCGAATGCAGTAAATAATAAAGTGTAGTAGTGCCTCATGGTTTAATATTTTGCTGTGAATGACAACTTTATAAAATTGGACGTTGCATAATTGCTAAATTTTCGTACCTGAGTCAGATTGCAATTGCAATGATTTATTATAATAGCAGGAGACAACAAAACAGTTGTACATCGCAAAGGCGCCACAACAGCAAAAGAACCTTGTAAATATGGTATTATTTTAAATAAAACTGATACAAATTTTGAATTTATTTACAGTACACATGCCGTCACTTATCCAATAAGTTATTGATAATCAAAAAGCTAATCCATATAATACTAAAATCCGTATTTAAAACGAATTGATACAAAATTGAACGGCTAAGGGTGTTTCTCCATGATACATTTGGTTCATCAATCACGATTGACCAACGATTCTTGTCATGAAGAAACCATTACTATTCTGGAGCATTGTGGTCGCCCTTGGCGGCTTTCTCTTTGGCTTTGATACGGCTGTTATTTCCGGTGCGGAAAAATCCATTCAGGCTTACTGGCAGCTTTCTTCCTTTCAGCATGGGGTTACCATGTCTGTTGCGCTGTTGGGTACTGTTATCGGCGCTGCACTGGGCAGCTTACCCTCAGACAAACTGGGAAGAAAAAGAACACTTATTATTATAGCCTTTCTTTTTCTTATATCATCGGCGGCTACCGCCCTGGCTACCAACTGGGCAATGTTTTTATTATTCCGCTTTATCGGCGGCTTAGGTGTAGGCGCATCATCTGTTACGGCACCCATCTATATATCGGAAATATCTTCTGCCAAAAACAGGGGGCGGCTGGTGGCGCTTTTCCAGTTCAATGTAGTAACGGGTATACTCATCTCTTACCTGTCAAACTATATCATTGGTGTTGCCGGTGGCGATCATTCCTGGCGGCTGATGCTCGGCATTATGGTAATTCCCTCACTTCTCTTCCTGGTATTGCTAAGATTTGTGCCGGAAAGTCCACGCTGGCTGATACTGCACAATAGAAATATGGACGATGCGAAAAACACGCTCCGCATCATAGATCCTGGAAAATACGAGGAGGAGATCGCTACTATTTTAAAAACCAATGAAGAAAACAAACATAAGCCACAGGAAAAGCTGTTTTCATCCAAATACCGGTTCCCCATTTTCCTGGCAGTAGTATTTGCCATATTCAACCAGGTATCGGGCATAAACGCTATTATATATTATGCGCCCCGCATTTTTGAATCTTCCGGTCTCGCTACAGACTCATCGTTGCTGTCAAGCGTAGCCATAGGATCAGTAAATCTTTTGTTCACTTTACTGGCAATTAGCTTAATTGATAAGTTCGGCAGGCGCAAGCTGATGCTTACGGGCACTGTCGGGCTGATCATTACACTTGGTGTTGTTGCTTATTTATTCATGCATCCTTCGTCAAATCCTTATGTTATTGTTGTTTTACTGTTAGCGTATATAGCATTCTTCGCCATGTCGCAGGGAGCCTGTATATGGGTATTTATTTCCGAAATTTTTCCGAATACGGTAAGGGCAAAAGGACAAACACTCGGCAGTCTCACCCATTGGGTGATGGCTGCTGTTATTACGTTCGTTTTTCCCGTTATCAGCGAGAACCTGGGAGAAGGCATCATCTTCTTTTTCTTCTGTTGTATGATGATACTGCAGTTAGGGTTCGTGGTAAAATATATGCCTGAAACAAAAGGAAAATCGCTCGAGGAACTGGAAACCAATCTTGTATTACACTAAAAGACTGCTATATGAATTTTACCTGCGTTTGCTTTGGGGAAGTGTTATTTGATGTATTGCCGCATGAAATAAAAGCCGGTGGTGCGCCAATGAATGTAGCGTATCATCTTACTGTGCTCGGGCAATCAACCGCGCTTATATCCAGGGTTGGGAATGATGATCGTGGCAAGGCATTAACCGCCATTCTCAAAGAAAAGAAACTGCACACGGAGTACATACAGGTTGATGCAACACATCCTACCGGTATTGTAATGGCCATGCCTGATGCCGCAGGTGATATGAAATACGACATAAAGCAGGGCGTTGCGTGGGATTATATTGAACCGGAACCCCAGCATGAAGCGCTGGTAAAAAATGCTGGATATTTTATTTTCGGCAGCCTCATCACCCGGAGTAAAATTTCATGTAATACTTTATTCAACCTGCTTGACAACCCTGTAACAAGAGTATTTGATGTAAACCTGCGGCAGCCTTTTACAGATCAAAGCAGGTTGGAATACCAGTTCAGCAAAGCAGATATACTTAAAATGAATGAAGAAGAGCTGGACCTTATTACGGAATGGTACGTGCAGTTCAAAACCATTGAAGATAAGATCCGCTTCCTGCAAAACCGCTTCCAGGTTCCTGATATTATTGTTACCCGAGGAGCCAAAGGAGCCGTTATCAATAGCAACGATGATTTCTATTATCATGATGGTTATCGTGTACGCGTTGCCGATACTATAGGGAGCGGCGACAGCTTTGTAGCCGGCTATCTGTCGGGTATTATCAATCATAAATCACCTGCGGAAGCACTGCAGTTTGCATCTGCGCTGGGTGCTTTTGTTGCTACGCAAACAGGAGGATGCCCTTCCTATACCAGCGATGATATTCAAAGGTTTATTCAATCACAGTCTTCCATGACCAGTTAATATAAACAAATATGTTATCAATCAAAACTAAAACGATAGAAGTATGAAAAAAATCATGACTGTTGTCTGCCTTTTTATAACCGCTTTTTGCTTTGCGCAGCAAAAAGTGGTGAAAGGAGTGGTGACCGATAAATCAAATGGTGAACCACTTGAAGGCGTTTCCGTTACCGGGCAAAAAAATGCCACGTCTACAGATTCTCTCGGCAGATTTTCTATCAGTGCCGCAACGGGGGAAATGCTTACATTCTCTTTTGTGAGCATGAAAACTGTTACTGTAAAAGTTACGGATGCAACTGATCTGAACATCCAGATGGAATCCGGTGTAAAGGAAGGGGAGCAGATCGTAGTTGTGGGCTATTCAACACAACGTAAGCAGGACTTAACGGGCGCCGTAGCGGTAGTAGATCTTAATCCTGTAAAAAACAACAGCTCCGGCAATACCATGCAGGCCTTACAGGGGCGCGTTGCAGGTTTGTATATCGAAAAAGACGGTTCTCCCAACGGAGCGAACAGCAGGATATTGATACGCGGCGCCAATACACTTGGCAATAATGATCCCCTCTATATTATAGATGGCGTGCCTACTACAAGACCGGAAGTATTTCAGAATATCAATCCTGCAAGCATTGCCTCTGTGCAGATACTGAAAGACGCGTCAGCAGAGTCTATTTACGGCTCCCGTGCATCAAATGGTGTAATCATTGTTACAACAAAAAATGGTGGTAATACAGATGGAAAAGTGAATTTCCAGTTCAATACAGGCATATCCGCGCAGTCTGAAAAGTCTATGCGGTTTAAAATGCTTAATACGGTTGACAGGGGCAGGGCATTGTGGCAGGCTTCTGTAAACGATCGCCAAAACCCCACAGACGCTTATGGAGAAATATATGATTTTAACTGGAACAATGATTTTGATAATCCCGTGCTTACAGGTGTAACGCCCAAACCATTTGTAGGCGGCGATCCCAATACGCCTGTAGGTAATACCGACTGGCAGTCAGTAATGTATAAAACGGGTATAGTTACCAATAATTCACTGATAGCATCTGTAGGCAATAAAAGCTCTTCGCTTGAAATTACACTGGGACACGTAAAGAACACCGGCATGCTGAGGTATACAAGCTATCAACGTATAAATGCAGGCATTAATGCCATTACACGGGCTTTTAATGGCAAATTAACTTTTGGTTTGAATGTGAATATAGCCAACTCCGATGAAACCCTGACAGCAAGGGATATTGGCGGCGCCTCTACAACTTCTCTCGCGGTAACCTTAACGCCTACTATCCCGGTATTTCAGAAAGACGGTGTAACATATGCAGGCCCGTTAGGTGCAGGTTATTCAGACCGAAACAACCCCCTGCATATGCAGTATATCGCCCGGTGGAACAATGCCAACAGGTTAAGTTCTTTCGGGAGCGTATTTGCCGAAATTCAACCGGTAAAAAATCTTTTCTTTAAAACCACATTGGGAATAGATAACGCACGATATAAAAATAAAGTAATTGCGCCAACATTTACTGAAGGCGCTTTAAGCCGCACTACCAACAGCCTGTCTTATGATGAGAACCATTATTTAAGTATGACCTGGTCAAATACCCTGCGTTATAATCTCAACCTGCAGGATCATAAGTTCAAGTTTTTGTTAGGTACTGAATATATCAGAACTGATCTTGAAACCCGTTTCTCCAAAAAAGAGGGGTTCGCTATCCAGACAGAAGATTATTTTACAATGAGTGCCGGCACAGGCAATACCACGCTTTCCGGAGATTTTACCGGTAACAGGTTGTTTTCCCAATTCGGTCGCATAGATTATAGCTATACAGACAAATATTTATTAGCGGTTACGGTTCGCCGTGATGGTTCATCCCGGTTTGGCGCCGATAACCAGTATGGTATTTTTCCTGCAGCATCTATCGGCTGGCGTATAGACAGGGAAAACTTTATGGCAGACAATAAGATTTTTTCTGAGCTGAAACTAAGATTAGGAGCCGGGCGTGTGGGTAACCAGCAAATTGGCGACCTGGCAAGATATGCTTTGTATTACGCAAGATATGGTACATCACAAAACCAGCTTACCCCGGGCTTTTGGGAGCAATACATGAATATTGGTACGGCCTATTCATTATCCGGTGCCAATACAGGAACGCTTCCTTCAGGGTTTGTGCAAACACAGGCTGCCAATGCCGGGCTGAAATGGGAAACAACCGATGAAGTAAATGCAGGTATAGACTTTACGATACTTAATAATAGGATATTTGGCTCATTCGACTATTTCTCAAGAAAAACAAGTGGTATTCTTATTATCCCTCCGGTTGCATCAGCGCTTGGAGAAGGGCAACAGAAAGCGGTGAACGGCGCCTCAAAAAGCAATCGCGGCTGGGAATTTGTAATTGGCTACAGGGGCGAACGTACAGGAAATTTTTCTTACAATGTACAGCTCAACTTTGCGCACTTCAGGGATAAGATAACAGAGTTGCCGGAAGATGTAAGACCGGCCTATGCAGGTAATTTGCGCAACACTATTATCGGTCATTCCCAGTTTGATATATTCGGGTATAAAACCAACGGGTTATTTCAATCGCAGGCAGAAGTTGATGCAGCACCTGAGCAAATTGGTGCGGGCCCCGGAAGGATACGTTATGTAGACGATAACAAAGATGGCGTGATCAGCGATCTTGACAGAACCTGGATTGGTACTACGTTGCCCAAACTTGAATATGGTGCAAGAATTGATCTGAGCTATAAAAAATTTGACCTCTCGATATTTGGTTCTGGCTTGGCCGGCCGTAAGGGATATGATGTGTATACAAATTTTAACAACCTCATGAAAAGCAGGGAAAACGTGGGACCAGGCGTGTTTGATGCATGGACTGCACAAAATACAAACACCAATATTCCTGCGCTCACATTAAAAGACAATAACAATGAAGGACGCACATCGGACTATTTTATAGTAAATACTTCTTACTTTAAGATGCGCAATATTCAACTTGCTTATAATTTAACAACCGGTGGCTTCTTCTCACGGTTAAGGTTTTTTGCAATGGGAGAGAACCTGTTCTGGCTCAAAAGCAAACAATACCAGGGGCCTGATCCTGAAAGGATAGACCTGGATCCTGTGCCAATTCCAAAAACATTCACATTCGGAATTAACGCCTCATTTTAAAGTAAACAACTAAATATATTAAGATGAAAAATATTTTAAGCATAGCTTTTGTATCGGCGCTGCTGCTGAGCGCTGCCTGCAAAAAAGCACTTGATTATACCCCTAAGGGCGCGGTATCATCCAGCGACCTTACTTCACCCGCTGCTGTAGAAGGCCTGGTTACAGCGGCATATGCCGCTATTGGCAACGGTGATATGATAGGCCATATTTATAGTAAATGGGCGTATGGCGCCGTACGTTCCGACGATACGTATAAAGGCGGGGGAGGAACAGGTGATGTGGGTGAAATTGACGCCATGGAGCACTACAATCTTGTTACGCCCACAATGGATGCCTTTGTATCCCGCACATGGAAAAATCTTTTTAAATCCATATCAAGAGCCAATGTAGCTTTGCGTGCTGTGAATGATCTTGATGAAAGCGCTTATCCCCAGAAAAAAATCCGCCAGGGGGAACTGCGCTTTTTGCGGGCGCATAGTTATTTCACTATGAAGCAGTTGTATAAAAACATTCCCATTTTTGATGAAAACGCAACTGCAGATGACATCCTGGAAGTATCGAATGATTTAAGCAATGATGAGTCGTGGAATAAAATAGCGGATGATTTTCAATTTGCGGTGGATAATTTACCTGAAACACAATCTGAAATCGGGAGGGCAAATAAATATGCAGCCCAGGCATATCTTGCCAAAGTAAGGTTATACCAGGCTTACGAGCAGGATGCAACGCATCATGTAACCAATATCAACCAGTCGAGGCTGCAGGAAGTAGTAACATTAACACAGGCAGTTATTGCTTCAGGTAAATATCATTTGAACGCTGATATAGCAGATAATTTTTTGCCGGAAACAGAAAACAGCGCTGAATCAGTTTTCGCTATACAGTTTACCATTAACGATGGCACTACCTCAGGCAGGATGAATTTTGAAGACGGCCTGAACTACCCGCATGGCGCACCGCAATATGGCTGCTGCGGATTTAACGCTGCAAGCCAGAACCTGGTGAACGCGCATACTACTGATGCCAATGGCCTGCCGAATTTCGAGACATTTAATAACAGCATAGCAAATATTGCTACAGCTACTGTTGACCCAAGGTTAGATCATACGGTTGGTATAGACGGGCATCCTTATAAATACGATAATACAAAGCCATTCAGCAATAGCTGGGTAAGAGACCCGGGTGTGTATGGAAATTTTCATACAATGCGTAACCAGCAACTGGCAACAAGCTCATCCTACTTTAAGCTGGGACCATTTATGGGAAGTGCAAAAAATTATGACGTATTACGGTATGACGATATTCTTTTAATTCAGGCAGAAGCATATATTGAATTAGGACAACAGGAAAAAGCATTACCGCTTATTAACGAGGTAAGAGCCAGGGCTGCAACAAGTACCGGTCGTTTAAAAAAGCTGGATGGAACATTTCCTTCCAACTATAAAATCGAGGAGTATTCATCTGCCGGGTGGACACAGGCTTACGCACGCAAAGCGCTGCAATGGGAACGCCGCCTGGAATTTGCAACAGAAGGAGAACGGTTTTTTGACCTGGTACGGTGGGGGATAGCCGAACAAACATTGAATGCTTATCTTGATATTGAAAAAGTACGCAGGCCATTTTTAAATACTGCTCATTTTACCGCGGGCAGGGATGAGTATTTACCGATCCCGCAATCGGAAATTACTTTCACAAAAGGGTTGTATAAACAAAACCCGGGGTATAATTAAGAAGCATTTATATTTAACAAATCATACAGGTATGCTGCTAATGCTGCCTGTATGATCATCCGCAAAATAAGTTTTTAAACATATTTTAAATAAAAAATCATGATCGCAAAAGCTAAATGGTTATTGTTAGCCGCCTTTGTTATTTCTTTTCAAACGTTGTGGAGCCAGACAGGCGAATATACCGATAAGCATCGCCCGCAGATCCATTTCTCTCCTAAAAAAGGATGGATGAATGACCCCAATGGTATGGTATACCTTAATGGTAAATATCATTTGTTCTACCAGCACAATCCCGATAAGCCTGTTTGGGGGCCCATGCACTGGGGGCATGCAGTTAGCATCGACCTTGTACATTGGGAAGAATTGCCGATTGCTTTATATCCTGATGCATTGGGGACTATTTTTTCCGGCAGTGCGGTGATTGATAAGAATAATACTGCGGGCTTTGGCGCCAATGCAATGGTAGCTATTTATACCAATCATAGTCATACTATGGAAAAAGATGGTTTTGATAAGATGCAAACACAAAGTATTGCTTACAGTTTGGATGAAGGTAAAACATGGACAAAATATAAAGGCAACCCGGTATTACCCAACCCCGGTATACGTGATTTTCGCGATCCTAAAGTAATGTGGTATGAGCCTGCTCAAAAATGGATCATGACATTGGCTGTTACTGATCATATTGGTTTTTATTCATCACCCGATTTAAAAAACTGGACAAAAGAAAGTGAGTTTGGAAAAGACCTGGGTGCGCATGGCGGTGTATGGGAATGCCCTGACCTTTTTCCTTTATCACTCAATGGCGAAGAAGTATGGGTACTGATCGTGAATATCAACCCCGGCGGTCCCAATGGTGGCTCTGCCGCACAATATTTTACCGGCAAATTTGACGGGCATGTTTTTACACCCAATGAAACAGATACCAAATGGATAGATTATGGACCTGATGATTATGCAGGAATTACCTGGTCAAATACCGGCGACAGGAAAATTTTCCTGGGTTGGATGAGCAACTGGCTGTACGCTAATGTTGTGCCTACAGAAAAATGGAGAAGCGCTAACACTGTTGCAAGAGACCTGGGAATAGTAAAAGAAGGTGGCAAATATCTTGTTACATCAAAGCCGGTTAATGCGCTGCAACAACTTGCCACTACCGCTTATACGCTTAAAAATAAAGCCGCGAAAAGCTTTGATATTACTTCCAAAGCAGGAAAATTAAAAGGCCCGGTATTACTAACGTTTGATATGGATGAACTGAAATCGTTCAATATCGAATTATCGAACAGCAGCGGCGAGAAAATAATTGCAGGATACGATAAAACAACCAATAATTATTTTATAGACAGGTCTTTTTCAGGTAAAACAGGTTTTCATAAGGATTTTACGAATAAGCTTACAGCGCCCCGCTTGTCGGCCAACAGGAATGCTGATATAATACTGGTAATTGATGATGCTTCTGTAGAGCTGTTTGCTGACGGCGGCTTATCGGTAATGACCGCGATTTTCTTCCCCGAATCAAACTATACAGATCTCAATATTAAATCAACGGAAAAGCTGGCCATAAAGGACCTGGTGTTTAATCATCTTAATAGTGCCTGGAAGTGATAGGCTTTTAGGGTTGGTTTTTATATGGACGAGGATTGGTTTTTGCTGTGTGAAGCATCCTCGCTTCATACAGGATATCCATCAGTGAGAGACATTTCCTTGCTACAAAAAAAGTAACATGATAAGACATGTTTCATAACAATAATTTTATTCAAATTTTTATGATGCATTGCTCCTCCCGACAGTAGCTACAGTGACAGATGCCTGGCGGTAAATCGTGAAGTTGTCAATAATTATCCCTGATGCGTTTTGCCACCCGGTCGTGTCTGGCATCAAGATAATCTACTTCGGTTATTTTTCCATTATTATCAGCGATGAATTGATAAGCGATTTCTGCTAGGGGATCAATAAATTGATGATTGCCAGTATAGACCAGTTCCTTTTTTTCAAGGTTTTCTTCATCGGTCAATACCAACTTATTTTTCTCTATCATAAATTTTTGCCTTGCACCGTCTTGCTGTTGATAGATGCCGCAATATTTTATAAGCGTTATACCATCAATAGCTACAATTGTGGGCTGAGGAGGAATATCAGCGCTTATTTTTTTTGCGTAACGATCAGGCCCGGGCATGAAAATGCCCCATGTGGAAATACCTGCAATTTTGTGGGAACCGTCTTTGCGAAATGTCCATCTGCTGAATGGTTCGATCCACGGGTACCATGTACTGTCGTTAATAGAAAGAAGCTCTGTTTTGGGCACCCCTGTTCTTTTGGCATAGAGTTTTCCGTTTTCTGTTATAATTTGGCATTGAACAGTTGGCCTGTTTGAAAAATTTTTGTACAACATCAGCCCAAATGCATCTATTTCGTACACACCGGTCAGTTTTATCAATTGAGCGGAATCCGGTTTATGTTTTCCGGAAGCCTGTGCCATTCCCGTGATAAAAGCAGCTACTTCGTTTGCCAGCATCATCGCACCAGGCCCGCCCTGGTTGGTAAGTATTACGAAATAAATACCATCTCCAGATAATTGCCATTCAAAAGAACTGTAATTATGCAGGTTTCCACCGTGCCCGACCAGCAGGTGTGCACCGATTTGATTAATTGCCTTGCCATAACCATAGCGTACGTCTGTACCATTGTAAAGTTTGTAAGATGTCCATGCTTTTTTTAACAGTACGGGAGAAATGATCTTTCCTTGCTGCAGGCCTGTGTACCAGCGATAAAGATCATCTATGGTTGAGTACATGGAACCAGATCCAACGGCCCTAAATTGCGTATGAGGCCCTTCTTCAATTCTTTCATGCATCTTTCTTGCAGGGTTAAAAATATATCCTGTGGTTTTTTGAGGAATAACACCGCTTCTTCCAAAATAAGTTTGTTTCATTCCCAGCTTGTCAAGAATTTGTTGTTGCACAAACTCATTATAGGATTTTCCGCTAATTTTTTCAATGATAAAAGCAAGCAGTTTATAGCCTGAATTGGAATAACTAAAGTTAGTACCGGGTTCAAAAAGCAAGGGCTGCTCTTCTGAAAATTGCAGGCCGGCATACCTGCTTTCGTCTATTTTATACGTAAGGTTAAAGGCGTAGCTCTCACGGTCGCCAGGTATTCCCGCTGTATGTGTCAGCAGGTTTTCGATGCTGATGGTTTTGCCATGTGTATTATAGGCAGGAATGTATTTGCGCACATCGTCCTTTATACCCAGTTTACCCTGTTCCTGCAAAATCAGTATTGCAATAGCGGTAAAATATTTTGACATGGAGGCAATGGCAAATACATGACCGGGATCAACGGGCACACGCAATTCCATGTTTGTCATACCGTAACCTTTACGCAGCAGTATTTTTTCATCCTGTGCCAATAATACCGAAGCACCCGGTACATCGGAACTATGAACAGCATTGATTATTGAGTCAATCGCTTTTACCTGTGCATCGGTGATTTGTATTCTCTCAGAATCGCCCTGCCCATTGGATTGCGCCCATGCACTGCCGGCCAGCAGTATTATCATCGCAGGTAATAATATTTTTTTTCTTCTTGTTTCGCGCATTTTTTGTGTTTACATTTTGTATTGAAGAATCGTTACCCCTCCAGTTCCAGTTTCCGCCTCCTAATAAACTTCAAACGCCATTTATTTATCCTTTTTCAGCCGCGTATAATTTGCCTCTGATCGTGCTACATTGCGCTCGTCAATGCTTCGATGCCATTCGATGCTGAAATGATCTGGGTTAATGAACTTTAACAGGCAAAGAATTTTCATTTTTATTCCGGGTGCCGGTTCAAATTCGCCTTCATAACTGAGTGTCTTTGTAGTGAGGTTGTAACTGCCTTCGCATGTAAAGTAACCGGTACTCCAATGATTTCCTACAGTTGTAAAAAAGAATTTCTGCTTTACATTATCATATCCTTCAATGTACATATCATGGTAGGTCATTTCTTTTCCATTTGCCCAGGGCATTGGTATTTTTTTGCCACTGCTTGTTTCCGTAATAAAATATCGATTTTCCCAAATTCCTTTCCTGGTTATGGTACCAAATGTTTCAATTGGTTTTTGGGTAGTATCCCCTGGTATATGGCGTCCGATAAAAGACCATTCTCCATTGAGGCTGGCAAGCAACTGATGGTTTTCATTCGTTTTCGAGCGTTCGATTTGTTGCTTCATCCTTTCGGCTTGCTTTAGAGAGTCGTCACTGGTTTGAGCAAAAGATGGTGTTGCCAGTGTTACCGATATGGCAGCCACTGTAAATATTTTATTGATAATTTTTCCGCAATTCATATTTTAAAAATTTTTTCATAGAAAAGCTGTTGTTTGAAGTTTAAATTTATTGCTGTCTTGTCCAGATCACATTGAGCATTTTAAATTCCTTTTTCGTTTTTGGGTCGACAGCATATATTTCCAGCACTTCAGTGTTTTCATCTATGATTTTATAGACTTCTTTTAGATTCTCTTCTTTGCCGGAAGGATATTTTTTTGTGAAAGGCATCGTAATTGACTGCGAGGCTTCATCCCAGGTACCTTCCATAGCCACGCTGCCTGCCGATTGCCCATCTCCAATCATTGCCCTGGTAAAAACTTTCCTTGCCGTATCATAACCTGTAATTCTTAAACCTGTCCATGGCATTCCCATGCCCGAAGGTGGAGTTCCCCTAAATTCAGATACCTGGTACAAGCCACCCATGCTCATACTATTCACAAGAATAGTGCTGCCGGCGTCAACAGGTAATGCATCCGGTGAAAATTGTATGGTTCCCTTTCCAATCCATAATCCGGTTGACCTTGCCAACAATGCATGATATTTATCAGATGTATTTTTCATAATTGGAATAGCAGCATTCAATTGCTTCTGCTTGGGCTTAACTTCCTCACCACCCATGACAATCGCTACATTGCCGTTAAAAGAAATTTTCTCAATCATTCTTTCGAACGACAAATAATTTAGCTTGCCGGCTCTAAATTGAGCTTTAGTACTTTGCCCATTAGATTGCGCCAAAGCGCTGGCAGCCGGCAGCATCACAATTGCAGATAGGATTAATCTTTTCATCACCCCGTGTTTTATTTTGCTCATTGTTTTGCAGCTACCAGCTTCATATTTATATGAGCGTTCCCTTCTTTTACTGTACATGCTCTGTATGGCATGTTTGGAGGCATAAAATTTCGTGGCCAAAACTAGTCCAGCAAGCTTTATCGCAAACCACGGTATCGGATTCTAAAGCCCTCGTTTGCAAATAAATGGTAACAGTAAGCGGAATCTCTGCTATACCGTCTTCCCTGAAATGTTTTCCGGTGGCGGCTTCCCGAAGTACATGATCCATTAATAATACGCCCAATTGTTCTCTGCTTGCAACATTTTTTCTAAGATTGTTTAAAAGTGTTGTAGCGCTAATCTCAGATTTTTTGGCATTCGTTGTTGTTGACTTTTCCATTTGAGTAATTTTTTAGTTTAAATAATAAAAGGATTTAGAAGGAATCCATTTACATCTCAAAATTATTTCTCGGGGGAGTAACAGTCAATCCTCTTTTTGTAGCAGATAAAAATAGTAATAGCGGGAATTATAAACTAATATGCTCTGCCAGTACCTTAGCAATGGCTTCTTTGCCACAGTTCACATGCAATTTGGAATAAATATTTTTTAGGTGGGAACGAACTGTGTTAAAGGCAATGTCTAATTTATCAGCAATGATCTTGGTACTATGGCCTTTGGTAAGCAATTGCAGCACTTCCAGTTCTCTTTCTGTAAGCTGGTACTGATTAGCAGTTTTAGCAGGCTGAAAACTTTCAATTACTTTTTTGGCAATCGAAGGGCTCATGGGTGCCCCGCCTTTCATTACTTCACGAATGGCTTCAAATATTTTTTCAGGCTC
This sequence comes from Chitinophagaceae bacterium, assembly GCA_019638615.1. GTDB lineage: Bacteria > Bacteroidota > Bacteroidia > Chitinophagales > Chitinophagaceae > Agriterribacter. Next base: position 209,476 of record JAHBTL010000002.1, on the reverse strand, counting down.
TGTTTTTTTCAGCAGGTAGCCATTGGCACCGGCGCAAAGACATTGAAATAATTTTTCTTCATCTTCAAATACGGTGTACATGATCACCGCTGTTTGCGGCCTTGTTTCTTTCACCATAGCAACACCTTTGATGCCACTTTCACCCGGCATATCAATGTCCATCAATACCACATCCGGCTCATAAAGCCTTGTAATGTTTATGGCATCTTTGCAATTGCTATAATCGCCCAGCACCTCGTACTCCTGCGCTGATTGCAACAGGTAGGCCAGCGACTGGCGGAGGCGGTCATTATCTTCAAATATGACGATTCGTATGGGCATTACCGCTAAATTAGTATTATTGCTAATATCCTGACATACTCCCTTTGGATGAGTTAGCTTTTCAACTAACCGGCTGTAGTTGGTTTAGCGTTAATAAAACTTCGTAGAAGATATGTTTTTGATGACGCGCCTGCATCACTCAACGTAAACCTAACTTTTGTCAGTTTGCCAATGGAAGCCTGATTTCTATTGCAGAACCTTTTTGCAGGGTCGATTCAATTTCTATTTTTCCTTTCCATCTGGTTACTCTTGCTTTCATCCCCTTTAAACCATGCCGTTTGAAATCACTGCCGGTATCAAAACCTTTCCCATCGTCTTTAATGTAAAGTAAGAGTTGTCCATGCGAAATAGTCAGTTTTATGCATACCTGTTTGGCTTCTGCATGTTTTGAAATATTATTGACCGCTTCCTTATACAGCAGGTAAATGTCGCGACGCTGTTCCATAGCCAGCTTTTTATCTTCAAATGCAGGGTCCAAATGAAGCTCATACCTGATATTGGCTGCATCAAACAATTCTGCTGCATATCGCCGCATCCGGGTTACCGTCTCTTCCATTGTATCGTGGCTGCTGTTCACACTCCAGATAATATCATCGAGCGCCTGGGATGAGGAAGATACTTCTTCGGATATACGTTGCAGAAAATCCCCTGCCTTGTCCGGCGACAGCAAATTTTTCTTACTGAGGTTGGACAGGATGCTGATATTGGTGAGAGTGGAACCTATTTCATCATGCAGGTCGGTGGCAATACGGTTGCGCACTTTTTGCAGGCGGAGGAGTTGCCGTATCCGGTAACGGTAGAGTAAGTAAACCAAAGAGACAAGTACGGAAATACAAATAGCGAGGAACCACCATTTTTGCCAGAAAGCTGCATTGACCGAGAAACGGTAAGCAGCAGGGCTGCCCCACTGTCCGTTAAACCCAAGAGCCCTTACCTCAAACAGGTAGTCGCCGGGACGAAGGTTTGCGAAATATACATTGTGTGATTTACCGGAAATGTTCCACGAAGTATCATTACCGCCGCGAAGGCGATAGCTGTATTTTGTAAAATCCTCATTGATATATTGCGGCGAGCTGAACTCAAAATATATCTGCCCTTTGTTGTAAGGCAGGCGGAAATTCCTGGTATAAAGAAATGATGAAGTGTCGGAAGGGGCAAACGCCGCATGGGTAATATAAACAGGCGGAGGAGGCAGGGTGTCTTGCTGTAAATCCTTTATACGTAGCACAGAAGAATAGTTCGTAGCCAATAGATAATTATCATCTAAGCAATAAATCCCGTAGCCGTTTGAAAAAACTTTGTTTAATTTTCCAAAATTAAATACCCGATGGTCTTTACCCGTTAGGATCAATTTATCGAGCCCCTGCCCGGTTCCAACCCAGATGTTGCCTGATGAATCGCCATTAATAGTGGTAACCAGGTTTGAAGACAGCCCCATGTCTGTTCCGTATTGTTGTATGCTATACTTCTCTCCGGGCAGCTCAGTCAGTTTTAGCACTCCTTTAATTCTGGTGCCAATCCACAATTCATTTTTTTTACCGGCATAAATGGCCGTGATGTATGGATCAGGTAATCGTTTCACAAATGTATCCAGAACTTGTAGCCGAATGGAATCACTGCTCCCGGAAAGACTGATTTTGAATAATCCATCGCCCCGGGTGCCTGCCCACAAATTATTTTTTTTATCCATTGCCATACAGTGGATGCGGCCGGTATTGGCAGCAATGCTGATATTTTCTTCGCATTTACCATGCTTTACTACGAATAATGTATAGTTGATGGCAGCAAGAAAACGATATTGATCAATCTTTAATACACAATGGAAAAATTTATCCGGCCAGTTGATGTTTTCAAATTCTTTTTTTGCTGAATGATAAGCCATTGCCTTTTTGCCATTGACCACGAGTACATCATCCATCCCCGTTTTAAACATTCTGTAACCGGATGAGCTAATGGGCAAACTGTTAGCAACCTTTCCTGAAAGCAGATCAAATTGGGTTACATTTTTCTCATCAAACAATCGCCAAATATTTTTGGTAAGCGGTAATATTAAAACGGTGCCGGCCTGTGCGGTGCCCGATTTCAATGAAAAACTGCTTAATTCATTGTTTGCCGAAAGTTTTGCCAGCCCCTGCCTGGTGCCAATCCAGATATTGTGCTGATTGTCTTCTTTAATACAAGTGATAGAGGATAAAGGTAAGCCATCGTTTTTCGAATAAAAGGATGCCTTTCCACCGGGGCTGATCTTTGCCAGACCGTTTAAAGTTCCGATCCAAAAATTACCACGGCTATCCTCGGTAAAGCAATTGATATAATTTTCTGACAGCTCAGGTATATTAAATGGAACGGGAGCGTTGATCAATGATATTGTCTTTCCGGGTTTTGTATCCCGATTCATTAACAGCAACCCATGCGTAGTGCCAACCCAAACACGTTCCCTGGAATCACGAAATGCAACTGTGGCGTTAAGCAAGGTTGGAGCTGATAAGGGTTGCAAAGAAGGACTCATTAATTGTACGGAGGACTCATACTTAAGTAACAGCCATACAGAATCGTTCAATAGCGTTATTTTGCTTACTAAATCAGGGTGGTTTGGTTTTAACGAGCGAAATCTCCCGCTGTCCATTTCCACTATTCCGTCAAAATCGGTCACTGCCAGCAGTCGGCGATTCCCGGTTATATAAAAACTGTTGATCACCATATTTTTGTTGGACGAAAAGGGTTTCAGGCTGTCATTTTTTAGCAAAACCGGCCCTCCCGAATTCTGTGCCATTATAAACTCCTGTGGCGCTATCTCCACAATATCATTGATCATGTCATCGGCAAGCCCGTTATCCGTAGTAAAATTGGTAAAGCGGCTGCCATCATAACGACTAAGCCCTCCGCGGGTGCATAACCAGATAAACCCATAACTATCCTGGTAAATATTCAGCACGTCATTGTTTACCAGCCCATCCTCAATACTGTACCTGCGGATATTCATATGCTGGCCGCGGGTATCAAAACACAAACCAGCATGCAGCAATATTGATATGATGAAAATTTTTTTCATAAAGGTGAATGTCATTGTAACCTTGATGAAAAATCAAAAATTTGACGATTGTAAGATATAATTAGAAAGCCTGTTACTTCGGTAAATATCGGCCTTTTTACGGCACTTTATGACTGTACCATCGTTAAGGGTGCATTTCAAATTTTCGCGCCGGAAGTGGGCGGTGAGACACCGCACACGGCGTACGCCCTGGTTGGTCTCCACCAACCAGCGAAAATTTGAAATGCCCCCCTTATATATCCTATTCTTATTTCTTTATTTTTGGGTTAAGATATCTAAAACCTGATCATTGGCCATAAAGAAAAAGCGGAAAAAGAAATCCAAAAGCGCCGGATTTGACCTGACACCTGTTGTGATTGTATTGGGCATATTAGCCCTGCTTTTTACTATCTATATTATTTACAGGATATCTACCAGTGAAAGGCATTTTTTTGCAAACAGCTTGCTACCCTTATTTGCAGGACTATTGATGGAAAGTTTCAGAATTGCAGACAACTGGAAAAATGTTGTGGGCGGGTTTGTTACAGCGTATGCTGCAAGCTTAATAGCATTCCTTCCGGGGAAAAGAGAATATGACTATAACTTTGAAAACCATATAGGATTCTGGCCTTATTTTTTTCTTTTTATGTATTTGCTTTTTTTCGCCATTTTTAATAAAGAAAAGGTTACGGCAAAACTAACAGAAGGGATTACTCTGCTTCTTTCCGTTTCTTTTCTTTACTGGCTAATTGACTTGCAGGCGTTCAGGTTTAACAGCATTTTTTTAATTGCCTGCGCTATTCTTTCCTTACCTTTTATCGTTTTTTCTGTTGTTCATTCTTTTACCAATATTCACCTTTCCAACAGGCAGCGCTTGTGGTTAAGTATCTGGAGCACGATTGTTGTGTTTGTAATTTCGATTGATAATATTTATAAAGTATATAACCAGGGTGATATTGAATCATCTAAATATTTTTCCTATAATGCGCTTCTGGCTGTACAATATTTTTTCCTGGGAATTTCTGCTGTATATATTATGCAAAACTTTATTCTTCTGGCAGGTTTTCTTCCTCAAAAAAATAGTAACTATAAAAATGATCTGAAAGAAAATATCAAATTGCATGTAGAACGCTACTCAAATCAGCAGGTAGATATTATAAGCGCATTGTGTTGTATTTGTTATGCGAGCTCGGTATATACCTTAAATTATTGCTATGACATCCTGCCGAGGAATACAATGATATGGTTGGTTATTTTTTCATTCCCTTTTGTATTATTTTTATTGCATAAATTCTTAGTACAGCAAAAAGCTGCTTAAACCTATGCTGTAATGAAAAAAGTACAGGAATTAAATAACAGGAAAGCGCCAATAGTAACAATAGATCTTGCTCCTAACAAATATCAGGGGAAAATATTGTTTCCTGAAAAATTAGAGAAGGCTAATAAGATGCTGAAAACGGCGAAGCTTCCTGCCAGGAAACCGAGAAGTTGATAGCTGACTAAACCTATAAGTTTTGCGGGTTTGAAATTCCCCTTTAGGAGTAAGGGGCGTGCGGCATACCTTATAGGTTAGGGAACTCATCCCACATGCTGATACACCGCAAACAGCTTCCAGAACATCATCGGCTTTTTAAAGTCAAATTTTTGTTTCTTAAAATCATTCAATACCAGTTCCACCTGAGTTTGCTTCATCTCGTATTTCCCTATCATCATCTCTCTTTCGCCGGTATATAAGCCGATTTTATGTTGACAAAGATGAATATTCTGCTGTGTTACTTCTTCAAAGATCAACACATCGTGCATCTGGTAATCGGGGAGGGATTCGTGGTGAGGAATATTATTATTAAATGTTAAAGCTACCAGGTTTTTATTGCTGGTTTCGGGCAGTACCAGTTTTGGAAAAGCATCCCATTCGTTGAACTGCAGCTCCTGGTAACAGCATTTCATGTATATATTATCATTTATAAAAGGCACTTCGCGTAAATGCAGCTTAATGATATGATTTTCTTCCCCGATCAGCTTATCGCCGTTAAACTTCAGGATTTCATTGATCGTGATATGCCGGGTAATAAAATGATCCAGGGGTATGCCAAAATAATTGGCAATCCGGATAACGGTTTCAATACGGGGCTCCGCCCTGTTTTCTTCGTAGGAAGATATGTTGCCCCGGGTAAGTTCAAACAAATCGGCAAAAGCCTGCTGACTTAAGCCTTTGGTTGTACGTATCTTTTTGATATTGGCTCCGATCTTTGTCATGACATGCAAATATAGTTGTAAATTTTTTTATCACAAATGCAAATATTTTTTGCAATTGTCATTTTCGTTTTGTAGATTTGTTGAACAAAGCTGAAAACAAGGCCAATGGACTATATCAACACCATAGAACAATTTGCCACCAGGCTCAACTGCCGGATCGCGTATAAAAATGAACAGAACGGCATTCTTAAAATTGATAACGAGCCAGACGGAATTCATAATCTTATTATTGGTATTGCGCCGCCTATTTTAATAATGGAGCAGTTTCTTTTTTCTTTCCGGGTGGATAATACGGAAATGTTTAAGCGGTTATTACAAAAAAACAGGGATACCATTCACGGCGCGTTCGTGATAAATGAAGAAGGCAATAAGGTGCTGTTCAGGTATACCATGCAGATAGAGCGTATCAGCTTCAACGAATTTGAAGGGGCCCTTAATTCGCTGGGTTTGCTGATGAGCGAGTACGCGCAGGAGATCATTGATTTTTCAAAGAAATAATGAGTATAGAATAATAATTGTAAACCATTAAAATAGTTTAGCATGAATATTTTTAAAAGACTTTTCAGGATTGGCCAGGCTGAAATACACGCGGCAGTGGAGAAAATGGAGGACCCTGTAAAGATGACGGAACAGGGCCTGCGGGAATTGCGTGAAGACCTGGTGGAAGCTACAGAGGCTTATGCTAAAGTTAAAGCTTTGGCCATTCGTACAGAAAATGAGCAGGCGTTGTGCCAGAAGGAATCCATGAATTATGCGGAAAAAGCCATCCTGATTATGCAAAAAGCACAGGCAGGACAGGTGGAAATAGGAAAAGCCGAAGATCTGGCAAGGGAAGCGCTGTCGTTGCGCAGGAAGTTCTATGCCGAATCGGAAGAATTGGGTAACCAGGTGGTATCCCTTCAGCAATCTTCCAGGGAAATGTTGCGAAATACCGAAGTGCTGAAAGAGAACCTTGAGAAGTGGGAAAAAGAGTTGAAGACTTTGAAAGCAAGGGTTAAGGTGAGCAAGGCCACGGAACAGGTGAACAAACAGTTGGCGCAGCTTGATAATAATGGTACCATTGCCATGCTGGAGCGGATGAAAGCCAAAGTTGAAGACCAGGAAGCATTGTCGAAAGCCTATGGTGAAATTGCGCATGCCAAGAATAATTTAAAGGACGAATTGAACAATATTTTAAAGGATGATTCCTTATCAATAGAAAAGGACCTGAAAGCGATAAAAGAAAAACTCGGTATTCCGGAAAATCCACAATAATCTATGTCAGAATTTGTTAAGCTACTGTTCCATCCCTTAAGCAATGCAATCATGACGGTTTTGTCAGGCATTACAGCGCTGTACTGGATCTTCACTTTTATTGCCGGAGATTTTTTTGGAGGGGATACGGACGTGGATGTTGACCTGCATGGGGCCGATATAGACACCGATGTGGATGGGGATGCTGACCTGAACGATTCCGTGGGAGATAAGCCGTTTTTCCAGAAAGCCCTGGAATATGTGAATATAGGTAAAGTGCCTTTCATGATAGTGTTCAGCACGTTTAAGTTCATTGCATGGATCGTAACGTTAACTTCGTCTGTAGCATTAGGCCTGGCGAGCTGGGGCTGGAAATCAGTATTTATTTTAATACCCGTGTTTTTTGTGGCGTTTATTATTACCCGTTATGCTACAAAGCCATTGGTTAAAGTGTATCATGCTATGGGTTATAACGGAGAAGAAGGTCATGATCTGATGGGGCGTATTGCAAAAATGCGTTCAACCATTTCGGGCAATATCATCGGTGCAGCGGAACTGGTGATCGGCAGCGATGTGATACGGGTGAATGTGCAAAGCAAAACCGGGGAAGTGTTGGAATATGGTGCGGATGTAATGATCGCGGATGAATCGGCAGACAGGAAATATTACATGGTGGTGAAGGAGGTGAATTTAAACAATTTGAAATTCGATATTTGAGATTTGGTATGGAGAGGCGGTGGCAGATGCGAGGCTTAAATATCTAAAGCAACGAAATGGTATTGTTCGTATTTTATAATTTCAAATTTCAAATTTCAAATCAAAAATTTCTAATAACAAATCTCTAAACTAAAAAACTATGGGAGCATTCGGCGGCATCACCTTACTGCTTATAGGAGGAGTTGTTTTCCTCATATTCATTATTCTTTTCGCTTTTGCCACGTTTTACAAAAAAATACCGCAGGGCAAAGCAATCGTGCGTACCGGTGTTGGCGGCGGTAAAGTAGCTTTTAATAAAGGTATGTATGTCATTCCTATCCTCCATAAAATGGAGATCATGGACATATCGGTGAAAAAATTACAAATTGATCGTATGTCGAACGAAGGATTGATTTGTAAGGATAATATCCGCGCTGATATTAAAGTGGCTTTCTTTGTTCGTGTAAATAAGAACGTGGACGATGTGTTAAACGTGGCGCAGGCCATTGGCACTGAAAGAGCCAGCGATGTAGATACTTTGCGTAATCTTTTTGAAGCAAAATTTTCCGAAGCATTAAAAACAGTGGGTAAGAAATTTGATTTTATTGAATTGTACGAGGCCCGCCGGGAATTCAGGACAGAGATATTGAATATTATAGGTACGGACCTGAACGGTTATGTACTAGATGACTGCGCTATTGATTATCTTGAACAAACCGATATCAGCTATCTCAGCCCGCAGAACATTCTCGATGCGCAGGGCATAAAAAAGATTACCGAGCTGACCGCTGAACAGAATATCAAAGCAAACTTCATTAAACGTGAAGAAGAGAAAGTAATTAAAAAGCAGAATGTGGAAGCGCGTGAGGCGATACTGGAATTAGAGCGCCAGATGGCCGAGAAAGAAGAAAAGCAGAAAAGAGAAATTGATAATATTCGTTCGCGTGAAAACGCTGAAATCATTAAAGTGCGTGAAGAAGAAAGGCTGAGAGCGCAAACGGTACGTATACAAACCGATGAATCGCTTGCCGTGCAGGAAGAAAATAAATTGCGCCAGATCATTATCGCTGAAAAGAACAAGCAAAGAACCGAAGCAGTAGAAACGGAGAGAGTGGAAAAAGACCGGGGGCTGGAGCAAACGGAGCGTGAAAAGATCGTTACCCTTGCACAGATAGAAAAAGAAAAGACCCTTGAGGTAGAGCGTAAGAATATACAGGATGTGATCAAAGAGCGTGTACGCCTGGAAAAAGGAGTGGTAGAAGAGCAGCAGGGGGTAAAGGATATAGAAGCTTTCCGCGCAGTAGAGCGTGAAAAAACGGTGGGCATTACACAGGCGAGCCGCCAGGCGGAAGAAAAACTGATTTATACCGTGAAAGCAGCCGAAGCAGACAAGAAAGCAGCCGAAGAAAAAGCGAAGCAGTTGCTGATAGATGCGGAGGCGAAAAAAGAAGCGGCAGTAAAGCAGGCGGAAGCCCGTAAGATCTTAGCGGAAGCACAGGCGCGTGAAGAAGCTACCCTTGGTTTGTCTGAAGCAGAAGTAATAATTGCAAAAGCAGAGGCTGCGGAAAGACAGGGCACAGTAGACGCTACCGTAATTGAAAAAATAGCGGAAGCAAAACGCAAAGAAGGCTTAACGCAGGCGGAAGTAACCAAAGAAAAGGCATTGGCGGAAGCTGCAGGTATTGAAGAAAAAGCGGAAGCAATGAAAAAGCTGGATGCTGTTGGTAAAGACCACGAAGAGTTTAAGCTGTTGCTGCAGAAAGAAAGGGATATAGCGTTGGCGCAGATCAATATTCAGAAAGATATTGCGGACGCGCAGGCTGATGTTCTTGCAGAAGCGTTGAGGTCTGCCAATATTGATATAGTAGGCGGTGAAACAATGTTCTTCCAGAATATTATTAACCAGATATCGAACGCTAAAGGATTTGACAGGCTGATCAATGAAAGTGAGAACGCTTCGCAGATAAAAACTGCATTGATCGGTGACGGTACTAACAGTGGCGACCTGCTGGCACGTATCAGGGAGTTCGCGGATAAATACGGCGTCTCAACCAATGATATCAAAAACCTTACGATATCAAGCCTTATATTGAAAATGCAGCAGAAAAGCTCGGAGGGCGACAGGTCTTCATTGCTAAACCTGGCTAACCTGGCAAGCAGTTTGGGGCTGTCTAATAAGAAGCTGGGATAAAATAAAGAAAGCTTAACTCCCTCTCCGTTCAGAGAGGGGTTGGGGTGAGGCTGATAAATTCTTTTTAACGAATGGCAGGTACTGAAAATAATAAGGCGGCAATACTGGACTCCGGAACGTATGAGATCATCCGCAACCGGTTAAATGAGCAGCGCCTGGATCTGTCGCAACGTTTGGCAAAGCTGAATGCGGCGCGTAAGGAGATTTTCAATTCATCCGGCTTTCAACTGATCGCTAACCAGCGTATAACTACGGAGAACAATGGTGTGGCAAGGGGTATTATGGCTTTTGGCGACCTCACCATTTTCGCTTACAATGTACATTTTGGACTGCGTGAGGATATTAAGCTAAGCGATGTGTTCAGCATCTATAAGTTTGCGGACAACTATTTTGAGCCGCAGCCGTTGACGCTTATTGAAGACAACAATTTTATCACCGATTTCACCAACCTGTATAAATACTACCGCGATTCCATTTTTGCCAATTTCAGGAAGACCGAGCATTATTTGTACATGATCTTCCAGACCAGTAAAAATCCTGATGACAGAAAGGCTTTTAAATGGCTGATAAAAAACGGTACGCTCACGTACATGGATGACCGCAGCATTCATGAAGTAAGAAAAACGCCGCAGCACGATTTTCAGTGGATAAAAACCGACCTCAGCAATCGCCGTCTCGGTATCCACCCGCATATATCCATACTCGATAAAGTATTTATTGAAGCGCTTAACGGGGACATTACTTTTAAGATCGAGAACAATACAGATACCGGCAAAGGCATCTACTCGGAGCCGGTGCAGAACAGGGATCAGCAACTGGACGACGCTGAATATCATTACGCTGATCTCGGTAACCTGATCGCTTTAAAAATAAAACCTTACCAGGAAGATTTCCGTTCTTATATTTTTAATGTGCGCACGAAGCAGGTGATGCCAATTCCCATGCTGCTGAACGCCGGCATCCTGCTGCCGGATAACCAGGGAGTGATTTTCCCTAACGGTTATTACCTGCAGAATGGTGAGCATAAGATATTTGAGTCTGATATAACCAGTCTTGAATTTATACGCAGCATTGCTTCGCCCAACGGTGAGGACTTTCTGTACATTTTTTATCAGCGGACTACCAATACCTACGTGCTGATGTCGTATAACATGATCGTGCAGCAGGTAGAAACGCCCATTACCTGTAACGGCTTTACCGTGTTTGATGACGGTACGCTGGTATATTTTCGCTCTGAAAATGAAGCGGTGCGTCACCACCAGGTGCAGATATGGCAAACGCCCTATACGGCAGTGCTGGAAGAAAATAAAGAGATGGCCGGCAATGTGCTGTATAAAATTGGGAATAAAGATATCGTGAGCGCCATGAGTGAATGCCAGGAAGTGATACAACTGCTGCAAAAGGAAGATAGTTATGAAGACCTATATGAAGACATTCATAAAAGAGCGAACGATATCATTGATTCCTATTTCTGGGTAAAGGACGCGGCTACGTTTGAACTGTCAGTTCCTTTGACACAGATAAGAGATATAGCCAATACCGCCATTGATGAATTTGCGAAAGTGCAGGCGCAGCGGCAGCACGCCCGTGATGTATTGGCGGCTATGCATAAACGTGTGGACAGCCTGGTGGTAGATATAAAGAACGCGTCTGTCACTTCCCTTGACCAATTGGTGCAACTGCTTGCGGCTACGCGCAGCATGCAGGGCGCTGTAATTGACCTGCTGAATGTTAAGTATGTGGATGTTCAGGCTGTAAACAGTTTAAAGGAAATCCTGCAGCAATACAATACTTCACTATCGCAGGATACCATACAGTTTTTATTGAAGGAGGAAGCCCTTGCTCCTTACGAGGAAAAAGTGGTGCAGCAGAAACAGGCGGTAACCACGGTAACAAAAGTAATAGAAGCACAGGCGATTGAAGAAGCGGTAAAAGCTATTGCTGCCGAGCTGGAAATGCTGATTGATATACTCAACAGTCTTAAAATTGAAGACACTACCCAAACCACGAAGATCGTAGAGAAGATCTCGTTGATATTCGCTTCGCTGAATGAAGTGAAAGCAGACCTGGTACGGACGACTACGGCTTTGCGCACCAAAGAATCTACCGGTGAGTTCTATGCGCAGTTAACGCTGCTCGATCAAAGCATTGTTAACTTTCTTGATCTTTCCGATTCTCCTGAAAAATGCGAAGACTATTTTACAAAGATCAGTATACAGATAGAAGAGCTGGAAAGCAAGTTTGCAGATTTTGAAGATTTTGTTACAAAAATTACCGATAAGCGCGATGAAGTGATCAAAGCCTTTAACGGCAAAAAGGAATTGCTGATCGCGCAGATCAATAAACGTACGGCCTCGCTGGAGCAGATCGGTATACGGGTGCTGAAAAATATTGAGAACAAAGCCCAATCGTTCAACGACAAGGAGAGCATTTACGCGTTTTTCTCTACCGACCTGATGATTGATAAGGTGCGTAGTATTGTAAATGATTTAAGGGAACTGGGCGATGTAGCCAAGGCGGAAAATCTGGAGAACCTGGTAAAAGTGACGCAGGAAAACGCGTTGCGGACCTTAAAAGATAAAACAGAGCTGTTTGTTGACGGGCAGAATATCATTGCGCTTGGCAGCTATAAATTTGTTGTGAACAAACAGGTGCTCAACTTAACCATTGTCCGCAGAAATGACCAGTTATTTTATCACCTGATTGGTACCAGCTTTTACAAGCAGGTTACCGCTGAGGCATTGTATCAATATAAAGCCATATGGGAGCAGGAGCTGATCTCTGAGAATAATGCCGTGTACCGTTCGGAATACCTGGCTTACCAGGCCTATGTGGAAAGCAATTTGCAGATCGGGCATTGGGATGATGAAGCGTTCATTAATGAAAGAACCGAGCGTGATTATGCGGCGGCTTACCTTAAAGGAGTGCATAATACCGATGCGTTGCTGATCTGCCGGGGATTGAAAAAGCTGCAGGAGGAGCTGAGGATATTGCAATACGCGCCACCTGTCCGCGTGGCTGCCCAGTTGTTCTGGTTCCAACTGGAAGATGCGGCCAGGCAAAAATTGCAGCAGCTCATCACCGCGGCTCATGCCATACAGGAAAGCTTTCCGCAAAGCCGGCAGTTTGCTTTTGTAGAGAAAGGAATAGCGGAGCAGTACCAGCATGCCGCCATAGCATATGAAAAAGTACCGGCGAAGGAAGTAGCTGCATACCTGTACAGCGAATTTTCCGCTTCCAGGAATTTTACTGTCAGTGAGCAGGCTTTGCGTCTTAAAAAATCATTTAAGGCATTTTTGCAGTCTAAAAAACGAACAGATATTTTTCAGCAAGAAATAAACAATGCCGGCTTTAATATTACCGAGCGCTTTTACCTGGTACAGGGATGGTTGCTGGCTTTCGTGCAGATACAGCAGGAGGGAGCAGATCAGCAATATGTAGATGAAGCTGTTTGCCTGTTGTTGTTTAAAGACCACCAGTATAGGGAAAGGGCCGCCTCGGATATATTGAGTATTGAAGGGTTAAAAGGAACCCATGCTGTGATCCGGGATGGAAAATACGAGCTGAATTTTCACCGGTTCATGCAGAAAATGTGGACGTATTATGAGCAGGTTGTTCCTGCCTATACGGCCTTCAACGTGTTAAAGGAGCAGTTGGTCCGGAGCTACAGGCAGCAATTAAAAATAGGCGAGTTCGAGCCCAAGGTGCTGACTTCGTTTGTGCGTAACCGGTTGATCAACGAAATATATTTTCCATTGATAGGCGCCAATCTTGCCAAACAGGTGGGCGCCGCTGGAGATGATAAACGAACCGCCAGGATGGGTATGCTGCTGTTGGTTTCTCCGCCGGGTTACGGCAAAACCACCCTGATGGAATACCTGTCCAAAACCATGGGCTTTCATTTTGTGAAGATCAATGCGCCAACCATCGGTCATAATATCACTTCTATTGATCCTGTAGAAGCTACCACTTCTGGCGCCAGGGAAGAGCTGAAAAAAATAAACCTTGCTTTTGAAATGGCGGACAATGTGATGCTGTATATAGATGATATACAACATTGCAGCGCGGAGTTTTTGCAGAAGTTTATTTCGCTGGCAGACGGTCAGCGTAAAATGGACGGCATATTTGAGGGAGAAAGCAAAACCTACGATTTGCGCGGCAAACGTTTTTGCGTGGTAATGGCAGGCAACCCGTATACGGAAAGCGGGGAACAGTTTAAAATCCCGGATATGCTGGCTAACCGTGCGGACGTGTATAACCTGGGCGATGTGATCGGTAATTCCGGCTATTTATTCAACCTGAGCCTGGTTGAAAATTCGGTTGCCGAAAACCGATACCTGCAGCGCATTGCGGGGCGAAGCATTGAAGATTTATACAAGCTGATCAACTATATAGAAAGCGAAAGCGATATGCTGCCTGAGCTGGAAGGCAATTATAACCAGCAGGAAATAGAAGACGCGATCGCAGTGTTGAAAAACATATTACATATACGCGGCATAGTTATACGCGTTAACCAGCAGTATATAGCCAGCGCGGCAATGAAAGACGCTTATCGTATCGAGCCGCCGTTTAAATTGCAGGGCTCTTATCGCAATATGAATAAGATGGCTGCTAAAGTCGTGCCGCTGATGAACGGTGAAGAGATCAATACGCTTATCCTTTCTCATTACGAAGGAGAATCTCAAACCCTTACCTCCGATGCGGAAGCCAACCTGCTGAAGCTGAAGGAAATCGCCGGACTGCTTACGCCGGAAGAAACGGAACGCTGGAACAGTATTAAAGAAACATTCAGGAAGAACAATAAATTCGGCGGACTGGAAGCCGGCAATACTACCGGGCAGGTATTGCTGCAATTGAGCTCATTTAATGAGCACCTGGAAGCGATTGCGAAGGCGATGGGAGGGAAGGGGCTGTGAGCTGTGGGCAATGGGCTGAGAGCTATCAGCCGTCAGCTATCAGTGTTATGTGTCTTGTCCTGTACGTGGCGTCTTCGCCGCGTACAGGACTGATGCCGACTCCGGCGACATAGAAGAAGATTAGCAGAGGAACTTACTGATCAAATGGCGCTTATTGTTTTTTCCAGGAATGGCTTTAGCTCTTCGAGGGAATTTACAACTTTTACAATTTTCCCTGTCTTGTCAATAAGTAAATGCGTAGGGTAAATGGAGATGTTTAAGCTGTCTCGCATGTAAGCCTCTGCTTCAGGAACCACGCTATATTTAAGCGGTTTGTTTTTCAAAAATTGTATAAGGTCATTTTTCTTATCAAAGGCAAGACTTACAAAAACGATGTCTTCCCTGCCGGAATATTCATCAATCAGCTTATTGCAATCGGGAAATTCTTTAACGCAGGCTACACAACTGATGAACCAGCATTTTAAAACCATTGTTTTGCCCTGGGTTGAGGCATTGGTATAGTTCATTCCATTCAGATCGGTAAAGCTGAATGAAGGAATTTCTTTTCCTTCCATTTTATAATGCCCCATTTCAATTTCAGCCAGTTGTGCTACCGTACCGGCGATATTTTTATTCCCGTTGTTCAGTATATGCAGTTTATAAACTGGTTGTCCCCGGAATAGTCTGGTTTTAAACGCTATCCTGTTTCCCTGCATCAAATTATTTAAGAAGGTTGCTTTATCAAGCACTGAGGAGTCAACATCTAATCCAATAAAATTGGCAGATAGCGGCATGTTATAATAAACGTAATTATACCAGGTAGTATAATCTTTGAGTATACCGGCAGTATCAACATTGAATGTTTGGTTTTGAGCATCAGGTTGTTCCTGGTTGCCTGTGTTATTGCACGATAAAAGAAGCAATGCGAATGATACAGTTAAAATAAATTTCATCCTGTGGTTGATTATGGTTGTTGAAGTTAGGTATTTATGAAGATAACCATTTTGGACTGCTTCTACCGCCGAAACATTGGTTCAATTCAAACGTTCATACAAGCTGTATCGCAGGGAAAAAAAATTACAGTCATTGAGATCCCGACCACCCTGAACGTTCGGAGAGTAATCTCTGCACTTACGCTTATTAAAGTATTCTCTATTTATTTGCGATTACTGTCAATTCAATATCTGAAAAGTTCAAAGCTTATTGTTGGTGATCTTTGATCTCAAACAATAATCCACCGATTACAGCAGATACTATGTACATCGTTTTAAAGGCATCCCATACAGGCGCTTTGGGTAATGCTAGCTGCATGGTAATTATAATGCTACATACGGCTAAAGCAATAGAAGTGAGCTTGATGATCGCGATATCAATTTCCCTTTTCTTCAACAGGCCAAATACCAGGAAATAGATAATAAAAGCAGGCAACGACAGCAAGGTTGAAAATAGCAGTGTAGGAATGTATACATTAAGCAGGTTCCCAATATGTTTTTCCGGGCGCGAAGAAAACAACTGCTACACATACATGAACAATGGAGCTGCAGCAAGCGTAAATATCCAGTGCTTTACTGGGTAGGACAGGAACATGCATCAATGATTTGACGCCAATTTACGAACCTGCTGCCTTCTCCGGTCGGATATTTGATTCGTTTAGATATATACCTGCATTAAAATCATCATATATCAACCTGATTTTACTCTTATTTCTTTATTTTCGCGTTTTACTAAATATTGATATAGAATATAAACGGTATTTACAAAAAGTAATAAAGTTTAATAACCACAATAAGGAAACATGAAACCCACATTAGTAATTATGGCCGCTGGAATGGCTTCAAGGTACGGCAGTTTAAAACAGGTACAGGGCTTTGGACCTTCAGGCGAAACAATAATGGATTATTCCATTTATGATGCTATAAAAGTAGGATTTGGTAAGGTTGTATTTATTATAAGAAAAGAATTTGCAGACGATTTTAAAAAGATATTTGAACCCAGGCTGAAAGATAAAATTGCAACAGATTATGTATACCAGGATCTAAGCTCATTTGTGGAGGGGCATACCATTCCTGCAGAACGTACAAAACCCTGGGGAACAGCCCATGCGATATTGTGCGCCTCTACTGCGGTACACGAGCCTTTTATTGTAATTAATGCAGACGATTTTTACGGGCGTGACGCTTTCCGCAAAGCATACGACTTTTTGACGCAGGAAGCCAATGATCATACTTTTGGGCTGATCGGATACGAGCTGGTAAAAACCCTGTCGGATAACGGGTCTGTAAGCAGGGGTGTATGTAAAACAGATGCCTCCAATAATCTTGTTGAAATAAACGAACGCACAAAAATTTACCGCGAAGGCGATAAAATTGTATATGAAGACGATGGCAAGAAAACAGAAGTACCCTTTGATTCGAAAGTTTCTATGAACTTTTGGTGTTTTACTCCGTACGCGTTTACCATTGCCAAGGAATTGTTTGATGATTTCCTTGCAAAAAATATCAACCAGCCTAAAGCTGAAGTATATGTGGTTGATATGGCAGCAAAGTTTATCACCCTTCCCGATAATGCGTTAAAAGTAATACCTACCCAGGCAGAGTGGTTCGGAGTAACATACAAAGAAGATGCACCCATCGTGCAAAACAGCATTAACGAATTGGTTTCCAGCGGAGAATATCCTAAAAGTTTATGGTAACTGATTAGCTTACGTTAAATTATCATTTTATTATGAATTGGGGTTTGTGCGAAATGTGATTGGGCATTATTTTTAGATTTATAAGAATTATTTTTAAATTAATTTAATTTTTACCCAACTTGTACGTTACCTTAACGTACCTATAAAAGAATGCCGGTGAAAAAAATACTCACATTAGGACTTATACTGTATGGGGTGAATGCCAATGCCCAGGGGTTCATCAAAAATGTACTTGAAAGGTCAAGCATTGAAGCCTTCGGCGGTTTTGCAAATTACCAGGGAGAGTTACAGGATAAGATGTACACTTTTGCCCAGGCAAAGCCAGCTTTTTCTCTCGGGGGTAGCGTAGCCATCACTGATAAATTTTGGGTAAGGGGCTTAGCTACATTGGGTAGATTGCATGCCTCTGATAAATACAGCAGCAATGCTTCCAAGAAAAACAGGAATCTTGATTTTTATTCCCGCCTGTACGATGCCAGCTTAACACTGGGGTATGATTTGTTTAATCTTTCTGAAAAAAGGTATACACCTTATGTTTTTGCTGGAGCTTCGCTGTATCATTTTTCGCCTTACACATATGATACGTCGGGGGGGCGGAGGTGGTTGGTTGGATACAGGACAGAAGGACAGGGCTTGACGGGATTCCCGGACAGAAAGGTATATGCGCTCAATCAGCTTTCCATTCCCTTTGGAGGAGGAATTAAGTTTGCTGTAAACCAGAACATTTCTATAGGATGGGAGTTCAGGTTTAATAAAACATTTACAGATTATCTTGACGATGTAAGTACCACCTATATTGACAGAGCTGCATTGCAGGCTGCTAAGGGCAACAAGGCCGTGGAGTTAGCTTACAGGGGCGGGGAAGTAAATCATGCCAATACGTATCCTGCCGCCGGTACGCCCAGGGGAAATCCTAAAACAAAAGACTGGTATTATTTTTCTGGTATAACAGTGTCATACAGTTTGTTTGGCCGGCCGGAGAATTACAATACGGGCGGCGGTAAAGGAAGCAGAAGCCTGGGTTGTCCTAAAAATATTTATTAAACTTATTCAAACGAACAGATATTGCCGGTTTCAATTGCGAAACCGGTTTTTTATTTCAATGCTGCTGGGTTACCTTGTTTATCTTTGCACTCTAAAAAATGAAACGGTATGGCCTATAAGGATCAGCAGGAGTTTATTGATGCATTGGAAAAAGCAGGCGAATTGATCAGGATAAAAGAGTATGTGGATCCTAAGCTTGAAATAGCGGAAATAACAGACAGGATCAGTAAAAGCGGAAATGGCGGAAAGGCATTGTTATTTGAGAATACCGGGTATGCGTTCCCTGTTTTAATGAACGCATACGGCAGCAAGAAAAGAATGTGTATGGCACTGGGTGTGCAGCACCTGGACGATATATCGAAAGAAATTGAAGCATTGTTTAAGCTTCTTACCAAGCCCAAAGAAAACATACTGGATAAGCTCAGCATGCTTCCAAAGCTCAGCCAGTTTGCTTCATGGATGCCTAAAGTGAAAAAGGGGAGAGGCGCCTGCCAGGAAATACAGATGGTAAACCCCGATCTTTCAAAATTACCGGTGATAACCTGTTGGCCAAAAGACGGAGGGCCTTTTATAACGCTCCCCGTCATTCATACCAAAGACCTTCATTCAGGTATCAGAAATGTAGGCATGTACCGCATGCAGGTATTTGGTCCTGCGCTCACAGGCATGCACTGGCACAAGCATAAAGTATCTGCAAGGCATTTCAGCGAGTATAAAAAAGCCGGTAAACGCATGCCGGTTGCTGTAGCATTGGGAGGAGATCCGGTATATGCGTATTCTGCCACTGCGCCTTTGCCCGAAAATGTGGATGAATATATGTTAGCCGGTTTTCTGCGTAAAAAAAAGGTCGAGCTGGTTAAATGCATTACCCAGCCTGAACTGGAAGTGCCGGCAGATGCGGATTTTGTGATAGAAGGGTATGTGGATCCCGGAGAAGAAATGATATGGGAAGGACCCTTTGGAGATCATACCGGCTATTATTCTTTGCCCGACTGGTATCCCAGGTTTCATGTTACCTGCATTACCCATAAAAAAAATCCGGTGTATCCGGCCACAATCGTGGGCATTCCGCCGCAGGAAGATGCCTGGCTGGGTAAGGCTACAGAACGGATTTTCCTGGCGCCTATTAAAATGACAATGGTGCCTGAAATTATAGATATGGAAATGCCGGTAGAAGGAGTATTTCACAACCTGGTCATTGCAAAAATTAAAAAAGAATTTGCCGGTCAGGGTCAAAAAGTAATGTATGCCATGTGGGGTGCCGGCCAGATGATGTTCAATAAAATACTGGTAATAGCGGATGAATTAGCCAATATACAGGATTACGGAACCCTGGCACGAATGGTGTTTAATAACCTGAATGTATCAACCGATGTCTTATTTACCAATGGTCCCATGGATGTACTGGATCATAGCTGCAGTAAGCTTGGATTTGGGGGCAAGATGTGCATCGACGGGACACGTAAAATGGAAGAGGAAACAGAAAACCGGTTTGCATCACCGGCTGTAAGCAACGGATTGCTGGCGGTTTCCGATTTCCATCATTTTTTCCCGGAAATTGAACAGGTTAATATTTTGCCTGCCGCCTATGATATACCTTGTTTAATAATTGCGGTAAAGAAAAACAGGAAAAACCACATCAGGGAACTGCACAACCGCATTTGTGAAATAATACCGGGTATAGAAGGGGTAAAAATGGTGCTTTATATAGAACATAATATAGACCCCCATAATCTGCCTGTAGCATTATGGCGTTTTTGTAACAATCTGGACCCTAAAAGAGACCATATTTTGATTGAGCGGGAATCAAAATATGAGCCCGGAAAACTATTTGCCTGCCTGGGCCTGGATGGAACGCGCAAGACAAAAGAGTTAGACGGCTTCCAGCGCGATTGGCCCAATATCATTGTGGCCGATGACGAAACCATTGCTTCGGTTGATAAAAAATGGGATCGGCTGCAGATCGGATCTTTCCTTCCTTCACCGTCTCTTCAGTATAAGAGCCAGGTATATGGCGATGAAGCCGTTGTACAGTAGACCCTTACTGCCTTTTAGATAAATTGTTTAGGTTTGTAATTATTAGATAATTTGTGATCCCTTAAGAACTAAAGATTAATTTATGAGCAGATACAAAGAATATTTAAAGCAGATTACGGATAGAGAAGTGCAGGGGCTTCATCCCCTGCCGATTGATGGCGCTGAATTAATGAGCGAGGTGATTGAACAAATCAAGGATATAAACCATGAGCACCGCGGAGATTCGCTCAATTTCTTTATTTATAATGTACTGCCGGGAACCACAGGTGCGGCTCGTGTAAAGGCAAAGTTTTTGAAGGAAATTATTCTTGGGGAGTATGCGGTAAAAGAAATTTCGCCCGACTTTGCTTTTGAGCAACTATCCCACATGAAGGGTGGACCTTCTATTGAGGTTTTGCTGGATGTAGCATTGAGCGATAATCATACGATCGCAAAAAAAGCCGCGGAGGTACTAAAAACGCAGGTATTTCTATATGAAGCGGATACAGACCGTTTAGAGAAAGCGTTCAGAAGTGGCAGCCCGGTCGCTAAAGACGTTCTTGAAAGCTATGCAAAAGCTGAGTTCTATACCAAGTTGCCCGACATCCCTGAAGAGATTGAATTAGTAACTTTCGTTGCAGGTATCGGTGATATTTCTACCGACTTGCTGTCTCCGGGAAGTGACGCGCACTCCAGATCGGACCGTGAGCTTCACGGCCAGTGCATGTTTGAGCACAACAAGGAACAACAAAAGGCACTCCAGGCGCTTAAAGAAAAATATCCTGACAAAAGGGTCATGCTGGTTGCCGAAAAAGGTACCATGGGGGTAGGTTCTTCGAGAATGTCTGGCGTGAACAACGTGGCGCTGTGGATAGGTAAACCGGCAAGTCCTTTCGTGCCGTTCGTTAATATTGCCCCGGTGGTGGCCGGAACAAACGGTATTTCTCCGATATTTCTCACTACCGTTGGCGTAACTGGGGGAATTGGTTTGGACCTTAAAAACTGGGTAAAAAAGTTCGATGAGAACGGTAAACTGGTTGCAGATGCCGAGGGACAACCTGTTTTAGAACAAGCCTATTCCGTTGATACCGGCACTTTCCTCACTATTAATACAAAGACCAAAAAACTGTATAAAGATGGACAGGAGGTAATGGATGTCAGTTCAGCATTCACTCCACAAAAGATTGAGTTCATGAAAGCCGGAGGGTCTTACTCCATCGAATTCGGCAAAAAACTGCAGACTTTCGCCGCGAAAACCCTTGGTATAGTTGCTCCGTCCGTATTTGCCCCGTCCAAAGAAATTTCACACGAAGGGCAAGGTCTTACCGCCGTCGAAAAAATATTCAATAAGAATGCTGTTGGGACCTCCGGTGCAACATTACATGCTGGCTCTTATGTTCGTGTAAAGGTAAATATTGTTGGCTCTCAGGACACGACGGGATTGATGACTGCCCAGGAGCTGGAGGCCATGGCGGCTACAGTGATTTCTCCGATAGTAGATGCAGGTTATCAATCCGGTTGTCACACTGCATCGGTTTGGGATAGCAAATCCCAGCAGAATATTCCCAGGCTGATGAAATTCATGAATGACTTTGGCCTTATAACCGCCCGTGATCCGAAAGGGGTATATCATTCCATGACCGATGTAATTCATAAGGTGCTTAATGATATCACGGTGGATGATTGGGCGATCATTATTGGCGGCGACTCACATACCCGAATGTCTAAGGGAGTTGCATTTGGCGCAGACTCCGGTACTGTGGCGCTTGCCCTGGCCACCGGTGAAGCGTCTATGCCTATTCCTGAATCGGTAAAAGTGTCGTTCAAGGGTAAAATGAAGGATCATCTGGATTTCCGTGATGTGGTGCATGCTACGCAATTACAGATGTTAAAGGAGTTTAAAGGGGAAAACGTATTTCAGGGAAGAGTCATCGAAGTGCATATCGGTACGTTGCTTTCCGACCAGGCATTCACGTTCACAGACTGGACGGCTGAAATGAAAGCCAAGGCATCCATCTGTATATCCCAGCCCGCGACTCTCATCGAATCATTAGAGATAGCCAAATCCAGGATCAAGATCATGATCGAAAAGGGTATGGACAATGAGAAGCGGGTACTTCAAGGCCTCATTGACAAAGCCAATAAGCGCATCAATGAGATCAGGTCAGGAGAAAAACTGCCGTTAACTCCGGATGAAAACGCTAAATATTATGCGGAATTTGTGGTCGACCTGGATATCATAGATGAGCCGATGATTGCAGACCCCGATGTTAATAATGTGGATGCGTCAAAACGGTACACGCACGACACCATTCGCGATCTTACTTACTATGGCGGTAAAAAGCATGTTGACCTTGGTTTTGTCGGATCCTGCATGGTGCATAAAGGAGATATCAAGGTCGTTTCCAGGATGCTAAAAAACCTGGAAGAACAATTTGGAAAAGTTGAGTTCCAGGCTCCTTTGGTAGTAGCAGCGCCTACCTATAATATCATTGCCGAACTCAAAGAAGAAGGCGACTGGGATGTGCTGCAAAAGTACTCTGGTTTTGAGTTTGACGATGCGGCTCCTAAAACTGCCGCTCGCACAACATATGACAACATACTCTACCTGGAGCGGCCGGGCTGTAATCTGTGTATGGGGAATCAGGAAAAGGCAGAAAAGGGAGATACCGTAATGGCTACATCTACCCGCCTGTTCCAGGGACGTGTGGTAAAAGATTCAGACCGCAAAAAAGGAGAATCATTACTGGCATCTACACCGGTAGTTGTTCTTTCCGCCATTTTTGGCAGAACTCCTACTATTGAAGAATACAAAGCTGCTGTTAAGGGTATCAAGCTAACGCAGTTTTCACCACCTGTTCAAAAAATGACGACAGGCACTTCGGCAGCTCATCAGATTTCTTTTTAGACTTCTCAAATATTGTTTTAGCTATGGCCATACATAAAATAAGCTTTGGTTGTGTGAGGTCGCAACTTGAAGATTATATGACGGCTGCTATATTTATAAATGGAGTTGACCTGAGGATGATCATTGAAAAGATTGAAGCAGAACAATTGGCTAAGAATGGCCTAAATGCCCGAAACGGTTTCTATGAAGGTATCTCGTCCTTTATCGCCTTTCATAACCAGAATCATTTCTTATGTAAGACCTTAGATGACTATATCTATTCCAATCAAAGATATGCGTTATACGATTACAGGTATTCCGGTGTACCTGGAGATCACAGCCTTACATGTAAAATATCAATTGAACCGGAAGAGGTAATCTGGTATGACTTTAAAAACTTCTCTAAGATAATTCCATTTGACCTCAACTACGGAGACCTTGGATTTCGCTTCTGCATAGACCAATACTTCGATGCGATAAATGCAGTTAGAAATAACACGGTGGAAAATATTTATAACTGAAGGCTGTGGTTGCCATCATACCATACCCTGGGTAGACGCTGCTGGCGACGTTTTACCTGTTAAATATATAACCGGGGATATTTTTTGCAGGGAACCTATATAAAAAAAATTGAGGCCCATGGAAATGAGCCCCCTTTAGTTTCAACCCTAAACCCTTGAGAAAGATAAATCTATTATAACTAAGATTATGCCAAACTCACGTAAAGGGTAAAATTTCTTTTAAATAATTAGTATTCAGGTAATACTACTAAGTAGATACTCTTAATATCTTTCAAGACTGCTAAAGAAAAAGTTCCCTTCTATCACGGCATTATCATCGCTGTCGCTTCCGTGGATAGCGTTTTTGCCTAAGCTTTCTGCAAACAGCTTCCTGATGGTGCCCTCTTCTGCCTTGGCAGGATCGGTGGCGCCTATCAATTTGCGGAAGCTTTCCACAGCGTTTTCTTTTTCAAGAATGGCTGCAATGATAGGTCCGCTGCTCATAAATTCTACCAGCTCGCCATAAAAAGGTCTTTCTTTATGTACAGCATAAAATTCGCCTGCCTTTTCCGGGGTGAGCGAAGTAAGTTTTAAGGATACAATGCTGAACCCGCTTTTAATTATTTTATCCAGGATAGCCCCCGAATGACCATTGGCGAAGGCGTCCGGTTTGATCATGGTAAAAGTTCTGTTGCTCATAAATTTTTCTTTAGGGTCGCAAAGTAAGCGCATTCAGCATCAATTTCAAAATTGCTGGCCCCGGTCTTTCCATACTCCTGTTAAAAAAGATTTGACCGAATGCCCATTATGATTGATTTTTGCGCCTCGTTATGAAGCCCATTCAGGAGATTTACCCTTTATTAAAAATTCCACGTAAAGTAGTTGTTACCATGCATCAGAAACCCGATCCAGATGCAATGGGTTCCTCACTGGCGCTGGCGGGCGTGCTCAGGCAACTGGGGCACCAGGTAACCGTTATCTCTCCTACGAATTGGCCGGATTTCCTGAAATGGATGCCCGGGAATAAGGCTGTGATTGATTATGAGGCAAGTCCCGAAAAGGCGAATGCGGCTTTAAATGAAGCGGAATGGCTGTTTTGTCTTGATTTTAACGCCCTGCACCGTACCAAACACATGGGTGCCAGGCTGGCTTCGCTGGATTGTGTTAAAATCCTGGTTGATCATCATGAACAACCCGAAGTTGCTGCTTTTGATTATGGCATAAGCGACGTGTCTAAAAGCTCCACTTCCGAAATGATCTATGATTTTATTGTAGATTCAGGCAATGAAGCCATTATAAATAAGGATATTGCATCCTGCCTGTATGCAGGTATAATAGGTGACACCGGTTCATTTCGTTTTCCTGCCACTTCATTCAGGGTACACGAAATGGTAGCGAGCCTGAAGAAGAAAGGATTGCAACATTCTATTGTACACGAGCAATTGTACGATAATTTCCTGGAAGACAGGTTGCGCTTTATAGGGCATGTACTGCTGCACCGCATGGAAGTTTTTTATGAGTACAATGCGGCTTTAATAGCCATACCCAAAAGCGATTTACTAAAGTTCAATGTGAGAACAGGGGATACAGAAGGTCTTGTTAACTATCCCTTATCAATACAGGGAATTAAATTGGCCGGGTTAGTGATAGACAGGGATGAAGAAAGAAAATGGTCATTCAGGAGTAAAGGGAACGTTGATGTTAATACCTTTGCCCGCAAATATTTTAACGGGGGAGGGCATTTTAATGCTTCGGGTGGCAGAAGTGCCGAATCGCTCCAGGCAACAGTGCAACTATTTAAAAAAGCAATAAAAGAAAACGCATCACAATTACAATAACAAGTATATGAAAAAAACAAGCGGATA
Source organism: Chitinophagaceae bacterium (assembly GCA_019638615.1). Taxonomy (GTDB): domain Bacteria; phylum Bacteroidota; class Bacteroidia; order Chitinophagales; family Chitinophagaceae; genus Agriterribacter. The sequence continues at coordinate 183,849 of JAHBTL010000002.1, read as the reverse complement.
TGTATCCTTAATAATTTTTGCCCTGAGTTTGGCAGCCTGCGGCGGTGGAAGCAGCGCATATAAACAAATGAAAAGCGGTATGGAATATAAGATCGTGGGCAATGGCAAAGGTGATGTGATAAAATATGGTGAGATCATGAAGTTTCATATGTCCCAACTGTATAAAGATTCCGTACTAAGGAGCAGTTACAATCAACCCCCGCAGTATCAGCCCATCGATAGTACGCAATTACCGGCCAAAGAATATCTTGATATATTTAGCCAGGTAAGGAAAGGCGACAGCATTGTAATGCGGGTATTGACCGATAGTATATTTAAAGGCGGTATGGGGATGATGCCGAAAGAGTTTAAAAAAGGCGAATACCTGGTTACAACAGTGAAAGTGCTTGACATTGTAAAAAAGGAAAACGAACAGAATGATAAAATGGCAGAATTCAAAAAATTCCAGGAACAGGATTCTATCAGGGCGATCGGGCAAAAGGTAAGAGATGATGAAGCTATACAGGCTTATCTTGCTAAAAATAATATCAAAGCCCAAAGAACCGAAGGAGGGACTTATTATGAAATACAGGAGCAGGGAGGTGAGCCCGTTAAAGAAGGCCAGGTAATTTCGGTAAAATATACCGGGAGGTTACTGGATGGTACTGTTTTCGACAGCAATGTGGATTCTTCTTTCCATCATACGGAGCCGTTCAATTTAACCATTGGCTCCGGCGGAGCCATTAAAGGTTTTGATGATGGCCTGCGTAAATTCGGCAAAGGAACCAAAGGACGTCTTTTTATTCCCTCTGTATTGGCTTATGGAGCGCAGGGGCAGGGAAAGCTGAAGCCCAACAGCAACCTGGTATTTGACATTGATGTGCTGGATGTAAAAGACGCCCAGGCGCCTCCTGCATTTCCGGCTAAACCCCAAATTACCCCGGTAAAGCCAGCTCAAAAAGCACCGGCAAAGAAAAATTAAAAAAGAAAGATTATTATTATTTTATAAACGGCTCCGGGTCCCGGAGCCGTTTTGCATAAGGGGAGTTAAAAGCTTCCGACTGACTCCTGATAGCTTACGAAAAGCTTCACTGCTTCCACTGCTTCTTTTACATCGTGCACTCTCAATATATGAGCGCCGTTCATAAGGGCTATGGTATGTAACACGGTAGTACCGTTCAGCGCCTCGCCGGCTGTAGTACCCAGTGTTTTGTAAACGGTTGATTTGCGGGAAAGTCCTGCCAACAGGGGTGTATCCAGTATTTTAAATGCGTTCAGCGATTTAAGCAGGGTGAAGTTGTGCGCTATGGTTTTTCCAAAGCCGAAGCCGGGGTCTGCAATTACATCATATATACCCTTATCCCGGCATATTTTTATTTTTTTTGCCAGGTAATCCAGCACTTCTAACGCAACGTTGCTGTATTGGGGTGCTTCCTGCATGGTTCCGGGCGTACCCTGCATATGCATGCATATATACGGAACTTTAAGCGCGGCAACCGTATCGATCATTTCTGCGTCCATTTCCCCGGCGCTGATGTCGTTCACCATGCAGGCTCCGGCCGCTACTGCTGCGCGGGCAACCGTGGCGTGATACGTATCAATGGAAATGACGGCTTCAGGGAACTTTTCTAATATCATTTCTATGGCAGGCAATACTCTTTTTATTTCCTCGGCAGCTTCAATTCTTTCACTGCCCGGGCGTGTGCTTTGTCCTCCAATGTCCAGTATGGCTGCGCCGTCACCCAGCATTTTTTCCGCCTGCTGTAAAGCGGCGCCGGTTTCATTTTTCCGGCTGCTGCTGTAAAACGAATCGGGAGTTATATTGATGATGCCCATTACCACCGGCATATTAAGCGATAATAAACGGCCTTTACAGTTTAACGTATACATTTTTTGTGTTCATGTGTTTATCTTTTACCGGATTTTGCCATATGCAATTCGCCTGGTAATAATTCTTTTCGGCATGCCGGATCAATATGGCTCATTTCATCCTATTTTTGAAACTTCAGCGGATAGTAACAGCAAAAATAATCATCTCCTTAAAAAGTGAATCAAAAAATGAGCACCATTCAGCAGTACAACGAAGCAGTGCAATTGAGCGAGGATATTTTTTTGAAGAAAACAAAAGATTACGGTACAGCCTGGAGAGTATTGCGGACGATATCCGTAGCAGACCAGATTTTTATTAAAGCGAAGCGCATAAGAACGATTCAGGAAACCGGTACTCAAAAGGTAGAGGACGATATCAGTTCTGAATTTAAGGGAATACTGAACTATGCAGTGGTAGGCCTGATGCAGCTTGAACTGGGGGCAGACGCCCCGGAAGACCTGGATGTTGCAACTGTAAAGGGTTTGTATAACAGCAAGATTGACACTGCCCGGAACTTAATGCAAAATAAGAACCACGACTATGGCGAGGCATGGCGCGACATGAGCCAGGAAAGCTTTACGGATCTTATTTTATCCAAACTCCTGCGTATCAAACAAATCCTTGCCAATAAAGGCAAAACCCTCATCAGCGAAGGCATTGATGCCAACTACTACGACATTATTAATTATGCCGTATTTGCACTGATCCTGATAGGGGAGGGGAAACACAGGGGATGATTTGTTGATTTGGAGATTTGAAATGTTTGTTGTTTATGGTTTATAGTTTGAAGAAACTACTTGTGTCCACTCTCAATCGTCCACTGTCAACTATCCATTGCTGACGGCTGATAGCCCATAGCTCACAGTTTCTTCCCTACAGATGCTTCGCTCACAAAAATGTATCCCTCTTAGCAGGCAACCGTTTGTTTACTCAGAATGACAAGGCTTCTCCACTATAAACAAAAAACCAGAAACTATAGACCACAAACAAAATTGTCAATTGTCCACTGTCAATTCTCCGTTGTCCTGATACCTCATACCTGAAAGCTTTCTTCAGCTACTCCAGCGTTTGCGTCGCATCCATCTTCATGAGCGCCATGATCTGGCGCATTGTTTTTTGCATGCCATCGCTGCTGCCATCCAGGAAAATAATATTACCCTTGCCTGCCTCGGCGAAATTCTTGATTGCCTCTGTCCACATACTGAACAGTATCACATTCGTATCAAGGTTGGCCTGCTTCATTTGTTCAGCAGCCTGGCTCATACCTTTAGCAACTTCCTCTCGGAATAAAGCTACGCCCTGACCACGTAATTGAGCCGCCTGTCGCTCTGCTTCCGCAGCAATCTTAATAGCATTCCCTTCGGCTTCCGCTCCTTTTGTTTTGGTGATCAGTAAAGCCTGTCCTTCATTTTCCGCGGCGGCTTTCAGGTTATTGCTTGCCACCACTTTGCTCATGCTGTCCAGTATCACTTTATCGAACGTAATGTCATTGATCTGCAGGTCCAGTAAATGATATCCCCAGTCTTCCAGCAGGTGATCGATCTGTTCCTTAACATATTCAACGATTTCTTTGCGCAGTCCTAATATTTCTGCCTGCCTTTTAGTGGCAACAAAAGAGCGGATGGTTCCTTCGATCGTGCGGGTAAGCGCCTGCATCAGGTCGCGGTCGCTGATAAACTTAAACGCCACTTTTTTGATGGTTTCCTCTTCTGCATTTTGTACGGCATACAAAAGCATGCTTTTAAAATACACGTTTGCCTGGTCGGATGTTACCGCCTGGAATTCCATTTCTACCGAACGGTTCTGGATAGAAATGCGTTTGTAGATCTGTTCAATAAGCGGGATTTTAAAGTTCAGACCGGGGCGCAGTATACGACGGTATTTTCCAAACATGGTAATTACGGTAATGGTTCCCTGGTTAACAGTAACCAGCCCTGAAAAAACAATGATGACAAGCAATGCGATCCAAACCCATGGAAAAAGAAAGTCCATAACTAACGGTTTTAATGTGAAAGTAGCGTTTTTTTTGATCTTACCTTTGCAAATCGTATCTGCCTGCCATTAAATATTTAAAAATAACCGATGATGTACGATATCATTATAATTGGAGGCGGCCCCATAGGGCTGGCATGTGGGCTGGAAGCTAAAAAAGCCGGGCTTACTTATTGTATACTGGAAAAAGGATGCCTTGTCAACTCACTGTACAATTATCCTTACAACATGACATTTTTTTCAACGTCGGAGCGGCTGGAAATCGGAGGAATACCCTTTGTATCCATATCGGTAAAGCCTACACGAAACGAAGCCCTGGAGTATTACAGGAGGGTCACCTTATCTAACGATCTTACAGTGCACCTGCAGGAAAAGGTAACCGATATTATTCCGGTTAACGGTACTTATAAGGTTACTACTGCAAAAGCCTCTTACCAGGCCCGGTATATCATTATTGCCACCGGCTTTTACGATGTTCCTGTATTAATGAATATTCCCGGTGAAGATTTGCCTAAAGTAACCCATTATTATAAAGAGCCCCATTTTTATGCTATGCACAAAGTGGTAGTGGTGGGCGCCAATAATTCCGCGGTAGACGCCGCATTGGAAACCTATCGTAAAGGTGCGGAAGTTACCATGGTTGTGCGCGAAAATGCGATCGGTAAAAGAGTAAAATACTGGGTGAAGCCCGATATTGAAAATCGTATTGCCGAGGGAAGCATCCGGGCGTATTTTAATTCTACACTGGTTGCCATTCATGAACATTCGGTTGATATACAAACCCCGGACGGACCGGTATCCATACCTAATGATTATGTAATTGCCGCCACTGGTTATCAACCGCAATTTGATTTTTTAAGGAGGGTGGGCATTCGTTTATCGGACGATGAAAAGCTGAAGCCGGAATACAATGCGGTTACAATGGAATCCAACCAGCCTGGCATTTACCTTGCAGGTGTGGTATGCGGAGGGATGGACACACATACCTGGTTTATTGAAAATTCCCGGGAACATGCGTTTATTATCATCAATGATATCATGGGGAAGGAGAATGTGGCAATTTGATAATTTGAAAATATGGGAATGTGAAAATCTCAAATCTCAAATCTCAAATCTCAAATTTCAAATCATGGAATGTTGAGGTATTTATGCACCTGCAGGCTTAGTTGCCATTGCGGGTTGGCTTTGATATAGTCGATGATGAGCGGTGTAATGGTGCCGGCTTTGCTCCATTCCGGTTGTAAATACAATTTGCAATGCTGCCTTGTTTGTTGCGCATATTTTTCGGCCCAGGCAAAATCTGATTTGTTGTATACAATTATTTTCAGCTCATCTGCCAGTATCATGTTTTCTGGCAGGGGCGCCTTAAACTTTTTGGGCGAAATGCATACCCAGTCCCAGTCTCCGCTCATAGGAGCGCTTCCTGATGTTTCAATATGTGTACGGAAGCCTTCTTTTTTCAGGGCGGCAGTAAGCGTTGTAAGGTCGTGCATCAGAGGTTCTCCGCCGGTAACAACTGCTATGATGCTGTTGACAGTCTGCTTTTGAATCTCATTTTTTGCCTGTAGTAATATGGTTTCAATGCTTTTTTGAGGATGTGCACTGGCATCCCAGCTTTCTTTTACATCGCACCAAACGCATCCCACATCGCATCCGCCCAGCCTTATAAAGTAGGCGGCCCTGCCCTGGTACTTCCCTTCACCCTGTAAGGTGTAAAAAGCCTCCATTACAGGTAGCGTAGTCTGTTGTATGTTAACTGTTGTCTGCAATGAAAATTAAATGATGCGGTTATAACAATTGCCGCAAAGTTAATAACAAACCATGCAATATGAAGCGTATTCCAAATTAGTCCAGCAGGCAGGCCTGCAAAAAACGGGATATACCCTCGCTTTTCAGCCGCAGGGTTTCCAACCTTCAAAAGGTTGGAAACCCTTTTTCGATGGGGTATATACAATTTTCGCTTCAAAACAAGAATACAAATAATGCCAGCTCTTTAAGATTTATCGTAAAGTCCAAGAACCCTACCTGCCGGTAGGCAAGCTTATTACCTAAGTAACAGTTCTGTACCAGACGTATTTTACCTTCTTACCTTCAATGATGATGCAAATAATGTAATAAGCCCGCCTGACCGTCCGCCCGGATGAGCCATTCGCCTGCCTGAACTACCGAACGGCAGACAGGGACGGGCAGGGTTAAAACGTGATATTAATGAGTGAACTGATAAAATTGCTCCCTGCGAAAATTTGGAATATGCACCCTGCGGCATAGTGCATCAGGCTACATCTTCTACAAGCATTTATTACTGAATAGCTTTATTATACATCATTTTGATTACCGGGATAAGGTATACCTGCAACCCAGGAACCCGCGGATGCCCTGATTGGGCCCATATACATACGACGGGTCAAATGTAAGTCCATAAGGATTATCAGGAGTTGCCATCGCCTGCCCGCCGCTATCAAACTGTACATTTTTATCAAACGGGTCATTCGCTCTTGCTATGATAAATGGAGTGCCCCTGTTGGGCGTCCAGTTCAGCAGGTTTTTTACGCCTCCGTATATCTCTACTTTCCTGCCTATGCGTTTTGTCAACTGGATGTTCTGTATGCTCCACCAGGGAGAATATTCCCTGCGGGGATCCGTATCGCTTAATAAGGGCAGACGCATCGGGCCATACAGGTTGCCTGTATAGTCAATAGTCAGCCCGGTATTGCCGAAAGTGTAACCGATATTCCATACCCCGGTAAATTTTTCTGCAAATAGCTGGCGCCTTTTTTCGCCCTCTTCCGTATTGTATACATCCATTGCGGTGGCGCCTGCCAGCACTTTTAATCCATTCGGAAACAACATGTCGATATTCAGGGAAATGCCTTTGGAAACAGCATGGCCATCCAGGTTGGCATACATGATCTTGTTGGGATCGGTATCATAATCGGGTATGATCTTATTGGTAAAATAAGTATAGAAAACAGAAGCATCCAGCCCGATGAATGCATTGCCTGCAACTATCTTTTTCACGAAGTTAATATTTCCGTTCCAGGAGGTTTCTGGCTTTAATGCTTCTTCAAATACCACTTCCCTTGCACCCGTCAGTGCAGCATGATCTTCGGTAAATACATTGGCTACACGGTAGCCGTTCCCAAAGCTCAAACGCAGCACATTGTTCCTGTTGGGGGAACTCCACTTATAATTGATACGCGGCGTCAGAATGCTTCCGTGCAATGAATTGTAATCATAACGTATCCCGAGCAGGAGCTTATTGTTATCATTCAGTGTAATCTCATCCTGTACGAATATTCCCGGCAGGTTGGTGTGTGCAGGCTTGTTTTTGTCTGCATTACCGGCTTCCGCTGTTGCCGGAGTATTGTCATCATAATAGGTATAGCGATAAGTTAAACCGGTCAGCAGATCATGTTTGCCTGATGTTTTGAACCAGGTCAACTGGCTGAAACCAATATACTGGTCAGCCATATAAGGCGTATTGCCATAAAAAGAATTTTGATTGTGCCCGTTGGCACTGAACTGGAATATTATTTTTTCTCTCAGGGGCAACTGGTACGTACCAAAAAGCTCCCAGCGGCTGGTATAAATGCTTTCGCCGTATACCTCTTCTCCACCCCTGTATTTTTTTGTCCAGTTCATTTCACCGCCCCATCGGTCCTCATATATATAGCGCCCGGCCAGTGAAAACAAGCGGTTGTCTTTGCGGTCAAAATTCCATTTGTTAAAGACGGATATCCTGCTTTGAAGCGTTACATCTGTAAAGCCGTCTTTGTTTTTATCAATACCGTTCTGGTAGCTGAAGTAATTAACTCCTGATAAGGGCTGCGCTTTTTTACCGGCCCTGAATTTACCGGCAAGGTCTGCATTTACCTCACCCCAGCTTGTGCCGAACACATCGGCCGAAAAAAGCGGGGCGTTACCAGGCTTTTTGGTAATGATGTTGATCAACCCGCCAACGGCTTCGCTGCCGTAGAGTGTGGAAGCCGGTCCTTTTACGATCTCTACCCGCTCAATCAGGGATTGCGGAATGCCGCTTAAGCCATATACGGTAGACAAACCGCTAACAATGGGCATGCCATCGATCAGCACCATTGTGTAGGGGCCTTCCAATCCATTGATATGAATATCCCCGGTATTACAAACATTGCAGTTCAACTGCGGGCGGACGCCGTTCACATTTTGCAAAGCATCAAAAATAGATGGGGTGGGATTTGTCTTGAAGAATTTTGAAGTATATACTTCGACGGGTACGGGGCTTTCCAGCCTGGATACTTCTTTCATGGTACCGGAAATAACTACTTCACCCAATTGAGCAGATGATTCCCCGCTAAGCACAACAGCGTGTTCCATTTCCCCGCTTTTTACGATGAGATCTGTTTTATAGGTGCTAAATCCCAGGAAACTTACTTCCAGCTTCCAGGTTCCGTAAGGAATACCGCTTAACTCGTAGTGGCCCAAGCCATCTGACACCGTTCCTTTCTTTAATTGCGGCAGGGAAATGGTTGCAGCTTCGACCGCCTGCCCGTTACTGTCAGTGATTTTGCCCTTTATTTTGCCGGTTTGCGCAGAACTTATCCAACCGGAAAGTAAGCAGGCTGTTGTAAGCAGGAGTATCTTAAATTTTTTCATCTTGTTATTTTAGTAGGGAAATTTCGAATCCCTGTTTACAAAAATAATAAGTTAGATTAATCTAATAAAATATTTTTAATAACCAATATACTGAAGGCCTTTTCTATATTTATTGAAAGCGCCTGCCTGTATTTTCCCGCACGGGTTAATGCTGAAATGAAGAAAGGCAGCAGGTATGCGGTAAGGCGAGTATAAATGCAATGGTATGTGGTATTCAATGTCGTTTCCTTTAGTGTAAGAATCATTATAAAACTTTTAATCTGTCAGTAACACTGCTATTCATCGCACTGTTACCAGTATCCGAATAAGCCACCTTTTTTTGCGTGAGATTTGTACTACCACCGATCAAAGGGATAGATGAACAATGATATGAAGCTGACAGGTTTCCTCAAAGCAAAAAGCTGGGGCGTTTCGGATATCCCGCCAAGTGGCGGGACCGGCTTGAGGCAATCAACAATTTAACTTTTAAAAGCTCTTTGCTTTCTTAAACGATATTGATATAGCATTGAACATTTCTTTTGAGCAGGGGAATGCAGATGTTCGTTTGAATTTCAGATGAAAATACAAGCGAGAGGCTGAGTTTAAAAGGGAAGGTTGTGGTGTCTGGCACTATTTCCATGGTTCATTCCTCTTCCTTTTGTCATTCCGCGGGAGAGGAATCTATAGCATTATGCTGTAATTATGAAAGCAACGACTGGCGCGAAGATAGATGCCTCTCCCTGCGGGCTCGGCATGACAAGCAGTGGTACATCAATCATCACTTATACTGTTGTTCAGCATATTTGCCATAACCTGTCATTAGCAGCCTGATCTCTTGTTACCTGGGTCAGGCTTTGTATTACCTGATTACTGCCTGGTAGGTATTCTGCATCAAAGCGGCAATGGTCATGGCTCCCACCCCCCCGGGCACAGGAGTGATATAGCTGCATTTAGGGGCCACTGTTTCGTAAGCTACATCTCCTTTAATGGCATAGCCTTTTTTCTTTGTTTTATCCTCCACGCGTGTAATACCCACGTCAATCACGATGGCGCCTTCCTTTACCATATCAACTGTAAGAAATTCTGGCCTGCCCAATGCTGCTACAAGGATGTCGGCCTGCAGGCAAAGCTCTTTCAGGTTTTTTGTGTGCGAGTGGCATAATGTAACTGTGCAGTTGCCAGTAGGCGAATTCTGGCTCAGTAAAATGCTCATGGGCCTGCCAACAATATTGCTGCGTCCTATTACCACGGCGTGTTTGCCTTTGGTTTCGATTTTATAATGATCCAGCAGCAGCAGTATGCCATAAGGAGTAGCAGGGATATAGGCCGGCTGACCCTGAACCATCTTCCCGATATTCGACGGATGAAAGCCGTCTACATCTTTTTCTGCCACAATGGTGTTGATCACCTTTTCTTCCGATATCTGTTTGGGTAAGGGCAACTGCACCAGTATGCCATCCACTTCCGCATCTTCGTTCAGTTCCCGGATTTTGCTCAGCAGGGTAGCTTCGTCCACCGTGTCTTCAAAACGAATTAAAGTGGATGCATACCCGATTTCCTCACAGGTTTTTACTTTGGAAGCAACATAGGTTTCGCTGGCACCATTGGTTCCTACCAATATGGCGGCCAGGTGAGGCGTTTTCTTTCCTTCCTGTTTCAGGATAGTCACTTTTTGTTTGAGATCGTCTTTTACTGCCTGGGCTACCAGCTTACCATCTAATATTTGCATGGCGCAAAGGTATATGCCGTATTCAAATCTGCAAAAGCGGAATAAACACAAGTTGATAACAGTATCCCGCAGGCAATCACCTGCTGATTCCTTTGTTTTATAAACTGTAAGCGGTTCTTTATCTTTGTCTCATGCTATCTATCAGTAATCGCGGACAACAGATGCCTGCTTCTCCTATCCGGAAACTGGTTCCTTATGCGGAATCTGCTAAGAAAAAAGGGATCAGGGTATATCACCTGAATATCGGGCAACCCGATATTGAAACACCCAAGCCTGTTTTAGATGCCGTCAGGCATTCTGATTTTACCATTCTTGAATACAGCCACAGTGCAGGCAACGAAAGTTACCGCCGTAAGCTGGTGACTTATTATGAAGGGGTGGGCATTAAGACCGATCCTTCGCAGATCCTCATCACTACGGGCGGATCGGAAGCTATTTTGTTTGGCATGATGAGCTGCCTGGATGCAGGCGATGAGGTGATTATCCCCGAACCTTTTTATGCCAATTACAATGGGTTCGCAGTAGAAGCCGGTGTAAAAGTAGTGCCTGTAACCTCATGCATAACCGACGGTTTTGCGTTGCCTCCCATAGCCGCTTTTGAAGAAAAGATCACATCGCGTACAAAGGCGGTCATTATATGCAATCCCAATAACCCTACGGGTTATCTGTACAGCCGGGAAGAGCTGGAAACCCTGCGCGATATTGTAAAGCGCCACAATCTTTACCTGTTTTCGGATGAGGCTTACCGTGAGTTTTGTTATACGGGTACCCATTTCAGCGCATTACAATTAGAAGGAGTGGAGGATAATGTATTGATGATGGATACTATTTCAAAGCGGTATAGCTCCTGTGGCGCAAGGATAGGTGCGCTGATCACCAGGAACCGGCAGGTATGGGATACTGTTTTGAAGTTCGCGCAGGCAAGGCTCAGTCCTCCGTCTTTCGGGCAAATGGCAGGGGAAGCCGCGCTCGATCTTCCGCATGATTATTTCGATGCCACCAAAGAGGAATACCAATTGAGAAGAGATACTCTGGTAAAACGCCTCAATAATATTCCCGGTGTGTCCTGTCCCAACCCGGGCGGTGCTTTTTACGCCATGGCAAAATTACCGGTAGCAGATACCGACGATTTTTGCCAGTGGCTGCTTGAATCGTTTTCTTACAACAATCAAACTGTTATGATGGCGCCTGCATCCGGGTTTTACAGTACACCCGGATTGGGTAAAAATGAAGTAAGGCTTGCCTATGTGCTGAACACCGATGCCATCAACAGCGCCATGGACTGCCTTGAAAAAGGATTGGAGGAATACAATAGGACAATTGACAGTTGATAGTTGACAATGGATAATGGACGATTGACAATTTTGTTTGTGGTTTGTAGTTTATTGTTTATAGTTTCGGTTTCAATCTCCAAACCTCAAACCATAAACTTCAAACCATAAGCCTGCAACCTGCAACGATTCGTAGTTTATGGTTTTTTGTTTATAGTTGAAAGACACAAATAGCTATCAGCAGTCAGCTATCAGCTTTCGGCAATGGGCTATCAGTAATGGATAGTGGACAATTGACGGTTGACAATGAAACCATAAACCTCAAACCTGCAACTTACAACCCGCCTGCATTAGAAATTACAATTTCACCACCCGCCATGCTGCTGAGATCAAGAAAGTCGCCTGATTGGGAGACTTTGATGCCTTTGGCAGCTGCTGTTTTCCAGTGGGTGAAAGGAAGCTTCAATTGTGTTTTTCCTGCTTTTTCGGCTGCTATTTTTATTTCAGTTACCGTGCCATTTACTTTTTTAGCGGATACAAGGTAAGCCCCCTCGGCTCGTAGCTGGCTGAAAGAAATGTTTTTCCATTCCTGTGGAACGGCGGGAAAAATTTCAATAAAACCGGCATAGCTCTGCAGCAACATTTCCTGTAACCCTGCTGCATAGGCGAAGTTACCTTCCAGGGTGAATGGCCGATAGGTGAATTTTGACAACCCGGATTTTGTCTGATCGCCATTGGCGTGAAAGCTGTTGGGCAAACAAAAAGCGGTTGCAAATATATTCAATGCTTTTGCGGCGCCTTCTCCGTCTTTCGCCCTGGCTTTAAGGTTGGCTAACCAGGAATAAGAATAACCGCACCAGTAATCCGGGCCTACCTTATCCAGCAGGGCAACGGTGTTTTTAATAATGGATTGCGCTTTCGCCCCGTCTTCCCATTTAATCAGCCCAAGCGGATGAATAGCCATCAGGTGCGAAAAATGCCGGTGCGATTCGGCATAAGGCAGGTTCGGAGCAAACATCAGCTCATCATTTTCTGTAACAGCATAGTCGCCAAACTCAGCCAGGGTTTGCTGCCACCCGGCTACGTCTTCGCGCAATTGCAATGCTTCTGCCATTTCAATGGCTGCCGTAAATGCGAATTTCATTAAAGCCAGGTCGTAGTTGGTGTTCTGTAAAAACCAGGCATTGATCTTGTTGTTGTTGATCTCGGGACTGGAGCTTAAAGGCAACCTGCGCAAACCATTCGCTTCTTTTACCGTGATGTCTTCCAAAAAAGTACAAACGTCTTTTATAAAAGGGTATGCTTTTTCTTCCAGGAATTGTTTGTCCATGCTATAACGCCATTGCAGGTAATAGTGATGCGCCAGCCACGATGAAACAGTGGGAGAGAGGGAGTATTGCGTCCAGCCGCCCATTTCAGTACCATCCAGTGTCGTTACCCCCGGTATGGCCAAGCCTTCTTTTCCAAAGAACAATTTCGTGTAGCGTTTATAGTTAGCCTTGTTTTCTTCGAGATGATCGATGTATCCGGCAGCTTCTTCCAGGTGATTGCCGCTGTAGGAAGGCCAATAGCTGAGCTGGGTATTCAGGTCGTGATGAAAATCGCCTTTCCATGGTGGTATCCTGCCATTGTCTGCCGTCCACACTGCCTGCAGTGAAACAGGTGGCGCTCCCTTGCGGGCCGCCGCGCCAAATTTGTACTGTTCAAGGTACCATTGTTTCTCTATGATGCTGTCGGGAACCTGTAAAGAAGATTTTGACCAGAAATTGTTCCACCAGCGAAGATGGGTGCTGTAATCTGCAGCATAGCCGCGCGCGAATGCCTGCGCGGATACCCGGGTAGCGGCAGGAGTTGTTTTTTTACCGGCGTAATGTGATGAAATACTCCATACGCCTTCAACGGCACTGCTGTTTATTTTCTTCCACCGCACATTGATTTCATAAGTAAAGTCGCCCCACCCCTTCTGCGTATAGGTAATACTGTTAGCATCGTGCTGTATATTGCCTTGCTGGTAACCCAGGCGCGCCAGGTCATCACCTACCAGAGAGTTGATCTCTCCGTCAGAAAGTTTGCCTTCGTACGCGGGAGCAACCAGTTGTATAGCCAGGTTATGTTTGATGTTTTCAAAACGAAACCACCCGACAGGTTGTGTTGCATGTACGAAAGTCTGTAGCTTTTCCCCGCCCTGCCATGTAACGGTCGCCAGTGCATTTTTAAGCGAAAGCTGAACGGATTGTACAGGAGTGGAAGGCAGGCTGAATTCCAGGGCGCCCGCAGGGATCTTAGAAGGGGCAGGCTCCCTGTCATACGGCGCGTCGAAATATTCCTGTACCGGTTTGTAATCTTTTTCCAGTACTTTTTTTTCAATCCATTGGTACGAAAATTCTTCCCTGTGCAAGCCTTTTAACGGGCGCAAATCCCAGATGTCTGCCCTGTCGAGTGAAAAACGGAGCTTATTCTCTTTTTGCCAAACCAGGGCGCCTACCGTGCCATTGCCCAAAGGAAGGGCTTCGTCCCATACGGCAGGTAATTGATTAAAAAGCAGGTTGTGTCTGCTGCCGGGCTGCGCCGATAAAAATCCGGAAAAAAAAATTGCAATAACGGGAATGAATATTTTCCGGGTTGTTGAATAGAACAATTTCATCAGTGACATATTGTGGTTATGATTGAAAATAATCCTTTTTGTATTCCCCCTCTAGGTGTTAACACTTTTATTTGAATAAGGGTTTACATATATTTAAATTTTTTTTATATAGACAACTGTATATTATGCAATTATTTTAAATAGAATACCACAAATTGCAAAACTATTATCCATTCCTAAATTAACACACATGAAAAAAACATTACGCTTAACTTCCCTTTTATTTCTTTTCTTTTTCCAATATGTGAATGCACAAACAACCAGAACGGTTGGAACATACAGCGAATTAACTGCCGCCGTTACAGCTTCGGCAGATGGAGACATCATCAATTTTTCCAACAACATTGTTGCTGATGCAGAAATTGTTCTTTCTAAGACGCTCATCCTGAACGGTAACGGATACAGGATCACTGTTCCTGTTCCGGGGCTGGACGAGGCAGGGAAATTCAACAGTAATCCGTCAGCCTTCAGGATCTTCAACCTTTCCGGATCAGGCAAAACCGTTACCATCAATCACCTGAAAATAAGCGGCGGCAGTTTAACGGCTGGCAGCGGTGCAGCTATTTATGTTGGCTCCGGAAATGTATTAAATATCAATAACTCAACCATCAGCCACTCGCGCGGAGATGAAACCTTCTCTGTTGGCGGCGGCGGCTTGCACAATAACGGCGGAACAGTATTTATGAAAGGATGCCAGGTAATACGCAATGCCGCGGCATACGGGGGAGGGTTTTTGAACAGCGGGAATATGTTTGTTGAAAACAGTACTTTTTCCGAAAACAGGAGTACCAGTTTAGGAGGCGGGGGCGGAGCAGGAGAAAATGGCTTCGACGGCTATCTGTATGTTAATAACTCTACCTTTTCCAATAACAAAAGCACAGAAATTGGCGGAGCCATTAATAACTACACCGGAACGCTTTATATTGTTAACAGCAGTCTTACGGGTAATGTTGCCTATGGGGATTATCACGGAGGGGCTATTGGTAATAATGGCGGCTCTGTATATGCTGTAAACAGCCTGTTTGCATATAACTATCACCGTTCTGCAGGCGATGTTACTAACCCTACCGGTTATGTTCCTGATGACGTTGAGGCATTTAGCGATCCGGGCAATGTACACCTGTATTATTGTATATATCATGCCGATCTTACTTCGAGCGGCGTTGACTATAGCTCTGCAGGAAATGTTCACTATACAGGTATTGCCGACGGTTCAGACAACACCATCTTTTCCGGTGGCGCCTCAACCCGTATTACAGATGGCGCCGGCAATGAAATAGGCACGGGATTGATCTTTCAGCCATTCCTCTATAATAACGGGGAAGGTATTGCACCAACCCTCCAAACCGGCAGCTTTACATTAGACCCTGCGAACCTGGGAACCAAAACGGGCTTCACCAGCAATAGCGGTTCGCCTGTTGTAGGATATTATAATCGTGCAACATCCGCCTGGGTAAACCTGGTGGGCAGTGCTGCGTCTTCTTATGAAATTACCACTGACCAGGTAGGTGCCACACGCAGTGATCCTCCTGCTATCGGAGCCATCCAGGGTACGGTAGATAACCTGTATATGCTTAAGGTGAATTATTCTGCAGACGGATCTGTTACCGGCGGTACGGTTTATGGAGATGTATATCCCTCCGGAACTTCGGTAACACTTACAGCTATACCGGTAAATAATAAATTATTTGACCATTGGGAATATGTTCTGGGCGGCACCGGAACCGCGTCAACAGACAACCCTTATGACGTATTGGTTGACAGAAATATAACACTGATACCGGTATTTATTAACGCAGCGGGTAGTTATAGCATTACCTATACAGGCAACGGCAATACAGGTGGTACAGCTCCCGCTACAGGAACCTTCAACGGGTCAACCAACCTTGAAGGCGCCGGCAACCTTACACGCTCAGGGTATATTTTTGACGGATGGAATACCAGTCCCAACGGATCAGGAACGAGTTATGCAGTGAATGATGAGTATACGGCAGGAGTAAATCTTACATTATACGCCCAATGGAAAGACAACTTCTGGCGTGGTGCTTCAGGTACGGATTATGCTACTGCCGCCAACTGGGGCGCGGGTATAATACCCGGTGCAGACGAGGATATTGTTTTTGCAGAAGATGCGGTAAACGATTTGATATTGGATCAGAACAGGCAGGTAAACAACATTCAGTTTTCGGGAGCGCCTTACAAACTGGTACTTGGCAACTTCAACCTTACTGCTCATAGTGTAACAAACTTTAGCAGCACAAGCTATGTTCAATCTAATGGCACCGGCAGGTTCAGCATGAATATCGAAGATGGCATTGAAACCCTGTTCCCGGTAGGAAGAAGCGCATACAACCCGGTATCTGTCAAAAACAATACAGGCGCTGCAGACGCCTTTGGTATACTGGTCTTAGATGAACTATACCTGAATGGGTATGATGAAGCGACTGTAACAGAAGGACGCGTTAAACGTACCTGGGATATTACCAAAACGAATCCCAACGCAGGTGCCGGAGTTGATTTTATATTTAACTGGAATGCCGGTGAAGCAGAAAATGTAACAACCCCAGCATTGTTTCATTACAGCGGGGGCTGGACACAGCAAACAGCCGGTACTACCAGCAGCACCGCTACCAGTTTAACATATACCGGCTATACAGGAACATTTTCACCCTTTGGAGTTGCCGATATCAATGCAACATTGCCTGTTACCTGGTTAAGCTTTACTGTACAAAAGCAAAACGGCAGCGCTTTGATTGCATGGGCAACGGCCGCAGAAACCAACAATAAGGATTTTGTGGTAGAACATAGTATCAATGGCTGGGATTGGGAGTCGATAGCTGTAATAAAAGGAGCTGCAAACAGCGTTGCAGTCAAAAATTATGAGTACCTGCACACCAACCCTGCTGAAGGAAAAAACTATTATCGCATACGTCAACGTGACTATGATGGCAAAAGCAGCTTCAGCAGTATACAATCCCTGCAGTTTGAAACAAAGACAATGCTTTCTGTATATCCTAATCCGGTTGTAAATGGCACTTTGCATCTTCGTACCAAAAAAGCAGGCATGTTAACTGTTTATACCAGCAATGGCCAGTTGGTATTAAGAAAAAAACTGGACGTGGCAGGACAACACAGCATCAATATGCAATCTCTTTCAAAAGGAACTTACAGGCTGGCATTTGAACAGGAAATAGTTTCTATTATACTGCAATAAAATAGAAATACAATAATATAAAAGCGACTGCCCCGGATTGAGGGGCGGTCGCTTTTATTGTATATCCTGTTTTTTGTTCTAAACCATATTTGTTACTGTAGGGGGTAAGGAGTAAGGCATAGGGATGTTTTGTGTACTTAGCTGTAGTGCTTCTATCGACTTCTGTTGTGTCACTCTGTGCTGTAACAATGCTATGTAACTTTCCCGCGCTTCGGTTGTTGGTGAAAACACTCAACAACGGAACGGCTATTGGAGCACCAGCAGCTAAACAAATGCTTGCAGGGCGTAAGGAGCAAGGTATAGGGTCGTGAGCGTGTAATTTGGGGTTGGAAGTTTATGGTTTCGGGTTGGGCTTTTCAACCATAAACAAAAAACCATAAACTATAAATCTCAATAATTCCTTAGATTTATTCCTTTATTCACTATCAACTTATTTTATTGAAACCCTTTCTTACGGCCCAATGGTTATACCTGGCAATGGCCAATTATGAAGTTGATCCTTCTGTACTGTCGGATTTTTTACCTCCTAAAACCGAGCTCGATTTTTTTAACGACACCTGCTATGCAAGCCTGGTAGGTTTTCGCTTTTTTGATACCCGTGTTAAGGGGATAAGGGTTCCTTTTCATACTGATTTTGAAGAGATCAATCTCAGGTTTTACGTGAGGTATTGCCAAAACGGCGAATGGAAACGGGGCGTAGTGTTCATCAAGGAAATTGTACCCCGCCGGGCCATCACTTTTATTGCCAATACATTTTACCAGGAAAAATATCAAACCCTGCCTACCTGGTCATCGGTTTCCGCGTTGCCGGAACTGCTTACCGTACATTACAAATGGGGGCGGCGATTGGGCAACGAAATAACGGTAATGGCTTCGCCGCGGTATGAACCCATTGGCGAAGGCAGCGAAGAGGAATTTATAACGGAGCACTATTGGGGGTATGCTAAACAAAAAGACAATGCTACCAAAGAATATAAAGTAGAGCATCCCCGCTGGAATGTTCACCCTGTGAAAGACTATAATATTAGCTGCGACTTTGAAGCACTGTACGGCAAGGCTTTCAGCTTTCTTAACCAGCTCCGGCCATCAAGCGTGCTGCTGGCCCAGGGTTCACCCATAACGGTATATAACGGAAATAAAATCTGACTATCATGAATGCATACGCGCTAAGGATAACCATATTGTCTGCATGTATCTGGGGCTGTCTGATCGCATCTGCCCAGCAACGCGAACGTTTTGCAGGCCTGCACCTCGATTTTCATGCAGGCGCCAAAGATTCCGGCATCGGCAAAACGTTCACGCATGAAATGATTGACTCGATGATGCGGCTGATCCAGCCCGACTTTATCCAGGTAGATTGTAAAGGGCATCCGGGCATTTCCAGCTACCCTACCAAAGTGGGTAATGCCGCCCCGGCTTTTGCCAAAGACATAATGAAGGTATGGCGCGAAGTAACTGCCAGGTATAAGGTACCATTATACGCCCATTACTCAGGCATTTGGGACAACCAGGCGCTTATACAGCATCCTTACTGGGCGCGATATACTGCCGACGGAAAGCCTCATGAAAACGCGACCTCCCTGTTCAGCGCTTATGCAGACTCGTTACTGATTCCACAGCTACAGGAACTGGCTGTGGATTACAAGCTGGATGGCATTTGGGTGGATGGCGACTGCTGGGTATTGGGCACCGATTATTCTCCCGCCGCCAAAGCAGCGTTTACCAAAGCAACAGGCATCAGCGCCATTCCGCAAAAGCCAGGTGAACCTTATTTTTTTGAGTGGATGGAGTTTCACCGGAAAGCCTTCAGGGATTATATTACCAAATATGCCAACGCGGTACATAAAGTAGCCCCGCAATTTAAGGTTACCAGCAACTGGTCTTTTTCCTCCATGATGCCCGAACCTGTTAATATACCTGTTGATTATTTGTCGGGTGATGTAGCGGGATCAAACAGCTTGTACAGCTCAGCGTTTGAAAGCCGCTGCCTGGCTTTGCAGGGCAAGCCCTGGGATCTGATGTCGTGGTCGTTTGCCTGGAAGAACAATTCAAAAGCCACCAAATCTGTAGCGCAATTGCAGCAGGAAGCAGCGGAAGTGTTAGCCCAGGGAGGAGGATTTCAAACCTACTGGCAACAAAACCACGATGGTTCGCCGGAGCCATACCAGTTCAGGAAAATGGCAGAGATCATCCGCTTCTGCAACGATAGAAAAGCATATACATTCAAAGGACAGAGCGTTCCGCAAATAGGCCTTTTATATGCTACGTATGCATGGAAAAGATATGAAACGAACAGCCTGTATACGGCGCATCACCAGGAAGCGTTAAAAGGAGTGCTGAATATTTTACTCGACAGCCGTTTGCCGGTGGATATATTAATGGATCACCAGCTACCCGGAAGATTGCAGCAATACCCTATACTGGTCATTCCCGAATGGGAGCATATAGATCCTTCCATTCGCATTCAATTAATTGAATATGTAAACAATGGAGGCAACCTGCTGGTGATCGGCGCCAACGCTGTAAAGGATTTTAAAAACGAGCTCGGCATTCACATGGCAGATGCAACGAAGCCGTCAACTGGATTGTTTGCCGGCTTCAACAACCGCATTGTACTCGCCCATACCGATTTTTTGCCCGTAACCGCATCTGCCAACGCTATTAAAAAAGGAATTCAATTAACAGCCGACGACTGGCGTTTTACAACCGGCAATTGCCTGGCAAGCGTTCAATCCTACGGCAAAGGAAAAATAGCAGGTATCTATATGAACATGGGCAGTTTTTATAACAGCAATCAAAACCCGTTGTTCAGGGAACTGGCTACGGATGTAATAAAGGAAATGGTCCCGTCATTTTTATCGGTGGTGGAAGGATCAGAAAAAATACACCAGGTCATTACCCGCAAAAACGGAAGATTATACATACATCTTATCAATACCAGCGGGCCGCATAACAATCCCAATGTTTTGGTATACGATGAAGTAGCGGCGCTTAAAAACATACAGGTAAAGCTGGCTTTACCCAAAAAACCTGCTGCTGTTTTATTGCAGCCTGGCAATATTGCGGTAGAACAGCATTATGCTAACGGCAAGCTCAATATTACCATACCGGAGCTGAATATTTACAGTATTATAGAGATCAATGAATGATCGTTATATAACCTCACTTTTTAGCCGCAGGGTTTTCCGACTTTTTGAAGGTTGGAAACCCTTTTCTCCTGGGGTATTGCTATACCGGTTTGCATAACATATCAATGCGATCATTATATTATTTTTTTATTCAAACGTTTGCATTTATTTTTTTACGCAAGGGATTTATAAAATAAAAATGTAACATTGTAGTCAACTGCCGGGCGCATTTCAGATTTTCGCAGGCGGGTGGAGATCCGACCGACCGGAAAATTAGTGCGAAAATTTGAAATGCATCCAACTGCCGATTCAACGATTGTTTTCAACCAAAATGAATGGAAGTCATAAAAAAAGATATCAATGACTTGTTCCGGCGCATGGCATCTGCCGGCGATGAATCGGCTTTATGGGCATTGCACTCCGGCTATTTTCATAAGCTCTTTCGTTTTGTATTCGCTTTTATGGGCAACAAAGAGCTTACGGAAGAAGTGGTAAACGACACTTTTCTGGGATTATGGCAAAAAAGATATTTGCTGGATAATGTAGCCAACCCGGAAGTATATTTATTTATGTGCGCGAAGAACAAGGCGCTGAAGCAGCTCAAAAAGCAAGACCTGTATCAGCAAAAGCTGGAAAGCCTTCACGATTTTGAATGCAGCATTGAAAGGACTCCTCACGACATTTTGATCAGCTCCGAGATCCAGCGGCGCATCAACGAAGCCATACAGGCGCTTCCGCCGCAGTGTAAGCTTATCTTCAGCCTGGTAAAAGAAAACAACCTTAAATACAGGGAAGTAGCCAAATTGCTTTCGCTTTCCGAAAAAACAGTAGAAAACCAAATGGGGATCGCGCTCAAAAAACTAAGCCATGCCATCCCGCTTTCCTTTGTTTCCTGATTTTTTTTAAATGCTTTGGGGGTATTGCCTGCAAACAGGTATCCTTAGTGTTTTCAAACGATTCCAAACGTATGTCTGTTTCAAGGATATGGGAACTGCTCGCCCGGAAATACAACCATGAAATTTCCGATGATGAGTTGCGTGAGCTGGAACTGTTGCTTCAGCAGCAGCAGGATGCATTTCAGTTAAACGAACTAATGGCCGAACTGCATGATTTACCTCTAAAGAAAATAACATCGGCGGCAGATGAGATAAAGAGCCTGGAAGCCATTCAACTGGCTTTACAAAAAAATACGGAAAGAGAGGAGGTGCAGCCCTTGCAGGATGATTTATTGCCGGATAATAAAGAAAAGAAACGATGGTTTAAAAAATGGACGATGGTAGGCGGTATTGCAGCGATGATAGCGGTTGCGATAGTTTGGTGGCTTACACCAGGCGCTGAAAAGCCAAACAATCAAGCTGTTTCCTCCGTGAATGAGGTGGTTACAAACGGCGGCTCCAAAAGCACGGTTCATTTGCCCGATGGATCATCTGTAATAATTAATACAGGCAGCAAGCTCACCTACAACAAAGATTTTGGCGTAGAAACCCGTGAGATCTTTTTAAAAGGGGAAGCTTTTTTTGAAATAGCAAAAAATGAGCAGGTTCCATTGGTAGTGCATGCAGGAAATGTAGATATTAAAGTAAAGGGAACCATTTTTAATGTGAAGGCCTATGCGGAAGACAGTACGGTAGAAGCTTCGCTGATCGAAGGAGCCATTGAGGTTTTTTCGCAAAAGGATCCTGAACGGAAGATTTTAATGCGCCCCAACGAAAAGATCATAATAGGCAAAAGCGCTACGATTTCATCGCAGGAAAAGGATACGCCTTCTTACCGGGAAGAAGAAATGATTTCGCTGGGTAAAATAAAGCCGAATCCGGTAGACAGCAGCATAGCGGAAATAGCCTGGATCGAAAATAAGCTGGCATTTTATAAAGAGCCATTTTCAAGCCTGGCGAAAAAAATGGAAAGATGGTACAATGTGTCCATTGATTTCAGGGATTCAAAAATGGAAGGAGTAACATTTACCGGCTCTTTTGAAAAAGAAGACATCGTGGAAGCGTTGAACGCCTTACGGCAATCAACGCCGTTTCATTACACCATTGAAAACAGGAACATTATTATAAGCAGGCAGAAATGACAGAAAACAGATTGACCATTCAATTTTTACAACCTAAATCAACAGTTATGACTTGAGAATCATATAAAAAGGGAGATGCGGCAACACCTCCCTGTCAAGCAAAATCGGGAGCACCCTGTTAGTAGTTCCCACATTATTAACTTAACAATTAAAGGTATGCTTTTTTCCAAAACTAATTGGGCAAGGCTTGATTTGCCCGTTCCCCGGAAATGGAAATTTATCATGAAAGTTTCTTTCATTATTACCACATGTTTATGTATGCAGATCAGCCTTTGGGCCAACGCTCAAAAAGAAATTTCGCTGTCTGTAAAAAAAGAACCGTTGAGAAGAGTGCTTTCATTAATTGAAAAAAACTCCGACTACCGTTTTTTATATTCCGACGATCCCGTATTTGAACAAAGCAGGGTAACGCTGAAAGTACAAAACGCTTCGCTTACCGCGGTAATGGACCGCATACTGGAAGGTACCGGTTTAGCATATACGATCAATAACAACGAACTGGTAGTATTGAGCTTTGCTCCGGCCCCGCTTGCAATTGTTAAGGGAAGAATAACGGATGAAGAAGGCAACCCGCTGTCGGGCGCTACCATACAGGTAAAAGGCTCTTCTCAATCTACTATTACAGACAACGACGGCAATTTCAACATTGATGCCGGCAGCAATGCCATACTGGTTATAAGTTCCGTTGGCTTCGCCAGCACCGAGATCGCGGTTTCGGGCAAAAGCACCTTGAATATAACCCTCCAGAAAGACCAGAAGAATTTGTCGGAAGTGGTGGTGACCGCGTTAGGCATCAGCCGCGAGAAGAAAACACTGGGATATGCTACTCAAAAAGTAGACGGAAGCATGCTTACAGAATCGCCTGCATCTAATTTCGTAAGCAATATTTCCGGTAAGGTAGCAGGGGTAAATATTGTAAGCTCCGGTTCTGTTGGCGGCACTGCTAAAATTACAGTACGGGGTGAAACTTCGTTAAACATCAACGGCAACCAACCCCTTTTTGTTATTGACGGAGTTCCGGTAGGCAACGACGGAGTATCCAACACCAGCGGGGGCGCTGATTATGGCAATAGTGCCGCGGAGATCAACCCGGCCGATATAGAGTCAATGAACGTATTAAAAGGGCCAGCCGCTGCGGCGCTGTACGGCTCAAGGGCTGCTCATGGCGCTATTATCATTACAACAAAAAAGGGAAGCAAAAGAAAAGGCATTGGTGTAAGCTTCAACTCCACCTACTTTATGGAAAAGGTAGGGCGCTTACCCAAATTTCAGGATAAATTCGGACAGGGCAGTAACGGCAACTATAAAGGATCAAACTTTGGCGCTACCTGGTCTATTTATCCCAATGGGATTGACGATGATTATGATGAAAGCTGGGGGCCCCGGTTAGATAATGGCACTACCGAAGCTCAGTTTGATTCTCCTACCTCCAACGGGTACCGCGGTGCAGATGTAGCCTTAAATAACAGGGGAGACATTATTGAAACACCCTGGGTCTCTCAACCCGATAATATCAGGGACTTCTTCACTACCGGGCAGAAATATTTAAACAATATTGCATTTTCGGGCGGAACGGAAAAATCCGATTACCGGTTATCCCTTACATCACTCAACGAAAAAGGCGTTATACCTAATAACGACCTGAACCGTTACCAGGTAAACTTTAACAGCTCTTACCGCATAACAAGTAAACTCACCACCAGCATTAACCTGAACTATGTAAAACAGAAAAGCGACAGTCGCCCCGACAATGGTTATGGTCGAAATACTTTTATGTATTTCTTTACCTGGATGGGACGTAATGTAAACATCAACAGCTTACGTAATTACTGGCAGCCGGGCATGGAAGGTATCCGCCAGTTTCAATACAACTACGGCGAAAACCACAACAACCCTTTCTTCCTGCTATATGAAGACACAAAAGGACAGGACAAAGACAGGCTGTATGGCAACATTTCGCTTGATTATGCATTCAGCGATCATTTGAAATTAAAATTGCGCGTTGGCGATGATTTCTATTATGATTATCGTCCTATGAAATGGGCCGTTAGTACAGTTGACTACGAGAATGGCAGGTATGAAGAGGTTCGCTTAAAGCGGGAAGAAAGAAATGCTGATTTCCTCCTCAGCTATAACAATGCCGGTTTAAACGGAGATCTTACTTATACCATTTCGGTTGGAGGCAACAGGTTCGATCAAAACAGCAATAACGCTTCTGTAGCGGCGCCTCAACTGTTAGTGCCTGGTGTTTACAACGTGAGCAACACGGCCAGCCCTCTTGAATCATGGGCATCTATATATAAATCACGGGTAAACAGCTTATACGGAATGGCTAATATCGGGTATAAAAATCTCTTATATCTTGATATCACCGCCCGTAATGATTGGTCCAGCACATTACCGCCCGGCAACAACTCTTATTTTTATCCTTCTATCGGATTAAACGGGAACTTAAAAGACATCCTTCATTTACCCGGAGCTTTCAGCCAGGCCCAGTTGCGCCTTGCAACGGCGCAGGTTGGTCACGATGCCGGCGCTTATAGCCTTTACAATACCTACGGGTACGGAACTCCCTGGGGCAACTATTACTCATTGGTAGGCAGCTCCGGTTTGCTAAATCCAAATTTAAAGCCTGAAATTACCTCTACTTACGAAATTGGCGCCTCTTTGGGCTTTTTCAACAACCGGCTTATAATAGATGCTACTTATTACAATATCATTTCAAAGAACCAGATCATTCCTTTGTCAACTCCGCAAAGCTCCGGATCAACCTCCAGGATTATCAATGCCGGCGAAATTAAAAATACCGGTTTTGAAGTAGTACTATCCGCTACCCCGGTTAGTCTTCCTAATTCCTTCAAATGGAACTTTACGATCAACTGGTCAAGGAATGTAGGCAAGCTCGTATCGCTGGCGCCTGAAGTAGATAAAATTGTACAGGCTGCTCCCGGTGAGGACGCCTCCATACAGGCACGCGTAGGCGAAAAGATGGGCGCTATATGGGGACCAGGTTACCAGCGGGTAGCAGATGGGGCGATGAAAGGGGAGATCATCATTTTTCCGGATGCCTATCCCAGGCCTACCAGCACGGATATTTACCTGGGCAATATAAATCCCGACTGGATCGGAGGTTTCTATAACCAGATCAGCTATAAAAGCTTCAGCTTAAACTTCCTGTTCGCGGGGCAATATGGCGGTAAATTTATTTCCCGCTTCTATAATAAGGCAGCCGGTGCCGGCCAACTGGAAGAAGCCGCGCTGGGACGTGAAGCGCGGGCGCCGGGACAGGAATATGTTGACAAATATTATATTCCCGGAGCGGCGCAAATGCCTGATGGAAGCTTCCAGCAAAACGCCACCAGCAAAGACGATACTTACAGCGAGGGCGTATATGGAACCAATGCCAGGTATTTTATTAAAAAGCCTTTAGATCATATTTCCGAAGCGCAGCTGTTCAGCTCCACTTACTTTAAACTAAGAGAACTATCCATTGGGTACAGCTTACCGGCAAAAATTACGAACGGAACTTTTATTAAAAATGCCAGGATTGCTGTAACAGGAAGAAACTTATTGCTGTTTACACCCAAAAGCAATAAACATTTCGATCCTGAAGTATCTGTAGCAACAGGAGGAGGCGGGCTTATCGCAGGATTTGAAAACATGAGCACCCCGTCTACCAAAGAAATGGGCTTAAGCCTTAACCTGAGTTTCTAAACAGCAAAACAAAAAACAATGAAAAAAAATATTTTAATACCGTTGTGTTGCGTATTGCTAATGATGAGTTGTACAAAGGATTTTGAAGAGATCAATACCAACCCCAATAATCCTGATAAAGTAACAAGCGTGGGCTTGTTGTTACCGAATGCAATAAGATCCTCCGTAAAAAGCAACTTTTATAATTCTTACGCAAGGGGCAGCGTTGCGGCCAACCTTGTAGTATCTGATTATGCCAGTAATTTCAGTAACTGGGCGCGGTCAGACGCCAATGGCTATTTTTTATGGAATTATTATGACTATATCAGGGATTTAAACGAAGTGATCTCTATATCGGAAACCGAAGGGCTAAAAAATTACAAAGGATTGGCCCTCGTGCTTCGTTCCTGGATGTTTCAATGTTTAACAGACATGTATGGTCCCATTCCCTTCAGGGAAGCAGCCCAGGCAAAGCTGGGAGCTATTTATAGCCCGGCTTATGAGCAGCAGGAGCAGGTGTATACAGGATTACTGGCGGATCTTGAAGAAGCCAACAATATTCTCGGCACTTCTGATGAAACAATCATCGGCGACATTTTGTACAACGGGGATGTGAATAAATGGAAAATGTTTGCCAATGCCCTCGCGTTAAGGCTGCTGCTAAGAGAGTCTGGCAGGAAAGATGTATCGGCCCAAATGACTGCCATTGCCGGCACCCCTTCAAAATACCCGTTATTTCAATCTTATGCCGATCAGGCAGCGCTGCAGTTCAATGCCGATCGCGAGGCGAATTATTCTCCATTTTATAATGCCAGCAACTTCTCAACCGATACCAAGGTAAGTAAACAATTAATTGATACACTGAAAGCATTGAATGATACCCGCCTTTATGTGTATGCCTTGCCAACCCCCATCAGTAGTGCGGCAGATGCTAACGGTGTACGTCCTGACCCTTCCGCATTTGAATATGAAGGAGACCTGAATGGCATTGGCTCCTTCCCCAATGCCAACCTTACTTCTTCAATGGGAATGCTGTGGATGTCGCAGAAATATGACATAGACCTCTCCTCTAAAACCGCGGCCCAGGGTATTATCATTACTTATTCGGAAGTTCAGTTTATATTGGCAGAAGCAGCGGAAAAAGGATTAATACCCGGAGGCACCGCGGCAGCCGAAACCTATTACCTGAATGGAATAAAAGATCAGTTTCTCTACTACGCCGGCAGGATTCCCGGCAACTATGCCGGCTCTTACCTGAAACTATCTTCTGCAAACATCTATGCAGACAACGCGTATCTTCAGCAAAGCTCGGTAGCATATAGTGGTAGCAGCGATCGAAAACTACAGAAAATATGGTTGCAGAAATGGATATCTCATTACCTGGTTGGATATGAAGCATGGTTTGAATGGAGACGGACGGGGTATCCTGACATTCCCATCGGCCCTATAGGACCGGGTTATGTGCCCAGGAGGGCCTTGTATCCTGCTGATGAGATGCGGATCAATGAAGACCATTATAAACAGGCAGTACAATGGTTGGGGCCTGACGAATTAAATACAAAAGTTTGGTGGGATCAATAACCTGCAAGGCATTTAAAATTATATATTCCTAAATCCAATGTTGGCGGGCTGCTGTTAATGCAGTCCGCTTTTTATTTGCCGCAGCCTGATAGATATTCCGCGGGTTTTGCTCAGTAAAATACTATGTTTCTTTAAAATGCGTTTAGTTTTGAAACCAAACAATATATAATATGAGCCGGCAACGTCTTGTTATAGGGGAAGGTAAGATCAGCGGGTATATCTCTATTTTCCTGGGAGCTTTGTCTTTCCTTGCGGTTTTCTGCTTTCAGTTTCCCGAGTGGCTGACTTCTCCGGAATTCAGGGACGTATATACCGGCAGATCGATGGCCATACTGCTTACGGCAACCATTATTGCCTCCTTCTTTTTTGCCCTGCTGAGCTTTATGCTGAGTAAAAAAAAGAAATGGGCATTGATCGGGTTGCTCCTCTGTACCATCACCATTGTAATAGGCGGCTTTCATGTGCAGGGAAGAGCGGTAGAAAAAACCAACTGGCATCTGGGACTTGACTGGTTACTGCTTGACCTGTTGCTGATGGCGGTAATTTTCATTCCCATTGAAATGGTATTTCCCAAAAACAAAAACCAGAGTAAATTTCATGAAGAATGGCGCACCGACCTGGTATATTTTGTAGTAAGTCATTTGTTCATACAGTTCTTTGGAGTGATCACCCAACAACCGGCTAAATTATTCTTTGGCTGGATAGGGCTGGACGCGATACAGCAATGGGTGCAGCAGCTTCCGTTTGTAATAGAATTGCTCTTCGCGTTTTTTATTACCGATCTTTTCCAGTATTGGGCCCATCGTTTCTTTCACAGCCATCACTATTTGTGGCGATTTCATTCGGTACACCATTCCACGCAAAACATGGACTGGCTGGCCGGCAGCCGTACGCACTTCGTAGATATTTTTGTGACCCGTTCCATGGCTTTTATTCCTTTGTATGTTTTTGGATTTTCGGAGATCACCTTCAATACCTATATCGTGTTTATGGCCATTCACGCGGTATTGATCCATGCAAACACGCGCATTAATTTTGGATTCCTCAAATACATTATCGCTACTCCGCAGTACCACCACTGGCATCATTGCGAAGACCCGAAGTATTACGGGAAGAACTTCGCCACGATCTTCCCGTTCATTGATAAAATATTCGGCACCTATTATCTCCCGGGCAACGAATGGCCCGAAGGCACCGGCCTGCACGAAGCCCATTATCCTAAAGGCTATCTCAAACAAATGATCTACCCGTTTACTAAAAGCCCCTTCAACAGCGACCTGAATATGGAAGACAGAACGAAGAGGTGAAAGATTATAGGATTTGAAATTTGAGATGAATCAGCCCACACCCCATCGCTGATAGCTATTTCACTTTCAATTATCCACAGCCCATTGCTGATAGCTATTTCAACCATAAATAAAAAACCATAAACAATAAACACTGATAGCTGACTGCTGAAGGCTAATAGCTAATATAATTCAGTATCTTACGTGCAAGTTTTAATATTCATAAAAATGCACAACCCACCCGATAAAAAAGTATCTACCGAACAGGGAGACAACAACAGCAGCGAGCTGAGAAAACAATACAACCAGTCGCTCGACGAGCACACACGGTACTGGATAAACGAAGATGCCCGATACTTTTTGCACCAGGCATTATCCACGCCCGTAATGAATGTGTTGAGCAAAACGGAAGGCGCTTATATTTACGACCTGAACGGGAAAAAATATCTCGATTTGCATGGGAACGGCGTGCACAACGCCGGCTTCTCTAACCCCGAAGTGATAAAAGCAGCTATTCATCAACTGAATGAACATTTAGCGTTTACCCCGCGGCGTTATACCAATATACCGGCTGTACAACTGGCTAAAAAACTGGTCGAAATCACTCCGGAGGGCTTGGATCGTGTATTGTTTTGCCCCGGCGGATCGGAAGCCATTGAAATGGCGATCGCTCTTGCCAAGCAGGTTACCGGCCGATGGAAAACCATTTCCTACTGGGACTCCTACCACGGCAATGGCTTCCAGGCATCTACCGTTGGCGGCGAAGAACATTTCACCAACGGGCAGGGGCCTATGATGCCCGGCGCTTTTCACGTGGAATTTCCGAATTACTACCGCAATCCCTGGGGTTTTACCGATCAAAAGCAAATTGATGACGAATACCTGCGCCAGATCACCAATATACTTCACCGCAATCCTGATATTGCGGCGTTGATAGCGGAGCCTGTATCTGCTACGCCTGTAGTACCGTCGGAGTATTACTGGCAGCAGGTACGCAAGATCTGCGACGACTATGGAATCTTTCTCATTTTTGATGAAATTATAGAAGGGTTGGGCAGGACCGGTAAATGGTTTGCCTGTGAACATTTTGTAACGCCGGATGTGCTGGTATTGGGAAAATCGCTGGGCGGAGGAATCGTACCGCTTGCAGGGATTGTAACCAAAGAAAAGTACAATATTTTACAACATCGCTCTATAGGTCATTTTACGCACGAAAAGAATCCGCTCTCCTGCGCCGCGGGGCTTGCAGCCATCCGGTATATTGAAAAGCACCGGTTGGTACAGAACGCGGAGCAACTGGGCAATTACCTGGTAGAACAATTGAAGCAACTGCAGCAGCAATTTCCTGTAATCGGCAATATCGCGGGCCGTGGATTTCACTTGGGCATTGACCTGGTACAAAATCCGGGTACAAAAGAAAGAGCGGACCACCTGGCAGAAGCAGTAATGTATCATTGCCTGCAGCAGGGAGTAGCGCTGAAAGTAATTGAAGGAAATATTTTAACCATGCGCCCCTCGCTGGTGATTACAAAAGAAGACTGCGACCTGATCATCCATGCCTTACAACTTTCCTTCGAACAGGTGATATAGCGCATTATTTCTTTTTCGAAAATAGTCACGCTATAACACTATATGTGAAACGAAATGACTTACGGCATGATATAAGGCTTTAGGACATCACTGCTTAATACGGAAAAAAGAAGCGACAGATCGTAATTTACCCTCTTATAGAATATTTGATATTATTAAAAAACTTCTTACCTTGAAAGTGCTTTTTAATCTTTTCATCTTTTGACTGCCTGCCTGGTCGTGCGTGCAGAGCTGTTTGCTCGTATGATCCGGGAAACCTGCCAGTACCCGAATCCGTATTTAAAAATAGTAGTCTCTTTATTAACGCACAAGTTTGAGCTGCGTGATAGCTTTTCGTATGTGGATCCTGCAGGCAACGGTAAAAGTAGCATGGGCTGGATGTGCAAAGCTATATGTGGTTAATTGTTTACAAACGTTTATAAGCGTTTGTAGGCGAAAGCACAGGATTGCATTGACGCAATTGTGATAATAAAAATGCATAATGCTAAAAGGCTTGTTTTTAGCCCTTTATGATTTTAATGATTTTGTGCAATAGCGTAAATTTATGAGTTGAACCAACATCGCCTGCAAGGCGACCGACCATCGTACAAACATCAACTGACACAATAAAACAGACAAACCAAGCCCACCCACCACCCCGACATTTGAACACAACATTCCGACATTTGAACACTTTAAATTTTTCAGGTAGTCGCAACTTTGCGACATAAAAATTTGAATAAAATGAAAGTAACATTAATAACAGGTGCATCGGGAGGAATTGGCGAAGCTATTGCTTACAAATTTGCCTCAATAAAACATAACTTGCTTTTAGTAGCTCGAAACGAGGACAAACTAAAAACACTTTGTAACGAACTAACAATAAAATATCAAATAAACGCCCAATACATCGTTGCCGATTTGGGCAAGGCAGAAGCACCGAAAACTGTTTTTGATGAATGTCAAAGACGAGGTATTCAAGTAAATGTTCTAATCAACAATGCAGGAATGGGTACTACGGGCGAATTTTATAAAAACCACCTGCAAGCCGAGTTAAATATGATGGCTTTGAATAACGCTGCAATGGTAAGTCTTTGCCATTTATTTCTGCCTGAAATGATTAAAAATAAAAGTGGATATATCATTAATGTATCGTCAATGGCAGGTTTTTTCCCAAGTGCTTTTATGGCTGTTTATTCGGCATCAAAATCTTTTGTACGAACCTTTACACAATCTCTGACAGAAGAATGCCAACCATATAACGTAAAGGTTATGCTGTTCAGTCCTGGGTTGACCTCTTCGGGTTTTATGAACTCAAAAGAAATGAACAATGATATGGGAAAGGCAAGCTCCAATAGTGCAAGTACTCAGACACCCGAAGAAGTAGCAAGTGAAATGCTGGAAGCATTTGAAAAAGGAAAAACCTATCACATCTCGGGACGAAGAAATAGAATGATGATTAAAATAATGTCTTTGTTTTCACAAGCCAGATTAGCACGCAACTCTGCACGAAGCAAGAGAAAACTAATGTCGCATTAACTTTGATTAACTTTGTACCTTAATATTTTAAATTCTGAATAGTGGAAACAGTTCATATAAAAACTATTGCTCAAAGTCATCAGTTGATGAAATTGAGCAAGCCCAAACACCCTTTGTTCAGCATAAAGAAGTTTGAGGAAATACCACAAGTTGAAGTGAAAGAGAAAACAAAATTGATATACGATTATTATCAAATCGTATTAAAAAAAGACTGCCCCAATAAACTTCAATACGGACAAACGATGTACGATTTTGATGAAGGCGTGATGTCGTATTTTGCACCCAAACAAGTGAGTATTGTAGAGCAAGGCATCTTGTTTCCTACATTGGGTTGGACTATCAGCATACACCCTGATTTTTTGCAAGGTTATGATTTGGCAAAAAAAATTAAGGACTATGGATTTTTTGAATATGGAGTTAGTGAGGCTTTAATTTTATCGGAGGACGAAGAAAAAACAATCGAACAAATATTTCAACAAATCTATGCCGAATATCATTTGCTCATTGACAAATTCAGTCAAGATGTAGTCATTGCCAGCTTAGACTTATTGCTTACTTACAGCAACAGGTATTACAACAGACAATTTATTGTAAGAAAGCCCAACAATAATACCTTATTAAGCAAGTTTGAAAAACTATTGTATCAATATTTTGACACTGAAATTGCGGAAAACGGTTTACCAACGATCAGCTATTTTGCCGAGCAATTAAATTTATCAAGCAAGTATTTTTCCGATTTGCTCAAACAAAATACAGGCTTGTCAGCACAGCAACATATCCACGAAAAACTTATTGAAAAGGCGAAAGAAAAATTATCAACTACAGACTTGTCGGTAAGCGAAATTGCTTATGAATTAGGATTTGAGCAACCTCAATCGTTCAGCAAACTTTTTAAGACAAAGACGAACCAATCGCCTTTGGAGTTCAGACAATCGTTTAATTGAAAGGAAGCCCAGCACCCAACATTGGGTTTTATGCAAGTTGGGCTGGACATTGTAATATCAGCTATTTGCAAATCCCAGCTTCGGTTCGGTCAGACGAATAACTATCAGCTTTTATACCTAATTTCAACAAAATATTTTCAATCAGCAGCGGTTATCGGCAGACGGAATACAAATTCCCAACCTGCATAAAGCCCTGTTCGTTGGTGGCAATGATAAAGCGACCGTTAGACAAACTATATTGAGATGAAACTTTCAACAAAAGCACAAAAAATACTCACTCAAATCACCGACAAGAGTACCAAACTTGGCGACTTACGAACCATTGCTAAAGACATAAAAAAAGACCACCAATTGGCAATGGAACTTTGGTCATCTAAACATTTTTTTGCCCGACAATTGGCAATCTTAATTATGGACAAGAAACTTCTAACCGAAGAAGTGATTGACAAATTAGTCGCTGACATTAAGCACCACAGCGAAAATGAGAAACTTCAACTAATTGATTGGCTAATGGCAAACCAACTCACCAAAGACAAAAAGACAATTGAAATGATTGAGAGTTGGAAAAACAGCTCAACTTCGCTTAAAAGACGAATTTATTGGTATTATCAAGGTCGTTTGCGTTGGATGGGACAAACACAACCCAATAGCGGAGAGTTATTAACTGTCATTGAAAAACAAATGGAAAAAGAAGAAGCCGAAGTTCAATGGGCAATGAACTTTACAACAGGTTGGATTGGTGTTTACGAAAAAAAATATAGAAATCGTTGTATTGCACTTGGAGAAAAAACAGGTCTGTATAAAGGCAAAATGGTTTCAAAAGGTTGTACTCCTGAATATTTGCCGGAGTTCATTGCCATTGAAAGCAATAAACGAAACCTATAACTTTTTGTGGCGACTGAACGGCAGACAAGAAGCACATGCCACCAACATGGGGCTTGGCGTTTTTGGGGCTGGACGTTGTTAACTTCAATATTTTATCGCTATCAATTTTTGTTCGGGCTTGACGTTTTTCAATTTAGCTTTTAGTTGTTAACTTCAACTTCAGTTTTTCAATCGGGCTTCAGTTCCGGGCAGACGTTTTTCAAATTACGTCACGAACACAAATGCCGAGCCATCGCCGGCGGTCATTGTAAAGCGATACTTACCAAACTTTGAGCAGATAATATGCAGGATACAAACTCAAAACTTAAGAACGTAAAGAACGACAGGTTGAGCATAAAGATTGTTTCCAACAACAATCCTTATCTTTCTTCCGATATTCAGCAAAAGCTTTTACAACCCCGCAAGCTAACTTCTTATTTTATGGTGTTGATTGACAGCGGTTCTATTACTTACAATCTGGATTTGCAAGACATTACTCTTGCTGAAGGGCACTTGCTTTTTGCAATGCCTGATCAGTTTTTTACCCCTCCGCCTAAAAATGCCGACCTTAAATATTTCAAAGTATTATTTGATGAAAACACATTAGCATTATTACCTCAACAATATCCTTTTTTAGTTAATCCTTTAAACTCACAGACTATAATTTTTGACAATGCTACAAGAGAAAGGGTAAGAAAAGTTTTTGAAATTTTAAATCAGATACTTCATATAGACGAACATCCAACCGATACAGAAATAATATTAGCTTACCTGAACTCACTATTAGCAGAATTAAATAGTGCTTATTTCGAAAACAAAGAACCACTTAATATTTTAAACACCAATCTGTCAAAGTTCATTGAATTCAAACTAGTGGTGGAAACGCATCTTACGGAGCAACCTTCTGTAAATGCAATAGCCGAAAAGCTGGCTTTAACCACCAATAGCTTATATCGGATTGTAAAAGAATATTCAGGAGTTTCGCCTAAAGATTTCTTTACTAAACGCTTAGTAATTGAGGCACAGCGAAAATTACAGTACTCTAACCTTTCTGTAAAAGAATTAGCCTATGAATTGGGTTTTAATGACCCTGATTACTTTTCAAGATTTTTCAAGAAATGTACTGGAAAAAGCATAAGTGAATTTTTAGACGGTCAGCAAGATTCGTCAAGACAATAAATTGATTTGTCCATCTCCTCTGTTTTTCAGCCATATACTTTTGCTTCATTAATTTAAACAACAAAAAATGAAATCAGCATTAGTAACAGGAGCTAACAAAAGCATTGGCTTTGAAGTTGCACGGCAACTTGCTCAAAAAGGGGTTTATGTTTACCTCGGCAGTCGCAATTTGGAAAACGGAATAACAGCCATGAATAAATTAAAAGCAGAAGGATTAAGCCATACAGAGGCTATTCAGCTTGACATTACAGATGATAATTCTGTAAAAAATGCCCGTACCGAAATAGGCAAAAAAACAAAAAAGTTGGACATACTTATCAATAACGCAGGCATTTTCGGTGGTTATCCACAAGGGGCACTTGATGCAACCATAGACAAGTTCAAAGCAGCATACGATGCAAATGTTTTCGGAGTTGTAAGAGTTACACAGGCATTTATTGATTTATTGAAAAAATCTGCTGAACCTCGTATTGTAAATGTAAGTTCAAGTCAAGGTTCACTTACGCTGCACAGCGACTCGTCATACAAGTATTACAACTACAAAGGTGCAGTATATCTTTCGTCCAAATCAGCAATGAATATGTACACAGTTGTTTTGGCATACGAGCTAAAAGACAGCAACTTCAAAATAAATGCTGTTTGTCCGGGATTTACAAAAACCGATTTCAACGGACACAGGGGTACAGGGACTTTAGAAGATGCCGGGAAACGTATTATAAAATACGCCCTGATTGACAAAAGCGGACCAACCGGAAAATTCTTTAGTGAAGAAAATAATCCTGAAACGGGAGAAATACCCTGGTAATAAACAACGACCCCTAACAAGGGTTTTGCGTTATTGGGCTAAAGTACAAACTTCAGCTTTTTTTCATTAATTTGGTTATGGTTCAAGGCTAACTTTTGCCAATATTAAACGCGGTTGATCACTATGGGTAGTTGTCCAGGTTGCCGCCGTACAATTTTATACACGTGTATATCAAACGATTATTATGAACAGAAGATCCTTTTTAGGCAATGCCGCCGCCGGACTCGCCGCTTCCGGGTTCCTCGCTTCCATTCCCAATGTCCTCACTGCCATGTCGCGCAGCAAAGGCATTAATATGCCGATTGGCTTTCAGTCCTATGTATTCCGGGACGTGATCGGGCAGCAGCCGGAAGAGACAATGAAACGTTTGGCAGGCTATGGTTATGAGAACGTAGAATGGTGCAGTCCGAAAGGGTACCAGGGGGATTTCGCGCCACTCGCAAAATACTCCGGTAAGGAATTGAAAAAAATTACCAATGCTTCCGGGTTGCAAACGACCAGTTGCCATTTTACCTGGAAAGAGATCACGGACGATGCCAGCCTGAAAGAACGCATTGAGTTTGCCAACCAGTTGGGCCTGAAACACATGGTGTGCTCCGGAGGGTTGATAGCGAAAACCGAAGATGAAGTGAGAAAACGCTGCGACCAGATGAACCATGTAGGTGAGCTGGTAAAGAAAGGCGG
This sequence comes from Chitinophagaceae bacterium, assembly GCA_019638615.1. GTDB lineage: Bacteria > Bacteroidota > Bacteroidia > Chitinophagales > Chitinophagaceae > Agriterribacter. Next base: position 147,190 of record JAHBTL010000002.1, on the reverse strand, counting down.
CATGATCGCGGGATATCATAACCATAACGGTGAGTTTGACGAAAAGTTCGGCGACCGTCCGCAATATGATTTGATGATGGAGCGCCTTGATCCCGCACTGGTAAAAATGCAGTTCCAGGTAGCTGCCATTACCTCAGGTTATAAGGCACAGGATTATTTCCGGAAATTCCCCGGCCGTTTCATTTCGGCGCACCTGCAGGATTATAGTCCTTCCGATCATAAGAAAGAAGTAGTGATGGGTACAGGCATTGTTGAATGGCCTGATTTTTTCGCTGCTGCCAAAGTTGGCGGATTGAAATATATTTTCGTAGAAATGGAATCTGACCCAACGGTAATGGAGGGATGCGCGAAGTATATAAAAAATCTTTAGTCGCAGGTCTTTGTGGCAATCAGCTATTAGCGATCAGCCGTCAGCTACCGGTTTTACTGCTGATAGCTGATACCTGACCGCTGATAGCTATTGTGCCATTGTCAATCGTCCATCCTCCTCTGTCAATTGTCCATTACCTGATACTTTCGCCAGGACAGGCAGGGATAACGCCGCCTCGGCCTCACCTGGCTATTATCTGCGGCTCCGGACGGAGGTTATAAATTGGGCTATAAATTAACAATGAACTTTTATATCTTTATTCGGCCATGCCAAAAGCAGGAAACACAAATGTTCAACCGTTCGCTGCAATTAACTCGAACATCTTGAAACTGCAAAGACCATTAAGAGATAAGAGAGCTTAAAATCATTGCCAAGCAATTGAGCCAGTTAAACAAGAACTTCAGGCGATAAATTTGGTTTTTGCTTATCTGGACATCTCTTGCTTTTGCTGTTGGTATTTTTGCATACTTCAAAATCAGCACGACAAATGAGCTTTTTCTTTTGCTTACAACTGTTGTCATTTACATCGCAATTGGTGTTTGGGTGACCGGAAAGGAATATCTAAAACTGCAAAAAGACAGAAGGAGTATTGTCTTTTTGAAAAACAAAAACTTAGTAACAGTCATTGAAGTCGCCTCTGACTTGTATTATGAACTGAAAGAACAGGAGGACGAAGGCGCTTATTATCTTTTTCAGCTTCCCAACAACAAGGTTTTCTCTTTTGGCGGTCAGGACTTTTACCCAAATAAAAAATTTCCGTCCTACAAATTTGAAATTGTTGAAGGACGTGGGCTACTAACAACAATCAAAATGGCAATAGTATGAACAATATAACTTCATTTTTATTTCGTTTGACAATTATCTGGTGTATCGCGATTAACAGTTTTTGCTCTTTGGCATCAGAAAAAAATGATAAAATCGTGTTTGTTGGTTGCACACCGGGTAATGATTTAATTAAATCTCAACTTGGCATCCCAGATGAGACGATAATAGATTTCATTAAATGGAACTTAACACTTGACAACTTGAACGGTAACACTTTTGTGTTAAACATAATCTATGGAGAATCGCAGCCAAATACGCTTGGGTTCAAGGATGGTGGACAAAAGAAATCGTACCAAGGTGAATACCATATTACCAAAGACAATGACAAAGAAATTTACCAATTAAAGAGTAGCGGATTTCAAACTGAAATTGAATTGATAAAACTCAATGCAAATATTTTCCACTTACTAACGCCTCAAAAACAACTTATGATTGGTAATGGCGGATGGAGTTACACACTAAACAATAAAACCCCAGACAAAAATAATTACCCGTTGCCAACGCTGACAAATTCAACAAGTGTGCTGAAAGATACATCATTACAGGTAATTTATGAAGGACGGACACCTTGCCGAGACTTTGCTGCGGAAAATAATTTGACTGTAAACCAATCTTGTTTCAAACTAAAATGGAAACTTATTTTAAGTAAAGACCCAAAGACTTTACATCCCACAACCTATACTTTGAGAAGAACAAACAGCAGGGAAAGTGACATTACAGGTAATTGGACGATTATTAAAGGGGCTACATCAAATCCCGATGCTATCATTCTTCAGCTTGACCCAGACAAACCCAATCAAACAATTTCACTACTTGTAGGGGATGAAAATATTTTATTCTTTTTACACAAGGACAAAAACCTATTTATTGGGAATGATAATTTTAGTTTTACACTCAATAAAAGGCTTAACACGACCAAATAAAACCTGCCACCACGCGATGAAATACCTTCGCAGTACACTTCCTTCTATATAGAAGGCTTCATCATAAACCCGGAGCTACTTTAAAAACAGCTTTTTGTTCAATTGCTCCCGGTTGGCTAAAGCAAAGTCAATAGCAGACCTTACAAAATCGTTTAAGGACAAACTGTTTATTGCTGCGAATGTGGCAGCTTCCTTATGAAGCTCAGACGGAATTCTTACATTGAAGGTACCCTTATAGGTTTTGTTGGGCTCCTTTCCGAGCGATTTACAGGTTGATATATAATCATCAATTGCTTCATGAAAGACTTTTTTTAATTCCTTTACGGAACTGCCTTCAAAATTGATCAGATCATCAATTCCTAATACTTTTCCATAAAAAACTTCATTTTCCATGGAAAAATGAACCGATGCCAGATAATCTTTATATTTTAGAATATCATTCATTACTGATAAGTCCCTTTTCTTTTAAAAATTCGATCACTTGCCGGATCATATACACTTTTACTGTAAAAAAAATTGATATAAAAAGATTTTTTTTGATTCTCCGCGGCTCCCCTCCGGTTCGAATGTACAAAGATGCTCCCTAACAAAACAACTCCAGTAATGTCCTTCGCTGGGTGCATCCCAAATTAGCCCAGCAGGCAGGCCTGCAAAACAAGAGATATACCCTCGCTTTTCAGCCGCAGGGTTTCCAACCTTCAAAAGGTTGGAAACCCTTTTCCGAATTGCCCTCGCCTCTGTCTGCAGGCCCCTCTGCATTTATTTCTTTTCAAGCATTTCAATGCTGAAAGCAGATGCCCTGTCTTTTCCGGATGCTGGTAAAACAAGGGTGATCCATTCCCCTTTCATCACGGGGGTAATCACCTTCCCGTTTATTTTTACTTTGATGCTTTTCCCTGCATGAAACAACCTGAGCGATAATGTTTGTGCGCTGTGTCCCTGGTAACTACCTTCAACAATACCTGTTTTCATCATGTAATACAATCTTCCGTTACGGAGCGATAAGCTTTGTCCAAAACCTGACTCCCAGAAAGCCTCCGGCGCTACAGGTGAAAGCCGCAGAGCGCCATCGAGGCCATGCTCAACTCCCAATAAAAAACGTTGAATGACCCTGATGAGGTTAGCCGGGTATTCATTGTATTTTCTCGCTCCGTAGCCGCCTTTCGCATTATATCTTTCCCGCCAGTAATAGCCGCTGTCCCGCCCCGCGCGGCTAACAGCCCGGATGCCGAGGATCAATCCTTCCGCATCACGCATATTGGCTCTTGCCCATGCTTCAATGTACCATACTCTTCCCATAGCAGCCAGGTCCTGGTTATCGGCATAGGTTGTTTCCCAGCTTTCATAGGTTTCCGGCCGGGTTGCAATCCCCGTAGGCATGCGGTTATAATAAAAACCTGCTTCATTTTTTAGCCGGGGCCACAGGATCAGCTTTTGTTCCTCTGAAGCAATACCCGTTGCCAGGGCCGTCCAGTCCACATCGGTAAGGCCATGTCCTGCAATAAATCCTTTATCAGGGTGCCGGTATTCTGCGTACTGGTCTCCCTGCCAGAATTTTTTCCGGAAATACGATTCCACAAGATCAGCAAGCCCATTGTATTTTTTCCAGGATGCTTCATCGCCGGCTACACTGTTTAATAAGGCAAGCCGCCTGAAGGCGTCTGCTACATGCCCCTGCGATACGCCATCATACTCAACACGTGTAGGACGTTCAACATAATATCCGGCGCCGCCAACAGCACCCTCGGAGGAAATAAGAGAAGCAAGATAATTGGCGGTAAGGTTGACGGAGGGCAGTTGTTCCTTCAGCCATTGTTTGTCGAAAGTGAAGCGAAAGATCACATCCGCATTCTGAATATAAGTAGTGCCTGCCAATGCCCTCAACGGATCTTTAGGCACCCAGTGCGTATATAAACCACCATTGATATCAACTTCAGATGTAAAACCGGAAGGCCCGATCTTTTTTCCTGCTTCAGCCGGAAGTATGGCTATTGGAAGCCTTCCATCCGGTTTTTGAAAAGACTTTACATACTCCCAATTCGCTTTTACGGTGTTGATCTGCCCCAGCCACAATAGGGCATCGCTCATCTGGTGCCCGTCGAGAGAAGGATAAGTGTTGCCGTAACCGAACCCTTTTCCATCGGCGCATACTGAAAAATACCCGTCAAAAACAGAAGGGTTTACGGCCGCCAGGATATTTTGATGAGCAGCCTTGCAGTATGCTTCAGTGATCAGCGGATCGGGCAAATAAACGGTATCATACTGCTGAGCGGCTGTTTTCAGGCATATAGAAGAAACAAGCAGTATGAAAGCAAGATGCTGTTTTGAATATAAAAGTTTCATGAAGGAGCAATATTTCTGCCCGTAAAGATCAGGATCATTTACCTATTTACATGTTTATACTCAAATTTAAAGATCGGTGTGTGCCATATGAAAGTTTTACATACTTTTATATGATTCAAAACTTCCAGCGGTCTGATGTATACCAAAGCGATTGCCTGTAATTCAGAAAAAGCGTTGATGCTTTTGTCCTCCACCGGAGACTCCGCTGCATTTACACAACTCTTTCATTTATACAAAAACAAGCTCTACGGCTTTATATTAAGACTGACAGGGTCGCCGCAGATGGCGGAAGATATTATCCAGGATATTTTTACTAAAATATGGACACAAAGAGAACAACTGCCCCAAATTGAAAAATTTGGAAGCTACCTGTTTCGCATGGCACAGAACCACGCCATCAATGCCTTCCGGAAAATGGCCGCAGAAACATTGGCTTTGTCCAGGCTACAATCTGTTCCGGATCATAACAGCACCGAATACTATTTAAACGAAAAAGAAACTTCGGCGCTATTGCATGAAGCGCTCTCCCGTTTATCTGCCCAACAGAAGCTGGTGTATATGCTCAGCCGGGAGGAAGGGCTTAAATATGAAGAAATCGCCCATCGCCTGAACCTTTCTCCATCTACCGTTAAAAATCATATGATCGCGGCCCTGCGCACGTTGAGACAAACCTTCAATACCCGCCCTGATATAGTAGGTATTTTGCTGATGATACAATCAATCAGTGCCTCTTTTGAAAAATAATTGGAAATGAACTAGGCCTGTTTTCGTTTTGGCTTGTCGTCTATATGAATGAAACAGCTCATTTTACCCAAATGGCGCTTCGTATACTAAACAGCTATGGATATAAACAGACTAGAATACCTTGTAAAAAAGTATTTTAACAACAATATTACAGACGCTGAGCAGCAGGAGCTGGCAGCGCTTGTTCAGGAGTGTGAAGGAGATACCCTGCTAAAAGATACCCTGGAACAGATATGGGAAAGTTACAAGCCGGCGCAGCAGATGCCGGACTATATGTCGAACCGGATATTGCATAACCTGTTTCCGGCGCAAATAGTTACCCGGCAGGATCATTCAGGATCACTTCCTGACGAGCCGGCTGATGGGGTTACTAATGAACGCCCCGGGCGGGCAGTGCGCCGTATTCCGGTTTGGAAGTATGTCAGCATCGCTGCTTCGTTTGCGCTGGTATTTTTATTGACCCGGTGGCTGATCCTGAAAAATTCAGATGAAGCTGATACAAAAGCTGCCAATGCCCATGTAGTGTCCGCTCAAAAAGGATCCCGCTCCAAAGTAGAGCTGCCCGACGGCACTTCGGTATGGTTGAATGCCGGCAGCTACCTGGAATATGATAATGATTTTGGGAAAATATTCAGACAGGTATCGTTAACAGGAGAAGCTTTTTTTGATGTAACCCACAATGCGAAAGTACCTTTCATTATTCACACAGACGCCATTGATGTAAAAGTATTAGGCACTACTTTTAATGTAAGGGCATATCCCGAAGAAAACCGGACAGAAGCCGCTCTTATCAGCGGCAGCCTTGAAGTGTCTTTTGCAAATCAATCGCTGAAAAAAGTAATATTAAAACCATCGGAAAAGATCTCCGTAAGCAATAAAACAATTGTAACCGATCCGGCACAGGCAATATCAGCCACCACAGTGCAGGCTCCGTCCATTTCATCCGTAACCTACCTGCCCGGCGATCATTCAGTGATTGAAACCTCCTGGGTAAACAACAAACTTGTTTTCAGGAACAAGCCATTTGAGGAAGTAGTAATGGAGATGTCACGCTGGTACAATGTAAATTTTGAAGTGCACGATAAAAGCCTGCTGCCAAGAAGGTTTACAGCCACTTTTGAAACAGAAACTATCCATGAAGCGCTGACGCAGCTTTCTGTATCGTATAATTTTTCATTTACCTACGATAAAACAAAAGGGCTCTTTATCATCAATAAATAAATTCCATTCAATTCACCACCAAAACAATTGCTGTATGACTAGAAGTACTTAACAAACATCTTACAAAAACGGGAAATGCTGCTACATTTCCCGCGGAGAAGTTAAACAAAGTGGTATCCGGTCGGAAGCCACCATTTATCTAACAAATTCAAACCCAAGTTATGCAAAAAAAACTACTGGAGTGTGTTTTTATTGACTCGAACACACTGCGGAAAATTCTCCAGTGTATGAAGTTGACTTTTGTATTTACCGTGTTATTTTGCCTTCACTCTTCTGCCAAGCTCCATTCACAAACAAAACTGACAATGCGCCTGAAAAATGTTTCATTTTCAGATGCTTTTCTTGCCATTGAAAAAAGAACAGATTACCGTTTTATATTCAATGACGACATACTTCCTTCTCAGAAGATCCTGAAGATAGAAGCGTATAATGAAGAAGTAACACACCTGCTAACCAGGATTTTGAGCACTACGCCTCTAAACTTCAGAATAGTAAATAATAACGTTATCATAATCGTTGCCGACCCGGCAAAATCTACCCTTCAGCTCAAAAAAGTAAAGGGAAGAGTAGCCAGCGCGGATGGTGTTGCCATTGCGGGGGCGTCGGTAGTGGAAAAAGATACAAGGAACGGTACCATTACCGACGCTAACGGTGAATTTTCACTCGATGTTCAGGACAAAGATTCCGTAGTACTGGAGGTAAGCTTTGTAGGGTTTGAGCCAAGCCGTTATGTGGTTCGTGAGAACAGGGAGGTGGTTATTGTACTGTATGAGTCGGTATCGGGCTTGAATGAAGTGGTGGTGGTAGGTTACGGAAAACAAAAACGATCGGATGTAACAGGCGCTGTAGCTTCCGTTAAATCATCCGACCTTGCAGACAGGATTGTTTCCAATCCTTTAGAGGCATTATCGGGCAAAGTACCGGGGCTGAACATATACAATAATTCAGGCAGACCGGGAGGAGGGATCAGCGTGAACCTGCGTGGCTTTAATTCGATCACCGCGTCCAACGCGCCATTGTTCGTGATTGATGGAATTGTAGGGGCCGACTTCCAGTCCATCAATCCTAACGATATAGAATCCATAGATGTGCTGAAGGATGCTTCCTCCACTGCCATTTATGGTGCAAGAGGATCTAACGGCGTTATTATTGTTACTACCAAAAAAGCGAAGAACGGAGATTTCGGGCTGGCCTACAATGGCAATGTGAGCCTGAATACAATTGCGAGGAAAATGGAGATGCTGGATTCGGAAGGATATATGGAATGGTTTAAAAGAGCCTGGGAGTATGATCCGTCAAGAGGAGCTTTACCTGACCTTCATGCGGACTATCCCGAACTGTTCAACGCCAACGGCAGCCCTATTTATAATACGGACTGGCAGGATGCTGTTCTCAGGAAAGCTTTTTCCAACCGCCACTTTATTTCGCTTACCTCCGGTACCGCAAAATCCAGGAATGGTTTATATATAGGTTACCAGGATGACCAGGGTATACTTAAAAATACCTGGTATAAAAAATTCAGTGCCCGCTACAATACTGAAATGAGCTTACGTTCATGGCTAACCGTTGGTGGAGATATAGCCTACAACCAGGTTAAAACCAACCGGGTAGACGACTGGGCAGTAGGGGGGATGAACGCTACCAGGATGATGATAGAAATGCTACCGATCTTCCCGGTAAAATATCCCAACGGTAACTGGTCGCGGCTGAATGATTTTGGCTATAACTTCAATGCTGATGGCTCGCACTATAATGCCAGCATATACCCTGCCGATAATCCCCTGAGGCAACTGGAAGAAATGGCGAACCTGTTTATCAACGACCAGGTTTTGGCTAATTTTTATGCTTCGGTGAAGCTGGCAAAAGGACTTTCTTTTAAAACAACTTATTCCTCGCAAATATTCTCGCAAAGAAATAACCTGTACATCGGTAAAGAGCTGCAGGGTATCGGCCCTATAGGCGGGTCCGCCACCGTGGGCAGTTCAAGAAATATTTACTGGCAATCGGAAAATTACCTCACTTACGACAATTATATTGGTAAAGATCACCGCATCAATGCAGTATTGGGCGCCAGCTGGATGCAATCGAGCCAGGAAAGCGCCAGCGCCAATGCTACCAACTTTTCAACGGATTATTACCAGTACAATAACCTCGGCGCCGGTGCAGTACGCGGGGCGCCTGTATCTAACTACTATAATTTCCGGCTGAACTCTTACTACGGCCGCGTGAACTACGATTACCAGGGTAAATACCTGGTAACCTTTACAGGCCGCTATGATGGCTCCTCCAAGTTTGGCTTCTCCAATAAATATGCATTTTTCCCGTCGGGAGCGGTGGGCTGGATCCTGTCAAACGAAGATTTTCTCTCATCCAGCAGAACTATTTCATTTTTAAAGCTCAGGGGAAGCTATGGCATCACAGGTAACTCAGAAATCAACCCCTATTCTTCTTTGGGGAATGTAGGCACTTCTACCATCAGCCTGAACGACCAGATGTATATCGGGGCTGTGCCGGCAAGTATTCCCAATTCAAATTTAAAATGGGAGCAAACGGCACAGGTAAACATCGGGGTGGATCTGTCTGCTTTCAATAACCGTTTATCGTTCACTGCCGATTATTATAAGAAGAAAACGACCAACCTTTTATTAAATGTTCCCATATCTACCGTTACCGGGTATGCGACGGTAACAACCAATATCGGCAGTTTGCAGAATTCAGGGCTTGAGCTGATGCTGAATGGTGCTATTGTAAGGAATAAAGAGTTTGACTGGAACCTGGGAGTGCTGTTTGCAGCCAACAAAAACAAAATACTTACACTGGGGGCCACCAATGCGGATATATACCCCGGGCCCAACTTCCTGGGACAAACCAATATTCTCCAGGTGGGTAAGCCCATCGGTAATTTCTGGGGCTTTCAAAGGATCGGTACCTGGGGTGAGCACGAAGCTGCAGAAGCAGCGCTCTATGGCAAAGAGCCCGGCGATATCAAACGCCTGGACGTTAACGGAGATCATCTTTTTGACAACAGCGATGCAATGGTTTTAGGCAATATGTTTCCCAAATATGAAATGACTTTCACTACTTCTGTCCGCTACAAAAACTGGAACCTGCGTGCGGATGTTCAGTTAAGACAAGGGAATAAAGTAATGAATGTTACAAGCCTTACCATTGAAGACAGGCAATACTACGCCAACAGTTATGCCAGCATACTTGCAGAAGCATGGAGTCCGGCGAACCAAAACACACTTGTGCCTTCATTGCGTTTCGCGCATGTGGATCCCTGGGGAACCGATCTTCCTTTTTTTATGGATAGCAGGTGGGCGGAAGACGGCTCATTTGTAAGAGGTAAAAGCATCAATCTGAGCTATACATTCCCGGCAAAAACGATCAGCCGGCTAAGACTAAGCGGGTTGAACATTTACGGCAACGTCCAAAACTTTTTCCTGATCTCTTCTTACAGGGAATACGATCCCGAGGTAAGCACATTCGGGGGATCTTTTGCGCAAGGCGTAGAGTTTTATGGCTCTCCACGTCCCCGTACTTTTACTTTAGGCGTAAATGCAAACTTTTAATTTGATTTGATATGAAAAATATTATCCTGTTTATACTGGCAGCGGTTGTATTCAGCTCCTGCAAAAAATGGCTGGAAGAAGCTCCTCGTTCCGTAATTACCAGCTCACAATTTTATAAATCCGAAGAAGATGCGCGTGCAGCAGTAGACGGCATCTACTCCTTTTTATATCCTCCTTATACCGGTAGCGGCCGTAACTACGGTTATGCCATGTTAGAGCTGGTTACGGGTGGTTACAGAACAATGTCGGAAGGCAATGATCTCGTGAACGTGGTAAACCTTCGGCAAAATTCTGCAAGCCCCTTATTGCAGCAATGGTTCGGCTCCTGCTACCAGGGAATAGAAGCTGCCAACCTGGCTATTGCCAATATTCCAAATGTTGAAATGAATGAAGCTGAGCGCAATAAGCTGTTGGGCGAAGCAAAATTTTTGCGTGCCTATTATTACTATACGCTCGTGAATATCTTCGGCGATGTTCCCCTGAAACTCACGCCTACGGCTAACTCCGAAGACGGATTGTTGCCGAAAACGAGCATAAAGGATATTTATGAAACTGCCATTGTACCTGATTTAAAAGATGTGGAAGCCAGCGGGTTGCCCGCTACGCCCGAAGGCACAGGCAGAGCCTCCGTCGGCGCCGCGAAAGCATTGCTGGCAAAAGCGTATTTAAGCATGGCAGGTTTTCCTGTAAATCAAACCGACAAGGCTGCGCTGGCGCGTGATAAGGCGCTGGAGGTGATCAACAGCAGCTCTTTCTCACTCTTTCAGACCGATGCCGGCCTTAGCTGGTTTGACAAGCTGAATAACCCGGATTTCGACAACAGGCAGGAGCATATTTTCAGCATTCAGTTCGGGCTTAATATCGTTAATTCCATCGTTCCAAACGAACTGTATCCGAAGGGTGTATCCTTCAACCGAAATGGTCATGTAGACAATGATATGGGGTTGTTAATACCGGAAGACAGTTTCCTGGGATCTTATGCGCCCAACGATCTGAGGCGTAATAACAACGGCTTCTTTTTCAATACGATCACTGTTGACGGAACAACACACAATTTTGCCTGGGCGATGTATAAATTCTTTGATAAAAATCTCCTCGACAATGCACCGCGTTCCGCTAAAGATTTTCCTGTGATACGTTATGCGGATGTGTTGCTTACGTATGCCGAAGCGCAAAATGAAGCCGATGGGAATCCGAATGCTGCGGCCTATAATGCGGTAAATGCCATTCGTTCACGCGCGGGGCTGGCAAACGTATCCGGGCTAAGCCAGGCAGATTTCAGGGAAGAAGTATGGAAGCAGCGGTACTGGGAACTTTGCGCGGAAGACAAGGTTTGGTTTGATATTGTACGAACGCATAAAATTTTTGATGCCGTAAATGGAAATATGGTAAATGCCGTAGGCTTTACTTTACCCAGTGGCGCTACATTTAAGGAGGAAAATCTCAAATTTCCCATACCACTTGCTGAAGTGCAGATCAATCCGCTGCTGGAATAACGCTCATGGTATTGAACAGGAGATTTATTTTGAGACTGGCCAAAAGGTCGTTGAACATTTTAGAGTTTACAATTAGAGAGCTCAATTATTGAATTGTGATACGTTGTATTCTTATTTTGCAGTCTTTGTATGCGTCCTGGTTCGGAGAAAAACTATCAGGATTCTGTTGCTGAGTTCACAGTAGTACAAAAGTTTAATCAAAGCTTTCCCGAAATCGGCCGTAGTCCCTGCCCGTCCGGCAGGTGGGGATTTCGGGCGGCTTTTTGGTTACTTTTTTGCGGAAAAAAGTAACAGAAAAAAGCAGAAGGTTTACAATTGAAAGGAAGACAGAATTTATACATCAACAAATTGAATTTTATAATCTATTGAATAAATATCAAATTGAATAATAAGTATCATTGCCACACAACCTTTAGTTGGGATTGCAATGACAGCCTTTTTGTCGAGCCCTCATCTTAAAGATACGATTTGATGCTCATTTTACTTGTCTGTGGTATAATGAAATACATGATCCCCGCCGCTCACTTCTTTTGCCTCCTTCCCGGGCAGCTCAATGGTTGCGGTACTTGTCGACGGAATGGTAACCTTCAGGGTGATCGTCTTCCCTTTGCGTTCCCAGTGGCTTTTGATCGTACCGTATTGAGAAGCATAGCTGGCGTCAACAAAATCAAGACCGCTGATAAAGGCAGGTTTGATTTTTATCTTTTTAAATGCGGGTGCATCACCGGCTGTATTGATCCCCGCTAAGGTTTTGTACATCCATGCGGATATGGCGCCCATAGAAGGATGGTTGCGTGATGCATCTCCTATATTGCGGCTTATATCCCAGGTTTCAAATAAGCTGGTAGCATTGAAATTTTTGATCCAGTATCCCCAGGAAGGCAGGGTTTCTTTTGTAACCATTTTGTATACCGACTCTGTATAACCGAAATCAGATAATACTTCCGGAACGATCAGGCTCCCGATAAATCCAAAATCAAGACTGTAATTATTCGCCGCAAGCATATTATCGAGATTTTTTGCTAATTGCTTACGGTACTGTTCAGGCGCAATGTTCATATACAACGGAAGCGCGTAAGATAGCTGTGTTTTATTGCCGTAGGATACCTGCACCGGGTCAAAGAAATATTTATTGACAGAGTCCTTGATCCTTGCAGCTTTTTCTTCGTACTTCCCGGCTTCGTCGCCACGCCCGATGGTGTTCGCCATTTTTGCCATCAATATATTGTCGTGGTAATAATAGCAGGAAACCATGAAATCAACGGGCGTAATGGCTTTATAGTACAACCAGTCGCCAAGCCCTTTTGTCAGCAATCCTTTTTCATTTTCTGTGGTCGCAACAAATTCAAGGTATTTTTTCGCAGTGGCATATATATGCTTCATGCTTTCTTTATCATCCGAATATTTATACAACAATGAAGGAACAATAAAAATGGCGGCATCCCAGATGGGTCCGGCCCATTCGGAATTCCATTTCCATGAAGTGGGGACGATGCCCGGTACATCGCCATCTGCCGACTGTGCGTCAACCATATCTTTCACCCACTTGGCATAAATGTTTCTTGAGTCGTAATTGATCATGCCGGCTTCCTGCACCATAAAACCATCTGCCATCCAGCCATTTTTTTCGCGGGTAGGACAGTCGGTTGGCAAGCCAAACAGATTGCTGAGATAGGAGTTTTTGCAGATGGCGTATATATCATTCAGCAGTTGGTTGGAAGAACGGAAATGCCCGTGCTCTTTTACATCGCTGTGCATTCTTAAGGCCCGGAGCTTCACATCTGCAAGAGCTATCGCCCTGTCGGAAGTGAGTTCAATATACTGGAAGCCATGGTAAGTAAACGGCGGAATAAAAGTTTCTGTCCCTTCTCCGTTCAATATATAAATGTCAGATTGTATTACTTCCCTCGTATTGCGCGGACGAAGGTGCATGCTGATATTCCGTTGATCAACCTGCCCGTCTTCATAAATCATTTCCGCATGCCTCAGTTTTACCTGTGTGCCTTTCGTTCCTTTTATTTGCAAAAAAGGTACGCCGGCAAAATTCTGTCCCATATCAAAAACATAACAGGTATCATTTATCTTTTTAATACTTACAGCATCGAGTGTATCCGAAGTGGTAGCAGAAGGCATTGTATGCGCTTCAAGAATGGGGGCCGTTGCTTTTGTCAGCTTCGCCTTCTTCCAGGATGCATCGTTAAAGCCGGCTGTATTCCAGCCTTTTTGCACGAGGCGTGCATCATACGTAACGCCTATATGAATGTTATCAAACAGCAGCGGACCCGTGGATGTTTTCCATGTTTCATCTGACCGGATAATTTCCTTACTGCCATCTTTGTAAGTAATATGTACTTCACAGATTAATTGCGGACGTTTGCGCCAGGGCGCCTGGTGAAAATTCCATACGGTAGGCGTTTGTTCATTGAACCATCCATTGCCTAGTTGCACACCTATGCAGTTCTTTCCTGTTTTTAGTACAGGAGACAGATCGTAGGTCATGTACAATACCCGCTTCCCATAATCAGTAAAGCCGGGATCAAGGCTGTTTTTGGTAAGCGGCTTCCCATTAAAAGAAAGGGCGGCATATCCCAGCCCGCTTATATAACATGTTGCTGAAGCAATGGGTTTGTTTACATTAAAAACTTTACGGAACATGGGCGAAGGAGAATATGCAGTATCGTATTCATCTGTTATCCATGAAGCCGTCCAATCCGCCAAAGACATTTTCCCTGTTTCAAACCAGCTTTGACCGGAAATGGTTTTCCCATCAGCTAAAAAAGCTTCTATCTTCCACCAGTATTTACTATGGGGCAATAGTGCTTTTCCTTCGTAATATGCAAGCTGATCTTCAGTATTGGTTTTGCCGGAGCTCCATATATCGGCTTTGCCGCTCTGCAGGTTTTCTTTTGAAGAAGCGACTGATATATTGTAAGCGACCTGCTTAACCGCTGCCGGAGAGGCGATCTCCCACATTAACCTGGGGTGCTGCACATCAATGCCCAATGGCTGATGTATGTATTCGCATTTCATGGAAGAAATGTTGGGCTGGGCATGGATACATTGCAGGAAAAACACCAGGGATACCGGCAGGAGAATAAATGTTACATACTTTTTTTGCATGGGATGGTATTTACTGATATGTTTTGATTTGAACACAGGAAGGGCTTTCTATTTTTATAATCTGATCGGTTGCTTTTAACCTGCCTGTAAGCTTATTTCTTTTAAAAACCCTCAGGCTATTGCTTAATTGATTGGCTACAATCAAATAATTGTCATCGGGTGAAATACCAAACATTCTCGGATGGTTTCCCAAAGTTGATTGATAGGTAACCGGGTGAAGTGTTCCACTTGCTGAAATAGAAAATATCGCAATATTGTTTTCTTCGCCTCTGTTTGACGCATACAGGAATTTCCCATCGTGCGAAATATGAATATCCGCGCTGCTGTAATCACTGTTTACTCCTTCATGCAACATTAATCTTTCTGTAAGCTTTAGCATTCCGTTATTAAATTCATAATTACTCAAAGAGCCTCCGATTTCTTCCACACAATATACTTTTTCTTTGTTGGGATGAAAGCAAATATGACGTGGGCCGCTTCCTTCAGTCGCATTATTTTTTGTATAGCTTTCAGCGATGACGGGTTGCTGGCGCAATGGATCAAAATGATAGGTCCTGATTTCATCAGCGCCTAAATCGGGAATAAGAATGTAATTAAAATCTGGTGAAAAAATTACGGAATGACTATGAGATGCATGTTGCCTTTCTGTTGCATTGCTGCCTTCTTTATAAGTGATGCTTTGGACGCGCTTTTCAATTGCTCCGTCCTTTCCCAACCGGAAAACGTCAAGACCGGACTCTGTATAATTTACGCTTAGCAGGAACCTGTTCTCTTTGTCTGTTACGAGGTATACGGGGTTTTCCCCGCTTGTCTTTTGACGGTTTATTCCGGTAAGTTGTCCGGTAGCGCTATTAAATCTAAAGCTGCTGATGTAGCCTGAATTTTTGGTTTGAGATTCAGTGCAGGCATATAAATAATTACTGTCGGAGCCAATGGCTAAATAAGAAGGGTTGAGTATTCCGGATACTGCATGAGTTTTTGTCAGATTGCCGTTTTTGCTGTTCAGCTTATATACAGCGATGCCTTCTTTTTGCTTGTCACGATTGAACGTTCCTACAAAAACGTAAGTTATTTGTGCAGATACTAAAGTAATGAATAAAAAACCTGTAATGGTAAGGATAAGCGTTTTCAGTTTCATCGTGTTATTGTTTTACAATGCCGGATTGCTGCCTGTAGGCCTTTGCCTGCAATCAGTTGAACTGCAATTTTCCTTTCCCGTCAATATTTGTTCTTTTGTCAAATACGAAGTCAAAATAACCGGCTTCGTTTTTCTGTCCCTTTATGTGTTCTGTCCTGCGCCCATATTCTTGCCCCTCCGGACTAATTACTTTTATGGTTAAGTCGCGGTCAAAGTCTTTTTCAAATATCAGATACACAGATAAAATATTGTCAGTCGTGCTGTCCGTGCCACGAATAGTGATTTTGCCGGGTTGAATGCCCTGTTCTTTTAACTGTTCGGATAATACCACTTCATTTTGAAAAGTCCGCTCGATGCCTTTTGAAACGCCGTCAACAAATTCGGAACTCGCCCTGGCTACCGCTTCACCAGTCTTGTTTACGGTCTCCTTGGTCTTTTGTTTTGCCCAATTGCAGGAGAAAAAAATGAAGGAGACTGTAACCAATAATGTGTATTTCATATTCTGTTCTGTTTTAAACGTATCTTTCTTAATGTTGCCATACAAAGACCGTTAAAGGTTGTGTAAAGTCCTGTTTATTTTTTAGGTCTTTTTTTTGAAGACTTGGCTTTGTCGTTGTAGTCAAGGCAAAGGTGGATCCAGAATTCAAAGTCTTTGCTGCTTTTGTATCCTGCAGGATCAACGTAGCAGTAGCCTTTGTACTCTTTATTGTTCATTATCATTGGCAAAAAGCCTTTTTTTTCTGAAAGTTTTTCTGTTAGTTCAGGGTCAAAGCGGCACATCAATTGCTTGTTGCCTACATTGATGCACATTTTGCCATTTATTATAAATGCCAAACCGCCAAACATCTTTTTTTCAACCACTTTAAATTTGTGCAATTCCTTTAGATATTCCCGGACGCGTATCGCGAGCTTGTTGTCGTATGCCATATCATTTCTTTTTTAAAAGTACAAAA
Organism: Chitinophagaceae bacterium; assembly: GCA_019638615.1. Taxonomy (GTDB): domain Bacteria; phylum Bacteroidota; class Bacteroidia; order Chitinophagales; family Chitinophagaceae; genus Agriterribacter. Next base: position 130,485 of record JAHBTL010000002.1, on the reverse strand, counting down.
GTTCATCGTGAATGACAAAAGGGCGTATTTCAAATTAACTATACTTTGTCGCCGCAGACGACAACAATTCCGTACGAGGAGAGGACGCCTCGCACAGCGGGAGTATACGCTGGGTTTTTAGCCACAGATTCGCAGATTTGATTTGCGCATCTGCCTGCGGCGGACAGGCCTGCGGCAATTTTTACACGGAGTATATCTAATAATATTATGGCGGGCGAAGCAATCTTCGTGTGTCTGCAACTTGATTACTGCGGGAACTGCTTCTTCGCCGCGGCGAATCGCAGGGACGTGTGAGAGTGTTTTGTTTTTTGTGAAGGTCGGCTGTGTCAGTTTACCTGGACGGTATCACTCTGTACCAGTTGCGAAAAGTTGTAAAACTTCAAAATGTATTGTCCGGTTACTGTTGGCCGGATTAAAAGTGTAGTGTCAAATATCATTACAACCGGCAAAGAAATTTCATAATTGATATTATCGTAAAATCCTTTTGCCCGGATATCGTATTGTCTTGCGATAGTTTCTTTTACTTCAAAGTTTAGAAAGGTTACGTCTGCGCTATGGTCGTAAAAGCCCATGTTTACCCGTGATTGGATGTCTTGCCCCAAAGTAATATTATTGGGTGTGATGGCAGAGTGTATGGGAATGTAATCAGTCTTGGATGTAGGTCTATCCGTAGACTTTTTGCAGGAGCTCACTGTGAAGCAAAAGGCAAAGGCAAAAAAGAGAAATAAATGCATTAAAAGGCTTTTATTTTTTTGACAGTTGCAATCTGGAAACCGTTGCATCAGTCGTTGTGAACGGTAAGGATCCGGGCTTCCCGAAAAGTTGAAATTCTCACCTGGATGAGCGGTCAGGCGAATTTCCGCTGACATAATGCAAAGTCTCCTGTTGCATACCGTTTGGGTTGTCTTTACTGCCTGCCTATCGTCAATTCTCCCCAGGCCCCAACACTGCGAAAGACGGGTTTCTTGGTTTGGGAGAGAGCTTTGTAAGTACGTAATATCTCGTATGCTTTTTCCAATTCTTTTTCTTTATTGAATCCAACCCCCTTTGTGACCCTCTTTTTTAAAAGTGAATCGTTCCAATAGGTGCAATATTGTTCCCAATTTGAATTCTGCTCTTGATTTCTAATTAAACACCTGGTTGTTTGTGTAGCAATTAGCTTTTCGTTCCAGTAAAAATAGTTGGTTAAATATTTGAATTTCCCGATATACCGATACCCTGTAGCCCGAATTAAAATGTTATTTATTGTATCCAGTGTCAAAAGTGCATAGTTTCCTTCCGGTTGTTGATAGTCCTTAATCATGACGTTAGCATTTGTGGAGTGATGTTGCTGCTGGATGATGGGGCTGACCAAAAAGGTAAATGAAGGCGTTGAGAATCGCATAAACGACTATTAGTCTCCATCACCCACCTACCCGAATAAATTATTTATTTAGTAGCCTTTTTGGTCACTCCCTGTCTTTCTCGGTTGAAGTTAGAATTTGCCCATTCAGGTTATATGGAAGAGTAAATGCAATGGCATAAATTAAAATTAATCTCATATTTATAAATTCATGATGAAGCTGGTTCCAATAGCGGCTTACTTCTAAATATACGAACTCCGGTTTCGTAAACGTATATGATGTAGATTTATTTCCGGCACACACTCAAAGACATCTGTCATCCTTTGAAATTTTATAGAAGCGGTAGCAGGTCAATTATTTGCGGAGAAACCATATTTTCGCTGCGGGGAAACCCGCTAAACCGATGCGGTATGAACGATGGTTGTATCAAAGCGCTGATTGTTGCTTGTTTCTTTGTATTGATCAGTATTTTCCCGCTCTTGGCGCAGGAGCGTATTCCTGTTTTTATTTCAGGTGAAGAAGGGCATAAAACATATCGTATTCCCGCCATCATTGATTTACCCGGAGGTGATCTGCTGGCGTTTTGTGAGGGGCGGGTACATAGTGCAAGTGATTTTGGAGATGTAAATATTGTCATGAAACGCAGCGGGGATCAGGGAAAAACCTGGGGCGTTTTGCAAACACTGGTGGATTATGATACGCTGCAGGCAGGAAACCCCGCGCCGGTAGTAGACAAAACCGACCCTGCGTTCCCCGGTGGCAGGATCTTTCTTTTTTATAATACAGGCAACAACCACGAGCATGAAGTACGGAGAGGAAACGGAGTAAGAGAAGTGTGGTATATCACTTCTGTTGATGGTGGACATTCGTGGTCTCCGCCGGTGAATATTACTGTACAGGTGCATCGTCCTTTGCAGCCCGGGGTGAATGCGGCTTACAATTTTAAAGAAGACTGGCGGCATTATGCCAATACGCCCGGGCATGCCATGCAATTTACTTCGGGTAAATACAAAGGCAGGATATATGTTGCGGCCAATCACTCTTTTGGAAATCTTGCCGGTGATGGTTCCGACTACCGGGCGCACGCGTTTTATTCAGATGATCACGGAAAAACATTTCAGCTCTCTGAGGACATCCATATTCCGGGTAGCAATGAAGCGCTGGCGGCGGAAATATCGAACAACGGCTTAATGATGAATATCCGTAATCAAAAGGGAGATGTAAAGCAAAGGATCATCGCGAAGAGCAAAGACGGTGGAGCCCGCTGGGATACGGTATATTTTGATAAGCGGCTACCCGATCCCGTTTGCCAGGGGAGCATTGTTTCATATCCGGTAAAAAAAGGAAAATATATTGTCGCGGTAAGCAACGCGGCGGATACGGTGCAAAGAAATAACCTGACGCTGAGGATCAGCCGGAACGAGGGAAAAACATGGTACCGGTCGGTATTAGTTGAAAGCGTAACTTCCAAGGATCGGAATTCTGATCCCGCGGCCTATTCAGACCTGGTAGTGCTTTCTCCCGGCAGCATCGGTGTGTTGTATGAATACAACGAATACAGCCAGATTGTGTTTAAAGTGGTAAGGGAGCTATGAGAGCCATCAGCTGTCAGGCGATTAGCCGTCAGCTATGGCTATATTGACTTTGACAGGCTTTACCGAATCCATCGTTCTGATGCCTTTTTTATAACAAGAGCCAGAAGTGATTTTAGTTTTGTCAGAACAAAGTCTTATCCTGCTGCTAAAGAAAGTGGTGTTTTATGCGACCAGAGAGTACATGCTAATAAGCAGTCCAACTTCTATGTATACAAGGATTACCCCGGGTGTTATAGAAGAATTAAGTTTTATGATATTGAGCAAGATAGAACCTTTGTCTTCCTTACCAATAACTTCGCTTTAAAGGCAACGGAAATAGCCACCTTATATAAACATAGATGGATCATAGAAGTCTTCTTTAAATGGATAAAACAGCACTTGAAAATAAAGTCATTCCGGGGCACTTCACAGAATGCAGTGAAAACACAAATATTGCAAGTGATCAGTATTCCTATTTTTGAAAAAGCGCATATACATGAATTGTTCTCAAATCCAAAACAACAACAAAATTTCAAAGAACTAAATCATAAACAATTGAAAATCTTTGACTAAAGACGCAACGCTTGTGGAAACTTGTAGCCTGCAACAGCCATCAAATCTCCAATTTCAAATCAGAAATCAGAAACCATAAACCATAACCCCCAAACTTCTCACAACATCTTCTTCAACACTTCCCATACATTGCCGGCAACGATCTTTTGTCCTTCGGCGGTGGGATGGATGCCGTCTGCCTGGTTCAACTTTTCTTCGCCACCTACTCCTTCCAGCAAAAAAGGAAGGAAAGCGAGCTTGTTTTTATCAGCCAGCGCTTTATACAACTGCTGGAATTCATCTGCATATTTTTTACCAAGATTGGGTGGCACACGCATGCCCGTTAGCAATATCTTAGCGTCGGGATATTTTGCTTTTACCTTATCAATGATCGCCTGCAGGTTTTGCGAAGTTTCCTGCAGCGCTATTCCTCTTAAACCATCGTTTCCGCCAAGCTCCAGTACAAATATGTCAACAGGTTGTTGTAATATCCAGTCCACCCTGCTTTTACCGCCGGCTGTTGTTTCGCCGCTTAGTCCGGCATTAACGGCTTTATACGGATAGTGCAGCGAATCCAGTTTTTGTTGAATGATAGCGGGGAATGCCTCTGCCAGGTCAAGTCCATAGCCTGCCGTAAGACTGTTGCCAAAAAAAACGATGTTCTTTTTGGCTGTTCCCGCTGGTTGGGTTTTCCCGGTCGTACTGTCTGCTTTATTTTCCGTGGCAGGCTCATTGGACTGATTGTTGCAGGCTGCAACGAACAGAAGAAGCCAGGCCGTACAACAACAGAGGATCTGCTGAAGGTATTTTTTTCCTCTCATAATAAAACCTGTTAACTAAGTTTTAAAAAAGCTGTAATTTAAACAACTCTTGCCCAAAGCATGTAATTTGAAACGAATTGTTATAAACAAAATGGCGAATTCAATACTCGAGGTAAACAATATAACCAGGTCGTATAAAAGCGGTAACAGGGAGCTTACTGTTTTGCAGGATATTTCATTTTCTGTGGAAGAAGGTTCCATCGTATCTATTGTAGGACCTTCCGGCAGCGGTAAAACCACATTGCTCGGCTTATGCGCAGGGCTCGACCGGTCGACCAGCGGATCGGTGATATTGAACGGTATTCAGCTTGACCATTTAGGAGAAGACGAAAGAGCACGTATCCGTAACCGTTATCTCGGATTTATTTTCCAGAATTTCCAACTAATGCCCACTTTAACAGCATTGGAGAACGTGATGGTTCCTCTTGAATTGAGAAATGAGAAGAATATCCGCGACAGAGCAATGACATTGCTTGAAAAGGTAGGATTGTCGGAGCGTATCCATCATTATCCCGTGCAGTTATCGGGCGGTGAGCAACAACGGGTATCTATTGCGCGCGCGTTTTCAACCCATCCCAAAATACTGTTTGCCGATGAACCTACCGGTAACCTGGATGATGAAACCAGCGACAGGATTGTGCAACTGCTTTTTGATCTGAACAAAGAAGCGGGGACTACACTGATCATAGTAACGCATAATCCCGAACTGGCAGAAAGTACACACAGGATCATTAAACTAAAGGGCGGACATATTATTTCCGATGAGCCAACCAGGAATGCCGTATTGTCTGCTTAAACAACCCTCATGGATCATTTATCATCACCGGAACACAAGCAAATCAATTTTTCCTGGTTATTGACCATGGCATGGCGCGACAGCCGGCGCAACCGCGGGCGGTTATTGTTGTTTATTTCATCTATTATTATAGGCATTGCCGCTTTGGTGGCTATATTTTCTTTAGAAAATAATGTAAGAAAAGACATTGACAACCAGGCAAAATCACTGGCAGGCGCAGATCTTATAATGGACAACAATCGTGCCCCGGACGAAGCGGTCGGCAAGCTGATCGATTCATTGGGAGAAGAACGATCTGCACAATGCAGCTTTGCATCAATGGTGTATTTTAAAAAGAGCGGCGGTACAAGACTGGTAGAAGTATTGGCGCTGGAAGGGGATTATCCCTACTACGGGAGCCTGGAAACCATTCCTGCAGCAGCGGGCAGGGATTTCCGTGGACGGCAGGAAGCGCTGGTAGATAAAACCCTGATGCTTCAGTACAACGCGCAGCCGGGCGATACCATACAGGTTGGAGAGCTGGACTTTCGTATCGCGGGCACGCTTACACAGGCTCCCGGACGTACGGGTGTTTCAACCACTATAGCTGCGCCTGTATATATTCCTTTCCGGTACCTGGAGCAAACAGGACTGTTGCAGAAAGGCAGCCGGTTCAGGTATACTTATTATTTTAAGTATGGATCGGATGTTCAAATGAATAAGCAACTTGAGGCTGTTAAGGATACGCTCGAAAGATCGGGCTGGGATTATGAAACCGCTGAGTTCAGGAAGCAGCAAACCAGCCGCCAGTTCGACGACCTGTCGAAATTCCTGACACTTGTAGGCTTTATTGCCTTGTTGCTGGGTTGTATAGGCATTGCCAGTTCTATTAACATCTACGTACGTGAAAAAATACATGGCATTGCAGTGTTGCGTTGCCTGGGCGCCTCTGGATTGCAGACTTTTCTCATATATCTTATTCAGATTGTTGTGATCGGTTTGGTGGGGGCGATAGCAGGAGCGGCTTTAGGCACACTGGCGCAACAGTTGTTGCCGGTTGTATTAAAAGACCTGCTCCCTGTGCATATCACTACTGCTGTTTCGTGGAGTGCTGTTTTCAAAGGCCTTGGGCTGGGAGTGATCGTTTCACTGTTGTTTGGCTTATTGCCCCTGCTTTCGGTGCGTAATATTTCTCCATTGTATACATTACGCATTTCGCTGGAGCCCCACCCTTCATGGAAAGACCCTGCGCAGATACTGCTGTTCGGCATCATCCTGCTTTTTGTATGTTTGTTTGCAAGGTTGCAGATGGAGAGCTGGATGCAGGCGGCGGTATTTACAACTGGTATCCTGGTTGCATTTATAATTCTGGCAATGGCAGCGTTGCTGTTACGGTGGGCGGTGAAAAAATTTTTCCCTTCCGCATTGAGCTATGTGTGGCGGCAGGGATTTGCCAACCTGTACAGGCCCAACAATCAAACCATCCTGCTGATCGTTACAATAGGATTGGGAACGCTTTTCATCGGCACATTGTATTTCGTGCAGGGCACCCTGATGAACAGGGTTTCTCTGTCTGGCAGTGGCAATCAGTCGAATATGGTATTGTTCGATATACAGACCAGCCAGAAGCAGGCCGTGGCGGAGCTTGCACAAAAATTTCAATTGCCGTTGCAACAGCAGGTACCTATTGTAACCATGCGCATAGAAGAGATCAAAGGCAGGACTGCTGAAGAAGCGCGGAAAGATTCAACTTTGCGTACTCCACGGCGTGCCTACGAAGGAGAAATAAGAGTAACATACAGGGATACGCTTACTGATTCAGAGAAATTAACCGCAGGTAAAATGGATGGCAGCGGGCACCAACAGGGACAGCCTGTGTATATATCGCTTGAAAAAGGATGGGCAGAGTATATAAGGGTAGGCGTGGGCGATAGCATCCTGTTCAACGTGCAGGGAACATTGATGTCCACCGTGGTAGGCAGTCTCCGGGATGTGGACTGGCAGCGGGTGCAAACCAATTTCAGGGTAGTATTTCCTACCGGCGTGCTGGAAAACGCGCCCCAGTTTTATGTGTTGGTCACGCGCGTGCCTTCCGGCGAAGTGTCTGCGGCATTCCAGCAGTCTGTTGTTCAAAAATTTCCTAACATATCCATTATTGACCTTGGCCTCATTTTGAGGGTGCTGGACGAAGTGCTGGAAAAGATCGGTTTTGTGATCCGTTTCATGGCAGGCTTCAGCATCGCCACCGGGCTGATCGTATTGATCGCTTCCGTATTCGTAAGCAAATACCAGCGTATGCAGGAAAGTATTTTACTGCGAACGCTCGGAGCCAGCCGCCGGCAGATATTCCTGATCATTACACTGGAATATTTTTTCCTGGGCGCTTTGGCCGCGGCAACCGGTATCCTGTTATCACTGGCAGGAAGCTGGGCCTTGGCTCATTTCAGCTTTGACGCGCCGTTTCAGCCTTCCTGGCCGCCGGTCGTTATCCTGTTTTTTGCGATCACCTTTCTTACTGTTATCATTGGCTTATTCAACAGCAGGGGAGTGGTGAATACCCCGCCCCTGGAAATATTAAGGAAGGAAGTGTGAAAAGGAATTGATACATTTTTATTATTACAATCCCTTTTCCGGCAAAAAGGATGCTTATTTTAATTGCCCGGCCTGTAACGTATATAGTGATCTCTAAATCGCATTATATTCTTCGCGCCATCTTAAAAAACCGGAGGCATAAAAAAATGCTGGAGCAGGTAAGCCCCAGTATAAGGCCAATCCAGATTCCTGCAGGGCCAAGCTTTGCCTGGAAAGTAAGCAAATACCCTACAGGAATGCCTACGACCCAATAGGCGACGGCAATTAAAACAGTAGGAACATTTACATCTTTAATGCCACGCATCAGCCCTGCGCCTATCACCTGCGTGGCATCTGATATCTGGAAGATAGCGGCAAGTACCAGCAATAAGGAGGCTGTTTTAATCACTTCTGTATTGTTGTTGAATGCCTGGGGTAGCATATTGCGGAAGAGTATAAAAAAGGCAGCGCAAAATATCCCGTATAGCAGTCCTGTAATAAGCGTGCTCTTTCCTATGTTGAGAATCTTAGCCCGGTTCAATGTGCCATACGCGTTACTCACCCGTATAGAGCTGCCTTGTGATAATCCCAATGAAACCATGAATGTAAAGGATGCGCAGCTCAGCGCTATTTGATGAGCCGCCTGCTCCGTTGCTCCAAGCGTGCCGATGATGATTCCTGAAAGTGCAAAAGCGCCTCCTTCCATGCCTACCTGCAGGCCGCTGGGCACACCTATGTACAATAATTCACGAATGGTTTTAAGTTTTAGCTTCCATTGATTTTTGCGCACTATGATGTACCTGCGAAACAAGGGATGGTATAGAATTACTCCGCCCAATGTACAAAACATCAATGCGCGGGTAATGAGCGTTCCCCAACCTGCTCCGGGCAATCCAAGTGCGGGAAAGCCAAGGTTCCCGAAAATCAATAACCAGTTAATAAAAATGTTTACCGGCAATGCCGCAATAGAAATTACCATAGCAGTTCTTGTCTTCTCCAGCCCGTCGGTGAACTGCTTTAATGCCATAAAAAGCAGCATTGGTATAATGCTCCAGCCCATCAGGGTAAGAAATGGAACAGCCAGTGTTGCTACTTCAGTATCCTGTCCAAGATGAAACAGTACATTCCGGCATGCTACAAGGGCGGAGGCGATAATAATTGCAGTAAATGCGCACAGCCAGAATCCGTTGTAAAAAAAATGTGACACTCTTTGACCATCTCTTCTGCCATGGGCCATCGACACCAGTTGCGAAACCGAAATAGTCATCCCTATACCAATCACAAAAGGGATATTTAATACAGACAATACCAGTGCTGCGGCTGCAAGTTGCTTATATCCCAGCGCACCTACCATGGCAGTGTCAATAATATGCAATGCCATCTGCGACAATTCACCTAAAATGATCGGCAATGACAATGCTGCCGTTTTTTTTGCTTCCGCAGACAATGATTGCGGCATGAGTAAACTAAACTGAAGTTTAAAATAATGTTTTTAAAACGAGCGCAAAGATCATGTATTTTATATAAGTATGCAATTGTACCCTGGCAGTTTTATTTCGATTTCGTATGGAGTATTTCTATTGCTGCGAAGGGGGCGGAGTGTGTATTCCCCAGCTTTTATTGGGCTGATTGCCCATTACAAACACAAGCTTTCCGCCTTTCATCAGCTCATCCCTGTATAACCAGCAGTTGTGCAAAGGCTTGCCGTTAAAGGATGCTGATTGTATATATACATTCTTACCGGAATTATTTTTCGTTTCTATCGTTAATGATTTTTTATTTCCCAGCATAATATCGGCCCTGTCGAAAATGGGACTGCCAAACTGAATAACAGGCCTGATATCGGTAAGACCTTTTACATCAAACAAACCAAGCGCCGCCAATACATACCAGGATCCCAACTGCCCCTGGTCCTCATCCTGCCCGTACCCATAGCCGTGAACGGGTTCTGTTCCATAAAACTCATTGCATATTGCCCTTGTCCATTTTTGCGTTAACCAGGGTTTACCCGAAAAGTTGAATAACCAGCTAATGTGCAGGCAGGGCTGATTACCATGGTTGTAAAGCGATTTAACGCCCGCAAATGCATCAATTACTTTGCCGCCTCCGAATCCATTCTGCTGAGAGGTTTGAAAAATACTGTCGAGCCTTGCATTGAATGCGTCCTTACCGATGGCTTTTATGAGCCCGGCAGGATTGTGCGGCACGTAAAAAGAATACTGAATGGCATTCCCTTCCTGGAAACCCCGCCACGCCTGGTAAGGATCGAACCTGTCAATAAACAAACCGTCTGCTTTTTTGGGTTGCATCAACTTATTTTCAGGGTTAAAAACATGCTTCCATCCGTCAGCATACCGGATCAGTTGCCGGTAATCATTTTCTTTGCCCAGTGCCTTTGCCATTTGCGCGGCAGCGAAAGCACTGAAGCTGTATTCCAGTGTATGCGAAGCAGAAAAACGGGAGCCCGTTGAATCGGTTCTGTCCTCTTCAAGGTGGGGTGAATAACCAAGCTGTACAAAAGCTTTCGTATCCATTTTACCCGAACCTGCTTTTCTTCCCAGCCAGTTCATTTCATTGGCTTTTACCGCTTCATATGCCAGATTAACGTCATAATCGCGTATGCCTGCCTGGTAAGCAGCCGCAATGGCCAGGCCCACAAAATTTGTACCTACCCCCGAAACGTATTCGCTATTGGCTATGCCATCTCCAAACCAGCCTTTATCTTTATAAATCTGCAATTGCGTATGCACATAGCTGTTATACCATTCAGGGTAGGATAATGCCCATAGCTGGGTAATGTTCCAGAAGGCACCCCATATCGCATCGGTATTAATAAATTCCGGCGAATTATTTTTATCACGCCCAGGTAATTGTCCAACCTGAGCCTGGTGTCTGGGATAGGCACCATTTACATCACTGGCGATTCCCCTGCCCAGCAGCGCGTGAAAAAGCCCGGTATAGAATTTTCTCTTATCCGCTTCTTCTTTTCCTTCCACCCTGATCTTATTTAGCTCCCTGCGCCACAAATTTTGGGCATTTTCTTTTGCCTGATCAAAACCCAGCCCTGCTGCTTCTGCATTAAAATTTTCCCGTGCATTTGCAACAGAAGTATAGGAGAGTCCTACTTTTAATTCAATCTTTTCATTTCGGCCCGTGGCATAGTTCAGGAAAAGCCCGGCGCCTTTACCGCTGGCCGATGAGCTGTTCTGCTGTATCCCTGCTGCAGTAAACGAGCCGATGCTTTCCGGCTTTTTACTGATCTCTCCATAAAAATACATGGCTGTTTTTCCTTCGGGATCGTATAAATGAACATACTTCGGATAGGTTACAACAAACCCTTCGAAATGCGTCTCGTCGAGCATGCGTATACCCGCATCCGTTACCTCGCCGCTTTCACCCTGCTTATTGCCAATATCCAGTATAATATGCGCCTCTTTGCTTTCGGGGAAAGTGTAACGGTGCAGCCCTGCTCTCCGGGTGGCTGTTAGCTCGGCAGTAATGTTATAGTCATCCAGCAATACTTTATAATAGCCCGGCCCGGCTTCCTGGTTCTTTTTATTAAAACGCGACCTGTAACCTCCATCAGGATCCTCCAGTTTGCCCGGTTTCACTTGTACAGCTCCTGTAGTGGGCATGATGTTTACGCCGCCGATCTGCCATTCATGAAAATGAACAAACCCTTCAATGGAAGTATGCCGGGTATCATACCCAACAGCTTCCCAACCTGACGGATTACCGTAATGTCCGTTGGTAGAAGGCGCCAGTTTAGCCATGCCGTAAGGCACAGCAGCAGGGGTATAAAAAAACCAGCGGCTGTGCGCCGTTCCAATGTCCGGGTCTACATATTGCAGCACATCCTGGGCAGGAAGATCCTGAATTTGGAATAATCCTGATAAAAGCAGTATCGGAAGCCTGTAAATATGTTTCATAACAAATAAGATTGTGTACAACGTTTGTATGGTAGTCCCTTCTACCTGAATATGTATGGTCATATATACAAACTTCCACAAATTAAGGCATATGATCGAAACACGGAGATGAAACACAGCTTTATTTGATAAGGAGAAGAATTTGTTGCAAGGGTTTGTAAATATCAACAGGGTTCCGAACCTTCCGGAAGGTTCGGAACCCTTTCGTCAAGGCTAACGTATCACAATGGTCCGGGTAGTTGAATAACCCGGAACAGTAACGGAAAGATAATATACGCCTGCGCTTACCGGGGGAATAAATGATTTCAATGTATTATCCAGTTGCAGCGATGTTTTGCTGACTGTTCTGCCATTGCTATCTGTGAGTTTTAGTGTTGCCACCCGTGGGGTGCCGGCAGACAGCCTGATCCTGATTTCGTTTGCAGAAGCAGGGTTGGGGATAATTTGTACTTCAAAATCACGGGAAGCCGTACGATCGGGCGTTACCACCGATGAATAGCCGGACTTTCCATCAATATCCGTTTGCTTTACCCGGTAATAGTATTTTCTTCCGGCTTCAATTTTTTGATCGGTATAAGAATACGTATTGGGACCCGGAGAGACGTCAGTGGGAAGATGGATCACATCCAGCGCATTAAACTGCGTGGCATTGACGGATCGCTCAATCGTAAACATTTTGTTTTTTTGCTGCGACAATACCTCCCATTGCAATATATTCGCGTTTGAGCCTTTATCGTACCAGCATTTAATGTTCCCCCAGGCTACAGGTAAAGCCAGTGAAGCAACAACGTTAAATGTGTCCGTAATACAATCCTGGTTGTCTTTTACAGTATATTGTAATGTGCCGGATGTAACAGGTGTTACAGTGACAGATCGGGTTGTTTCTCCTCCTGACCAATTATAGGTTCCCGGGTAAGATGCAGTAAGCTGTACACTCTGTCCTACCTCGGTATGGTAGGTGCTGTTGTTTCCTGCATCCTTTATCATGGTAAACCCATCACGCACAACGCTGTCGGCACAAATCCATTTAAGGTCCAGGCGATTTCCTTCTACTTCCATCAGTAAAGATCCTCCTGCTGTTTTATTGCCGTAAAACATAGCATCGTGCGGGAACCCGGCTACAGATCCCCCCAACTGCCCTGCCGAGCCCGACACAACATACACCGTACCTTCATTGCCCGCAGCCGATCTTTTTATATAAGGGCAGGAACCGGCAGTTCCGTCATACATGCCGTTGGAGGCGCTGACATTGTGTACGGACGGGTCGAAAGATGCCTCATTATCGTAGTGGCCTTTCATTAAGCGGCTGCGCTCATACACATGACTGTGACCGCAAACAATCAAATCGACGCCATATCGCTCCAGTATACGGATAAAATTGCCCCTGATGCGTACCAGTTCCATTTCTGCGTCGGAGTTGTGGGAGCCCATGGTATAAGGAGGATGATGCCAGTAGGCTATGATCCAGTCTTTGTTTGTATTGTTCTCAAGATCCTGTTTAACCCAGGTAACCTGGGGACCGGTAGTATCATACAGCCGGGTTGCTCCCGCTTCTTCTCCATGAGAATCGAGGGATAAAAAGTGTATATTCCCGATATCAAAGGAATAAAATGCTTTATTGCCGGAGGGTGTGCCCCCTGCTTCGCCATTAATTGGCATACTGAATATGTTGTGATAAGGTACATTGCCCCTGTTAGCAGGAGTACGTCCTCCTGTATTGTAATCGTGGTTGCCGGGGCTTGGAAATAATGGGTTTTGTTTCAGGAACCTGTCTTTATAAATATTGAAAAATCCCGTACTGTATTGTGCATCTGTACCGGTAGCATAAGCGTTATCCCCCAGTAAAAGCCAGGCTGTCAGGTAGTTGTTTCCAAGATGATATAACAGGGCATCTCTCACTTTGATTTGATTGGCAGAGGCATTGCCGCAATCGCCCAGGGCAGCAATGCGATACAGCGCTTTAGAGCCCGGAACAGGAAGGGTATAAAAGAAATTGTCGGCATCGCCTTGCAGCAAGCCGCTGCTGGATTCTATGCTGTACCAATATTGAGTTGACGGCGTAAGCCCGCTGATAGTGAGTTCATGTTCGGTAACATTCGCCAGGTTTTCTACCATCATGTTCAGGTTGTTTTGTGCCAGGCCGTATCGTACCCTGCTGCCGGTTGCTATATCTGTCCGCCATCTTATATGTATGCTGTTGCTTGTTGCCGCCTGCAGGTAAGGACCACGGCTGAGTTCCTGAGCGTGTGCATATGCTGTGCTTAAAAAAGCAAGTATTCCCAACAACGTTTTCATACTGAATGTTTATGGCTTTGTACCGGAAATAAAAGAATAAAATTCTGAACGAGGGGTTTTATCAGGAAGACTGGAAGGAATAAACAAACGTACATGAAATTTTTCATTTATAAAATACACAAAGGATGAATGAAAAATTTTATGGGAGTTCCTCTTGGCTTAAAAATAATAATAAATATTCAAGAGAAATGTAATAATTATTCATTATAATTCTGATCCGTAAGCGATTCCATAAAGCCAACAAGGTCGTTTATTTCGTTTTCGGTAAGTTCAAGCTGCTTTTCAGAAAGCGTTTGGTAGGGCATGTCCAGCCCCAGCCCCTTGCCGCCTCCTTTATTATAGAATTGTAAGGCTTCCTGCAGCGAAGAAAAAGCGCCATTGTGCATATAAGGAGGCGTTTTTGCAATATTCCTTACTGTAGGTGTTTTAAATACGCCGGTATAGAATTCTATGGGAAAAAAATGAAAACGCCCGCTGTCCCTGTCGGCTACAGGGTGGTCAAAATTGTTGCTTTCAATCATTCCCAGCGATTCAAGTTCCATGATATTGTAAGATGGAGGCAACAGCCCGTTAAACAAAGGGAGGAAATGGCAGGTGCCGCAAAGCGCTTTCCCCATAAACAGGTTAAAGCCTTTTATTTGCTGAATGGTCAGTGCTGTACTGTCTCCGGCAATATACCTGTCAAATGCCGAATTCATTACAGGAAGCGATATTTCGTAGGCGGCAATAGCCCTGGCGATGGTTTGAGGGCTAAAAAGAGAATCTGCCGCAATACCGGGAAATGCCTTTTTAAAAAGTCTCCTGTACGATTTCTTCTTTTTCAATAATTCCGTACTGCGCGAAAGATCCGCATTCATCTCGGAGGGGCTGCCGAGTACCATTAATACCTGCTCTTCCAGCGACGGAGCCCGGCCATCTAAGAAAAATCCGTACTGATAGGCAGCATATAACAGAGAGGGTGCATTCCGGTTAACTGTATTGTGCCCGTCAAACGCGGTACTTTTCTGTAATCCATCTGTAAAGTATTTACCTGGCTCATGACAGCTTATACAGCTTCGGGCATTGTTGCCAGAAAGGATCGTTTCGGAAAAAAGCTTTTTGCCGAGAAGAACCATTTCTTTTGTATAGCTGTACTCTTTTTTATGAAAATTTGAAACTGAAAGGGCATTTTTACTTAGGATATGCGGGGCTTCATAATTCAGGACCTGCGTTGTATTTAAAACAAGGTTCATTTGCTTTATCAATCTTCCCAGCCATGTTTGTAACGGAAGCATACCCTGCATGAGGAAGCTCATGCGATCGAAGGAATCGAAGCTGGTATTGTTTTCCAGGATACGGATGCTTTGCTGTAAATAAAAAGACAGGCTGTCTGCGGTATTTTTTTCAGCAGCCTGTAACCACGGACGAACATTGTATTGAATCGACTCCAGGGACGCAATCGCTTCTTTTATACCTGTTTTTAAGATGGGGGCATCAAACCCGCTGATACCAAGTGTGGTGATCCGGATGAGCTCCAGCCTCATACTTTCAAGCACTTCTGCTTCTGTAATATTTCTCCCGTATAAATAATGTCGTAAACCTTCAGCGGTAGTGATCACCAGCTCAAGATGGGTGAGTATTTCGCTTTTTTGCGAAACCGGGTCTTCATATAACAAAGCTTCCACTACCTGTAAACCAACCGGCCACTGGTATTCCATAAAAGGCTCTTCCACTTCAAAAACGGGCGGCAGGTTGAAAATATTCACCCGTACATCCAAAAAATATTCTGCAAAAAATTCAATGGATTTATATGCTTTGCGGCAATCGGCCAGTTTTTGCCTGGCATTCCATATCGTATTGCTGTCGTTACTGTTTATGGCGGTAACACCCGCTCTTAATTCTTTGGCGGCATTTGTAAAAAAGACAGATTGTTTTTTAAAATAGCTGACGGTATATTCAACAGGATTGTTTTCCCTGCTGTCTCGTATAAAGGCAAAGCCTGCGGCAATAATTACCAGGGTAAATATTGTGCAGGTGGCTTTTAACATAACCGTTGATATAACTTTATAAACTCCAGAACAGCATATAATCCGGGATTCGACTGTCGGTCCGGAGGCAATTTATCAAAATTATTGCAATTCTTCCCTTGCGCTGGCGGTTATTTTCAGGTCTGCAAACTGCCCTGCTAAATATTTATAGTATGCAGTAATAGCAATCATAGCCGCATTGTCGGTGCAATATTCCAAGGCCGGAATAAAAGTTTGCCAGCCTTCCTTTTTGCCTGTTTCCACGAATGCCGCTCGTAAGCCACTGTTGGCAGAAACGCCGCCTGCCAGGCATATATTCCTTATTCCTGTTTGGACAGCGGCTTTTTTTAGCTTGTTCAATAAAATGGAAATAATGCGCGCTTGTACAGAAGCGCATATATCCGGAAGATTTTGTTGTATGAAATTTCTTTTTTCATCTTCTGTTGCTGTCAGCTCTTGCTTATAAATATTACCTGCGCCCGCATTTTGAAGAAAATAAAGGATAGAAGTTTTGAGCCCGCTGAAGCTGAAGTCAAGCCCGGGTATTTTGGGCTCAGGAAAAGAAAACCTCCCGGGATTACCTTCTTTTGCGAATGTATCTATCAGTGGTCCGCCAGGGTAGGGTAGTCCCAGCAATTTGGCAGATTTATCAAATGCCTCGCCAGCGGCGTCATCTATTGTTTCACCGATCACTGTCATTGTTAATGGCGATTCACATAAAACGATCTGGGTATGTCCACCGCTTACCGTAAGGCATAAATAGGGAAACCCGGGTTGGGGATCATCAATAAGGTTGGCCAAAACATGGGCCTGCATGTGGTGCACGGCTATCAAAGGAATGTTCAGCGCTAAAGCCATGGATTTGGCAAACTGCGAGCCTACCAGTAACGATCCTATTAACCCCGGGGATTGGGTAAATGCGATGGCGCTGAGACTTGTTTTACTGCAACCTGCTTTTTGTAATGCGGCCTCTGTTACCGGTACTATATGCTGCATGTGCGCCCTGGAAGCTAATTCGGGTATAACACCGCCATACTGTTCGTGTACTTTTTGCGTAGCAATGATGTTGGATACAATTTTCCCGTTTTTACAAATACCTGCCGACGTTTCATCGCAGGAGGATTCAATAGCAAGAATTGTAATGTCTCCCGTAGCCTTTTGCATGCGCAAAAATAACGGTTTATGACATGCGTTCTTTGTATACGTTTAAGGCTGATAAGTAATGGCTTCTATATGAACAGGGATGGACGGATTGCCCGGAATGATATTCACGGAATCGATATTATAGCAGATCCTGACTTTTTGCCCTGCTGCCAGGATAATGTTTTCATTCATGGATGAGGGACGAAGTATTTTATTATCCGCACTCACCACGGCAAGGTAATTCCCGGTGGAGTCAGTTATTAACGAAATAGTCCCGTTCACTTCGTTTTTGCATGAGATTGTCGTCTTTTCTTTTGAAAAAATAAATAAAAGAAAAGAAGCGATGGTTAGAAACACTGCGTATGCAAACTTTAACATAGGATGAATTTTAAAAGGATTAAAATGTCCTGTATTGTATGATGTTAACGCAAAAAGGCAGTTTTTAGTATATGGTTATACTGAAGCCATTAATATTGAACAAGTTATGAACCGGGCGACTTCGTTATTTTGAGCGGATTGCCACTACGGGGTTCATGCGGGCGGCGATGGTGGCGGGAATGATCCCTGCAGCAACCCCTATGATAATACAAATGGTTACTGTAAGGGCTATGATATTATAGGAGATATACACGTCAAAATTGAGCGGGCCGCTGAGTATTTTGGCAAGAATAAATACAAGCAACAATCCTATGATGCCGCCAATAAAACAAATAAATGACGACTCTACCAAGAACTCTGAAAGGATCGTACGGCTTTTAGCTCCTATGGCTTTTTTAAGGCCAATGACAGGTGTGCGTTCGCGTACGGTTACAAACATGATATTAGCAATGCCGAATGCACCCACCACAAGACTCAATATGCCGATAAGCCATCCCCCCAGCTTAATGCTGGAAAAGAGCTTGGTAAAAGTTTCGCTTATATCGTTTACAGCGTTCAGCGCAAAATTATCCTCATCACTGGGGCTGAGCCTGCGAATGGCCCTGAGCGTTGCTCTAAGCTCATCTTTAAAAGCTTCAGGACTTACGTCAGGCCTTCCCTGGGCCATTATCACCGGCTGTGAATATTTTTCTTCAAAAATGCTTCTAAAGAACCGGTAAGGGAGTATTACACAATCGTCAAAGTTCCAGCCGCTTATTAACAGGCTTTTTCCCTGTTTCTTAATTACTCCAACAATATTTACTTTTTTGTTGCGTATAACCACCGACTTGCCCACTGCATATTCCGCGGCTCCAAAAAGCTTGCTTGCATTTTCATATCCCATCACGCCATTGGCAGACCCGTGATCCATATCGGAACCGGTGAGGTATCGCCCGTATTGTATTTCGAAAGGCTGAATGGAGTTGAACTCTTCGGTAACCCCAAATATACCAGCTCCCTGGATCATATCTTTTCCATGCACCACGTTCTGACCGCCTACATTCAGTGTAAAAGCCATATGCTGAACCGTATTGGTTTTAGCACGAATGAACCGGAGTTCCTCATATTTCGGTTCCGGCCGCTTCATATATTTCCACCAGGGATATTCGCCTCCGTCTTCGCCCCCTCCGAACTGCCATTTATCTATATAAATAGTATTGGTGCCAAGGCTTTTTATACCGTTCTGTATGTTTTTTTCAAGGCTCTCCACGGTGGTAAGAACACCTATAATGCAAAAAATACCGATCGTCACCCCAAAAAGAGAAAGAAAAGTACGAAGCTTATTGTTACGAAGCTCCTGCCAGGCCAGCCCAAATGTGGCGGAGAGGATCTGGAGTGTTTTGAGCATGATTCAAAATTAAAGACATTCGGGAGAATGACCTTAAAAATCTGGATAAGCGGGGAAAATGGAGGAACTGCAACCAGGCATGCTTCTTAATAAGAAGGGTTGCTGTTGTTTTACTGACAGCAACCCGCTTATATACAATAAATGATCAGGCTTTACTTTTTCAGGAATTTGCCTACAGCCCTGCCGGCAGTGGCATAGGTTTCGGAAAGACGCTCACCGGTGTCATAATCATTTCCCCAGAAAGAATTTCCAGGCGCTTTATCAACAGATATTTTGGCAATTACCTTGCTTTTATTGGCTGTTTCAACAATCGTGGCATCTCCGTTGATAAAAGCGCTTCTGCGGGTAATGCCAATATTAAAGCCGGGTTCAATAAAAGAGGTGTGAAATATGATGGTGTATTTGGCATTGACATCTATTGTAAGATCTGAATACTTTGAGAGCAGTTCGTCAAATTTCGGCTCAAACCTGTTTTTGCGGTCGGCTATCCAGCTCTTAGCCCAGTTATCTCCGCGGCCGGGTTCTTTTTTATTGTATTCTTCGGTTTTGGCTTTAATGTAATCCTCTTCCTTATCGTATTTACCAACACCAATGTTATCATAGGTAAATTCTGTATTGACCGTTTTTTCATTGCCGAAGTCTGGCAACTTTCCTTCAATAACTTTGATACGTTGGGCGAAACCATTGAATGCCATGATGGCCAGGAAAAGCGTAAATGCCAAAGCTTTAAGTTGTTTCATTTTTTTGCGTTTAAAGATTAGAGAATGTGAGTATTTAAATCAGGCATACTGACATTTGTTACCGTTAGAACGTTCCGGGTATTTTAAATTTTTCTATTCTTTATTATTTACAGGCTTTTGTACACAAATGAAAGCATGTTGTACTCCCTTATAGTTATTGTAAATTATAATATTTCCGGCAGAATTTGCAGCGCCTTCTTTTTTTATGCAGTGCGCAGGCAGCCTGTCGGGCAGATTGCAGGCCAGCCAAAGTGCCATAGCCGATGCTGTTTCAAATTCACCGCTCATATGCTTAAACCGGGCTATGGTAGTAGCCTCATCAAAAACCGATTCAGCCGCGCTGTAATACTTCAGCATACGGTTATCCCCGTTTTCGCCGGTAAAAAATATACCGGGCTTTTCATCTGCGTGTAAATGCTTTTTCAGGAAGGCTGCCAAAGCTTCTTTAACTGTATGTTCGTTTGTTGTATGAAGGGTATCAAATCCTTTTACTTTTGCAACGGCATTGGTTTCCTGGTTGCTCACTGTAAACATGACTGCGCCTTCGCCGGCCAGGCTGCCTTCTGTAATGCTGCTATATAAATTCCTGCTTTTAACAGGTTCTTTTTTATACCAGCCGTTCAGGTGATCAATGTTATAATTATAGGCAGATATCTCGTCCACGGCTCCCAGCAGGTAAACTGCCTGCGGGTTTTCGTGAAGCATCATAGAAGCGTCAAGCATGGCATTTTCGAAAGCAAGCCCCCTGTGCACATGTGTAATATTGTATCTTTTATTACGTGTCATTAAGCCCAGTTGGGCTGCAATGACATTGGGGGTGCTTTGAACAAAATTACCGGGTGTTAACATTCCTTCCTCGTAATCTATTATCTGGTTCAGAAACTTTATGCAGTCTTCCATACCACCATTGGCCGTACCTATTATGATGCCATCTGCCTGCACCCCCTGTAAAACCGGTAAGGCGCATCCTACCCCCATTCTAACGGCTTTGCCCATGCGCCTCAGGACGCCGGGAGGTATGCCCTCGTATGAGGGTTCGATAGCCTTCAATTTATTTTCCACACTTTCATGCAAAACCTCCCAGTCAGTCTTTTCAAATGTTTGCTGGGGCGATATGCATTTATTATGATGGATGAACATGAAGTGATTTAAGATTTGAGATTTGAAATTTTGTCCGGTACTATACGGTGGAGAAAATAAGCGAGCTGCAGTTGCCGCCGAAGCCAAATGAATTAGACATTACATGACGCAAAGACTTTTTTTTATACTCCGGTACGGGAATCAGTTCTTTGTTTTCGATAGGTTGCTGAAAGTTTAAGTTGGGATATACCTCCTGGTAAAAAAGGCTCAGTACGCTGTATACAGCTTCCACAGCGCCTGCTGCACCCAGCGTATGGCCGGTATATCCTTTGGTGGAGGCAAAGTCCGGAACTTCCCCGAACAGGCGGAGCATTGCTTCACTTTCCACTGCATCGTTGTTTTCGGTGGCCGTGCCATGCGCGTTGATATAACTGATTGAGCCGGGGTGTAATCCTGCCTCCGAAAGCGCCTGCTGCATAGCCAGGTAAGGCCCATCGCCTGCATCAGACAGGGAAGAAGGATGGAAAGCATCATTGCTGTTGCCATAGCCGGCTATTTTCGCATATACTGTCTTGCCTTTTGTGTTTTCTTCTTTTTCCAATACCAGGAAAGCGGCTGCTTCTCCCAGGTTCAGTCCTTTCCTGTCGCGGTCAAAAGGTGTACAAGGGTCGGGAGACAGGATATGCAGGGCGTTAAAACCATTAATGGTGAACTTTGCCAGGCTGTCGGTTCCTCCCACAATGGCAATATCGGCATATCCCTGCTTCAGCAATCTTGCGCCATATATAATGGCATTGGCCGACGAAGAGCAGGCGGTATTGATTGTATTCACGATGCCCCCTGTCTTATATCTTTCCTGCAGGTATAAATTAACCGAAGCACAATCGTAAGACGATAAATACTCCGAGCCATCTTCTGTTTTATTGGCATCGTGGTACAGTTCATCCGTAAGGCACATGCCGCCAACGGTGCTTGCGCCTATCAGCGCTGTACGGGGATGCTGCAATTGTGAAAGGGATAATTTTGCATCGGCTACCGCTTCATCAAAGGCGTGCAATGCTAATAATGAGCTTCGGGTTACCCCTTTTTCGAAGGCGTTTAACCTGTTTTTTAAAGCCGTTGTTTCAATTTTTATCTCACCGCATGGGCGCAGGCCCGCGTAACGCGAATTGAACAAAGATAAAGTGGTAATGCCGCTTGCCTTATTAATAAGTGAAGTACGGTTTTCATTTACATTATTACCTATTGCACTTATAATACCTATGCCCGTAACAAGTATTGACAAATGAAGTAATTATTTTGTTCTGTGCTGAATAATATAATCAACCATTGTATTAATGTCAACCAATACTTTACGCCCTTCTTTGGGGTCCTGTATGGTAATGCCGTATTCGCGGGAAAGCAATACGATCAATTCGATGGAATCAATAGAATCTAACCCCAGCCCTTCGCCAAACAAGGGCTGATCATCTTTAATATCTTCCGGTTTTACATTCGTAAGATTTAAAAACTGTATAATCTGCTGTTTTAGCTGCTGCTTTAATTGTTCTTTTTCTGTTATTTCCATTACTGTATTTTTCAGATCAAACTTTTGCGTTTCAGTCCATAAAATGCAAGAAACTGCAATAATAGTGTAATAAGCAATAAAGGTATAATATTCATTAAAATATCCTTTAGTTTTCCACCTTCAAGAAATAGCCCGTAATAAGCCTCCAGGCACCAGTGAAGGGGGGAGAGTTGCATGATCAGCTTAAATGATCCCGGCATGGCAAAAGAAGGCACCAATAGTCCTCCTATGGCAGCCAGCAGCACAATAGACACAGCGCCAAATCCATTCGCCTGCTCCTGGGTGCTGGCATATACGCCCACGCAAATGGCAAAACTGGCCGCACACCAGCCGCATGCAAAAGTCACTAAAAATAATGCTCCGATGTCAGACGGCAGGTTTAAGGCAGGCAAGCCCATTGCCGGAAAAAGCCATATACCGAGGCAAAAGATCAAAGCGGCCTGCAATATGGTTACTGTAATATAAGTGATTTGTTTTGATACCAGGGCAATGCCAAAATGTGTAGGCAGGGTACGCAGCCGGATGATGCTGCCGTTTATTTTTTCGCGCACCACGCTGCTGCCGAGCGATATTACAATAAAGAACATGGCAAAAATGGTCCAGGCGGGGATATTGTGCTGGGTGGCATTGGGTATTTGCCGGGCCCCGTATTTCGACACCGGTTCCTGTTTTACGGGTGTTTGATTGGCTACTATCTGGGTTTCCAGCGTATCGGGGATGGTTTCGTTATTTACATAATAGTACAGGCTTTGCACTATGTATTTGCTTTGCACCACCTGTAATGCACTCTGGAGCCCGCCATCTATGCTTTTACGGAATGATTGTTGTAAAACAGGGTGGTAATACATGGTGACCTCCATGCCCTGCCGGTTACCGGAAGCAACAGTATCCTTTTCCAGCTCAAGATCTTTTAAGGCCTGCTTTGAAACCGCTTGTGATTTACGTAAAACCTCTTCTGAGTAACCCGGTGGAATAACAATTGCCACAAGCGCATCTTTCGTATTTACCATATCCTTAATGGCTTCGGCACTTAATACGCCTGCTGGTCTTTTAATGGAGAACATTCTCGTTTTTTCCAGTGCGGTATCCAGTTGTTTAGCCGCCATGCCGGAGTCGCTGCTATACAGCAGGATGGGAATTTTATTTTCATTTACCAGCTCGAAAGTGCTGTTTTGCACAGAAGCTATCACTATAGCAAGCACCACCGGCATTATAAACATGAGCGTCAGGCCTATTTTGTCGCGGGTCAAAATCCTGTAATCCTTAACAATTGTATACCAAAGTTTAAACAAAACAAGTTCCGGTTTGAAAGTGAATATTTATTAAGCTGGCTTCAATTTAACTGTTCCAGCAACTTTTGTAATTCCTCTTTTTTGAACGCTTTTTCGTAAAAAGATTTTTTACCTGTTTTCTTATTAATAATAAAGGTAGCAGGCAAAGAACCGCTCCATGAAGGATCAATACGCGGGCAAAAATAATCCGCATTTGTTTCATCTAACCATACTACCTGCGCATGGATGTTCTTTTCCTGTATGAACCTGGCAATTTTATCAGGATAATCTTTTTTCATATCAAGACTTACCAGTAATAATTTGAATTTCTCTTTGTTTTTTTCGGCCGCATCCAGGAACCAGGGTAATTCCTTCACACAGGGCTCGCACCAGGTAGCCCAAAAATTAATGACCAGGCTGGTGTCTGACTGTGAAATACCGTGTTCCAAATCTGTTACCTTCCATTTGGGTATGGATTGTGCAACACCCATATTCAAAAGAAAGAAGCTGATAAAAATTATATACCATTTTTTCATGTGAAACGGCTTTTAAGTCAGTTGCCCTCGCCCGGCAAAAATCCCCATTCATCCAGGAGCATATTGAAACGCGCTTCGGGCAGGCTGCGTTGGAGATACTGTCCGGCGGAGCTTTTTTGTCTGTATGCTTCGTATATAGTGACCGCGCAAGCTACCGAAATGTTAAGCGATTTTATAATTCCCACCTGGGGAATAATGAAATTCCCGTCTGCCAGTTGCCTTATTTCCTCGCTTACTCCCGCATGCTCATTGCCAAAAACCAGCGCAACAGAACGGGTAAAATCAATTTCATACAGGTTACAGGCATCGCTGCTCAAATGGGTGGTGAATATTTTTTCGTACCGGCTGCGCAAATCGGCAAAACATAAAGCAGCATCGCTGTATTGGTGGATGGTAAGCCATTTGGCAGCGCTGGAAGAGCTTTTAGAGCCCCATTTTTTATGCCTGGGTATTTTTGTATTCAGCACGTATACATCCTGTATGCCCACGGCATCGCAGCTTCTCATTACCGCCGATATATTATGCGGATCAAAAACATTCTCCAACACAACAGCAAGATTATTTTGTCGTTTATTCAACACCTCTAATAACCGTTCCCGTCTTTCTGGCGTCATATTTGTAAAATTAAAGGGGGCTAAAATACAAAAAGCTATTTTTGTATGAACTATATGTATAAAAATCCTGATATCTGTTATGTTGAAAAAAATCGTAAAAATCACCGGCATCGTTCTTCTTGTACTGATTGTACTGGCATTTACACTTCCATTATTGTTTAAGGGAAAAATAGTATCCATCGCTAAAACCGAGATCAATAAAAGTTTGAATGCAAAGGTTGATTTCAGCGACATAGATATTTCACTATTCAGGCATTTTCCGCGTGTTGCGGTGGGGCTTGAAAACCTGCAGGTGATTGGCGTGGATGATTTTGCAAAAGATACCCTGATTGCAGCTAAGAAGATTGATGTTGCATTGAACCTGATGAGTGTTATCAGTGGATCGGAAATGAAGATATATGCTGTTACCGTTGATGACCCCAGGATACATGCGATTGTAAATAAAGATGGCAAAGCCAACTGGGATATAACAAAGCCTGACACCGCCACCACCACCACCGAAGCATCGGCCGGTTTTAAAATGAACCTGAAACATTATGAAATCAACAACGGGTATATCAGCTATATTGATATTCCCGGTGATATGAGCGCGGAAATTACTGATCTCGATCACTCCGGCAGCGGCGATTTTACTTCCGACCTTTTTACCCTGCGTACAAAAACCAGGGCTGAGTCGGTTTCCTACACCTATACGAAAATCCCTTACCTGGTAAATGCCAAAGCCGCCCTGGGGGCAGATATTGAAATGGACAACAAGGCAAGCAAATACACTTTCAAGACTGACGATATTGCGCTGAATGATTTAAAGCTGGCTTCAGAAGGCTATTTTCAGTTTGTGAACGATACTACCTACGGAATGGACATTAAATTCAATGCGCCTTCTACTGAATTTAAAACCCTGTTGTCGCTGATACCGGCGGTATACAAAAACGACTTTAATAAAATTAAAACAAGCGGCAAGGCAATATTCAACGGGTTTGTAAAAGGCGAGTACAATTCAGAAAAAATCCCGGCTTATAATATTAACCTCCAGGTAGAAGATGGCTTTTTTCAATACCCCGATTTACCGCAGCCGGTTAAAAACATAGCGATCGCCCTGAAAGTAGACAATCCCGACGGGGTCACTGATCATACGGTGGTAGACATTTCAAAAGGGCATATTGAATTTGGAAATGACCCATTTGACTTCAGGCTGTTGCTTAAAAATCCTGTTACCGATCAGTTTATAGATGCTGCTTTAAAAGGAAAATTAGACCTGGCGCAGGTAACGCAGTTTGTGAAGCTGACCGGCGATACAAAATTATCCGGTCAAATAGACGCGGATGTAACCGCCAAAGGAAACGTGGCAGTGATCACTCAGCAAAAACCCGGGCCTTTTACCGCCAACGGATTTGCCAATATTTCCAACCTTAATTATTCATCTAAAGATTTGCCGCAACCCATACGCAACAGCAATATCCAGATCAGTTTCCAAAATCCGGACGGAGTGGCAGATCATACGGTGATCAATGTTTCAAAAGCACATGTAGAGATAGGCAGCGATCCGATAGACTTTAACGTACTGATTAAGAACCCGGCAACCGAACTGTATTTTGACGGCAGGGCTGCAGGAAAATTCAATCTGGGGAACGTGGCCCAGTTTACTGCTCTTGAACCTGGCACAGCATTGTCCGGCGCATTGTCTGCCGATATCAGCTTTAAAGGAAACAAAACAGCTATTGACAAAGAGCAGTATGAAAAGATCACTACTTCCGGTACTTTACATCTTAATAACCTGGATTATGTGAGTAAGGATTATCCCGGGGGTATTAACGTAGCACAGGCGACATTTACTTTTAATCCCAAGAATATTACGCTGAACACACTTAAAGCAGCCTACCTGAAATCCAACTTTACAGCCAGTGGTTCTGTAGACAACGCCATTGGATATGCTTTAAAAGATGAAGCAATTGCCGGTACATTGAATGTTCATGCCGATAAGATCAACCTGAATGATTTTATGGGTACGACCCCTGGTTCGGCAGACAGCGCGGCAGCAAACACCGCCGGTAGCCAGGATCCGTTTGCCGTACCTAAAAACATAGCGTTTACTTTAAATGCCGCGGTTGATAAGCTTGTGTATGATAAAACGGAATACAATAACATGAAAGGAACAGTGGCGCTGAAAGATGAAACCGTGAATCTGAAAGATGTGCAGATGGACGCGCTGGAAGGCAAGATTGGTTTGAATGGTTCATATTCCACCAAAAAAGATAAGAAAAACCCTGACATATCCCTGTCTTATGATGTAAGCGGCTTGAGCGTTGAAAAGGCGTTTTACGCGTTCAATACGGTACAACAATTAATGCCCATAGGAAAATTCATTTCAGGGAAAATAAATTCCAAACTTGCATTGAATGGAAAGCTGGGGGGCGATATGATGCCGGTGGTAAGCTCACTTACAGGAGGAGGTAACCTGCTGTTGCTGGAAGGAGTGCTTAAAAAGTTTGCACCGGTAGAAAAAATAGCCCAAACGCTCAATGTTGCTGATTTAAATGGCTTTACATTGAAAGATATAAAAACATATTTTGAGTTTGCCAACGGGAAGGTATTGGTAAAGCCATTTAAAATGAAGGTAAAGGACATTGAGATGGAGATCGGCGGCATGCACGGATTGGATCAATCCATTGATTATATGATCGGGATGAAGCTGCCACGAAGTATGATAGGCAGTCAGGGCAATGCATTGATCAACAGCCTGGCTCAACAGGCTTCCGGTAAAGGTATTCCCGTTAAGCTCAGCGATTACATTGACCTGAATTTGAAAATGGGCGGCACGATCAGCGACCCTCAGGTAAAAACAGACCTGAAAGAGGCTGCCGGCGATCTGGCTGCCGATATCAGGCAACAAGCTGCTGACTTTGCACAACAAAAGATTGACAGCGCAAAGCAACAATTAAAAGATTCAGCTACTGCCATTAAAAACCAGGCAGTGCAGGATCTGAAAAAGGAGCTGACAAAGCAGATCCTGGGAGACAGTAAAAGTGATTCTGAAGCAACCGGCAAACCGCTCGACAATACGAAAAAGAATACCGAGGAAGCGGTTAAAAATACCCTTAACTCTTTGCTGAAAAAGAAAAAAGACACAACCCAAAAACAATAGGCAAAGGAAATCTCTTGCCGTGATAAGTATATATACTTAGAGATATATAAGCTGTAGGTATTACTTCAATGTTAAAGATGTAGGTGTTGATAGAATTCTCCAATAAAATGTATTAGCATTGTATTGATAAAGGATTGATTTTAAAAAGCCCGTTAAAGCAGTTACCTGCTTTTGCGGGTTTTTTTATTGATGTAAAAGCGGAAAAATTTGTAATCAGTACTGGACTTTGTAAACGCCGTACAATAATGCGTTACTCATCACCGTCGATTTTACCAGCCTTTTTTCTTCATCAAAAACATTCTGAAAAGTGAATGTCTGGGTGATTGGATATTCGATGCCATTCGGAATGGATTTAACCTGTTGAAGCGCTCCGCACCTGTGTATGATGGCATCCAGCTCTACTGAATTATCGTTAAGTGCAATTTGAAGAGGATAAAAATACAACCCGATGTATTGATCGTAATAAGTGATGGCTTCCAGCAGGTGCCCGTCTTTACCGCCTAAAAGAATGAACAGGCTATCCAGCCCCTTGCCGGCATCGCCGTAAATGAATGAGGTTCCATAGTAAGTATCCGACTCCCTCTGCCATAAGCTTCCGGTCGAATTATTATAGCTGAATTTATACGAAGGAAAATAGAGGGAGTGCCCGTTGTTTTCGTATAATCCTGCTTTTGCTTCTTTCAGTTCTTTGTCTTTAAAAGTGTATTTAATAGAAACAGGAACATCGGGATCAAAATAATTTCCGTAGTCTACATACATATTTTTCAGCCCGCCGAAATCTGAGAAGGAAATATGTAAGGTGTCCTTTATCAGGCTTCCGTCCATTTCATTCAGATGCTCCATGATCGCACCGGAAATCAGCGATCCCGATCTCTGTATTGTAAACCCTCCTGCCGGGGTGCCGTCTGTTGCATAATATTCTGTTTTTTCCAGGTAACCATCAACAAATGAATATACTACAGCCAATTGGTCATAAGGATCGGTGCTTGCCGGATCGTCCAGGTATACCTGAATCTTATTGGGGGTGGAGTTGTAATCGAAGCTCAGTGTTACAACAGAACCAAGATCAGCAGTTTCAAAGCTGATAGCGGTAGGGGGTGGCCCCGGGGGTAATATCGGAATCGTATCTTCCGGGGGAATAAAACCATTTATATCCCCTTTTTTGCAGGAATAAAGACAGGCAATGAAAAATATTAAGGTAAGCGTTCTATAAAACAGGCTCTTCATACATGGTTTTGAGACTAACAAGCGATTGTGTGTCTGGCATAGTCTTATTATTGGGTATTTCTACTACCAATACTTATGCCAAGTTATGCATTGTATACGTATAAACAACGCAAGTAGTTGAGTTTTATCCGAAATATTATTTAGGTATTTGTTTCAAAGTGTATTTACATGCGGTATATAACCGTGATTATACTTGGTAAATTAACAAAGATCAACAGAGGAGTGTTATCTTTTGATCTTCCGCATTCGCGCATTTAAACAGTTTTTGGTTCTTGCATCTGTATATATAAATTGATATTCTGTTAAAGGCTGTTAAAGAACTGCCTCATTGACCGCAGGAATTTCTGCATTGATCCCATTTATTTTTTTCACCCCGGCTTTCGTTGAATTTTTGCTGCGAGGGTTTCAATAAAATTTATTTCATCAAAACAAAAAAAATGATCAGCACAACATTCCTGAAAAAATATCCGGTGACCCTGGTGGTTTTACTGGCAGTTGCAGCAGGCTGCAGGAAAGACGATGCCGCAGCAAACAATACCGGCAATAGCAGCACCACATCAGCAATCGACGAAACAGCGTATACTTCCGGAACACCTGAAGGTTCAACCGAAACCGGGTACAACGAAGACGATCTTGTTGAAAATGCTACATTCTCTTCTGTTGTAGAAATCAATTTCGGGGCAGCCGTAACCGTTACCAATCCTTTATCTGCTGCCGGTGTTACTGTTGAGCAATCCGGTTCAGACGTAACGGTAACTTCTACTGCTAAAGAAGTAGAGTATATATTAAGTGGAACAACTACGGATGGATCGCTGAAGATTTACAGCGATAATAAATTCAGGCTTACTTTGAATGGGGTATCTGTCACGAATAACGATGGGCCTGCTATCAATATACAGTCCTCGAAAAGAGCCTTTATAGTGCTGGCCGACAATACTACCAATACGTTGACAGACGGATCAGCCTATACCGTGTCGGTAAATGGAGAAGATATGAAAGCTACATTTTTCAGCGAAGGACAATTGATCTTTAGCGGCGAAGGCAGCCTGAGCGTAAAAGGGAATTATAAACATGGTATTTGCAGTGATGACTATGTGCGCATACGTAACGGAAATATACAGGTAACAGGTGCTGTGAGCGATGGCATTCACGCCAACGATGCATTTATTGCCGATGGAGGCAGCGTTACCATTACTGCGGGAAGCGACGGGATAGATGTGGAAGAAGGATTTGTGATCATCAACGATGGTACTTTTACTTTGAATACGGCAGACGACGGAATTGTGGCATCGTATGAAGAAGCAGATGAATCAATCACCCCTTATGTAACCATTAATGGAGGAATCATTAACATAAAAACCACCGAAGGGGAGGGGATTGAAAGCAAAAGTGTGCTTACCATTAACGATGGAGATATAACGCTGCAGACCCTGGACGATGGCTTAAACGCTTCGGATGCCATTTATATCAATGGTGGAACGGTGTATGCATACGCCACGGGCAATGATGCGATAGATTCTAACGGAATCATCACCATTACGGGAGGAAAAGTAATTGCAATAGGAGCAAGACAGCCGGAAGCGGGATTTGACTGCGATGCAAGAACATTTAAAATTACCGGCGGGCTTGTAATTGGTACCGGTGGCGCTACCAGCAGTCCTACGGCAAGCGTTTCAACTATGTATTCTTTAATAATGGGAGGCGGCAATGCCAATCAAATCATACATATAGAAGATGCTGAAGGAAATGAAATCGTTACTTTTTTAAGTCCCACCACCTATTCAACCATGTTGTTTGCCAGCTCAAAATTACAAGCGAATACTGCCTATAATATATATACAGGCGGAAGCGTATCATCAGGCTCGGAATGGCAGGGTTTATATACATCGGGCACTTATACCAAAGGAAGCAGTGCCGCAAGTTTTACCACCAGCAACAAGGTTACCCAACTGGGAGGCAGCATCAGCAGGAATTAATGCATAAATAAAAAGGAGGCTGACTTATATTCCGGCCCCCTTTTTATTTTATCAGAATCAGGCACATGGATCGTGGAGTAGCAACAGGAAACAAATTGCTGTTGCCTCAGAGAGGCTGCCCGTTTGTAAAAAAATAGCCGGCATGGATTTTGCCCCGTTAGGGGTTATCCTCTGTGTGCAAAAAAAGGGCTTTACCTACGGTGCAGCAAGGGAGGTGCGTTGCATGTAGTTACAAACAGGTCACACCTCTGATGCCTAATACGAACCTGCCATCGCCGCTTTATTTCAGAAAAGCATTGTGATTGCGATTTAAACACCTGATCCTATATTTTCTAACGTCCGTCGCCATCCAGCAGGTTACCCAACCCGCCCAGTATGCTGCCTTCTTCTTTGCGGTTAACCGTGCCATACGAGAGTATACGGCTTGCCAAACGGCTTACGGGCAGTGTTTGTATCCATACTTTTCCGGGGCCGCGCAGCGTTGCAAAAAACAAACCTTCGCCACCAAAAATAGTATTACGGATACCCCCTACGAACTGTATGTTGTAATCCACATCTTTGGTATAAGCAACCAAACAGCCCGTATCAATACGCAGTGTTTCACCGGCTGTTAATACCCGTTGAAATACATGCCCGCCTGCATGTACAAACGCCATACCGTCTCCTTCAAGTTTCTGCATAATGAATCCTTCACCGCCAAACAAGCCGGTACCCAGCCTGCGTTGAAATTCAATGCCAATGCTTACGCCCCGGGCCGCGCATAGGAAGGAGTCCTTTTGACAAACTACTTTTCCGCCTAATTCATACAGGTCAAGCGGAATGATTTTTCCGGGATAGGGCGATGCGAAGGCAACCCTTTTTTTACCTTGTCCAACGTTGGTAAAAGCGGTCATAAAAAGACTTTCACCAGTCAGCAGCCGTTTACCGGCGCTGATGATTTTATTCATAAACCCTCCCGACGATTTTTGACTGCCATCGCCGAATATGGTTTGCATTTGTATGCCATCATCCATCATCATAAACGAGCCGCTTTCTGCCATGGCGGTTTCATCAGGGTCGAGTTCGATGTCCACGTACTGCATTTCTTCGCCGTAAATGCGATAATCAATTTCATGTGCTGTTTGCATAATATGTATGGTTTTCGTACAATAAAAATATAGGAAGATGAGCAAATGAAGCTACCGTTTATAAAAGAAATGTCTGTAATATGCGTTATATTGATTCAAATTAAAGTGTATGAATCAGTCTGAATTTACTTTTCTTTGGGGGCTGTTTGCTATTATATTCGTAGTTGTACTGATCCCCGCCTTTCTTTTTCTTTTAACGCTTTACAGAACGTTGGATGCTGTTGATCCTGCCAGCAGGACGATGCCGCCCGGGCAGATTTGGCTGCTGCTGATTCCTGTTTTCAGCTCAATATGGATATTTATAGTGGTAATAAGAATTGCTGATTCTATAAAAAATGAATATGCAAGGCTTAATATTCCCCTGCCCGAACCACGCCCTGCTTATTCCGTAGGGCTTGCTATGGCAATCCTTGCCCTATGCGGCATAATCCCTCTTTTAGGCACGCTTGCATCGCTGGGAAGTATTGTATGCTGGATTGTATATTGGGTAAAAGTCAACAGCTATAAAAATCTTATTATTGCCAACCGGGATAATTTTTTGTTGGATGCCGAAAGAGAAGCCGTAACGCCTGTGGCTCATTGAAATGTATGATCAATAGAATCATTTATATCAGAATATATGCAAACTCCCGTAATATTTGTATGGATCGTACTGCTGCTTATTTTCGTTCCTGGTATTTTTTACCTGCTAACGCTGCAAAAAACATTGCGAATCATTTCTCCCCTCAGCAGAATGATGTCGCCGCAGCAGGTTTGGTTGCTGCTGATACCCCTTTTTAATATTATATGGCATTTTGTGGTGGTAAGCCGTTTATCGGATTCTATAAAAAATGAGTGCATACGGCTTCATATTCCGCTAAAAGAGAAAAAGCCCGCCTATTTGCTGGGTATAG
The DNA here is from genome assembly GCA_019638615.1 of Chitinophagaceae bacterium. Lineage (GTDB taxonomy): Bacteria > Bacteroidota > Bacteroidia > Chitinophagales > Chitinophagaceae > Agriterribacter. The sequence goes on along the minus strand of JAHBTL010000002.1, from coordinate 97,538 downwards.
GAATTATGTGCCTGTATCTGTTTGCTGTAATCGTGAACGAAACCGGGGTAACCCCTATTGCAGGAGGCGTGCTTACATTGGGATGTTATGCAGGATGGATTCTCTACTGGATAAGGATTAACGATTATAGAAGTTTAATAGAAGAGAACCGGGATAATTTTTTGTTAGATGCAGAGCGAGAAGCAGAAGGAGGAGAGTAATAATTATGGTGTTCAAATACCTGGTGAGTGAAGGTTATTTATTTTATGGAATCAGGAACATAGATCGTAGAGTAGTAACAGGAAACAAATTGCCATTGCCTCAAAGAGGCGGCCCGTTTGTAGAAAAATAGCGGACATGGATTTTGCCCCGTTAGGGGTTACCCTCTGTGCGCAAAAACAGGGGCTTCACCTACGGCGCAGCAAGGAGATGTGTTGCATGTAGTTACAAGCAGGCTGCACCTCTGGTGCATAATACGAACCAGCCACCGCCGCTCTGTTTCAGAATAGCATTATGATTGCGGTTTAAACGCCTAATTCTATATTTTATTAGACGGGCTTCCCGCAGCGGGTTGCAGTGAATACGGGTACTTCAATTTTTCACAAACTTTTTCCCGCTCCAGCGGTTACCTTTTTTTGTATCGCGGTATAAAGCGGAGTTACCCGGTAAAGTATATAAGCTTATAGCCTTTATGTAAAAATCCATTTCCCGCATCTTTTACCTTATAAATTATTTTACAATGAAGATCTATATAATGGTTGCCGCCCTGGCGACAGGGATGCTCTTTTCCTGTCAGCGCCACCGGGAAAATTTAAAAATACAGGATATTGCCTTAGATAATATTTCTTCGCTCCCCGAAAGCAGTGGCTTGATAGATGCTGAAGAGAAAGAAATGCGGCCACCGGATCCGCAAAAACCTGTTCCAGTCCTCAAAGAGCCTGCGCCCGTTCCTGCAGATTATAGCAAGCAGATCATCCGCAATGCAAAAATCAGCTTCGAAGTAAAAAATGCTCAAAGTGTAAGCGCTGCCGTAACCGAAGCGGTAAGCAGGAGCGGCGGCTATATTGCTTCTGCCAGCGAAGTGCAGCTGGCTGGAGAAATAAAGCATGAAATGACAATACGGGTGCCACGGGAAAAGTTTGACGAATTGCTGAACAGGATTGCCGGTTATGCAGATACGTTGTTGCAAAAGAATATCAGCAGCGAAGATGTAAGTGCAGAGTATATTGATACCAAAGCAAGAATAACCGCCAAGGAAAAAGTAAAAGAGCGGTATTACGATTTTTTGAAACAGGCAAAAAATATAGATGAAGCTTTGAAGGTACAGTCAGAGATTGGTGATCTGCAGGAAGAGATAGAAGCTGCTACAGGCAGGGTAAATTATATTCAGCACCAGGCCGCGCTCAGCACCATTTTTATCAGCTTTTTTGAGCCGCTTCCTCCCGTTGTTGAACAGCCGCAAGCTCCCGGTTTCTGGAAAGAGATTGCAATGGCAGGCATGGAAGGTTGGGAAATGATCCGTATGGTGATGATCGGACTGGTGAAGATATGGCCCTTGTGGCTGATTGGTATTGCGGTATGGAGCGTGATTAAACGAAGAAAGCCTGTTTTGCGGGCAGCTAACAATAAAACATAAAATTGGTGGGGAAAGTTTCCTTTGCAAAACCTGCATTAAACTGTGGTGTTTGTGTTGGCTCAGTTGGAAGGACGGAACGCTGCCAATGTCACTGCGACACCGCCCGTGTACTGCATTAAATTAAGTTGGATTTTAGGGCGGGTGAAGCAGTCCCAACGTACATTCAATCGTTGAGATTGATTCTGCTCTCATCATTCGTAATGCTCATTAATTGATCTAGCGGCTCGCAAGGACCGGTGAGTGGTTGAGTAAAACCCAGGCTTTGCCTGAACACTGTCAGTAAAAGCAACAAAGTCTTACACGTGTCCGATTCCGCCTCCGGCAGTATCACCCGCTTTTACAAAATACATTTCTTTTTCGTTTACTTACAAACAAATTATTCCTGGTACACAAAGTTGTTATTTATTTTTTGCAGTGACAGGTAGCTTTGCGGCTTCAAAAATTTATTAATCTCTTAAAGTTTATCAGAAATGAAAAAAGCAGTATTGATTTTGTTGGGTTTTGCCGGATTCGCAGCCGCCAATGCGCAGGTTACGTTTGGACCAAAAGCCGGATTGAATGTATCCTCAATTACAGGAAAAGATGTTGAAGGGTACAAAAGTAAAACCGGTTTTTATATTGGAGCACAGGGCATGATTCCGGTTAAAGCAAATTTTGCGGTACAGCCGGAATTGTATTATTCAGCACAGGGTGCAAAATGGACAGGATATGAAGGTAAAGGGGGACAGTCTAAATTGAGTTATATCAACCTGCCGGTATTGGCAAAATATAGCACCAGGCATGGATTTTTCGCTGAAACAGGTCCACAGGTTGGATTGTTGTTAAGCGCGATAGACGATTATGTATACATTGAAGATGATGATTTTAAAGATAAGGCGAAAAAGATCGATTTTGCCTGGGTGGTTGGCGCTGGCTATCTTTCTAAATATGGCGTTGGTATAAATGCCCGTTACAATATTGGGCTCACCAAGTTTTGGGATGAAGAAAAAAATGCTGTATTCCAGATAGGATTGTTTTATAACCTGAACAGGCATTTCGGTATGGGAGGAAAATGATGCCGGCCTATTATAAATGAGTGATTTCTTTCTATCCCTTTTTTATATACACAGGCTTTACTTGTGAAGTGTGAACTTTAATGCATTTTTGCGTTAAAGTTTACTTTTTATTATGAAGTATATCATTTTCCTGTTGGGGTTTATTGCACCCGGCTTATTACATGCACAGTCATCCATCAAAGCAAAGCGGCTTCTTAAAAATGTAACATATCTTGCTTCGGATGAATTAGCAGGCAGATGGCCGGGATCGGCGGGAGACAGTGCGGCCAGGAAGTTCATCATGCAAAAATTCAGGCAGGCCGGTGTTATTCCCGTGCTCAACAACTACGAACAGGATTTTGATATAACCGTAAAACTTGAAGCGCCCGCTGCTTCCAATTTCTTCAGGACAGGCAACGATACGTCATTTGTTTTTAACAGAACCTATGCTATACTTCCTTTTTCGGGTAGCGCCACCGTTAGCGCACGGGTTATATTGGCAGATGAGCATAAAACCGCTATGAAAGCGCTGCAGCAGTTTAATAATTCCTGGGTGCTGTTGTGGAGACGAAAACTAATGGCTCCTGCTTCGGATAGTTTATCAGACTATTTTTTGGCAAAAGAAGCCGCCGGGAACGGGGCGGCCGGCGTTGTATTTGTTACGCCGGATTCGCTGGACAAAAAGGATGCGCTGGTGCGGCTTCGTCCCCGGAAAGACGAACCGCTTGACATTCCCGTTGTGCAATTAAAAAGAGAAGCCTCCAGAAATTTTTTAGAAGGGCTTGACAAGGGGCGCTTGGTCGTAGATGGCGGGGAAACTTTTTTAATATCCAACCGGCAATTAACCGTATCCGTAAAAATTGATCCTGTTACTATACCGGCGGCGAATATAGTTGGTATGATAGAAGGAACAGACCCTGTGTTAAAAAACGAATACATACTATTGGGCGCGCATTACGATCACCTGGGATATGGCGGTTATGGAACGGGATCATTAAAGCCTGATACTACTGCCATACACAACGGGGCAGACGATAACGCCTCGGGTACTTCGGCATTGCTGGAAATAGCGGGGGCTCTTGCGCGCGACAGGAATAAATTGAAAAGAAGCGTTATGGTTGTTGCCTTCGCGGCTGAGGAAGAAGGATTATTGGGATCCCAATATTTTGCCGACCATCTTCCTGTAGCTATAAACAGTATTAAGCTGATGCTGAACATGGATATGCTGGGCAGGCTGAATGCGAAAAATGAGCTTTATATGGGTGGCGCCGGAACTTTTCCGGGCGGTGTGGAGTTCATGAAGTCACTGGAAGAAGGATCGGGACTGAAGCCTGTGATACACGCAGGAGGTGTAGGCGGATCAGATCATGTTTCGTTTTACCGGAAAGGAATTTCATGCATCGGCTTTCATACCGGCGGGCACCCGCAATATCATACGCCGGAAGATGATGCAAACCTGATCAATGCGAAAGGGATTGAAAAAGTAGCAAGGTATATTTACCGCGCAGTTGCAGGGTTTTGCAACCGGGAACAGGAGTGGGGTTTTGTGAAGCAGGATTGATAATTAAACTGTACCGTGTTATTTAGCACCCACGGCTTCATCCACGGCTGATTTAAACTGGATGAACAGCTCTTTGTCCTGGTCGCCAGACTGCGGCTTTACCAGCAAAATAGCAGCGTATTTATTTTTCCTGTCAATATAGGGCCATGTGCCCGATAAAGACGGGCTGCTCAAAACGGTTCCATTGCCGCTCCCGTCTTCTACAAACAGCCAGGCGCCAAAACCATAGTGCAGTCCTTCTGTACCTTTGGGAGTGAACTTTACAGGCAGTTCGGTAAACTGCGCCCTGCACATTTCGGCTACCGATTTTTCACTGATAATCTGTTTGCCCTCGAACATACCATTGTTCAGTATCATGGCAAGAAAATTGATATAATCGTTTGCGCTTGATTGTGCTCCAACAGAAGGATTGATGCTCATGTTATCGTAATTGTAAAAGGTAGTATTGCGCATTTTCAAAGGACGCAATATCTTTTCCATTACGATACGGTCGAATGTTTTTTTACTCACTACTTCCAGCATCCTGCCGGCTATATTCATCCCTACATTGGTATAAAAAAATTCAGTTTGGGGATTGGTAACAATTTCCCTTTTCATGGCAAAATGGTTCATTTCCTCTTCCAGCGATTCAAATTTCGTTTTGGGAGCCAGCTTTCCCAACCCACTCTTATCGCCTTCCACGCCATCGGTATGGGTAAGGCAGTGTTTCAGGTTGATATATCCTTTCATGTATTTACCCAAAACAGGAATAAGTTTGGATGCCTTGGTTTCCAGGGTGATTTTACCTTCATCAATATAAGCCATTGCAAGGGCTGCAGTGATCCATTGTCCGGCGGCTCCGACCGGAACCTGCGTTTTGCCTGTAAAATCTTCCCCGATCTCTTTACGGTAAACAATTTTGTCATCCTTATATACCAGCGCTACTACTTTTCCTCCCAAAGCCTTTTGATTTTTTTGCAGCATATCATCTACCCCCGCAAAATTATATTGAGCGTTTACCGGCTGAAATATTAGCATGGAAATTGTTAACACACTGAAATACAGACAGCTTTGTGTAACTTTATATGACATAATTACCGTGATTTTGGCTTTGGATTGTGATTTGTAAAGATGGATAAAGATATTTTAAAACAAATAAAGGAAAACTTAAAATATGAATCTCAATAACTTTACTATAAAAGCCCAGGAGGCGATCGCAAAAGCGCAGCAACTGGCTTTTAATGATGGCAATGCCAACATTGAAACAGAACATCTGCTCAAGGCTTTATTAGCTGATGACGACTCGCCTATTGAGTTTTTGCTTAAAAAGAACAACGTCAATATTAATTTCGTTGAATCGAAGCTGGATGAAAGCATTGCTAAATTGCCCAAAGTGCAGGGCGGTGAACCAGCTCAATCCATCAGCCGCGATGCCAACAATGTAATTTTGCGGGCGGGTTCATTGCTTAAAACATTCGGCGACGAATTTGTAAGCGTTGAACACATTCTCCTTGCAATATTGCAGGGCAGTGACAATACCGCCAAGCTTTTAAAAGATGCGGGATTAACTGAAAAAGGTTTAATAGCCGCCGTAAAAGACCTGCGAAAAGGTTCTACTATTTCCTCTCAAACGCAGGAAACACAATTCAATGTACTGAACAAGTATGCTAAAAACCTGAATGAACTTGCCCGTCAGGGTAAGCTCGATCCCGTAATTGGCCGCGATGAAGAGATCAGGAGAACCTTACACATACTTTCCCGCAGGAATAAGAACAACCCCATGCTGGTGGGAGAGCCTGGCGTAGGTAAAACCGCCATAGCCGAAGGACTGGCTATGCGCATTGTAAATGGCGATGTACCCGAAAACCTTAAAACAAAAATCATTTATGCACTTGATATGGGGCAGTTGATTGCCGGTGCAAAATATAAAGGCGAATTTGAAGAACGCCTGAAAGGAGTGGTAAATGAAGTGGCCAAAAGCGATGGCGGCATCATCCTTTTTATTGATGAAATACATACGCTTGTAGGAGCAGGAGGTGGTGAAGGCGCTATGGATGCCGCCAATATATTGAAGCCCGCCTTGGCAAGAGGAGAGTTGAGAGCGATAGGCGCCACTACCCTGAATGAATACCAGAAATACTTTGAAAAAGACAAAGCGCTGGAAAGAAGATTCCAGAAAGTATTGATTGATGAGCCAAGTGTGGAAGATGCAGTTTCCATATTAAGAGGCATCAAAGACCGTTATGAAACACACCATCATGTGCGTATTAAAGATGAGGCCATCATTGCCGCGGTTGAGCTGTCGCACCGGTATATTTCCGACCGGTTTTTGCCTGATAAGGCCATCGACCTCATTGACGAAAGTGCGGCCAAGCTGAGGCTGGAAATGAATTCCATGCCCGAAGAACTGGATCAGTTGGAAAGGCAGATCCGCCAGTTGGAAATTGAAAGAGAAGCCATTAAGCGGGAGAACGATGATGCGAAGCTGAAAGAGCTGGCAAAAGAGATATCCCTGCTGAGCGTGGAAAGAGATACGCTGAAAGCCAAATGGCAGCAGGAAAAAGAGCTGGTGGAAAAGATACAGGCATCCAAAGCAAGCATTGAAGTATTGAAAACAGAAGCGGAAAAAGCAGAACGGAACGGTGATTACGGACGGGTAGCCGAAATACGCTATGGCAAGATCAAAGAAGAAGAAAAGAATATAGATGATCTTACGGGGGAACTGAATGAGCTGGCCCCGGAAAAACGTTTGCTGAAGGAAGAAGTAGATGCGGAAGACATTGCAGAGGCGATAGCCAAAGCAACCGGCATCCCGGTGAGCAAAATGTTGCAGAGCGAAAGAGAAAAATTGTTGAACCTGGAAGATGAATTGCACAAGCGTGTGGTAGGACAGGACGAAGCGATCAGCGCAGTGGCGGATGCTATACGCAGGAGCAGGGCGGGATTGCACGATCCTAAAAAGCCGATAGGGTCATTTATATTTTTGGGTACCACCGGCGTTGGTAAAACAGAGCTGGCAAAGGCTTTGGCCGCTTACCTGTTCGATGATGAAAATATGATGACGCGTATAGATATGAGTGAATACCAGGAAAAACATACGGTAAGCAGGCTGGTGGGCGCTCCTCCGGGATATGTGGGATATGATGAAGGCGGTCAGTTGACAGAAGCTGTAAGACGAAAACCATATAGCGTTGTATTGCTGGATGAAATAGAAAAAGCGCATCCGGATGTATTCAATGTATTGCTGCAGGTGCTGGATGATGGAAGGCTGACCGACAACAAAGGCCGTGTGGTGAATTTCAAAAACACCATCATTATCATGACCAGTAATATGGGAAGCCAGATCATACAGGATAATTTTGAAAACGTTACGGAATCGAATAAAGAAGAAATTGTAGAAAAAACGAAGCTGGAGGTAATGAACCTGCTGAAACAAACGATCCGTCCCGAGTTTTTAAACCGGGTAGATGATATCATCATGTTCCAGCCCCTGTTGAAGAATGAAATAAGAGGCATTATACAAATTCAGATCAATAACCTGAAAGACCTGCTTGCAGTGAACGGCATACAATTGGATCTTACAGATTATGCAATAGACTTTTTGGTAGATAATGGGTATGATCCGCAATTCGGAGCCAGGCCTTTAAAAAGACTGATCCAGAAAGAGATTGTAAACCCTCTGAGCAAAAAGATCCTGGCAGGCGATATTGACAAATCCAAACCTGTGCTGGTGGATGTATTTGATAATACGGTGGTGTTCAGGAATGAACAATTTCCCGACGCGAAAGAGAGCGGCAGAAGTAAAAAAAAGGCTGTATGATTTGATCGGTAAAGCTGATATACTATCAACGTCATCAGGTAAAATCTGATGGCGTTTTTTTATTATACGTGCCGGTGGAAAGGAGATATTTCATTGGGTGCATTTCAAATTGTCGCACTATCATTCCCCGCTCCACTCTGTGGAGGGGGGACAAAGGGGTGAGGGCAATCTAAATATTTTCGCTACCGGTCGGTGCCCGCCTGAATGGCGCAGTCGGGCAGGTCTCACTATAGCCGTCAAGTTAAGCCCGGAGCTGGTGCGTGAGACACGCACCAGGGTGATCGCCTCGGCGCGTGTCTCACGCGCCGGAAAGTAAAACCTTTAAGTTGACGCAGTGGTGTCTTACCGACCGGATTACCGCGTATGAAGCGAAAATTTGAAATATACCCTATTTCATTGTTATATGTTTTCATAATACTATTTTTGTCTTCGGCCTAAACATAGTATATGCCCGAATTCAGACAACGACAATTCATAGAATTTGAAAAACCTGTAAAAGAATTATTTGAGCAGGCTGCACAACTGAAACAAATGGCAGCCAAGAACCCGCAGGTAGATTACGGAGATGCCATCCGGCAACTGGAAGAGCGTATTGTTGAAAAACGGAGAGAGATCACACAGCATTTAACGCCATGGCAGCAGGTGCAGTTAAGCCGACACCCCGACAGGCCTTATACCAACGCTTATATAAAAAGGATGTGCACAAATTATATTGAGTTGCACGGCGACCGGAATGTAAGAGATGATAAAGCCATCGTGGGAGGATTTGGATTGCTGGATGGAGAAACTGTCATGATCATAGGTCATCAAAAAGGGATCAATACCAAAATGCGCCAGCTCCGTAACTTTGGGATGGCTAACCCGGAAGGATACCGGAAGGCATTGAGGCTGATGAAGCTGGCGGAGAAGTTCAATAAGCCTGTCATTACATTCATAGATACGCCGGGCGCATTTCCCGGAGCCGAAGCTGAAGAAAGAGGACAGGGAGAAGCCATTGCGAGGAATATTTATGAAATGATGCGTTTACGGGTACCGATAATTTGTGTAATAATAGGAGAGGGTGCCAGTGGCGGAGCATTGGGTATTGGGGTCGGAGACAGGGTACTGATGCTGCAGAATACCTGGTATACGGTGATATCACCCGAAAATTGCAGCTCAATATTATGGCGCAGTTGGGAAAAAAAGGAACTGGCAGCGGAACAGCTAAAGCTTACTTCTAAGGATATGAAAGGTTTTGGTTTGGTTGACGACGTAGTGCCTGAGCCCTGCGGCGGAGCACACTGGGATTACGAAGCCACTGCGAATACCTTAAAGTCGTACCTGTTGCCTTTGCTGAAAGAACTTAAAGCTATTGATCCTGACACACGTATTAAACAACGCATCGAAAAGTATAGTAAGATGGGGTTCTGGCAGGAATAAGAAAAGCCATCATCCAAAATCAATATCCAATAACCGCATCAAGCATACATCTCTCAAAAGCATTTCAATAAAGAACCAACATGTCACTAAGAACACAACTCAGGGGAACCGGCGTAGCTTTAATTACACCTTTTCAAAACAATTACAGTGTTGACTATGCCGGGCTTGGCAGAATGATAGATTTTGTGATCGGTAATGGTGTTGAATACATTGTAAGTCTCGGTACCACAGGCGAGGCGCCTACTATTGCTAAGGAAGAAAAAAAGAAGATCGTTCAATATACTTACGAAAAAGTAAACAGCCGGGTGCCTGTAGTGGTAGGAATTGGCGGTAATAATACTGCTGAGATCGCGAAAGAATTGAAATCGTTCCCGTTGGATGAGGCAACAGCAGTATTGAGTGTAAGCCCGTATTACAGCAAACCCTCCCAGGAAGGATTGTACCAGCATTATGTGGCTTTGGCAGATGTATCGCCCAGACCTGTCATTCTTTATAATGTACCGGGCAGAACCGGTCGCAACCTGGCTGCGGATACTACCCTGCGCCTGGCGGAACACGCTAACATAGCGGGTATAAAAGAAGCTGCCGGCGATATGATGCAGTGTATGCAAATCCTTAAACATCGTCCTGAAGGTTTCCTGGTGTCCAGCGGCGATGATGCTTTGGGTTTTCCACAAATAGCCTGCGGCATGGATGGGGTGATAAGCGTTATCGCCAATTGCATGCCCCGGCAGTTTTCGGAGATGGTGCGGCTGGCATTGGCTGGCAGGCTGAAAGAAGCAAAAAGCATCAACGACGAACTGCTGGATGTATATGAGCTGTTATTTGTGGAAAACAATCCTGCAGGTGTCAAATCTTTCCTCACTCACCTGGGCTTAATTGAAAATATACTTCGTTTACCTGTATTGCCGCTGAGTGATAACCTGCATCAGAAAGCCAAAGTTTTTTTGCGTAAGCAATCGGTTATACCGGTGGTTCCTGCTACCTGAGGTTACATTGTAAATCAGCGCATCTGCGGCGGACAGATCTGCGGCGTAAACCATAACGACCGGCAAGCCGCAATAACCCGGCAGTTAACCCGTTAATAAACAAAAGATTATATTGCAGCCTGTTTTATAAGGCTCTTTATTGTATTACACGGAATCACAACACATGCAGGTAAAAAAGACGGTTTTACTCACGGTATTTCTGGTGGGATCTTATACATTGCTTTTCGCCCAGTCCGATCGCATCCCCCTGGGCAACAAACAATACCGGTTGCTCGACAGGCTGGACATCAAGCTACAGAACGACTCCATTTTTTCCTTTTCTGCCGTTCGTCCGTATAGTCGTAAAACGTATACGGAAAGGGTGGAGTATATCGACTCGCTTGATAATGCAGGTGAATTGCCGGCAGGATTATCGCGTGTAGACAAATACAACGTTCACAGCCTGTTGATGAACAATGCCGAGTGGACAAAAAGCTTTGGCGATTCATTTCATACAAAAAAACCGGTATGGAATACATTTTTTAAAACACCTGCACACCTGTACGAATCCTATTCAAAAGATTTTACGCTTATTATTGACCCGGTCATCAGCCTGCAGGCAGGCAAATCGTCGCAGGTAGATGAGCCCTTGTTTGTGAATACGAGAGGGATCACCATGCGGGGCAATATCAGTAAAAAGCTGGGCTTCTATACCTATCTTACGGAAAACCAGGAACGTGACCCGTTGTTTGTTCAGCAGTATGCAACAGCGCACAACGGGGTACCCAATGCCGGGTATTATAAAACGTTCCGGACCAACGGGTACGATTATTTTGATGCCCGTGGCGGGATTGATTTTGCCGCAACGAAGTTCATCAACTTTCGTTTTGGATACGACAAACTTTTTTTGGGGAATGGCTACCGCAGTCTTTTACTGAGTGATTTCAGCAACAACTTTTTGTACCTGCAGATGGATGTCCAGTTGCGCAAGTTCAGCTACAAAAGCGTGTATGCCGAATTAATAGCGCCATTCAACCCGATCCCTAACAGGGATACGGTCCGGTATAAAAACTATATGGCTTTTCATCACCTCAGCGTGCAACTGGCAAAATGGCTGAATGTGGGTGTATATGAAAACGTATTGTACAATGGCCGTAATGGTTTTGAGCTGAGTTATCTCAATCCTGTTATTTTTTATCGCTCTGTTGAAATGCAATTAGGCAGCGGAAGCTCAAAAGCAACAATAGGGGTGGACCTGAAAGCGAATATCCTGAAAAAGGCGCAGTTGTACGGGCAACTGGCCATCAGCGAATTTGTATTCAGTGAGATCATGCATTATAACCGGGGCAGTTGGCTGAACAAGCAGGCTTTGCAACTGGGTGCTAAATACATTGATGTAGCAGGAGTCGATAACCTTGATCTGCAGGTAGAAGCCAACTGGGTACGCCCGTTTATGTACACACACCACGACAGTGCAACAGGGTTTACACATTACAATAAAGAGCTGGCACACCCGTTGGGCGCTAATTTCAGCGAATACATAGTTGTTGCCCAATACCAGCCCATACCCAGGTTGTATTTTACCGGGAAGCTGTTCTACCGCAAACAAGGGCTTGATTCTATCGGGGCGAATATGGGAAACAATCTTTTCCGGGGTTATCTTACCCGTCCCAGGGACTATGGCTTTTTTATCGGTACGGGTGTCCCGGCTAAAAGCGTACAGCTTTCCTTCAATGCATCTTATGAATTGCTGCAGAATCTTTTCATTGATGTTAACCTCTGCAACCGCAGCTATAGCATTCCGTTACAGCCCCGTATCAACGAATTTATTTTTACAGCCGGGGTGCGTTGGAATATTGCGAGAAGGGAGTTTGAGTTGTAGCCGGTTTCGGGTTTGGAGTTTATGGTTTATGGTTTGAAGTCAGTATTGTCCGGTAAAATATAAAGGGATGTCGGCCTCGGAAAAATGGCGTTAAGAAAATTGGCTTGTACGGCGCTAAAAGAAAAACACCATATGCCACAGCTAGGAAGTGCAATTAGTTCAGTAGTCGCACCACTACCGGGTTTGATCTACTGCTTGAACTTGTTTTTCTTAGCCGGGAAAGACAATTTTTAGCCATTTTTCCGAAGCCTTGATTTTTTGCTCCACTTTTTTATCAAGAAAAAAGTGGAATACCCAATGGTAAGTAGGTTATACCGTAAACTTTAATAAAATTCAATACAGCACTGGCTTTGGTCGTTTCGGTTAACATTTTAACCGGACAACAATGGTTTGAAGTTTGGGATTTTCTCAACTATAAGCAACAAACCATAAACTATAAATTATAAGCTGATATTTCACAATTTGCTGTACATTTATTTTACAGGTTTATACAGGTCTACCTGCTAACGCTGTACTATAATCACCATGAATATTTTAAAAACTGCTCCTCCTGCAATAGCATTATTTTTTGTGGTGGTTTCATCTTTTGCCCAAAAGCATTCCGATAGCCTGTATGTTTTTGCTTCTGAGATGCCACCGGCTGCCATCAGTATAAACCCGTCCGGGCTTCATTATTCCCCTCATAATGGTCAAAAGATCGATTTTGGAATAATTACCCATAATAAGTGGTGTTATGTTGTAATTAAAACAAAGACACCCGGTAATGAAAAATATGTCTTATCGGTAGATAATACCAGCATTGACAGCGTATTATTGTTTCAACTGGCAACAGACGGTATTAAGCAGGCAGCATATACAGGCGGGAATCTTGTTCCATATAACCGCGATAGAAAATATGTGTGGCACACCATACCGCTTGGTGGCGGTGAAAAGGAAACATATATCCTCGCGTCATTTCATGACCAGGGCAAAAACATCAATGTTGGTTACAAAATAATGACCGCAAACAACCTGGATAAGCTCTATGCCGAATTCGACCGGATGATCTGGTTTTACCTGGGCGTCATTTTCATTATCCTGGTTGCTGTACTGTATGGCTGGTTCATTTTCAGGAACATCGCGCTGGGATATTATACCCTGTATATCGCAGGCGTTACCGGATGGATACTGGCGCATTACGGGTATCTGTATCCAATGCTGTACCCCGGCTTCCCGGCGTTGAATGGCATTGCAAAGCCTTTGGCTATTTTCTGTGGATTGATATTTCTTTGCCTTTTTTTACAGGCTTTGTTTAAAAATATACTTCGGCAAGACAAGGTGAGCAGTATGATATTGAAGTATGCTATCCGGTCAGGTATAGTAATTTCCACTACATTGATATTCTATTTTTTTTGGCCCAAAAGCTTGTATGTTCCGGCATTATTCAATGTTGCCTGGCATGGTTATTTTATTATATCGTTTGTATGTGTGCTGCTGGTGCTGGTGCGGTTGTTTGAAAGAAGCGTTACAGCCAGGCTGTTCACACTGGCGATCGGCATCATGGCAGTTATGGCGATACAGCAGGTATTGTCCAATGCCGGCTTCTTCTATAATTATTTGCTGAATGAGCATGGTATGCTGCTTGCCAGCATCGCCGAAATGATGGTGCTTAGTTTTGCTACTTTCCGGGATATATGGGTAGATAAAAAGCGCATTTCCATGCAGGTCGCACAATTAGAAGAAGAGCATTCCCGCACGTTGAAACAACTGGTAGCCGTGCAGGATAATGAGCGCAGAAGAATTGCCGGTGAGCTGCACGACAGCATCGGCCCCATGCTGGCGGCAATAAAAATTAATTTTCAGCGGGTGGCCAAAGCAAAAAGCCTGAACCTCTTACAGGATCCGCTGGTGGAAAAAACAGGAGCTATCATAGACGGCTCGATGGCTGAGATCAGGAATATATCACACCAACTGATGCCGAAAGGATTATCAGCCATGGGATTGGCGGCTTCCCTGTCGGAGTATACCCATAACCTCCGGGAAGTATATGCCACCCCGATAGATTTTAAGCACAACATCACAGCTGTATTGCACAAAGATGTTCAGTTGAATGTATACAGGATCATGAGCGAGCTGCTTTTAAATGCGGCAAAGCACAGCAAAGCATCCTGCATCACCGCCTTTTTGGAAACGACCGGCGGTAATATGACAGTGCTGGTGCAGGATGACGGGCAGGGATTCGATCCTGCTCAGGTAAGCGATGCATCATTCGGCTTGAAAAACATCGAAAGCCGGGTGAAGTACCTGAAGGGAACCATGCAGACCATATCTGCTCCGGGAGAAGGCGCACGGATCATGATAATCATCCCACAGGGTGGATCGGGAGGGGAATAGTTGCAAGTTGCAAGTTTCAAGTTGCAGGTTTCAGGTTTGTTTTTAGTTTGTTGTTTATAGTTTCAGGTTTCAGGCACACGATGATTTTATTGTTTCACCTTTCACGTCTCACATTTGCCGCTTCCCTTTTTTTACAATTTATGATCATCGTTGAAAAGATATGATTTTCGTTAGGTGTGTTTCTACCTATGCGGATTGCCATGGTCAATAGGTTGGTTATTCAAATGTTTGCTTAAGTGCTGCCAGTAAACTAAATACTCTTACCCTGCGAGTAAACTATTAGTGTGCTCAATCATTGAGCCGTGACATGTTGTATTTATATTTTTCAGTTCTTATATATGCCCCGTTTGGAGAAAATGTATCAGGGGCCTGTAGCTGAGTTCACAGTAGTACCAAAGCTCAATCGATCCCGCTTTTTGCGGGACCCGAAATCGGCCGTAGTCCCAGCCTGCCGGCTGGCAGTTCAGGCAGGCGAACGACGTTCAAGTCGGGCGGGGCTTTTTGGTTACTTTTTTCCGCAAAAAAGTAACAGAAAAAAAGCAGAAGGCTTGTAATTAAAAGGAATACAGAATTTATACATCAACAAATTGAATTCTATAGCCAATTGGTAAACATCCAACTGAATAATATGTATATTGGCAACAATACACTACAACTTTACCAACCCCATAGCATTCGCTTTTAACAATAAACCAATTCTGTTCTTCACATTGAACTTTTCAAACAGCCTGGCGCGGTAGGTATCTACGGTAGATTCGCTCAAAAACATTTTGGCTGCGATTTCCGTATAGCTCAGGTCGGTGCACATGTATTGCAGCAACTCCTTTTCCCTGTCTTTAAGCTCCGGCACCTGGTTCCTGCTTTTTTGTGCTATCTGGTTGCCTATCTGCTTTGTGATAAGCGGCGTATAATAAAACCCGTATTTCACGATCGCCTGCAGCGCGTTGAAAAGCTCTTCCGCTCCTGTACTCTTCAGCAAATATCCCTTAACACCGTATTGCAGCATTTTAATGACGCTGTTATCATCATTTTCCATGGTAAGCGCCAGTATATGTACCGGTATATTATTTTCGTGCAACCATTCAGCCACTTCAATGCCATTTTTACCGGGCATATTGATATCAAGCAGCAGTATGGTGGGTCTTTGCCCCGGCTGCTGCATCATTTCAACAGCCTGATCGCCATCCTGGGCGGTCCATACCACGCGAAACCCCTCAAAATCATTGATGAGCGATTCCAGGGAGTCGCAGAATATTTTATGATCATCGGCAATGGCTACGGTAGTCATTTTTTTCAATAATAAATGTTAAAGGTACTGAAGATTACAAAGGGTAAACCATGAAAGCTGTCATGGTTTTTCCTGATGGAATTTGAGGTTTATTCCTGAAAGAAGTATTGAGACGGAAAAGTAGCTTTGAAACGGCAAAGCAATTGTATAAAAATTGCAGGAGCACAATAGATGCCCCTTTCAAAAAGCAATATCTTATAAAATTCCTTCCCCGTAGCCTCCATGTAGCTGTTAAGAACAGGAAGATTCCTGAAGTTATCAATAACAGACGCTTTATTTATTCGACTAAACCAAAAAGTACAACATGAAACAAGTAAAACTCCTTTTAGTTTTAACCCTTACCTCATTCCTGTTTTCCAATGCCCAGACCGACAGCGCCGTTGCCAAACCCTGGAAAACGCCTTTTAAAAGAGGGTATATCCGCCTGGGCATTGATAAGCTCGGCGGCAATCTTAACACTGCGGTTGCTCCTGCAGAAAATATACATGACGGCAATTTTGGCGCCGGCTACGGGTATACGCTGGAATTCGGCCATATCTTTTATTTTTTGGACAGGAAAAAGCAGCGGATCTACAATGTGGGGCTCGACTGGACCATCATCAGTCTTGCCTATAACCCGCTTGACAAGTGGAAGGATTATGCCTCCCAAAGGAATGAAAATGTAGATATGGGAACATCGTTTCATGCGTCTGTCGCTTCAAAGCTCGGCCCTGTAGTAACAGTTAACCCGGTAAGTAAGCTGGTAATCGAAGCCCGTTTCCAGTTAACCTACGCGTTGCATTACAGCCCATTTGAGTATTTTGCTGAAAAAGAAAACAATCAGAGCTACGATTTCTGGTTTGACGATGAAAATTATTTTGATACGAGAGGAATAGGCACCAATATAGGCGCTACGATACGTTACGGCTTCATTGGTCTTGCCGTTGACCTTTCCAATGCAAAGATCCCCACTGTATCCTACCTGTCACAAAATGGCCAGCAGGAAACAAGTAATACTGAAAAGATACCCTATAAGCATTTTCAGGTGAAGGTGAATTTGACGTTTTAGTGAGGCAGTATACTGACAATAATTAAGAATTGGATTAAAAGAACTGTGTACAGAACTAAGCCTTTGCACAAACAGAAACAGCCGTGATTCCGGTTGGTGAAAACACCAACCGGTAGAGGATAAGAAGGTTTTGTGGGGAATGGCGACAATCATATAGTGGGAAATCTATTTTAAAACTATTATAAACGACTATAAATGTTTAGAAGCCGAATAAGCTACGCAAATCGGCGAGTTGTATGCCATTGGCGGACACACTCTAATTATCGTAGGGCAAAAATTTAAAACTGAAAAATACTTTCAAGCGTTCGACAAGTTTTGAAAATGGGAAAATGTATAATTATACTTTGCTTTTTCATTTCTCAAATAGCTGCTGCACAAACCCCAAAACAGCAGACTAAAAATAATCCCCATGCAACGCTTAAAAAGACTTTTTCAATTGATGAACCAACTGCTTTTACTTGTGATGAGTTAATAAACTACAGAGACAAGACCCTTGCAAAACAATTTGAATCGGCATATAATAAATATACACTTAGCCTTGAAGCAAAAAAGGATTTAGATGACATAAAAAAGCATCTTCTTGACGACAAAGCCAGTTGGTATCAGTTACTTTCAACAAATGCCGCTTCATCGGATTTTACATTGGCTTTTGCCGAATTAGCCAATGTATGGAAATTATTATGCGATAAATATCTTACCATCTTAAAACTCATTTCGGGCAATAGCTTGGAAAATACCGGAATGGAATATGGCACTAAAAATCAGGAATATTGGTATAATCTTTTGAGTGCAGGGAAATCGCTACAAAAAGCTGTTACAGATAACGCCGATAAAGAAGCATTGAAAATGGCTGTGTCAAAATCAAAAGATAAGGAAGTAAAGAAACTAAATGATGCCGTTCATGCGGCTATTGACTTTTCTAGCAATCTTGAAAAATTTACCAAATTAGAGAAAGACCATACAGAATTAAAAAGTGAGGTTAAAAGGCTTCTTGACATGATTGATATAAGGTACAGTGAATACGAAGAAAGCATAAGTTCATTAAGGGAAAACCAAAATACCATAAATGAAGTTGTTAAAGCAATAGACAAATACTTATTAGAAAAAAAATGTAACCCTACTGATGCAATTGAAGAAACATTGCAGAAAGAATTAACAAAAAATAATAGCTCTGCAATTAATGCAACAAAGCAAATCAAGCTTGACACTAATTACATGTATTTCTCTGCTTCTTTCATAGTTCCGGGTGATGATTTCTATCCATCAGGGGCACGGACACAAAAAAGGCTGATATTTATTTCAAACCCAATTAGCTATTCAGGAGACTTTGAAGAAGTAAAACAAAAACTTACGGAAACTTTTGAATCAAAACTAAAGCAAGAAATGTCTGACTTCAAGTCAAATAATTCATACCAGCTATATTGCAATACGCATAATGGCTCTTTATCCAACGATTTGCTTAAGTCATTTTCTGAATGCGAAGTGGCAATACAAAAGCAAAAGAAAAGTATAAGTGATGGATGGCGTGGAGATAGTAAAAGATTTAAGATTATTCAACTTCAATAATTTTTTTTATGAAATACATTATTACAGTATTGTTATGCTTTATTCAATTATCCCTTTCAGCTCAAAAACTGTCGGAAGTTCAATGGAGTAATTGGATTGCTATAAGTGATAGAAATGAAAACAAGATTCTTTTTTCCTTTGCATACTCAAAATTTGGCACCAGAAGAGGTATAAAGTGGTATTTCCGAATTAAAAACGACTATAAGGAAGTAATATCTGGCAGATTTATCTACGAATATAGCAGCACTGACGGCGGAGAACATACGAGCAGTTATATTCTTCACTGTATGCCTGGTAAATCTATTGCATCAAACGACCTTCTATTTGTTGCAAATGTTGAAAAACTGACGAACATTTATTTTGTTGAGTTCAATCCTTGTTCACTTAATAGCAGATTAACTTCCTTTACAATAAAGGATACAGCTTTATTGAAGCTACAGGATGCTATGATTGCTCAACAAAAATCAAGAATACAATCTGAAAATACATACAATGTAAAAGCAAATAGTTCATCAGAAAAAGCTAATGATTTTTCTGATAGAGTGATAAGTTATAAAGGTAAAAATGAGGATGTTATAAGAAAACTTTTGTCGTCAGTTAAAGGATGGCGAACTAATTCAGGGTTACAGATACAAGATGGAATACCACCTGAAGTGCCTATCAATAATAATTGTCAAAGAGACCAATATGTTTATAGTGCAATATTATACGCATGGGCAGCAGAAAGCTATTACAGAATAAATGAAATTGAAAAGGCAGAAAAAGTATCAGATAAAATCCCATCATTAATAAATCTTGTAACACAACTTTGTGGAGGAAATCCTAATTATGTGGATGGAAATTGCAATACTGTTATGATTTTCCCATGTGAGGTTTTGGACAATAGCAGCCAACATTCAACAGCAGCGAATAACCCTCAAAAAGATAACAAAGCGCAAAACATTACTGAATCTACCAGCCCTAAAGTTGATATGCAAAAAGAAAAAGAGTTGCTGTATAGCTTACTTCCATTAGCATCAACTGGATTTAATCCTCAAAATGCAAATTTCACAAATGCTTTTTCTGGCTTTATGAGCAAGTTCGACAGCTATGTAGAGGATGATTCAACGCTTGGAACTGGCGTAAAGTTCTTTATAAAATTAGCAAATTTAAATACAATGAGTCAGCTACGTGAACTCAGCGGAGACAATATAAGTTATACAAATTTTGTTCAAAAAATAGGGAATCTTAATGAGAAAGTAAGTGGAAACTTTAATAAGGATAATGCTCTAATGAACTCAATATCTATAAACAAACCATTAAGTCAAATGTCTACTACTGAAATCCGAGCACAGATTGAGCCTTTATGGAATGCGATTGGTTCTTTGTTAGAACCAATTACAAATGAAGATGGGTTGACAGGAAAAGGCGAGAAAAGAATTACTGAAAGATATGATGAAATGAGACAGAAAAATAAGGAATTAAAAAGTACATATGGATACGACATGAATGATTTTATGTTTTCAATTCGAAATCATGACGATGCGTTATTCGATAAAATAATAAGTACAGGCTTCCCTATAAATTTATCAATAGGTTTTAGTGACAGAAATGAAAGCGATGAGCAAGCAATAGATTTTACTACTAATCAATATTCAAATAAATTTTCTCCAAAACCGATTCATTATGCCGCTAAATATGGAAATACTTCTGTCATTAAAAAACTTATCGCAAAGGGTGCAGATATTTATGAAAATGGAAGCTTCACTGATATGCAATCATTTGACAATGGAGACTTAGTTGATTGGTACACCAACCCCTTAGCCATTGCTGTAACTTTCAATAGATACGAAGCATCAAGCTATTTATTGTCAATAATGAAAAATCCCTTTAAAACAAGATTTAAAAAAAGCATGGCATTAGCTACTGCAAGAGCTTGGAAGAATGATGAAATGGTAGATTTGATTCAAAGTTATAGTAAATAAAACGGCATACAACAAAAGTATTTGCAAAAGCAGGGCTGGACAAAGAAACATCAGCTATGTGCAGGCATCAGCAGCGGTTCGGGCTCGACATTCAATTTTCAGCTTTAGTTCTTAACTTCAACAACATATTTTCAAATGAGCATTTGTACCGGGCTGGACAGTCAATGAATTCCCTGCCTTCGCAAATACTCGATCGTTGTAGTCCATTTATTGGGACACTCTATTAAGATCAAGATGAGCAAAATTTGAAACTAAAAAATGAACAAAATTCCTAAATATGAGGTATGCATGCTTAATATTGATCTTCATTTTGGCTCCTCATACACATGTAAAGTCACAAAACTTATTGAAACTAACTACTGAAGTTATTAGTGCAGCATTGGAACTAGAAAATTCACTAAGTGATTTGGAAAAACTTCAAAAAGCTATAAAAGACATTGAGGATGGCAAAACTCCCATTATTGCTCAAAATGAATGGAGTGACCTTGCATATAAATAAAATATAGAAAGGCTGCCGAAACTATAGATAAAGCACCACTTCCAACTAATTTTAACGATGCAAAATATGCAGTTTCACTTGAAGATTTAAAAGACTGTAAATTGAAAAAAGCTAACTTAAAAAAAATGAATAGCTTTCTGCTGGAACTAATTGATGCACAAGAATCCGGTAAAAAATCAATTACTACATTAGAAGAATTACAAGAAGATATCAAGACATCGAGAAAAGTATTGAAAATCTGCATTGAGACCCATGAAAAATTAAGTGCTGTTCCGATATTTGGTCAGAAATTCGCTTGAGATTGGGTGGAATTAGGAACAAATGTTTCTGAATCATTGGGTCTTTATGAGAGTGCTGTTAAAAAGCAAAGAACAACAATAATCAATGAGCAAGTTAAAGTTGATTTGTATGTTTCGAATTTTAAATCGAACCTTTTTTCTATTTCCAAATATCTGGAAGAAAATTGTAAAGAAGAAGATCAAATTAAAAAACTTTTAAAAGAAGAATTAGCAAAAACAAAAAAAATGAATTAACTCCTGTCGAGCAAAATAATTCAGTTGAATATTTTATGTATTTTTTCCTAGAAATAGGAGTAGGAGAATATTTTTTCTCTCCACCGATTTCATACAATGTTAACGAAGATATGGAGTTAGAAAAAGATAAAGCTCTCAATAAATTTAAATCACGGATAACCTCACAGGCAACAGGTATTAATGAAGAGACATTCCCATGGTATTTTTAAATTCGATAGTGGAATAAAAAGCGATTGGATCAAAACAGAATCAGATTGCAAAACAATTATAGAAAATGAAAAAGAAGGAATTAGAAAGAACTGGAAGGCATCTATCAGTAAATTAAAAATCATTCAGCTATAAAGAAAAAATATGAACCGCATCAATAAAACTCTAATAATTCTCTTGTTAAATTCATTGTCTTTAGAAGCGCAAAAACTATCAGATGTTAAATGGAGTGATTGGATTGCAATCAGTGACAGAAATGAAAACAGAGTTTTATTCTCGTTTGCTTATGCAAAATTCGGTCCACCAAATGAAGTGGATGAAAAGCGTACTGGACTTAAATGGTATTTTAGAATAAAAAACGACTATAAAGAAAATATTTCCGGTAGATTTATTTATGAGTATAGCAGTACAGATGGTGCTGAACATACAAACAGCTACATCATCCATTGCATGCAAGGTAAAAGTATCGTATCTAACGAACTTTTATTTGTTACAAATGCTGAAAAACTATTAAATATATATTTTGTTGAGTTTAACCCATGTTCACATACCAGCAAACTAAGCGCATATACAAAGAAGGACACAGCAATATTCAGATTGCAAGAAGCTATGATCGCCCAACAAAAATTAAGAATTCAATCTGCAAACACAATTTCGAATGCCAGTAGTAACTCAAATAATTTGAAATCAAATTCCTCTTTAAAAACAGTTGATTTTTCCGACAAAACAATAATCTATAAAGGGAAAAATGAAGAGATAATTCACAGTTTACTTTCGAAAGTGAAAGGTTGGCGAACAAACTCAGGACTAACTATACAAGACGGAATACCTCCGGAGGTGCCTATAGACAATAATTGTCAGAGAGATCAGTATGTCTATAGTGCTATATTGTACTCTTGGGCAGCAGAAAGCTATTATCGAATTAACGGGCTTAAAAAGGCCGAAGTAGCGTCAGTAAAAATATCAGAACTTATAAATCTTGTAAATCAACTTTGCGGAGGCGGGCCAGCTTATGTAGCCAGAAACTGTAAAACTGCATTCATTTGTCCTTGCAATGGAAGTAACAATAATCAGAGTACATCAGCAGCAGCAACTATACAGCAAAACAACAATAATATTCAAAATCTAAACTCTGCATCTAGTAGCGATATCACACTGAAGGAAGATATGAAAAAAGAAAAAGAGTTACTATATAGTTTACTTCCCTTGGCTTCAATTGGGTTTAACCGGGACAATGCCAATTTTACGAACGCTTTTTCGGAGTTTGCAAATAAGTTTGACAAATATGTAGATGAAGATGAAACATTGGGGACAGGTGTTAAATTATTTGTTAAGCTAGCTAACTATAATACTATGGCTCAATTACGAGAGCTAAGTGGATATAATACTAATTATAACAATCTTATTCAAGGAGGAGCGTCCAGTCCTACAGCAAGTCTAAATCAATCAACAAATAACAGTTTTCTATCAACAAACAAACCAATGAGTGAAATGTCATCAGCAGAAATACGACAGCAAATTGAACCTTTATGGAATGCTATTGGATCTCTTATAGAAGCCGGAAATGATGAAGATGGGTTGTCGGGGCGTGCAAAATCGAAAATCACTGAAAGGTATGAAGCAATGAGAGATGAAAATAAGAAATTAAAAAATACTTATGGATATGATTTAGAAGATTTGAAGTATGCTATAAAAAACTTTGATGATGAACTCCTAGATAAAATACTGGATAGTAATTTTCCTATTGATTTTAAACTTTACAATAGCCCAAGAACCGAAAGTGGTGAACAAGCAGTAAATTTTACTTATGAAAATTGGGGAAATAAATATACAGCTAAACCGATTCATTACGCCGCCAAATATGGAAATGTTTATGCCATTAAAAGAATAATTGCCAAAGGAGGGAATATTGACGAACAAGCGATGTTTCACAATATGTACGGTTTATACCACGCTGGTGGCTATCCTTTAGAATCGGGAAACCCTTTAGTGATTGCAATATATTTTAATCGCTATGAAGCAGCAAAATATTTACTTGAAATAATGAAAAATCCTATTCCGAAAAAATTTTGGAAAGAAACTTTTTTGGACGCAGCCCGAGCATGGAAAAATGACGAAATGTTAGATTTAATCAAAAGCTATGTCAAGTAAAAGTTAGTAAAACGGCCTACAACAAATGTATTGCTGCAAGTGGGGCTGACACAGCACAGCATCAGCAGTAGTAATTCTGTTCAGCTTCACTTCCGGCAGACACAGCAATATTACCCCGCCTGCAAGAAATACGCCGGGCGTTGTGTGTCATACATATGAGACACTGAATAAGTACAGTCAGGTAACAATAGTTAAAAATTAATTTAAACCAAATAAAACCGACAACTATGTACAAGTCCATTTTTTTATTGCCCTTTTGAGTTTATTTAGCTGTAGAAGATTAAAACCAGGAGAATCTCCGGTTAATATCCCAATTCCTAAAGAATTTGCCGACCGTACTGTATTCCCTACAGATTTGGCAGGAGCTAACCGATTTCAGGACCTTGCCGGCTCAATTATTACGTTTAAAACCGCTGCAACTCCGATTTTTGCAGGGTTAGCCCGCCCAGATTCCTATGTTGCAGTTAGCGTACCTATTACAGATCCGAATACCTATTACAAATCAAGAATACAAAAAGGTGCTGAAGTTCAAGGAGACTACTTGCAGTTTCGCCGTTGTTAGGTGTTTGTGAGAAGGCAAAGTGGGTTGGCATTACCAACAACAGGAATGTAAGGTTGTTAAATTAATATAACCTGTGCAGTTAATCGTTGTTGGTGAAACCTAAACACAAATCTGCACCCAACACCAACAACGGCGCCAACCTTTGTCTTTTGTTTCCACTTTTGTATAGTTACAGACAACACAGGTCTTAATGCTTTCCCCTGCTTGGAAAGTTCGTAAGTCACATAAGGCGGAACAACGGGCTTTGATTTCCGGATAACAAGCCCGTCTGCTTCCAACTGCTTTAAGTGTTGTATGAGCATTTTTTGGTAATGGCGGGGATGGGCTTTTTAAGTTCATTGTATCGTTTTGTCCCTGTCTATTTGCAAAAGCAGTTTTTTCTATTTCAAATAGTAAATAACGGAATCGCAAATAAAATGGTTCCAATTATGAATAATATTGTTAACACATGGATTTTATAATTATTTGCTCTCAAAAATATGAACTGCTGTATTGTTCGTATAAGCCAAAACAGCGAACAACTTAACAAAAATGCTTTTCCGGTTTTGTTTGTCATCAGCTCTGTTGAGAAAATAAAGCAAATGAGCGCAGTAAAAAGGAAATAAAAAATAATCTGGATATTTAGAATTTGCATTATCCCCCTGTTTGCAAAACTTAATTTTTTAAGCTCATTATTCCAATTAAACATTTTCCAAAATCCAATATGGAAAAATAAAAAACCCAAATTGAAAATTCCGCAAATTAAAATTATTGTTTTCATTTTTTTAATGCACCCTTTTGTAAGCATTTTAAAGCAAAAATATGAAAGTAACAATAACAGGTTCTTTCTTTACTCGTTAATATTCCCGGCAATATCGTTGTTAGTATTCGTAAGAAGGCGAAGTGAATTGGTACCACCAACAACAGGAGATTAAGCAGGTGTTGAATTAATTAACTGTCCGGATGATACTTTATTAGCTGTCGGTATTATTTTAGTTTATAACAGCATTTATTTTTTCCCAAAGTGCATTATCAAAACCTGAAACAGCAAAGGTGGGATTATCCGGGTCTGAAGCATCTCCCATCCTGACTATTACCATTTTTTTACCTGGTATTACATAAATTCTCTGGTCGGAAGCTCCCATTGCCGCATACATATCTGCCGGTGCATTTGGGATTAAAGAACCTGGAAAGATTGTTTGTTCTCCCGGTATCATATACTTTGTTTTTCCGTTGAGCCACCACAAGTATCCGTAAGACGGATTTATGCTTTGTGATGTACTGATGCTTTCTGTAAAAAACGGCTCATTGATTATTTGTTCGGTTTTCCATTTTCCTTTGTTTAAGGCCAAAAGCCCGAATCTTGCCATACTTCTTGTAGTGCTGTGGTATATGGTAAAAATTGTTCCGAAATTCCAATGCCCGTCCATGCCTGTTTTGCTCTTCAGCTTTTCATTGAAATAAGTTTCAAAATCTTTATCGCTTGCTGCGGCGACTACAGTCGTCAATTTTTGAAAAACATTACCGTAGGCCCATCTCGTTCCCGCATCGGCAACATAGGTCAGGTTGGGTTTTATAACCAATTGTTTTGTATCATCAATTCCGGAAGTCATTGTCAGTAAGTGCTTTACCGTAATTAAGTTTTCCTTTTCCGGGGGCATGCTTGTCCATTCTGCTCCCAAATAATCGGACGCTTTATCGGTTATATTCAATAAACCTTCCTGCTGGGCAATTCCGGTTGTAGCAGATACCAGCGTTTTGCCTGCACTGTTCCATTCCCATTCGGCAGAGGCAGTATGCCCGTTGAAATATTCTTCCATAACAATCCTGCCATTTACAAGTATCATAAATGATTTTGTGTTTTTGGCAATCAGGAAATCTTTCAATGGCTGAATAGCACTCTGATTCCAGTCCAGTTCAGAGGCAGCGGTTGTTTCCCAATCTGTACCGGAATCAGGCGGAAAATACATAGCTGTTTCCGGATCAGGAGGTGTGGTGTCATCATCCTTACTACAACTTATCAATGTCAGGAATGCAAATAACAATATGCCCATATTTTTCATAACTCACACGATTTATCTGGTAGTAGACTTTTGTTTTTCCAAAAAGTTAAATTTTTATTGCTGTTTTTTTCGTGCAGGTTATAATAACGCTGCTATGGGTAGTCTTTCTTCTGCCGAAGGCCTGATTTCTAACGTCAAAAGCCTCTAAATTAGTATAGCAATACCAACATACAAGATGAAAAACTGCCCCCGTCGGTTTGGTAATTTGTCTGCCCATGGCTGCGGTAAAAAAACCGGATTTATTGTAACAGTGATACAGGAAATGAAAATCGGGCAAGCCATTTTTCGCTTTAAAAGGTGATAATAAAATCCCCCGTAAATTTGCTAAAGGAAAAGTCGACAAACTACAAGAAGGGATTTTATACAATAAGCAAAGCTACAGTAAAAGCAGGGATTTCCCTTTTAGCAAAAAGATCAGTGGGGATAGTATCAGCTTTGAGTGCTGTAATAGTAATAAAACACACTTGTTGTCATTCCGATCCCTCCTTCCATCGCCGTGGTTCGTGTCTCACGAATCTACATAAGGTAAGTTCTGGTGAGTGATTCGTGAGATACCCAACAACGGCAGTAAAAAGGTTCGGAACCCTTTTGTAACAGGCTAAAATAATTCAAGCACACCATATTCATCAGACTGGTTCAGCGCTGAAATATCTTCCTTATGAGTAATGAGTAATGTTTCTATAAAAGCATTGCTTTGATTGCCGGTTCTCAGTAAAATAACTTTTGGCGGAAATCCTTTCATGTTGGAAAAGTTCATAAAATCTTCGTCATTGGTAACAATGATACACTCATTTTCGAACGCAAAGTTCCATATCTCCGTATCCGATGCGGGTATATTAATACCAATATTATCCACATGCAAGCATTCTTCAAAGTGCAGTTTCAACCGGGAAACTAACCGCCATGAAATATTGCATCCAGTAAAAGTTTCATTTGCTCAGGCTGCTACTATTTTAGTTATTGACTCCCGGTGGGCCGCGAAAGCAAGGGCTGCGAGAATATGTTCTTTTTTAAGCGAAGGGTAATCGTGTAATATTTCCTCCTGTGTCATTCCGGAAGCAAGCCATTTTAAAATATCGGAAACTGCAATCCTTGTGCCTTTTATACAAGGTTTGCCAAACCGGAGTTCAGGATCAATAGATATATATGTAAAAAAATCTTTCATTTAATAAATATACTTTACTTACCCGAAGGTGCAAAGATTAGCCTCTTTCTATCATCGTATTTTTTTGTTATATTTGGTTGAAACTGTTAGTGGTCATGGAATTGATTATAGATTTCGACAATATGCAGGATTCCTCGAAAAAGAAGTTTTTGCTTAGCACTTTAAAATTTCTTGGTATTAAGTTTAAAACATCTGAGAACCTCCAACTTTAGAAGAATATAATGAAGATATTGAGGCTGGGAATGCTGAAATTGAAACCGGTGATTTTATATCTGCCGAAGATTTAAAAAGAGAAGCGGCAAAATGTAGTCGTTTGGAGTAGCGGGCAAGAGCAGCACTTCTAAACGTCTATAAGTACATTATATCGCCGTGGTTCGTGTCTCACCATAGCCGTCAACTTAAAGAGCTTAAGCGCTCAAATACCCCGAATGGGGTTTAATTTGAATAGCCATCGGTGCAACCGGTGGTATATTCGCGACAATTTTTACATTGAACCCCGTAGGGGTTCAACAAAACCTTGACATTTTTGTCCCCCAACTTTGTTGGGGGCTATTCAAATTCAAGCCCTCCGGGCTTAAGCTGACGGCTATAGTGTCTCACGAACCTGCATAAAGTAAATTCTAGTGAGTGATTCGTGAGACACGAACCAGGACCTAACAAACCCTTATAGGTTTACCATTCTATAGTTAAAAGTTTTGCATAGACAGGAAGTTTTAACTGCGCACAAATTCTGCAAAGCCTGTCTTTTCACACCCGGTTGCTTTATATTCGCAGGAGAAATAACCTTCCTGCATATGAAAAAAAATATACTATCGCTTTTGCTTTGCTGTATCGTATCTGCTTCTATGGCCCAGGTGGTTACCCGGGTAACCGATCCTGTAGATTGGGTAAACCCGCTGATGGGTACCGATTCCAAGCACAGTCTTTCTAACGGTAATACCTACCCGTCTATCGGGTTGCCCTGGGGGATGAATATGTGGACGCCGCAAACGGGCAAAATGGGCGATGGCTGGCAATACCAGTACAGCGCCGATAAGATAAGAGGATTCAAGCAAACGCATCAGCCTTCTCCATGGATGAACGATTACGGCCAGTTCAGCATCATGCCTTTTACCGGAAAGCCCCGCTGTAAAGAAGAGGAACGTGCCAGCTGGTTCAGTCATAAAGCAGAAACGGTACAGCCTTATTATTACAGCGTTTACCTGGCAGACCATGACGTCACAACAGAAATTACTCCTACAGAAAGAGCTGCCAGGTTCCGTTTTACATTTCCGCAAACCGATAGCGCATTTGTTCTGGTGGACGCATTTGACAAAGGCTCGTATGTAAAGATCATTCCTGCAGAAAATAAGATCATTGGTTATTCAACACGCAACAGTGGCGGCGTTCCTCAAAATTTCAGGAACTATTTCGTCATTGTATTCGACCGGCCGTTCAGCAATGCAGCGACATTCGATAACGATACCCTCAACTTTACAAGAATAGAAGTGGAAAGCAATCACGTGGGAGCGTTGGTGGCTTTTAAGAGCTATCGGAAAGGAGACCAGGTGAATGCTAAAGTAGCTTCTTCGTTCATCAGCCACGAGCAGGCTCAGCTTAACCTTAAGGAAATCGGTAACGATGATTTTGAAATCGTAAAAAAGAAAGGGCGGGATACCTGGAACAAAACGCTGGGGCGCATCAACGTGGAAGGCGGCACCATAGACCAGGTTCGTACATTCTATTCTACTTTATACAGAACCGTATTCTTTCCTAATAAATTATATGAAAAAGATGCATCGGGCAACATCGTGCATTATAGTCCGCACAACGGCAAAGTGCTTCCGGGCTATATGTTTGGAGGCACTGGTTTCTGGGATACCTTCCGCGCCTTGTACCCTTTCCTTAACCTGATGTATCCTTCCATCAACAAAGAAATGCAGGAAGGATTGATCAATGTGTATAAAGAAAGCGGCTTTTTGCCGGAATGGAGCAGCCCGGGTGCAAGGCCGGTTATGGTGGGAAATAACTCGGCTTCCGTAGTATCGGATGCTTATATCAAAGGGTTAAAGGGATATGATATTAATACACTGTATGAGGCATTGCTGCATGGCGCCAATAACGACGGCCCTAACGGAACGGGACGCAAAGGAGTAGCATATTACAATCAACTGGGTTATGTGCCCTATGACGTAAAGATCAATGAAAATGCGGCAAGAACGCTGGAATATGCGTACGATGATTTCACCATTTATCAATTGGGAAAAGCATTGAACCGCCCCAAAGAAGAATTGAAACTATATGCACAGCGTTCGCAGAATTATAAAAAGCTGTTCGACAGTGAAAGCAAGCTAATGCGTGGCAAAAACCAGGATGGTACATTCCAGGCGCCTTTCAGTCCTTTTAAATGGGGAGATGCTTTTACCGAAGGCAATAGCTGGCATTATTCATGGAGTGTTTTTCATGATATCAAAGGATTGTCTGACCTGATGGGCGGAAAGGAACAGTTCATAAGAATGCTGGATTCGGTTTTTGTAATGCCGCCTGTTTTCGACGACAGTTATTATGGATTCGTCATTCATGAAATCCGTGAAATGCAGATCGCCAATATGGGTCAGTATGCACATGGCAATCAGCCCATACAGCACATGACCTATTTATATAATTATGCCGGCGAACCCTGGAAAACGCAATACTGGGTACGGGAAACGATGGAAAAAATGTATAAACCCACACCTGATGGATATTGCGGGGATGAGGACAACGGGCAGACCTCTGCCTGGTATGTATTTTCCGCGCTGGGGTTTTACCCGGTTTGCCCGGCTACCGACCAGTATGTAATGGGAACGCCTTTGTTTAAAAAAGCCATCCTTACATTAGAAAACGGCAAACAGTTTGTAATCAATGCCCCCGCCAATAGCACACAAGCCAAATATATACAGGCTGTTCAATTGAATGGAAAAGCGTACGAAAAAAACTGGATCAATCATTTCGATATTCTGAAGGGCGGGAATATGAATATCGCCATGGGATTTGCGCCTAATAAAAAAAGAGGTATCGGTGAGGCAAGCTTTCCTTATTCGTTCTCTTCCAGCGCCGATGCGGAAATATTGAAATAGGGGATAAGGAAGCTGTTAGCCGTCAGCTTTCAGCTATCAGGTGTAGGACAACCGAAGCTTATCAAATGCTAAAATGCATTTCGGCCAGGATTTTTTTGCCCAAAATGTTTGCAAATCATACCGGTGGCAACTACTTTTACGTTGTAATTATTAAATATCCTTTGTAATCACTAAAAATTGGAATCCATGAAATCTCAAGCCTTAAAAGCCGGTACTGTTATTGAAATCCCTACCTGGAAATTAGTTGCAAAATTAGGTATGTTAGCTGCATTTTGTATGGGATTGTGCTACCTCTTTGCAGTAGGAGTTTCTTCCTTAGCGTCTGCATTTTAAGTGATGGCTTTAAAAGCCAATCGTAAGCCCTCCGTAATAATTGCGTAAAGGAGCCGGGTTATAATACCTGTTCCCGATAGCGTTAATATCATTTCCGAGGCTATATAATTGATTCAATGCATTGTCTGTTCCTGCAAAAAGCCCGAGCGACCATGCATTGAATTCTTTTTTCCAGCCCAGCTTACCCTGCAATAGCTCATACCCCGGCGCATATACGCTGTTTGCATCATTCAGTGGCAATCCGGACGTAATGTTCAGCGATACGTTCAGGTACAATCCCGGTGATGTAACAATGTCTGTTCCGGAACAAATGATGTATTTGGCAATTCCTGTAAGCGCCTTTCCCGAAAAATCATCATTTCCTGTTTTGTACCCTTTAAACGAAAAGTCGTTAAACGTTCCGCTGCTCCAGATCTTAACACTCCGGATCGCAGCGGCGGGATTACGGATCAGCATATATTCCACGTAGGCTTCTATTCCCCACTGCTTTGTGCCGCCTGCATTCACAAAATATTCGGCTCCCACATCGTTTACACGTCGTACGATGGCGTTCTGTAGCTGAAACCTGTATGCCGTCACATCAAACTGAAAACGCCCGCGGAAGAGATTGCCTTTGAGCCCGATTTCTCGATTCCAGCCATATTCAGGTTGGAGGCTGGTATAAATGCTGCCTTCAGAAGGGCGGATTTCTGCCAGGGTAGGGGGCGAAAATCCCTTGCTGGCCGAAGTATAGAGTGACAATGTACTGGTCAGGCGAAACAATGCCGAGAACCTGGGCAGTATTTGTTCGTCCAGCGTTTTCGTCTTCCGGCTGTCGTCTGTATCGGTCAGCCTGCGATAATGATAGTTGAAAAAGTTACTGCTTACCCCTGCCTGCAGGTATATTTTTTTTGCTATTTCCCATTCGCCCTGTACGAAGGGATACACCTGCGATGCGCTGATCCGGTCTTTGTACTGGATGGTATCCCGTTTGCCCTGTTTGTTGCCATAATTGTTGATGACGGAGTAATTGTACAGCCATTCCAGCCCGCCCGCCACTTTAAAATGGTGTACCCCTTTGCCTGCCTCATACAGCATTTTTGTTCTTAGCCCTGCATTGTTCTCGGCCCTGGTTTCGTAATTGGTGATGAAAGGATTCTTAAAATCAGTGTACGATATCATTGCCGACGTAACATTGCTCCAACGATCGTTAAAAGCATATTTGTTGCTGATACCGGCCAGCAGGGTTTTATTGTAAATGGAAGCTTTCTGGTCTTTGGCGCCCGGCAATGCAGGCGTGGCGGGACGAGATTGTTTGGGATTGTCCTGCATTTGCTGCAGCGTTAATCCTCCGGGCGTTTGATAGAACATGTCGGTATACGATACGATCCAGCTCAATTTATCTTTTTCACTCAACAATGCCGACCCGTTCCATTGCAGCAAATCCCGCCGCATACGGGTATTGTCCCTGTACCCGTCACTTTGTATATGGCTTTGGGTAAAGGCAGAAGAAAAATGGGGATTTTTGAATTTCCACCGGGCACTTTCTGCCAGCAATCCGTAAGAGCCGCCTGTTAATTGTACGTTTGCGGAATGTTTCTTGTCGTTGCTATTCTGCCCGGCATCCTCTGCCGTATGCATAATTACCACGCCGCCGGTATTGGCTCCATACAAGCTTCCACCGGGGCCCTTTAAGATTTCCAGTTGAGATACGCCTGCCTGGTCAATAAGATTGAAATAGCTGTTTCCGCCGGCATCGGTAAAAGGAATATCGTCCCAGTATACTTTTACATTGCGTATGCCAAAGGGCGACCTTAAAAGGCTTCCCCTGATGCTCAGGCGGTAACTTCCGGGTGAGCGTTCTTCCATTCGTACTCCCGGAATGGTATTCAGGGCGGGAACAAGCGATGTGTTTGTATAGCGTTGCATATCTCTTGTAGTGATTACGCTCACCGAAGCCGGCGTTTCAAGCAATCTTCGCTGTGATTCATAGCCCTGTATGATCACTTCCGACAAAGAAGGAACGGAATCTGTAGATGAAACGGCCTGTTGCGCGAAAACAGGAAGAGCAGGAAGCGTAAGAACGATCAGCAGCGTTATACAAATACTTTTTTTCATACCTGACAAACGTGGATTAAAAAATTATTCAAAAAAAATCCCGGAGCAGTGTTATTTCTCCGGGAACTATCGTATGAACAAAATATGTTTTACTTCTTCAAATACATTACTTCTTTCACCAGCTTTACAGTACGAGGCACATCGGGAAGGTAGGCTGCTACCAGGTTCGGGGCATAGTGCATCGGCGCGTCTGCGCTTGTTATCCTGCGTACCGGGGCATCAAGGTAATCAAAGCCTTCTTTCTGGATTCTGTAAGCCAGTTCAGAAGAAACGGAAGCGAATGGCCATTGTTCTTCCACAATTACCAGCCTGTTTGTTTTCTTTACCGATTCCAGTACTGTATGCCAGTCGAGCGGGCGTATCGTACGAAGATCGATCACCTCGGCGCTTATATCTTCTTTAGCCAGCTCCTCAGCCGCTCCTAAAGCAACTTTCATCATTTTGTTGAACGAAACGATCGTTACATCGGTTCCGGGTCTTTTTATATCGGCTTTCCCGATAGGTATCAGGTATTCTTCTTCCGGCACTTCGCCTTTATCGCCGTACATTACTTCACTTTCCATGAATATAACCGGATCATCATCGCGGATGGCGCTTTTTAAAAGGCCTTTTGCATCGTACGGATTGGAAACAGAAATTACTTTTAATCCGGGTATGTTGGCATACATGCTTTCAAAAGCTGTGGAGTGCTGCGCTCCCAACTGACCGGCAGAACCATTGGGGCCGCGGAAAACAATAGGACAACCTACCTGCCCCCCGCTCATAGCCAGCATTTTAGAAGCGGTATTCAATATCTGGTCAAGAGGCAATACGGCGAAGTTCCAGGTCATAAATTCCACGATCGGGCGCAAACCATTTTGTGCCGACCCCACTGCAACGGCAGTAAAACCCAACTCCGAAATGGGCGTGTCAATCACCCGCCGGGGGCCAAATTCGTCGAGCATGCCCTGGCTTACTTTGTAAGCTCCATTGTATTCTGCTACTTCTTCTCCCATTAAATATACACGCTCGTCCCTGCGCATTTCTTCACTCATTGCTTCGCGCAAAGCCTCGCGAAATTGTATTACACGGTTTGCCATTCTTTGTATTCTGATTTGAGGAGAGCAAAAATATTGGATGTGAGGCAGATAACCAAAAACTACCTTGACGGCTTCAAACCCGTTGCCGTCCGTCCCGCACATTCTCATCAAATCCCGTTATCATTTCCCGGCCTGCGAGAAATATCATATTGATAGGATGCATGCCCGTAAGAATATATAGCGCTATTTATATTCCCTGGCAGCCTCTATATATTATTGAAAAACTCCTGGGGGTTACTCAGCATGCCAAAACCTACCGTCAGCATCATAATAATGGCAAACAGGAAAAACAGGATGGAAGGGATTAGTCCGATAATGGCGCAGATTCGCCCTGTTTTAAGATTGCTGTATGATGAAGCTGTGTACCACTCCGGGTTTGCCATATATAACCGGGCATCTTTGCTGTAAAGCACCAGGGCAATAACAGAACATATAACGCCCGGCAGGCCATAGCAGCAGCAGCTTACTATTGATATAATGCCCAATGCCAGTACCGCCGAAGCATTGGGCAACGGACGCTGGGTTTGCGATGCAAAAATAGAAGGTTCTTCGATGCCCATTTAAAGAAAAATTTGATGATGAAGTATTTTGTAAATGTAATGTACCAATACGATTGCAACAACTGTAGTTTGTAAGGCAATAATAATTTTTCCCCCGTATGAAAATTTCATGAACAGGTGCAGCACAGCGAAGACACATAAGGCCAGCATGGGCAAAAGCGCAGGGTACAAATAAACCGATTCAGCCACATTGCCCTTTAACAGCGCAATACCGCTGCGTTGCATACCGCAGCCCGGGCAGGCCATATGCAAATATTTAACCGAAGGACATGTAAGCATATGCCCTTCCAGCCACTGAATAATATGAAGCATCGCAAGCAGCAGAGAATATACTTTACATGAAAGTTAAGAATATCCTGACTTCCTGCTTTAATAAGCCTGGGCAAACAGCACCCGTTGCATGCTGGGTTTACCTGTTAATATGCATACTCCCTCTTCTTTTTCATTGTTGAGCGGAATGCACCTTATGGTAGCTTTGGTCAGTTCTTTTATCTTATCCTCGGTTTCGCCGGTTCCGTCCCAGTGTGCGGCTATAAACCCCCCTTTTTTCCCGAGCAGTTCAACGAACTCATCCCAGTTGTCGGCAGGTGTAATGTACTCATCGCGGAACTGTTTTGCCCGTTCAAACATATCCTGCTGAATTTCTTCCAGCAGGTTCACAATGCGTACAGGCAAGCCATCCATGCTTACGCTTGTTTTTTCTCTTGTATCCCTGCGTGCGATTTCAACCGTATTATTTTCTATGTCGCGTGCGCCAATGGCTATACGTACCGGCACTCCCTTTTTTTCGTATTCTGCAAATTTCCAGCCGGGGCGCACGTTATCGCTGTCATCGTACTTTACCCGGATACCGGATAGCTTTAATTCCCTGAAAAGTGCTTTTACCTTTTCATCAATCAATGCCTTTTGTTCTTCGCCTTTGTATATGGGAACTACCACCACCTGCAGCGGCGCAATGCGGGGAGGAAGAATGAGCCCTTCATCATCGCTATGCGCCATTACCAATGCTCCTATGAGGCGGGTAGATACTCCCCACGAAGTAGCCCACACATATTCCTGCTTGTTTTCTTTAGTAAGAAATTGTACATCGAATGCCTTTGCAAAATTCTGACCCAGGAAGTGGGAAGTGCCGGCCTGCAAAGCTTTTCCGTCCTGCATCAATGCCTCGATACAATAAGTATCCAGTGCGCCGGCAAATCGCTCATTAGGAGTTTTAACGCCTTTGATAACAGGCAGCGCCATCCAGTTTTCCACAAACTCGGCGTATACATTCAGCATCTTTTCTGCTTCTTCAATCGCTTCCTGCGAGGTGGCGTGAGCGGTATGTCCTTCCTGCCACAGAAATTCAGCGGTGCGTAAAAACAGCCGGGTACGCATTTCCCAGCGTACTACATTCGCCCACTGGTTGACCAGGACAGGCAGGTCGCGGTAAGATTGTATCCAGGTTTTATAGGTATTCCAGATGATCGCTTCGCTGGTAGGTCTTACCACCAGTTCTTCTTCCAGCTTCGCCTCGGGATCTACGATCAGCTTGCCCTTTTTTTCAGGATCGCCCTTAAGCCGGTAATGCGTTACAATAGCGCATTCTTTTGCAAAACCTTCCGCATTTTTTTCCTCTGCTTCAAACAGGCTTTTAGGTACAAATAAAGGAAAATAGGCATTCACATGCCCGGTATCTTTGAACATGCTGTCCAACTGGTCGCGCATGTTCTCCCACAGGGCAAAACCATAGGGCTTAATTACCATACAGCCTCTTACAGCAGAATAATCGGCCAAATCCCCTTTTATTACAAGATCATTGTACCATTGAGAATAATCCTGTTCTCTTGACGTTATTTCTTTACTCATATTCTTTTTGCTAAGCTTTTTACGAAAAACCCCGCCTGGTGTTCCATGTATTCTGGTTATGTGTAATTCACATATTATTTATCATTTAATATGTTTGTAACTATTTTGAATACATTAACAGGCCGAATTGCGCAAATGTAGTAACTTCATGGTGTAAAACTTAAAACCCACATAATTATGAACACTAGAATTTTACTTCTTGGAACGGCTTTGGTGAGCTTGGGTAGTTGTTCAACCATGTATAAATCCGGACAAACCCCTGATGATGTTTATTATTCTCCCGCACCCCAGCAAAGGGTGGCATATAATAATAACAACGATAATGACGATGACAGGTATTATACCGAAAACGGAGATGGTGAATATGTAAATGTTCAAACAGACCAGGACAGGAGCGCATACAGGAGTGAGGATAATTATTTAAGAATGAAAGTGAGAAACCGTGCCATGTGGTCTTCGCTTGATTATTACGATGCGATGTATTCACCATACTATGGCAGCGCTTTCGGGTTCAATTCATTTTATAACCCCTATTCATTTTACAGTCCTTATTCTTCATTTTACAGCCCGTTTTACTCACCCTATTATGGAAGTGGTTTTGGATTAGGCATGGGATGGGGTGGTTTGGGTTTTGGATACAGCTCATTTTACAATCCCTATTCATTTTATAATCCTTATTATGGCTACGGCGGCTATTATCCCGGTATTCCAAAATCGGGATACACTGCAAGACCCGCTGGTTCTTATGCGCCGAGAAGAGATAACTTAGGTACATATGGTACACGCCGTACCAATGCCACCAGCGGACGGGTTGCTGACAGAAATGCTCCCGTGCGGGTGTTCAGGAACGGAAATGATAGTTACGTAAACCCAAGGTCTTCGTCAGGATCAACCAGCCCGAGAAGATCATCATATGACAATGGTTCTTCCAATAGCAGACCTTCCCGCAGCTTTGAGTCGGGCAATAACAACAGCGCGCCTTCAAGATCTTTTACTCCTTCTTCGTCTGGCGGTAGCGGCAGAAGC
Organism: Chitinophagaceae bacterium; assembly: GCA_019638615.1. Classification (GTDB taxonomy): domain Bacteria; phylum Bacteroidota; class Bacteroidia; order Chitinophagales; family Chitinophagaceae; genus Agriterribacter. Next base: position 59,821 of record JAHBTL010000002.1, on the reverse strand, counting down.
AGTGGCGGCGGCGGTGGAAGCGCGCCTTCGAGAGCTCCCGGAAGAGGCGGAAGATAAACAATGCATTTTTTCTTATTTTGGAATAGTTGTTTGAGATTTTATAAAAAGAGCGGATTATGCCGCTCTTTTTAGTATAATTTTTCAGGTTTGTGTTATTTTACTAATAATTCAGCGTAGGTCATGAGGAAAATATTAATAACGACAGGTTTAGCTCTATCTTTTTCCGGTTTATTTGCACAGGAACCACTGGATGCGATCAGGTATTCATGGCTCACATCGCAGGGTACTGCCAGGGCACAATCTATTGGCGGCGCTACTACAGCTTTAGGGGGAGATATCACCTCTTTGTATTCAAATCCTGCAGGGCTGGGATTGTATAAAACCGGGGAGTTTGTATTAACGCCCGGATTGAACTTTGTAACCAGCAAAAGCAATTACAGGGGTGGGGCTGCATCCGATAATAAAAGTAGTTTTACCTATGGACCCATAGGATTGGTATATGGAATCCCTTCGCGTACGAACAGCAAGTGGAAAAACATGGCGCTCGGGATCGGCATCAGCCGTTCCGCGAATTTCAACGGCAGGGTTTATGTGGATGGGCAAAACAATAAGAGTTCGTTTTCAGAAAAATATCTTGATCAGCTGATCAACGACAATGCTACCAACCCGGATCATGCAGCAGTGGATTATCCATATGGAGCAAGCCTGGGGTTAAATACCTACCTCATAGACCCCACATACGATGATGACGGGAATGTTACGGGGTATGCCAGTAACGCCAGTGTAGCAACAGGCCTGCGACAACAACAGGTAATTTCCACCAAAGGCGGGATATCTGATTTTAGTATTGGTTTGGGGGCTAACTACAATGACGTATTTTATATAGGCGGATCACTCAATATTAATTCGCTGAGCTTCAGCCGTACCAGCACGTTCACAGAGTCGGATGCTACCAATGATGCCAATAATGATTTCAACTATTTTATCGCAGAAGATTATCTGAAAACCGATGGGGTAGGCGCCAGCATCAAGCTGGGCATCATGTTCAAGCCGGTTGAAGCGCTGAGAGTGGGCTTCAGCTTTCACAGCCCTTCGTGGTATTCATTTAAAGATACCTACACCTCATCGCTTGAAACAGATACGGAAGGGTACCAGGGAGTTAAATATCAAAGTTCCCTGGACTTAAACGATGGATATGAAGGCGAATACAATTACCGCTACAGAACGCCTATGCGTATTGGCGCCGGCCTGGCATATATGCTTGGTACCACGGGCGATGTAAAAGCACAGCACGGGTTTATTACGGCAGATATTGAATATGTAAGCTATAAAGGCAATGCTTTCAATTCGCAGGATAACTCCAATGCCGGTGACAAGGAATACTTTTCGCAACTGAACGGCACTATTGACGACGTATTTAAAAGTACCGTGAACATGAGGATCGGAGGTGAGTTGAAATTTGAAACCGTGATGGTAAGGGCCGGATTTGCCTATTACGGCAATCCTTATACCAGCAATTATTTTGACAACGACTCAAAAAATATTGTGGATGGAAGGCGCATGAATATTACAGGTGGATTGGGCTGGAGAAATAAAGGCATGTTCGTGGATCTTGCTTATATTCATCAGCTTATAAACGATGGATATTATCCTTACAGACTGGATGTAGGTGAATATAATTCAGCTTCATTAAAAAGCACTTCCGGCACGGTATTGCTTACGGTAGGGTTTAAGTTTTGATAGAAGAGTTACAGGTTGCAGGTCTCAAGTTGCAGGTTGGTTGATAGTTAACAATTGACAGCTGACGAAAATGAATTTCATTATCAACTGTCCACCGTTCATTGTCAACCCTTAATTGTACATTGCCGATAAATTACTGCCACCCACGGATTCTTCGCTCACGAGAATATTTCGCTTATTACGGCAGCTACTTTGTTCGTTCAGAATGACAAGAATTAAAACAGTTGATAATGGACGATTGACAATTGATAGTGTGACTCTCTTCCCATTGTCCCCCGTCAACTATCCATTGTCCATTATCCTGATACCTCACACCTGACACCTCATCACGATTTAATTTCCCATACCAGCGCGCTGGCGCCAAGGATAGCTGCATCGGCTTCTTTCAGTTCACTGAAAATAAGTTTTACCTTATTCTGGAAAATCGGCAGCAGGTTTTTCTCCATATGTTCTTTGGTCGGCTTAAGGATCAGGTTTCCTGCTTTTGTCATGCCGCCAAACAGGATAATGGCTTCCGGCGACGAAAACATCACAAAGTTGGCAAGCGCCAGACCCAGTATCATACCGGTGTATTCGTATACTTCTTTTGCAATGGCATCGCCCTGTATGGCACAGTCATATACAATCCTTGAATCAATTTCGTTGAGGGGATAATTTCTCAACAGGCTGTCTTTGTCCGGGCGTTGTTCCAGGAATTCGCGGGCAGTATAGGCTACGCCGGTTGCAGACGCATAGCTTTCCAGTGATCCGTGCATATTGGTGCCGGGGTGCAACCTGCCGTTGGGAATGATGGTAATATGCCCCAGTTCACCCGCAAACCCGTCGTGTCCGTATATTAAATGACCGTTAGCCACAATGCCGCTACCCACGCCGGTACCCAGGGTGATCATGATAAAATCTTTCATTCCCTTTGCTGCACCATACATCATTTCGCCTACTGCAGCAGCATTGGCATCGTTGGTTAAAGCGGCGGGCACACCAAATTTTTTTGTCATCATATCCGCCAGCGGAATGATCCCTTTCCAGATGAGGTTAGGCGCGTATTCAATGGTGCCGCTGTAATAATTTCCATTAGGCGCACCAATGCCGATTCCTTTAATATTTTCTATTCCGCCCACCTGGTCTATAGCAGGCTGCAGCGCCTCGTAAAGCTCGTCAATATAGTCCTCAATTTTTGTATGTTTTCTGCTCGAAATAGCGCCCCTGTATAATGTGTCTCCCCGGTGGTCAACAATGCCAAAAACCGTATTTGTACCTCCAATGTCTATGCCTATAGCATATTCCTGTTTCATATGTTGCTTGTATTTTATTGTTTTTGAGCGACTCATTCAATATTAATGTCCTCCACCGCCTTCCAGTGCATTAAAATCAATGCCCTGCGACTTTAAAACAGATTTTACCCTGGTGGCATAAAATGCAAGATAAGCAAAACCTATTACCGGAATCCAGTAGGAGTGATGAATTCCTATGGCAGGTATATCTGCAAGCTTACCCTGTAATGGCGGTATGATGGCTCCGCCCAAAATCATCATAACAAGAAAGGCGGATCCCTGGGCGGTATATTTTCCTAAACCTGCAATAGCAAGGCTGAAGATGCTGGGCCACATGATAGAGCAAAACAACCCGCCGCTCAGGAAAGCGTAGGTTGCAATTTTCCCCGTAGCAAACAACCCGATCAGCATGGCGGCAATGCCCAATCCCCCGAATATCATCAGGGTTTCTGTGGGCTTTTCTTTACCCAGGAAAAAACCTGCTATCTGGAAAAGGATCACAATGGCATATCCATATAAAGGAGTAAAATCATTGCCGGCAATAAGGTTCACCCCAATGGTAATGCCAAAGGCAATGTAAGGCACCAATATCCATAAAATGGTACGCATTGATTTGGTTGGATTGAATACCGTTACAGCGCCGGTCCAGCGACCGATCATTAGGCTTCCCCAGTAAAGCGATATGAACGGAGCAAGGTCATTTTCGCTGTATCCTCCAAAAGCTTCGGTTTTTAAAAGCTCACCCAGGTTACTTTGTATCGTTACTTCCACTCCCACATACATGAATATGGCAAGCATGCCCAATACCAGTTGAGGATACTTCATAGCGCCCCAGCCGGTTGCATTTTTTTGAGCGCTTGCATTGGCGCCAAAAAAGCTGACAACCATAATTACCAACCCCGCCACCAGCAGCCACATGTTCCTTAAACTTACTTCAGGCGATAGCTTTTCATTGTCCCCGAGCCCACGGTAACTGGCGAAAATAATTCCGAACACTATTGCCATAACAATCGTAATGAAAATTAACAGCCACATGGCTTTAGGAGCAGGCTCAAAACTGTCTTCCTCTTTTACGTTGGGTAATTTTTTACTGACCCTGAATAAAAGCGCCGAAAGAACAAACAAAATGCCTACTCCAATGTACAAAGAATTCATAGAAGTAATACTGGCGTTGGCAATATCCGCATCGCTTTTAGCGGCATGACCAAAAAGAATAAGCGCTACGATAATAGGGCCAATCATGGTACCAAACGAATTAACGCCCCCGGTAAGGTTGAGCCTGTGCGAACCCGTTGACGGATCACCCAGGGCAATAGCGAACGGGTTGGCAGAGGTTTGCTGCAACGAAAAGCCAAGACCTATAATAAACAAAGAGACCAGTATGCCGGCGAATCCGCCAAAGTTAAAAGACACCAGCATCAGCACTGCGCCTACGGCACTGGTAAGCAAGCCGTAAATAATACCGGTTTTCATGCCCCAGTGGTTCATGATATCTTTGTTTTTTACGGCAGAGGCCACAAACAAACCCAACGCGCCCACGTAATATGCTCCGTAAAAGGCAAAGTCAATTAACTGGCTTTGGAACTGGTCTAAATGAAAATAGTGCTTGCAAAAAGGAATAAATATCCCGTTACCGGCAGCAATAAAACCCCAGAAGAAAAACACAATTACGAGCGTGCTTAAGGCACCTGTATTGGTAGGCTGTTTTGTTTGCGACATCGTTAGTGAGGTTAATTTGGTAAAAATATTAAGTGGTAGTGAAATTAAAGCATAACAATCGTTTGCAGCAAAAAAAATAAAAAACTGGCTTCATTCCAGAATTCTTTGTTAAGTTCGGGAAATTTTATACAACCATGGCTAATTCTGATCTCCTTACTCAACTGGAACCAAAACAACAGCAGCAGAAAAGCTACCTTTCCTCCATTATTATTATCGGAGCTTTGTTTTTCATCTTTGGCTTTGTAACCTGGATCAACGGGATATTGATTCCTTATCTTAAAATTGCCTGCGAATTAAAGTCGGATACGCAATCGTTTTTAGTAGCAACCGCTTTTTTTATTGCCTATTTTATAATGTCCATTCCTTCTTCCTTTGTTTTAAATAAAACCGGTTATAAAAAAGGGATGTCATTGGGATTGCTCATTATGGCAGTAGGTGCCCTTATATTTATCCCGGCGGCTAAAACCCGTAATTATAATCTGTTTTTATTCGGGCTTTTTATTATAGGCACAGGACTGGCTATTCTTCAAACCGCGTCCAATCCTTATATATCTATCATCGGCCCTATTGAAAGCGCTGCTTCCCGGATCAGCATCATGGGGATATGTAATAAACTGGCAGGGATCATTGCAAGTGTTGTATTTGGCTTTATAGCGCTAAAAGATGCCGATGCATTTACTGCCAGGTTAAAAACGCTGGATGATGCCGCCAAAGCAGTGGAACTGGATCAGCTGGCGGCCCGGGTTATCAACCCTTATATTATTATTACGATTGTGCTTGTTATACTGGCCGTAGCGGTATATTTTTCTTCGTTACCCGACATCAAGGACGACTCAGGTAAAGCTGAAAAAGGAAATGAAAGGGGTAGTATATTCCAGTACCCGCATTTGTTCCTGGGGGCATTGGCCATGTTTTTGTACGTAGGCGTTGAGGTGATGTCGGGCGACACCATTATCAGTTACGGGCATGCTTTGGGAATTGAAATGACCAAAGCCAAATTCTTTACTTCCGCCACATTGGTGTGTATGTTGTTAGGATACATCATAGGTATATTTGCTATTCCCAAACTCATATCACAGGAAACCAGCCTGAAGATATTTTCAATCATGGGAGTTGTTTTTACCAGTTTGGCATTGCTTACCAGCGGATTTACTTCCGTGCTGTTTATCGCCTTGCTGGGACTGGCCAATTCGTTGTTATTCCCGGCTTTGTTCCCATTGGCCATTCATGGACTGGGCAGGTTCACCAAATTAGGCTCGGGCATTATGGTAATGGCTTTTGTGGGCGGCGCTATATTGCCTTTGATCTATGGTGTAATGGTAGACAGTTCCACTCATGCGGCAGTTGCGCAAGGAATATCTCAAGCAACAGCCCGCGCTTCGGCGGCACAGCATTCTTACTGGATCATGATACCGGGTTACCTGTATATATTGTATTTTGGGATAAAAGGATTTAAAGTGGGTAAATACGCCTGAAGGCACTAACGAAAGAGTTTCAATTTTTGAAAGACCAGGATCAGCGTATTTTTATACTGACCTTTTGTTGGTAGTAATATTTTTTCGCGTAATTCAAAAACCTTCCTATATTCAATCAACGAACTGCTCATCCCAATTAAAAAAGAATGGAGATTATTCATGTAAGTGCCGAATGTTACCCGGTAGCCAAAGCAGGCGGTCTGGGCGATGTGGTTGGCGCTTTACCTAAATACCAGAACGAACTTGGCCATATTGCTAAAGTGGTAATGCCTATGTACAAAACCAAATTTCTCATGAACAATGCATGGGATGTGGTACATAAGGGCAGAACCAACATAGGCGATTACTGGTTCGATTATACCATTATTAAAGAACAAACCAATAAACTGGGTTTTGATTTATACCTGGTAGATATCAATGGGTTGCTTGACAGGGAGAAAGTGTACGGGTATGATGATGATACGGAAAGATTCGCTGCTTTCCAGGTAAGCGTGGTTGACTGGATTTCGGTATGGGCTCATAAGCCTGATGTGATACATGTTCATGATCATCATACCGGGCTGATTCCTTTTATTATCAAACATTGCTACAAATACCAGCACCTGCATGATATTCCTACCGTACTTACCATTCACAATGCGCAATACCAGGGCGCAATGGGGTGGGACAAAAGTTACCTGCTGCCCCCCTGGGATAGCTGGAAATGGGGGATGCTCGACTGGAAGGGGGCTATCAATCCGCTGGCATCGGGCATTAAGTGCGCGTGGAAAGTAACTACGGTAAGCAAAAGCTATCTTGAAGAAATGAGGCAATCATCGAACGGGTTAGAAGACCTGTTTGAATATGAACGCGGCAAATGCAGCGGCATATTAAATGGAATTGATGTTGATGTGTGGGACCCGGCAACAGATAGTTACCTGGAAGATCATTTTTCAGTGGAAACAGTAGCGGAAGGGAAATCCCGGAGCAAAAAAAAGCTGTGCGACACGTTTAGTCTTGACATCCATAAGCCTTTAATTGTATTTATCGGACGCCTGGTAGGCGAGAAGGGAGCAGATATATTGCCTGCCGCCATCAGCGACAGCTTCTATTATATAGGAAGAAAGATGAACTTTCTTATCCTGGGAAGCGGTTTCCCTGAAGTAGAAGCCCAGTTAAGCGCTTTGCAGCGGTTGGCTCAAAACGATTATAATGTATACGTTGGCTATAATGAGGCCTTGAGCCACCTGATGTATGCCGGAGCAGATTTTTTACTGATGCCCAGCAGGGTAGAGCCTTGCGGATTGAACCAGATGTATTCCATGCGCTATGGCACAGTACCGATGGTAAGAAGAACAGGGGGACTAAGGGATACCGTTGTAGATTATGGCGAAGAAAACGGGTATGGCATCGTATACAACTGGGCGGCAATAGGAGATATAACACAAGGCATCTGGAGAGCCGTTGATTTATACAGCGATGAAGAAAAAATGGCTGAGATCCGGGGAAGAATGATGCAGCTCGATTTTAGCTGGCAAAGCAGTGTTCAGCAGTACATCAGTTTATACCAGGACTTGCAATATAAAGAAGAGCCGGTTGCAAAATCGTTACCGGAATAATCAAAAACCCAATATTAATTCACCAAAATTAAGTTTGCAATGAAAAAAAGTGTGATTGCCGTTATATTAGGAGGGGGCGCGGGTACGCGTCTTTCGCCACTCACTGCTACCCGTAGTAAGCCCGCTGTGCCCATTGCCGGTAAATACAGGCTGGTGGATATCCCTATTTCCAATTGTCTGAATTCGGATATAGGAAGAATGTATGTGTTAACCCAGTTCAACTCTGCATCGCTTAATAAACACATAAAGAACACTTATCATTTCAGTACCTTCAGCAAGGCTTTTGTAGACATTATTGCTGCGGAACAAACGCCCGATAACCAGGGCTGGTTCCAGGGAACAGCCGATGCAGTGAGGCAATCGCTCAGACATTTGCAACAACAGGAGTTCGACTATGTACTGATCCTTTCGGGTGACCAGTTGTACCAGATGGACTTCAGCGAAATGCTGGATAACCATGTAAGCAAAGAAGCGGATATTTCCATAGCAACTATACCGGTTGGCTCCAGGGAAGCCCCCGAATTCGGTATTCTTAAAACAAATGAAGATCAGTATATCACCTCTTTTATCGAAAAACCCAAAAAAGATCTGCTGCCTGAATGGACCAGTGATACAGGCGATGAAATGCGCAATGCAGGCAGGATCTACCTGGCTTCGATGGGTATTTATATATTCAACAGAAAGCTTTTGTTTGATCTGCTGCTGGATGTAAATAAAGATGCCACGGATTTTGGGAAGGAAATCATTCCCGGTTCTATAAGCAAGCATAAAGTAGTGAGCTATCAATACGAAGGTTACTGGACGGATATTGGAAATATCTATTCTTTTTTTGAAGCCAATCTTGCATTGACAGACGATATTCCTCCGTTCAATCTTTTCGACAGCTCGCAAACTATTTATACCAGGGCGCGTATGCTGCCTCCTGCCAAAATAAGCGGTACCACGCTTGAGCGGACAATTATCGCAGAGGGTTGTATTATCAATGCATCCCGTATCGAAAAGAGTGTTACAGGCATACGTACGCGCATTGGGTATGGATCTACTGTGGTAAGTACTTATATCATGGGATGTGATTATTACGAAACCCTGGAAGATATGAACAGCGCTACCCAGCGGGGATTGCCCAGGGTAGGCATTGGCGAACGCTGCTATATACGCAATGCTATTATTGATAAAAATTGCCGGATCGGTAATGATGTCCGCATAAACGGGGGAAGCCACCTTCCCGATTCTGACCATCCGTTGTACACAGTGAAAGACGGTATTGTGGTGGTTAAGAAAGGAGCAATATTACCTGATGGTTTTGTAATATAAGGTGCTTTCACCGATAATAAATTAACGGGTTGATACAACGGTATCAACCTTTTTTCGTTTAAATAAAATCAGTTTCGGTACGGCAGGAGGATGTCTTTAACAGGTAGTTCCCGGTTTTAAGCTGAAAAGTATAATAACTTATTGCTATGTAATAAGAAATGTGTAATTTTTAGGTGAAATAATAGCAGGACGACTGCCAGGCTTGTGTTGTGTATGCTGGTAAAATTGAAGAAGGTTATTCAATATTCATAAGTGACGTGGTTTCTTAAGTCGAAGGAGAGCATTTGCTGATGAATTCAGTTCAGTTCACAATTCTAATTTTAATAATTCTAAAACAACTATCCATTATGCAGCAAGCACACACTAACAACAGCCTGATTGGCTGGTGGAAAAAAGCAGTATTTGAAAATTATGCGAATTTTAACGGCAGGGCGAGAAGGGCGGAATATTGGTATTTTGCCCTGGCTAATTTTATTTTACTTATACCATTTTATATTATTGGCTGGATTGGCGCTGTTAATCAATCAAACGGGTTGATGATGTTGGGATTCGGCATTTATTTTTTGGCTGCGCTGGGTACATTAGTGCCATCGTTGGCAGTAGGAGTAAGGAGGTTGCACGATCTCGGCAAAAGCGGATGGTATTATTTTGTTGGATTGATTCCTTTTGTTGGAGGAATTATTTTATTGGTTTGGTTTTTTACTGACGGCAACAGGTTTACCAATGCGTATGGTGAAGATCCTAAAAACCCCGCAGGCCCTGTATTTGACTTTGAACAATCACAGGCTGCTGTATAAGGAGGTATTGCCGTAAAAATAATAAAGCGACCGGGTAAGTGAGATACCGGTCGCTTTATGTTTGTACCCTGCCTGCAATATTCAGCCCGAAACGATTGCTGTTTATAAAGCCCGAATAGTTCTTTACTTTATCCATTAGGGTTTACTTATTCAATTTGATTTCTTCAATGCTGTGATTAAGCCTGCTTCTTTCGGCGGCAAATGCCATTAAATGGCTGACTACCGATACATCGATGGTGGAGGATAGTATAGCTGCGTTTTGATGTCCTACCGCCTGTATCCAATCCTGCACCAGGCGATGATCGCCGCCGCCATGGAAATCTGTTTTCAGGCTCCAGCTTGTTTGCTGCCCGGTCCGGAAGTCAGTAATGGTATATGTTTCCATGTTACCCACAATATCTCCTTTGGTTCCCATGATCCGTGTGCACCTTCCTTCATAAGAAGTTAATCCTTCCATGGAAAAAACGGCCGTAATGTTTTTGGCAAAGCGCATATTCACGGTGAGATGGTCGGGCTGATCGTTATCCATTCTGTATACACAACGTCCATAATCAGTAGTCTTTAATTTCTTCAGGATGATATAATCCCAGTTTTTCTTTCTTTCCGGCAAATCAAAAACGTATAGCCTTTTCCGGTCGCGGTAATAGATCTGCAGTGCCGAAAACGGGCAGGTGCCTTCAACTGCGCATCCGTCCGTACATCTTTCCGTACTGCCTGCGGGCGCATTTTCATAGATAAAATGGCTAAGGCTTCCATAACATTGAAGGTCTTCGATGGGCTCGTTGATAAGCCATCTTAAGATATCAGTATCGTGACACGATTTTGCCAGGATAATAGGAGAGGTTGCTTTACTGTTGTGCCAGTTGCCTCTTACATACGAATGCGCCATATGAGAAAATCCAATGGGTTCCATATGTTGCACACTTACTATATCGCCAATTGTTTGGGAGGCAATGATTTCTTTCAGTTGCCTGAAATAAGGGGAATATCTCAATACATGACAAACCCCTACAATTCTTCCTGTAGTTTTGGCCTTTTCATGTATCTGCCTGCATTCTTCCTCTGTTAATCCAATAGGCTTTTCCAGGAGTACATCATAGCCTTTGTCTAATGCCTGCAGGCATACCGGTGCGTGTAACGGATCCGGTGTTGCGATGATCACCGCATCAGCGAATTTGTCTCTTTTAAAAACATCTTCCCAGTTATAAAACCTGTTGGAAGCAACCACTTTATGTTTCCGCGCAAAGCGTCCGTTGCGTACGGCATTTTCATCAGCCACTCCAATTATATTTAATTCGTCCGGGTGAATGAGCGCATAATCCGCATATATATTCCCCCTGTTGCCTGCGCCGATCAGTATAGCCGTAACAGGCCTGGACAAAGGCTTGTGCAACGGGTTCTTATAAATATCCTGTTTAAGCCCAAACAATGTGGCAATTTCTTTCCAGGTTAAAAGCAAGGATTCGGTTGCCTGGTTAAAAGTGTCTCTTGCTATATTTTTAAATGAAAAATGTTTAAAAGGCATATTGATCTTTTAATTCATCCTGTTGCTTTTATCTCTCTGTAATTTAAAGAACATCCTTCATCTCACAAATTAACTCCCGGTGTTAATACCATTCTAAAAATGATGTTACCTTAATTGAATGATATAAATGCACAGATCGTGCCATCAGGAAGAAAATTTATTCAAAATGCAGCAGTTGATTTTACAGGAAATGCTCTGGTGCCTTTTGCTGCAAAAGCCGGGACAATATTCGAACAGCAATGCTCTAAGAAAGATTACCTGCTATGGGGAGCAGCAGGGTACACTTTTTTGGTATGAAATATGTTTTGCCGGGTATTGGGGAATCGGCGCGGTAATGAGCGAAGCCGTTCAGTTTTCCTTTAGTTTGTTTACAAGATTGATATACTCCTGCATGGCGGCATCTTTCGATTTGCCTTTTAAGTTAAGCCAGGCTTCATATTTTGCCTTTGCTACAAAATCAAATGGATTGGCCGGTGGCTCGGAAGTATTGTCGCCTTCAGTGGATTGCTTGTACAGTGAATACAGTTGAAGCAGTGTATCGTTACTGGGTTTTTCTGAAAGCTGTTTGCTGGCAACCGCGGCTTCTTCAAATTGTTGTAACAGATCCATAATGCTTTTTACGGTGAAAATAATAAGTATATGGCTAATACTCAAGTATTTTAACCCAAATATTCTTTATTGCCTGGGTTAACAGCTTTAAAGCAACTCCTGGATATTCCCCGAGATATTTTCAGTAATTCTTTGCATAGGCAGATCATTGCTGTCTTTGCCAAAAGGGTCTTCAATTTCTTCGGCAATCAATTCAAGGCTTGCAAGTACATAAAAAATGAAGGCAACAATGGGAGCAACATAATAACCCAGTGTAAACACATACCCGAAAGGAAGGGTCATCACGTATATAAAGATGAATTTTTTAATAAATGCACTGTATGAATAAGGAATAGGAGTATTTTTAATTCTTTCGCAGGCGCCGCATATATCAGTAAAAGAAGACAGCTCGCCATTGAGTACTATCAGTTGATCACCCGTTATTTTTCCCTGTTTATACAGCAGGTTGATCCTTTGAAACATCAGCATGGCAATCTGGTTGGGAATGTGTTTTTTTATATCGACAGAGGCCAATTCCGGATGGTCCTTTTCGTCAAGCATAAACCGGGTAATTTCCGATTGCAGGCGATTCATCAGGGCTGTGGCATAGAGCGGCAGCATTTTTTTGAAAAAATTCCGTGTCGACTTATCCTCCCCATCAAGCATTGTATTCAGTTTAATGGCGAGATTCCGGCTGTTGTTTACCAGCCCTCCCCACATTTTTCTGCCTTCCCACCACCGGTCGTAAGCAGTATTGGTTCTGAATACCAGCAGCATGGAAATAGCAAAGCCGAGCAGATTGTGCATGACGGGTATATTTTTTACCCAGCTTTTATCAGACAGGTGGAGGTATTCTATTTCCCATACTGCTATTCCCAAAGAATATACTATGAAAAATAAGATCAGCGGAGTGAGTTTCCTTACCGTATCTGCTTTATGGAACTGGAAAATGATTCCAAACCAGTCTTTAGGATTATAAATAAGCATGTAACCAACGATTTGAGGAGCAAATATAACTGGCCGGAATAATTTATGGAAGATTGGGCAAAAAACCGGTAGCTGAAGTGAACAGTAAATCGCTTACCTTTGCACACCTGAAAAATGAGGGCAAGCGCATGAAGCATATCCGCAATTTTTGTATTATAGCTCACATCGACCACGGGAAAAGCACCCTGGCCGACCGGTTATTACAGGTAACCAACACCATTAGCGAACGGGAAATGATGGACCAGGTGTTAGATGATATGGACCTGGAAAGGGAGAAAGGCATTACCATTAAAAGTCATGCCATACAAATTGACTACAAGGATAAGAGCGGACAGCGATATACACTCAATCTCATCGATACCCCCGGGCATGTAGACTTCAGCTATGAAGTAAGCCGCGCGCTGGCAGCCTGCGAAGGGGCCCTGTTGCTGGTAGATGCCACCCAGGGTATACAGGCTCAAACGATCAGCAATTTATACCTGGCAATTGAGAATGACCTGGAGATCATTCCCGTGATCAATAAAATTGATATGGACGGGGCTATGATTGAAGAGGTAAAAGACCAGATCATTGACCTGATTGGATGTAAGCCCGAAGATATCCTGTTGGCCAGTGGCCGTACCGGGCTGGGCATAGAAGCCGTATTAGAAGCGATCGTGGAACGCGTGCCAGCACCCGAGGGCGATGCGGAAGCGCCATTACAGGCTTTGATATTCGACAGCGTTTTCAATTCTTTCCGTGGCATTATTGTATACTATCGCATATTGAACGGCTCTATAAAAAAAGGCGATAAGGTAAAATTTGTATCTACTGAACAGGAATACGAAGCCGATGAAGTAGGCATATTAAAGCTGAAAATGACGGAGAGAAATGAGGTATTGTGCGGCGATGTTGGGTATATTATTACCGGCATTAAAAATGCCAAAGAAGTAAAAGTAGGCGATACCATTACATTGGCCAGCAACCTCAAGCCGATGGCTATTAAAGGGTTTGAGGAAGTAAAGCCGATGGTATTTGCGGGAATATTCCCGGTTGTTACCGATGATTTTGAGGAACTGCGGGACTGCATGGACAAGCTGCAGTTAAATGACGCTTCGCTCACGTTTGAACTGGAAACTTCCCAGGCATTGGGTTTTGGGTTCCGTTGCGGCTTTTTAGGGCTGCTGCACATGGAAATTATACAGGAACGCCTTGAAAGAGAGTTTAACCAAACCGTTATCACCACAGTTCCCAACGTTAGCTTTATAGCCTATACAAACAAGGGGGAAAAACTCATTGTGAACAACCCTGCCGAAATGCCCGATGTGGTAAAGACTGACCGGCTTGAGGAGCCTTTTATTAAAGCGCAGATCATTACAAAGCCAGAGTATATTGGTAATATCATGACTTTATGCCTCGGCAAACGAGGAATGCTGATCAACCAGAGTTATATAACTACCACCCGCGTAGAGCTTATTTTTGAAATGCCGCTTACTGAGATCGTATTCGATTTTTACGACAAGCTGAAAAGCCAGACCCGCGGATATGCATCGTTCGATTACCACCCCATTGGATACAGGGAAGCTGATATAGTTAAGATGGATATACTTTTAAACGGCGACAAAGTAGATGCTTTAAGCGCATTGATCCATCGCAGCAGGGCAGAAGATTTTGGAAGAAAGCTGTGCGAAAAGCTGAAAGAATTATTGCCACGGCAACAATTCCAGATTGCCATACAGGCTGCCATAGGTGCGAAAATCGTTGCCCGCGAAAACATTTCTGCTATGCGCAAAGATGTTACTGCAAAATGTTACGGTGGCGACATCAGCCGTAAACGCAAGCTGCTGGAAAAACAGAAAGAAGGGAAAAAACGCATGCGCCAGATAGGCAATGTGGAAGTGCCGCAGGAAGCCTTCTTAGCCGTATTGAAGCTGGATAGCTAACTGAAAGGTTACAGGTTGCAAGTTTCAGGTTTTAGGTTTTTAGTTTGAAGTCAAACAATAAACTATAAACGATAAATTGCCATACTGATCCCGCATAATAAAATTACTCTTTTGCGCGGGAGAACTTTTCTCACCGAAGGTAAATCTGCCTGGCTTTTGCACTATTGCCCAACAGATTTCTCAGGCACGCAAAATTTTGTTCATTCAGGCACTCCTCGGTGCCATCGAAATGACGGTCACGGTTCCGTCATCTCGACCGAGCTAACACGAATACTATAATAAAATCCCTCTTTTGTGCAGAGAACCTTTTCACCGAAGGTAAATCTGCCTGGCTTTTGTACTAATGCTCAACATTTACACTACGACCCAACAAATTTCTCTCCCGCCGTAATGTAGAGACTGGTGATTGATTGGTAAATACCTGCTATGCGAAAATCTGAACTTTATTGCGGTATTTGTCTATTTCTTATTTTGCCGCAATGAGAGTAGTTCTCACCGAAGACAAATACGCCCCTGGCAACGTAATACTGCTGAACTACTTCCTTATCATGTATCGTTACAGAACAGTTTTTGTACGGTAATGATACATTGCATTTTCTTAACAAATCGACATGATATTGATTTTCATGTAATTACATACTGGCATTCTTTTCGAAAACAATGTTGGCATGCATGTGAACAAACAACTCTTTGAAAAAAATTGTTTATAAGTGCAGATGCAGCAATTATTAAAAAAGCAAATACCCGATAATGGCTGCATGGAATAATATCTTTTAAAATTAAACCTCATAATTATGAAATGCTGATTTAAAAAAATGATGACTACATCTTCTCATCTGTTCACTATTCAACCACGCAATAATTTATTTATTATAAAACATTTGTTATGAAATTCTCTTTTAGATTTTTGATGGTACTAGTATTCGTAGCAGGCTTTGTATCGCTTGCAAACACAACAAACGCAACTGCAGCGCCATATCCTGTAACTTTCCGGACAGCTGATATTACAGACCATCCTCAGAAAAACGACAGTAAAGCGGATAAGGAAAGCAAGGAGGAAAAAGAGGTGGAAGCATTCCGTGTATCATTGATACCTGTAGAAAATGCTGAAGCAGTACGATTGTTCCTTCAGAAAGAGGAGGGAAAAAGGCTGAGCGTTCGTTTGAAATCACCGGGCGGGGATGCTCTTATTTATTTCCACACCGATAAAAAGCCTGCGAATATTTACCGTAAGCTTAATTTTACCGACGCACCGGAAGGAGTATATACCGTAGAGGTATCCGATGGAAAGCAAACTATTGTTAAAAAGATTGTGCTGGAGCGTACCCGGTATGAAGTGAGAACCAAACTGGCGGTTGAATAGTTACAGATAATATGCCACGATCCTGGCGACAGGGTTGTGGCTTTTTTGGGCTTTGAGCTATCGGCAGTCAGCCATCCGTGTTTATAGTTTATGGTTTTTTGTTTATAGTTCGGAGACACAAATAGCTATCAGCAGTCAGCTATTAGCTATAGGTCTATAAACCTCAAACTACAAACCCGAAACCTGCAACTATCAGCCGTCAGCGATTGCTACAGCCTGACTGTCAATGCCAGTATATTGTTTTCACGAAGGGTCATTTCGTTAAAGGTAACAGTCATTGTATTTTCTTTTATCGCTACTGTGGCAGGGATTTCCTTCCCATTCATGGTGAGTGTTACTTTTGCAGGTGTGCCTGCAGTTTCTATCGCGAATGAGCTGATCGCCAGCTTGCCATAGGCTACAGCTATTTTATTTACCTGCTGCTGCGCTGTTCTTTCCTGCTCAATATTTCCCCAGCCTTCGGCAGCCGTAAAAAAGCTTTTAAAGTTGTTTTGCTGTATGCGGGGTGCAAAAGAGATCGCCCCGGCAGGGCCATCGTATTTAAAATCCTGTAACGCCAGCAATACACCCCACGATGCCAACGCCCTGGCATAGTGATCTCCACATTCAATCTCGTTCCAGGGATTGTGCTTTTCGGGACTGTACCGGTCGTGCACCGCTTTTACCAGCGAGAGGCCTTGTTCTGTCATGCCCTCATAAATCATATTGGTAGCCACCTGGTATTCAATACCCGTCCATACTTCGTCACGGTAACGCACACCTGCTTCTCCCATGTGTTTGCTTTTTGGCCAGGTTGCAATAAACAGCCCTGCTTCTCCTGCATCGGCATATACTCTTTCCGGTTTGTGTATTTTGTTTTGTACGGCTACATCAGGGGCCCAGTTGTATTTCCACACCGATTGCAGGGCGGTTTTTACATTTTGTTGGGGATAGATATACCCCAGGTTATTTAAATGCGCCCAGGTTTGACCAAATACCTGGTCGCTCAGGCATCCTGTTCCATATTGAAATAATGGATGTTTTGCCAGGTCTACATCCTGGATAAAATATTCACCGTTCCATAATCTGGTTACGCTGTTTTGAGCGCCATTGCTGAAAATGCTGTCGCAATACAGCGAAAAAGCAGTGTCTTTCATCAGCAAAGCCATTTTAGAAGCTGCTTTCAGCGAAGCGAGGTATAACCCACCCACGTACGTGTTCGTGCCATAAAAAGCGATGTCGTAAGTATTGGCCTGCTCTTTTTCGATCAACCCGTCTGCATTGCCATCTTCCTTAATAATGAATTCTGTTGCTTTCTTTATCTTGTTCCAGTTGCGGGAAAGAAACAGCCCGTTCTTAGACAGCATGTGCTCGCGGTAAGCTTTCAGTATAGCGCCTGCATGGCCATCTATTAAAATACCGCCCCAGCCATTGCGTGCCTGTATACCGCCATCTTCCTGGAAGGAAGTACCAAAGTCGGTCTTCTCCCGGATATTACGTTCCAGCTCGGGAAACAACCGCGACAACGCGTGCTCGTAATTCCATACATGTGTGCAGGTGCCCACGCAGGATCCTACGCCTTCCCAGGCCCAGAATTTATCGGTAGCCCACCATTGGCAGGTTTCGGTAGCCAGGGTAGAAGCGGGCATCATAATACGCTGGTTCAGCCAGTAGGGCAGGGTAGAGTTGTTATAATAAGCATCGTGGAAAGCCATTGTTTCGCGGGTAAGACGGTCAAGGTTTGCCTGGAGCCAGGAGGCTACATCCAGCGAGTGATCGTACCAGTTAGCGTACATATTGCCGATGGCCGGGCCATCTGTTGGAATGGGCAGGTTCCAGTTACCCCCTTCACCATATTGCAAAGGACGGTTGGGAAAATACCAACTGAGTAAAAAAGTTATTTCTTTCGATTCGCCGGGAGCCAGCTCTACAGAAACTCCCGCGGCTCCTGTAAGCTTTTCGTCAAATGATTGTAAGGTTTCCGTGCTGCCGTTTAATATCGTTTGTCCGTTGTAGTCAGATGTTGCCAGCCCGTTTTCTCCCAGTATGCTCAGCGATATATTACCAAAATAAGGATGGTTTCCGGGGAAAAATTTTTCTTTGAGCGGAAGATTACTGAACGAGATTTCATCCACATTGATATGTCCCCAACTGCCCGTTTCATTGTCTACAATTTCCAGGTACGCTTTTTGGCCTTTCGCATCTCTTACGTCCCAGCTTACCGGTTCCAGCTTTTCATCGCTGGCGCCAGTAGCCGTTTTTGCCAGTTGATTATTGATGTAGAGGTTGATGCAGGTTTTACCGCGGTAGGGGCCTCCGCCTAATTTAAAATTGATGTAGTTTTCTTTGATGATGAATACAGGCGAAATAAGTTTACCGGTACCGCTGTCGCCGTAGCTGGTAAGTTTTGAGTTGACTAAAAAATTCCCTTCATGACCCGTAACAAAATCCGCTTCGGCCTCCGCCTTTTTTACCGGTGCTTTTCCAAAAGCATTGCCTTCTGTTTTCCATTTGCCGTACGTGCCCGATTCAAAATCCTGGAACAGGATGGTTTGCCTGGGTACAGGAGGCTGATGGGTTGCTTTGACCAGATCCATTGTTACCGACGTGATGTTTTTGCCTTTAACTACCCTGTTGCGAAGATTTCCGCTCACCTGTCCTTTTAAATCGATGCACACCAGGTTTTGCAGCCAGCCGGTAAGGGCTACCTGCATTTTTTGTTGTGTGGTATTTTTCAGTGAATACTTTAATATGGTAGCAGGTGTGGCGGATTCTTTGGCATTCAAAGGAATAAAAGGAGAGAAGATCGTTGCGTCTGCCTGCAATGGCAATGGGTTGGAAGCGGATGCGTAATGGATGCGCGCAATGGGATATTCGCCTGTAAAGGAAATGGCATCGAAACCATTTTTATTGAGCCGGCGCGATACCGTTTTATTATTCTGTGTAACGGTTACAGCAAATCCCTGGTCAATATAACTGAAAGGCTCAAAGGTTTGATAGCAGACTTTCCACGGACCCAGCGGTGTGTCAAAATTCAAGAGCCAGTCAATACCATAGCCGGTATTGTAGCTGTTGTTGGCGATCCACCAGTTAGCCAGGGTACCATCGCCCCTTACATACAATTGTCCTGCAGCTATCCCTCCGCAAGGCATACCGATGGTTTCCAGTTGCCTGCCGTTGTATGATTTCCGGTCCATGCTCCACAACGATTCCTTCCAGGCGGAGGAAAGATTCTTATCAACAGGAACCTTGTGCGTAGGATCGGGCATTTGTGCGTTGACAGACAGGAATATGCAATGGAGTGCAACAAGAAAGAGCAATGGTTTCATTATCTGCAAATAATTTTATTTGTGAGTGTAAATTACGATGGTATGGAGAGTTATTGAATGAAGTAGTTGTCAAACTCTGAATCAAGCTGGAAATGGGTCAACCCCGTTTGCTTTAAGCGCTGCACGTCCTTTGCAGCGTCTGCCCCGGGTGTTTGAGAGCGCCAGTACCGCCATGAGTTGATAACACCTACCGCCAGTATCTTGTTCTGCTTTGCCCATTGTACATCCTCCTTTGTAATGTCGGCACCAAACAGGTAATAATATGCCGGACTATAGCCGGGCTTTTGCATATTTTCTTCCAGTTGCTTACGGGTGCAGCTCAGCTTTATTTTTCCTGTAAAGAACGGGGTAGATTCTTCTGTGCCGATCATCAATGCCTCTTTATCAAGATTGTATTTTTTGAGCAGGGCGACCACTTTTGAAAACAGGACAGTATCGTTACCGCTGATCTTATTATCAAGCATTACCTGCATTTTACCACTGCAATAAGCCAGGGCATCTTCCAGCAATAATACTTTACTGCCGGTATTGCCTGTAAGCTGCTGTATCTCCGGCCAGGTCATATCGGTTACTTTTCTATCTACAGCAAAATATTTTTTAAAGTCGCGGTCGTGGTAAATGATGAGAACACTGTCTTTAGTAAGCCGCATGTCTATCTCTGCCATTTTATAACCTCTTTTGAAAGCTGCCTCCAAAGCGGGCATGCTGTTTTCGGCTTTTGTGCTGTCTACCACGCCGCCCCTGTGTGCAATAAGATAATACTTCGTTTTCGGCTGTGCTTTCAGATTTACGGTTATCCCGCATGCAAGCATTAAAAAGACGTAGAGAAACTTTGCAGTCACTTTTTAGGTAAAGATAAGCGCTTCGGAGTAGAGTGATCAGTAAAAAAAGTAATGATTTTTTGTTTTGCATTTCCTATCTTTAAGATTCCAATTCACCAAATAAAAAGGAGGTATTCATGCAATCTACAGATAAATCATGGACGCCTTCGGTTATTATCGCGTAACCGGGCTACTCCATAAAAATAATCTGCGACAGCAATGTCGGAAGCCGCCGCTTAAATGCCGGTGGCTTTTTTGTTTTGTATGAAGCGTTTGTAGTTGATAGTTTTTAGTTTGTGGTTTAACTATAAATAACAAACCATAAACCACAAACTCTCTGTGCAGCTCTTATATACGCGAGATTGAAATCCCACGCACCGATATGAGACCGAGCCTACGGCTCTTTGTATATCTTATTGTTTGTTCTCTTGGAATGATAAGAAACGATAAACCATACACTAAAAATCTGTAACCTGCAACAGCCATCAAATCTCAAATCCCCCCTGGAACTTGTAACCTGTAACCATAAACCCAAAACGATAAACACTCTGTGCAACCCTGTGTCTTCTTGTCTCCGTGGGTTAAAGAAAATTATTTCTTCACCTTCATATCCGGGAATAACGCTGCTGCCAGCATCACGATAGAAGCGAATAATACAAGGTATAAACCGATTGCTCGTTCAGGACAGATGCCCATTTCGCAGCGCGCATACAATAAAAAATTACGTACAGCCCAGGCCAGTCCTAACGCGCAAAAGACCCAGTTGATCCTCTTTGCCCACACACGGGGTATGATGAACAGAACCGCCGCAATGCTGCAAAAAATAAGATGCAGCTTGCCGGGTTTGCCAAAGTTTGTGCCCATGCCATCCATACCGGTTATTTTGTTGGAAATACCCGGAATATTTACCCAGGGTTGAAAACAGCCTATTGCTACCAAAAGGACGGCAGCCAGGCCTATCCAGTGAGAATACTTCATTTATGATTGTCGTTGATGATCAGGCTGCAAGTATACTATTTTTCACGGATGTGGATTTTGTATCAGGAGTTCTATTTCATTTTGGGAATTAAGATACATTCCATTACCTTTGCCACCCTTTCAAATAATAACGAGTGTAACTATTTGAAAACGTTCGGGAGGTAGTTCAGCCCGGTAGAATACCTGGTTTGGGACCAGGGGGTCGCAGGTTCGAATCCTGTCCTCCCGACAGATATTGTTTCAAGGCCTTCGCGAAGCGAAGGTTTTGTTGGTACGAGGCGTGCAGCCCGGGCTGGACTCTCCGGTGCTCCATAGTCTGCCCGGGATCGCAACACTAATGCTATCCCGCCAATAGGTATTCGGTATTATCAAAAAGATGCTTACCTTAACAGTACTTTTTTAATCCTACTATTTTTATTTCCTTCTGTTACACGTCACCGTATTTTAAGAAAACACTTACTGAATACTAAGTAGATATACAGGCTAAAAGGAATGGGAAAAATCGGTATAGTTGGAGCTACAGGCATGATAGGAAGACCTGTTACGAATGCATTTATTGAGTCAGGATTTGAAGTAACAGTTTTGGTGCGGGATATTGAAAAAGCGGAACGCCTTTTTGGTAATACTGTTCAGTATGTCCGGGGCGATGTGCGGGATATGGCGGCGAACGGATAAAATGAACGTACCAACTGTTATATACGCAGTTAAAAATATCAACAGCAAACAGCAGCATTCTCCTTTACCCGGAAAAATTATTTTTATATACAGATTGCCGCAATTGCGTTTCAGGGTCACTGGCATTGCTTATGTATACCGCACAAAGTATAAACAATCCTGTCTGTAAAAATATTTTTGCATTTGCTTTTTTAAGCTTCTTATTTTTTTGAATAAAACAACAGGAAGCGGATTGTAAAATCCGTCCTGTTGTTTCACCATTCTGCATGGGTCATTGATCGGAAAACTGGACGTCAGTACAACGATAACAGAAATTATACTCGGGCTCAAATTCTATTGTCATGCCGGGAGCATAATCACCCTGGTAGGATTTTCTCAGCTTCAGTGCTTTGCCTGTTAGGATATGCTTTGCCGTTATCATATATTTCCCGATAGGGATATCAGGCACCTGTGAGTAAGTGGCGGTCTGTGGCTGACCCCCTTTGCGCACAATTACACTGCCCGGGTTTCCGTCAATCAGGTTACCTGCTGGTGTAAATGTGAACTCGATGTTTTCCGAATCCCTAATCTCATTATCGGAATCTGGATACAAATAGACGGTTCCTCCATAGAAGCCCACCATCGGCGCAGGCTTTTCACCCTGCAGCTTCCATTGGAAATTAACGGTGGCGCCTTCTGCTCCGGCAAAAGAATTGTCTTTGTCAGGGTGCATTTCCAGCTTTTTGAAATTCTTTCCGTTGAAAGTGCGGTCAATCTCCGCATATACCCGCCAGGAACCCAATTCCACCGGGATCTTATACCTGCCATTGACGTCTGTACTACCGGTGGTGCCGGAGTTATAATAAATGGTGTTGTCCACAATGATCCGGGCGCCGGCGATGGGGTTGCCTTTGGTGTCGGTAACCTTACCCTGCACATATTTCTGACCATATTCGTTCTCATTTCCGTTTTCAGGGCCGGTGCCTGGCAGTGAATCTGATTTCTCACATGAGGCGGCAAACAGCAGCGCCATGATTAATAACTGTTTCATTTGTTTATTTTTTGAAGATTTATTTGGAATAGTTTTTTTGATTGATGTTTTAAGTGTAGCGAATGCACTCTTTCAGAGAATCCTGTCACACTACTCATATTTCGGGATCGCTTCGTCCCAGCGTAATTGGGTAGTAAAATTGGCCGGCACATAACCGGCGGCATCAAAATAAAGCCCTGTTGCCACCCCGGTACCCGTTTTTACCGGCATGGCTCCCGCTTTGATAGTTACCTTACTCCCACTATGCGAAAACCGGACAGGGATAACTGTATTGTAGAATTCCTGCATCTCGATATCCTCCCGCACATCGTCATCAGTGCTTCCGCTATGGCAATCCACATATTTCCGGTGAGACATAAGTGCATCTTTTGCTATGAACTGTAGCTTTACATCGAAGCCGCCGGGCCGGTGTACCACACGGCCGCTAAAGCCACCGGGATCGGTGTATTTGCTTCGCCATACTTCCAGGTTATGAATTGCATCCCAGGTTACGGTATAATCGCCACAGCCATCTGCGGTAACATGGCTGGTAAAGCTTCCTGATGGCATTTCAATAAGCCCCCTGCTGTTCACATGCAGATCGGTTTCATTGACCATGCCTGCCTGCCCTTCTCTGAGGAATCCATCGGCATCGCCACGAAAATGCAGGTTGAAAAGAATTTTCCTGGTGAGCGCTCCGCCGGGGCTTTCTACTTTGTCGTAATACATATCCACTACCCAATAGTTAAGCAGTTTGCCGGCAGATTTCGTTGCTGTAGCTACTTCCACCATGCCTGAAGCATATATGCCCGAAGTGGGGATGTCGCAGGCAATCTTTTCGGGTGTCCATACAGCTACCGGCATAGACCTGCCGCTTACTTTTACCGAGCGTTTGTTTTGACCGGGGTCTTCTCCAAAATTGCCGTAAATCCAGAGACGGCTGGGGTAATTCAGCCCGCCTGTATTCATATCCGTTTCATCAACCTGTAAATAGTCAATATGAAATTCCTGATCAATGGTAATATTCGATACCAGGATGAACTGGCCTTTTCCTTTGGACTTCACTTCTATGCTCACGGCTTCGGGGTTAATGTGGGGCACTGAACCCGGCGCCTCGTAATACGCCTTATTACCATCACCCTGCAAAGAGCCTTCACCTGAATAGTTCCAATTACCGAGCTGACCGGGAGGAACCATAAATGGCTGGTTTACGGCATCGCCTTCATAAATTGGAACAACCTGGTCAGCATCTGGTGCAGATTCGGGAATTACGCCCATAACTTTTAGGGTAATATGTGCACCCGGCTGCACAAGCGGCTCATTGGGCTGGATGTACAGATAGGAAATAATGCCCCAGTCGCTGAAGTGGGTTGTAGTAATTGTAAGGGTGTGGCTCACCTTGTCCAGTACCGGTTCGCCGGAGAAAAACCATTTTCCGCTTTGTTCCTGGTAAACAATACCAAGTAATTCAGGCACGGTGTTTTTTATGCTGTCTTCATCATACCGCATGCGGATGGTTACCGGCTGCTGAAACGATATGTCGTGCGGGGTCAACCTGTAAACCCTGCCGTAGCCGTCCGGCAGTTTCCTGGTTACAGGCTGCACGGTAATGGACTGGTCGCCGCTAAGTGCACCGGCTGGTATAGTAATGCTCACGTTACCGTCGGCGCTGGTAATGGCGCCACCATTAGCGCCAATGGTTTTAGTAACGGCAGCCCCATCGGGAGAACCCAATGTGGTAACCAGCGGTGTGGTTGGGATATCCGGTGAAAGATGATCTGTTTTGGTGCAGGATACAGCCACCGGGATGAGGAAGAAGATAAGCCAGCGCTTTATCACTTTCATGCCAAAGCCGGCAGATAGTATAATACTACCCGGGTATTTATGAAATGTGTGCATGAGAAATAGTTTTTATTTTTTAAAAAGATGATTTAGTTATTGTTTTAGGGTAATGGTTCCCGACTGACTGCAACCCGGGTTGGCAGCACCCGTTTTATTCTGCCATTTGTTTTATTTGTTGTAAAACGTTTGTCCAGGCTTCCTGTGAATGTTGTTGTGCTTGTTCGTTTGCAAAACCTTTTTGTGTCAAAGTCAGCAAAGTTTTTCCGTCTGCATTGTCAAGTCTGTATGTTATTAACGAATAATTGTCTGGTCTGTCTTCAAGCCCCGAAAAACCGCTCCAATAAGAATATTGCAAAAGTTCGTCTGTCCTGATGTTAAGGATTGTTCCTTTGTCTTTGTATTTATGTCCTTGAAACTCGCCTTGAAAAATTATTTCACTTCCTTTTTTCCAATCGGTAACGGTTTCTGTCCCGAAGAGATACATTTTGATTTTTTCGGGATTTATCAAAGCGTCCCAAACTTTTGCTCTGCCTGCGTTTATTTCAACGCTGTTTTTTATTATCAGTTCGTTATTCATTTTTTTTCTATTTTTTTAGGTATCTGCCATCTTAGTTTTGCCGCCTGTCCTAACGGTTACTGACAGCCGGTAAATTGTTGATGAATTGTTCGCATAATTGGTATGGATTGTAGCGGGCAAATTCAGCGGAAAGCGTTTCTACACTTTTTTGATAGGCAGAATTGCACAATACTTCCTGCACCGCCTTCCTTATTTTTTCGGGCTTCGGGCTTTCTGTGCGCAGGTTAATGCCCAGCTTAAAATATCCCACACGGGCGCAGATTTCGTTCTTTCCTTCGTGTATGCCCGCTACTACCATCGGCAGCTTATTGACAATGCTTTGCATCATGCCGCCGTATCCGCCGTTTGAAATAAATACATCAGCGAGAGGCATGATCTTATTGAACGGGATAAAATCTTCGATAACAATATTATCAAATGCCCTGTACCGTTCGCGCAGCATATCCGTGTGCCAGCCTGCAGTAGTTACTACCACCAGTTTGTCTGTATGCTTAAACGCTTCTATGGCAGGTATGATCAGCTTGTTCACGTCTCCTTCAAAGGTGCCCTGCGTAACCAGCAGCACCTGCTTATACCTGCACAGCTTATCCTCAAATCTTAGCGTGTACGGCTTACCGTTATTATAAGGCAGCAAAGGGCCGATGAAGTGAATGTGCGGGCTCATATTTTCCCGCCTGTATTCAAAGCCGGGCGTACCGCTTTGTAAGAACAGGGTGGATTTGTCAATCTGCACATCAAACAGGTTTTTACCATGCCTGTTCAAGCCTGCACTACGGTACTGCTCCTCTATCAGCGCATGGGGCTTCTTAAACAAAACCTTATCAGTAAGCAGGCGCAGCAGCGCATGAAAAGCTTTGCCTGCAATGCTTTTTGCCGGGGTGAGCCCCATGATAGGCGGAGGCAACTGTTTGGAAGACTCGCATAAAGGAAGGATGCCGATGGTTACCGCGTGCTTGTTCAGCTTTTCTTTTACGAACGACATGCCGGTAAAAGCGCTGTCGCAAACCAGGATATCAAAATCAAAGCTTTTGTTGATGTCTTTGATGTCTTCATAAAACTCGGTTCCCCGTTCAATGAAATAAGTACAGATGTCGAAGATGATCTTCTTCACATGATTTTTGATAGCCCTTCTTTCGGGAAATACCTCATCAATGTTGTGAATGGTGACTTCCTTTGCTTTGCTGAAAAGATAATAGGGGATACCCAGCTTTTCAATCTTCGGCGCATAGGAAGGACCGGTGTACCACCTTACATCGTGCCCGGCATTTTTCAGTTGAACTGCCAATCCTGTCAGCGGGCTGAAATGACCGTCGGCAGGGATATTGGCGAATAGTATTTTCTTTTTTGCGTGACCGCGTTTCGGTGCAACAACATTGTTTACACTTCCTGATCTTGTATGTATCATATGCTTATATTTTGATTGCAAAAGAACAGCGATAACAAAGGGAGAAAAAGGGTAGTTTGTGCCGTAAAGAGGTCATTTTACGACAGGAGGGGCTATGTTGTATATCACCCTAAACAGCATTATTACCTAAGTAACAGGTCAGTACCAGTCATATTCTACCTTATTACCTTCTGCTGAGGGAAATAATGTAATCAACTCGCCTGAATGACACAGCCGCCCGCCCGGCTGAACATCGTTCGGGTAGGGGCAGGGTTGAGTTAACAATTGGCTTTTCTTGCTAAGGTCATAAGCCCGCTTTTCAAAAACACTTTGACAGAAGAGCAGCTAACTAAATTGGGGCTTAACAGCAGGCAGGTAAAAGCGGTTTTATATGTGAAAGAAAAGGAAAAAATAACCAACAAAGAGTATCAGCAACTAAATAACTGTTCAAGAAACACCGCCAGCAATGACCTTAGCGACTTAGTAAAAAAGACATCCTAAAATCAATCAAAATAAAGGGTGCAGGGGCTTTTTATGAACTAAAATGAATTGCCCAATAATTGCACAATCAGGCGGGGGGCTCTTAACATTGGTTAGTTTTTATTTCAGTTTTTGATTACTTTATAATGTGTGGCCGGAACTGTAAACAATAGCTAGCTAGAGCTGAAGTAGTGTTGTCACTACCCGTCCCCGTCCGAATGGCTCGTCCGGGCGGGCGGTCAGGCGGGTGTTTGCCGGCATAACACAAATGCACGCGCAGCAGGCAGTCATCTTTCAAACTGTAATCAGGGCTTTTTAAAGGGAGTATCGAAAAAGTCAGACAATATAATATTAAATAGTGCAGGCTTTTCATATGCTCCATAATGTGACGCCCCCGGCATGACAAACAATTGTGAATTGGAGATATTCTGAAAAATATTTATTGTATGTGTTAGGCTAATAGCGTCTCTGTCACCTGCCATAACAAGGACAGGAGCCTGAATAGTTTTCAAATCAGAAAAAGGTATATTCGGATATTTTGCCATTAATGTATTTAACTGCCGGTCCTTTTCAGTTTTTCCGGTTTTTGAAGCTGTTACAACGCTCTCGTATATGCCGGGGGTAAATGCGTTGCTGTCTGCCTGAACATTGGCTCCCCAAACGGCTAATTTCTTCACTTTGTCCTGATATTTCATTGCAAGTATCAATCCAATAATTCCACCATCACTTTGCCCCCATATATACGCAGAGTCAATCTTCAGGTATTCTAAAAGTTTATTGAGATCATCTGCCATTAAATCGTAAGTTAATTCCTGTCCATCATCTCCAGATTTACCCTGTGCTCTACTATCCACTGCAATAACTTTGTACTTATTCCTGAAACTGGCAATCCTGACTGCCTGTCCTGAAATAGAACCACCATTACCATGCAATAATAACAATGGTTCCCCGCTGCCGTATGTTTCATAGTATAGCTTAATTCCATTAACGGTTACAAAATTTCCTGACTTATCATTATTACCATAACTCGTGTACTTGCATTCAACTTTCAAACAAAATTTTCCCTTAAAGGATTTGCCAGGTTGCACACTGAATTTTGCACCGTCAAAATTTAAGGGCTTACCATTCGAGCCAACAATCCAGTTCTCAAAATTCCCTTTTTCAAAACCACCATTGTCTATAGGAATTTGTTTCCATATTCCCGGTGATGTTTCTACCTTCAATTGGAAATCATCAAACAAAAAAACACCATCACCATTGCAATAACCGCCTATTTCAATAGTTTTTGCATTGCTGTCAATTTTCCCGTTAATGTTTGTTTCTGTCCAATTCGGGTTGTTTTTTAAATTTCGGGTAATATCTGTGTGAAAGCCTATACTATTATCTTTGTTTCTCACTAAAACAATAATTGCGGACTTAGCCGAATCAGCATCTGCCTGAACTTTTGTAGTCGCTATAAGCTGAAATGGTTTTCCGGCAAATTTCTCTGCGTTAATATTTTGTGTGAAATACGCTTTCTCTCCAATCATTACAGCAGGAGGCAGCTGCCCGAAAATATTATTGATAAGAAAAAGTTGAAGAATAAATATGTAACACAGTTGGATGGTGATCTTATGCATTGTATAGTTATTTGATCCAAATGTACGAAACTTATCGTAAATTATTAAAAGTAGCCCAAAGCATTTACGGTCAATGCTTTCCGATGATTTATTCAAAAACTCTATATAATCTTCGACAGGTTTTTTGAACCTCAATTGGTTTTCTCCCCGATAGTTCCTTACGTTGCAGGCGCTATCCTTTTTATATAAAAGAGGGCTGCCCTATGGGTAGTAGAGCAATGGGGTTTGACAATGGTTACAAACAGGTTGCACCTTGTCCTGGTTGTATCTGATCACAGGAAAATTGTAATTTGTGTCTCAAAAAGTTATTTACACTATGGGACTACAGGCAACTGCCATCAGGGATATGCTCTATGCTGCTGCTACATACGGTGAAGCGTATGATACTTTAAGAGAAATGGCAGGCTTTACACAGGAAGAAATAAGTGATTCCGGACGGATAGTGGAATGGCAAAAAGCCGCCAAATTGTATGACCTGCTCGCTGATATCACCCATAATGAGCAGATAGGCTTATTAATGGGCGGCGATGTTCCGATTTCCATGACGGGCATGGTGGGCTTTATGATGCAGGCCAGCAAAAACCTGGATGAAGCCATACAGGTATACTGTAAATACGGGCACATGGTATGCCCGATGATTGTTTACCAGTATAAAACCGACGGCAGACTGGCGATTATTGAGCTGCATCAGAACACACTCTGGAAGTCTACTTATCCCCGCAATGCAAGGATTGCGATAGATTTTATCCTGGCATCCACGGTAAACCATATAAAGGCGCTTACCGGCAGGAGCATATATCCTCAGGCGGTAGAGGTGGAATATGCTAAAGACGCGGTGAAGGCATACACCGATGTATTGCATTGCCAGGTATTGTTCAATGCGCCTTTGCATCGCATGATATTCCGGGCAGAAGATGTGCAAACTCCCATTCTCACCAGCGATGCCTCTCTTTTTGAAATGTTCAATAATATCCTCGGGCAAAAGAAATCGCTCGCTATACAGGCCAGTTGCCGGGATGCAGTAAAGCATTTGCTGCTGATGCAATTCAAAGGACAGATACCCACTATTGAAGATGCGTCGGCAGGTTTGGATATGACTGTGCGTACGCTGCAACGAAAACTAACCGAAGAGCAGACCAGCTTCAGGGAAATAGCCGGCGAGGTAAAGAAAGAACTGGCACTGCACTTAATGAAAAACCGGAGCGGTACCATTACGGAAGTAGCCGAAGTATTAGGCTATAACGATCTGCCTGCATTCAGGCGCGCTTTCAAAGTATGGACAAAAGCTACTCCCAAAGAAGTAAAAAAGCAGTTGAGCAAAGAGTATATGCTTGCGGGGTAGTAGAAAAATAGCATAATAGCCTTTTCATTCTTTAATTAGAGCTTACGGTGTTCAATACGAGGGAAATTATTTTCAATCTCTCTGGCATATCCATTTTTCAAAAGCGTTATCAATTTACAATGATGGCCCGCCCGGTTTTGCCTGTTAATGATATCCTGTTAATTATTAGGAAGTGCTGCAATAAATTGTCTGTCAAGCTCTGTAAGGCCATTACCATTGGTAATATTCCAAAGAGCTGCCTGTACAATACCTGCGGCTTCAATGTTGTCAATACGTTTGTTCTTTAATAATTCCATCAGTTCATTCACCGCTGCATTTTGTGTTACCGGACCAAGCTTAAAGACATCATTACCGGTAATGACTGAACTACGTCCTGAATTGAGGCAATATGTACCTAAACTGTAATAAACCGTCTGGGCGGCAGGAATTTCAAATGTTTCCACTTCGATTACTAAACCGTTTTGTTTTTCTACATCAGTAGAAATAACTATCAAGCCTTTGGGGATAGTTACCGTAATGGTTTCATTTGTGGTATTGGTAAAGCCCAGACATACCCTTACCAGTTCGCCTGTACCACGGTAACAGTCCTCTTCTTTCTTCTGACATACACATTCATTGCGGTCGTAACCTTTAATGGCATTGCCTGCCAGCTTTATACCAGCGGGCAAATGAAAAGGAGTTCCCTCGGGTGTTTCCAATGACTTGCCAATACCTTTCCACTCACTGCCTGTTTTATCGGGGCCATTCGGATTAGATGCGTCATCGTCTTTGTTACAATTTGTTTGAATGAGTGCAATTGAAAAGAATGCGAAAACTGAAATGATCTTTTTCATTTTAAATTAATTTTTATAATTACAACCCGAAGGTCTTCGTTGCAATGTGCTTCACATCGCAGTGGTCCTGCGAATTGTTAAAAAAAGAAAATGAATCGTATATTGCTGCTGATTATTGTTCGTGGAAAAAGGGAGAATAACTTTGCCTGAAAGGGTATAGAGACAAAAGTAAAAGTATCGGCCATCTACGCTTGCTCATTGGAACAGGCTTTTAAGACACCTATACTCTGTGATGTGTCAAAAGTACATGCCGGGTATGGTATCATGCCCAGAATAACGCACTGCACAGATGACGAACATTGGGGAAAACCCGGGTTTAGCAAAAAAGTTTTTGCCGCAAAATCCTTTACGCAAAAAGACGGCTTCGTTTCCATTGATAAAGTAATTGAGCGGGTTGAAAATAAATACTGGAAAATTGAAGTAAGCGACTTTCAGTCCCGGATGCTGGGCTTTTCAAAATTTACAGGAGAATGGAAAACAACTGAAATAGAAAAGAATAAGATACTGGTAGAATACATTTACACTTTACATTCGGATGTTCTCTTATTATATCCCCTAAACTGGCTGTTTGCTAAAGTATTCTGGAAAGCATATATGAAAAGGGTTTTAGAAAATGTGAGGCAAATGGCATATGCCAGTGAGCCCTACCTGCATGATTAAAACGGATTGAAGGCCCCTAGTTTAACGTCGCAGTTACAGACCCAATTGGTTAACAATGGTGATCTGTTCTGTTTTGACTGACTGCTGCCGCAACTCTCAGTTCAATGTAAACAAGTCCGAAAACAATTACTATCTCTGCCAAAAAATAGGCAATCCCGGGAGCTGTAAGAACAGGATAATATACCAGCAGAAGCCCGCTTGTGAGCATGCAATAAAGTAAGTTGGCATAGCTGATGCCCCTGATGAACGGCGCCCAATTTCCTTTCAGGAAAAAGAAGCAGGCACTCGAATAAATACAAAAAACAGCAGCTATTATCGAAAGATATATCAGTATTGTTTCTGGCATTCCAAAATATTCTTTGAAATTTCTCAATACTGCAAACAATAAAAAAACGGTAAGCATAGCTCCCAACGCATCGGTCAGGAACAGCATTTTCGGCTTAGTGAGCAGGCGATTTATAATTTTTTCCATTGCATTGGTCATCAAGAAGCGCTGCCGCTTTAGTGGCTAAATTAAGAATCAAAATAAATATTTCAATCCTGTTTCATTGTGATAGAGTTCCGGTAAAAAGAACTCAAAGTTCCCGACTTCTTCAATATTATGCTTTAGCCAGGCAGTTGCCATTTCTTTAGTAAAGAATAAAGGCCTGATATAAGAGTTGAAAATTTTATGAAAAGGCTTTTTCTCTGTGCCAACTGTCATCTTCGACCGGTAGACGGTGTTTTGGCCCTCAACGGAACGGATTATACCGTTAACGGGCTTGCAAAGCTGACCATGTCATGGGCGGAGACACCGGGGAAATTCCAATCCAATCATACGCACGATATCAAAATTCCATAAATAACAAAACACTTAAAAAATGAAACAGCTATTATTAATGGCACTTTTATTTGCCACTTCCTGCGACAAAGCAGATGACGCCATTATAGGCGGCGGTACAGAAACAAACTATGTAAAAGGTAAAGTTACCGATACCAAAGGCAATCCCGTTTCCGGTGCAAAAATCATTGTGGACAATACGGTTTTTTACAACTCGGGAACTACCGGAACGACCGATGCCAACGGAAATTATAAAATTCCGGTGGGCATAGGTTCATGGAGGGTGTATGCTGAAATAGACAGGACTTTTAACGGTAAAAACTTTAAAAAGCCGGAAATGCACCCTGACAAGGACAATGCGTTTGCCGGAGCAGACGGCGCTACCGTAAACTTCCAATGGAAACTGGAGGGTGAAAAACCTGCTCCTTTAGTTGGTTTCTATGGCGGAACCGCTTATTTGTATGCCGACTCTGAAAGCGAAATATATGACTCGCAGAATATAGAGTTCACTTTCACGCCAATAGGAAATTTGATTGATGGAAACCCCGGACAGGTTATCAAACGCAAAGGCGGTCAGCCTAACAGCGGAACCTATTCACAGGTACCGGATATTCCTATCGGGAAATATATGATAACGGCAAAGCATATCCCAACAGATAAAACATTGAAGCTAAGAACCGCTTATGAAGGTGATTATGACACCAGCATGGTCACAGTGTTTGAGCCGGAGTTTAACTTCTGTTCCCGTTGCCTTACCATCCAGTTTACAGACCAGTAACTATATTCCTGCAGGGAAGTAAGACAGCTTAAGCATGAAGATGCGGTTTTAAGTAACTATTTATTTCCCCATCCATTCTTTAAACTCCGCAGCTTTTTCGCGGCTTATTAAAACTTCCTTATCAATATGTGGTTGCAATTCCAGCTTCAGCTTTCCGTTAAAATAATTGTGGATTTGTGCAATGGATTTAATCTGCAGGATGAAAGCCCGGTTGACACGGTAAAATTGTTGAGGATCCAGCATCTGCTCTAAATCTTCAATGGTATAATCTACGATATACTTTTGTTTGTTCCATGTAACAAAATAGCTCAGCCGCCCATCCGCATAAAAATAAGCGATGTCGCGGGTTTCAACAGAGAGCAGCTTTTGCCCCTGCTTTACTAAAAAGCGGGAGCGCCATGCTTTGGGCTGCTGCTGTTTCAGTTCCTGGATGAGCTGCTCAACATTCAGGGTAGAGGACGAGAACTTTTGCTGCCACTGCTGGTATTTGTCAAGCGCATTTTTCAGCTCTTCTTTCTTAATAGGTTTTAAGAGGTAATCAACGCTGTTTACTTTAAAAGCCTGCAAAGCATATTCGTCATAAGAAGTGGTAAAGATGACCATGCTTTTTATAGCGACATGATTAAATATTTCAAAGCTCTGCCCGTCTGTCAGTTCAATATCCATCAAAATAATATCGGGGTGCTTATGCTGCAACAACCATTCTACCGAAGATTTAATGCTGCGTGTATTGCCCGCAATTTTTATAGAACTGTCGATAGATGTAAGCAGCCGCGCAAGCTTTTCAGCGCCCAGTTGTTCGTCTTCAATAATTAATACTTCCATAGCATTATCAGGTGTTTTTAATCAATGGTAAAACCACAATAAATTCAGTGGCTGTTTCTTTAATTTCCACTTCAGGGTAGTTCAGCAATTTGTATTTTGATATAATATTGCTCAACCCTACTTTGTTTGAAGCCACTGCTTTGTTTTTCTTTTGCAGGTTATTGCTCACCACCAGCTTTTCACCCTGCGTATATAGATGCACCACCAGCGGGGTGTCGGGGTCAACAATATTATGCTTTACTGCGTTCTCTATCAGTAACTGTAATGTCATTGGCGGCAGCAGCCACTCTTTCATCTTTTCCTCTATTTGTAATGCCGGCTGAAATCCGCTGCCGAAGCGGGTTTGCAGCAACATATTGTAAGATTCAATAAAATCTATTTCCTTTTGCAGGGTAGTTAGCTGCTCTTCGTTGCTGCGCAGCAGGTACCGGTATACCTGGCTCATTTCTTCCACAAACGCTTCGGCTTTGTTGGGGTTGGTAGCAATCAGGGAGGATAAGGAATTTAAACTGTTGAACAAAAAATGCGGGTTCACCTGCTCCTTCAAAGAATCAAACTGCGTTTGCAGTTGCACTTTTTTCAACTGCTCCGCCTCCAACTGCGAGATTTTGATCCGGCGATAAGAAGCCTCGGTTTCATACACGGCCTGGTTAACTATGGTGCATATCGCTCCTGCCATGAGGCCCCTTAACCAGGTTTTAACCGTAAACCGGTAATCCAGTATATTCAGCAGGTCGAACACCCAGCATATTAAAGTAACGCTCAATATTACAATCAGCAGGTTCAGGCTGGAAAAGAGCAGCACCCTCTTCACCGTGTCGCGGTGCGAAGGGTATATCTGCAGCATCTTCCATCCCAGCCTGCCCTGCAAGATCCATATCCCGAACAGGATAAGAAACGCCACTGCGGAAGCTGAACCGAAAGTTGTGAGGCTGGAAAAATACATGTTGCCCAGGATAAAATAAGTGATTATCACCAGCGTAGGCGGGAGTAACACTGCCATCAGCAGAAAGGTTGTTCTGTTTTGAGAATCGGGCTGCATGATTCAAATATCGCAGAAAATATACTTTTTACAGATATTCCCTGGCATTAAGCTGCTTAATCATGGTATGAAGTGTAAAAATAGCTGTATGAACCTGGTTGCATTATTGAATGGATTGCATCCATTCCTGAACAAAGGCCCTTGCCGGTTCGACCACTTCTTTGCCTGCCCGGAAAGCCATCTTCCAGTAAATGCTTTTGCTTTCATAAGCGGGGTTGGTAAAATATCTTATGCCTTTCTTTTCATACAGCTCAGCCCCAAAATTGATGTCTTTGGTTTCTTCCATGAACCGTAACAGGCGTTGCTTTATAAACTGCTGGTGACGGGCGGGATATTTTGCTTCCCAGGCTGCTGTTTCTTTTGCGTACGTATCATCCCTGTTTTTCACCAGTACCGGGTAGCCCTGCCTGTAGCCCGCAATGGATTTATTATTTGGATCTTCTGCCTGCTGTAGCTGCTTACGGATGGATTCCAGTGTTTTTTCAAAAACAGGCTTCATGGTGGCATCCGCTTTCTTTAGTTTTTGCTCTACATCCAGCATACTTTGCCTGGCAGTTTCAATTATCCCCTGCTGAAATTCTTCAGGCGTTTTCACCACGGGCAGTACCGGTTTCTTCTGTTCACGCAATGCATTGTATTCTTTAATAAAGCCGGCGCTGCTTACATATTGTTTGGTATATACCAGCAGGCTGTTGGTAATATTTGCCCGGTTTCCCAGGGCAATATTTTTAATATTTTTTACACCATAAGCATCCACATAACCATCCAGCAGGCTGCTGCTGATTTTACTGTTTGCATCGGCTTTGCTGATACCCAACTGCTTTAAAAAATCATCCGTCATTTTTTTATGTACGGTAAATGAAACCAGAAGGAGCGATAGAAAGCCTGCTGTTATTATTGCGATAAAGGTTCTGATAAAAAGAATGCGTTGTTGTGTTACCTGATGTGTCATATGTGAATTTTTAAATTGGTTTAATGAATTATTTATTGTGTGTTTAAAGTTTTACAAATTCAACCCTCCGGTTATTGGCCCTGCCTTCTTTGGTATTGTTATCGCTTACAGGCTTTTGCTCACCGGCTCCTTCGGTTTGTATCCTCGCAGCATCAATACTATAATCGCTCATAAGGGCCTGCTTCACCGACCCGGCTCTTTGCTCTGACAGCCCGAGGTTAGCAATTTCATCTCCATCGCTATCCGTATGCCCGAGAATATTTATTTTCAGCTCCGGGTTTTTGGTAAGAACGGCTGCTATTTCGCGCAATACACCGTTACTCTCCGGCAACAGCACAGATGAGTTAACATTGAATCGAATGCCGGTAGTGGAAAACCTTCCTTCTTCAACCAGCTTATGCCTTGTATCCGGCAGGCCCTTTGCGATTTTAATATTGCTGATGGCATATCCTACTTCTTCTTCCGGCCCGCCATATCTTTTCACGATAAAATAGAGCTGGTTGATGTTTGCTCCGGCAACAATTGCCTTTGGCAAATCATACAGCTTCTCTTCATTGAACCAGATGCGAAGCCTTTCTTTTTGTACCTGCATGGCTACATGAATGATTTCATTAAATGCCTGTACCCTGGCAACCGGCTTTTTAATATCGGTTTTTATATATGCTGCCCCGTTAGCAAATGTTTGCAGGTGAACGGAGGCATTGCTGTTTTCAGAGGGCTGGATATTCATTTCGGTAGCAAATGTGGTCGTATAGTTTTTCAACAACGCATTATCGCCAGGCAATAAGCTCCCGGAGGATAATATACCCCAGGTTAATTCAGGGAATGGCGCCTTCGGGTTGGTGCGGTGCAGCACGAGGTCAAATTCAACTGTGCAATTCTCCGTAAAGGATGCAGTATTGTCGGTGAGATAGGCTGTGTTTTGATACAGTTGCATCCAGTTGCCACCAAATGCATCCAACGTTACTACGGCTCCTGTGCCATTGCTGTTCCAGCCGGTGGGCAGCTCGCCCATGTTGTCCGTCGAAAAATCATTGCTGTAGATCACTTCTTCACCTGGAATAAAGTCATACTTCACATATAATTTTTTCCCGGTAACGGATGTGTCACTTATACTTCCCTGTACGGTTTCACTTTTTTTAGCAGGTTGTTTTTTCCCTTCTGTTATATCAAGTGTGTTATCGATAGCCTGGTCAATTTTTCGTTCAGTACGGGCGGTTGCTTTGGCTTTAATTTTACTGTTGACTTTATTCAGCCATCCATCTGCCTGTGCCTGTACCATCACCGGGCAGGTTGCTAACAGGAGTATAAAAATTTTCTCGTTCATGTGTATTTGTTTTTCTGCTGCAAATATGAAAATGACAGGAAGCGGAAAAAAGCATGGCTGTTATCAAACGGAGAGAATGTTGCATGAAGCGACCGGTAAAGGGAATTAAGAATAATAGGTCATTATCTAAAAAGTTTGGCGGATTTCTTTAACCCGCATTTGTCCAGGATATTCACTATGTCTTCCTTGGCCATAGGCGGGTTCCTGAGATTGGCAACCTGATTATTGAATGCTTGTAAAACGGCTGCTTTATTTTGATTAAAGAGATTGGCAATAAAGTCATCGGGATTGATAACCCCGATAGAAAAAGAGCTTACATATGTTTGAGGGAAGTGTTTGATATTGAAAGTAACAAGAAGATTTGCTTTGCCTTGTATGGCAGCGGCAAGTATATGGCGGTCATCATCATCGGGCAAACGAAGATTATTGATAAGAGAATGATATTCCTTTACATCAGCGCGGGAAAGCAAGATTCATAGCCTGCCTGGTAGCATTTAAATTTTTAAGGTTGAGGTCGGGACGGTTAGTTAAAAGATTTTGTATCCATTCATCGTGTATCTGCTCTGTCCATTTTGGAGCAAACAGCCCAATATCTGCAAGGTGCAGCAGTATGTCTCTTACAGGAGCAGGATAAAGTGTATTGGCATCAAGCAATGCTGTTATAGGTTGCAGTTTCATTCAATTTAATAGCCCATGTTTAATTTTTGCGCCTGTTTGGCGAGGAATGCCAGTTGTTTTTTCCTGGTTTGTTGTTGTCTTTCTTCATAAGCCCGTATATCTTTTAATAAAATACGCCTGTGTCTTCCAACTTTAAAAAAGGGGATTACTCCCGTTTCCAATAGCTTAACTATGAAAGGACGTGATACATGCAACAGGTTTGCAGCCTGTTGCGTGGTGATTTCCGTTTCAATGGGAATAACAGACACGGGTTTGCCGTCTGCCATATTCGAGAGAATATCAGACAAAAGAGAAAAGGCTGTTTGAGGAATGGTAATATCAGCATCGTTGATTTTAATATTGACTCCCCTGTTTTTCTTTCTTATTAATTGCCGGGCTTTCGCTTTGATTGCGCTTAGAGATGTCCGTGCTATTTGCCGGTCGTGTGCACTTACCATAGTTTCCATATCTGGTTTAGTTTATGTAAAAATAGTAAACGAAATAAACAAAACAAACAAAATATACGAAAAACTCAAATTAACTACTATTTACACGGGCGTATTTCAATTTTCCGCAGGCGGGTGGTGACACCCGCCCGTAGAACCGCTACTGGTCGGTGTCTCACCGACCGGAAAGTCGCGCAGAAGCGAAAAATTGAAATGCGCCCTATTTACACAAAATTGTACATTATTTTGCCAGGTTAAATAATGAGTTTATTTTTCAGAATCTTCTTTTTTTCATAATAGAATACTCTTTATTCAACCCTATCTAAACTTCGTTCGCTTATTTCTCCGTTTCATCGCATACCACATTCCCAGCGGGTATAGCCCTGTCTAATTTGCACCCGCATTTATCAAAATGCTGAATCATGTTAAAACAAATTTTTCTTTTCCTCGCCTGCTTCATTGTCACTGTTAAGTTATTCGTGAAAAGTCAGACTTGCCACCGGCAGGCGGTAAATGTGAGAATTTCAGGTCTTACGTTTCACTTCTCACGAATGTATGCAACATAATAGCCTTAACATAACACTACATGTCAATCGTCTTACCACATTTTTAATTTAATAAAAGAAATTATGCAAACTAAAATCTTAAAAAAGGCAGCTATGTTTTTACTCATTTTTATCGTTTCTTATTTAGTCATTGGTCATTTATTGCACCGGGTTGTATTTCCCGAGAAGAAACCGGTTGTTTCTACATGGTTCAAACCCGGACAGGAATTTTATAGCAAAGCCGAGGGTGTCCGTCAAATTGTTTTGAAGCAGGAGAATGGCTTTGTATACTGCCAGTCGGAGATAGGGCCCTTTGCCGGAGGTCCTCCCAGGCATATTCATACAGATTTTGACGAAACTTTTGAAGTAGAGAATGGAGAACTGACATTATGGGTGAACGGAGAAATAAAGAAAATCCGCCCGGGCGATGTATTGCATATTCCTAAAGGTACCCCACACAAGCCTTACAATGAAACTGCGGATACTATACATACCAAAAGCGCCATTGCCTTTCCTGAAAAATTTGCCTTTAACCTTATGCAGGTGTATGGTATAATGGACAACCACCCCGGGTTTGAAAAGGAACCGGGTATAGCTTTCAGGATGGCTATGTTCCAGACCAGCGGTTTTGATTCTTATGTGGCAGATGGCCCGCCGGTGTTTATCCAGAAAGCTATAGGCTTTGTTATGGCCCCGGCGTTGCGGCTTTTCGGATACAAAAGCTATTATAAAAAATATGATCCTTTTGTAAAGGAGAAATTATAAAGCGGCACACTTCTGCATCCGCAGCATTATTATTATTCTATAGACATCCAATCAATTATTCTTAAAACAATCAATCATTTCATTTATGAACTTCAAAAACATTCTTTACGTATTTGCCTGTCTTTCTTTCGCAGTTGTGGTGGGGGCGGCCATTTATGAGCAT
Organism: Chitinophagaceae bacterium; assembly: GCA_019638615.1. Lineage (GTDB taxonomy): Bacteria > Bacteroidota > Bacteroidia > Chitinophagales > Chitinophagaceae > Agriterribacter. Next base: position 19,674 of record JAHBTL010000002.1, on the reverse strand, counting down.
ATTGCTGTAGTGCCCCGATGGAGCGCTGCTCCGCCTGCCTCCCTGAGTATGTTCCAGGGAAAATACGGGTTAAATCCTACACCTTTCTGGATAGCCATCCATCCTGTTACTTTACTGTTGCTGGCTGCTGCTATCATTCTGTTCAGGAAAACCGGCAGCAAAGTTTATCTTCTTATCACATCTGTTGGTTATGTAATCGTATTGATCATCACATTTGCTTATTTCGTTCCTGAGCTCATTGCCATAACCGGCACTCCATATTCAGAACACATTGATGATTCCTTAACAAAGCGGGCAAAGCAATGGGAGATATTAAGCCTTGTGCGGTTATCTTTTTTGATTATTCTGGCTATTGCAGCGTTCCTGGGACTTACTAAATCAAAGATGTAATCATTAAAATGGTTGTACCTTTCTTTATATCAACATGGTGTATAATTTACGGGCTCATGTCTGTTTAAGCGGTTTGCCTGGAATTTCCTACCTTGGAGTATAATGAGTGATACAATCAGCAATGATCCTTTCGTTTCAGGCCGGCGCAAATTTATCCAAACGGCAGGCCTGGGTGCGGCAGCTATGATGGCTTCCCGGTTTTTATTTGCGGCTCCTGGCACTTCATCTAGAAAAGTACGGATAGGGGTGGTAGGGGGAAGGTTTGGATTGAGTTTTTATTTTCATGAACATCCCGATTGCATTGTGGAAGCGGTAAGCGATCTGCGTGAAGATCGCCGTAAAAACCTGATGGAAACTTACCGGTGCAATAAAAGCTATCCTTCCTTAACAGCATTGTTAAAGGACAAAAATGTGGAAGCGGTTTTCCTGGCAACACCGGCGCCGGATCATGTTCGGCATACCATTGAATGCCTTAAAGCGGGAAAACATGTTTTATGTGCTGTTCCTGCAGCATTAACGCTGGAGGAATGTAATGATCTTCGCAATGCTGTGCGACAAACCGGCTTAAAGTATATGATGGCGGAAACCAGCGTGTATCGCCAGGGCGCTATTACGGCGCGTAAATTCTTTAAAGAGGGGAAATTTGGAAATATTTTCAGCGTGGCAGCAGAGTACAATCATCCCGGGCTGGAAGTGCTTTTTTTTGAAGAAAGAAAACCCACCTGGCGGCATGGCTTCCCGCCCCTGCTGTATCCTACGCATTGTACTGCATTCCTGGTATCTGTTACCGGTGCACGGCTCACGCATGTAAGTGCTACGGGATGGGGTGATAACAGCGCACTATTGAAAAACAATCCTTATCAAAATCCTTTCTGGAATGAAACAGCTTTTTTCCAGACCAATCAGAATATTCCTTTCAGGGTTGAAGTGAACTGGAAAGGAGCTTTGATAGAAGCTGAACGCGGTGAGTGGCGCGGAGACCAGATGAGCTTTTTTTATCCTGATGGCAGAAGCAAAGATTTTACAATCATTACATCGGGCATTGGTTTGGGTAAGGACGATGCAGGCTTTACGCATGCCCGTAATGTTGCGGAAGTGTATAAGGTTCCCGCGTGGTGGGAAACAGATATGCTTCCCGAAACAATGAGACATGATAGCGGTCATGAGGGCTCGCATACTTTTATTACATATGAATTCATTGATGCTATAGTAAAAGACCGTACCCCCGAAGTAAACATTGATGAAGCGCTGGCATATACTGTTCCCGGTATTGTAGGACATCAGTCTGCGCTTAGAGGAGGGGAGTATATGGCCATTCCCGGCTTCGATTGATAAGAAGCATCCTTGTAATTTTAAACACCGGTCATTGCCTGTTTTATTTTATCTTAAAATATCTGCTAGTGCCTCCTGTTTTTACCATACTTCGCATTGCCTGCCTGGCACAAATTACAATCAGCGGCTTTTTATGTGTGCGGTTTGCCATTTATTTGTTTCCAGACGCTCATGCCAGCATATGTGTTCAGCTTATAAGCTTTGTACTGGCAGTATGGCTGGCGATATTTGCCATGCAATTGTTGCAAAAAAATTATCCCGATATTCCTGTGGCCGGCAGGCAAAAGGCGATATTTAACTGGCTTTTTATTATTAATTTTTTCCTTCTTTCGTTTCACTTTGCCTATGTAATAAGCGATATAAAAGGGTTGATAAAACTTAGCAGCGATTTAAAATTACCGATCCGGAAATTTCCGCCGGGTATGTTTATGCCGGTGATGCTGTATGGCACGGTAGCATTGCTTCAAATTATAATATTATACGGGCTGTTCCGGTTAAGAAGAACGCTGTATGATAATTTTTGCATGGAATTATCTGAACTGGAACACAATTAGTGATAAGCGAAAAAGATACAGCGGGCAACATCGTTCACAATGGTAGCTCCCCGTAAGTATTTTCTGGAAACAAGCTGAATACATTTTTATCAGCGCCTGCAGGCACACGACCAACAACAGGCAGGATGTTGCGGAGAATGAAGTGTTCCGGATTCAGGAAAACCTTCCTGTAATTTTTATAGATGGAGATAACTGTTTTGTAATGACGTTGAGGACAATGTGCGGATCCACATCTATTAGATTTGCCAGCCTGATTATGTGTTTAATCGTAAATCCTTCTGGTTTATATAGTTTTTCAATATACCGGCTATGGTTCAAACCCAGGCCTTTGGCTATTGCAGTTGGCGATAACTCCTGGATATCTTTCATTTTCTGAACAGACCCGCTTAAGAACATTGCCCCAACCGCTAAAAGTTGATTACTGCTTTGTTTTGCCATAATTCACTTTACAGCGAAAAGGTATTGCCAATACTTTGTTGGGTATGTGATAATTTACTATTAGTATTTTTATATTTACATAATGTAACTTTTTGCATATCTTTAGTAGGAGATTTAAATTTTTTGCGAAGCCTTCAAATAGATGCCAAAGGAGCAAACATATCACGAAGAGAATTATGCCATTGCGTTTAGCCAGGGCGATGAGCAGGCGCTTGCTCATTATTTCCGGGAACTGCACCCCGCTCTCTCACTCTATGCCAATCAATGGGTAAAGGATTTTCAACTTGCCCGGGAAATAGCTTCAGAAGCATTTGTGAAAACCTGGCAAAAACATTACAAGCTTAACAGTGATGAAGGCATTAGGGCATATTTGTATACCGTTGTGCGGAGAGATAGTTATAAAACTGCCAAAAGACTGAGCTGCATTGATACGTCCATAACGGATACTGCCGATAATGATACTCCATTTAGCTTTTTGGTACGGGCGGAAACCTATCGCCTGCTTTATTCCGCATTGCAAAAATTATCCCCGGGCAATAAAAGGGTAATTACCATGTATTACTTCGAAGGGAAAACTACCGGTGAAATAGCAAGGGAGCTGAATCTTCATCCCCGCACCGTTCAAACCCAAAAAATGAGAGGGATCAAAGCCCTTCAAAAAATCCTGGGCCAGGCTGTTTTTGGAGTTTTATATGCGCTGGAAAAAATTTTCTTATCAACTTTGTAGGGCTTTTCTCCACTTAAATACTTTCTTATAAGAAGCATGTGCTAATTTAAAGTTATGAATAACAATCCACACAGCTATACGGATGAGGAAGCCAATCGAGTGGCTTACCTTATCGCCGGGTATATCCGCAACACGCTCACCAAAGCGGAGCATGAAGAGCTGGATGATTGGGTAAATGCGAGCGATAGGAGCATGAAGCTGTTTGAGGATTTGACCGACGAGCAAAATATTGAAGCTAACCTGCAGATGATGAAAAAAACGCCGTCGGAGCGGATTTTTCAGGAATTGCAACAAAGCGGCCGGTTTGAAAAACCCAAAAGAAGGAAAAGCAGGCTGGGATGGATATCTGCTGCAGCCGTGGCCATTGTTTTTCTGGGAGTGTTTGCAGTGTGGCGTTATGCCGGTACAGCTTCCTCCCAAAGCAGCCAGGTGCAGGTAGTGAAAAATGATGTGCTGCAGCCGGGGGGCAACAGGGCTACGCTTACTTTACCCAATGGTTCCGTTATTGATCTTGCAGGTGCAAAAAAAGGGGGGCTGCCCAGTGTCGGAGCGCTCAATATATCAAAAAGGGATGATCAAAGCCTGGTGTACGGGCAGGGGAGCAATGCCAACGATGCTGAACTCATGCATATACTTACCACCCCCGTGGGTGGCCAGTACCAGGTAACACTGTATGATAATACAAAAGTATGGCTGAATGCTGAAAGTATATTGCGATACCCGGCGGTCTTTACGGGCAATGAACGCAAGGTAGAGCTGTCGGGCGAAGCCTATTTTGAAGTTGCCTACAACGCAGGATCTCCTTTTAAAGTTATACTGGCTGACAGTGATACCATTACAGTATTGGGAACTCATTTCAATGTACAGGCTTATCCCGGAGAAAAAGAGAAGACAGTAACGCTTGCAGAAGGCAAAGTGCTTATGCAGCACGATAAGGATAAAGCCTTATTAGCTCCCGGAATGCAGGCAGCCATCAGGAACAATACACTCACTTCAACCGGGAACGTGGATATAGAAGCGGCCACCGGCTGGAAAGATGGCTTATTTGTTTTTCACGATGCGCCCATTAAGCAAATAATGAGCCAGGTGGCCAGGTGGTACAATGCAAAAATTATTTATCAGGCAGAAATCAAACAGGAGTTTAATGCCACTATAAAAAGAAGTGAGCCGTTAGAAAAATTGCTTCACCTGCTACAGTTAAACGGGCACGTACAATTCAAAATAGAAAATAATATCATCTATGTATATCCGTAACGGTTAAAATCAAAGGCTGGCTCCAATGTTTTTCTCATGTGCTACAAAAAAGAGGCTGCTTCACTTATGAAGCCGGCCTCTTTTAAGTTTGCCAATTTTACTGTGTGCTTGGCTTTTCATCTGTCCTTCATAGGTTCCTGCCCGGTGATTGTTTGCAACTTTACCTGTCCAAACATCAGTGCAGAAGATCGTATTGGTCCCCGGGCAGTGAGTTTGCCACTTCCGGTACCAATAAAGCAAAACGAAATTTTTTCATGGTGTTTTAGTTTGAAATGTAATATGCCTGCTGTTTTATGCAGGTATCCGGCTTGTCCTGTCGTTTATTTGCCCTGAAGGTTTTGTCATGAGCGTTTGTTTTACACAACAAAATTCGGGAATAATTTTTTCGCCGTCAGTATAATTTGATTTGCAAAGCGGGCCAAAAGTTTTGCAATCGGTATTATTTTCGTCTTAAATCTCCCGGAGTAACACCAAAATGCTTCCTGAAAGCTGTTATGAAATTTGTTGTAAGCGGATAACCCACAAGGTGGCTTATTTCTTTGATGGGCTTATTGGTATTCAATAAGAGCTCACGGCTGTATTGAAGTTTTTCTTCCTGCATCCATTGCCCGATACTTGTATGAAAGTACTGGTGAAACCCTTTTTTGAGCTTATATTCATTCAGCGCTACCAGCTTCGCCAGTTTCCTGATAGAAGGTGGTTTACTGGATATATGTTCCTTTAATATTTTCCGGGCTTCGTGAATGCAGTCTATTTCCCAGGGCGTAAAGGATAATTTATCAGCATCCTGTTTAAAAACATTTTCAAGCATGCAGTACAATAATTCCTTGACTTTTATATCAAAGTAGAACTGTCTGGTTGTTTCATCGTATGGGCATCGTAAAATTTGATTGGTTATATCCCTGATGGTAAGGGGTAGCCAAAATGGTTTTAGGGTGATCAGGGTGCCCGGATCGGCGCCAACAACTGATTTTAATTTCGGGAAAACAGGAACCAGCTCTTCCAGTAAAAGAGGAGAGTAAAACAAATCGAACATGCGGAATTCCTTCCCTTCTTCAAAAAATGAACAGCAATCAGATGGCTGAGTGTAAAAACAACAATATTGCCCTTCCCTTAAATGAGTTTCTCCCAGGCTTACCATCTTTTTCCGCATATTGTTCTTAAGCATAAGACAACTGTATAAACCTTCTGTGTGTATCCATCCTTTTGCATACAGTTTTTTCAGGAATTTTCCGGCAAGAAGTCTTATGCCATATTCATCGCCCTGCAGTTCCTGAAGTACCAGTTCCGAATGGCTTGACCGGGCTGAATAACAAACTGCTCCCGCCAGCATGGGGCCATTGTAGTTATCTGGCAGATTGTTCACGAATACAAACGGTTCTCCGTTTTCCGCCGATAGTTTAGATGTGTTTGCCATAGATTAAGTCATTTACTAAATGAGGGGCCAGAGTATGCTGTTTTATTGGAACATTTACTTATTCATCAGGAAGCATACGTCAAATTTAATCTTTCATGAATATATTAAAATCTGTTCGTTTGATAAAAACAAATGAAGCATGGTTAATTTTGTTACGTCGTTTAAAAAAATAGCAATAACTTCATAGCGGTGTACACTAAAACTGCTTGCAATGATTTCTGAGCAAATCTTCACCCTTCAAAAGAAGGTATCCCTAGAGGATGATGAGTTGGCTTTCCGGCAAATATTCAGGTCGTTTTATACAGGATTATTTCAGTTTTCTACCTCTATGGTAAAAGTAAAAGAAGTAGCGGAGGAAATAGTGGAGGATGTATTTGTTAAACTGTGGAATAACAGGAAGGAGTTGGGCAACATTGATAACCTCCGGGTATATCTGTATGTTGCCGTAAGGAACCACTCTTTGAATTATATTAACCGGAAAGCTAATAAGGAAGCGCCTGTTGAATTAAACAACTTTGACATAGTTTGTAGCGAACTTGCCCCCAGTCCTGAAGATCTTATGGTGGCATCTGAAATGTTGCATACCGTTAATAAAGCCATTTATGAGCTGCCTCCGAAATGCAGAATTGTATATAAGCTGGTAAAAGAAGACGGGTTGAAGTATAAAGAAGTTGCGGAGGTGCTGAACATCTCGTCGCGTACGGTTGAAAATCATATTGCTCTCGCCATAAAGAAGATTGCTTTGGCGCTGAAGGTTGACTTTAAGGCGCCCTCAGATCTGGTGACTGCTTCCCCGGCTTCCAGGCCACTCAAATAAATACCCAAAAATATTTTGCCCACACTAGGGGATTGTTTGCTTTTATGTGTCTTCGTGAGTAATATAATCATACTTACTCATGCAGGATGCAAGGACATTTGTGTTATTAGGGAAAAAATTAAACAATGAAGCAACGGAAGAGGAGCTCATTGAGTTAGCGCACTTGTTGGAACAAAAGGATATTGAACCTCACTCGCTGGAACTGTTACACGAAATTTGGTTAAAAAGGCAAAAGGCGGATGATTCAATGCTCAACGAAAAATGGAGCAGTCTTTCCTCACGTATGACCGCTTCTTCAGAAGACCATGCAGAAGTAATACCGGTTAAAAAAAGAAAAAATATACTGCTTATGAAACGCTTTGTTTCTATGGCGGCTGCGGTGATAATTATAGCAATAAGCGTCTATTTTTTTTATCCAAAAACAAAAGCAACACAGATAATAGCCGGGGTATCCAATATCCTGGACTCTGTTGTAAGTGTACCGTATGGGGAGAGAAGAAAGATCGTTCTGCCTGACAGTACCAGCGTTTACCTGAACAGTGGCAGCCGGTTGGCGTATGGCAGGGATTTTGGCAGCGGTAACAGGAACGTATGGCTAAAAGGAGAGGCTTTTTTTGAAGTAACCAAAGATGCCGCCCATCCTTTCCTGGTAAATACCGATCGCATGATAGTGAAAGTACTGGGGACCGTTTTTAACGTAAAAGCCTACGATACAAAAGAAGATATCGAAACAACGGTAGTAGAAGGCAAAGTGGAGGTAAGTTTAAAGGAAGGTTCAGAAAAAAAAGTCATCCTGCTGCCAAGCGAAAAAATATCCCTGAAAAATAATGGTGCGACCCGGGAAACTGCTGTTGCTGTGGGAGCCGGCCCGGGAATTAATTACGAGGTAAAAACATTCCAGCACGATATTGATAAAATGAGTATGCCCGAGGAAATTGCCTGGGTTAAGGAAAAAGTGATCTTTACCGATGAGCCCTTTGAAACAGTAGCGCTTAAAATGGAAAGATGGTATAATGTGCGCATTCATTTTAAAAATGAAAAGATGAAAAGCATCCTGATGAATGGAGACTTTGATAATGTGGACATTCAGCACGCCCTGCAGATATTACAGATAATGGTAAATTTCAAATACGAGATAACAGATAAGGAAATTTATATCCGGTAAGGAAGCGGCAGGGTATTACTCAAATTGTAAACCAAAACAATGCATATGACATCTCATGGTCCTCCGGGATAGCTGCCTTAAAAAAAGAGGAAGAATGGCTCTCTTCCTCTTCAAAGCTAAATTCAGGTAATAGAATAAGCACAACTGTCTGGCGGGCTTATTCATCTTTTTAACTTTTCAAATCAAAAGTATGAAAAAATGCAGGAATCTGCTGCAGGATATTCCTTTGCGCCCCCTCTTTAAGTTTTTACTGCTTATGAAACTAACGATCTTGCTTCTTCTCCTTCCTTTTCTGCATGTGTCTGCCAATGGCTACGGCCAGGAAAGGTTTTCTATAAAGCTGGAGCAGGTCAATGTATCACAGGTATTCAGGAAAATACAGGAAACAAGCGATTACCGGTTCTTTTTCTTAAAAGAAGATATCAAAAAGCTGGGTAAGGTAAATGTGGATGTTAAAAATGCAACCGTACCTGAAATTATGCAACAGGTGCTGGGTAATTTCCTGGTGTATAAAATTGTCAACAATTACCTGGTGGTTATTTCGCCTAACCGGTCCGAGCTGGAAAGCCAGGTCGATATCGGGGGAAAAATAACAGATGAAGGGGGAAACCCGCTGGAAGGGGTGAGTGTAAAAGTAAAAGGGCAGAATAAAGGGGTGACAACAATTTCTGACGGTTCTTTTTCCATAGCCGCAGACAATAAGGATGTGCTTGAAATAAGTATGGTAGGCTATGAATCGAGGGAAATTCCGGTTGCCGACGTAGCTCAGTTGGGAACGATCGTGCTGAAAGTGGCTGCTGCGGGGCTTGACGAGGTAGTTGTTACCGGGTATGGAACACAAAAAAAGCAAACCGTTACGGGATCCATTGCATCCGTTAAGGGTGAACAATTAACAGCAGTTCCTGTGGCGAGCACCGCTAATAGTTTAGCCGGGCGCCTGCCGGGTTTAATTTCTTTGCAATCCAGCGGACAGCCGGGGGCTGATGCAGCAAGCTTAAGTATCCGGGGTTTTGGCGGAGCGCTTGTTATTGTAGATGGAGTAGAATCAAGTTTCAATAACATAGATGCCAATCAGATTGAATCTGTTACTATTTTGAAAGATGGCTCTGCTTCCATTTACGGAGCGCGTGCAGGGAATGGTGTTATACTGGTTACTACCAAACGGGGAAATACAGGAAAACCGGTTATTACGTTGAATTCCTCTGCAACAATGCAGGGCATTACAATAATGCCAAAACCCGCAAATGCAGGTCAGTATGCTGAGATGAAATCTGAAGAGTGGCTCCAATCGGGCCGTCCGGCTGACCAGGTACCTTTTACAGAAGAGCAGATTCAAAAATATTATGATGGTACAGATCCATTGTATCCCAATACAAACTGGTATCGTGAGCTAATCAGGGATTGGGCGCCTCAGCAGCAACATAATTTATCTGTAAGAGGCGGCACTAACAGGATTAAATACTATGGCTTAATAGGATTCCTGGATCAGCAAACGATCTGGAAAAAGAATGGAGGAGATTATAAAAGGTATAACATTCAATCCAATATTGATGCGGCAATTTCGGATAACCTGTCTTTTCAATTGGATATTTCTTCCATTTTTGAAAGTCGTAAATTCCCCTGGCGGCCGCAAAGCGCCGGGGCAAACACTGTATGGCAGGATTACTGGAACACATTACCCATATACCCGGCCACGTTGCCTGATCCTACTAAAATTTCTTTTGCCAACGGTGGAGGTACGGGGGGCGCTCACGTAATTACTAACAGTGAGATAGCCGGATATGATAATACTGAATCTCAAAATTTAAGAGGATCCATTGCCTTAAATTATACCTTTAATGCTATTGAGGGGTTATCAGCCAGGGCGTTCGTAAATATTGTACAGGATTATGCTAATAATAAGCATTTTACGAGACCCATACAATTCTATACCTATGATCCTGTAGGCGATACCTATACATTAGCGGGTGCATTAGGCTCAACCGCTTCACTTTCACAGGTTAATAGTAAGAACAGGGCGATAACCGGTCAGCTTTCACTGAATTACAACCGAACCTTTGGCCGGTACCATCGTGTGAATGCCTTAGCCCTTTATGAGGCGATTGATTATAATAGTGATTATATAAGTGTGGGTAGAATTAATTTTCTTACCCCTGCTATAGACCAGTTATTTGCAGGAAGCACTTCCGGTATGGTAAATAATGGTTCAGCGTCTGAAATGGGAAGAAAAAGTTATGTGGGCAGGATTAATTATTCGTATAAGGAAAAGTATCTGGTGGAAACCATTCTAAGAGCTGATGCTTCTGCTAAGTTCCCTTCAGATAAGAGATGGGGCTATTTTCCCAGTGTTTCTTTTGGCTGGAGGCTGTCTCAGGAAAATTTCATGAAGGGGATAAGTGATTTAGGTGACTTAAAACTTAGAGCAAGTTATGGGGAATCAGGTAATGACGGGGTAGGTAATTTTCAGTACCTCACGGGATATCAATATGGGCTTATATACATACTGGACAATAAGGTTCAACAGGGAATTGTTTCGAGCGGTTTGGCTAATCCGAATTTAACCTGGGAAAAAATTCGTATTTATAACGCAGGGCTGGATTTTTCTTTGTGGAATAGAAAATTATATGGAGAGGGAGATATTTTCTACCGGGAGCGTACAGGGATACCTGCCACAAGGATTACTACTTTGCCCACCACATTTGGAGCGAACCTTCCTCCTGAAAATATAAATAGCTTAAATGACAGAGGGTTTGAATTAAGACTGGGCACATCGGGAATGAGTAAACACTTTATATGGGATGTAAGCGGGAATATCTCCTGGTCAAGGGCAAAGTGGGACCATTATGAAGAGCCTGAGTATGCCGATCCGGATCAGGAAAGGATCTATAAAAAATCAGGAAGGTGGACTGATCGTAGTTACGGTTATTTATCCAATGGATTATTTACCAGCCAGGGACAGATCGACGGATTAAAATTCGACCAGGACAACCAGGGAAATGTATCGCTTCGCCCGGGTGATATAGGGTATACAGATACGAATGGTGATGGTGTATTAGACTGGAAAGATCAGGTTGAGATCGGAAAAGGTACGGTTCCTCATTGGATGATCGGTTTCAATGGCAATATAAAATATAAAGATTTTGATTTTTCTGCATTGTTCCAGGGGGCATTCGGATACTATAACTACGTTGTATTAACACATGGAAACTTACCGCCCGCAATCGTGTATGATTTGAGGTGGACACAGGAAAATAATAACCCTAATGCTTTGGTTCCCCGGTTAGGAGGAGCGGCTACTAACGGGTTGTCGTCAGATTATTACTACAAAAAAGCCGGCTATATAAGGTTAAAAGCAATCGCCCTCGGCTATAATTTACCCAAACAATGGTTAGAAACGATTAAGTTAAAGCAGGCAAGGATCTATGTTGCCGGGAACAATTTGTTAACTTTTGACGGGTTGAAGAAATTCGGCACTGATCCGGAAGCGCCATCAGGTAATTCGGGCTACTACTACCCGCAGCAAAAGACAATAACCTTTGGTGTGAACATCTCTCTTTAGTAATGATCCTAAAAAATAAGTCATGAAAATAACAATCCGAATACTTTTAATATGCTTTATAATAAACGCATCCTGTAAAAAAGGCGTACTGGATAAAGTGCCTTTAGATATGATTTCTGATGATGTGGTGTGGAAAGACCCGGCGTTAATCAATGCCTACCTTACTCAATGCTATGCAGAAACCTATGTTTTTTGCAATGTTTCAACTGATAATTCCTGGGATAATCTTTGGAAGGGCGATGCGGGACCTGCTCCCATGTGGATTAATGAGGTAAGTGACGAATCCAGAACCGCGTGGCTCAGTGATGCATATCCGTATAAATCGGGTAATTTAAAAATTAACGGTGGTTTACTGGAGTGGTGGGAAAGCGCATATAAAGTTATTCGTAAGCTGAACCAGTTTATACAAACAGTGCCTTCATCACCGCTGGAAGATGATTTGAAAGAAAAAAGATTAGCGGAGGCAAGGTTCTTAAGAGCTTATAATTACTTCGAAATGGTAAAACGTTACGGAGGTGTTCCTTTAATTACCGAAGCCCAGGATTTGGATGCTCCTAAAGATGTATTGTATCCAAAACGGGATAAAGAGCAGGTGATATATGATTTTGTGTTGTCGGAAATTGATGCATCTTTGAATGATCTTCCTGAAACATCCAACGACCTTGGCAGACCTACCAAATATGCGGCACTGGCTTTAAAATCCAGGGCTGCTTTATATGCAGGAAGTATAGCGCAGTTTGGAACGGTGCAATTAGACGGGGTAACAGGCATTGACGCATCTGCGGCTAATGCCTATTACCAGCAGGCGTATAATGCTGCAGACCTGGTTATACATAGCGGCAATTACTCGTTGTATAAAAAATACCCCGACGATAAAATCGAGAATTTTAAAAACCTTTTTCTTGATAAGAATAACGCGGAGCAGATTTTTGTAAAGAAACATGATGAGAATAATGGAATGGGAAATGGCGGAAATGGATGGGGGTATGATTTCTTTCAGTGTCCATTACCCAATGGCTGGGGGTCGGGTAATCAGAATGCGGTTTACCTGGAAATGGTTGAAGCGTTTGAATATATTGATGGACGTACAGGTGATCTGGACCGGAATGCCATTCAGCAGGGATTGTGGACTACTGATCAATTGTGGAAGGATAAAGATCCGAGATTCTTCGCAACGGTGTATACTCAGAATACATTATGGAAGGGAGAACTGTTGGATTATCATAAAGGTATACTGAAGCCTGATGGCGCCATCCAGACAGATGGGTCATACAATGGTATACTTGCTAACGGTATTCAAAACAAAACCACAGGTTTTGGTGTAATGAAATACCTGGATGAGAGCCATGGTAACCTGATAGGATCTAACGGGGATTGGGCCACCTCTTCTACGGATTTTATTGTATTTCGTTTAGGAGAAGTATTATTGAATTATGCGGAAGCTGCTTTATATCTTGGGAAACCTGGTGATGCATTAGAGGCAGTTAATCAAATCAGGGAGCGGGCAGGGGTTGCACCGCTTGCTTCTGTTGACCAGGATAAAATAAGACAGGAAAGAAAAGTAGAACTTGCCTTTGAGGGGCATCGTTATTGGGACCTGCGCAGATGGAGGGTAGCCGTTACCGCACTTTCCCGGAATTTTTCCGGGTTACAGTATATCCTGGATTATACCACCGGCAAATATAAATTATTGATTATTGAAAATGTTGATGGAACTGTGGCGCCACCTGCATTTTATCCGCAAAACTATTATTTGCCAATTACACTTACCCGTACAGGTAATAATCCCAATCTGGTTGAAAATCCGGGCTATCAATAATTTACTCAAAGCGCTGTTATGATGTCTTCCATAGGTAAGGTATTATTATTTATAATGCCTACCATCTTTAGTTTTCTTGTATCGTGCAAATTATCTTCTTCCTCCTCTTACAAGCAGGAGCCTCTTGTAGGGGCTATTCGATGGGATGCCTGGGTTGGAGACTTAAACCGTGCAGGGCTGGAGGTAGAGCGTGCGCTTGGTCCGCACCAATATCATTATCGGGCTCCATTTTATAGCAAGGAAATTTCTTATGACTCCATTCAATGCCGGGGTGCTACCCAGGACATTATGGATCAGGAAATTGCCTACGCAAAGCATGCAGGGCTCGACTACTGGGCATTCTGCTGGTATCCTCCACACAGTGGGCTGGATACTGCCAGGCAGCTTTATCTTGCCAGTAAACACCGGGATGATATTAAATGGTGTGTAATACTGGGCACAAATCCGTTTGATTATGACATGGATGCAGTGTGGCTGGTTGATAGGTTTAAGGAAAAAAACTATCAGAAGGTGCTAAATGGAAGACCATTAGTGTATGTTTTTCCCTCTACTATCACTAAGCCACATGAACTTGCCAAACTGAGAGATCTGAGTAAGGTAGCAGGTGTTGGGGAGCCTTATGTAGTGGTGATGGAATTTTCTGTCAGGACCGCGGTTGCAATGGCAGATAGCTTGCATGCGGATGCAATGAGTGCCTACATCAGTTGGACGGGCAGGAATGGAGAGCCTTATTACCCGGTTATTCCTTATACTGATTCTATTGGGTGGGAAGGGTATAAGGCTACAGGACGGAAAGTGGTCCCCTGGGTAACTACCGGGCACAACACAAAACCACGCATTGATAACCCGGTATCGTGGACAAAAGTTTCTTCTGACGAATGGGTAAGTGACGGAACACCAGAGCAAATTGCAAATAACCTGGATAATGCTTTAAAGTGGATAAAGAGGAACACGTCAACTGTGGAGTCCAATGCAGTGCTGATGTATGCCTGGAATGAGTTTGATGAAGGAGGATGGATATGCCCCACTTTGGGAAATAATACAAGTCGCTTAGATGCCATTAAAAAAATCTTAAAATAGTATACAATTAAAACATTCGCTTTTCCATATGGAATTTTAATTGCTTTGGTGTTTTTAACACAGCATGTAACGAGTGCTGCAAGTCCGTTTAAGGAAAGAGAGAAGCCGCTTGTGGGAGCCATTCGCTGGGACGGGTGGGTAGGTGATTTAAACAGGGCCGGTTTGGAAGTAGAGCGTATATTAAGCCCGAATCAATATCATTACAGGGCCCCGTTCTTTAGTACAATAGTTAATGATGATTCCATTCAGTGCCGCAGTACTACACAGGCTATCATGGATCAGGAAATTGCCTACGCAAAGTATGCAGGGCTCGACTACTGGGCATTCTGCTGGTACCCTCCACACAGTGGACTGGATACTGCCAGGCAGCTTTACCTTACCAGTAAACACAGAGATGATATTAATTGGTGTGTAATACTGGGTACAAATCCGTTTGATTACAATAAGGACGGGAAATGGCTGGTAGAAAGGTTTAAAGAAAGTAATTATCAAAAAGTATTGAACGGAAGACCATTGGTATACATTTTTTCGGCTACTGCTACACTGCTTTCCCAGCTTATCGAGTTGAGGAATTTAAGCAGGCTTGCGGGTGTTCCTGATCCTTATATAGTAGTGATGGAGTTTTCGATACGAAATGCTGTTGCTGCTGCAGATAGTTTACATGCAGATGCAATCAGTTGCTACGCCAGTGTATCTGATTTTGAAACGGGTGCTCCCTATAAAGGAGCGGCTTATTCGCCCGCTGTTTCTAAAAGCGATCAGGCGGGATGGGAAAAGTATGTGGCTTCAGGGAAGAAGTTAGTTCCCTGGGTTACAACGGGCTGGAATCCTAAACCAAGAATTGAAAGATCTGTTTTGTGGAATTCTTATTATACTTCCGATGGCTATGCAAAAGATGGTACCCCGGATCAGATTGCACAAGGTCTGCAAAATGCAATCAACTGGAGTAGGAGCAATGCAAATGCTGCTGAAGCCAATGTAATACTGATGTATGCCTGGAATGAATTTGATGAAGGGGGATGGATATGCCCGACATTGGGAAACAATACCAGCCGGTTAGATGCAATTCGTAAAATATTAAAATAATAGTATGAGACAATGGATAATAATTTCTTTTGTAACAATAGCACTTATTGCAAAAAGTGACCTTGCCGACAGCCAGACATTCAATAACAAAAAGAAAGATAACTACGAAGTAGGGGTATATTATTTCCCTAACTATCACGTGGACAAACGCAATGAAGCGCATTTTGGAAAGGGATGGACGGAATGGGAGTTGGTGAAAGCGGCAAAGCCCAGGTTTGCAAACCATGATCAGCCGAAAGTTCCTGTTTGGGGATATACAGATGAGGCAGATCCTAAGCAAATGGCAAAAAAAATTGCCGCTGCGGCATCTCATGGGATAGATGCCTTTATATTTGACTGGTATTATTATGATGATGGACCGTTTTTAGAAAGGGGATTAGAAGAAGGCTTTATGAAGGCAAAGAACAATCATTTACTAAAGTTCAGCCTGATGTGGGCTAACCATGATTGGGAAGATATTCATCCGTATACGCAGGGTAAGCCGCATAAAATTTTATATCCGGGAACAATTACGCCAGCCACCTGGGATAAAATGACCGATATGATTATCGAACGTTATTTTAAACACCCGTCTTATTGGCTCATTGACGGTGCACCCTATTTTTCCATTTATGAATTAAGTAAACTGCAGGAGTCGTTTGGCAGTGTGGAAGCAACAGCAGCGGCGCTTGCCGCGTTCAGAAAAAAAACAATTGCAGCCGGATTTAAAGACCTGAATCTTAATGCTGTTGTTTGGGGAAACCCGATACTTCCGGGAGAAAGATCCGTTACAGATCCTGCTGCTTTGGTAAAAAAGTTAGGATTTAATTCTTTCACGTCTTATGTATGGATCCATCATGTGCCTTTAAATGACCAGGTTGTTCCCTTCGATATTGTGAAAAAAGCATACCTGCAATATGCAGAAAAAGCAATAGCCACATTTCCCATGCCCTATTATCCAAATGCATCGGTGGGCTGGGATCCGTCACCGCGTACGGATCAGAATACCCCGTTTAATAATTCTGGTTATCCTTATACCAACATTATTGGAGGTAATACTCCTGGGGCTTTTAAACAGGCACTCATAGACGTAAAAAAAATGATGGATAAGCATAATCAAAAAGTCATTACTGTCAACTCATGGAATGAATGGACGGAAGGGAGCTATCTGGAACCCGATATTGTGCATAAAATGAAATATCTCCAGGCGATTAAAACTGTATTTGGTCAGGAAAATAAATAAAACGATCCGTCATGAAATATGTATGCTTATCAATTATCTTTTCGGTTTTATCCTGCTTTGAATTGGCTGCACAGGAAAAAATCAACATCAAACGTAATAGTTTTCAATCAGATCAACCCATTATCAGGGCAAACCGGCCATTTCATTTCAACGTGGTAATTGAAAATCCTGAAAAACTGAAATATGAATGCCGTCTGGTTCTTCCGGATGACGTTGCCCGCCGGGGAAAGGAAACGGTTACACCTGTGCGTGATGCTGCTCAAAATCACCGGTGGGAAGTAGCATGTTTGAACCCCGGACAAAAAGATTTTACATTGGAAGTACTTGTTGGTGGAAAGGTATTTGCACGCTCAACGATCAACCAGGTGGTGATGCCTGCCCGCAAGGTAGAAAAACCGGCTTATATTCCTGCGCCCAGTCCTGCCAAAACCGATATACTGGTGGGGGCACATAACTGCCCGTTGTGGGAAACCGGGCGCCACGAACTTTGGAACCAGGTGGTACATAAACATCAGGAGCGTACACCGGCTTTGGGGATATACTCGCAGGATAACCCTGAGATATCCGATTGGGAAACCAAATGGGCATTGGAGCATGGTATTTCCTTTTTTATTTATTGCTGGTATCGTACCAGCCAGAATGGTCCCATTACTACCCAATTTGAAAAAAGTGTTTTTGATGAGGCGCTCTTTAAATCGAAGTACGGCGATCAGATGAAGTTCACGATCATGTGGGAAAACCAATCTAAAGGAACATCCGGTATTACCGACGAGAAAGACCTGATGGAAAACCTGATGCCTTATTGGATTGAAAAGTTTTTTAAGCGGGATAATTATTTGAAGATCGACAATAAGCCGGTGCTCTATGTCTATCGCCCGCTTTTTATTTCAGATGATCTCGGGGGAGACGAAAAAGCAAAAGTAGCGCTCAATCTCATGCGGGAAGCCTGCAAAAAAGCAGGGTTCGACGGTTTGATCATCATGGGAGAGGAGCGTGGTTTTAATCCAACCTCACTTGAGCGATTCAAAGCCATGGGGCTGGATTATACGTTCCAGTACTGCTGGCATGTAACCAATAGTCCTTCGCCCGAAGTTGCCATTGAGAGCCAGATGGAACAGATTCGAAAGATGCAAAGCCTACACGACGTAATGCCGCAGGTGGTCACCTTTACACAGGCGTGGAGCGGATGGCAGGATGAGGGCAGCGTGTGGAAGCTCGCTCCCAAAGATTTTGAGATACTGCTCCGGAAAGGGAAAGCATTTATTGAGAAGAATTTTTCGAAAGATGAACTGGGCAGCAGGATGATCATACTGGACAACTGGAATGAATGGAGCGAAGGGCATTACCTGGCGCCCTATCGCGAACATGGATTCGGCTACCTGGATGCTGTTCGAAGGGTATTTTCCCAAGATCCGGAAAAGCATGATGACCTGATCCCGGAAGATATAGGAAAAGGCCCTTATAATATGCCGATGGAACTTTTTGAAAAAAAGGAAAAAAATAAAGAATGAAAAAGATATTGTTGATTGCCTGTTTAGTTGTGCTTATTATAACAACCGCCAACGCTCAAAAGAAATATGATATTGCTGCATTTGTATGGCCTTCCTATCACCCCGATGACCGTGCAAAAATATTCTGGCCGGAAGGTATGGGAGAGTGGCAAACGGTAAAGTCGAACAAAGCCAAATTCCCGGGTCATGAGCAGCCCCGTTATCCCCTTTGGGGATATGTGAATGAGGCCGATCCGTATGTAATGGAAATGCAGATATCGGCAGCTACCCGCCACGGCGTGAACGTATTTATTTATGACTGGTACTGGTACGACGGTATGCCTTTTCTTGAAAGCTGTCTGAACGATGGATTTCTGAAAGCGGCTAATAACAGGGACATGAAGTTTTACCTGATGTGGGCTAATCACGATGTGAACATGACCTGGGATAAACGTTTGGCAGGGCAACCCAATAACAGCCTTATATGGAAAGGCGGAGTGAACCGTAAGGAGTTTGAGAATATTTGTAAGCGGGTGATTGAAAAATATTTCAGTCAGCCGAATTATTATACAGTAGATGGCAAGCCAAGCTTTATGATCTATGAGCTGCAAACTTTTATAGACGGTATGGGCGGGTTGAAAGAAGCCAAAGCCGCGTTAGACTGGTTCCGTGCCGAAGTGAAAAAGGCAGGCTTTAAAGGGCTGGATCTTCAGCTTACTTTGCGGTCGAACATGAATGGGAATATTACAGGCATTGCCGGCGATAATGTTGGAACGCAACTTAGTGTTATTAAAGAATTACAGTTTGACGGTGCTACTCATTACCAGTACGTTCATTTCCTGAATATTGACCGCGATTACCCCGAGATACAGGCGGATGCCGTAAAAGAGTGGGAAAAGATTGACAAAGATCTATCTATTCCATATTATCCCCATGTATCTGTAGGCTGGGACAATAACCCCAGGTTTGAAATGCAGGTGGGTGGTATTGTTAAAAAAAATACTCCTGGCAATTTTGAGAAAGCGCTCCGCAATGCAAAAGCTTACGTAGACGCTCACCCGAAACAGGCTCCGCTGATCACTATCAACAGTTGGAACGAATGGACGGAAACGAGCTACCTGCAGCCATGCACCATGTTTGGCTATGGTTACCTGGAAGCGGTAAAGAAAGTATTCAAGCCCTGATTGATCACTGTTTACTCAAACAGGAAAAGATGAATTGGATCTTTAGTAAGTTCTAAAGACGGGTGTCACCACCCGCCTGAATGGCGCAGTCGGGCAGGTCTCACCGGCCGGTAGTGAAAAAAAGTACAAGTCGTAACCGT
>JAHBTL010000019.1 GCA_019638615.1 Chitinophagaceae bacterium | reverse complement strand
CGATGAAGCTATTTTGCAGGAATATTTCCGATACCTTTAAGGATGATCAAACATTTTCTCCTATTATCATTCTTCCTTACATATCTGATCGCAGTATATGCTCAAACCGGAACCGGGCAGCAAAACATAGTGGTAACATATCAACAGGGCAAAACCGGGGTACGTATAAATGAAGCCGGGCAATTGCAGGTAAATGTATTACCCAAAGATGTTCAAAAATTCAAAGCCAGGGGATGGGTACGCTATAGTGATTTCGGCGCAAAGGGCGACGGTAAAACCGATGATATCAATACCATTGCCGCAACCCATGCATTTGCCAATCAGCAGGATCTTTTAGTGAAGGCGGATGAAGGGGCTACTTACTATATTGGAGGCAAAGAGCGCACGGCAGTGATACGAACCAGCACCGATTTCGGAACAGCAGCTTTTATTATTGACGATACGGAAGTGGAAAACCGGAATGCGTCTGTTTTTGAAGTGCGTTCCAGGCTTGCGCCGTTTAAACCGGAAGGAATAACATCGCTGAAGCGCAACCAGGCAAAACTCAGTATCTCCCTGCCCGCAACCTGCCTGATCACAGTAACCAATACAGGGGTAAAACACTATATCCGGTTTGGCCCGAACCAGGATAACGGGTCTGCACAAACAGATATTTTCATTGCTGATAAAAACGGCAATGTGGATATGAATGCTCCTATTATCTGGGATTTCAGCGGTATTACGGATATCACCGCTCTTCCCATTGACGAAGATACGCTGAACATTGCCGGCGGGCGCTTTACAAGCATTGCCAATAAAGCTGAATCCAAGTATGCCTATTATGCCCGCAACATTGCCATCCAACGTTCAAATGTGGTAGTAGATGGTCTTGAACACCGCGTTACCGGAGAGGGAGATCACGGCGCTCCCTATGGCGGCTTCATCAATATCAGCAACTGCGCCCATGTAACGGTTAAAAACAGCATCCTCACCGGGCGCAAAACATACCGCACTATTGGCTCGGCCGGTGAGCCTGTGCCCATGGGCACTTACGATATTTCTGTCGACCATGCGCTTCATATATCGTTTGTGAACTGCCGCCAGACGAACGATATCAACGACAGCAGGTATTGGGGTATCATGGGTTCCAACTATTGCAAAAACCTCTTGTACGACGCCTGTACCTTTTCCCGCTTTGATGCTCACAAGGGCGTTGCCAATGCTGCTATCCGCAACTCCGTGCTTGGACACATGGGCATCAATGCCATTGGCAGCGGCACTTTAACCATTGAAAATACTACCATCTATGGAAGCAGCCTTGTTAACCTCCGCTCCGATTACGGCGGTACCTGGCAGGGAGCATTCATTATACGCAACTGCATTTTAGTATCGCGGGCAGACGACGCCACCCTCATCAACGGTGCCTATTCAGGTCTGCATGATTTTGGCTACCCCTGCTATATGCCGGAACGCATCACTATCGAAAATCTTACAATTGACGACTCCGGTCACCCGGCAGATTATGAGGGTCCTGCTATTTTCGCCGACTTCAATCCGGGAAATACGGACAGCTCTTACAAGGAGAAGTTTCCCTATGTCATAACCAAAGAGGTGATGCTCAGGAATGTAACTACAGCCAGCGGCAAGACGCTAAGACTCAGCAGCAACCCTTTTATGTTCAGGAATGTGAAGGTGAGCAGGTAAGAAGGGATTATCTGCAAACCTGAATTATCGTGAAAGTTATAAAATCACTGGCTCCTTGCGAGATATCTTATCGAACCAGGGGAAATTCAAGCGTAAAGATAGAGCCTCTTCCCACAGCGCTGTCAACTTTTATCTTTCCTTTCTGCGCCTCTACCATTGCTTTAACATAGCTCAGGCCAAGACCAAATCCCTTAACGTTGTGGATATTACCGGTATGGGCCCGGTAAAATTTTTCAAATATGCGGCTTACGGTTTCCCGGCTCATTCCTATGCCATTGTCTTCAATCCGTATGCGTATATTATTACCGGCGTTCACGGTGGAAATATGTATCTGCAGCCCGCTGTCTTTTGAATATTTGATTGCGTTGTCAATCAAGTTACTCAGCAGGTTGGTAAAATGTACCTCATCGGCTTCTATCATATCATTCCGGGCATCCAGCAAAACGGTCGCCTTTCCATTCTTATCCTCCATCTGCAATTTAAAATTGTCCATCACGCTGTTGATTATATCATGCACATGATGCGCTTTTAAATCCAACTGTACATCCTGTTTGTCAAGCAAAGCGGCCTGCAAAATGGTTTCCACCTGTTTATTCATCCGCTTGTTTTCATCCTTGATAATAACGCTGAAATACTCCATCTTTTCTTTGTTCTGCAATACCTTTTCATTTTTAAGGGCATCCACCGCCAGGGAAATTGTTGCCAGCGGCGTTTTAAACTCATGCGTCATGTTGTTGATAAAATCACTCTTTATCTCGCTTAATTTTTTCTGCCGCAGCATGGTGCTGACTGTTACAAAAAAAGCGGTAGATATAATCAATGTAAACAAAACAGAGCCCGCAATCATCCAGCTCAATGAAGGAAGCAGGATCGTTTTTACATTGGGCACCAAAACCCATAACTCCTCTTCGGCCACCAACCCTTCCGCTATACTGCCGCCGGGAGCCGAAAGCGGGAACCAAAAGGTTCGGTTATGAACAGTATCTGCAAAGAGCTTGCTGAAATTAACCGTTTGCATTTCATAATTGTTGCCCACATTCTGCCGGTTAAGAATAGCAAATTCAAACGATGTATTTTTTAGCCCGTATTTCTGTAAGGCCCTTCTGAGCTTTTCATAAACCTGGGTAGGATTATACCGTTGGGCTACCGTGGGCGGCTTTGGCAATTGGAGAAACTGGTCATAAGGCCATTCAGGATATAACTTCGAAAATCCCATGGTGGGAAGCTTGCCTTTTTGCTCCGCTATTTCCTGTCCTACTTCAACAACAGCCAGTTGGATGTTTTGTTCAACATCTTCTATTTTCAACCTAATAGCATTTTTGATCAGCATAACCTGTATGATGACAATGCCGATAAGTGAAAGAGAAATAAGTATAATGATCAGTACGTAGATTTTCTTCATCCGTTACCAAAATTACTTTTATATCGCCGCCGGCAGGGTTGCCGGAGGCTATTTAACGAAGTTTTATGCATAGGAGTCATATCCATAAGAAGAAGGTTTAGCGTAAGCAATTATACAAAAAACTACAGATATTAATTGCCTGTCAATGTTTTCTACACTAACTTAGAACGATGCATACACTTTCGGCCGGTATATTATTAATTGCTGAACCGTTCCTGAAAGATCCACATTTCATGAGAACGGTAGTACTGCTTTGCGAGCACCAGGAAGAAGGCAGCCTGGGTTTTGTGCTAAACAAAGGCTTACAACATACGGTAGATGAATTGGTGCCGGAGCTGGAAGGCATTAAAATACCGGTTTTTGTAGGCGGCCCAGTGCAGGCTGATACCCTCCATTTTTTGCATACCTGTCCCGAACTGATACCCGGTGGAGTGGAGGTAATTGACGGGATTTACTGGGGTGGAGACTTTGAGCTGGCAAAATCATTGTTACGGAAAGACCTGCTCGATCACAAAAAAATCAGGTTTTACATTGGTTATTCAGGCTGGGGGAGCAGGCAACTGGATGAAGAAATGAAAGGAAAAAGCTGGATAACCGCTGAAGCAAAAAAAAGCATTGTTTTCCATCGCAGTCCCAACGATATCTGGAAGGATTCATTGAAATTATTAGGAGACGACTATTCGATGATGATCAATTTTCCTACCGATCCGCAACTGAATTGACCACTCAATTGACCGACGCTGCCAAAACAAAGCACAGGCAGTAGCCGCACTTGTGAGATATGCTACCGGTACCCGTGCCATGAAGCAATCAATGAGGACATAATATGCTGGAAAGATCAGGCTGGACGCTTGTGCCTGTTAAAAGAACAGGCAGTACACATAATTGTTACCGGGAATGAGCCTGAATGCATTGCAAGGAATTACCTGCATGAGACGGCAAATAAAAAACCGCTTCGCAACCGGAAGCAGCTTTTATAAGAAATCGTCGATCGGTCAGTCGAGTATCCCTGCCAGTTCCAGGCTCTTCTTTTTTAATTTCCTGATCTCAATGTCTTCGATAATAGCATCGGGAGAAAGGATCAGCGACACATTATTTTCTTTCCACCACTTATTATTTTTCAACTTGTCAAAATGCAGAACGCCTACCAGGTATTTGCGCTCGCCTGCGTGCCATTCTTCTATCCATTCAAAATCATCGCGGGGCACATGTTTCCAGTCATCAAAGCTTACATATGTGCGCACATAAAAATCATTGGTAAGCTCCTGTGGCTTATGATAATACAACTTTTTATATTCATACCGGTACTGATAGCGCAAAGCCGAAATATCGCTTAGCACAGCAGAAGCGGTAGGAAAACTTCCGGCGCCTTTACCATAAAAGAACTGCTTATCGGCAAAGCTGCTTTCAATCACCACCCCGTTGAATTCATTTTTCACAAAAGCCAGCGGATCTTCGTGGTTCACGAACTGGGGCAGCACGAACGCGGCTACCTTACCGTTGTGCAATTTCTTTGCCTGCGCCACCAGCTTGATCTCATGATTTTTTTCTTTTGCAACAGAGGCGTCGCTGAGCTTGATATTCTGAATGCCGTTGAACACTATATTTTCCGGCTTTTCCACAATACCATAAGCATGTGTCAACAAAAAAGTCCATTTATTTAAGGCATCCCATCCATCTACATCCAGCGAAGGATCCGCTTCCGCAAAGCCCAGCTGCTGCGCCAAAATCAAAGCCTGCTTGAAATCGAGCTTATCTTCAAACATTTTGGTAAGAATGAAGTTGGTAGAGCCATTTACAATAGCCCTGATGGAGTGTAATAAGTCGTTGTCGTAATATTCTTCCAGGTTCCTGATCACCGGTATAGAGGCACATGCTGCGGACTCGCAAAGAAAAGGCTGGTCGTACTTTTTCTGCAATTCCAGTATCTCAGGCAAATGTTCGGCAATCATTTTTTTGCTGGCGCTTACCACTGCTTTCCCGTTCTTTAAGGCGGTAGAAACAATTTCGAAAGCTGCTTCCGACTCGTTGATCACTTCCACGATCACGTTGATTCCGGGATCATTTAGCAGGGCGTACCGGTCGGTAGTGAACAACGAAGCGGGCGCATTTCTTTTTTTGGACGGATCTTTTATACAAACCTTTACAATATTTGCCTGAAGCGAAGGAGTTTGTTCCAATACCTTATACAAACCCTCTCCTACTACTCCAAATCCAAACAACCCTATATTCAACTGTTTATTTGCTTCCATGTTTACTGGTTTACTAATTTTAAATAACTGATATTATCTGCTTGCACAAAATCTTTTAACAGGTTTTCTATCTTTTCATATTCCAGCAAAAAGCCGTCGTGACCATAAAACGATTCTATTAAATGATATTCCGCATCTTGTATGTGTGCTGCTATTTTTTCCTGCTCTTCAGGGGGGAACAGCAGATCATTTGCAATACCTATCATCAACGCTTTGGAACGAATACGGCCCAGTGCTTCCTCTATGGAATTACGGCCTCGTCCAACATCGTGCGCATCCATAGCCTGACTTAACCTGTAATAGCTGAATGCGTTAAAGCGTTTGGCCAGCTTTTCTCCCTGGTAGCGTTGATAGCTTTCTGCAGCTTCCCCGCCATACGGATGCGGAACGGGCCATGCGGTCTTTTTATCGCGTGGCTGCGTAAGGTTGTAGGTATAATAATTACGATAGCTGAGCAGCGCTATACTCCTGGCAGCCATCATTCCCTTTATACCTGCTTCAGGTATACGTTCATTCCAGGTACTGTCTGTTTCTATACACATCCTTTGGGAAGCATTGAATGCTACTCCCCAGGGTGAATGCTGTGCATTGGTAGCCAACCCTATAATGTGATCGAACAAACCGGGTTCTTCAATGGCCCACTCCAGCAACTGCTGGCCTCCCATCGACCCGCCAATGCCCACATGAATTTTTTCAATTCCCAGGTATTGTTTCAGCGGTATGTACGACCGTACTATGTCTCGGGTAGTAAATAAAGGGAAATCGTGGTACCATCTTTCCCCCGTTTCGGGGTTCACTTCCAGCGGACCCATGCTGCCATAGCAACTGCCGGGCATGTTCACGCAAATAATAAAATACTTTGCCGGGTCAAAAAACTTCCCCTCGCCTACCAACCCGGGCCACCAGTCGGCCGGATTGCTATTGGCCGTAAGTGCATGAAAAACCCATACCACGTTGTCTTTGCGCGCATTCAGCTTTCCCAAAGTTGTATAAGCAAGATGATAGGATGGCACCGTTACACCGCTTTCCAGTGTAAAAGGCATATGATATGTATAAACCTGGGTTGACATGTATAACAACATTACCGGTGAAATACAGGTATAAAAAAGAGACGCAAAATTAAGCTTTCACGTCTCTTTTCCTGCTATTGCTTTTTAGAAAAAACGGCTTCAAAAGCCTGCTCAAAATCAGCTTTGATATCATCAATGTGTTCAATACCCACACTGATCCTTATAAGGTTCGGCTCAACGCCGGCTGCTTTTTGCTCGGCATCGCTGAGCTGCTCATGCGTGGTAGAAGCCGGGTGAATAGCCAGCGTTTTGGCATCGCCCACATTGGCCAGGTGGCTTACCAGCTTCAGCGAATCAATGAACCTGCGCCCGTTTTCTTTGCCGCCTTTGATGCCAAAGTTCAGCACGCCGCCTGCTCCTTTAGGAAGATACTTTTGCGCCAGCTTATAATAGGGGCTGCTTTCCAGGCCGGGGTACCATACAAATTCAACATCAGGGCGCGCTTCCAGCCATTTAGCCAGTGCAAGTGTATTAGACACATGCCTTTCCATCCTGAGAGACAGCGTTTCCACACCCTGCAGGTTTAAAAAAGAATTGAAAGGACTCTGGCAGGCTCCCAGGTCGCGCAAACCTTCTACTCTTGCCCGGATAGCAAAAGCAATGTTAGGAAGTCCAAGCGGGTTCCCTTCTCCAAATACCTGCCAGAAATTTAATCCGTGGTACCCTTCGCTTGGCTCGCTGAATTGCGGGAATTTGCCATTGCCCCAGTTGTAATTTCCCCCGTCTACAATGATCCCGCCAATGGAAGTGCCATGCCCGCCAATCCACTTGGTTGTTGCCTGCACTACCACGTTAGCGCCCAGTTTAATAGGCTGAACGAGGTAGCCGCCAGCGCCAAAAGTATTGTCCACGATCAGGGGCAGATCATGCTTTTTTGCCAGGGCCGCGATCTTCTCAAAATCAGGTACGCTCAACCTTGGATTACCAATGGATTCAACATATATGGCTTTGGTTTTAGCGTCAATATTCTTTTCAAAGCTTTCAATATTATCTACATCCACAAACCTTGCTTCAATACCCAAACGCTTAAATGCAACCTTAAACTGGTTGTAGGTACCGCCGTACAAATGGGAAGATGTTATAAAATTTTCACCTGCCTGTAAAATATTATGAAACGCCAGCAACTGGGCCGCCTGCCCGGAAGAAGTAGCCAATGCGGCCACCCCGCCTTCCAGCGCCGCTATTCTCTTTTCGAACACATCGGTGGTGGGGTTCATGATACGGGTGTAAATATTGCCAAATGCTTTCAACCCGAATAAATTAGCAGCGTGCTCCGTATTATCAAACTGGTAAGAAGTAGTTTGATAAATGGGTACAGCCCTCGATTTGGTAGTAGGGTCAATTTCTTGTCCGGCATGCAATTGCAATGTTTCAAAATGAAGATTACTGCTCATACTGTTTTTTTTAAAGATTAAACGCTGAAATGATCGCTAAAGAAAAATATTTAAGAAAAAAATAGGCAAAGAGGAGCTGTGAATACAGTTTATGCCACAGGCATATAATCACTGCAACAACACGTTAGTGCAGATATATTCCTATTATTTGTGTGTTGTTTCAATTCCATACTACTGCGTAACGCTACAAAAATAACAGGTTTTAAAAGCATTCTGCAAAAATTTTATTCGTTATTTCTTTTCTTTCAAAGCTCACTATTCTTTACATTTAAAAGAAGCTAACAAATTTACTCTTTGTCTCTCCCGGTTACACTGCCATTTATCATATAGCTTCTCTGTATGAGTAAACCGGCTTTTTTTTCATTTAACTTACATTTTCAGCCACTTATATTTTCTACGATGCTGGTTTTGAGCGGCAAATGAAGGACTGTTTTTTTGCAGACACCCTGCTGGTACAGGGGCATAAAAAAAGCTCTCCCGACAAGTCTTCGGAAGAGCTTACTACTTTATCTTAAATATATTATGAATTCCAGCTTTTCGTCTGACTTATCTGTCACGCTTATAGCGTGATGGAATTGGCACCTTGCTTTACAATTGCAAACGATTGCAAAACAGGTTGCCAAGGCTTCATCGGGCCAGTCCCTCTGCCTTTCTTGATAAGTATGTATTAAAGAACTGGCGCAAAGGTAATAGTAAAATCTGTTAATAATCAAAAAAAATCAAAATTGTTCAGGCAAACTTTCGGAAGATTGAAAATTAGATACTATCTTTGTCCACCAATTTAATAGAGTAATAAAATCGCTTTGATGGTGAAAATAGATATATACTGCTGTTGTTGTTGCTGATACGGCCTGCTTTGAAAGCAGGCAGGTTGCCTGACAAGAAACTCAAACTCCCCATCAATTTCAACGGATTATGACTCAAACAACGCTCACCGGAGATATTCAGGAAATTTCCCGGCTCGTCGGCGAGACCAATATCGCTCAAAGTTTAAAGAACATTGCGAACAGCTACCCGGGACAGGTTGTTTTCTCCACCAGCTTCAGTTGGGAAGATCAGGCGATCGCCCATATCATATTCAGCGAAAACCTGGATATCCAGGTCTTTACTTTGGATACAGGCCGTATGTTTCCTGAAACTTATTCTACCTGGAGCCGCACGCTGGAAAAATACAATCACCCGATCACCGCTTTTTATCCCGACAGTCTTTCGCTTCAGCAATTCATTGAACAGAAAGGCCCTAACAGCTTTTATGAATCGGTTGAGAACCGTAAGCAGTGCTGCCACATACGCAAGGTGGAACCCCTGCAACGGGCGTTGAAAGGAAAGAAAGTATGGATCACCGGTATACGCGCCGAGCATTCGCCTAACAGGCACGATATGCAGCAGTTGGAATGGGACGGGGTGAATAACGTGGTAAAGTATCACCCGATCCTGCACTGGACAACCGATGAAACGATCGCTTTCATTAACAAGAATGAAATACCCTATAATCCTTTACATGATAAAGGTTTTGTAAGTATAGGCTGCGCACCCTGCACAAGAGCCATTCGCCCGGGTGAAGATTTCCGGGCCGGGCGCTGGTGGTGGGAAGACGCATCGAAGAAAGAATGCGGATTGCATGTACATGAAGAAGTGAAGAATTAAAAATTTCAAATTTGAAATTTCAGATTTCAAATCAAAAAAAAATAAATGAGCGTACATCACCTGGATTATCTAGACGAGCTGGAATCGGAGTCCATTCACATTTTTCGTGAAGTGGCGGGACAGTTTGAAAAACCGGCTTTGCTGTTCAGCGGGGGAAAAGATTCTATTGTATTGGTCCACCTGGCATTGAAAGCTTTTCGCCCGGGGAAATTTCCCTTTCCCCTGGTACATATTGATACCGGGCACAATTTCCCGGAAGCATTGCAATTCCGGGATCAACTGGCGGAAAGCATTGGTGAAAAGCTGGTGGTAAGACTGGTAGAGGATACTATAAAGACAAAAAAACTCACCGAACAAAAAGGAAAATTTGCCAGCCGTAACCAACTGCAGACTTATACTTTACTGGATACAATAGAAGAATTTGGATTTGATGCCTGCATCGGCGGCGCACGCAGGGATGAAGAAAAGGCCAGAGCGAAAGAAAGGATCTTTTCTGTACGGGATGAATTCGGACAATGGGATCCCAAAAAGCAGCGCCCGGAATTATGGAACACCTACAACGGCAAAATCAACAAAGGTGAAAATGTAAGGGTGTTCCCCATCAGCAACTGGACGGAACTGGATGTATGGAACTATATCCGCCGTGAAAAGATCGCCCTTCCTTCCATCTACTTCGCACATGAAAGAGAAGTGCTCGAATACGAAGGACAGTATGTAGCGGTATCCGAATACATACGCATAGACGATACAGATGTTATTGTAAATAAAAAGGTGCGTTACCGCACGGTAGGTGATATGACCTGCACCGCGGCAGTCGCATCTAACGCTGTTACACTTGACGATATCATTACCGAAATCATTGCTACCAAAACCAGCGAAAGAGGCGAAACAAGAATTGATGATAAGGTATCGGAAGCGGCAATGGAAGACAGGAAGAAGAACGGGTATTTTTAATTGGGGGATTTCTGATTTGGAGATTTTTGATTTGGCTCCGAACATTCGGAGCTTGATTGGGGAATTTCTTCCTGATAGCCTCGACAAGCAATAAACTACAAACAACAAACCTCAAACTTTTAAATGGACATACTACGATTTATAACTGCGGGAAGTGTGGACGATGGGAAAAGCACCCTGATCGGTCGCTTATTGTACGACAGCAAGAGTATAATGATAGACCAGTTGGAAGCTATTGAGAAGCAGACTAAAAACCGAGAAGACGGCGAGATAGACCTGGCGCTGCTTACCGACGGTTTGCGCGCCGAGCGTGAACAGGGCATTACCATTGATGTAGCTTACAAATATTTTGCTACGCCTAAACGCAAGTTTATTATAGCCGATGCGCCGGGGCATATACAATACACCCGCAATATGGTTACCGGCGCCTCCAATTCGGATCTTATTATTATACTGATTGACGCCCGCAATGGCGTTGCTGAACAAACACGCCGGCATTCCATCATCGCATCGCTGCTTAATATGCCCAGGGTGATTGTTGCGATCAACAAAATGGACCTGGTAGGCTTTTCACAGGACATATACAACAACATTGTAATTGAGTATGCCGACCTGGCGAAAGCATTGGGCCTGGAAGATGTAACCTATATCCCCATCAGTGCATTGAATGGCGATAATATTGTGGAAAAATCAACCGCGCTTTCATGGTACGAAGGCGAATCGCTTCTACACCTGCTGGAAACAGTGGAAGTAGAAAAAGCGATCAATCTCCATAAAGCTCGTTTCCCGGTGCAATACGTTATCCGTCCCCAAACTGAAGCATTGCATGACTACAGGGGATACGCGGGCAAAGTGATCAGTGGTATTTATAAAAAAGGAGATGCCGTTACCATCTTACCATCGGGCGCAACCAGCGTGATATCCGCCATTGAAACCGACGGAGGCAAACAGGCAGACGAGGTATTTGCGCCGCAAGCTGCGGTGATACACCTGCAGGATGATATTGATGTCAGTCGCGGCGATGTAATTGTGCTGAACAATGACTTACCCAAAACCGAAAAAGAAATAGAGGTATTGTTGTGCTGGATGGATAACAAGCCGCTTATTCCCGGCAATAAATATTTGCTGCAAATTAACAGCACACGGGTCAGAAGCGTGGTGAAAGATATTGAATACAGGCTGGATGTAAACTCGCTGGAAAAAAAATTCGGACCCGAGCAGGCAGGTTTGAATGATATTGTAAAAGCCGTAATTAAAACCGCCCAGCCGGTAGTGTACGACAGCTATAAAAGCTTAAGAGCCAATGGAGGCGTCATATTGATCGACGAAACAAGCAATGTAACGGTGGGAGCGTGTATGATACAGTAGAAGGTATGAGGTTGAGGGTATAAGGCCTTCCACCCCACACCTTTTACCTTACACCATATACCTTAATCAGTGTCGCAGAAAAAATTCATACAGCAACTGGAGGAAAGAAAAAGCAAAACTTTCCTGGCTTTCCCGGACCGGGAACTGGCTAAGCTGTTTATTGACGAGCTGTTCAACCTGTTGTTTCTTCCGGCTACGCTCCGGCAGCAAAACCAATATGAGTTGGAGAAAGCTTTTGAATCTTTGAAAAGCCATCTTTCCACACTGGTGTATGAGGTGGTGCGCGACGGAAAGAAAGCGCAATCGGTGGCCGACGATTTTTTTGCCGCTATACCCGGCATCTACAACACACTTTTGAAAGATGCTGAGGCCATACTTCAATACGATCCCGCAGCAGAATCGGTAGAGGAAGTGATTGTTGCTTACCCGGGCTTTTATGCAATAGCCATATACCGTTTATCTAACCAGTTGTGGAAACAGCGGGTAAAAATATTGCCACGTTTGATTACGGAATTTGCGCACAGCAAAACAGGTATAGACATTCATCCCGGCGCTACCATCGGTGAATCATTTTTTATTGATCATGGCACAGGCATCGTAATAGGAGAAACTACCATTATCGGTAAAAATGTAAAGATATACCAGGGAGTGACAATTGGAGCATTGAGCGCCTCCAGGGAAAAAGCAGATGGCAAGCGCCATCCTACCATTGAAGACAATGTGATCATCTATTCAGGCGCCACCATACTGGGCGGAGAAACGGTAATAGGAGAAGGAAGTACGATAGGCGGAAATGTGTGGCTGACCAAAAGCGTTCCAAAGAATACGCTTGTTGAACAGAGCAGCACTTTACAATAACAATGATATTGTTTTGATACATACATGAGCAACGCGAACAACATACAAGGCAAAATAATACTGGCGGCAGCGGGTCCGGGTGATCCTGAATTAATAACCATGAAAGCCGCGTGCTGCCTGCAAACCGCCGATATTGTGTTAACGGATCGACTGGTGAGTCCCGAAATTTTAAACCGCTACGTCAATCCTGCGGCCGAAGTGATCTATGTAGGCAAACAATGCCGCCGCGGCAATTCAACCCCGCAGGAAACCATCAATGAACTGATGGTACAATTTGCGCAGCAGGGCAAGCTGGTTGTACGGCTGAAAGGAGGCGACGTTTCTATCTTCTCCAACATACTTGACGAATTACAGGTGTTGATTCAAAACAATATTCCATACGAAATTGTACCGGGCGTAACGGCTGCGTTGGGCGCTGCCGCCTACGCAGGCATTCCGCTTACCGCCAGAGGTTACGCTACGGCCGTCCGGCTGCTTACCTATTATAAGTCGGATATAGTACCCGATCAGTATTGGGAAGAATTGGCCCGCACCAG
Source organism: Chitinophagaceae bacterium (assembly GCA_019638615.1). Lineage (GTDB taxonomy): Bacteria > Bacteroidota > Bacteroidia > Chitinophagales > Chitinophagaceae > Agriterribacter. The sequence goes on along the minus strand of JAHBTL010000019.1, from coordinate 109,927 downwards.
CGATACGCTCGTATTTTACATGTCTGCCGAAACCGTGGAAGGCATCGTATCAAAGCTGATCCGTTACGGGGTTGCGCAAGACAGGCACATAGCCGTTATAGAACAGGGAACTACCCCATTGCAACAGGTACATACTTCGGGCATATATGAGTTTACCAACAAGTTTGAAGGCTACAGCTTTATTTCCCCATCGCTGGTGATCGTAGGTAAAGTAGTAGCGCTGCACGAACAGTTTGCCTGGCTTGCCAATGCATCTGTACGCGAACAGTATTTCAAACCCATGGCATCATTACAAAGCAATATCAACCATAATAAGAAAGCACATGTTAGCAGAGCATAGACTAAAAGCATTCCAGGATCTTGTTACTCAATCCTCCCGCGAGGAATTGATATGGATGAATGGTTTCCTTGCCGGGCTTGTTTCGGCATCGAATGCTGGTAGTGGCACACCGGTTACCGCAAGCGCTCCCGCTGCGCCCAAAGTGAACAAAATTTCAATATTATTCGGAACAGAAACAGGTAATTCCAAAAAAGTAGCCACCGAGTTTGCCGGGCAGGCAAAAAAGAGCGGCATTAATGTAAAGCTGACCTCGCTCGATCAATACCGTCTCAACGATCTGGCAAAGGAAGAGTATCTCTTTTTGGTGATCAGCACGCAGGGAGATGGAGAACCGCCGGTTACCGCTAAAAAATTCTATGACCATATTCACCAGCAATCGCTCAATCTTGAAAAAATAAAATTCAGTGTGCTGGCTTTGGGTGATACATCTTATCCCCTGTTTTGTAAAGCAGGAGAAGACGTTGACGCCCAGCTTGCAAAACTCGGCGCTAAACGCATTGTTCCATTACAAAAATGCGACACTGATTATGCCGAAGACGCTGCTGCCTGGTTCGTGCAGGTAATGAGATCGCTGAGCGATGGGGGCAGCGGCAACGCTTCTCCCGTTCCGGCAAAAAAAGCCAAAGGCAAAAAAAATTATACCGGCACTATTCTAACCAATATCAACCTCAACGACAGGGATTCCAACAAGCAAACCTATCACCTGGAAATTGCATCCGAAGAAGAAGTAGCTTATGAACCCGGCGACTCCCTCGGCATCATTCCGCATAACAAAAAAGAAACCGTTGATAATATACTGGCGCTTACCGGTGCAGACGGCGAAACATCTGTTGAATTCAGGAACGAACGGTATACCATAGCCGAAGCGCTTACAAAAAAAATCAACATTGTTCATTTGCCTGAGCGGGTAGTAAAGCAATACGCTTCCATAGTGCAGCAGGAAATACCTGATACCCGCATCGATCTGCTGGACCTTTTGCGAATTTATCCCGTAAAAGATGCCGCCCAGTTTGAGCAGGTAATCAACATACTGGAGCCGATAGCACCCAGGTTGTATTCTATTTCATCATCTCCTGAAGCGCATAGCGGCGAAGTGCATATAACCGTTGCGCTTGACAGGTTTAACGTAAATAATGAAACAAAATCCGGCTTGTGCTCTGATTATCTTTCGCAATTAAAGGTCGATTCCGTTATTGATTTCTATATCCATAAAAATTCCCAGTTCAAATTACCGGCCGCTGATAAAGATGTGATCATGATCGGCCCCGGGACGGGCATCGCACCTTTTCGCTCTTTTATAGCAGAAAGAGATGCTACCGGTGCTACCGGGCGCAACTGGCTGTTTTTTGGCGACCAGAAGTTCACATCCGATTTCCTGTACCAGACTGAAATTCAGAACTGGGCCGACACGGGTGTGCTAAGCAAGGTAAATCTTGCATTTTCGAGGGACCAGAAATCCAAAATATATGTGCAGCACCGTATGCTTGAACACGCGGAAGAATTATGGAAATGGATAGACAACGGAGCATACGTTTATGTGTGCGGTGCTAAATTCCCCATGAGCAATGACGTGGAAAATGCACTATTGCAGATCATAGAAAGGCAGGGTGGAAAATCCATTCCCGACGCCATTGCATTTATTGAAAAGCTAAAAGAAGAAGGAAGGTATTTGCTGGATGTATATTAGGTTTCGGGGTTATGGTTTGAGGTTTCGGGTTGCAGGTTACAAGCTGCACAATAAACAAAAAACCAGAAACTATAAACAACAAGCTCTGAACCAATTTCAAATGTCAAATTTTTAATACTCTATGTCTGAAAAAAATAACCTGTCGTCTACCGAGCATATTAAAATGAAAAGCGACGGTTTACGGGGTACTTTAAAAGAAAGCTTAAAAGATGAAATAACCGGCGCTATCCGTGAAGACGATCGCGCCCTGGTGAAATTTCATGGTATGTACCAGCAGGATGACCGCGACAGAAGAGAAGAAAGAAGCGCCAAAAAGCTGGAATGGCTGTATTCATTTATGATCCGCCTGCGTATACCGGGTGGTTTCATCACCGCTGAACAATGGGAAGCGTTGCACCATATAGCCGGCGCCCACACAACCGGCGTAATTAAAATCACTACCCGCCAAACCGTGCAATTGCATGGTATTCTGAAATCGCATGTAAAACCCACTATCCAGGCATTTAATACCGCTAAACTGGATTCCATCTCCGCCTGCGGCGATGTAAACAGGAATGTAATATGTGCCGCACATCCCAAGTTTTCTTCGCTGCACGAGGAAATATTTGAATATTCACACGGGTTAAGCCAGTTGGCCAAGCCCAAAACCAAAGCCTACTATGAAGTATGGCTGGATGAAAAACCTCTTGCAGACAAAACAGCGGAAAATGATCCGCTCTACCAGGACAGGTACCTGCCGCGCAAATTCAAAATCGGCATTGCTATTCCGCCTACCAATGATGTGGATGTTTTTGCCAATGATTGCGGGCTGATAGCGATTGAAGAAAAAGGTAAGCTGGCAGGCTTTAATATTCTTGCCGGCGGAGGAATGGGAGCCACCCATGGGAACCCGGCAACTTATCCGCGCCTGGGAACAGTACTTGGCTTTGTGCCCGCGGGTGAAAAAGTGTACAAGGCGGTTTATGAAATGATCACCGTGCAGCGCGACTTTGGCAACCGCAGCGACAGAAAGCTATCGCGCCTTAAATATACACTCGATAATATGGGGGTGGAAGCTTTTAAAGCGGAACTGGAAAAACGTTGCGGATTTACACTGGAGCCTGAACGCTCCTACCAGTTCACCGGCAGAACCGATTTTTACGGGTGGCATAAAAATCATGAAGGGAAATGGTACTATACCGCGTTTATTGAAAACGGCCGTGTGCACGATGATGAAGACCTCCCGCTAAAAACGGCTTTTCTTGAAATAGCATTGCTGCGTAAAACCAATTTCAGGTTTACCTGTAACCAGAATCTTATTGTAGCGGATGTAAATGAAAAAGACAAAGCGGAAATACATGCCATACTGGATAAATATGGCATTATCAAACAAACAGAGCAAGCCACTCCCCTGCGCAAAGAGTCTATTTCGTGTGTAGCATTCAATACATGTCCTCTTGCGCTTGCGGAAGCGCAGCGTTACCTGCCTGCACTGCTGAGCAAGATGGAGCCTATTATGCATAAATACGGGCTGGATGATGACAACATCAGCGTACGTATGACAGGATGCCCGAATGGCTGTGCGAGACCTTATGCCGCCGAAATTGCCTTTATCGGCACATCGTACGGCTTTTATAATTTACAGATCGGTGGAGACAGAGCAGGTATGCGATTGAACAAACTATACAAAGAAAGCCTGGGGGAAGAAGCCATCTTGGAAGAGCTTGACGGGCTGTTGAAAACTTATAGCAAAGACCGCCGGCCGGAAGAAACATTTGGGGATTTTGCAATGCGGATCGGGTGGGTTTAATGATTTGAAATTTGAGATTTGAGATTTGAAAAATACATAGTGCAGGAGTAGGGAAAGCAAGGATGAAGATAACATAATGAATGAAGCAAGTAACAACACAGTACCGGTAACTCATAGCTGATTGCCGATTGCTGACAGCCAATAGCTGACAGCTAAACGCTCATGACAGACGAAACAACAACCATACAGGAAAAGGAAACGAATCTTCTCTTCCCGGTTTTTTTAAAACTGGAGCAATTGCGGCTGCTGATCATCGGCGGGGGAAATGTAGGTACCGAAAAGCTGAATGCGGTATTATCGAATGCGCCTGCAACAAATATCACGCTTGTTGCCACCCAATTGAGCGATGCTGTACGTGCCATTGGGGATCGTCACGAAAATATTCTTCTTATAGAAGAGCCCTATTCGGAACATCATTTAAGCAATATAGATATCGTAATTGTTGCGGCAGATGATCCATCACTCGGAAAGCAGGTTAAAGCAGATGCACGGAAACGCGGCTTACTGGTGAACGTAGCAGATACGCCTGAATTGTGTGATTTCTATCTTGGCTCTATTGTAAAAAAAGGAAATTTAAAAGTAGCTGTATCTACCAATGGCAAATCACCTACCATCGCCAAAAGAATAAAAGAAGTGCTGAACGAAGTATTACCTGAAGAACTGGATGAAGTACTGGACAACATGGAAGTGATACGAAGAAAAATGAACGGGAATTTTGCAAAGAAGGTACAGGAGCTGAATCACATCACCAAGACCCTTTCGCTGAAAACCGGCTATGACGAAAAAGGCAACGGGGAAAAAAAGTGGCGGCGCATAGCTACCTGGTGCCTGTTTGCTTTCTTCTTTATGTTCGTGGGGTATTTCATACTCTCCTATTTGCCGCTCAGCAGCCTGGCCGATACGATCCGAACCGGCTTTGAAAGTATAGATCAAAAGTTTTACTGGATGATAGCCGCAGGCTTTATGGCACAACTGGTAGATGGCGCATTGGGCATGGGGTATGGCGTTGTATCCACTACGGTACTAATGTCCCTGGGGGTGAACCTTTCCGCTATCAGCGGCAGCATACATACCGCCGAAATGTTTTCCAGCGGCGCTTCAGGTTACAGTCACTATAAATTCGGTAATGTAAATAAAAAATTATTCAAAGCCTTGCTTATACCTGGTATAGCAGGCGCTGTATTAGGCGCTTTCCTCCTGTCAAAATTTGGAGAAACGTATGGAAATTATATCCGCCCGCTTATTGCCACCTATACCATGCTGCTGGGCTTGCGCATACTGATCATTGCCTTCCGCAAAAAGAACAACAAACCTAAAAAAGTAAAACGTGTAGGATGGCTGGCCGGCGCCGGCGGATTTCTTGATTCATTCGGCGGCGGAGGCTGGGGTCCTCTCGTAACCAGCACTCTTATTTCCAAAGGACGCAGCCCGCGGTTCGTTATCGGTTCGGTAAGCATTACCGAATTCTTTGTTACACTTGCGAGCGCGCTCACCTTTTTTACAATGATCGGTGTAAGCCACTGGCAGGTGATCGTGGGGCTGATCATTGGAGGTGTTGTTGCTGCTCCGCTGGCGGCGCGCCTTGCCGGAAAACTCCCTACCAAAACCATGTTCATTTGCGTGGGAATTATGGTGGTGATCTGGAGTTTGAAAATTTTATTGAAGGCAACCGGGCTGTTTTAATCTTCGCATAAATGACTACATGTTCAATGTATTTTTGTTGATGCCTATTATAGTTTCCGGTGCAGGCATACTGACAGATCATCCGAAACACATCAGGAAAAACCAGTTACTCATAGAATTTATATTTCATCATGCACCGTAGCTTTTCTTTACAGCACCTTTACAGCTATTAAAGAAGGTCTGATTTTTACCACTACGGCTCAATGTTGTTCCGGTAGTTTTGGCTGTAAAACTACAATCATACAACGAAAAAACTTTTACTTACCTCCCTGACGGCCACACCTTTGGCAGCCTCCCCACATTTTTTTCAAAGAGGAAAAGCAAAACAAAAAGCCCTTTAAAATTGACGCCGGTAAAAGCAGGTTCAATGAAGTGTTTACCTTCGGGGCCGCGAACATACAGCTTATAAAGATTGCAAAAAGTGATACAATCCATTCTTTAAGTGTGCTAGAATATGAAGGAAAAGAAAAAGTGGGGCAACAAAAATATTAATTAAAATCAATATACTTTCATTAGCTTTAATTACCAGGTGCTTTTTCAATTTCCCGCAAAATAAAAATCCCTTCAATGAGCCTGAGAGCATTATTAGCCGCAACCAACACCTTTTTAAGTACGTGCTGCTTTTCACAGCAACTCAACTTTCAGTCATATACTTCTGCACAGGGATTAAGCCAGAACAGCATTTACTGCATTGCCGAAACAAGCGAAGGCTTTATATGGTTTGGAACACAGGATGGCATCAACAGGTTTGATGGAAAAAATTTCCTGCAGGTGAATGCACAAATTGAGAACAGAGATACCTTATCAAAACAAAGGCAACCTTTTTCAAAAATGGTAACTGCCCTGTGCAGCAGCAAAAACGATTTGCTTTGGCTGGGCACTACCCGTGAACTGCTTATATACGACCGGGTGCTGAACAAATATCTTTCACCACAAATGGTTTTTCCTCATTTCAAAATTGCCCCCAACCCCTGGATTACCCATATTACCGAAGACGATAAGGAGAATGTATGGATCGCGACACAGAGCAATGGATTGTTTTGTTACAACAAGCAAAAAAAAGAAATGGTCAACCTGCATTGGCAAACCGGCATACCTCGCAAAATAATTACAATCGGCACAGACGCAAAAAAGAACCTCTATGTTGCCGCTGATAATGATGTATATTTTTACAGGGAAGGCAACTTTACGCCGTTGCAATTGCACTGCCGGTTTCCTGCTTTAAAGAACGCGCCCATTACGGAAATGAAATTTGTCAACAACCGGTTATGGCTTATTCTTAATGCTGCTGAAATATTGCTGCTCGATTACGAGGAAGATCATTTAAAGGGATATATTCCCTTTACAAAATTGTTTACAGGGCCCGGCTACCTGGAGGAACCCAGGATCATTCATCAAAGCGATAGCAATACCGTATGGGTAGGCAGCAGGAGTGAAGGGTTGCTGAAGGTAAACCTGCCAGCACATTCATTTGAACACTCCCGGTCGGGCAGTAGCGAGAATAATTTAAAAAGCCAGTTTGTGCTTAGCTTTTATACCAGCCGCCGGCATACTACATGGATTGGGCTAAGCGGAGGTGGCGTGGCAGAATATGACCCGCATAAAATACAGATCGGATTATGGAGAAGCAACCAACAACCCGGACAACCCCTGCAGGATAATATGTTATTAAGTGTATTTTCCGAAAATGATGAAGACCTTTATGCGGGTACATTGTACGGGGGATTGTTGCACCGGAACATCATTACAAACACCGCCCGCTACTACCAGCCGCCGTTGAACGATATAACGGCTGTCGGCTCAAGAAATATCTATGAGATCACTTCGGCAGGTAACCACCTGTTATGGATGGCAACCTGGGGAGGATTGTACAGCTTTGACAGGACTGCACAAAAATTTAGCCGGTATACTAACCCTGAAGATCCTCAGACCCGGGAATTGTACGCGCTGATAAAATTAAAAACCGCGAATAAGCTTTTAACCGGCGGGGCGCGTGGCGGGCTACGGCTATTTAATCTTACAACCGGGCAATGGGAACCTTGTTATGACCCTGGTAAATTTCTGGAAAGCCACCGCCTGGGTGTACGCTATATGCATGAAAGTGAAAACGGGGACATTTATATGAGCACAGAAGAGCAAAACCTCGTTAAATACAATTATAAAACCGGCCTGTTCACAACCTATCCCGCATTGCAGCATATTTCAGGCACTTCCCGCTATTTTTTGTTTAACGGGCCCTACCTGTGGGTAGCTACGGATGACGGGCTAGTGCAGGTGCTTGCATCGGATATGCAAATAGTAAAGCTGTGGAATACGGGCAATGCATTGCCCAATGATTATATATATGCCGTATTGCCTGGCAGTCAAGATCATTTATGGATCAGTTGTAATGCAGGACTGGTATTGCTGGACTATACAACGGGTACCTGTGAAAAGTTTACGGAAGAAGACGGCCTTCAGTCGATGGAATTTAACACTGCATCCTGTTATAAAGATAAAATGGGCGGGTGCTGGTTTGGAGGCATTAACGGGCTGAACAGGGTAGATGAAAGACAGACATTGCCGCCCCGGCTCGACATTAAACCGCTTATCGTAAATATAACGGTAATGAATACCCCATATTTAACAGATACGGCTACCCCCTATCTTCACTCCATTACATTGCCTTATACGCAAAACTTTATCGGCTTTGAATTTCAGGCGCCCGGTTATTCACCAGGGAAAAATATTACTTATGAATATATGCTTACCGGAATAGATACGGGGTGGATAAAAAGCAGTGCCCGGAATTATATAAACTATACGCAGTTGCCTCCCGGAAAATTTGCTTTTAAAGTGAGAGCCCATCAGGAAAAAGAACTAATAAACAACGGGCTGTCTGAAATAAAACTAACAATAACCCCGCCCTGGTATAAAACCTGGTGGTTTTATATATTGCTGGGTATAGCTGTCATATCTCTTATCTATGGTTTTCTTTCTTACCGCATCAATCAGGCCCGGAATGTGGAAAGGCTCCGCCGGCATATTTCCGCTGATCTTCACGATGATATCGGGGCTTCCCTTACCAGCATCAGCATTCTTTCACAATTATCGCAGCAGGAAAAAACAAACACCGCCGCCCGCAGGCAGTACCTTCAAAAAATATACGAGCAAACTACGGACGTAACCAATGCTTTACGTGATATCGTGTGGAGCATCAATCCCAAAAATGATAAGCTGGAGATCATTCTTGCCCGTATGAAACGTTATGCCGCTGAGCTGCTGGAGGCAAAAAATATTAATTACACCTTTAAAACCAATGTAAAACCCGGCGATGAAATTGCCGATGCCAACATAAGGCACAGCCTGTATCTCATTTTCAAAGAGTCTGTCAACAACCTTGCAAAATATTCGCTGGCCACACAGGTAACCATTTCCCTTCAAAAAGAATATAAGTGTGTGATCCTTGAGATAAAAGACAATGGACAGGGCTTTGATCCCGGCTTTGTTATAAAAGGCAATGGCATTGAAAATATGCAGCAAAGGGCAAAACTGATCAATGCCGCATTTTCTCTTACTACCGCTCCTGGCAAGGGTACCGGCATTAAAGTGGTGGTTTCCGTATAAAATCACGGAAATGGGTGATTGCAACAAACAAAAGCGTTGTATAACTTGCATAAAGTTTATATGCTGAAGCTGCTTATATATGAAGACAAAGATATTTTGAGGGAATCGTTGTGTTTAATGCTCAGCGGCATGAAAGATGTGGAGGTGGTGGCGTCTTTTGCTAATTGCAATACCGTGGAGCAGGATATCAGGCAACATAAGCCCGATGTAGTGCTGATGGATATTGATATGCCGGGCAAAAACGGTATTTACGGAGTGGAAAAAATAAAAGAGGAAAATGCTTCCGTAAATGTGATCATGCACACGGTATTTGATGATGATGATAAGATCTTCCGGTCGCTTAGGGCCGGGGCGGATGGTTACCTGCTTAAAAGCACTCCGCCTGAACAATTGTACGAAGCCATTAAAGACGTAACACTCGGTAGTGCCCCTGTGAGCCCGGGGGTCGCTAAAAAAATGTTACAGTTCTTTCATCAAAAGCCCCAGCAGGAATTTGATTTGTCGGTACGCGAAAAACAAATTCTGCAACTGTTGGTGGATGGTCTGACCTATAAAAAAATCGCCGCCGAATGTTTTATTTCAATGGATACCGTGCGTACCCACTTAAAAAATATTTATACAAAACTACAGGTATGTGGTGGAAAAGAAGCGATTGCCAAAGCGCTGAAATACCGGATAGTAAAAGATAATTGATCTTATCCTGCACTAAACCTTCTCCGTGAAGTCTGTACTCACCTGTTTTAAAGTTGTGCACTGAACAGGGTCACTCCATTTAATCCAACTGTCATCTTCTGAATTTCCTGCTTTGTGATACTGGCAGGCATTACGCAATGTATTGCCAACATCATGGACCAGGTGATGCAGGGCAAGTCGTATTCTTTCAACAATAAATCATAACGATCATGCCATCTCCATTTATTTTAAAGTCAGCAGAAAGCAAACAGGGAAGACCCCTGAATGTATTAGGAATGCCAGTATATCTAAAGCTTGCCGGCAGCGATACCGGTAACCAGTTGAGCATTTTTATAGCGGAGTATAAAAAGAACCAGGGTCCTCCGCTGCATAGTCATGATATAGACGAAACTTTTTACGTGCTGGAAGGTGAGCATATTTTCCAGGCAGGCGATGAACGGTTTTATGGCAAACCGGGCGATGTGGTTTTTATACCGCGAAATACCGTGCATACCACGCTTTGTATCACCGATACGGGAAAGTTGTTGTTCACGGTAAACCCAACGGGGCCGGTGGAAAAGATCTTTGAAAAGCTGGACGAATATACTTCCATGCCACCTGTGGAAGAAATTGTGAGAGTGCATGAGGAACTGGGATTAAAGATCGTCGGACCTCCGATTACACCGTAAAAGTTGGAGTGCATTCAGCCTGTTAAATGCGTACACCCAACATATGGGAAGGGTTTCCAACCTTTGGAAGGTTGGAAACCCTGGCTTGCAAGAAATTACCCAAATGTGTGATTGCGGCCCTTTCTTGCTGTTTTAAATGAGATGCCCGTTGTATCAAAACCGCACAGTGCATTGCACCAAAATCGTACAGTTCAATGAGGCGATGATACTTATTGCGTTGCTTTTCAAATATATAAAGATCCGGCACCATGTTGGCGCAATATTAAACAGATGGTATAGTATCTCTCACAACCAAAACCTGTAATATGCTATACAATAAGATCCTTGTTTTACTCAGGAGTATCCGGAGAAATAAAACGTTCAGTCTCCTGAATATTATTGGTCTTGCCGCCGGTATTGCCTGCGCCGGCTTTATTTTTTTATGGATAGAGAACGAACGGTCCTTTAATCAGCAATTCATTAAAAAAGACAACCTGTTTTTCCTTGTACAGCAGGATAGAAATGATCCTTCCGGAAATTTTAAGAATGGCGCACCAACGCCTATGACGCCCGACCTGGAGAAAAATATGCCGGGCATTAAGCGTATTGGCCGTATCACCTGGGAAAACAAACAGCTTTTTGTGCTGGGCGACAAAAAGATATTCAAAATGGGACAGTATGCCGACTCCTCCATTATTTCCATGCTGGATCTTCCTTTTGTCTATGGCGCACCGCCCTTCCTGCCATCTCCCGAATCCATTATCATCAGCGAAAGCCTCTCGAAAGCATTCTTCAATAATGAAAATCCTGTGGGCAAAACCATCGTTACCCAAAGTGAAGCGCCCTGGTCAAAAGACGGCAGCTTTAAGATCACCGGCGTATTCAAAGACCTCCCCGAAAATTCTTCTTTCAGGTTTAACTGGATATCTCCTTTCAAGGTGTATGACGACCTGCTGTGGCCGGAATGGAACAAATGGAATATATTTCATACTACCCTTGTTGAAACGGAGCCCTCGGCAAATGTTGATCATCTTGGTAAAATGCTCAGAGATTATATGCCGGCAAAGGTGGAGAACTCTCCCCTGCAGACCTTCCTGCTTTCCATAAAAGACGTAAACCTCTATGACAAACTGGTGAATGGAAAACCCTCGGAAGGCAAGATAGAGTATATTAACCTGTTCTCCGTGATCGCCATCCTTATTCTCCTGATCGGCTGTATCAATTTTATGAATCTTTCCACTGCGCGATCAGAAAAGCGGGCGCTTGAAGTAGGGGTGCGTAAAGTTTCCGGCGCCGGCAGATTCAGCCTGGTCAGGCAGTTCATGGAGGAGTCGTTACTAATGGCATTGTTTTCGGTGATAGCGGCTGTAGTCATGATCTGTCTTGGTATTCCTTTGTTCAATAAGATCATCGGCAAAGAACTGCATATTGATCTGTTACAGCCTGTTCATTTTATTTTCTTACTGTCTGCAGGAGTTATTTGCGGCGTGGTTTCCGGCTTGTACCCGGCGTTCTACTTGTCATCATTCAAACCTGCACAGGTTTTAAAAGGGCTGAAAATATCTAAAGGCGGTACTCCTGTATTCATGAGAAAAGGATTGGTCGTCCTGCAATTCACAATATCCGTTATGCTCATTATTGCTACCATCACCATTTACCGGCAGATCGGGCATGTCAAATCGAGGAACCTGGGTTACAATGTAAAAAACATGGTGGAAGTATTGATCCCCAAAAGTGTTAATAACCATTTTCCTGCGATCAGGGATGAGTTGTTGAAAACAGGGCTTATCGAAAATGCAGCCGTCACCTGGAGTGAGCCGCTGTATATGCATACTTCTTCGGATGAATACACCTGGGAGGGTAAGTCCCCCAACGATAAATCCCAGACATTTGACGTAGGCGTAAGCGCCGGCTATATTGCTACCATGAAAATGAAGATCAAAGCCGGCCGCGACTTTTATGATACAGACGCTGACAGCATGCACAGCGTTATCATCAATGAAACTTTAGCAAAGAAGATGGGGGAACAGGGAAAACCAGGCTCCTATATCTCACGCAAGTCGCCCCAGGTAAAGGTAGAGATCATAGGCATTGTAGAGGATTTTGTTTTTAATAATATGTATGGATCTGCCGGTCCTGTAATGATATACTGCCTGCCACAAGCCGGAGATGATATGATCATCAGCGCAAAAGAAGGTGCAGATATACAAAAGGTCATCACTGCCACAGACCGTTTACTGACATCCTTCAACAAAGGATATCCCTTTGAATATAAGTTTGTGGATGAAAAGTTCAACAAATTATTCCTGTCTGAAATGCTTATCGGGAACCTGGCCATCATTTTTTCGGTATTAGCTATTCTTATTTCGTGCCTCGGTTTATTTGGCCTTGCGGCTTATACGGCAGAGCGGAGAACAAAAGAGATCGGGATAAGAAAGGTGCTGGGCGCTTCTGTAGGCTCATTGACCCAATTATTATCGGTCGATTTTTTAAAGCTGGTTTGTATTTCCTGCGTGGTTGCCTTTCCTGTGGCGTGGTGGTCGCTGCACAACTGGCTGCAGCATTACCAGTACCGTACCACCATTGCGTGGTGGATATTTCCGCTGGCTGCTTTTATGGCAATACTGATTGCGGTTATTACGGTGGCTTACCAGGCAGTTAAGGCGGCAGTCGTTAACCCGGTAAAGGCATTGCGCACGGAGTAACTGAAAGGGTTTCCAACCTTTGGAAGGTGAAAAAATCACCCAAATGTGTGATTGTATATCTCCCTGCAGGTTTGTAGCTTGCATTCCAATAGATAGCATCCTGCCCGCACTAATTCAATCTCTCCTTAAAAGCCTCGCCAGTCCAATTATTTTTAAGCAGGCAAATACCTTATTCTGTTAATATAATATGATAGCGGGTAACGTTGCCCTGCCATCAAATCATCAGGCTATGAAAAAAAGTATATGTATTGTCATCTTTTTGCTTGTCACCGCTACACCCGTGTTGCTCCTGGCTCAGTCAAAGATCTATGGTACGGTAACAGACATGAATAGCAGCCCCATTGCCGGTGCAACGGTACTATTGCTGCGCCCCTCTGATTCCGCGCTCGTAAAAGGTACGGTTACCAACAGCGCCGGCATTTATTCTTTTGAAAACCTGCCTGCCGGTGATTATTTCGCCGGCTTTTCTCATACCGGTTTTCTACCTCAGTACAGCGCTTTGTTCCAGGTGATTGCCGATGCTAAAAATGTAGATCGCGGTACAACAAAACTGGAAGCATCCGCTTCAACCTTAACAGATATAACGGTAACGGCTACGCGCCCTTTATATGAGCAAAAGCCCGACCGCCTTACGATCAATGTAGCAGCGAGCATTACAGCGGCGGGTAATACCGCGTTGCAGATACTAGAACGCTCGCCCGGCGTAGCTGTAAACAGGCAAGCCAACACCATAGCCATGCTGGGTAAAGAAGGAGTGAGGGTAATGATCAACGGGAAACTGAATTATATGCCTGTTGCCGCGATGCTGCAACTGCTGGAGGGTATGAGCGCCGGGAATATTGACAGGATAGAGCTCATTACCACTCCGCCTGCCAATTTCGATGCCGAAGGCAACGCCGGGTATATCAACATTGTATTAAAGCAGAATGATCATTTAGGTACCAATGGGTCGTTTTCCGCCACCCTGGGATACGGAAAGGGTTGGGTAACCCAGGCAAGCCTGAATTTTAATCACCGTACAGAAAAGCTGAACATTTATGGAGATATTTCTTACGCACGGGTAAAAAGCCTGTTTCCGAATTCTTCGTATACCCGGGTGTCGAACAAGGGCGATATGTATGAAACCTATACCAATGGAGACAGAAAGGATACTACCCGCACGCATAATATCCGGCTGGGCCTGGATTACCAGGTTGCCCGCCGCACAACAATAGGTGTTTTGCTTACCAGCAACGGGCGCTGGTTCAGGCAATCGGAGCGCAACACAATCGCATTCAACCTGAATGGCCTTCCGGATACCATGGCGATCAATACGAACAGCGAGCTGAACAACTGGCAGGACTATGGCGTTAACCTGAACCTTCAGCAACAGTTTAAAAAAGGCGATAACCTCTCTTTCAATGCTTATTACCTGCATTATAAAAACAATCAACCAGTTAACTATTACGGCCAGTACTACAATAAAACAGGGGATTTTATTTACGATGAAACCACCCGCAATGGCAAATTGACTCCTTTGCATTTCTGGATTGGCGCCGTAGATTATTCAGCCAGGCTGTCGGAAAAAGTAAACCTGGAAGCCGGTGTAAAAGGTACTTTGGCCGACTTTTCCAATGAGCTCCGTTTTGAAAAGCTCATGCAGGGCAACTGGGTGCAAGATCCTTCCCTCTCATCCACCTATACGCTGAAAGAAAATTATTCAGCGGCTTATGCTTCCCTCAATATAACAGCCAGCGAGAAAACATCCCTGAAAGGCGGACTGCGCTATGAATATACCAATTCAAACCTGGAAACAGCCACTGAGAAAAATATTGTTGACAGGCATTACGGCAGGTTGTTCCCCACTATATTCATTTCTCACAAGCTGAATGAAAAAAACACCATTAACCTTTCGTATAGCAGCCGCATCACCAGGCCTTCATTCAACGACCTGGCTCCTTTCACCTATTATATTTCCCGAAACTCCCTATTGACCGGTAACGCTGCTTTGCAACCGGCTATTTCTCATGCCGTTAGTGTGGGGTATACGTTTAAAAAATATTTCCTCCAGGCTTCCTTCACCAAAGAATACAACAGTATCACATTCTTCCAGCCCCGGGTTGATTCTGCAGCCAACAAAACTGTTTCCAGGCCGGAAAACCTGGATAATCAAAAGCTGGTAACCATTGTGCTCTCCATTCCCGTAACTGTTACAAGCTGGTGGAGCATGCAATACAACATTACAGGAATATGGCAACAGGTAAATGCGGTATATGAAAAAGCGCCCGTAAGGATGGACCAGGGAATGATCAGCATTAATATGAGCCAGTCATTTACGTTGCCTGCGAATTTATCGATGGAGCTGTCCGGCTTTTACAACTCCCGCAGCCTTAATGGAATTATGGTGTTGAAACCAATGGGGTCGCTGGATTTTGGCCTGAGAAAAAAGCTGGGGTCAAGAGATAATCTTAACCTTTCCGTGAACAACCTTTTTAACTCGATGGATTTACGGATGTCTACCCATCTGCCGGAAAAGAATCTTGTGGGAGACGCACACCTGCGTTTTTCGTGGCGAACTTTTAAGCTGACCTATACCCGCAGCTTCGGAAAACAAAAGCTTAAAGCAGCCCGCAGCAGAACCACGGGCGCGGAAGATGAGAAAGGGCGGGTGAAGTATTGATGTTTGAAGAAGGGTTTTGAACCCTGGTGATAACGGTAACGCCCGTACGCAATGAATTTTTAACAATTTAAAATAATTTTACAATGAAAGTAACAAGACCTATCATCATTGCGGCAATAGCCGGCATGGCGTTAACAGGCTGTAAAAAGAACAAGGAGGAAAAAACGCCTGCAGCCCCCGTCATTAGCAGTTTCAGCCCCGACAAAGGGCAGCACGGTGACATCATTACCATTTCAGGAACTAACTTCAGTACAGTGCCTGCCGAAAACAGCATTACCTTCAACGGTGTGGCGGCAACCATTGTTTCGGCTACCTCCACGGAGCTAAAGGTGAGCGTACCAAAAAGCATGGACTGCAGCGGCACATTGCGCGTAACGGTTGTGGGGCGTACTGCGGAATCTGGCGCTTCGTTTACCTACGTTCCTACCAGTATCGTGAACACACTTGCCGGAAGTACAGAAGGGTATGCTGACGGTGCTGCCGCAACGACGATGTTTGATCATCCCTTCGGTGTAGCGGTAGATGCTTCGGGAAATGTATATGTGACGGATGAATATAACTACCGCATCCGAAAAATCACTTCTTCAGGCACGGTCAGCACATTGGCAGGTAGTACGGAGGGATATGCCGATGGCACGGGCGCAACGGCGAAGTTTTACTATCCTACCGGTATAGCGTTGGATGTTTCGGGGAATCTATATGTGGCTGATCTGAATAACGATCGTATCCGCAAAATCACTTCTTCGGGCACGGTCAGCACTTTGGCAGGTAGTGCAGAGGGATATGCCGATGGCATGGGCGCAACGGCAATGTTTTACGACCCCTGGGGCGTAGCTACGGACGCTTCGGGCAATGTATATGTGGCTGATATAAATAATCACCTTATCCGAAAAATCACTCCCACGGGCACGGTCAGCACCTTGGCAGGGAGTACAGCGGGGTATGCCGATGGTACGGGCGCGACGGCGATGTTTTACTATCCCGCCGGTGTAGCGGTGGACGCTTCGGACAACATATATGTGGCTGATCAGGGCAACAACCGAATCCGGAAAATCACTCCTTCGGGCACGGTCAGCACCTTGGCAGGCAGTGCATGGGGATACGCCGATGGCGCCGGCGCAGCGGCGAAGTTTAACTCTCCCACCAGTGTAGCGGTGGACGCTTCGGGCAATATATATGTGGCTGATCATTATAACCACCGCATCCGAAAAATAACTCAGGAGTAATGACGTAAAAGGGTTCTGAACCCTGTCTGCCGTTCCATAACAATTAAAAATAAAAACCATGAAACTAAGATTCCTTTTACCGGTTCTGACACTGGTTACGCTGATTGCCTGCAGCAAAAAAGAAACACCTGAACCACCCGCACCGCCAAGCGTGTATGTAACAGGCTTCGACGGCAATAAAGCCGTACTCTGGAAAAATGACACACCCCAATACCTTACGGACGGTTCAAACGTTGCTGTAGCTTACACGCCTTATGTAACAGACAATGGCGATGTGTATGTGGCCGGATACGATGGATCCAAAGCTGTGATATGGAAAAACGGTACGCCGCAATACCTTACCAATGGCACATACCACGCATTAGCCGTTTCGGTTTTTGTATCGGGAAATGATGTATATGCCGGTGGAGATGAGAAAAATTCTGATGGCAAGAGAGTGGCGAAAGTGTGGAAAAACGGTACGGCAACAATTCTTACCGATGGCGCGTATAACGCAGGTATTGATTTGATTTATGTATCGGGCAGCGATGTATATGCTGCAGGATATGAATATGCTGCGAACGGTAAAAAATCTGCCAGAGTATGGAAAAACGGTACGGCACAAAGCAACCTTGTAGATATAAGTGGCGTTACAGGCAGTTCCGAAGCGACCGCAGTGCTGGTATCGGGCAGCGATGTATATGTTACCGGGGATGTAAGCGATGGCTCAACCCAGGCGCCGAGGCTTTGGAAGAACGGTGTGATACAACCGCTTTCCGATATTATCCCCAATGCGCCGGTCATTACACAACCCCTCTCTGTTGCCGTATCGGGTAGCGATGTATATGTGGCAGGTATCGAATACGATGAAGACTGGATGGATGTTGCTATTCTGTGGAAAAACGGAATAGCGCAAAATTTAGGCGAAGGCTATGATTTCAGCGATGCCTCGTCCGTAGCCGTATCGGGCGGCGATGTGTATGTTTCGGGAATTTCAGCCGATTTGAACACCGGATTGAGTACAGCCAAAGTATGGAAAAACGGAGCAGCGCACGATCTGCCGTCAACCTCTCAAGACCTTAATAATCCGACCGGATTTAATACCTATGCTTATTGGATTCTTGTAAAATAAAGAAACGGTAAACTCAACATATTTATTCCGGGCCCTGGTCCTTAGCAGCGCTGCTATGCTGTCCGGCAAACCTTATAGGTTTAATAGAAAAAAGATAAAAACAAACATCTTCAGTTATGATCACAATTATTCAAAGATCCGTAAAGCTGATTTTTCTGACAGTTTTGATCAC
Source organism: Chitinophagaceae bacterium (assembly GCA_019638615.1). Taxonomy (GTDB): domain Bacteria; phylum Bacteroidota; class Bacteroidia; order Chitinophagales; family Chitinophagaceae; genus Agriterribacter. The sequence continues at coordinate 91,609 of JAHBTL010000019.1, read as the reverse complement.
CTTAGCAGCCGACAGTCTTCAGGCACAGGAAATTTGGGTTTCATATGCTCCTCGTGCAATTACCGAACAGGGGTATGCAGGACTGAAATTCAGGTACCGGGCATTTATTCGGACTGAAATAGAAGATGGGGATGCCGCCGCCCATTTATGGATAAGGGTAGACAGAGAGGGAAAAAACGGCTTCTTTAATAATATGGGAGATGCCCCAATTCAGTCAGGTGAATGGAAGGAATATAGTATTGAAGGAACCATAGACGACGATTACACCCAAATAATTTTTGGTATATGGAGCATATATAACGGCAGATTTTATGTTGACGATGTCAGCCTTGAGGTACAAACGAAAGATAAAAAATGGGAAAGCATATATAAAGCTGACTTTGAAAAAGGAATAGAGGAATGGAAGCAGGGGATTGGCGTAGAGAGTATGGGTATCAATTCCTTATTTACAGGTGAACCAGTCAGCGAAAAAGTGAAAAACGGGAAACAGTGTTTTTTGATTTCCGGCGAAGGAGTTCCCAACTACGGCACAAATAGCAAAGCTGGTAAGTATGCAGAGGTTAATGGAATAAAGCTGTATTATGAAATTTATGGAGAAGGTAAGCCGTTAGTGATTCTTCACGGGAACGGTGGCTCAATAGCCGCAGCCCGAGGGCATTTGTCCTATTTTGTACAACATTATAAAGTTATAGCAGTAGACAGCAGGGGACAGGGTAAATCCATTGATAACGATTCTGAGTTGACCTATGAATTAATGGCATCTGACATAAACGGGCTCTTAAATAAATTAAAAATCGATTCTGCATATATATGGGGGCATAGTGACGGAGCAATTTTAGCAATCATTTTAGCATTAAACCATCCTGAGAAAGTTAAAAAAGCAGTTGCTTTTGCCGCTAATGTATTGACTGATACCGTTGGAATTGAAGCTCCTGTTTTTAGATATTTTGAGAACAAAGCAAAAAATTCTTCGAACAAAAAGAGAAGCAGCTCAGTACATTAATATGGAAGTACCCTGATATAGATCCCGCAAGATTAACAGCAATTACTGCTGATATTTTAGTAATGTCAGGCGACAGGGATTTCGTTCCATTACTACATACGTTGGATATTTTTAAGAACATACCTAATTCGAATTTATGTATAATTCCCGGTGCTACACATGGCGCAGCATGGGAGAAACCTGAGCTGTTCCGGGAGATAGTGCTGGATTTTTTTGAAAAGCCATTTATAAAGCCGGATACGATTGATTGGTTTAAATAATAGGGGAATAATATCATCAAAAAGTAAACCGGCATGGTTTCCAACCATGGTAAGGTTGGAACCCCTTTTGTGGTTGAAAAAATCACCCAAATGTGTGATTGTACAGTTCAAAACGGGATTATATCTTATCCTCAGAGAATCGACTTCAGGATCTTTGGTCGGGATAGACGGCAACGGCTGTTGATAATGTATCCTGAAAGATAATAACTCAATTGCCGCCATGATATGTAAGCGCATAAAGCCCCACACGTTTGTAAGCAGGAATCCCTGTTGGTGCATCTTACATTTGATGAGAAGGAGGAAGTTCCTGTAAAGGCATACCCCATCAATCCCAAGCAGGGAATTACTTTTCAGTTCAGAGGCGTGCTGACGGCTCGCACTCCTTCGCTGGGTCACACCGAAAAGCGCCCGCCGGTAAATATTTTCGGAATATCGGAAGCCAGGCTTGATTTTCAGCAGACACACGAGTTTATGCTGGTAAATGTAGAGTTTCAGCCTTGTGCCTTATCGCATTTCCTTAAAATAAATATGTGTGAGATCCCGGGCGGTAATGTAGACGCATCTCTCCTACTTGGCAAAGAAGTGGAAAGCGTTAATGATGCGCTGGCCAATACACCGGGCTATGAAGATATCCCGCATATTTTAAACAATTATTTCATCAAAAAAATAAAGCAGTTAAACCCCGACTTTTTGCCGATTGATAGTATTGGCAGTTTTATTTACTACAATCCGCTTGATTTTAAGCTGGACAAAACCGCAAAAGAAGCCTGTATGAGTCACCGGAATTTTGAATACAAATTCATGCACAGAACAGGCGTAACACCCAAGTACTTTGCCCGTATGTGCAGGTTTTACCAGGCTTACGAAATCAAGGAAATGTTCCCGTCAAAAGACTGGTTAAGCATTGCCGTGCAAAACGGTTACACAGATTATCAGCACCTGGTAAGAGATTGCAAACATTTTGCTGAAGTAACACCCCGTGTTTTTTTAGAACACGTCAACTTAAACCCGGAAAAACGTTTGCAGGCAAACCCGGATTTTGTAGGCATATAAAAGTTTGCGATTTTTTATCATCAGGGCACAACTGCATAGGCATAATATTGCAGCAGTAAACTCACCATTAAAAACAATTGATCATGCCATTACCATTTATTTTAAGATCAGCGGAAGGCAAACACGGCAGGTCGCTGAATGTATTGGGTATGCCGGTGTATGTAAAGCTTTCGGGCAGTGATACCGGTAACCAGTTGAGCATTTTTATAGCGGAGTATAAAAAGAACCAGGGTCCGCCATTGCATATGCATGATGTAGATGAAACATTTTACGTACTGGAAGGCGAGCATATTTTCCAGGCGGGTGATGAACGGTTTTACAGCAAACCCGGCGATGTGGTTTTCATACCGCGAAATACCGTGCATACCACACTTTGTATTACGGATACAGGAAAGCTGTTGTTCACGGTAAATCCAACCGGTCCGGTTGAAAAAGTTTTTGAAAAGCTGGATGCGTACACTTCCATACTCTCTGTAGAAGAAATAGTAAGGGTGCACGAGGAACTGGGGTTAAAAATTGTTGGGCCTCCGATTACGCAATAGTGATTTTAAATGTATTAAACGAAGGAAAATAGAAATCAATTAGCTTGCAGGGATTTCGCTTTTAAGTTGAATAGTTATACACTTTGCCTTAGTGCTGACAGTAAAGTACAAACGCCTCCCTGCTGGCGCAGGTCTCCCGACCTGTGCCTGGTTATTACTTATTTAAAAAATACCAGCGATTTACCTACTCTGAATGTCCTTTTGTCCACATTTCAATAAACGCATTGTCATTGGAATTCCATGCTTTTTATACAGCTCACGAACTACTTCCAGCCATTTTTGTTTGCGGTTGTCTTTGCTGCATATTGCCCCGGGTTCCGAACCTTAGCAACAGTCAGCCTGAATAATAGCCGGTTAAAGAAGGTTCGGAACTCTTTTAACCATAATTTTTTGTACCTTTAACACATGACGCAAATTGTAATAGACAAAAAGAAATATGTCCTGATTCCTGAAAAGGAGTACCATGCATTGCAATTGAAAGCCGCTCTAAAAACAAAACCTCAAAAACTTCTGACAGCGATGCAGGCCCGTGCGTATAGCAAAAAACTTATTCGCAAATGGGCAGCAGAAAAGTAAGGGTGAGACCTGAAGCAGCTGAAAGCATTGCGGCCATTGCGTGGTACATTGAGTCCAAAGGAATGTTGGCCACTGCCGAAAAATTTTCCGATGAAGTATACAACTACATTCAAAAGCTTGCAGATGACAGAAAATCATACAAAGTATGCCAGGAGCCTCTTAGGATTTAATTAGGTTATAAATGTGTTTCTTATAAAAAGAAATATACAATTGTATTTATAGAAAACGATAATGAATTAATTATTTGTGAATTTATTTCTTCAAAGCTAATATACTGGTAATTTTCTATGCACAGAAAGGATTTTATTAAATCGACAGTGATGAGCGCGGCTGCGTTTACCATTGTCCCCAGGCATGTGCTGGGAGGCACCGGTTACCTGGCTCCCAGCGACAGGATCAGCCTGGGATTTGCAGGTAACGGGAAAATGGGTCTGGGGCTTCTCGGTTCACTTTCCAGGCTCAATGAAACCATCGTAGTGGCCACTTCGGATGTGGATCAAAAAAAGCTCAACCGGTTTATTGAAAAGGCGAATGAAGCCAATAGTAAAAAAGTAAACGCGAATGTAACCGGCTATGGTCATTACCGTGAAATGCTGGAAAGAAAAGACATTGATGCGATAGTAGTAGCTACGCCCGATCACTGGCACGCGCAGATCACAATAGACGCGGCTAAGGCAGGAAAAGATATTTATTGCGAAAAACCGTTGGCATTGACCATTGCGGAAGGAAGAGCGATGGCGAACGCCGTTAAAAAGTATAAGCGTGTACTCCAGACCGGTAGTATGCAGCGCTCTTCCTACAATTTCCGGCAGGCCACCGAGCTGGTGCTGAACGGATATATAGGTGACATCAAAGAAATAAATGTATCTGTTGGCGAACCGGTAAGAGCATGTGATTTACCTACATTGCCTACTCCTGATTACCTGGACTGGGATATGTGGATCGGCCCATCGTTGTACAGGGGGTATAACCCAACATTATCACCGCCTATTGAGGACGACTCATGGGCATGGTGGCGGGGTTACAAAGGCTTTGGCGGGGGATTGATAACCGACTGGGGAGCGCATATGTTTGATATTGTGCAATGGGCGCTGGGGATGGATCATTCAGGGCCCGTGAGCTTTACACCTCCGGATGAGCCGGGTGCAAAAAGCGGATTATACTACACTTACAAAAACGGCATTTCGGTACACCATAAAAAATGGGGGGAGGATAATGCCATTCAGTTTATCGGCACTGAAGGTACGATTGAAGTATCAAGGTCTTTCATCCGGTCTAATCCCGCGCACATTGCGGAACTGAAGCTTAAACCCACCGATAAAACAGTATATTTCAGCGATAACCACCAGCAGGACTGGATCAATGCGATAAAGAAAAGATCGAAGCCCATTACAGATGTTGAAACAGGGCATCGCACTGCCACCGTATGCAATGCTGTAAATATTGCTTACGAATTGCGCCGTCCACTCAAATGGAATCCCGACAAAGAATTGTTCGATCATCCGTTCGCCAATATGATGATATCGCGGCCCTACCGGGGACCATGGAATTTCATGGATTTTTAAAAGCACAGGGAGAGCAGGGATAAACTCGCTCTCCCTTTCATATCCCGTTTTTTATACAATGCAATACGCCAAAACTCAAATTGCATATTGGTTGTAAAGGCGGGTTATTTCAATACTTTCCTCATTGCTCTTTTTATTACCTTTTCCACCCCAGGATCAACACCGGAAACAATCCCGCTTGTTTCATACCCTCCCTGGGAATAAGATGCTTTGGTGCCAATATACCCGGGCCCATATTCTTCGTAAGCGGCGGTGCAAACATGGTCTTTTTTACGCATTTTCTGCGCAGCCAGCTGGTAGTCTACAAACAATTCTCCGGGCAAATTCAGCAACCATACTTTTCCCAGCCGCAGCGAAGAAATATTTACTTTTTGACCTGCAACAGACCGTTGATACCAGGCCAGCTTTTCTGACGCGGCCAACAGGTCGGAGCGCGAGGCCGTTTTACTGGCAAGGGTATCCCTCAGTTGCTGTTCAATAATATTTTTTCCCAGCGGAAGCCGCACTTCAACATTTTTCCAGGAAATATCTTTTTCAACAAGCAATATCTTTTGCGTTTGCTGCCATGCTTCTGCCATTGCCTGTTCCATGCGGCTTGCAAGTACAGGACGCATCGCCTCGGAACCATCGTTGTATTTCCCCGCAGTTATATCGCCGCCGGCCCCGTTAAAATGTATATGAGGCATTCCTGTCTTTGATTCCCGATCGTTGCGCGCAATGCCCACAAACTCACAGGTCACATCTCCTTTGCCATAATAACTCTGGGGATGGGTGGCATAATAGGTCATCACCGCCACCGGCTTTTCATTGTTCCAGAAACTTACACATTTCAACCAGGGATCGATCAATCCTTCCGGCGCTGCAATAGCGGCAGGATCAGTTGTTTTGCTCCACCGGATCATTTTCACCTTGCCATCATCACCCAGTATCCGCCGGTTCGATGCTACTTTTTCCACTTTGGCTTCCCCGAATCCTATATGTGTTACCGGTTGCGCCGCACGTACAGCCATACCAACAGCACCGGCTACACGCTGAATAGCGGAAAGCTGAAAGGCAGTATCAAACGGGGCGTTGACTATTCCATATTTGCTCATAATTCCTGCCATTGTAAAATCGCAGTGTACCCCGTCATGCTGGTGAAGCGCATGTACCGACACACGGTCTGTTGTTGTATGAGCAGCGGCGGCCAGTTCTTTTTGCCATATTTCCAATCCTTCGTTGGCTATCCCAATCCAGTCTACGGCGCACAACACAACCGGCTTTTCATTTGAAAGAAGTATCACAACGCCTCTGGCACTGAGCGGATCCATGACAGATCGTGTAACAGCATATGCCACCGGGCTTCCCACGGGAGGCGTAACATCTGCATTAAAAACGCCCACTTTGATCTGCTGGGCATGCAATGAAAAAACATTCCCGAGGATTATTGTGAGCCACAGTAACTTTACTGCAACCAGGTAAGTATTTTGTTTTCCGGTATACATCATATCATCTATTAGCAGTTTCATAAAAAAAAGCCGGTGCATATCCATTTTTTTCAGCCCACTGAACAGCAGTGAATACCTTTTGCCTGTAATCAGGCTGGTAGTTATGATAATGCTCATAAAAGTATTGTTCATGGATCAGCAAATCAGCATAGGGAGGTTTTCGCGACTGCTGTTCATACCTGTCCAGGTAAGGAAGGATTTCATGCTGCTTTTTTGTGTCGATAATAATACTGCTTTTTACAAATATGATTCCTTCCCTGTTGTCGCGCCATACAAACCTTTTATTGATGTGCCGTCTCTGCAGAATATCCAGGTAATACGAACATGGTGGCAGTCCGTCATCCACATTAAAATCACACAACTGCGTGGAGTAGCCCGCATCCCTCAACGCCCTTGATACTTCCACCGGAACTTCGCCCCAGTGAAGCGTGGTTATAGAGGCTGCCAGCTCTTCGCCGGCAAACCTTCGTATTTCTTTTATCACGTCTTCACATTCTTCCTTTACCTGTGCATACCCTGCAAATTTGTACGGGTCATCCGGAAATTCGGCTTTTGCATGAAAACTCAGTTGCAGCCAATCTGCATTTGCTCTCCACTCATTTTTAAACTTATCCGTCATTTGAGTGAGATTGAAATCATCGCTTTGAAAAAAAATATTAAGATGAACTTTTGTGCCATGTGCATCATGCAGTTGCTTCAGGAACCCGAGAAAAGGATTATCAAACAAGGAGCGATAAGCCTCCGCATGGGCCTGTATATCTTTTAAGAACCAGACCGCATCATCAATGGATAACCGGTATTTATCGGCCAGGTTTTTCAGCCAGTATACAGTTATTCTCTTTTTTGATTTTGTTTTTATCTCCGCCAGTTCAATCACATTTTCGAAATCCTGCATCGTTACTTCTGCAGTATATATGCCATTGTTATACACTGTTTTTACGCCGTTAACAGTCAATATGCTACCTGCCGGAGCCGTAACTTTTACTGTCGTTTTCAAAAAATTTTCCGTCATCGTTCCATCATACCGGTGTAGGATATCGCCATCCACCGGACTCAGAAACGCCATTTTGCCCTCACACCTGCTGTCTACCGAAAGCCAGGAAGGGGCCGTAACCACGGCTAGCCCCGGCAAGGAATAGTTTTTTATAAACACTCTTCTTGAGTACATACGTTGCAGAAGACTGTATTAAGCGTATTTTTTATGGTTTAATGATATATACTTTGTCCTGTACAGAGAGGAATATTCAAGTTGGACTATACTCTATCCTGTTAAAGAATATTGCAAGCATACTCTAACGCACGCTTCAAAAAGAAGATAATGAGGTTGTGCAATAAACCTCAATATCTTCAAACATTAATTGCTCCCATCCGGGATTTTGCTGCAGATCAGGGTTCAGCATTATTTCCGGGCAATACCTAAACCAACGCAGGGCAGCCAATCCGGCTTTTTATAATTCCAGCTTCCAGTTGCCCCTGTATTGCCTGCGTACAAACCTGTTGGCAGGCTCAAAATTGGTGATCCGCATATTTTCACCATCCCACAGCAGTTTTTTCCTGCCGGGAAATTTTCTTTCACCCTTCGCATCTTTCTCAAAATAATTATAGCTGTGCACAGCAAGGTTGCCCATTAATACGGTTTCTGTCAATGGACCTGATTTATCGAACGAAGAGCTCGTGTACGCTCCATAGCCTTTTTTACATGCTTTTACCCATTGTTGCTGGTGCCCCTCCGTACTTCCTTCCACCAGCTCAAATTTCGATTTGGGCAATTCCGTTTCCTGCATTTTTCGGGTAGGCAGCAACGTTGGGTTCCTGCCGAACAGCCCTGCCATGATCTTTCCTTTCGATCCTTCGAAAATAATGCCTCCATCCCATTCTCCCATTTCTTCATCGGGCAATAACTCTTCCGGGCGTTTGGGTTTAATACCACCGTCATACCATACCATTTCTACTTCAGGCATTCCTTCGCGTGCAGGGAATTGTATATGTGTTTTGGCAGAAGGAGGATAGCTGTCGGGATAAATAGCTTCCTGGAAGAATCCTGTATATACGGAACCAACGCTTGTTTCCACCGATACGGGATAGCCAAGCTTTAATGCCCTGTAGGGCACATCAATGAAATGGCATCCCATATCGCCAAGAGAGCCTGTTCCAAAATCAGTCCAGCCGCGCCATATGGCAGGAAGGTAGGCAGGATTAAAATCGCGGTAAGGCGCAGTGCCCAGCCATAGTTCCCAATCTACCTCTTTAGGAATTGCAAATTTACCTTGCGGTGCCGGCACTCCCTGTGGCCAGGTAGGACGATTGGTCCATACATGCACCGTACGTACCTCACCGATTAAACCATCCTGCACCCAGGTTTCTATACGACGGGTATCGTCACCGCTGCTGCCCTGGTTTCCCATTTGGGTAACTACTTTGTATTTATCGGCCGCCCTGGTTAATATTCTTGCCTCGTAAATATCATGCGTAAGCGGCTTTTCGCAATATACATGCTTGCCCATTTGCATAACGGCCAATGCCTGTACAGCGTGCATGTGATCGGGGGTGGTAATAATAACAGCGTCAATATTTTTATTTTCCTTTTCAAGCATCTTCCTGAAGTCGCGGTAGTAAGGCGCTTTGGGAAATAGCTTCCGGTTTTCCACAGCCTGCCTGTCATCCACATCGCACAAGGCAACAATATTATCAGTGCCTTTATTATAGGCATAAGGAATATTCACATTGGCTTTTCCGCCGGCGCCAATACCTGCAATATTAAGTTTGTCGCTGGGGGCTATATATCCTTTTCCTAACACATGGCGTGGAACAATAAAAAAACCGGCGGCAGCCAATGACGTGTTGCCGATAAATTTTCTACGGGTCGTATTTTTCGTGTGGACAGGCATAATCATTAAATTTTATCCAAGGTAGCAAAACTTTGGAATTTTAAGGTGTGTAAGAGCAGATAGGGTGCATTCCAAATTGTCGCACCACTTTTCACTCGCCGCTGTGCGGAGAGGGAATAAAAAGGGTGAGGGCAGCTAAATATGCAGCGACAATTTGAAATGCACCCGAGAAGATACGGGGCAGATACATTCTTTCCTTGGCAGACAAGCTTTTTATACTATAGCAACAGCTTGCTTTGAGGCATCTACCTCCGCGCCAGTCACTGCTTTCATATTTATAGCCTTTTGCAATAGATTCCTCCTACATCTGCCTCCCGCGAACAGGTCTGAATAAAAAATACGAACTTTAGCCAATGCATCACCCGGGCATTTAAAAATTTTCGGCACACTGTAACATTCTTACAATATATGCGATAGATCAATTTATTCACTTCATTTTTAAAACTACCTTGTATGGTAACCAACAGGAGGAACTGGCTGAAACAAATGGGGCTGGGTATGGCCGGCCTTGGAATCGGCAAATTCGAAACAATAGCGGCGCCGGCCGGCAATTTTCCCGCCGACGATGAGCCTATAAGGCTTGTTGCAAACGAAAACCCTTATGGCCCTTCACCCCTGGCAAAAAAGGCAATGGCAGACCATATCTCCCTTAGCAACAGGTATACAAGGAACCTGACCGATACACTTCGTGCAGCGCTTGCAAAAAAGAACAATGTATCTGCAGACAACATTTTAACGAGCGCCGGCTCTACCGAAGTGCTGGATATAGCCGCCCGCATTGCCGCATTGAAAAAAGGCAGCACTGTTTCACCATCTCCTTCTTTTAATTACTGGACCGGTATCGCTGAAAAGTTTGGCGTTGAAAGAATTGTTGTGCCACTTACCACCGGTAAGAAAATAAACCTGCCAGCGGTTTTAAGCGCTATCAAGTCTGACACCTGTATCGTGTATATCTGCAATCCCAACAATCCCACCGGCACTTTGTGTGCAAGAAAAGAGCTGGTTGATTTTGTTACAGAAGCATCGAAAAAAGCCATTGTCCTGGTTGACGAAGCTTATATTGATTTTACGGAAGAAAAATCGTTGTGTGATCTTGTACACGAAAATAAGAACCTGGTAATAGCAAAAACCTTTTCAAAAATTTACGGGCTTGCCGGCGCCCGGGCGGGTTATGCTATTGCACACCCCGAAACCATTGAACTGTTTGCCGGCTTGCAGCCCTGGCCCAATGGCAGCATCAGTGTGGTATCTGCCGCCGCGGCCATTGCCTCCCTGCAGGATAAGCAGTTTGTAAAAAGTGTATATACACGCATTCAGCATTCCAGGAAATATACCATGGAACAAATGGAACGAATGGGTATCCCCTGCATTCCCTCGTACACCAACTTTGTTTATTTTTCGCTGGAGCATTACAAAAAAGATTATACCCGACAGCTTGCGCTTAACCATATTACAGGAACGGGTATATGGGAGGAACAGGGAAAATGGTCGAGAATTACAATAGGCACACAGCATGAAATGGAAAAATACATCCGTGCCATATCATAGATTTCTTACTTTGCCCACAAGCAATATTGCCCTTCACTCATTTACAAAGCTTTGTTTAATTTATTTCTGCAACAACAGATTAGTTTATGCAAGCCGGCGTCTCTTAATTCAATATGCATTCATGTAAGTATATAATCGTGGTGTGCCTGGTTGCACTTTGTTCCTGTGAACCATCTTCCTCTCCTTATAATACCTGGCAGGTTTACCGGGGAGATAAGGCCAGTACAGGCTATTCGGCACTCAGCCAGATTAATACAACCAATCTCAACCAGCTTAAAGTTGCCTGGACTTACCGCTGTGGCGATGCCCGGGAAGGCAACCGCTCTGCCATCCAGTGCAATCCCATTATCGTTGGCAACAGGATGTATCTTACTTCGCCCAGGTTAAAGCTGATAGCGCTGGATGCCGGCACAGGCAAAGAGCTATGGAAATTCGATCCCTTTGTAAATGAAGAAGCGACCGGCGTTAACCGTGGGGTTACTTACCGGGAAGAAGGAGAAGATAAAAGAATATTTTTCTCCGCGGGAGTATGGCTGTATGCGCTCGACGCTGTCAACGGCACATTGATCCCTTCGTTTGGAAAAGAAGGAAAGATAGATCTGCGTGAAGGATTGGGGCGCGAGCCTTCCACTTTATCGGTATGGGCCACTACTCCCGGTATTATTTACAAAAACCTTTTGATACAGGGTACGGCGTTGGGAGAAGGATACGATGCCGCACCGGGATTCGTGCGCGCCTACGATACCGAGTCGGGCAAAATTGTATGGACATTTCACAGCATTCCCCAACCCGGAGAATTCGGGCATGAGACCTGGGATGCCGAAGCGTATAAAGAAACCGGCGGTGTGAACTGCTGGGCCGGCATGAGCATGGACGAAGAAAAAGGAATAGTATACATTCCCCTGGGCTCGCCGGCATTTGATTTTTACGGAGGCAACCGCAAAGGACAAAATCTTTTCGGCAACTGTCTGGTGGCATTGAACGCCGCTACAGGCGAAAGGCTATGGCATTACCAACTGGTGCACCACGATTTGTGGGATTATGATCTGCCCGCGCCTCCCGTATTGGTGGATGTTATAAACGAAGGGGAAAAAATTGAAGCGGTAGCGCAGGTCACTAAAATGGGAATGGTATTTTTATTTGATCGTGTAACCGGCAAGCCTGTTTTTCCCATAGAAGAAAAACCCGTGCCGCCGTCTGCCTTACTGGGAGAACAAACCTGGCCTACCCAGCCTTTTCCTGTTAAGCCGAAGCCATTTGTACGCCACTATTACGGTGACAGCGATGTGGTCCGTATTTCAGATACTTCGTACAGGTATGTAACCGAAAAAATAAAGGGGGCTAAAAAGGGTAGCATCTACCTGCCACCCGATACAGCAGGCGTAGTACAGTTTCCGGGAACCCGTGGCGGCGCCGAATGGGGCGGCGCATCGGTAGATCCCTACGCCGGTGTGATGTATGTAAACGCCAATGAAGTGCCATTGCTTATTAAAATGAAAGCCGTGGCTGTGAACGAAACAGAAAGTATACCACAGGGCGAAAAAATTTATACCCTTAATAATTGTACCATGTGTCATGGCGCCGACAGGAAAGGCACCCCGGTATATCCATCACTGTTAAAGCTGCAGGGAAAATATTCGGAAAAACAGGTAGGTGAATTGCTACAAACCGGCAAGGGACAAATGCCAGCCTTCCCCAACCTGTCGCCGGAAGATAAAAAAGCATTGATCGATTTTTTGTTTGAAAAACCATCCGGTTCGCAGCAGCGTGCCAAAGACAGCGTGCGGGGAAATTACCGTTATGTACACAATGGCTGGATCGCTCTTACAGACCAGAACGGTTATCCCGGTGTTCAGCCTCCGTGGGGAACGCTGAATGCCATAGACCTGAACAAAGGTGAAATATTATGGCAGATACCATTGGGAGAATATCCTGAGCTGACTGAAAAAGGCATTCCGCAAACCGGCACGCCCAACCTGGGTGGAGCCGTAGTGACTGCCGGCGGACTGGTAATGATTGGCGCTACCTACGATGAGAAATTCAGGATTTTTGATAAGAACAACGGTAAACTTTTATGGGAGCACAAACTACCGGCAGGCGGTTATGCCACACCCGCAACCTATATGATGGGGGGCAAACAGTATATTGTAATAGCAGCAGGTGGTGGTGGAAAAGTAGGCTCCCCGTCGGGAGATGCCTATGTTGCATTTTGCCTGGAGTAAACATTTAAATCATTTATAACCGGATGCGTATACCATTTGACGATCGCTGCATCCCCGGCAAAACTTCTGAACAGGGCGCATTTTAATTTTTCGTTCTGCACACAACTTCCCGGTCAGCGCTAATTCTTAGCCGGTTTTGAATAATCAGGATGCACAACTTTCGGCGTTGGTTCCTTTTCCAGAAGCCTTAACACTTCTTCGACTGCTTTTTCCAGTTGCATGTCTCTTCCTTTGGATGCGGATAGGGCGTCTATCTTTTGTTCAATATCCGGGGCTATACCCTCATTCTCCGCTATCCATTTATTAGCAACCGGATCGAAAATCGCATTATCGGGTGAGGTCATTGCTCCCCCATCTATAAACCCGTAATGAACGGATGATTTTACCAGGCCGCCCCATGTTCTTGTACCGATCAGCGGGCCTACCTTCTGGTGCCTGAATGCCCAGGGAAAAAAATCTCCGCCGGAACCCGCCATCTCATTAATCAGCAAGGCCTTTGGACCGAGTATGCCTGCAGGCAAACGACCTGCGGCGCCGCCCGGCACTTCATTCGTATACGCTGCACGCAACCTGCGCACCATTAGGTCTACCATATAATCATCGAGTAATCCGCCGCCGTTATAACGCTCATCTATAACGGCTCCTTCTTTATCCTGCTGCGCAAAATAATAGCGGTTAAAGGATACGAATCCCGGGCCGCCGGTATTCGGTACCCAGATATACCCAAGTTTTCCTTTGGAAAGCTCATCTACTTTTCTCCGGTTATCTTCTACCCATGCCCGTTGTCTCAGTCCATCTTCATTATCAATAGGGGAAACAATTATCTTCCATGCGCCATCGGCAGCCGGTTTATTATTTACCATTAAAACCGTTTGTTTATTCGCTTTGCCCTGTAATAATGAATAAGGATCTGTATCGGCAGTGAGGTCAACGCCGTCAATCTTTATAATAAAATCGCCTTCCTTTGCTTTAAGGTCGGGTTGAGCTAATGGCGCAAACAATCCCGGGTTCCAGCTTTCCGTTGTAAATATTTTTTTAATCTGCCAGCGGCCTTCCTTTTGTACCAGGTCGGCGCCCAACAAGCCAATATCATTTTTTTCTACAGCGGGAAAATCACCTCCAAATACAAAACTATGCCCAACGGATAACTCGCCGCCTACCTGGTCTAATATATAAGTAAGATCGCTGCGGTGCCTGATGTACGGAACCAGTGGTGAATAACGATCCCATACATCCTGCCAGTTTCTGCCATGCAGGTCAGGATCATAAAAATAATCCCGCTCATAACGATAGGCTTCTTCAAATATCTGTTTCCATTCTGCAATCCGGTTGAGTTCCATTTTAAGTACCATTGTAACTTTACCTTCATCGGGTGAAGGCGCTTTTGCCGTGGAAACAACACGCCAGCTTTCGCCTCCGGACCTTAACAAAATTTTTTCACCATTTGCGGATACAGAAGCATCATTTATCCCTTTTGCAAAATCTTCCAGCTTTTTGGATTCAATAGAAAACTTACTCAATGTATTTTCTGCACTGATGAATACCGTTCCCTTTGGCCCGGCAATCATGTTATCATAGTTAGCCTGCGGAACAGGCAGCGCTAAAATGCGTTTATCTATATTTTCCAAATCAATCCGTACCGCTTTCGATTTTGCGGTAGTGTCTTTTGCTTTTTTGTTATCAGCCGTTGAATCGGGTTCCTCATCACTTTTCAATGGAAACGGGGTAGGGTCCTCTTTCCGCAGTACAACGATATAGCCGCCAAAAGTAGGCTTCGCCGTCATCGAACTTGTATTCGCCCAACCGGAACGCAATGCGATAGAAGTAGAAGCAAGAAAATAAAGATAACGGCCATCCCTGTCCCAGGCTGGCGCTACCGCATCCGCCATCGGGTCAGTCAAAGCCGTTTTTTTATTGGTTTCCATAAACCATACATGGATTCGCCTGAAATTATTAGCCGCCGTTTTTGCATAGGCCAGCCATTTAGAGTCGGGCGACCAGGTTATGCCCATATTACCCCGTTCAATATTCAGACCGCCCGTATCAACGGTTGTAATCTTTCCGCTGGATAATTCTAAAACTTTTATACGTACTTTATTATCTGCAAAAGCAATGTACCTGCTATCCGGTGACCAGGTGGGTTCCCACGCCATTTTGGCATCGCCGATTGAAATTGTTTTAACTATATTGCTTGCATCCTGGTTGGCAATGTGTAATGCATATCCGTTGCCGCCGGCATCAGAAAACCAGGCGATCTGTTTACCGTCGGGCGACCAGATAGGCCTCCTGTCCGCAGCTCCCGAACTTTGCGTGATATTCCGTACATCGCCATTTTCAACAGGCACCGTAAATATTTCACCCCTTGCTTCTACCAGGATTCGTTTACCCGTTGGCGATAGAGAAGCGCCTGACACTTTTGAAGACACATTTTCCCATTTGGTTTCTGCCCAGGGAAAATCGCCGCTTACATTGATCGTAAGCTGTTGCGCTTTGCCGCTTGCCCGATCCAATAAATGCAGGTATCCATTCCATTCATACACCAGTTCATTTTCATTTCCATCCAACCATTTTATATCTGCATGTTTTACATGCGTTACCTGGGTTAGCTGATTATTACCAGGATCAAACGACCAGATGTTCATAATGTCACTCCTGTCTGATAAAAAATAAACCATATTGCCTATCCAGGCAGGGTGTTTGTCATACGTCCGCTCGTTGGGAATTGCTTTTTCAGCCAACGAATTAATATCTAAAATCTGCAGCGCAGTATTCTGCCCGCCCCTGTATCCTCTCCATTCTACGTCCCACCTGCTTACCCGGTCAACAACAATTTTTTTACCATCCGGTGAAAAGGATCCGTCAAAACCAAAAGGAGAAGAGAGTAACCGGGAAGGTCCTCCTTTAACCGGTACCGTCCACAACCTGCAATAATCTGAAGGCGCCGTTTCACGGGTAGAAGCATATAACACGTTTTTTCCATCAGGGCTCCAGCCCCTTGCAAAAGAAGGGGAAGGGTACCAGGTTAAACGTGCAGGTGTTCCTCCTTCTATAGATACAACGTATACATTAGCTTCGCCGGAACGGTTAGAAGTAAATGCAATAGAAAGCCCGTCGGGTGATAAATGCGGGTCGGCTTCAACCGCCTGCGTACTGGTGATGCGCCTGGCTTCGCCCCCGTTTTTATCTACGATCCAGATATCAGCGCCGTATTCAAAGGCAATATGTTTGCTGCTTAGTGATGGTTGACGAAGAAGCCTTGTTCCCTGTGCAATTGAAAAGTTTTGAATTAAAAAGGTTAAAATAAGAAAGGCGGTTATATAAAATGGTTTGGCTATGGGCATATGATGAATGAATATTTAATAAATGTAGGGCATTTTTATATACTTTGACCGAGGCCTGGGCACGGGTCAGGGCAGACGTATTAAAATTTTAAATTCTCAATGAGAGCAGAGGCAATAGATAATCGCCAGTAGCAGGCAGGAAGAGCAAAGTTGTACAGGAAGAATTTTTCCCTACAGGTTAGGTGTTACCACCATAGTCGTTAAACCAAGATTTTTTGTTGATTTGTAAGGATTCATCATGAGTTTAATAAAGCTGCTGCCCCTCGTTAAAAAATCGTTGTAACAAGAAGTTTTAGGATATTTACACAAACTATCAGGTCTGCCTAATTGCCGGCATTATGAATATCCATCAAAGCAAACGATTCAAAAAGAATGTATATGACTATACAACCCAACTTTTTTGCACTTTTATTCTTCCCGGTACTTTTATGCACTGTCATTTCCGTTCCTGCTCAAAATGATCCTTTGGTCAGCATAACGCCAAAAGCATTATCCGCCAAAATGATCAATAACTCCGCATTTGCAGAAAATGCAAAAGGAGAAGACTTCTGCTGGCATGCCCGGGTGGGAATGGATCAGTATGTAGAAAACTTTCAACTCACCGGAGATACAGCATGGCTGGATGCCGGAATAGCATATTACGATTTTCTGATCAGCAGGATGGACACCGATCCGGACGGATACAAAGGATGGATTGGCCCGTATGCTTATGACGAAAGATACTGGCAGGACGCACTGGTAGGCGATGCCATTCTGATGACAGGAATGCTTGATTTCTCCGTTCTGGTTTTGGAAAATGATTACCTGAAAAAAAAGTACGGTAGCAGTGCAAACGCGTATGTTGAAATAGCTAAAAAAGATTTCGCAGAAAAGTGGGACAAAAGAGGAACATGGTATGAGGATGGTTCATATGGCGCTTATACCGGCTTCAGTAAGTTTTTAAAGCCTGGTAATCTAAACGAGTGGATATACGATCCTGCTGCTAACCGGGCCGGAATCAGCCATCCATTTAATAAACAGTTGGATGCAGGACAGGTTTATCTGCGGCTTTACCGTATTACAGACAGTGCAGTTTACAGAAACAGGGCGGAAAGGATTTTCTTCACATTAAAAAGTCATTTCCAATATTTTGACGATCATTATTGCTGGAACTATTTTGACCCCCTTACCCCCGGCGATATTGATGAAGAAAAGAAAGATACACGCCATGGCGTTTGGGTTCATCCCTGGCGCTCGGGTTACCAGGCGAGTGATGTAGAAAAAATTGCCGAAGCCTATCATTATGGAATAGTCTTTAGTGAAGAAGATATACAAAGGATCATCAATACCAACCTCTCCGTGATGTGGAATAAGGATACAGAAAATCCAAAATTCATTAATTCAAACGGACTGGGTGCAGACAATGATACTACGGGCATCGAAGCATTCAGGCGGGCCTACGGGCATTCCACCGTGTCAAAGAATGCGGGTGAGCTCTGGACAGGTCTGCTCGATTTTAACCAAACCATACGTGACCTGTATGAGCTGCGGTTCAGGAAAGGCAGGCATCCGGCCGGGCGCTTACATTATGAAAATACTGTGCTTAAAAGTCCTCCGGGCTTTAAAAGGAAATATGCCAAAGGAAAAGTTACCATACCCGAAATGCACTTTACAGAAAGCAGGGAACTCTACCTTGCCGCTGTACTTCCGCATATCGTCACAAAAAAAGAAAAATCAGTCATCATTTGCAAATCGTGGATTCCCGGAAAATTACAGGTGGACCTGTATTCGGTAACAGGTAAAAAAATCGCTAACTTATATACAGGCAAAATAGGAGAAGAAACATTTATAATGCACTGGGATGGAAAAGACCCCTTGGGTAAAGTAAACTATACAGGGGATTATAAGATACGCTGGACAACAGGATCGGAATACCGGGAATTCCCCGTTACCATTTTATAAATGCATAGTATTAAATCGTTGATGGTGTAAGCCTTTCAGGCTTTGCCCGGCACTTCAAAATATTAATTTAGCCTGAAATGCCAGGACAAACATACCTAAATCAATGCGCGCTATAGCAGACGGAGCTTTTACATCTTATATGAAATGGATGCCGATTTTGAACCGGTATATTACTGTATCATGCCAGCCGTTCGGGCTACATCTGTAATATTGCCCAATGATGAAGATACCCTTCACAAACAGTGCATATCATCCCATAGGGATGGCAGGCAGGTAGCTAATACAGAAAATGGTTTGATGCGTCCCTGTAGGGACGCCAGGTGATAACCGGGAGATACAAAATGAATGTATGATTGCTGGAACGAAGGGTTCCGAGCCTTACAGAACGGGCTGCGTGGTAATGCGGAATCCTTTCCCTGAAATACCAGGCGTCCCGTATGGGACGCTGCAATGGACGATTGGATTTTCTACCCACCTGTTGTCCCAATGGGGACAAATGAATGACCAGGGTTGGCTGAGTAGGAAGCATATAGATAACCGTCACCCTGCTTCTTGTTAGATGCATTTGCCCGGGTGCATTCTAATTTTTCGCATGGGATTGAAATCCCACGCGGGAATATGTGATCGAGCCAATGGCTCTGGAACACCGAACTACAAGAGCCGCCGGCCCGGTAGCATATTGTTCCAACGGATTTCAATCTGTTGCACATTTCCGCTTGCGAAAAATTGAAATACATCTGAAATGCCAGAGATTTCGCTTTTAAAGTAATGTTATGCTCCAAAGGTAATGTCGATCGTTGGGGGTTCGGAATAAATGGTTGCTTCTCCGTTATTCCGATTGAGCCAACACAAACATGGTAGTTAAATCGCTCTTTCGCGAAGGAGGAATCTGCCTGGCAGTAGGGCAGATGTTGAGCAGTAGTACAAATGCCTGGCAGATTCCTCTCCCGCCGCAATATACCTTTGGTTCAACACACATTTGGGCGGGATCGGAATGACGGCAAGCGTGTTTTATTACTATTACAGCACTCAAAGCTGATACTATCCCCAATGATCTTTCCAGGGGCTGACCAAAAAGGTAAATGAAGGCGTTGAGAATCGCATAAACGACTATTAGTCTCCATCACCTACCCGAATAAATTATTTATTTAGTAACCTTTTTGGTCACTCCCCGAAAAATTGAATTACCCCCTTTATTGGAGGTTGGTAGCCTTACTGCAAATTTTAGTATTTTTGATGTCACAATTCCGGGATATGAAATTCAACAAAACCTTCCTGATCCTTTTTATTGCTTTAATAGCCATTGCCGCACTGTATCGCATTGTGCCGGGCAGACCCTATGGCTTTGCACCCCAGATCGCTATGGCATTGTTTGCAGGAGCTGTTATTAAAGACTGGAAATGGGCTTTTGCCTTACCCTTGTTTTCAATGGTATTATCGGATACGATATACGAGATATTGTATAACCTGGGCTACTCTCAAATGCAGGGGTTTTATGAAGGACAGCTTACCAATTATATCCTTTTTGCTTTAATGACTGTAGTTGGCTTCCTTATTAAAAAGCCAACTGTGTTAAATGTGCTGGCAGCTTCGATCGCTGCTCCGACCATTTACTTTTTTCTTTCCAATTTCCTGGTTTGGAGCAGCGGTAGTGGGTTACAACGTCCCAAAACATGGGATGGATTGATGATGTGTTTTGCAGACGGGTTGCCTTTTTATAAAAATTCCCTTTACGGCACCCTGTTTTTCAGCACTGTATTATTTGGCGGCTGGTACCTGCTGAAACAATACATGCCCAAAGGGCACAAAGCTTAGTTGTGGTTACCGGTAAAATTGAAAGTTGTTTTGATTAAATGTTCGATAGGATGCATTCCAGATTAGCCTCGCGGGCGGGGCCCGCAAAATATAGGATATACCCCGGATTTTTTAGCCGCAGATGCACAGATTAAATCTGCGCATCTGCGGCAATTTCTATATGGGGTATATATAATTGTCGCTGCATTTTTAATTGCCCTCTCCCCCGTCTGCCGACAGGCAGGTTTTTATTCCCTATCCACACAGCAGAGAGGGAAAAACGGTGCGACAACCTGGAATGCACCCTGTTTGATGATTGTACAATTATTGAAATTGCTTCTATGGCGCACCATCATACCACCGGCGAAAAAGGCGAAGCGCTTGCAGTTGCCTACCTGCAACAGCACTCATTCACCATACTCCATACCAACTGGCGGCATTCATACTACGAAATTGATATTATAGCGGAAAAGGAAAACATGCTTCATTTTATCGAAGTAAAAACCCGCCGTTCTCTACAATTCGGGTACCCCGAAGAAAGCGTAACCGATGCCAAAATAGAAAAGCTGATGAAGGCAGGCGAAGCATTTTTATACCAGTACCCGGAGTGGAAAAGGATACAATACGACATTCTTTCTATTATGTTGCTTTACGGGCAACCGGCGGCCTATTTTTTTATTGAAGACGTTTCCCGATAGCCAGCAGGTGCTTCATTTTCTCCACCATTTTATAAGTAGCCGGGCAATAGGAAATGTTTTGCTTATGCACATGCATATAGTCCACCATCCTTTTTTTGGTGAGGTGAGGAAAGCCCGCACAATCATCGGGACGCACTTCATAAATGCTGCACATATTTGTACTTAGATCCAGGAACTGGCAGGGCTGCTGCTTGTTCATCCAGTCCTTATCTTTTTTATCGTAATACAACCATTTGTCTTTGAAGGATTGCACCGTCATACCCAGATGCGCCGATATACGCTTGAGATCACGGGTAGTAAAAGTAGGACTCATCGTTTTACAGCAGTTGGCACAACTCAGGCAATCTGTTTCATGCCACACTTCTTTATCAACGCGGATGGCAAGATCATCCAGTTTACGGGGTGGATTATTTTCGAGTCGCGTTAAAAACCCTTTGAAAGCTCTTTTATGATGTTTTACTTTTTGTTTAAATGATCTCAGGTTGACTGCCTGCATAAACTGATTGTAGTGTTAAAGAACGAAAATAAGGGATGAACGCGATATTACCTGCTTTATATGCAAGAGGTTGATAACTATTTCCGGGGAAAGAAAAAGTTGCAATTTATTTATTCATCCATTTCAGGCAAACAGGTTTAGGAATGCCGATGCGTTTACCGGTATCTGTAAGCAGTCCTGTCTTCTTATTAATTTTAAATATTGCTACATCGTTCGACTCCTGGTTGGCAGCCAGTAAAAAATTACCTCCCGGGGTTAAAGTAAAGTTGCGCGGGATCTCGCCACCCGAAGGCTGATGCCCCACCAATGTAAGCTTTCCATTTTGCTGGTCAATACTAAAAATGGCAATCGTATTAAAGCCACCCCTGTTAGAAGCGTATAAAAACTTTCCGTCTTCCGATACATGAATGTCTGCACTGCCAATAAATCCTTTATCATTATCCTGCACCGATTTGATGTGCTGAACGGCATGCAGCCTGCCGCTTATGTAATCGAACACCGTCACCGACCCTCCCATTTCTTCCATTAAATACGCGCATTTATTATCAGGACGAAAGGTAAGATGCCTGGGCCCTGCGCCATCCGCCACTTTTGCAAAAGGCTGCGGACCAGGTGTTAATCTGCCCGTGGCCGCATCAAAAGCATAAATCATTACTTTATCTATCCCCAGGTCGGGTACAAATAACCATTTATTATCTTTTGAAAGGATC
Source organism: Chitinophagaceae bacterium (assembly GCA_019638615.1). Classification (GTDB taxonomy): domain Bacteria; phylum Bacteroidota; class Bacteroidia; order Chitinophagales; family Chitinophagaceae; genus Agriterribacter. The sequence continues at coordinate 69,485 of JAHBTL010000019.1, read as the reverse complement.
GTGCAATGAACATGTGGCTTCTCCTGCCTGCTTTTGTCTACACCGGTACCCGTATGCTGCAGGGTAGTAACAGCTTTGCCTAAACTGCCATCGGGCTGTACAGGCAGTACGGAAAGCGTTCCGCTGCTGTAGTTTCCGGCAATTACCCATTTGCCTGTTTTATCTACTTCAACATAACAGGGATGATCACCCGCAGACAACTGCTTATTAAGGAAAGTAAGAACGCCTGTTTTTTTATCAAATGAAAAAGCGCTCACTTCTCCCCCATTGTCATTATCACTGTTTTCATTTACCGCATATACAAATTTTTCGTCGGGCGATACTGCCACAAACGAAGGGTTAGAGGTTTTTACAGCGCTGACCTGTTTGTAGGTTCCATCACCTGTATTGAAAGTATATACGTATATGCCTTCACTTCCACTACCGGTATAAGTGCCGGCTATTAAATATTTTTCTTCTGATTGCTGTGCCATAAGTGTTAATGAAGCGGTAGATAAAATTATTGTGCTCAAGAAGCCTGCTATTTTCATATACTATGATTTCAGTTGTTGCAGAGCAGCTACGATCCTGTTGTATGCTTCCTGTTCGCTGAGCGGCTCAGGAACAAACCGGTTACCTGTTACTTTTTCATACAGTTCTATGTACCTGTTGCTGATCGTTTGTACCCATTCATCACTCATCACGGGAGCCGTTTGGCCTTCTTTACCCATAAAATCATTCGCAATCAGCCATTCTCTTACAAACTCCTTGCTTAATTGTTTCTGACGTTCCCCTTTCTGCTGTCTTTCATTAAATCCCTCGGCATAAAAATACCTGGAGGAATCAGGCGTATGAATTTCATCCATCAGGTAAATGGTATCGCCTATCCGGCCAAACTCATATTTGGTATCTGCCAGTATCAGGCCATGTTTTGCCGCTATGGCCTGCCCTCTTGCAAAGAGCCGCCGGGTATAATCTGCCAGTATTTCCCATTCCTTTTCTGTAGCCAGACCTCTTACAATAATTTCTTCTTTGGAAATATCTTCATCATGCCCCTGCTCCGCTTTGGTAGCAGGAGTGATAATGGGGGTGGGAAATGCATCGTTTTCTTTTAATCCCTCGGGCAGCACTACTCCGCACAATACCCGTTTGCCACTGCTATACGTACGCCATGCATGTCCTACCAGGTGACCGCGCACCACCATCTCCAGTTTAAAAGGGGTGCACTTTTTACCGATAGAGACATTGGGAGCGGGTACAGCCTGCAACCAGTTAGGGCAAATATCCCTGGTAGCCTGCAACATTTGCGCAGCAATCTGGTTCAGCACCTGCCCCTTAAAAGGAATAGGCCGGGGAAGGATCACATCAAACGCGGAAATCCTGTCGCTGGCAATCATTACCAGCGTTTCACCAATGGTATATACATCTCTTACTTTTCCTTTGTAAAAAGCGGTTTGCCCGGGGAACTGGAAATTACTCATAGTGCTAAAATAAACTTAGGCTGCGACATGACCAAAAGCGGGGTATTTACCTTCGGTGAGAACGTTCAAATTAGTCCAGCAGGCAGGCCTGCAAAACAGGGGATATACCCTCGCTTTCCAGTCGCAGGGTTTCCAACCTTATGAAGGTTGGAAACCCTTTACCGCTTCTTACCGGTCATTGCGATCCCAACCGAAGGTCGGGAGAAGCAATCCTCGCAGAAAAAAGCAGTTGCCCTACTGTGAGAACTGCTTCTCCCTCGTCAACATATCCTTAATTTAATACAACCCTATATCAATATCGCAGTGTTAAAAATGTTTGATACTGATTATTCCTACGAAACATTTGCTCAATTAAAATGTTCATGCAAGCGGTATATCAGGGACGTGCAAGAGTATTTTGTTTATTATAACTGTCTTTTCTGCAGAAAAGGGTATAATAATAATTTTCATGCTATGCAATTTTTTCAGTCAGCATCTCATCATTGCCATATTCTAGGAAACCTACCCCGAATGGGGTTTAATTTGAATAGCATACTGTTGCCTGTAGCGCCTTAATATGCAGAAGCTTCGTTCAGCAATTGCAAAGCCTCTGCATCGAGCGCGAGGCTGGCTCCTTCTGCAAGCTCGTTTAATTGCTCATGGGTAGTAGCGCTGGCAATAGGCGCCGCTACCGCAGGTTGGGTAACTAACCAGGCAATAGCAATGGCAGCCGGCGTAGTATTGTACCGGGACGATATTTTATCTAACGCGGCCAGAATCTTAACTCCCCGTTCGTCCATGTATTTTTTCACTCCGCCGCCCCTGGGGCTTTTGCCCAGGTCGCTTTCCGTACGGTATTTACCGGTCAGAAACCCGGAAGCAAGAGAATAGTAACTTATTACACTCAACCCGTTTGCCAGGCATAGCGGCAATAATTCTGTTTCAAATTGCCGGCGTGCATAGAGGTTGTATTCAGGTTGAAATGTTTGGTAGAGCGGGAAACCGAGTTGTTGGGCGGCCTGCAACGAAGCCTCCAGTCTTTCTGCCGACAAATTGGAAGCGCCGATCCACTTTACCTTACCCTGCTGCACCAGTTGTGCATAGGCTTCGAGCGTTTCTTCAACAGGAGTAGCAGGATCGTCCCAGTGCGTTTGGTATAAATCAATCACATCTGTTTGCAATCGCCTTAAGGAATCTTCTGCACCTTTCAGTATATATTTTTTCGAAAGGTCTTTATGTCCCTGTCCCATGTCGGAACCTATTTTAGTAGCAATAATCACATCTTTGTTCCCTCTTGATTTCCTCCATTTTCCTATAATGGTTTCACTTTCGCCCCCTTTGTTGCCCGGTACCCATGTTGAGTACGAATCGGCCGTATCGACAAAATTAAAACCAGCGGCCACAAAAGCGTCCAGCATTTTAAACGATCTCTTTTCATCCAGCGTCCAGCCAAATACATTCCCGCCAAATGCCCATGGCGCAACGTACAGGTCTGTTTTTCCTAATTGTTTCTTTTGCATAATCAATCTATTTAAAAGTATCAAAATAAAAACTTTGTAACAGCCTGTTTTTATAACAAATGAATGATAAGCATATACCATACCGCACTTGTTATAAATGCTAATAATATGCTAAAGCCCACTACAAGGTTGGAAAGCCTGGGATTAAGCCCGTACTCGCTTGCAATGACCCCGGCAGTAAGAAAGGATGGCATGGCGGACTCGAAAGCAGTTACCTGGGCGATCAACCCTTTGGCTTGTATTAAAAAAAGTATTCCCACTATCAGCAGCGGCGCCAGCACCAGCTTGTATAATAATGCCATGCTGATGTGTTTCACTTCTTTCAGCCAGCCATCAAATTTCAATTGCAACCCTGTAGAGAATAAAGCCAGCGGCCCAATAGTAGCCGCGAGTTTGTCAAATAAAGGATCCAGCAAAGAGATATCAGCAAAATGCGGTACAGTAAGTGCCAGCACGCACGCAATGAACGGGGGAAACCGCAATACCTTTTTTGCTACCAGCGAAGCCGACATCTGATGATCATCGGATGCATTCAACGCAAGTACTATACCTGCCGTAGACAGTAACAGGAAGGAAACCTGGTCGCATATTACAGCAATACCCAGTGCGTGTTCTCCAAAATAGGCTGTTACCATCGGAAAGCCTATAAAAGAGGTATTGCTCAATCCCGTGGTAAGTTTCAATCCGTTTTCCGTTTTTTTGTCAATGGCAGTTACTCCGGCATATAGCCTGATGTATAACCACGCGCACAGCCACAATGCAACCGGCATGAGCGCTGGTATCAGCAGGGCGGTAGTCCATTGAATATGCGGCAGGTATTTGAAAGAAACAGCCGGTAAAGCCAAGTGAATAATAAATGAATTGACCCCTTTGTGGGCATCCGATGGAAGGGAAGTGAATCGCCGTACAAGCACTCCGGCCAGTAAACATATTCCGATCAGTAAAAAATTAGCCATAGTGAACCGTTCATCCTGCTTTTCGTTATGCGCACGATAAAATTAAATTATGATTTTATCACGAAGTTTTACAAAACAGGGTAAAATATTATTCTGCCAGCTTACCGCTTTTTTTCAGGTAACGGACCAACAAATACAGGATAAATAAAACAGGAAGAATGATCATCAGCAGGCTGTTTCGCATTATTGCGTTGTGACCTGTGAGTTGAGGATAAAGCAGCAGGAGGATGAGTGTGATGCCACAAAGCCAAACAAACTGTGTATTGTATTCTTTCAGCAACCAGCGTTTCCAGTTGAAACGCATGCTTTCAAAAGTTTTACTCAATCCTTTGAAGTTGGGCAGCCACCTGTTGACCCGCCTGCAATATTCATCAAAGCCGGCGCCGAATTTCCCACGCAAAAAGTCCTCTTCCGCCAATACGATCGCCTGGTAAATAAACATGAACATTGGGATCATTACCGCTACATAAAGCAGGGAATTTGCCAAAATACCTACGCCCAGCAGCATAAGAATATTCCCTGCATATAAAGGGTTGCGGCAATGCCGGAAAATACCTTCCGTCACCAGCCCGTCGGCATAAGGTTTTCTATCTTTTCCTCCACGTAATATATATGCCAGCCCTATGGTTCCCCCTCTTATCAATTGTCCCGTAACCGTAATCAGCAATCCGCAAATGATAGGGAAATAATGATAGTTCTCACCGAGTGTTTCCCGGGAAAAAACGGGAGGAGACGGAACAAAAAGCATGGCATAAAAAAGAATAAAGATGAAATTCCTGTACCTGAAAAAGAATCTGCCGATCTTAACCATTTGCTGTAGTTATTCTTTTACCGCTATGAGTCCTGAAAAATTGTACCATTTAAAAAAAAGTTCTGTACGTAAAAAGCCTGCACGGTTGAGCATACAAATATTTTCACTTAACCTGTAAGGAATCAAAACGTTTTCAAGGGCTTCCCTTTTTTGAGATATTTCCAGTTCGCTGTACTGGTTCCTGCGTTTATAATCGTAATAATAATTGATGAAAGACCGGTTGAAAGCGCTGTTTTCTGCCAGTATTTTTTCAACAAGTATTAAAACACCTCCATTATTCAGTCCGTTGTATATATCTTTCAACAGTGCTTCCCTGTGCAACGGACGCACAAATTGTAACGTAAGGCATAATATTGCAACCGATGCATTTGTAATATTTATGCCTCCACTAATATCGGCGCAATGCAGTTCATACGAATCCTGCAAAGAGGTTAAATCAAGCTTTGCCTTACATTTTTTGAGCATTTCTTCAGAATCGTCAATGCCTATCACTTTTACCCCGGGCTTTAGCCGGCTACTCATATTAACAATAGTAGTTCCGGTAGAACACCCCAGGTCGTATACATTGGTAAAGGGGACAGCATGGCTGGCTGCCAGTTCGGCTATCATTCGTTGCATCTCTTCGTAAAAAGGAACCGAACGGTTTACCATGTCGTCGAATACATCGGCTACACCGGCATTAAAAGCAAAATCTTTTGCCTTGGGTATTTCTTCGCTGAATACCTGATCTCTCATGTTGTTAACCCTCCACTTAAAGGAAAAGCCATTGCAATTATCGAACCATAATCATCTTCATTAACCTTGTTTAACACAAAAGCCTTAGACCAGCCGACTCATCTCCTAATCCGGTACAGACGGGCATTTCACAGCCGTATCTTTAATTGTATAACAAAAAAGGATGCGCGTATATAAAAACAAGCTCTTCGTAGTGAAACCGAAGAAGGTATGTAAATGATAGCAATATTTTTCCCGGAAATGTATGTGCCAGAACAGCTTGTTAAAAACAAAAAAGCAGCTTTTTATATCCTCACTCCCAATGTTATGCCGAGCGTTTCAGGATCGCCCAGGTGCACTGCCCCAAAATCGTAGGCATAGGCAATGTATTTTTTTCCTCCGATGTTTCTCGCCCAAAACATCAGCTCGGCATTTCTGAAGGACGCCCCCGCTCTGGCATTCAGCAGGCTGTAAGGCGACTGGCTGATTGAATTATTAAGATCGAAACATTGCCTGCCCAGGTACACCCATTCACCCCGGATTACCGCCTTCAATTGTTGCCTGGGGAGAATGGTATAGCTGTATTGCGTCGACAACATAGAAGTGAATTCAGGCGTATAGATTTGCTTTTTACCATCCAGATCAGCCGAAGCCCCGTTTTGAGAAAGCTTCAGATTGGCATACGATGCATTGGTGTAGCCGAAATTGTAGTTTAGCTGCAAACCTTTTACCGGCATGGCGGTGGCTTCTATTTCAAAACCTTTACTATTCAGCTTACCTGCATTCCGGATAATAGTAATAGCGTCTGGCAGCACCAATGTGGGTACCTGAACGCCCGTAATATTGGTATAGAATACGGCGATGTTAAGATAGAGCCGGTTTTGCAGGAAGCTGTTTTTTATACCGGCTTCAAAATTATTGCTGTATTCAGGATCGTACTGGTACAGCGGAGGCTGGGAAGGATCTGAAGAAAGCTGTGTAAGCCCTCCTGTACGAAAACCCCTGCTATAAATGCCATATACATTGCTGCCATCTGAAACCCTCCAGGTCAATCCCATCCTGGGAGAAAAGGCATTGTAATGTACGGTAGCAGATGTGTCCGGCAGTGTGATCATGGCCGCTTCTCCGTCCTGCTGGTATTCACCCGATACATTGTACTTTTTATTTTCGTAATCGTAGCGGATCCCTGCCGTAAGATCAAGTTTTTCGAGCAGGCGATAAGTTGCCTGCCCATAAAAGGCAATGCCCGCACCTTTTCCCTTGGTAGTATTAATAGTAGAAAAATTAATATCAGGAATGCCATACAATCCTGCATCTTCGCCATAATGCGTTGCCTGCCTGTTAGGACGATCATCTGCAAAAAGGTAGGTTCCGGCAGTCCATTGCAGGCGATTGGCAGAGGCGGCAGGTGAGCTGAACCTGAATTCCTGTGTCCAGGTTTTTACTTTGTTCCAGCGCTTTCCATAATCATTTCCAATAGTTACAATATCTGCCGGGGAAAAATCGCCGTCAATAGGATTTTTATAATACCTGTAATTGGTTTGATAAGCGGTCTGGGAACTGAAATTAAAACCACGACCCGCATAATTAACAACCAGCGAACCAAACGTTGTATTGTCCACCATTTTACCTACTGCGTTCTGCGAAAGTTCGTATGGTTTTTCAAAGGCTTCTTCCATACCGTTTACCAATGGATATGCGCCATTGTTACGATGTGCCTGGTGACGCAGGTTAAAAGAGATCATCCATTTTTCTGCTGGCTTGTATTTCAGGTAATAATTACCGGCAGCTATTTTCTGATCGCCGAAAGAAGCATTGTTAAAAGTATTGGTATAATATCCATCACGTTTTGAATACATACCGGCAGCACCGAAGTAAAGTTTGTTTTTCACCAGGGGCGTTTTAAATCCCAGTTCGTAACGCTGCTGATGGTAGTTTCCAAAATTCAGCTCGGCAAAAGCAGTTGTTTTATCCGAAGGCTGTTTTGTAATAATATTAATTACTCCGCCCATTGCATTTCTTCCGTACAAAGTGCCCTGCGGTCCCCTTAGCACTTCTATGCGTTCAATATCCAGCAATTGCGAAGAATAAGAATCGAGGGTAAACTGGTTTACACCATCCACGTAAGTAGCTATTGCAGGATCGTAAGAGGTAGTAGTGATCCCCCTTATAGATGTTACATTTCTTTCGTCGCCGCCGTTGGTAGAGCTGAGATTGGGCACTATGCCGGTGATATCTTTGGCATTCCACAACCGGTATTCTTTTACCTGCCTGGCAGAAAGCGCACTGATGCTAAAAGGCACCTGCTGTAATTGTTCGTCTTTTTTCTGGGCAGTTACCACTACGGCATCCAGCCTGTTATCCGCTTCGTCCAGCACAAAGGAAATTTCATTGCCTGCGCCTGCAACAAGCTGTATATCCCTGCTTACCGAAGCGTAGCCTACCGCTGAAACCTGTACAACATATTTTCCGGGAATGATCTTATCAAGATGAAAAAAACCTTTTGCATCGCTTACTGTGCCCCTGCCGGTATTCAACAGCGCTATAGAAACCCCGGCCAACGGCCCGGCATCATTATTGGTAACGGTTCCGGAGAGGGAGGCATAGGATTGTGCATTTGCAAGAGAGGGCAGACTGGCAAAAAAGATAAGTGCCTGAAAAAAAATCCTGTTCATCGTTATATATCCTTTCAGCAGGTTAAAAAATAAGGGCGCAAAGATAGCGGCGCCGGTACAATCATTTACAAAGAAATGAAATAGTGCACTTTAACACCTTTTTACAGCGGCGATTTAACTAATCATTTACGTAGGCACAAACATTGGATAGTACAGTGAAGCGATGAAACCCAGTTCCACTCACTTCGGCAGTGTTGCACTGGCCAGCCTGTTCAACTGATCCTGCACGGTTTTTCCGAAACCGGGCAATGCCGTAAGATCCGTTTCCCACAGACCTGTATCGCTCAGTACCTGCATTACCAATTCGTTTGCTTCATATTTCTTCCAAAGTTCATAAAAACATCCTGCTTTATCATCGTTGATGGGATAGGGCTTACTATTATAAACACCCGAATATTTATCGTCATTTTTTTCAACGGCTTTCATAAATAATAGATACGCAGCAAAACCTGTTGCCATGTACTGAGGTATCGTTCCCTGGTCTTTGAAATATTTTAACAGCACCGGTATTACGCGCATCTTCATTTTAGAAGTGTATTGCATTGTAATACTGATCCACTGGTGATTGATATAAGGATTACGGAACCTGTCGAGCACCTGCCGACCAAATGCCTCCGCTTCTTCGCCGGAAACTTTTCCGGGGATGGCGGGTGCAATATTTTGCAGCATCAAAGCCTCCACAAACTGTCCGAATGCTTTATCTGCCATTGCTTCCTTCACGGTAGTAAACCCCGAAAGAAATGCCAGCCCGCAGCTTAGCGTATGGGTTCCGTTGAGCAGGCGCAGCTTAAGCTCCCTGTATTTTTCGATATCAGGGGCAATGATTACACCATCATCGGCCTGCGCAAAAGACAATGCTTCTTTTACTTTGGCATCGCCTTCAATGGCCCATAGCCGGTATACTTCGCTCATGATAAGCAGGTTGTCTTCATAAGCCGTTTGCTGCCTGATCTGCTGCTGCAGCGCTTCTTCCGGCTTGCCTGGTACGATCCTGTCTACAAGCGAATTACAGAACCTGTTTTCGGCTTTCAGCCACTGTACAAATGTTTCATCCATCCGGTTGTATGCGGCCAACTTCAATACTATTTCACGCAATTTATCACCATTGCCCACAATCAGCTCGGTAGGAATAATAATCATACCTGTATTATTTCCTCCGCGCGCCTGGTAACGGGCATATAAAAAAGCAAGCAATTTAGCCGGAAATGAAACCGGTGGCTGCTGATCTATCGTTTCTTCCACATATTGTATCCCTACTTCGGTTGTGTTAGAAATAATAATCTGCATTTCAGGATTTCCTGCACAGGCAAGAACGGCATTCCACTCTTTTTTTGCCGATAGTACGCGGCTGATGGCAGCGCATATACTATTTTCCTCCACTTTAGCGCCCTGGCTGATACCGCGCACACAAAGAGTATACAATCCATCCTGCTCTTCAAAAGCGTCCGCCCCCCCGGTATCGGTTGACTTAATCACCACAATCCTTCCATTGAAAATTCCTTTCCGGTTTGCTTTGTCGATGAAGTAATCCGGAAGCCCGCGCAACAATACGCCGGTGCCAAATTGTAATACTTTTTCAGGCAGGTCAAATACAGCCTGCGGAGGCTTCGAAACAAATGTATCCGCTATTGAACCAAGGTTTGTTTTGTTTAATATCATAACAAATTTCAAATTTCAGGATTAAATATGAGCTGTGAGCTATCAGCTATGGGCTTTCAGCAGTCAGTGTTTTTTATAGTTTGTGGTTTATAGTTTCAGTCATTTCAAATATCAAATCAGAAATCAACAATCACCTATCTATCTTACTTGCCCGTTTCCTCTTACCACCCATTTTTCGGTTACCAGCTTTTCCAACGCAAAAGGGCCGCGGGCATGCAGCTTTTGCGTAGAAATCCCGATCTCTGCACCCAGGCCAAACTCTTCTCCGTCGGTAAATCTTGTAGAAGCATTGTGATATACTGCCGCTGCATCTACTTCATGTAAAAACAATTCAGCTTTTTTCTTATCTTCTGTTACTATGGCTTCCGAATGCCTGGTCGAATGCTCACGTATATGCGTAAGCGCTTCCGCTGTATCTTTTACTACTCTCACTGCGCATTTGTAATCCTGGAACTCCCGGTCAAAGTCTGCAGCAGTTGCCTTGCTGAGATAGGGATATCCTTTCAGTATTTTATACGCCGAAGGATCTGCCAGCACCTCTACCTTATATTGTTCAAACCCGGCTTGCAGCTTTGGAAGAAAGCCGGCGGCTATTGAACGATCCACCAGCAGGGTGTCCATGGCATTGCATACCGACGGGCGGGATACTTTTGCATTCACTACAATATTTACGGCTTTTTGCTGCGCCGCTTTTTTTTCTACATATACATGACATACTCCCGCGCCCGTTTCAATAACAGGCACCAGGCTGTTCTTTCGTACAAAACTGATCAGCCCTGCTGATCCGCGCGGAATGATCACATCTACATATTGGGTGGCAGTAAACAGTTCCTGCACTGATTCACGCGCAGAAGGAAGCAGTGTGACAATCTCTGCAGGCAGCCCGTTTTTCTTTAACACATCCTGTATAATTTTTACGGTTGCTTTATTGGAATGATCTGCCTCACTGCTGCCTTTTAAAACACAGGCATTTCCGCTCCTGATGCACAATGCCGCTATGTCGAACGTAACATTCGGCCTGGACTCATATACTGCGCCTACCACACCCAATGGCACAGCCAGCTTTTGCAGCAACAATCCATTATCCAGTTTTCGTTCTTCCAGTATTTTCCCCGATGGGTTGGGCAGCCTGCTTACTTTGCGCAGGCTTTGTGCAATGGCTTTCAGCCGTTCCTCTGTAAGCCGCAGCCTGTCGGTACGCGGATTTTCAGGATCCTGTTTCGAAACATCTTTTTGATTGGCTTTTAAAATGATCGCCGATTGCTCCAGCATTTCTGTTGCAATCCCATTCAATATCCTCTTCAGCTTTGCATCGCTTACTGCCCTTAAAGCAGGAGCTGCATTATACGCTTTTTTAATCAGTGATAAAACTGCACTCATAAATCCGGTCTTTAAAAAGTAACGATATCATCCGCGTGAGCGGCAATTATATTTTTATGGGCAATCTGTTTGCTGATTTCCAAGCTGCCCAGCCGGGCTTTGGCAACGCCTACAATCACTTCGCTTTCGTCTATCAGCTGTATCACCTCACCAGCAACAAAATTACCTTTTACTTTTCTGATGCCTACCGTGAGTAAGCTTTTCCTGTTCAGCAGGGCTTTGGAAGCTCCCTTATCTATATATACGCCGCCAATGGTAATAGAACCGCTGGCCAACCACTTTTGCCTGGCTTTTAAATTAGACGCCTGCGGCAGGAAAGTGGTTCCCGACTGTCCCTCTAATGCTTTTTGTAAAGGATGAACACCATCGAGCCCACAAATAATTACATGTATCCCCAACGAAGCTGCCAGCTTGGTAGAAGTAAGTTTGGAAAGCATCCCCCCCAATCCCACGCCTGATTTTTCTTTATTCACGTAACCAAGCACGCTGGTATCAATTTTTTCAACAAGCGGGATAATTTTATTCTCATGATCCAGCAAACCGCCGGCTGAAGTGCAAATGATAAGTTTGTCTGCATCAAAACCAATGGCAATGAGCGTAGCCAGCTCATCGTTATCAGAAAATTTAAGCTCAATATTGCTCACCAGGTCGTTTTCATTTACAACAGGCAGGATATCATTTGTCCAGAACTCTCCAAATGTTTCTTTAAGCTGCAGGAATTGCCTGCGGTTAGAAAAATGATGCCGCTCACACAATGCCTGGGCTACTGTAATGCCATGTTTTGAAAAGTATTTGTGGTACAACTGTATGAGCATGGGATTGCCTACAGCAGCCGCGGCTTTGCGCTCGGTGATGGTCCCCTTGTATTTTTTAAAGAAAGATTTTCCGCTGCCTACTGCACCACTCGAGACCAATACTATATGATACCGGTTACTAAGCGCAACAATTTCAGATACTATTTTTTTGATAACAGCCTGGTCAATTTTTCCTGCTTCGCCTGTAATTACCGCCGTGCCCAGCTTTATTACCAATACCTTTTTTTGCATACAAATGCCCCTGTTGATGAAATGGTGCGCAAAAATACGGAGCAATTGCCGATTTACAGCATGATCTGTGCGGGTTCCTGGTGTAATATCGCATATAGCAAAAGCCATCCCTGCAGAGGGACGGCTTCTCTTAGAACACCCATTGATAACATCCCACAGGGTACTTCAAAAAAACAAACCTGTGAGGTCAGGATCATGTTACAGTAAGTATGTTATTGTTGATAGAAATCGTGTACTTTGTAAGGGCCGAAGGAGCAGGGCCCTGCTTTACCGCCCCGGTGATCTCGTATTGGCTGCCATGGCAGGGACATTTAAAGTCATTGTCGGCCGGATCGTAGTTTACAGTGCACTGCTCATGTGTGCATACAAGGCTTAACGCGACAAACGACGATGCCACATTGCCCGTAGCCGTTCTGACCACAATTACATTTCCATTGACCTTGGAACTGCCAACAGCCGCTAACTCCGAAGTTAAATTGGCAGTAAGTCTTGCATTTCCGCCACCACCTCCTCCCGGATCAGGGTTGTCTTCGGATTTTGAACAGGAAGCCAGCAATCTTCCTGCACAAACAATCGCTGCTACCTGCCCTACATTGTTAAGAAAATCTCTGCGCTCCATAACAGTAGTTTTTGTAGTGATTAATCAGTGTTTCTTTTTTGCGATGTTGAATGAACGCGAAATATTGAAACCAAAATAAACATCTCCCTTACCCCAACTGCCGGTGGTACGCCCAATGAATAAAGGCGCTACCATACCCTGCGAATTGGTAACATGCACCTGGAAAACATGCCCGCCTGTCTCTATATCAAAACCTGCCGATAATGAATTGTATACTTTAAATGAGTTTACCTGGTTACCGGGCAGGTAATTATACTCCAGGTTAATGCTTGCCCTCCGCGTAATTTTCATTCTGCCACCCATGCCCAGCGCAAACACATCGTTTTTATCGGCAACAGCAGGCACGAGGTTATAATGGAGCCATGCAGGCGCCAGTTGCAGCGACAGGTTCCTGTTCAGCTTCCTCGCTATCAATAGCTGCAACGTATAGCTGATGCGGTATTTTGCATTGAGATAGCTTTTATCTGCATATTTCAAAGTGGTATAGGCCAATCCTCCCAGGGCGGTTACAGATACAGGTATCTTTCCCGGCGATTCCGTTTGACGGAGCAGCTTTAATTTCAGGTAACCATCGTATGTTTTTTCAAATGTGCTTCGTCCTATGCCTGCTGCAAGCCGGTTGGTAATGCCGTAATCAAAGCCCATGCGCATGGTGGCATTATCGAGCCCGAAAAGCTGGTAACCACCATCATTTATTTTACCAAACCTGTGCATGATCATGAACAGCAAAACACCCTGCGCCGGTGTTTCCACAGCATGCAGGTTGATAACATGCGTTCCCTTGAATGTGCCTGTAGTATATTGAGGTTGCCGGGTTACCGCCATTGAATCTTCCAGCATCTTCATCAGGCTCGTATCCTGGCTACGGGCATACACGGCACATACCATCATCCACCACAATAAAAACAGGAAGCTTTTCAAAAGGCAGGTATTATTATAGGCCATCAGTGTTGCATTGCGTTTCATGGCTTATTATTTAACGGTTTTACAATCAATAGTCACCTGCACATCAATTTGCCTGGCTATTTTGTCTCTCACTATACCCGGTATCGTTATTTTGAAATCTTCCGGAATCAACTGAAACCTCGCAAAGCCTGTAAGATTTTCTTCTTTCAATTCTATAGTAGCATGGGTAGTAATTTTTTTTTCCACTCCATGCAACAACAGCACGCCCTCCACCCGGATCGTATTTGCTTTTCCCGGAACCACATCGCCTGTAAACATTCCATTAAAGGTTGATTTAGGGAATTTGTCGCTCTCCACATAGTTCTCATTAAAATGCTCCTGCATAAGGGCCTTCCGGAAAAGGAAACTCTTCAGCAACATTGAAAAGGCGATTGTTTTTTTTGAAAGATCCACTGCGGCATATACCTGGTTGTTCTCCGCTTTAATGTCTTCCAGCGGGGTTTCCGAAAAAAAATTTACCGATCCAGTACGGGTTACAAATACCTGTGCCTGCATGGCTGTGGAAACCATGCAACATATTATTATGATCGTCCATATTTTCATATTCTGCTATTTATAAAAGCTGCCGCCTGTTTAATTGTTTGAATCAGTTATCCGGCGCCCCGCTCTGTATCCACGCTTTTATTTTATTGATATCACAGTCAGACAATTTAGGCTGGTTATAAGGCATGGGTGTGTATCCTGCGGCGTGCGTAATCGCCCCCAGCAGATCGCCATTGTCTGCCCGTGATTTAAGGTTCTCATACCCGTCGAGATCAACGCCTTCGGTAATGGTACCATTGCCATGACAACTATAACAATGAGCGGCGATGACCGGTAGTATATCGATACTGTAACGCATACCGGTAGTATCGCATGGAGGATCCAATTCTTCTTCTGAAGCTTTGGAACATGCACCTGCTGCAATGGCGAACAAAACAATCAACCCTAAACCATAAATACTTCTTTGCATATGAGTAGTTTATAAAACAATTTCACAGTCAGTAAGATTTACATCCATATTAAAACCGGTGCATTTACCTTTAATCACTACCTCTGTTCCTTTTATAGCTTTTGCGCTATCAAGCACAGATGCCGACGAAAACCTGCAACTCGTTCCTCCGCCTCCCGGCTGTACATTCAATACCACCACAGCATCATTACCTATTACCTGTATTTCCTCCACGGTACCCCTCACTTCCACAATGGCATTCAGGAATTTTTTATCGGCTGCCTGCTCATTATTGCTGTAAGCATTATATAATTCGGCCGCGGTTACCTGTACATCGGCAGCTTTGCCTTTTACTCCCTGTCTGGGTTTATTATACCAATACCAGGCTACAGCAAAGGCAATAGCTGTCACTGCCAAAAAAATGATTAATTTTTTAGCCATCGTTTTTCCCTGAAAAATGAATGAATCAAAACTTCCTGCCTATGCCAACGTATACGCCGGCGCTGGTTAACGGCAGCTTCCCTGTTCCCGCTCCCGAAACCGGTATCCTGAGATAAGGTTCAACCCTCACATGAAAAGACTTCCACATGGCAGCCTGGTACCCAACTCCAATATTCACTGTAGACAGCCAGCTTTTAGGAGCATTTTTATAGGTATAGCCCTTTGTACGCCTGTCGCCGTAATACTCATAGGTAATGTCATAATATTCCTTCTGCATCAGGTAAGCGGCTGCACCACCGGTAACAAACCAATCACTGCTTTTTCTGCTGACGAAATTATAACGCAGGTTCACAGGAACAGTGATCATGTGGCAATCTCCGTCCACATTGTATATTTCATGGTTATTGAAATACGCCAGCCTGCTTTTATCAAAATAGGCCCCTTTGGTATAATACACTTTTTTTTCCCAGTAAGCGGCTGCTTCTATATGCAGGCGTTTATTCAACCTGTAGCCCAGCAGCAACCCGATGCTGCTACCGGTGCCGGATATCCGCTGAAATTTTACACTGGTCAGATCCGGGGCGGCTATTGCCTGCGCATAGAAACCACGATCTGCAGGTACAGCATCCGGCTTGCTGATCTTATTCGAATCGCCGGCAGGCGGATCCCTTTCCTTATTGTTTGTCACCACCTCAACCGGGATATATTTGGCAACTGAAAGCGCGGGTAATACAAAATCCCTTTCATCTACCCTTTGCCGCAATGTCATCCACGCATGATTTTCTACTATGCCTGGCCCGATTACCACCTTATCCTTCCGGTCGGCCATACCACCTGCTTTTTTTTCTGATGATCTGCCTTTCAGCTCACTTTTCTTTTCAAACGTTTTTACTGCTTCTTCCAGTTGCATGCCCGTCCTTTCTCCTGGCTGTGTGGTATTTGTACCAACAGGTTCATCTGCTTTTGTCAACTGCTTTTGCAGTACCACAGGTTCCCGGCTGAACGCGGCTTTCCCGATTTTATCCCAGGTATTATGGGCTATCCATCCTGCCGGAAAAAGCAGGAACCACCAGAAGATAAACCTGCGTTTTTTCTTTTTTCCTTCCTTTTCATCAGCACCGGTTTCGCTCAGCTTTTTGTGTACCCCCTCCCAATCGGAGGCCTTACCGGTATCCAGCTCATAATTTTCGGCCGCTCTCCGAAAAAGCTTCTCCATGTCATCATTCTTCAGGTAAAACATAACACATTGTCCTTATTATCTTTTACAAGGTATTTTTGCAAAAAGGCTCTCGCCCTTGCAAGGTTTGATTTGGATGTACCGACGGAAATACCCAGTATAGCGGCTATTTCCTGGTGACTGTATCCATCTATTACATACATGTTAAAAACTGCTCTGTACGAAGGGCTCAGCTTTCGTATCAATTCAATCATTTCCTTATATAGCAACTGATCATCCGATCTGGTTTCGGGTTCTTTGCCTTCCCATATTTCTTCGGTTATAGGATAATGTTTCTTTTGGGACTGCGCTATTCGTATGTGATCAATAGCCGTATTAATTACAATACGGCGCATCCAGGCCATTAGCAACATTTCAGGGTTTGAAGCATGTTGATAATCAAATTTGCTGAACGCTTTAAATATCTTTACAAAAGCATCGTTCGAAACCTCTGCCGCCGCTTCATAAGAACTCATGTACCGATACACCGTCTTTAACACCAATCCCAGGTATTTCTCATAAAAAATTTTCTGGCATTTGGTTTCACCGGCTATACAGCCCTTTATAAGATGTATCAATGGTTCCAAAATATGTTCTAAATCCTTTTCAACAATATATTACGGACAAGGAATTTAAAAGGTTGCGCGCGGGAAAACGGATTTCTTATAAAGTTAGGAACACCCCGGATATTATAGATGAAAAGGATATTTTAACCGCTATCCGGATAAAAAATAAAGATCAGCCCTTTACAATATCTTCCAAACAATTTTTCTCTTTATCAATCGTTAAGCATTTATAATCAAACGTTAACCTTATTTAACGTCTGCCGGTCTTTCGTTATTAATCTTCATTCTAC
The DNA here is from genome assembly GCA_019638615.1 of Chitinophagaceae bacterium. Taxonomy (GTDB): domain Bacteria; phylum Bacteroidota; class Bacteroidia; order Chitinophagales; family Chitinophagaceae; genus Agriterribacter. Next base: position 52,256 of record JAHBTL010000019.1, on the reverse strand, counting down.
TTTTGAAGTCTGTAGTAAACAACTCAGCCCAATCATTACAGACAATGCAGTATCAAATATGAAGCCCATACATTTACTTTTACTTATTATTTTTTCTTCCTCATCAACCCTGTTTGCACAAACGTCCAAAACAGTAAGGGGCAGAGTATACGACAGCAGTCATACTGCACTACAGGGGGCGTCGGTAATGCTTATCAGACCCGGTACAAAAGATACCCTGCAAACAGTAACGGCTAAAGACGGGCAGTTCTTGTTCAACAATGTAACTACCAACGTTTTTACGCTCCGGATTACCAATATCGGCATGGAAGATTTTGAGAAGAGCTTTGATTTTGAAGCCGGTAAAACAGATTTGAATACAGGCAGCATCACCATGCTACCCGCCATCAAAACTTTACAGGAAATAGTGATCAGTCCGCCGCCGATTGTAATTAAAGAAGATACAGTGGAATTTAAGGCTGACTCATTTAAGGTAAGGCCCAATTCGAATGTAGAGGATCTTTTAAAAAAAATACCCGGACTGCAGGTTGACAAGGATGGAAATATAACAGCGCAGGGTAAAACGGTTACCAAGATCAAGGTAAACGGTAAGGATTTTTTTGGAGGCGATCCCAAGACTGCTACCCGTGAGCTGCCGGCCGAAATCATAGACAAAGTACAGGTAGTGGATGACTACGGAGAACTGGCCCAGGCATCGGGCATAAAGGATGGCGACCCTGACATTGTAATCAACCTGCAATTAAAAAAGGACAAAAACAAGGGGGTATTTGGCAGGGCCTCCGCCGGATACGGTACCGATGAACACTACCAGGCTACACTGAATGCAAATATATTCAGGGAGAATACCCAACTGTCCGTTTTAGGAAACCTGAATAACATCAACCAGAATCTTTTTGACTTCAGTAATGCCAATAACAGGCGCGGCGGCGGCGGAGCTATGCGAACAATAAGAGGTGGCGGTGGTGGTGGCGGCAACTCGGGCGGTGGCGCTACCTCTGATACCAATGCAGACCAGAACGGGATTACCGATAACAAATCCATAGGCGTTAATTTCCGTACAGATTTTCTTAATAAAAAAGGATCGTTCTACGGCAACTATAGCTTTTCTAACCGTAATACTATTATAGACCGTGCCACTTCGCGCCAGAATATTTCGGGGAATATTTTCACGAACAATCAAAGCAGCTTTGCCGATAATATCGGTAATAATCACCGGGCCAACCTCAACTTTGAGTACAATTTTGATTCGTCGAACTACCTTAAAATCATTCCTAATTTTTCCTATAACAATTCGAATAACAGAAGCAACGGATTGTTTGAATACATAAACAGTGAGATGTATAAAACGCAGGACGGGTACAGCGGAGATACGGTTAGCAGCAGATCTCCCAACTTCAACGCTTCTGTGAATTACAATCACCGGTTTCAAAAGAGGGGAAGGAACCTGTCGTTCACAGCCAACTTCGGAACTTCCTATTCATTGAGCGATGACGATAAAATCAACTTTACCCGGGAATATTTAAAAGCAGGAGGCTATTCAGATACATATTTAGACCAATTGATCGCGCAGGACAACAGCAACCGCAATTATGGCTTCAGGGTTACTTATACAGAACCTGTAAGCAAAAACCGCTATCTCGATATGAGTTATGGTTACAACTATTCCTACGCTAAAAACGACAGGGGCACTTATAGCAAAGATTCCTTAACAGGTGATACCCATTTTCTGGACAGCCTGAGCAACGCTTACGAAAACACTTTCATTAACCAGCAGGTAGGCATCAGCCTGAGAACCATTCAAAAAAAATACAACTACAGTGTGGGCGTTAATTTACAACCTGCTTACCTGAGCGGGTATTCAATATCCAAGGACAGCGCCTATACGCCACAAAGGCGCCTGAATGTAGCCCCTTCTGCCAGGTTTACCTATAACTTTTCACGCACCAGGAGGCTGAACATGAATTACAATGCTAATTTCAACCAGCCCAGCTATAACCAGCTACAACCGGTGAGGGATGTATCGAACCCGCAGTATCAAACACAGGGGAATCCCGACCTGAAACCTGAATTCAGCCACAACCTGCGGGTGTTCTTTAATAATTTCAACTTCACTTCGGGCAGGGCAATGTTTGTGGGTATAAATGCCAACACTGTACAAAACAGGATCGTGAACAATAATATCAACCTCGACAGCAGCGGGGCACAATTAAGCATGCCTGAAAACATGAATGGTTATTACAACGTTGCCGGGTTTTATACTTATTCCGTTCCTTTCCAGAACCGGAGATATGTGGTTTCTTTTAACGGCAACGTAAACTACAACCACGATGTGGGACTGGTAAACAGCCGGAAAAACACAGGCAACAACTGGGTAACCACGCAACGCCTGAATTTTGACTTCAATTACAAAGAATGGCTGGAATGGGGCGCCAGTGGCGCATATAGTCTCAATTCTACAAAATACACATTGTCGCAAAACGGGGAGCGTTTAAGCTCCAATGCCTGGTCGCTTGGCAGCAATATGCGCATGGATATCCCCGGGGGATTGATATTGCGCTATGACATCAGCTATGTTATTAATAATGGATTGGCCTCCTCTGTGAACGGCAATCCCACTTTGTTCAACGCTTCCGTTGAAAAAACCCTGTTCAAAAAGAAGAACGGGTTTATACGGCTGTCAGGATTTGACCTATTCAATCAGAACACCAATATATCCCGACAGGTAAGCGGCAACGCTATTATCGACAGCCGCGTAAACAGGCTCACCCGTTACTTTATGCTTACTTTCACATACAGGCTCATGCAATTCAAAGCACAGCAATCCGGGGGGCAGGGAACCGATGGACCAGGCAGCGGCCCTACCCGTATGCGGATGAACTGACAGTTGCAGTCAAAATGATGGCAGCAGCATATACATTATTTTTACTCTGAAAAGCATGTATTTTAAATCCCGCAACAGCTTAATTTAGCATCCTCATTGTTTTGCATTATGAAATTATACTCAGTTAATACAGGTTATTTTAAGCTGGATGGCGGCGCCATGTTTGGCGTTGTGCCCAAAAGCATATGGAACAAGCTCAACCCTGCCGATGAAAACAATCTCTGCTCGTGGGCAATGCGTAGCTTGCTGATTGAAGAAAAGGATCGTTTGATACTGGTGGATACAGGCATGGGCAACAAGCAGGATGCTAAATTCATGAGCCATTATTACCTGCATGGCGACGATACATTAGATAAATCGCTTGCAAAGCATGGATTTCACCGGGATGATATTACAGACGTGTTGTTAACCCATCTCCACTTCGATCATGTAGGCGGGGCCATTGTAATTGAAAACAATAAAATGGTACCGGCTTTTAAAAATGCCACCTACTGGAGCAATGAACAACACTGGCAATGGGCCATCAAACCCAACGACCGGGAAAAGGCTTCTTTTCTCAGGGAAAATATCCAGCCCATACAGGATAGCGGAAAATTGAAATTTATTACGGTAAAGGAAGATATTGCCTTTTCCGAACACGTTACCATCCGTTTTGTAAATGGCCATACACAGGCAATGATGCTGCCGCAGCTCAATGATTACAAAGGGAAAACCATTGTTTATGCTGCCGACCTTTTACCTTCCATTGGACATATTCCCCTGCCCTACGTTATGGCATATGACATGTTCCCGCTTACTACCCTGCATGAAAAAAAATCCTTTTTACAGGAAGTGCTGCAAAACAATTACATCATCTTCTTTGAGCACGACCCGCAACACGAGTGCTGTACACTCGCGATGACGGAAAAAGGCATTCGCGCCAAAGATGTATTTAAGCTGGAAAGCATTTAATGCATCGCAGAACCAGCGCCATCGTTCATAGCTACTTAACGGAAGATGCGGGTAATTTATCCGCCCATTTTTTTTTACCCTCAATATCAAAATTGAAAACAGAATCCGGTATAAACTGCATGCTTGAGTACAGGGAATCTTTTGAAGAACGAAGCGCGAGATTCTTATTTTCTAACCGATCCACCTCGTATACCGAAACCGGTATGGAGTCTTTGAAATAAGTATACTTAAACAATGAAAGTTTATTTTCAACAGAATCCATTTTATACCTGAAATCTTTCCGGTTTCCTTGTGAGTAGATGACCGTTAATACTTCATTGGTCCTGAAAACCATAAAATTCCATCTTCCTTCCCTGTTTGCCAATAAAGGAATCGTATCGCCTTTGGATACAAAAGTTTCGGCCTGGTAAATGGCTATAGGCGGATCGCTGCGCCTCCTGTTTCTGGATAAGACAAGAAACATGTCTGTTATAATCAGGAGGGGGATAACAAAAAGCAGTATCCTGTTAAATATTTTGCCATACCTTTCACCCGTATACTTCCATTTATGAAAATCAATCTTAGTGGGCCTGTCCTGCACAAAAAAGGCATATAAAACTTTAATATAAGGAAGAAGCAAATAAACCACCATGAGCATCAACAAACCCGCCAGCATCCTGGCCGGTACGTCATAGGCAAAATTCATCACACAGATATTAGTGGTAATTGCAAATGCAATCAGCAAACCTAATAAAGATGTTCTCCTGAAGAAAAGGAGAAAAGAAACGAACACTTCTGATACGCCTAAAAAAAACTGGAACGACTTTGAAGCTCCTATAAACGTCCACATCAGTTCACTCCTCGAAAAAAAACCAAACTGGGTCAGCAACTGATCCATTCTGTATGACGGCATCTGCAGTAAAAAAACTTTACGGATCCCATAATAATACATTATTACGGCAACCGCTATACGCACTATTTCCCGTAGTTTTTCATTATATCTTTCAAGCTTTACCAGGGATGCAGCCGTATTCTTTCTTTGTACAAAAGTCCACACAACAGAAACAAAAAAAACAAGAAAAACCGTACTGATTAAAAGTAGAGCGGAGAAAGGGCTGTCGGAAGGGACCCCGGTAAGAGATTTTGTCTTATACCCGGTTTTAAAGAAAATTCTGTCGATCTGGTAAATAACAGAATCAAAAAGATGGTATAACCCCTGGAAGAAATCATAATCGATGCCCCAGCCTTTCAAAAAAGTATGTATGATTACATTCAGGAAAACAAAAGCTACCAATGTCAGCAACAAAAGTGTGGAGGATTTCACGAAAAAAAATACCATTTTTTTCATATCTGCGGGGTTGAATTTTTTTGATATTCTTCTAAAGATATTATTTTTTACCTCAAAAACGGGTGTATTTCAAAATTGTTGGAGCAGGCGTGCCTGCGAAACACAGGATATGCCTTCTTTTAGCCGCAGATGCACAGATTTGATCTGCGCATCTGCTTACGGCAGACAGGTCTGCGGCAATTTTAAATGCACCTATATATTTTACTTCATCATTTCCCTTGCATTTTCCAATGCCACCGCCGTAGGCTTTTCGCCACCCAGCATCTGCGCTATCGCGTCTACTCTTTCGTCTTCCGAAAGCAGTTTTATGCGCGTATGAATCCTGTCGCCCTTTTCTTTTTTGTACACAAAAAAATGGGCGTCTGCCTTAGCCGCGATCTGTGGCTGGTGCGTGATAGCGATCACCTGGTGCGATTTACCCAGGTCTTTCATAATGATCCCTACCTGCCTGGCCGCTTCACCGCTGATGCCTGAATCTATCTCGTCGAAAATAAGCGTGGGCAACTGAACGGATATTGCCACCAGCGATTTAATGCAAAGCATCAAACGGCTGAGCTCCCCGCCACTGGCTACTTTTTTCAACGGCTCAAAACGGTTGCTTTTACCTGCCTCGCCGGCAGGCAGGTTGGCATTAAATAAAAATTCTATGCTGTCGCCCCCGGACGCGGAAAGATTACCCGGTGTAACCTGCACTTTCAGCCTGGCATTCGGCATACCTACCTGCGTCAACAGCTTCATCATTTTTTTCTCAAAGGAGCCCGTTTCTTTCTGGCGCGCCGCGGTAAGCGCTTCCGCCAGCTTTTTGGCCTGCTGCAATTGGGTTGCCAGCTTTTTTTCCAGCTTTTCAATATCCGCATCCAGGTTCAACACTTTATCCAACTTTCGCTGCAGGTCTTCCTGTATATCCAGCAATTCGGCGGTTGTTTGAACCGCATGTTTTTTCAGCAATTTATACCCGGCAGATAACCGGTCGTTCAGCACCTGTATGCGTTCTGCGTCAAACCTTATATCGTCATTCAATCTTTCTATTTCACCTGCAATATCCCTCAGTTCAATCTGTACCGACAACAATCTTTCTGCCAGCAAAGGAATATCAGCATGATAGGCATGCAGCGACTGCAACTGGCCGGCCAGCCCTTTTATCTGATGCGCTACAGGTTGTTCGCCTTCATTCAGCTCATAATAAATTTTGCCAAGGGTGGATTTGATGTTTTCGGAATTGCTCAGCAATTTCAACTCAGCGTCCGCATCTTCCAGCTCATGGGGCTGTAGCTTCACTTCTTCCAGTTCGGTAAATAAAAATTTGTAATAATCAAGTTCCCTGTTAAACAAAGCCTGCTGTTCCCGCGCTGCGGTCAGCTCCTTTTGAGTAGCGCTGTATTGCGTGTACGCTCGCCTGTATTCATTCAGCAATGCGTTGTTACCGGCCAGGGCATCCAGCACTTCCCGCTGGAAGTCATCATCACCGAGTTGCAGGCTGTCAAATTGCTGGTGCAGGTCAACCAGCAGCGATGTAAACTCCCTGAGCTGTGTAAGATTCACCGGCGTATCGTTGATGAATGCACGCGATTTGCCATTCGCCGCTACTTCCCGCCTGATCACTATTTCTTCCCCGGCGTCCAGGTCGTTTTGCTGCAGATACTGCTGCAATGCAGGGCGCGCATGTACATTGAATACCCCTTCGGTTATGCATTTTTGCGATGGGTCGAACAACACCGAGCTGTCGGCTCTTTCGCCCAGTATCAGCCCCAGCGCGCCAATCAGTATGCTTTTTCCGGCGCCGGTTTCACCGGTAATAATATTCAGCTTACCCGAAAATTGTATCTCAACCGATTCTATAATAGCATAATTGCGTATCAGTAATTTTTGAAGCATAATACCTGCAACTTATACAGACTGAATATTTTTTTGAAAGGTAGCAATTCTTTGGAAAGCCAAAAGGTATTTATCAACATACAGGTTCTTTTCTTTTGATTTGTATTGCATGATAAACCTGGGATGTTCAAGGACTACTTTGCTCTCCCTGAAAGGATTCATGATTTGAATGCCTGCGGGAAGAGCCCCTGTATAGTTTAATTGCCTGTTAAAGCTGATTACTTTTTCTGCAAAAAGTTTTCGTACCCATGCCCGCAAATTAAAAAAGGCGCCATAAAAGCACCTTTTTGTTTATAAGACAGGATGATACTTACTATTTATTTTGCTTCGGTACCCTGGTACAGGTCCTCATCAATCAGGATGCGTCCGCAGTTTTCACAGATAATGATTTTTTTTCGCTGGCGGATCTCGCTTTGCCTTTGTGGCGGGATAGCGTTAAAGCAACCACCGCAGGCATCCCTTAATACGGGCACAATGGCCAAACCATTGCGGTAGCTTCTGCGGATCCTTTCATAAGAAGCCAGCAGGCGGGGATCTACCTTATCACGGGCCTCAGTTGCAATTTTATTGAACTCCTTTTCCTCTTTTTCGGTATCCACCACAATCTTCTCCAGCTCGCCTTTCTTATGTTTTAACACGCCTTCTTTGGCAGCTACAGCCTTTTTAGCGTTTTCAAGCAAACGTGCCTTGTCTCCAATTTCTTCATTGGCATCTTTTATATGCTTTTCAGCCAGCTTCACCTCCAGGTTCTGGAGCTCCATTTCTTTATTGATGGCTTCAAATTCGCGGCTGTTCTTTACATTCTCACTTTGCTTTTCGTATTTTTTTACCAGCGCCTGCGATTCTTTGATCACATTTTTTTTCTGTTCTATAAATTCCTGTATGCCATTGATCTCTTCTTCCACACGTGTTTGCCTGGCGTGTAAACCCTGTATCTCATCTTCCAGGTCATGCACTTCCATTGGCAGCTCGCCTTTCAGGATTTTAATCTCGTCGAGTTTGGAATCTATTTTTTGCAAAGAAACAAGTGAAGAAAGTTTTTCTTCTACAGAGAATTCTTTTACGTTGGCCATATGATGATAATACAGTTTACTGGTTATACATAGTAAAGTACCGGGTTGGTATTCACTGCGGTTTTAAGGACGGCAAAGGTAGGGAATTTTTCCTGCAAAATATCATACAGCAGGTCTATCGTATATTGTTCGCTTTCATAATGTCCTATGTCAGCCAGTATCATCCGGGAATCGGCCTCAAAAAATTCGTGGTATTTAATATCCGAAGTAATATAAATATCTGATTTTACATGTAATGCATTAGAAATCAAAAAACTGCCAGCCCCGCCACACAATGAGACGGTTTGAATGGTCTTGTTTGTAAGTGCCGTATGCCTGATGACAGGGAGATTAAATGTTTTTTTCAGATTTTCCAGGAAATAAGTGGCTTCACAGGGAGCGGGTAATAAACCTGTTACACCCGATCCCACCCGGGCATGGCTGTTTTCCAGCAATACAATATCGTATGCCGGTTCTTCGTAGGGATGCGCTTTGATAAGGGCCTCTGTTACCTGGCGCTGGAGCCACCCCGGGAAAATCACTTCCATCTTTACCTCGTTTTCGGCATGTCTTTGCCCCGGGACTCCTGCAAACGGATTCGTTCCAATCTCTCCTTTAAAAGTTCCTGTGCCTTCGGCATTAAAGCTACACTCGCTGTAATTGCCTATATGCCCGGCGCCGGCGTCAAAAAGGGCTGTTCGTACCTGTTCGGCCTGCGCCTGTGGCACAAATGTGTATAGTTTTTTCAGCAGCCCGGGTTTGGGCAGCAGGGGCTTACAATCCGTTAAACCCAGTTGAGCCGCCATTCGGCCGTTTACACCATCCAATATATTATCCAGGTTGGTATGAATGGCGTAGAGGGCTATATCATGTTTAATGGCTTTTATCACAGTACGTTCTACGTATGTTTTGCCGGTGATCTTTTTCAATCCTTTGAATACAATGGGGTGATGTGCCACAATAAGGTTGCACCTGTTGGCGATTGCTTCTTCCACTACCGCTTCTGTAGCATCAAGTGAACACAGTATGCCGGTGCATTCCTCCCACATATTACCTGTAATAAGCCCGGCATTGTCGTACCCTTCCTGGAGCGACGGATGTGCCTGGCTTTCCAAAACGTTAATGATGTCCTTAATTTGCATGATCCTGTGAATAGGTATATAAAAATAGGCATTACTTTGCTGCGAATTTATGAATGTGCAATGACGGGAATAAAAACCTTGCCGGTAATATTGTTAGGGGCTTTTGCCTGGTTAACCGTGCCGGCGCAGGAAAGCAGCAACTGGGAAACCTATGTAGCGGAAGCAGACAAACGGCCTGTTTCTGTAATGGCCGACCTTGCTTTCGGAACTTCTCCTGAAGCTAAAATCAAAACCAATGTTATTATTATAAGTATCAGCCTGCTTACTGAAAATAACAATGGTATGCCGTCTTACGCCGAAGCAAAAAAGCTGGACACGGTAGAAAATAAGCTGGTACAGGTATTGGGAGACAGCCTGAATGCTACCTACGCCGGCCGGTACACGCAAAATGGCAAACGCGACTACTTTTTTTATACGGCCGATACTTCGAAATACAGGCAATATGCTTTTAACGCATTGGGAACATACGCTTCCGGCAGGTGGGATATAATGGCCAAACCTGATCCCATGCTGGACAATTATTTTACCGTGCTGTACCCTTCGCAAAAAGAGATGCAGCGTATTTACAACAGGCGCATGCTCGACAGGCTGGCCGATGCCGGTGACCACCCTGCAGCGCTGAGAAAGATTGATCATTTTATTTTTTTTAAAACCGAGCAGGACAGGAAAAAATTTGCCCGCGTAGTACAGGATAATGGTTTTGTAATTGAGAACGGCGGCGAGGAAAAAGGAATAAAAGACCGTCCCTACAGTTTACAAATTTCAAAAACAGGTAAAACAGACCAGTCCAGTATAGACAAAGTGAGCCTGTATATATGGGAACTGGCGCTTCATTATTCGGCAAGGTACGACGGTTGGGAAACCTTTGCAGTGAAATGATGCCGGAGTGCATTTACCGCAGGTGAGGGTATTTTTTTCTGTCACTGTGAGACCGTTCATGTGCTGCATTGAATTAAATTGAATTTTACGGCGGGTGAAGCAGTCCCAACGCAAGTTCAATCGTTGAAGTTGCTTCTCCCCCGCGAATATCGGGGCGGTTGGGTTCGCCGGGTCAGAAAAAGTTCCCGTTTTCATAAATGGCTTTTTGCATTTGTCAGTAGCTTGCGGCAATCAGTTTTCAGCAGATAGTGCAGGATCTGCTTAACCATAGAAAAAACAGAGCATGCTCAACAATGTTATGAAATATATTTTGCCGGTGATCGTCTTTGTGCCGGCGCTGCTGTGGGGGCAAACCGATGCCACACCTTCATACAGGATCTACGCCGTTGAACAAAAAAGAGAAATAAGCCTGGAGGAGCTGGTAGAACAGCTACAGAACAAAGAGGTTGTTTTCTTTGGTGAAGAACACAATGACTCTGTAGCGCATTTGGTAGAGCTGCTGTTGTTGCAGGGCTTACATAAGCAGGGCAAAAAACAAACCATTCTTTCCATGGAAATGTTCCAGCGCGACGTACAACTGGTGCTTGATGAATACATGAAAGGGCTGATCACTGAAAGCAACCTGGAAAAAGATGGCAGGCTCTGGAAAAATTACAGGGATTACCGTCCTCTCGTAGAATATGCCCGGGCAAACGGAATATATGTATCGGCAGCCAATGCCCCCTCCCGTTACACCAATCGTGTAACCCGCAGCGGGCTTGAAAGCCTGAACGATCTAACCAAAGCTGCCAGATCGCTGCTGGCTCCGCTGCCCATTGATACGCTTACGGGAGCATACTACGAAAAGTTTTCGGAATTGATGGGAGGGCATGAAGGAATGGGAGCATTGAAATTTTACCAGTCGCAAAACCTTTGGGATGCCACCATGGCCTGGAGCATAGCCCGGTTACTGAAGAAGGGGCGCACAAAGAAACAGGTATTGCACCTGAACGGGCGCTTCCACAGCGATGAAAAGCTGGGAACATACGAGCAGCTCATGCGTTATGCCCCTACACTCAGGTGTGCCAATATTTCGTCTTTTAGTGACACATCTGTTGCAGCGCCTAAATGGGATGACTGGAAGAAGCTGGGGGATTTCGTTATTATTACGGAGCCTGTCAAACAGGCTGCACACTGATGATGCAATGATTAATCTCTTCTTTTTATATTGTTTGCTGATGGCTGCAATTCTTTGATTGGAATATTTCTGAACTATTTCTGTTTCATTTCCACTACTTCACCGGAACCGGTAAGCTTTTTATACGTTAGCGCTCCATAGCGATAGTGTCCTTTTACTTTCGTATTACCAGGTGCATATAAAAGAAAAGATACGTTCCAGTCTTTCGGAAAGGCTGGCAAAAGATAACTGGTAGTACCGTAGCTCTGCATCACCATTTCCTGCAGGGCAAGCAGGAGGTTTCCTCCATGACACTGGTCAGGCGTCCAGTCGTAGTTAGGCCCCCAAATAGCAGGAAAGCGGAAGTTCCTGTTTGTGTTTTCAATTTTAGCCAGTATATTTTTTTTGGCTTCTTCCACCAAACCAAGCCGTGCGGCCTGTTGTCCGTCCTGTGTCCACCCGTGGGTGGCCTTTTGTATACGGTTGTTATAAGAATCGATACCGGTTTGCTTATTTGCCGTTGCAATATTGCTTAAAGGAAAAGGGAATATGGCATAGAGCTCAGGATTTTCGGCATTGGTTCTCCTGTCTTCAAATTCCTGTGCAGGAGAGAACAGGGTCCTGCCTTCTTTTTGTACAACAGGAATTGCAGGCAATGCTTTTTTCAGTTCGCTCCAAACCTGTCGGTCTTCATCCGTATTCACCGCTGCAGGAAGCTTCAGCAGTTCATCAACCACGTAATGCAGTCCGGCCACACTGGGCAAATCATTTTTCACGCTATACCAGTAGGTTTCCAGCGAATGGGTCGGTGTGATCTCCATGATCCCGTTTTCATTTTTCGGAAAAAAAGCGTTGAAGAATGACAGTATCTCGCGTGCCATGGGGAGCAAACGTTGCTGCGCAAACGAATGGTCGCCGGTATACCTGTAATGATCGATCATCAATGCAAGGAGCTCCAGGCCTGAGTTCCAGCAATATTTAATATAGTCGTTGCCCACTTCCCCATCTTTCAATCCACTCCTGTCCCAGCGATAATCTGTATTTTGAAAAGTACCGAAGATGGTGGTCGTTTCCGGGCAAACCGCACCCGGGGCATTATAAAATGCTTTCGCGGTGCTTTTCATAAGTGGAAGATTTGAAAAATAATGATCGAACAATGCCCTGAGCATATCAAAATTGCCCGTTTGCAACAGCGGGTAATAGATAAGCCTGGTATTCTGCCACCAGTAACCGCCACCCCATAGCCTGAAATCAGCCGAGAACCGCCTGTTAGGATCTGTATACTGCGGCTCCACCGTAAATATAGATCCGTTGAATTTAACAGGATAATTACCCCGTCCCGCGCTTGCCGTCATCCAACGCTGAAGGATATACGATTGTGTGATCTTTTTACCGGTAGTATCGCCAGGTGTTGAAACGAACAGGTAGCTTTTGCTCCAAAAATCATTCCACCAGTTTTTAGTTCTTCCTGCAGCTACGGCAGCACCCGGTGAGGTCTGCATGATCTGATCCGCTTCCTGTATCCAGTGTGATGCGGTAGGTGTTTGAGCAGTATGGGTTGCAATTTTCAGCGTGAACTTTTTCCGGGGCTTTTCCATGGCCAGCGATACAGGCGTTTGCTTTTCAAAACCCTGGCCGCCAATAACCATTCCGAATGTACGGTTGATCAGCGGGTCGTACTGTCCGGCGTTTTCCGGTTGTAATTTTTGGAGCTGCAGATGAATGGGGTAGACCGAAGTTTCATTGCGGTGATAAACCGTTATGTTTTTTTTATCATCGTACACCACATCCGGGTACTCCATAAATTTCAGCGAATCAGGGTGACCTGATAATGCCCTTTCTATCTCTTTGTCTGATAACACCCGCTGTTTATCTCTCCAGATCTCCACCGAGGCGGTAGCCTTTACCGGTAGATCCGATTCGCCGGTAAGATGAACCACCGGCAGATCCTTATCAACAAACAGCTTCAAAGAAAGTTTTGCCTGTTTGTTCCTCCCTTCTATCCGTATATACCCATCGTGCAAACTGAGGCGCTGAACAAACGATGCATGATCACGAAAGATGGCAGGTTCAAAAGAAACCCTGACCCTTCCCAGTTTCAGCAGCGACATTGTTTCACTCCAGGAATCGGTGCGCGAAACATAGAACAGCAGGTCTCCGCTTTCCCTGTCAACCCAACAGTTCAAACCAACTTCTCCATTTCCGATAGGCATGGAGCCCGCCGCGTTTTCTGAAGGCGTATCCCATACTATATCATAGTCGCTTACATTTTGTGCGCTAAGCCTCAAAGAAACAATAGCCAAAAAGCATACAAGAAAATATTTCATATGTTTTTATAAATCAATTTTCAATGACCGGGATTTGTGCGTGCGTAATATAACATAGCAAATCCTGCATCCTATATCTTATAAAAATCTTCCCATCCTTTCCTGGGTGGCTCCCCAACGAGATAAGCATCTGCAAAAGCATCATTGGTGACCCGTTTGGTGTTACGGTCGAACACGATCTTGCGGTTCAGTTTCTGTGCAGCCACACCCAGGCAGAATACCTGGCTCAACGGAGCGGAGATCTCAAACGGAGACCGGGTCTTCTCCCTGCCCTGGCAGGCCAGCAGGAAGTTCGCAAAATGATTGGAAGGACCCGATAGCACTTCGGGCAGGTCTTTCGCCATCGCTTTCGCCTTTTCTTCAGGAATGATGCTCAGGGTGCTGCCATGCGATCCACCCTTGAAAGTAAGTTCCTTGCTATAAATCTCTTTTCCGGGATTCAGCTTCGCCGGTTGTATCTTTCCGCCTGCCACGGGAGGAATATTGGAATCGATTTCCGATACCCCGTATCCTTCAGGAACAGCCGGGATATTATCCAGTCCATCATACCAGGTGATCACCAGCGGCGGCATATTGCCCCGTTTCGGGAATTTGAATGCTATGGTACTCGACATCGGGAAAAAGTAGTCGTTATGATCTTTCAGTCTCAATGGAGTCACTTCTTCCGGCAGGCCCAGGTCGAGGAATTCGTGCACCGCGTCGAGAATATGTGCTCCCCAGTCGCCAAGTGCTCCCATGCCGAAATCATACCAGCAACGCCACTGCCCGTAATGGAGATCCTTGTTGTACTCGTGATAACGCTGCGCCATTGTCCAAAGATCCCAGTCCAGTGTTTCAGGGATGGGCTCGGCAGCGGGAAATTTTTTGATGGCGGGATCCCATCCGTGCCAGCGGCGTGCGGCGTTCATATGTGCCGTAATGGCTGTCACGTCTTTAATGATACCAGCTGCTTTCCAGGCTTTGAACTGGAAATAGTTGGCTTCGGAATGGCCCTGGTTCCCCATCTGGGTGACTACGTTCGGATATTTCCTGGCGGCCTTCAGCAGCAGTTCCGATTCGTGGAAAGTGCGGGTGAGCGGCTTTTCCACGTACACATGCTTGCCGTAGGCCATCGACATCATTACGATGGGAAAATGCGCGAAGTCGGGTGTAGCGATAGCCACTGCTTCGATCTCGTTGCCCATCTTGTCGAGCATTTCCCTGAAATCTTTGAACCGTTTGGCTTTGGGGAACTTGCCGAGTGCCTTCTTCGTATGTTCTGCTCCCAGGTCGACATCGCAGAGAGCGACCACATTGGCCAGACCCGTCTTGTCGAAATCATTGACGATATCCCATCCCCTGTTCCCGATACCGATATGGGCCAGGTTCACCTTTTTATTGGCGCCCGCCACCCGGTTGTAACTTGCGGCAGTCATTCCTGTAGTGATACCGCCCATGGCGAGCCCGGCTGAAGTCAGGGCTGCATTTCTAATAAAACCTCTTCTTGTTGTCATAATGTATTTTGTTATGACTTTTATTAATTGTCCTTTACTGTAACAGCGTCAATCGATGAAAGTTCTTTCCGTGCCTCTGAATCAGTTTTACAGAAGCTACAGAAGCATCCTGCTTCGTGTCTGGTTTTACACCAAAATCATCAAACGATTTTACAGGATTTTCCCTGTTGCAGCCAATGATCAATATGGCTGTTAACACAATCAGTACACATTTCGGATAAGTTGATTTCATGTAATTAAAGCTATTTACTTTCAAAGGTATCCGTTCTAAATGGAACCACGGGCAATTCGCGTGTTCCGGCAAAATTCCCTATGCGGAAGTTCCTGAAACAATAACGGACGGCTACCGGCTTGTCAATCCCCTCACGGGACACTTCCACTTTACCGCCCCCGTACCACTACCGCCCGGGCGGGAAGGAATTGTCTATCCTCTCCGGCTATTTCAAATCCCTCTATACCATCTATCCGGTTGAATCCTCCACCTACATGATCGAACGTGAGAATTATCTTTCCCTCGCCAACCTCCATCGAACTGTATTCCGGCCCGTGTGCAGCCACCCGCTCATATCCGTAGGTTTTGTTGAGCGCCATGAACGCGAGCCGCTTTCCTATATCGGTCTTATTGCGGGGATGGATATTGTTGAACTCAAAAGGCTCCACCAGGTCGTTCGTGGAGATCATCCCACTATGCGGGATCAGCTTCTGTGCCTTGAACTGCACCTCACGCAGGTAAGCAGCCCGGGTGTCATCACCATTATTGTTATAGGCAAAGGGGGCGATTTCCACATAGTAGAACGGGAGTTCGGGGTTGTTCCATAGCTTGCGCCAGAGCGTTACCATGTCACGGAGGCGTTCTGCGTAAACCTTGTAGCCACTGACATTCGCTTCTCCCTGGTACCAGATGAAGCCCTTTACAACGTAATTGGCAAGCGGGTGGATCATGGCGTTGTACATCAGCAATGGACGCTCCGCCTTCCTCAATTCTTTGTTCAGGGTTGTATCGGGATAGCTCTCCAGGGTTTGCCTGTCAAGCCATGCTTCTACAGGGGTGCCTCCCCAGGAGGAGGCGATGATGCCTACCGGTACATTCAGTGACTTGTGGAGGCTTTCGGCAAAAAAGAATGCCGTGGCGCTGAAATCGGGTGAATTGGCTGGGGTGCATACCTGCCAGCGTCCCCCTGCCTTTTCCTGCGGTTCATATGTCCGGGTCTTGGGGATTGTAGCAAAGCGGATAGCAGGATATTGTCCGGCGAGGGCAATGGCCTCGTTCGCATACATGGTGGGATTGTTATTCCTTCCATTGAGCGTCATTTCCATATTACTCTGCCCCGATGCCAGCCAGACTTCTCCTATCAGGATATCTCTAAGGATTACCTTTTCGCCATCGGAAACAGTGACGGTGCGGGGAGTAAAACCGGCTTCGGGAGTCTCAATCACAGCAAGCCAGTTTCCCTAGTTGTCTACCCTTGCACGCACTGCTTTTTTGCTCCAGGAAGGTTTGACTTCCACTGTCTTTCCCGGTTCGGCTTTTCCCCATATATTTACTTTGCTGTTTTGTTGCAGTACCATCCCGTCACTCAGGATATCAGGCAGTACCGGCTTTCCGTATAATACCACGCCGAGCGTAAGAAGTAGCGGCAATAAAAAAAATCGTTTCATTTTTTTAGTTTTTATACATCCCCGGTTTTATGTTTAACCCTATCAACATCCCCTGAAGGCATATCATTCCGCTGCCCCCACAGTTATGGTCCGGAACCCACTCATGACCGACAGCCTCATTGAGGCATGCACCCATAGAGCGCACTACCGGTCGGTGTCACCACCATGTCCGTCAATTTAAGAAATCTACCCCGAATGGGATTTAATCTGAATAACCATCGGTGCAACCGGTGGTATATTGGCGCATTTCATATTGAACCCCTACGGGGTTCACAAAAAAATCGGCATTTGTCCCCCAACTTTGTTGAGGGCTATTCAAATTCAAGCCCTCCGGGCTTAAGTTGACGGCTATGATGTCCCCACCTATCGGAAAACTTGCAAAAAAGCGAAGATTTGAACTTTATTGCAGTATTTGCTTATCTCCTACCTTGCCGCAATGAGAATAGTGCTCACCGATGGCAAATACGCCCGTTGCTATTGCCACAGCGGATTTTGTTTCAGCGCTCCTGTTGTACTACGGTTGATCGCATTTTCAGGGATGGGCCATACATAATATTTGGCGCCGGGGAAAATGCTCGTATGCATCAGCTCCCCTCCGTTTGCACCGTTAGGGATATCGAAGTACTCACCCTTCGCCGGACCGCTCAGGCTGGTCCCGATCCAAAGCTTATCCATATAAGAAGTGGGATTGCCGTTCGCATCAAAGGTCTTTGCGATGTGCATCGAATAGTGAGACATGTTCAGTCTTGTTTCAAACAGGTGCCAGCGTTTCAGATCCCAGTAACGCTTGCCTTCACACACCAGCTCGCAAACCCGCTCTTTGCGGATAAACTCCCGCAGCGTTGCCTGCGTCGCATAGTCAGCAGCAGTAACCGCAGGTAAACCGACCGTTGGGCGGGCGCGCAGCTTCGTCAAGGCATCATACACTTCAGCGGAGGGGCCATAGGCTTCGTTCATCGCTTCCGCGTACATCAGCAACAGTTCTCCATAACGGTAATTGATAAAGCTTGCATGCCCCCCGTTGCGGCCGTTGTACCTGTCCCAGTATTTGATATTGATGTAACCAGAAGGGGAGCGGTCTATTGAGCTGCCGAGGGTCTTCATGTAATCGTTGTTTACAACAGCAGTTTTATTCCCGTCATTATCATACTCGAATTCCGATAAGGTATTGACGATCCACTGGTTGCCATCCGCAAACGCGGTTATCCTTCCGGGGTACAGGGTGGTCAGCGTAAAACGCGGGTCACGGTTGTTAAACGGTTTTGCCGGATCATATACGGCGCTTTTGCCGATAGGCTTCCCATCGGTACAATCGAACATATCCACACATTCCTGGGTGAGCGGGAAATCTCCCCAGCCAATATTATTTTTATGAGGACCGAAGTTGTAATAAGAGAAAGAATTGAGCGCCACATCTTTCAGCCGCACATACTCGAAAATAATTTCTTTCTGCGGATCTGTTCCGCTTTGCTGATCGGCTATAAACAGGCTGTTGAAATCAGCCGCCAGACCATACGCTTTGTTATCTGCTTCTGCCAATGCGGCTGAAGCGGCACTGGCCGCGTCTGCCCAGGTAGCCCCGCTCATGCTGCCGTTGTAGTAAGACGCCGTGTACAAAAGCATCTCGGTTTTAAGCGTCATGGCAACCAGCTTTGTCAAACGGCCCCTTACCCGTTCAGTAGGACCCAGACTCGGTAGTGCCTCGATCGCTTTATTTACAAAACCCAGCGCTTCAGCAAAAACCTCCTCCTTGGAAGAAGAGCCTACATCGGCATCTTTGATCTCAAGTACACTTTTAACAATAGGTACAGATTCATAGGCCCGGAACATTACAAAATAACGGTAGGCCAGCAAATAGTAAGTGGTGCCCAGGTACAGGTTTTTATTATTGGCAGCAAGCTCCACGTTGTCAATGTTGTTCAACAAAACATAAGCATTTCTTATCGGGCTGTAATCCCAATAGATTCCCGGGGAACTGGTGGACGCTGTCATATTCCCGTCGTGCAGATCCGCATAACTCCTGTTCCCTGATTTCGGTTGCCACAGACCCACCAGGTCGCTCCTGAAATCAAACCAGATCGCCGGTGAAGGTTGTACTGTCATTGCGCTGTAAAACCCATCGGTATATAAGGCAAAATCATTGTCCTGCTTAAAATAAGAGTCGCCGCTTAACTGGTTTAATGGGGCTTTATCCAGGAAATCTTTTCCACAGGAAAACATTCCGATTGAAAAAGCCATCAGTATGATTATATATATTGGTTTCATCCGTTTGTTTTTTATTTTTTGAATAGTTACTGAATGTGACCCACCTTGCTAAAATGTAACAGATAACCCTCCACTCAATACTGCTGAAGGCCCATAGTATACGGTTCCTGAAGCATCAGCATCCCCTACAGTGCTCCAGAATGCTTCCGGATCAAGCAACTCTTTATACCCGCGGGCGATATAGAATAGATTCTCTCCCGTAAAATAGACCCTTACATTGGTCAGTTTCAGGCTTCTTTGTATAAGCGACGGGGGAATGGTATAACCCACCTGGAGATTCTTCAGCCGGATATACTTCATATTGCGCAAATGATACTCATTGGGAGCAGAAAACATAGTGCTGAACTCTCCGCTGATCCAGTTGTTATTGGTGAGGCGGGGCTGGTCGGCCCATTTATCCGGGTTTTCCGGAGACCAGCGGTTGTCGTAGTTGCTTTGGAATATCGCCAATGACAGGCGGTTTCCTGTCATATAATGCCCGTCAAGGTTCCTGTATCCCCAGCGTTCTCCTACCCCGTTAAAAACCACGGATATATCAAAACCCTTCCATGCGGCACCCAGATTAATGCCATAGATATAATGCGGGGTCGTATTCTTGTCAGAAAAATACCGGTCGTTGCTGTTGATGGCCCCATCTCCATTCCTGTCTATGAATTTAATATCGCCCGGCTTTGTGAGGGTGGAGGGCTTCACATAATGATCAATTTCCGACTGGTCTACAAAAAGCCCTTCTGTCTGGTACAGGTACAGGCTGTTCCTTGATTTTCCTTCCGCATAATAGGTTCCCGCACCGGCGTTCAGTACCAATTTTCCGCCCTCATACCGCGGGTCAGTGGAGCCGAGCCCACCCAGGCTGACCACTTTATCGCGTGCATTAAAGATATTGCCGCCTACATAATACCGCAGATCACCGATCCGGTCTGACCATCTTATCTCGAATTCCCATCCCCGGTTATCCACTGTAAACGTATTTTGCACGGGAGCAGAAGCACCGAAGGTAGACGGTACGACAGGAGTTGCAATGATATCTTTTGTCCGGTCGTAGAACCAGTCAAAGGAACCGGTAAGGCGCTGATTGAACAATCCCCAGTCCAATCCCAGGTTGGTGGTTGATTTCGTTTCCCAGGAGAGATTGGGGTCTGCCGGCGTTCCCAGCGAAGTAGTGGTGCCGGCTCCATTGCCGAAAGCCCAGGTTCCGTTAGACACCAGCGTGGCGAAAGGATACAGGGCCGTTCCCTGGTTGCCTAACTGACCATAAGAGGCACGAAGCTTTAGATTGCTGATCCAGTCAACACTTTGCAGGAAATTCTCCTGTTCCAGCCTCCAGGCAGCGGACACAGAGGGGAAAAGCGCCCAGCGATTGTTTTTAGAGAAACGCGAGGAGCCGTCGTAACGCATGGCATATTCTAAAAGATAACGATTTTTAAACGAATAAGTAACGCGGCCAATCAAAGAGGCAATGGACCACTCGTTCGCGCCCGTGGTGCCGTACAGGTCCGTGCCTGCGCCTACAGATCCCGACAGCTCGCGGATATCATTGTTCACAAAACGATAAGCCCTTGCAGAGATTTCGTCATACCGGTTTGTTTCCGTTTGAAACCCGGCCATTGCCGTAACAGCATGCTCACCGAAAGTTCCTGAATAATCCAGCTTGAGCAGGTTGCTCAGATAACGGTTCATGTTCCAACTCTCTGATGCGGTTGAGTAGGCCTGCCCAAAAGGGTTAGACCTGCCTGTTACAACACCATCGGAATTGAGTATGTCCAGCATGTTATAAAAAGTATTGCCCTGGCTATGCGCATTGTTTAATGCGATCGTATAGTTCAAAAACAGGCCATTTACAATCCTGTACTTTGCGTCCGCAGATATCCGGTATTTATCAAGATCAGATATCGTATTGCCACCCTCTTTCATCGCCTGTATGGCATTGAAGCTGCCAAAGCCAAGGGGGCCGGGGTTATACGCCCCGCTGGGATACTGAAAAACCGTTATTGGAGGGTTGAGTAAAGGCCGTAAAAGATTCGGAGCTACCGTTCCGATCGGGCGGGTGAAGTCTTCTTTGGAATAAAAAATATTGAACCCAACATCCAGCCTGTTTGTTACCTTCCAGTTGACATTGGTCTGGAAATTGTATCTTTTGTAGTCGTCATTATCAAGCAACCCCGTTTGGGAAACGTAGCCCAGGGAGGAGTAAACATTCAGTTTTTCTGTACCTCCCCGTACGCTTATGTTTTGCATATACTGAGGTGAATAGGATTTTATCCAGTCAAACCATTTGGTTTTTGCAGGCTTCAGCGGATCCGAACCATCGTAGCTGGCGATCAGCTCATCTGAATAGATGACAGCAGCGCCGTCGTTCAGGCTCCCTTCGTTGGTTGCCTTCAACCAGGTTTGCGAATCCACCATTTTATTTTTATAACCGCTCAGCGGATTACGCTCCGCGCTGAAAGTACCGGTATAATTCACCGTCAGCTTGTCTTTAGTTCCCCTTTTGGTAGTGATCAACACTACCCCGCCGGTCGCCCTCGATCCGTAGATCGCTGCGGCAGCGGCATCCTTCAATATGGATATGTTTTCAATATCATTGGGGTTTACGTCGTCGATGCTGCTCACTACTATCCCGTCCACCAGGATAAGCGCGCTGTTGTTGGAAAAGGTTCCCAGCGAAGCTCCGCGGATATCAAATTTAGATGCGCTGTAACCCGGCCGACCAGAGCTCTGCCGGATCTCCACGCCCGGCGTAATGCCCTGCAACGCTGTGGACAATTTCGGGATGGCCCGGTCTTCAAGCAACTCGGTATTTACAGAGGTGACAGCGCTGGTCAGGCTGGCCTTTTTGGCTGTACCATACCCCACCACCACCACCTGCTCCAGCGATTTATCGGCTAGTTTTAAAGTTATGTTTACAGTACCCTGCGCATTCGCTGCTGCCTCCCGGGTTTCAAAGCCCACAAAGCTAAAAACCAGGATATCGTTTTTGTTATCAACAGTAATTTGAAAATTTCCATTGGCATCCGTAAGCGTTGTTTCCTTTGTTCTTTTTACAACAACACTTACTCCCTGTAAGGGCTCTCCTTGTTCATCGGTCACGCGCCCACGTACTACAATGTCTTTGTCAACCGGTATAGCCTGAGCTGCATCCTTGGTTTCTTTTTTAGGATTTTTTGATAATACAATGACCTTATTTGTCTTGATCTCGTAAGAAATTTCCTTCTCTTTAAAAAGGTAATCCAGCACATGCTCTACAGGTTCATTTTTGAAATTCAGGCTCACTTCTTCCCGGTCGTTAATTAATTCATTGCTGTAAAATACAGTCAGACCGGTTTGCTTTTTTATAGCCTGAAATACTTTTTGAAGCGGGATGTTAGATCCGGAAATGGTGAGCTTTTGCGGATGCTGCTCGCAAAAGGCTACAGATACGACCAACAGCATCTGGGCAATGATCAAAGTAAGTTTCAGACAACTTTTCTTAAAAAGAGTCCTCCCCGGACTCGTCAATAGATTTACCATCATAAGAGTATGTTGTTTTGTGTGATACTATTAGCACAATACAACAGAACTCCTGGATCGGGTGAATCAACCCCGATATTTTTTTTATCTTTTTTTAAGCACCAGGATAGTATCCTGAAGCGAATGATCTATTCCCGCGGTTTTATGTAAATTATTCAGGAATTCATCCAGGCGGCCCTTTTCAAGCAGCCCGGAAACAGCATGGGTAGAGAGCGCATCCTGCTCAAATTGCAGTTGCACGCCAAACCACCTGGCAATAATACCGGAGAGCTCTCCCAGCGGTCGACGTTGAAAATAAAAAATACCCTCCCGCCAGGAAAGGGTTTCAGCAGCGTCAAAATTATCAGAAGTAAAGCCTTTATTCTTATGGTATAAGGCTTCCAGCCCCGGCTGCAATGCGATGGATTTTTTATCAGCATCATTCAACACTACGCTACCCTCCACCAGGGAGGTACGCACAGTTCCCTCTTCGTATGTATTTACATTGAACTTTGTACCTGTAACACGGATATCCGTAAGCGGTGTATGAACAATAAAAGGCCGTTTTGTATCCTTCGCTACTTCCAGGTAAGCCTCCCCTTCTATAAAGATCTCCCGCTGCTTATCATCAAAATGAAAAGGGAAGCGCAATGTACTTTTTGAGTTAAGGAAAACCTGTGTACCATCGGAAAGCGCAATGCTGTAATCTGTTTTAGCGGGAATCTCAAGCGTATTGAACACTACAGATCCTGTACCGGCCTCTGCTTCTTTATATGCAAGCTGATCTCCCGAATGTTCCAGGGCCACTCCGTCTACCGTGTATTCCTGCGCCTGGCTTTTGGAGAAATTCACGGTTTTGCCATTGGCCAGCACCAGCTTTACACCGGCAGCTTTGATCAGCCCAGGCTTATTCTCTGCTATTTTTTCTGGTGAAGGCTGCTTAACACTTTGATTGTACCACACCAACGCAATGATACCAATAAAGGATGCGGCGGCAGCTCCTATCCACCATCCGGATCTCACAATGGGTTTACGAAGCTGTGTCTCCTGATGCCATTTCTCCAGTTCCTGTTCCGCATCAATACCGGCCAGCACCCTGTCAACATCCAGCGCTGCACGCTCCTGTTCCAATTCGGCCCATACCAGCTGCGCTTCGCTGTTATCCCGGAGCAACTGTTGTAATATTACATCCTCTTCCTCGCTGATCGCTTGCGTCAGCTTTTCAAGATAGAGCCTTCTGATATGATCCTGTAAGGTTTCCATATATTCCACAACGCCCCTTCCGGCTTTAATGTATTTTCTTGAGCTTTTCACGTAAATGTTTCAATCCGATCTTTAAATGGGTTTTTACAGTATTCAGGCTGATACCCAGTTCATCCGCCGCTTCCTGGTACTTTTTCTCTTTAAGGTATACCCTGTATAACACTTCCCTTCTTTGCCTGGGCAGATGGTTCATGGCTTCCAGCAAAAGCGCAAACTGCCTTTCTTTGTCCCTATGATAATCGTCTGATGGCAAATAGGTATGCTCAAAAACAACCAGTCTCTCCCTTTCAACCTTATTTTTCTTTTGTGCATTCAGGCATTTGTTTTTAACAGATGTATAAAGATATCCTTTGATCTCTCCTTCCAGTTTCAGAAAGAATTTTTTATGCCAGAATTCAAACAGGAAGTCCTGGACGATGTCTTTTGCCTCCTGCTCATCCTTTAAGTAGAAATAAGCCGTGACCAGCAACAGCTTATAATATTTAATAAAAAAAGCGTTGAAAGCGAACATATCGCCTTCTTTCAGCTTTTCCAGTAAAAAAGAATCAGGGTGGTAATGCATGGGAATGATATGGACAAATATATTGAATTAAAGTTTCTAAAACATTTTTGGGTCATTGCGAGACCCGCTCGTTTGTTGTTTTGAATTAAATGGATTTTACGGCGGGCGAAGCAGTCCCAACCATTTTTTCGTCTCTGCGAGACCGCTATAGGGTCGTATTAAATTAAACGTATGTCGGCGCGGGAGAAGCAGTCAACATAAATCAATCGTTGAGATTGCTTCGCCTCTCGTCATTCATAATGCTTTTGAATTGATCTGGTGGCTCGCAATACGGGAATTGTTTGTCTCGATACCAATATTTTCTTTACAAAAATGTTTATTACTTTTAAAGACAGGAAACAATTTCTATAATACCGCTAAGCTATGATCGCTAAAGGCGGATATGTGTATATCCTAACGAACAAGAGATTTACAGTATTATACACTGGGGTAACTTCCGATTTGCAAGTAAGAATTCAGCAACATAAAGAAAAATACTTTCCCGAGTCTTTCACTGCTAAATGCAACTGCAGAATTCTTGTGTATTACCAGTTTTTTGATACCATTGAAGAAGCAATTAAAGAGGAAAAAAGAATAAAGGGTGGGAGTCGCACACAGAAAATACGACTTATCATTTCTACTAATCCTGACTGGCGCGATTTATGGGAAGAGGTAAAGAAATGGTAAAGTCCTTGCTTTTCGTTGAGATTGCTTCGCCGCCGCAGAAAAAAGGTTAATGACATAAGTTTGATCCGGCGCCTCGCAAGGACGGGTAGGAGGTTGAGTTAATGTATGCTTCGTTTTAGTGCTGGTTGCAAAACCAAATGCCCGCGAACGATCACTGGGCAAAGTACCCAACCATTTTTTCCGTCTCTGCGATCCCAACCGAAGGTCGGGAGAAGCAGTCCCAACCTAATGCCAATCATTGAGATTGCTTCGCCTCACATTCTTCGTAATGCTTTTTAGTTGATCTTGCGGTTTGAAATGACAACAAGCTGAGGATTTTGTAACTATAACAATATTTTTTTCATCCAAGCACCTTATTTGTGTTTTTTTGCAGTAATTAACCTTTAGCATGAGCACGCACACGAAAGAAAAATACAAGGAATTTGTACAACGCATGCGCAGGATCGCGGATGTAAGATATGCCAATGCTGTTTTGCAATGGGACCAGGAAACATATCTGCCTCCCAAAGGCGCTGCACTGCGCGGTCAGCAAATGGCAACGCTCAGCGAGATAGCGCATGACCTTTTCACCGATGCCTCACTCGGGACTTTACTGAATGAACTATCGGCAGCGAAAGGCTTAACGGAACAGGAAGAAAAAAATATAGCCCTCACGCTGGAAGACTACAACAAGAATAAAAAATACAGCTCTGCTTTTGTACGTAAAATGTCGGAGGCTACCAGCAAAGCCTATCATGCATGGATAAATGCACGAAAACAAAACAGCTTCAGGGTGTTTGAAAAAGAGCTGGATGAACTGGTACAGTTAAAAAAGGAAGAAACGCAGCTCCTCGGCTATGCGGCACATCCTTACGATGCTTTATTGAATGAATATGAAAAAGGAGCTACCGTTCAATGGCTGGATAAGCTGTTTGATGACCTGCAGGTTCCTTTAAAAGCATTGCTGAATAAGCTTGAAAATAAAACCCCTCCGGAAACCGGTTTTCTTCACCAGCATTTTGATACAGACGCCCAATGGAAGTTCGGGCTGGAAATACTGAAGCTGATCGGCTACGATTTTGAAGCAGGCCGGCAGGATATTTCAGAACACCCTTTTACGACCAACTTCAATGCGCACGACGTACGGGTGACCACCCGCATTGATGAAAATGATTTTACTTCCATGACCTGGAGCTGCCTGCATGAAGGCGGGCATGGACTTTATGAGCAGGGACTGCCGGTAGAAGCATACGGATTGCCGGCGGGTGAGTTCTGCTCCCTGGGCATCCACGAATCGCAAAGCCGGTTATGGGAGAACTGTGTTGGCAGGAGCCGGGAATTTATTGCATTTGTATTGCCAGTTATGCAGCGCTATTTTCCACAGTTACATTCCGTTACTGCCCGGCAATTATTTGGCGCGGTAAATAAGGTACAGCCTTCGCTGATCCGTACCGAATCGGATGAGCTTACCTATCATTTCCATGTTATGATCCGTTACCAGGTAGAAAAGCTGCTGATGGAAGGCAGTCTTTTGCCCGGGGATATTCCCGCCTACTGGAATGAATTGTATAAAAAATACCTGGGAGTAACCGTACCCGATGATAAGAATGGCTGTTTGCAGGATATTCACTGGAGCCACGGGAGCTTCGGATATTTTCCCGCCTATACCCTCGGAAGCTTATATGCGGCACAATTTTATCATGCAATAAAAGTGCATGCGCCCGGACTGGACAAAGCAATAGGCAACGGTGATTTTTCGGATATACATAGCTGGTTACAAACCCATGTATATCAATACGGAAGAACATTTACAAGCGATGAATTGTGCAATAAAATAACAGGGGAATCGTTACGGATGGAATACTTTATGGACTATATTTCCGATAAATACAATGTCATCTATTAATTAATTCTTAAAATTATATATGAAAAAAATACGTGTGGCAGGATGCCTTATCATGGCAGGTTTCATGCTTGTTGCTTTGGCAGGCTGCAAAAAGGTTAAGGAAGATATTGCCCGGAAGTTCCTGGTAGATGCCATGACGAATGGCAGGTGGATTGTTGACACATATAAAGAAGATGATATAGATGAAACAGCCGCATTTGAAGGGTATGAATTTCAATTTACGGAAGATGGTAAAGTATATGCTATAACAGGAGCAGGGCAAACGGCGGGAACCTGGAAGGGGGATGTTGATAATCTTACCATTTATTCCAATTTTCCATCGGCAGGCGACCCGCTTGTAAAGCTGAACGATACCTTTAAAATAACCAATAACACCACCAAGCTGGTAGAAGCCGTACCCTTTAACAGCGGCCGCAATGTCTATCTTAAGCTGGTCAAGAAAAGCTGAGTTCCTTCCCCAACTGTTTTTTTCAGGCTAACGTATATGGAAATCAACCTTTCATATAATTTTTGCGTCCTTACTCTGAAAGTATCCGCGTCCGATATCTGAACCATATTTATAAAAACAATAGTTTTGAGCCGGTTTGCAGCATGCGCAACGCACCAATGATTGTGAATCTGTCCCTGTATAAATTTTATTTTGTTTGGAAAAAGGAATATTCAATACCATATTCGTATTGTTGATTGCTCTGGCTGTAAACGCGCAAACCCCTGTTGCTGAATTTTCCGCATCTGTACAATCAGGCTGTTCACCCCTGAGCGTTGCTTTCAGGGACCAGTCTACCGGAGACCCCAAATACTGGAACTGGGATTTTGGGAACGGGCAACTCTCCAACCTGCAAAACCCCACCGCTACCTTCAGCGCGCCCGGTACCTATACTGTTACGCTGGTGGTACGCAATCAAAACGGGGTAAACGCCATTACCAAAACCGATTATATCACCGTTTACCCATCTCCTTCGGTAAGTTTATCTGCCAATATTACAACGGCTTGTATACCGACGTCTATACAATTTACCGGCACCGCTACTACAGCAGATGGCACTATATCCGGCTATGCGTGGGATTTTGGAGATGGTACCACTTCCACTGAGCAAAATCCATCGCATGTTTACCAGCAAACAGGATATTACAGTGTATCTCTTACAGCTACCAGCAGCAATGGCTGCGTGGGGCGCACCGGCAGGGGAAGATACATACGCATGGTAGGCGGTATTGAAGCCGAATTCCTGAACACACCCTCACCCGAATGCCGTCCGCCGTTTAATGTGGCCTTTACGAACGAATCTTCCGGGCCCGGCACTTTAACCTACGAATGGGATTTCGGAAATGGCAATACTTCCACCGATCCCAATCCTGTTGCATCATTCAGCTCCAGCGGTAATTACAATGTACTGCTCACTACCCGCAGCAGCTTTGGTTGCGTGGATACCATCAGCAAAACAGTAGCGGTGAATACATTCACTACAGATTTTAGTAATCCCGACACAGTGTGCATAGGACAGCAGGTCAGCTTCCAGAATACTTCCGCGCCGGGTGTGGTATCCTTTGGCTGGAACTTTGGCGATGGCACCGGTTCCACGCAGGTGAGCCCTGTAAAAACGTACAGCACCCCGGGCAATTACAGCGTTAAACTGGTAAACAATTTCAGCAGTTGCAGCGACTCGCTGGAAAAAACCATCGTGGTAACCGGTAAGCCGCCGGTTGATTTTACTTCTCCCGATAATTCCGGTTGCCAGGCGCCGCTGAATGTAAATTTCCAGGCAAATGCCCCGGGCGCTGTTAGCTGGCAATGGGATTTTGGAGACGGCTCGCAGGGCACCGGCGCCACGCCGCAGCATACCTATACTGCCAAAGGCGAATACAATGTAACGCTTACTATTACTACTTCGGGCGGGTGCGAAAGCTCGGTTACCAAAAACCAGTTTGTACGAATCATTGCTCCCACGGTGAGCATCACCAATTCAAATGCAAGCGGCTGCGCACCGCTGACAAATGTTACTCCCACAGCCAATGTAAATGCCATAGACGGCGTAGCCTCTTACGCATGGGATTTCGGAAATGGAAATACCAGCAGCAGCGCCACTCCTTCCACGAGTTATACAACCCCCGGCAACTATACAATAACCCTTACCATTACTACCAACGGAGGATGTACCGCCACCGCTACTTCAACGGTCAGGGCAGGAACGCCTCCCAGCAATGTTGATTTCACCGCCAGTACTACAGGCGATTGTATTTCAGATATCGTCAGCTTCCAGGGAACAGCAACCAATGCCAATGAATGGAGCTGGGATTTTGGAGACGGGGAATCATCCAACCTCCAGAACCCGCAACATACTTATACCGACACAGGATGGTTTGATGTTCGTTTGATAGCTTTAAACAATGGTTGCCCCGCTCCTGCTGTCACAAAAAACAACATCGTTTTCAAACAGGCGCCTGTGGCCAACTTTGGATTTAACCTAGATTGCATCAACAGGCGTTCGGTTACTTTTTCAGACAGCTCAATAACAGATCCCACCCTCAGCGGCCTCACCTATGACTGGAGCTTTGGCGATGGCAATTCATCCAATACCGCCTCGCCCGGAACCTATACCTATGCGCAATACGGAACTTATACGGTACGCTTAACCGTTACAAATGGCAGTTGTTCAGGCATGGTAGAAAAACCCATTGATGTAAGACCGCTGGATAGTACTTTTACCGTTTCCAAAAACCCGTTGTGCAGGGATGAACGGGTAAGCCTTACCGCTCTGGAAGATCCATCCAATATCAGGGATTTTGCCTGGTACCTGAATGGGCAGCCTTTATTTATTGGTACGCAAACCCTTGACACCTCATTTCCTTCTTTAGGCAACTCTATAATAAGATTAAGAGTACGTGATATATATGGATGCGAAGTAAACAGCACGCAAACCATATCGGTTACGGGCCCCAACGCCCTGTTTACCGCCTCATCGCTGGCCGTATGTAAAGACGGAACAGTAACGTTCACTGATCAGTCCACTGCCGATGTGGGCATCGCTTCCTGGGCATGGGATTTTGGAGACGGACAGGCACAATCGTTTAACAACCCTCCTTTTACACACGCTTATACCGATACGGGTTCGTTTGTAGTAAAGCTCAGGGTTACAGACAATGCAGGATGTACACACGAATACATTTCAGTCGATACAATACGGGTTACCAATCCCGTAGCGGCCTTTGGCACAGGCAATCAACTCTTCTGTCCCGGCCTGGAGCTGCCGTTCCGGGACTCTTCCACCGGGCATAACCTTACCTATGACTGGAATTTCGGCGACGGGCAGACCGGAACCGACCAGCATCCTTTGCATACTTTCACCAGCGAAGGCAGCTATACCGTAAAGCTTATTATTACCGATGCTGCAGGATGCAGGGATTCCGTTACCAGGCCGGATTACGTTTCGATCAGGCAGCCCGTAGCTGCATTCACCGTGGAAGACAGCACTTCTATCTGCCAGTTGCTGGAAACCAGGTTTTACCACAGCAGTCAAAACTACGAATCGTTGTTATGGGATTTTGGAGATGGCACTGATTCTCGCCTGGATCAACCGGTAGTACGGCATTTTTACGATGACTTTGGGAGCTATACCGCAAAACTATATGCAAGAGGTTATGGTGGTTGTGTAGATTCAGCCACTTTCCCCATCAATGTATACAATCCTGCCACCTATACACAAATTAACTATACCGTTCCGGCGTACGCCTGCAACGAGCTGACTGTTCATTTCGATTTCACCGTTCCGCCCAATACCAAATACTATTTCTATTTTGGAGATGGCAGCATTGATTCTTCCGGTCAAAAAACACTACAGCATACTTATAACTACCCCAACGTTTACCGCCCTTCTGTATACATGATTGATTCAGGTGACTGCCGTACTCAAATAACCGGCTCACCGGCAATAGACATAAGAGGTCCCGTTCCGGCATTCAACCTGGACAGGCGCGCTTTCTGCGATTCAGGGACGGTTTTTGCCACGAATTTTACCATCAGCAGGAACGGAGATCCCGTTGTATCACAATCGTGGGATTTTGGCGATGGCACAACCTATACCGAAAAGGATCCCCCGCCTCATGCATTTACCCAGCCGGGACTATACCCCGTTACCCTGTCTGCCACCACGGCCACGGGTTGTAGCTTATCGTTTTCCGATACTGTTCGGGTTCCCCGTACGCCCCAACCGCTGATCAACGCAGATGACCTCACCTGCATTAACAGGACGGTAAGCTTTGATGGCACCCTCGTGTATCCTCCGGACACAGCCATTGTGTGGAGCTGGAATTTTGGCGATGGCAGAACCTCGGCGGAACAAAACAATACGATTGTATACGAGCGCCCGGGAGAATATACCATCGCGCTTACCGCTGCCAATTTCCTTAACTGCCGGGGCACAACACAGCATCCGTTTACCGTTGCGCCATTGCCTGTTATTACAACAGCCCCGGCAACAATGCCGGTAGGCGGACAAGTCCAGCTGCCTGTTACCTATAGCTCCGGTATAGCCACTTACTCCTGGACGCCGGCAGAAGGCCTGAGCTGTACCGATTGCCCTAACCCTGTGGCAAGGCCTCAGTTCGACCAAACGTATACAGTAACCGTCACCGATAGCAATACCTGCATGAGCTCGGCCGAAATAACCGTTAGGGTATTATGTACCGAAGAAAACTATTTTGTGCCCAATACTTTTTCTCCGAATGGCGATGGTATGAACGATGTGTTTTATCCGCGCGGAAGAGGGCTGGCGCGCGTGCAAACCATGCGGATATACAACCGCTGGGGACAACAGGTATTTGAAAGAAAGAATTTTATGGCGAACGACGCCTCCAAAGGCTGGAACGGCAGGCTGGGTACCCAGAATTTGCCACCCGACGTATATGTTTATATTGTTGAGTTTGTTTGCGACAATGCGCAAATTGTGCCTATGAAAGGGAATGTTACATTAATAAGATAAAGTGATATGTTTTTGTGAATGCTTATCGATTTTATATGAAACCACACTGTGTTGTTGTAATGCTTGGTATACTGTTCGCCGGCACACTGCGGGCGCAGGATCTGCATTTTTCACAGTTTTACGAAGCGCCTTTGGTACGCAACCCGGCGCTGGCCGGCTTATTTGAAGGAGACATAAGAGCACAGATGGTTTACAGGAACCAGTGGGGCAGCGTTACCACTCCGTATCAAACCGGATCGCTGAACGGCGAATACAAACTTCCCATAGGCAAAGGCGATGATTTTGTAACGGCCGGACTGCAGGTATTGTGGGACCGGGCAGGTACGGTATCGCTCACCACTACCCATCTTTTACCGGCCGTTAACTATCATAAATCTTTAAGCGCCGACAAAAACAGGTACATATCGCTGGGCTTTATGGGGGGACTGGTTTCGCGCCGGCTGGATCGTTCCAAGGTAACTACCAATAATCAATACGATGGGTTTGGATACAATGGCTCCCTGCCCGACGGTGAAACCTTTGCCAATAACTATTCCTATTTTGATGCAGGCGTAGGCATGAGTTACAACTCCTCCATCGGCGATAATAAAAACAATAATTATTTCGTAGGTATAGCCTATCATCATTTCAATAAGCCCGTCAATGCGTTTTATCAGCGCCTTCAGCACCTGCCTAAATGGGTCGCATCCGGGGGATTGCGCACCACAATGGGAGAAATGGCGTATATCACTTTTCACGGCGATATAAGTGTGCAGGGACCGTTCAAGGAATACATAGCCGGGGTAATGTATTCAAGAAAGCTCGGTGACATGGAAGTGCCTGATTATACGCTCCATTTTGGCGGGTATTTAAGATGGGGCGATGCCATTATACCCGTCGTAAAGCTGGATTATAACCCTTTTTCGCTGGGCTTCAGCTACGATATGAATGTATCGCAACTGCGTACAGCCAGCCAGGGAAGAGGTGGTTTTGAGATATCTTTAAGCTATACAGGCTTTTTAGATAGCCGCAACAGCACGAAAGATATTGTACGCTGCCCGCGGTTTTAAAAGCAGAAAATTGACATAAAGCATTGATAATCTTTACAAATTATCATTTTGCAATACAGGAAGGCATACTTGTGTGAGCAATTTTTGCGTTATCTTTTGAGATAAAATTCTATTTTTATATTGTGAAGAACTTTACGCTGTTACTTTTATTGGGTTGTATGCTGCATTTTTCCGGCTTTGGCCAGGAAAAAAACGGCATTGTACCTGTTGCAGCCAAAGACTTTACAGTTAAGCTTATTAAATTTTACCCCAATCCTGCTACTACGGTTATCAATTTTGAGTTCCAGCAGGGATACGATAAATCTTATAATTTCCAGATATATAACTTCCTCGGCAAAAAGGTGCTGGAAATCAACAATGTTTCCGTAAACAACCAGGTTAACCTCAGCGATTTTAACCGGGGAGTTTATATTTTTCAGCTTCGCGATAAGTCCGGCAAAATTCTCGAATCCGGCAAATTCCAGGTTTCCAAGTAGTTATTGGTTTATGGTTTGAAGTTTATGGTTTGTGGTTTGAAGGCGGAGTTACAGGTTGCAGGGTTGACCCAATCTCAAATTTCAAATCTTCTATGCCCAGTAACTTGCAGTCGGCTATCAGGCATCAGCTTTTTTTGAACCACAAAGCCACCGAGGCACTAAGGTTCACAAAGAGCATACCGGCTGTAGGCTATCCAATATCAAATCTCAAATTTCAAATCTCCCATCCTGAAACTTCAAACATTTATCTTTGAACAAACAGGCAATGAATGAGTCCAACAGTTGATCGGGCAAACAGAAACACAGGCAAAGAACAATCCATCCTTCCAAATACAGGAAAAGATACAGATCCCGGTTTTTCATACCGTTCACCTTTACGTTACCCCGGCGGCAAAACAAGGGCTATTCAGTTCATCACCCAATTTTTTCCATCATACATTCAAACCCTGGTATCTCCATTTGTAGGGGGAGGATCTATCGAATTATATATGGCTTCCCGGGGAGTAAGGATTTTAGGATATGATGCTTTTCAACCGTTGGTGGAATTCTGGCAATGCCTGTTAAACAATCCCCATGATCTTGCCGAAGCAGTAGAAAAATATTACCCATTGCCTAAGGAAAAGTTTTATGAATTGCAGCAAACACAAACACAGTTCGAAACAAAACTGCAAAGAGCTGCCGCGTATTATGTGCTCAACCGTTCTTCTTTCTCCGGCGCAACCCTTTCGGGTGGAATGTCTCCACAGCATCCCCGCTTTACAATTACTTCCATAGAAAGATTAAGAAATTTCCATAATCCTAATATACAGGTGCAGCAGGCCGACTTTAAAAAATCCCTCGACGACAACCCGGGCACTTTTGCTTATCTCGATCCACCCTACCTGATTAAAAGTTCATTATACGGAAAAAAAGGAGACGCGCACAAGGATTTTGACCATGCGGGGCTGGCTGCTCAGCTAAAGCAGCGCAAAGGCTGGCTGATGTCGTACAACGATTGTACAGAAATAAGAGCATTATACAAAGGATTACATATTATTACCCCCAATTGGAAATATGGTATGAGCAACGATAAGCGCTCAAAAGAAGTACTGATATTCAGCAGTGATTATCATGAAAAAAGATTTACTTAAACCTGCGCTGACCGGTCATCACAATTTCCATCCGCTTTTTTGCATGATGCTGTACCTTTCAACTTTAATACAATGAGGGTATGATTACTTTTTTCCTTTGGCTGATTTTATTGGTATTATGTGCGCCTCTGGCAATACTGGCATTGATATTATATCCTGTTGTTTGGCTATTGCTCATTCCATTCCGGATACTGGGTGCAACAGTTGACGGAATTCTTTCTCTCATTAAAGCCTTATTTATGCTGCCGGTACATTTGCTGCATCCTGCAAAATGAAATAAGGCAATTTAATACTTTATAATTTTTTTTGTCGTCCACTCATATCCGTCATATACAAGAACAGTGTATATATCGGGCGATAAATCTGAAATATCTATGTTTACACTTTTCAGATTATGCCCATATCTGATAAACCGTTTAATATTACCTACTTTATCAATAATTTTTATCTCTCGGATATTTTTTGTATTTTTTTCTTGTTGAATGCCCTTACTTTCTTCCATAGAAACCCGAAGGGTACCTGAAACCGGGTTAGGAAATGCAATAACTATTGCCGGTGTTGGGCCGCCGCACAAGTTATAGGTCACACATTTAAACCGGTACCTTGCTGAAGTCTCGCCACAGGAAGTCGTAATCCTAATTCTCATATCGGCAGTTTGGTTAAGCGCTGTAAAGAAGCAAACGATATTATTTCCGGACTGCGACCATGTTATATCAGGTGAACTTGTGGTTCCTAACCAAACCACTGTAGCTCCCGAGGGAATATTTGTCATATTGGTCACCATAGAGAGGCAGGCATTGTTGTAAGTTGTAAGATCAAATTTGTTTGCGGGTGAAACAAGCGGCTGCGTGGCACTGGTAGGCGAATTATAGGTACCGCTGATGTTACCTGCGCCTCCTGTATTTATTATTATGTTTTTGGACATAATATAGGTCCTCAACCTCCCTTTTGTTGGGGAGCTTAAGGTAAGCGTGAGTGTACCAGCACCGTATTGATTGCCGGGAAGTCCGGATATAGTCACAGTTGCAGTACCCTGCCCGCTAATGATCTGCAAGCCCGCGCTCACCGACCAGGTATAATTAACATCAAGCAAACCCGGCAGTGTGGTGTATTGTGTAGGAGTGGTGCACGCTATCGTAGAAGGGCCGTTGACCGGAATATTAGTAAGATTCAGTAAATTGGTAGATTGTACATTCTGCCCGGGAGACAGCCATGTAGCAAGACCCGCCGGGCTATTCCAGGATTCATAAAACTTACCATAGCGGTCACCGAAGTCTGTAAAATTACAACTGCTCCACCCACTTCTGAGTTGTCCGATGATCTGCCCGTTTCCATTCATCAGGGCAGAGCCTGATGATCCCCTGTCTACCGTTCCGGAATTATAATGCGCAGACCAATAGCTACTGTTCCACATCCAGCTTTTAACGTTCTTAAGGCTTGTGATGCGCATATCATCTCCCTGTGGATGGTGTATTACAAATCCTGTATTATTAGCAGGCGCGCCGGTCTGTCTTGTCCATCCTGCATAGTTTACAAGATCGCCGATACCCGGGGGGTTCAATAGTTCCAGCAATACCATATCGGTATACCTCCATGATGCCCTAATGACAGCCCCGGAGAATTGTATTCCGTTAGCGTTAACGTTTCCATTACAATTAGTACGCCAAAACTGGAATTGAAACCTGGCTTGAGATAAAGCAGTAATTTCTGATGCATCCAGGATGTCATTCTTGTTCCTGTCCACTACGTGAAAAGCGGTTAAAAAATAAGCCCTGCCATTATTTGCTTCATTATTGATCAATGTGCCCGTTCCCTGCCTTCCATTGGTTGTAAAACGGGCTACAGCCCTTGCATAGGGCATTTTAGACTGCTGGCATTGTACCAGCGGATCACAATTGGTGCTTGCCTCAAAGATCTGAAAATCATTAGCGGTAAGTGTATTGTCGCCTGAAGCCCCGATATCGCCTATTTCCTGGTATCCCGCTTCCACTTTCTGGATAGAAAGGGTACTCTGAAAAGTTCCGAAATTGTTAGGTTCAATAATATAGATAATAACGCTGTTGCCCCTCAAAGGAGAAATGCCTACAACAGAAGAACTGGTAAAATGTGATTTTTTAATGGCGCTGTCAAGCACTGTTTTATTGCCGTCATAAATATACATTTCCGCCGATGCCGACAGGTTGAACTGGTCGAAAAGCAGGCCGATATTCAAAGCATTGGGAATGCTTATTTTAAGCGTCCACACTTTACCAAGAGATGTGGAAGTAATATTACCGTTGGCAGTGGTAATATTTGCCGTAATTACATCTGCATAATCATACACCTTGATATCTTCCGTGGTGCTGTCTTCATCTACAGGGGTTGGTGGAGTTGTTGGAGTGGAAGGAGTATAGCTGATCGTCTTTACGTTGATGGTGCTCACCTGGGTGTACCCGGGTATTTGTGATGCAATAGCAGTTGGCGTAGTTGCCACCCGTAAAACCTGTGCCCGAATGAAAAAGGTTAATAATGAGAATAGCAATAATAAGATTAATTTTTTCATATGTGTTAGTTTTAGTTTAATATTAAAATGAAAAACTCTTTATTTCAAAATTTAAGCTGTTTAATATTGTGGCAAATTTCAGCTTATCTGATTTCGCCCTGATTAATTATAAAAATCTCCTTTAATTCGTATGTAACAGGATTCGCAACAGTGCATCCTGTCGTTACTACTTTGCCGGTAGAAACTTTATTGTATTCAATAAATACAGCCATCCCTATATTTTACAAATTCTTATGTAACCCGTGTACTTTTAAAACATTGGTGTAAGAGATGCCATCTAATAATAAAGTATCGCCAATTTGAGGAACATTCGCATATGCAGTAAAATCGATGATCCAGTAATCATTTTGCGGGTCGGAGGTACAGATTTCCCTGTCTATTACATATCCACCAATATTAGGAAGCGCATCAAGAGGCTCTTTATTGTTGCACGAACAGGCGGTGAGCAGCATCAGGAGTGAGCAGACCGATATTCTTTTGTACACAGGAGTAAGTTTAACGTTAGCTTCTCAAATATAGCATTTTTAATATTACGAGATCCAGTAGTTGCATTCCAGGTTTTTGCAATTAAATTTAAAACACTGCTGGGCCGCTCCTTAATATCGCAGCAATTTTCAGCTTATACGTAACAGGATTGGTGACATTACAATTAGTTGTTGAGGATGGGGTATCAGTTATTGTAAAATCAATCCCTACTTTTTCTCCTATGGTCTTCAGGCTTTCCTCTAATCCTGTTGATTTCACTACGTTCGTATATTCAACGCCATCCAGCACAAGCGTATCGCCGTATTGCTGCCTCACAGAAGAAGATGAAATAATATTAATAAGCCAGAAATCTTTATTCTCATCCATATTACAGTTTTCCTTTCCTATTACATATCCAACAGCTCCATCATAGGGAGGATCAAAAGGTTCCTTATTGTTACAGGCTATAAGTGCAGCAGATAGCAAAACGGATAAGATAATCTTTTTCATGCGCATTGGTTTTAGCGAATCTCAAATTGGTTAATAATAAAAAGCTCTTTCAGCGCATAAGTAACCGGGTTGGCAACCGTACAGCCGCTCGTGATTACTACACCCGGTGTAACTTCTTTGTAATCAAATGCTACAGCCATTCCTATTTGTTGCAGGCCTTCACTCAACCCCTTTACTTTTAATACATTAGTATAAGTAATGCCGTCAAAAACAAGTGTATCGCCCATCTGCAGCTGATCAGGATAGGCAGTAAAGTCAATCAGCCAGTAATCATTATGCGGATCGGAGGTACAGGTTTCCCGGCCAATTACATACCCCCCAATGTTAGGAAGTGCATCCAAAGGCTCTTTGTTGTTGCATGAGCAGGCGGTGAGCAGCATCAGAAGGAAGGAGATTGGTATTCCTTTGCGCATAGGAGTAAGTTTAACGTT
Organism: Chitinophagaceae bacterium; assembly: GCA_019638615.1. GTDB lineage: Bacteria > Bacteroidota > Bacteroidia > Chitinophagales > Chitinophagaceae > Agriterribacter. Next base: position 13,802 of record JAHBTL010000019.1, on the reverse strand, counting down.
AGCTTCTCAAATATAGCATTTTTAATGATTACCGGGCGTGATCACAAAGAAGATAGGGTGCATTTAAAGTTGTCGCTGCATATTTAGTTACCCTCACCCCTACCTCGCCGGCTGGCAGGCTTTTTATTCCCTCTCCGCGCGGCGAAGAGGGAAAAGTGGTGCGACAATTTTAAATGCACCCAGAAGATACTCACTATTTAACTTTAAGAGTTCTTTAATAAAAGACCTGATTTTAAGATATGCTGTTTCAGAGTGATCTCTATTTTTACAACCACAAAATTGCAGAGGCTGTCCAAAAAGGCAGCCTCTTTTTGCAGGTATCTTGTCCCTCTAAACGAGTATATGGTGCACTAAATTTCCTCTTCTTCCTTACATCAACAATTCCGGTGTATGACAAATTTGTGCCAGCTTTTCAGAATCGTTTTTTGCAGTGCATTCATTTTTTTATCAGGCATTGAAAAAAATGCCGCACAACCTGTACAGCTTAGAAATGCTGTAGTAACCGTATCGCCTTCCGTTCCGGAACCCATGCGTACAACCGTTGTGAAAGTATTGATCGAAGAAATCAGCAAAAGAACGACCCTGCGTTTGAACAGTACCACATCGTGGCCCGGAAAGACGGTGCCGGTGATCGCGATCGTACAGTCGGGTGATAAGGAATATATGGGAAGAAAAGTGCCGTCGTCGAATGACGCAGCAGGCGCTGAGTATAAAAAAGAAGGATACCGGGTTGTATCAGAAAACAACAACGGGCAACAGGTGATCTGGATCATTGGCGCCGATACAAGGGGCGTGCTCTTTGGCGCAGGCTGGTTGTTGCGTAACCTGGAAATGAAAAATAAAACGCTGGAGCTGCAACAACCTGTTAACATCGCGTCTTCACCGCAGTATCCCATCCGCGGGCACCAGTTGGGATACAGGCATACCGCCAACTCTTACGACGAGTGGACGGTTCAGCAGTTTGATGAATACATCCGCGAACTGGCCATTTTTGGTTCCAATGCCGTAGAGGGTATACCTTTTCATGAAGATGAGAAAGGAAGTCCGCATTTTAAGATCCCTGCTTCTGAAATGCGCATACGCATCAGCGAAATATGCCAGGCATACGATATGGATTACTGGGTATGGACGCCAGTGGAATTTGATCTAAAAGATAAAAACAGGCGCGATGCGGAATTGCAGACACACGAACAATTTTACAAAGCCTGTCCTCGGCTTGATCATGTTTTTTTCCCCGGTGGCGATCCGGGAGACAATCACCCGTCTGACGTGTTGCCCTTTCTTGAAGATTTACACAAACGTTTGGTGAAGTATCACCCCAACGCTAAGATCTGGATATCGCTGCAGGGATTCAATGCAGAGCAGATCGATTATTTTTACCAGTACCTGAAAAACAACAACCCCGGTTGGTTAGAAGGCGTAGTATCCGGGCCGAGCAGTCCGCCGATCTCAGAAACCCGTTACCGCCTGCCGGCTAAATACAAACACAGGCAGTACCCCGATATAACACATTCCGTACGCTGCGAATTTCCGGTAGAAAAATGGGACCAGGCATACGCGTTAACGTTGGGTCGTGAATCGGTAAACCCACGTCCCTATGCCTTTGCTAAAATACATGAGACCTATGCGCAATTCACCGATGGTTTTGTATCGTACTCAGACGGGAACCACGACGACATAAACAAAATAATATGGAGCATGCGGGGATGGGATATACGTACAGACATAAACGAAATACTGAAAGAATACTGCCGTTTCTTTTTCAATGATAAAGTAGAACAAAGCGCCGCTGCCGGTATTACGGCGCTGGAGCAAAACTGGAATGGTGCGCTGGCGGCAAACGGCGGAGTGGAAGCCACCTTTTCGTACTGGCAAAAGCTTGAAAAAGAAAATCCTGTGCTGAAGAACAACTGGCGCTGGCAAATGTTGCTGCTCAGGGCCTACTACGACGCATATACAAGAAGAAGGCTGCTGTATGAGCAGCAGCTCGAAGAAAAAGCGAACGCTATACTGGCCGGGGCAACGAAAGCGGATGCCGATAAAGCAATGGATGATGCCCTGGCAATGATAAACACAGCCGACAAAATTTCCGCGGCGCCCGATCTGCGCAGGAGGATTGAAGCGCTGTGCGCTGACCTGTTTGTTTCTACCGGCTTACAAACGAGCGTTGATAAATACAAAGCAAAGGGATATGAAAGAGGATGCGTGCTGGATTTTGTTGACTATCCTTTGAACAATCGCTGGTGGCTGGCCGACGAGTTCGCGAAGATCAAAGCATTGAATGATGTGGACGAAAAGCTGAAACGCATTCAGCGTATATGCCATTGGGAGCATCCGGGAAACGGAAGCTACTATGATGATGTTTCGAGTGTAAGTAAGGGACCTCGTGTAAAAACAATATCTGATGACGCTACGGATATTGCCTGGTGGGACAATGGTAAAAGCAGGAAAAGGCTTTCTTTTCAAACTTTTCAGGGAACACCTCAACTGGATTATAAAGATCTTGATCCGGATGCCAGGTACATTATACGTGTTTGCGGTTTTGGAGAAGCCTTGCTGCGTGTAGACGGAGTCCGTCTGTCGCCATTGCAATACAACAAAGAAGCGGATACATTTAAAGAGTGGATCATACCCCTTTCACTCACGCAGGATGGAAAAATAACCGTAAGCTTTGATGAACCGGAGGAATCGCACCTGAACTGGCGGCAGCATTCACGCATTTCGGATATCTGGCTGCTGAAGCAATAACACTCGTGCGCCGTCATTGCGAGTCCGCCGAATCAAGATTAAAATCATCCATTGCTTTCACGCCGGCGAAGCAATCCCCCCAGTGAATAGTTTTAAAATGATGTAACCTGATAATAAATACTGGAGCCGGTATTATTGTATTGGCGCCCGCCTGTAGGACACACTAACACCAAAACCTGGATGCTCCTCACCGAAGGCAAGTGTACCCATGCGCCCCTCTATCGTTTTCTTTGGGTATTTTTACAAACAAACGATCATCTAAAATTGTTTTTATGCGTTTTGTTTGTATCCTGCTGTCATTAGCGTGTTGCGTTTGCAATGCCCATGCACAAACTACCGCTTCAAAAAAAGGACTATTGCTTGTGCTGAATAAGTTTGAGAACACGCTCGCTTTTATTGACCCGGTTGCGCTAAAAGTTACAGCAACCGCACCAACGGGTGATGGTCCGCACGAGATCATTGTATCGGATGATGGCAGGCTGGCTTTTGTAGCCAATTACGGATCGCAGCAGCCGGGCAACAGTCTTAGCGTAATTGACGTTGCGGCAAAGAAGGAAATACGCCGCGTTGACCTGGGCGCATGTTACCGCCCGCACGGACTGGCCTACCAGCAGGGAAAAGTGTATTTTACTTCGGAGCTCAGTCGTACGGTAGGACGATATGATTTTGCTTCCGGCAAAACAGACTGGCTGATCGGAACAGGACAAAACGGCGTACACCTGCTTACCATAGCGCATCATTCGCCGCTGATATATACTGCAAACAGGTTATCCAACACCGTTAGTGCCATCCGTGTACAGGTGCCTCCCGCGCCTGAAGACATCATTCATATACCTGTAGGCAAACGCCCGGAAGGCATTGATATTTCTCCCGATGACAGGGAACTATGGGTGGGCAATAACGACGATGGCACCATTTCCATCATTGATGTTCCATCCAATACAGTAAAGGAAACCATCAGCGTAGGCAAGCTGCCCATCCGGGTTAAGTTTACACCCGATGGAAAGCGGGTGCTGGTATCGGATCATACAGGAGGTGAACTGGTAATAATAGAAGCTGCTTCCCGGAAAATAATCAAACGGGTAAAAGCCGAAGGATTACCTGTAGGCATACTGATAACGCCCGATGGAAAAAAGGCATTTGTGGCGCGCATGGAAAGCGGCATCGTAAGTGTGCTTGATCTCACCAAAATGGAATTTACGGGCAGCATTCAGCCCGGCAAAGGCCCGGATGGTATGGCCTGGGTGGAATAACGGATCGTGCCTTCGCGAAGGACAAATGACGCTCACAGGTGATCCGCCTCTGCGAGCCCACCTCCATGAAGACTTAAATCTTTATCATTCAATGAGATTGCTTTCCCGACACGGTCGGGATCCCTCCCTGCCAATAACGTTCAACGACCTTTTTGGTCAGCCCCGGCGGCTAAAAAGCGAGGGTATATCCCATGTTTTGCAGGCGTAGCTGCTTTGCTAACTTAAAATACGTCTACTTTAACTAAATAAATACGCTACATCTTCTTCCGTCAGCGATTTTACAAAGCTCTCATCGGCAGATACCAGATCTTCCGATAGCTTTTTCTTTTTCTGCTGAAGGCGGATGATCTTTTCTTCGATTGTATCCTTGCAGATCATCTTGTATGCAAATACATTTTTAGTCTGTCCTATACGGTGTGTCCTGTCGACCGCCTGATCTTCTACTGCTGTATTCCACCAGGGGTCGAAAAGAAAAACATAATCCGCTGCGGTTAAGGTAAGTCCTGTATTGCCTGCTTTGAGGCTGATCAAAAACAACTGCACATCATTGCCCGGTTGCTGAAATGCATTTACCATTTCGGTTCTTTGCTTAGGGGGTGTTTGCCCGTCAAAATGATAAAATGCAACCCCTCTTTTCTTACACTCTTCTGCCAGCAAATGCAGCATAGAGCTGAACTGGGAAAACACCAGGGCTTTGTGCGAAGGCAATATATTTGCCAGCTCATCCATCAATACCTGCATCTTTACAGATTCCGTGCAGGGGAACTGCCGGTCGTCTTCCGGTAGCAACAACGGCGAACTGCACACCTGCCGCAGCCTGGTCATTCCCTGCAGAATTGAAAATTTGCTTTTTGAAAAACCATTCTTCTCTACTTCAAGAAAAATGCTCTTACGGGTTTGCTGCAAAATAGCTTCATATACATCGCGCTGCAGTCCATTCATTTCACACCACAAAACTGACTCTGTTTTATCGGGCAGGTCTTTTGCCACCTGCTCTTTTGTGCGCCGCAGGATAAAAGGAGCGGTCATTTTCTTTAAGGCAGCTACTTTTTCTTCATCCTGCCTGCTGTCAATGGGGTCGGCATATTCTCTTTTAAAAAATTCACGGCTCCCGAATAAGCCGGGTACCACAAAATTTAACTGAGCATACAAATCAAATGTATTATTCACCACGGGAGTGCCGCTCAGGGCTAAACGAAAATCAGCTCTTAGCTTCATAACCGCCTGTGTAATTTGAGTAGATGGATTTTTAATATTATGACTCTCATCTACCACGGCAATACCATACCCCTGCTCACTTATCATATCAGCATCGTTCCGCATAGTATTATAAGTGGTAATAATGACCTGCGCATCGCTGTCGGCCAGCTCTTCTCTTTTTCGACCGGGGCCATGGTACACCAGCACACGAATAAATGGTGCAAATTTTTCAAGCTCCTGCTGCCAGTTATAGATAAGCGAAGAAGGACAAATGATGATATTTTTTGAAGATGGCTTCTGAGCGATATAAGTTACAATAGCTGCAATGCTTTGTAATGTTTTCCCCAGGCCCATATCATCCGCCAGACAGGCGCCTGCGCCAATTTCATTCAACAGCAAAAGCCATTCGTATCCCTTATGCTGGTAAGGCCTCAGGCTTGCGTTTAATGAGGAAGGCGCTCCATATACTGTTTTATCTGCCTGCTGCCATTGCTGCCACTTGTGCCACCAGTTTGCTTTGACCGCCTGCTTCAATGGCGCCTCCTCACCGGCATTTTCTCTGGTTGTCACTGCCATCCAGCGCAGCACTTCTATTTCAGCATTATTGACTTTTCCATGCTTTGCGATGGACGCATATTGCTGCATCCAGGCGTCTCCCAGCACGCCAAGCGAGCCATCTTTCAGCAGCAATGCTTTTTGACCGGCAAGCAACATTTTCTGCAATTCAGACAACGGTACTTTTTCTTTTCCAAACAATACCTCCATTTCATATACGAGGCGATTGTCATTTTCTCTCAGCAAATGCATATGTGTTACGGCTTCATACGGGGAATAGCGGAAATGTTTCAGCATATCCATGCCCACTATTTCAATATCCATCTGCAATAGCTGGTGATATACTTTCAAAAACCATTGTTTTTTTTGCGCATCGGCAAAAGAGAGATAATAATACCCGTTTCGCTGGTTAGCAAAATTAGGATGAAGCGATACCAGGGTTTGTAAAAAAGAAGCTTCTGCTTCCCGGTTTCTTTTTATAACATACGAAATACCATCTTTTATTACCTCAAAGTTTTCTTTCCAGGAACCTTCAGCCATATTGCCTTCATACATCCATTGGGGGGTCAGCATCAGGAAAGCGTTATTCAATTCACTCAGTAAAAGCCTGTTAACGGGAGTGATGGTAACTTCATTTACCGGGAAATGATTGTTCCTGTTCACGGGATAATTTTGTTCTATATCCCCAAGAATATGCTTTGCAAACTCCTGCGGGTCGGAGGCATATTCAGCAACAGGCGCTTCTTTAATTTTTTCAAGTGTTAAATAATCCTGGTAAGAAAGGATAAAATATTCGTTCCGGCTTTCAAGCAAAAATCCAAACCGGTTAAATGTATCTAACGAATGGCCTGTACCATTTAAGAGAATATTACATTGCAGGTGCAACGCATTGTTTATTTTATGTACATCAAAACGCAAAGAAGGCCTGTAGGTGCTGAATGTACACGGCCCGGTTAAAAAATTTTTCTTGCCGGCCTGTGGCTTTTTATGATACCATTTTATGAGTGGAAAATAGGGCTTAAGCGCTTCAAATACTTTATGCCAGTACGCCGTAATATTTTTTGAAAAAAAAGCATCCCAGCTTATATCTGTTCTTTGAATACCATGGCGGTGCTTAATATGCTGCTTCTGCTCAGCTATCGCTTCCTCGCAGCAATCCATTAAAATATCCCTGAACGGCCTGGGCGCTTCTTTAAAAACTTTACGTACCAGCGACCAGTTTAATGCCTCGGCGCTGATATCAATATTGCCGCTTTTCTTAACTATATTCAACCTGCTCACCACCGGCGCGGCATTCAATAAGTTTCCGGGAGCAATTTGCAGAACAACTGTATCTTTTTTATCCATCTCTCAAACATTACAACAACCGGCAAAAATAAAAGTATTGACTATATATACTGTGCATGATAAAAATTTGATGAAAACTTTTTGGATTTACCTTTGCAGCTACACGATCAACCATCAGCTATGGCAAATCAATCTATTGCAGATATACGCATTAATTACTCAAAAAAGCAGTTGCTTGAGGCGGAGGCCGAGAAAAACCCTGTACAACAATTTGCCAAATGGTGGAAAGAAGCCGTCGAATCTGAAATACTGGAAGTAAATGCTATGACCCTGGCAACCGCTTCTCCTGACGGGATACCATCTGCAAGGATTGTTCTGTTAAAGGATTTTTCACAGAACGGGTTTGTTTTTTTTACCAATTACGAAAGCTTTAAAGGGCATCAGCTGGCTGACAATCCCAAAGCCTGCCTCGTCTTCTTTTGGAAGGAATTAGAGCGGCAGGTGCGTATTACAGGGCTTGTGCAGCAGGTGCCTGCATCTGACAGCGATGAATATTTTTATTCCAGGCCCGAAGCCTCAAGGATCGGGACAATCACTTCCCCTCAAAGCCATGTTATTGAAAGCAGGGAGTGGCTGGATGCGCTTTATAAAAAAAATACAGCATTGTTTTCAGGCAAAAAAATAGAAAGACCCGACTATTGGGGCGGTTACCTCGTAAGACCTGTGGTTATCGAATTCTGGCAGGGCAGACCCGGTCGCCTGCACGACAGGCTGCAGTATACGCTACAGGAAGATGGTGAATGGAAATTGGAGCGCTTAGCGCCGTAAAACAAGAACTGCGAAGCATATACTTCGCAGTTTTCATAATCGTATCACAACACGGATTGCCGGTTATGCAGACTTTTTTGCAGCAGCTTTTTTAGGTTTGGCAGGTCTGCTTTTGCCAAAAGACCCTTGAGCAATTTTTCCTTTTTTTGTTTTTTTATCTCCTCTACCCATAATAATAAGTTGACGGTTGTAAAATAAATAAATGAAAATCGGCACAAAAATAAAAAAAGCAAGACACATACATGTATCCTGCTTGTAATGTTGTTGAACAGGTTATTACAATTTAGCAGATAACTCTTTACCAGCTTTGAAGCGTGCAACTTTTTTCGCTTTAATTTTAATAACCGCACCGGTTTGAGGGTTACGGCCATTGCGCGCAGCACGTTTAGAAACTGAGAAAGTACCGAATCCTACCAACGTTACTTTACCACCACCTTTCAGGGTTTTGGTAACAGCTTCGATAAAAGAATCGAGTGAATCGTTGGCCTGTGTTTTAGTAATACCGGCATCGTCTGCAATCTTTGCGATTAATTCAGCTTTGTTCATAATAGAGCGTTTTAAGAATTTAATTTGGTGGACAAATATAGATGGTTTTTACAAGCAATAAAATTTTTTAGCCGCTTTAAGATATTGTTCAATTGCGCTGAACCCGCATCCGGCAAGGATTGTAACGCTTTGTGCCGTTTTAAGGCTTTTTTCCAAATACGGCACGCCTCCCTGAAATGCCCGCCCACAAAGGGTTTCAGGATAAAAACGTTGAAAGTCTTGCCAGTTAAGGATTTCAGGGAATTTACAATAAAAATCAGTTCGGCTGTACAATTTAATTATTTTCCACAATTAGTTCACAAGCTGCATGACCGTGCGGAATGCGATGTACTGGTTGCCCCATCGTTGCAGGGACAGCTCTTTAAACGAAGGCGAAAAAACACGTATATACGTTTCGTAGTTTTCCCATGAAGCAAAAAAGAATTGCATTGTAAATGTAGGACCTTCCTCTTCGTCCTGTTCAAGCAACCGGAAGATTTTATATCCGGTGATCAAACCTGTTGCCAGCATGCCGGGTATATGCTCCTGCTTCTGCCAGTGCAACCAGTTTTCTGCAATTGCCCAGGTAACTTTTGCCGTAATGTTATAGACGATCATGATTGCCTTTTGTTAGAAATATCTTTAATAAGGCGGTAAGTCAACCATAACAAGCTTAGCAATACCACTCCTATGGCAATCCATACCCAAATAAAAGACAGCTTGCTTTTCTTTACATCTTTTACTGTATCGCTTGTGTAAGGTACAGGAGCATGTACAGCGATCTCCTCTTCCACTACTTTAATGCTGTCTGAAAAAAAACGCAGGTCATACACAGGCGCCGCCGCTTCAGGATATCCCATCAGCATACTGTATTTTTTTCCCGGTTGCAGGTCGGCTATAATAAAATGCAGGAGCTGGTAAGCGGTTACGTTAGTAAACTGCAATGGCTGATCATCGTTGTTTTCTACTACCAGCATCAGTTCTTTTCTTTTCCCCGCATCCAACACCAAACTATCCGTGGCAGGATCGATCATCGTTTCTGCCACTTTAATGCTGCGCACACCGGAAGTATCGTACACAGCGAGCTTTCGCTTATACAACAGTGGGTTCGAAATGGTAAAACGTAATTTGCTTAATGGATACGATTCATTAAAATGTACCGTAATATAAGACTTACGGTTACTGCTGTCTACCTGCCGTATTACCGGAGCGGGAAGTTCCACATACTTTCCAAAAATACTTTTGCTGAATAAAGAGCCGGCTTTAATAATATCAACAGGCTGGAAGCCTTTGTTCTTTACAGTAATTCTTACATATTTATACCTGGTGGAAGGCAAGGATACTACCTGCACAGATTGTTCCGCATTGCCATAGTTCCCGGCATCCAGGATAAACCTGTCAATAATGGTGTACCAGCTCTGCAGGTCATCGCTGCCCGATATGGACGCGTCGCGATAAGCAGCAGCCCTTTGCATGATTATTACAAAGCTCGAATCCGACTGAGACTGCATCAGGTTATTTCCAAAACCCGGCTGAAAGATCATCTGCACATTGCTGTCCGGGGTTATTTTTCGTGAAACCAGGGTAAACGTTCGCAATTCTTTTTCACTAAAAACCGGCTGTTCCCTGTTCAGTATATAGGGAACCGGTTTTCCTGCTTCATCAATTATTCTTATATCGGAAAAGTCGGCATTGCTTTTAGCAGACAATTCCGGCGTAAGAAATATTTTATGAAAGCCGGATTGTTCTATCCTCCCTATCTCTGCCTTAAAAGTAAACTGGGAGAAAGCAAACTTACCGGCACACGTAAAGAAAACCAGTAGTAACTTATTGCGCACCAGATTTCTTTTCATCTTCTATAATTATTTTTTTTAAGCGCTGATACATGAACGATACAATAAGCAGCAAAACACCTAAGCTGAAGAATGCCGCTATTTTTCCGGCTACAGGAATATTGCGGATATCGAACAGGAACAGCTTTAAAAGCGTGATGGCAAATAATACCAGCGATATGATTCTCAGCGGCCTGTACTTATGCCGCATACCCAGCCACATCAATACGAACGAAGACAGCCCCCACAATATAGGCAGTCCCGTTTTAATATATACCCTTTGGATGGTTTCAAACGAATTGTTGTCAGTATAGAACAACGCGTTGCTGATAAGGCTTCCTTCAAAGCTGATGAACAATACCATACAAATACAGATCAGCCAGGTGAGCACCGTATGATCCATACTTTTAGGGAAAGCGCCGGAACGCATCAGGCTGATAAAATTCCATGCTATTATTACAAACAATGCCGCGCTTGTCCAATGGACCGCAAAGTGAACTGAACCTGTTTTATCGTGCAGCATATTGTACTGTATATTAAAAACATCGCCAAGCGCTACAAAATACAACAGCATTCCCGCGGCATACAAAGCGCCCTGGTAGATACGGCTGCCGCCGAATAACTTCGCCCGGGATGTTATGACTGTAAAAGCAATAACAAATGCAAGCGCATACAATAAAAGGTACAACCGGTTGAACCCACCGCCGGGATAACGGCTGAGAAACTGGTGATTGATTTCCCAGGCTCCGCTCCCAAACAACAATACAGTGGCCATAACCAGCACAAACGTTTTACCTGGAACTGTTCCTTCCCTGCTGTCTTTTTCCTTATTCATCAACACCCACAATACAAAGCTGCCCAAAGCTGCATACAGGGTGGTAACAAATCCTTTATTAATGAGTACAGTGTGTATTCTTCCCGGATCTCCATATATATTTATCCAGTCCATAACAAGGCTAACCAGCATAGCAATCCATACAATAGCCGACGAAAACAGCATAAGCCTGATGCGCGATTTCCGGAACAGCCAGAACAACAGCACTGCTTCCGATGCCCAGAACAATGTGATATAATTGCCTTTTAACTGCAGCGGGGCAGTAAGTGATATAAAAGTGAGCGTGATACCGATCAAAAGATACAGCACATTGGTATCAATCTTTTTGTTACGGAAAAGAATATACGATAATGCCAGGTTGAAGACACCCATGGCAGCGCTGAACAACCCTTTATAGTCCGCTGCGCCGGACTGGACAATCATGTAGAGCCCGGCAGAAAAATAAAGACAGGTGTTTGCCAGCAGTATACCAAAATCGGAGGCGATGAATTTTTTATTCTCTCGTATGTTGTGCGCAATATTAATTGCCAGGAACAGCAGGTAAAATACCGTTGCAAAAATAAATCCATTGATGTAAACTGATTTTTCACTCTCAAAAGGAAGTGTAAGCAGCCACATGGCGAAGAGTATAACAGTAAAAATAAAAGCCAGTAAGTTGAGCAGCCGCCATGCTTTCCTGTAGGCTATGATAAGCAGCCCGCTATTCAATATAATGAGGTATATGAACAATGATTTATAATTCCCGCTGCCGCTGCTTGCCATAAACGGCGTGGCAAAACCTCCTACCAAAGCGATGATGGCCAACTCCTGCCGGTTATACAATAATGCAAGCAACACAGCAAAGGCGGTGATCACCAGCATGATTATAAAAGCGGTAACCTGGCTGAAAAGCTGGTACTCGTGGTACGCCAGTGTAATAGTGAAATAAAAAACGGCTAATCCCCCGCCCACCAATACAGAGCTGAAGGCCTGGTAATTCTTGCGCAGCTTATGGGCCAATGCCACCAGGATACCGCCACAAAGAATACCAATGGCTACCCTGCCCACGGATCCTATCCAGTTGTTATCAATGGCATATTTTACAAAGAACCCGATCGCCAGTACCAATATGGCTATCCCTATTTTGCTGACCAGGTTTTCACCAATAAATTTTTCGAGATCCGGGTTTCGTTCAAAGAAGCCGGGTTTGGGTGGCCTAGGTGGAGGAGGTGTAGCGATATTAGCAGCTTTTACCGGAGGCGTTTCTTTTTTTATGACGGGGGTAGATGTGATCTCTTCGGAAATATCTACTACCGGCGCCGGTTTTTCAGGAATCACAAACAAAGTTTCTTCCAATGGCTTTTCGTATGCAGGCGGAGGCACAGATTTAGGCATCTCCTTTTTTTCCGGAACCGGCGTTTGTTTATCGGTTTTTTCCGGCAGCATTAATTTTGATAGCTGCTCCCTCAACGCCGCCATCTCCTTTCGCAGCAATTGCGATTCAGCGGCATAACTGTTCTTTTGTTTAATGATCAATATAAGTATTACTATGAACAGTATGGCAATCAGTAATTCCATGATAAATAGGGTTTCAAAGTTTTAGGATCGTAAAGATAGACCCTGAATACTTTTACAACGAACAGGCATTGAGTAAATTACATAAAACGTGTGTAAAATCAATTAAAACGATACTATTGGGCTGTGAGGTGTCAGGCATGAGGTATCAGCAATTTATGGTTTATGGTTTTTTGTTTATAGTTTGTTGTTTTTCAACTTCAAACCAGAAACCAAAAACAAGAAACCCCAAACATCTCAAATCTCAAATCCCAAATCAGAAATCAAAAATTTCCTGTAACCTGCAACCTAAACCGCCCAATGTCGATCATCCACCCCTACCCTTTCAGCTCAAGGTACACCGGGCAATGATCGCTGTGCTTTACATCAGGATAAATTTCGGCGTCTATCAATTGATCCCGCAAAGGTTCTGTTACATTGATATAATCAATACGCCAGCCTTTATTGTTCAGCCGTACGCTCGGGAAACGCTGGCTCCACCAACTATAACGGTGCGGCTCAGGATGGAAGATGCGAAAAGTATCAATCCATTTATTGTCATAATACTTGTCCAGCCAGGCCCTTTCTTCAGGTAAAAAACCGGACGATTTTTTGTTGCCTTTCGGATCGTGAATGTCAATTTCCCTGTGTGCAATATTGTAATCGCCGCACAGGATCAGCTTGGGATATTGTTTTCTCAAAACTTCCAGGTATTCATAAAACTCATCCAGCCAGGTATATTTGTACGACTGCCTTTCATCACCGCTGGTACCGGAAGGGAAATATGCGTTGATCAGCCTTATATCTCCGAAGTCAAGCTGAATGACCCTTCCTTCGTCATCGCTTACCTGGTGTCCCGTACCGTATATCACATGATCGGGCTTTATTTTGGTAAATACCGCTACGCCGCTGTATCCTTTTTTTTGAGCGCTGAACCAGTAATCCGTATAACCCGCACTGTTAAACAAAGCATGATCTACGTTTTCCTTTTGCGCTTTTGTTTCCTGCACGCAAATAATATCCGCAGGATCGGTTTTCAGCCAGTCAAGCAACCCTTTATTAATAGCCGCCCTGATGCCATTGAGGTTATAAGAAATAATACGCATAATAATTGTTATTGACGCAAGATAATACAACGTCCGTACAAAAAGCAGAAACAGCAAAGCCGTAGCGCTTGCAAAACATAGAATATACAGTAATTTTTTT
>JAHBTL010000018.1 GCA_019638615.1 Chitinophagaceae bacterium | reverse complement strand
GCTCCCTTTATATTTTACCGGACCATACTATATTTGAAATTTGAGATCTTCCCATGGTTTTTCTGCTATCTTCTTTCCCTGCCCATAATAAAGCCCAGCTTTAGCTGGATGGTAAAGTAGGAATCGTTTTTATGGTCGTTCCCTCTTATGGATCCGGGTATTGTAACATGTTGTGGGTTCAATTCTCTTTGCCTGTCATGGAGCTTGTGAGCCATTGAAGCTTTTTCAAGGGGAAGATATTGATCAAATAAGGAAGGATCAATATACCGGGTGCTCACATCGTCCAGGTAATCGGTCCGGGTGATACGATGCAAAATTTCGATCCTCATATTAAATAAGGCAGATACTTCATATTTGCAACCTATGCCTACAGGAAAGTTAATCTGTGTAAGTGAATAAGATTTTCTTTCGGGGTATTCTGTAAATCCCTGGCCTTCGGTATGCAGGGGAGCAAGGTCTATCCAAATACCATTGAGATTAGCCTGGGGGCGAAACCGGAAAACACCGATACCGCCTGTAATATAAGGTGAAAAAGCAGGAGCTTTCGTCTCTTCTTCTGCCGGGAACAGCAATCTTACCGGATACAGCTCACCCAGCAACAGCAATTCCGATACAGGGCTTCTGAAGCTGAGGTTGCGTTGATACCGGTATCTTCCTTCTGACGGATCCGCCTTTAAAATGCTGTCATACGCTTGTATAACGCCCATATTTCCTTCCAGTCTTAACCCCATTGCATACCGGTATATAAAACCAATGCTTATACCTGCGGAAAATCGGGTGTTACCGATGTTAAGGTCTTTAAGAAAGCCTTTGCCTTTGCCACTCTTTCCACCAATATCTGTAAGGCAGTTTATTGGGCCTGCGGAAGCGTTGATCTCAAATAAAATATCCCTGTCGTAATACTGGTTATTGTAAAAATAGTGCTGGCAAAATGAAAGCTGGCTGACAACGCAGCAATACAGTAGCAACGTGCAAGATTTGGTGTTCATGGAAAGCGTTTGGTGTTAATAATTCGGATAGCGACAAACAGGGTAGCGGAATAACAGGAAAGTTAAACAAACCCGGGGAGATTTTAAAAATATATTTATTCCGGGTCCTGAATTTTCAGTTTTGTGCTGTATGGCTTTCTACCTGCCGGGGCACAATTTGAAAATATTGGCGGGATCTTTCATAACGGGAAATCAAATCTTACATTTGATGATGCGAACGATAGTATTGGTTGTAATAAGCTTTTTTATATTTTTCCACGTTGCACAATCCCAGGTGCTTCTTACCTATACAGAAAGCAATGCCGACTTCCCCAATCCGGAGCGTGGATTTTATATTCCTTCTGAAACGCAGGGCGGTAAAGCGGGAGTATTAAACGGAAATATATTGCAGCTTAACAGGACAAATCTGCAAAAACACGGTAAAGCCACCTATGCTATTTATTCCACCCTGTTGTTCAGGAATTACCTGCTGGCAGAGTTTGTGAATAAGCCGATAAGCGCTGCTTTTTTAACCCAAATAGACAATGATATGGCGGTTGTACGAAGGACCGGTATCAAGATGATCCTTCGGTTTTCTTATACCAATAAACCGCATGGCGGCGATTGCGCGGACAAAGAACATATTTGCCCGCCCTATGGGGATGCCCCCAAAAATATTGTGCTGGAGCATATCAGCCAGCTTCAGCCGCTGCTTCGTAAAAATGCGGATGTAATAGCGGTGGTGCAGCAGGGCTTTATTGGCATCTGGGGTGAGAATTATTATACCGATTATTTTGGAGATGCATCTGAAAACGGAGCGGGCAAAATACTCGACAGTAATTGGACAGACAGGAACGAAGTATTAAAGGCTTTGCTGGATGCATTGCCGGAAGACAGGATGGTACAGGTACGTACGCCGCAGATGAAGCAAAAATTCATATATGGCCCCGGTGCCGGAACCCGCATTCCGGCCATTACTGCAAAAGATGCGCTGACACGGTCTTACAAATCAAGAGTAGGCTTTCATAATGATTGTTTTTTGGCAAGCGCAGACGATTATGGAACTTTTTATGATTATGGCAGTTCCTCGTCTCCTAAGAAAGAGGCCAATAAAAGAATGAGGACTTACTTTGAGACCGACAGCCGGTATGTAGCAGTAGGAGGAGAGACCTGCGATGACGCATTCAGTCCGCAAAACGATTGCGCGCCCGCCGGCCATGCAGAACAGGAAATGGCTGCTATGCATTACAGTTATTTAAATACAGCCTACAACAATCTTGTAAACAACGATTGGGATTCGCTGGGTTGCATGGAAAATATTAAAAAGAATCTTGGCTACCGGTTTGTTTTGCAGGAAGCTGTGTTGCCTGCCGTCCTTCAAAAAAATGCATCCCTTAATTGTGTGCTGAAATTAGTGAACAAAGGGTATGCCGCCCCGTTTAATGCGCGCCCGGTTGAGCTGATTTTACGACACTCAAATTCAAAAAAAGTATACGTACTACGGAGTACGGCCAATGCGCAATTTTGGTACCCGGGTAACATTACAGTAAATGAGGCCTTTGTTCTGCCCAAAGAGGTTCAGCCGGGTAAGTATGAGCTGCTCCTGAGCCTGCCCGACAAATATGCATCATTGTATGGACGGTCGGAGTACAGCATACGGCTTGCCAATGAAAATACATGGGAGCAGGCTACCGGCTTCAATAATCTGAATCATATTATTTCTGTTACAGAGTAAAAAATCGTTTACTTTCAAATGTTTTTGACCTGACAATTTATCTTTCATGACTAAGTTTTTAACAGTACTGGTGGATTGCCCAGACGAAAAGGGGTTGATCTATAAGATCACGGGTATATTATATAACCGTGGGTTGAATATCATCAAAAACCGTGAATTTGTTGATGCGGACAGCAACCGTTTTTTTATGCGCACCGAAGTAGAAGGTGAGGCAAATGTGCCCTCCCTGCAAGAAGAGCTGGTGAGCGTTCTGCCACAGCAAAGCAAGATCAAAGTGGTATCTGACAGGCGTAAGAAGCTGGTGATATTGGTTACCAAAGAAAATCATTGTTTGGGCGATTTATTGGTTCGCAATCATTTTAAAGAATGGAATGCCGACATTCTTGCTGTTATAGGCAATTATGATGTGTTGAAAAACTTTACTGAAAAGTTTGATATTCCGTTTCATTTTGTTGATGCCGCTGAAACTTCCCGGGATGCGCATGAGCAGGCATTGATGAAAGTAATAAATGAGTACGCTCCGGATTACCTGGTGCTGGCTAAATACATGAGGGTGCTTACTCCTGAGTTTGTAAAGCATTACGAAGAGCGGATCATTAATATCCATCATTCATTTTTACCTGCCTTTATGGGCGGGCATCCTTACCGGCAGGCATACCTGCGGGGAGTAAAAATTATTGGGGCTACTGCGCATTTTGTTAACAACAACCTGGATGAAGGCCCGATCATTTGCCAGAATGTAATACCTGTAGATCATTCGCAGAATGCCGCTGATATGGCACGCGCCGGCAAGGATATTGAAAAAATTGTACTGGCCCAATCGCTGAAGCTGGTTTTGGAAGACAGGGTTATGCTGAGTGGTAATAAAACAGTAGTGCTTTAACCCATATTGCAGCTATGTCAGCGTAAAAGGTTGTTGGTTAATGGTTTGTATTTTTTGAGTTCCGGTTTGTGTACTACAGATTTTCGTTTTGCACAGGGTCGTGGCCTGATCAATAGAGCCGATTGAATGGCTTTTAAGGATGCTATAGGCTCTGAGCATTTCCTTACCCCAATCAGCTCGCTTATCCCCTCTGACCATGTCCTCACCCGCACGTAGGGCAGCAAACAAACGGCACTTCCGTTAGCGGCGAGGTACGCAGTATCCTGTAATTACCCAATTCTTCATTCAGCGCCTGGCGGTTTTTTCTTCTTCTTTCCAGTAATGTTGATGCGATCAGTTGCGTATTATCACTACCCTGCAACGCCTGCAATTGTTCATCGGTTAATGAAAAGAAATGATCAAAGAAGCTGGTGATATTGCCGAATACCTCTACTACCAGCACACTCAGCGCCGCATCTTCAGGCAGTCCTAATTGTTTAAGCAACACCGCTATTTCTTTGTTATCCCAAACAGCGGTAGCGGTTTTGGGTAGATCCTTATAAATGGCTTTTACAGCGCCGGCTGCCAATGTAGCGTCTGTAAATTTTACAGCGGCTACGGGTGGTGGCGCCTCTTTCAGCTTAAGCTCATCAAATGCCTGCAATATGGTTGTGGCCATGCCTTTATCTATTTTCACCACCTTACCCTTCTTGTAGTCTGTTATAGCCTTTGTGACCTTTCTCTCATATTCACCGCTTACATTTAGCCGCGATACCTCATTCATTAAGGTAAGATTGCTCAGCACCACATTGGCTCTTGCAATACTATCCACTTCCTTTACAGACCACACGGATGATATATCTGTTATGGATGAAACAACTGTATTGGTAAAAGCTCCGGGATTAAACGTGCCGACAGTTCCCCTGGACTGCGGCTTTATCAGTGTCATCAGTTTTTCATCAAGCAGAATATTCCTGTATTCAAGGCGGTCTGCCTGCTGCACCTGTGCGTATAATACACAGTGCAGTTGCGTACGTGGGGGATCACTCGTAACATTCTTTCCTTTCCACACAGCTCTGGCATAAGGTGCGGTTACATATACTTTAT
This sequence comes from Chitinophagaceae bacterium, assembly GCA_019638615.1. Taxonomy (GTDB): domain Bacteria; phylum Bacteroidota; class Bacteroidia; order Chitinophagales; family Chitinophagaceae; genus Agriterribacter. The sequence continues at coordinate 120,672 of JAHBTL010000018.1, read as the reverse complement.
CCTTATCCCTGTTTACATTGCAAAGCAGTGTTGGCACCGGATGTTGCATACCGGCTATAACAAGCGGACGACCGAAGCGCCCTTGGGCTGTACTCCATAAATTTTCTTTTCCTTCCTGCCCGTCACTCCAGTGCCCGTGGCCGATACGGAATTCATAATTAAAAAATCCAAACAGTTCAGGACTTTCAGAATGTAAACCCGGAGGCAATGGCAGCAGGTAGTGTATGTCATCATCATCACTTGCCTTTTCCATGGGTTGCATGGCGCTCAGGCCGGCCATATCATCTGTTTGCCCGGGAGTGATCATGCGTATATATTCCGGATCAATGGGCAATGGCGGGGGCTCTTCTGTTTCGCGCAGCAGTTCTGCAAGCTGTTGGTTATTGCCAATCAATTGGTCCGGCGCATAATGAAGCACCCTGCAGAACAAAGTATCCGCCGGGTTTTCAACCGGCTCTTCCAGTTCAACCCATAAATATCTTTGCCTTGCTTCTGTAGACTGATATTTTTCAGCTTTGATATACGGAGAAAACGCCAATCCTACACTCGCGATTTTAGGCACCTGCGAAGGTATAACCGTTGATGGCAATACAAGCAATTCCGGTTGTATGGTAGCAGGCTGCCCATGTCCCGGTTTAAAATTTGGTGTGATGGTATACTGCACTTCTATCGTATCCGGAAACCGCAGTCGCCCGCCAGGTGTAAGCAAAGAAGACTTTGGTTCAATAGCGTCAATAAAAATAAGTGTAGTGCTGCTCCTGTTTACATTACCGAAAGCATCTGCCTGCAATGATTCAAACGAAGCTGAATGTTTCAGTTCTATATCGCCGATATTGGCCAGTATCTCTGCTTCATCCGGCGCATCTTTACTGAATTTTTTATTCCGGGAGATAGTAAAGGCTACATCTTCTAACGCGTCCCAGCTCCAGTCACGGTTAATGCGGTATATTATACAACCCAGCCAGTGATTACACAGGTCTCCTTTTGATGAGAATGTGATACTGCTGCCATCGGGCGCAAGGCTATGGCGTATTTTATTATTGCAGCCAAACACAACCCTTTCCCCTTTTTCTGATACCAGCGTTAAGCCATTAGCTTTTACATCCAACTGCTGGGCAAGCCGTTGCATTATATCGGGCTGTACGCTTGTTTCAGTGCTGAAAAAGAAAAACTGTCCCACAATTCCCTTGCGCACATATTCAGGATCTGGCTGCAGGTACAGCCCCTGTAATTGCGGCACATTCGCTTTAGGCAACAGGAGGTTGCTTTCATCAGCAGACTCTTTATAAAACCAGAACTGCGTTGTTTTACCATAACGACTGTCAAGATCATGATTGCCTTCATTAATAAACCCGTAATACGAGCTATTATCTCCATTACACACAGCTCTTATGCTCATTCTTATTTTTCTTGCGGTAGGCAGCGGTATGTCCTGCATAGCGTCAATCGCAGCTTTGTTCAATGCAGGATCATTGAATGGACCATCAAGGCTGCCGAGGTTAAGCGTTGGTATATCATGAAATACTACATTCAGGGAAAGTGTATTTTCGAAATCAGCGGCATTAGCTACCGCCGGGAAATCTCTTGTGGTTTTGTATAGTGTAATATAATTTTCTTTACCGCTATCGCTGGCCAGGTTATCAAGCCTCAGCGTTTCAACTTCCACTTTTATTTCCACTTTGGTTACATCGGGATCGGCAATAGCGGGTTGAACAACTTTGGGTTCAGCAGTTGTTCCTCCCTGCTTTTGATCCTGCGCGGATTGTATCAGCAGTTGTACAGGATCACTGCCCAGGGCCTGGTATTTATCAGTAAACACCACAGCCGGGTAATTCAGCAAAGGGCGCTGAATATTGATTACAGGATTCGCGTCAAATGTTGAAGGCGCTCCTTCGGCGATGATCTCATTATAAAAATCAGCCTTAACCAATCTTATATTCAATGGCTTTTCTATCCGGCATAGAGCCGGAGCAACATATCTTTTAAAACTCCATTCAGATGCAGGAGCCGGTGCATTATTATATATATCTTCGGTTATGCCGGGCCCGCCTCCGCTTATATCCATCATGCGCACCCTGAACTGGTAACGCCGGCCATAACGGAGCTGTGTAGCCGCAGGCACTTCATCAAACATGTTGTTTGCATCAACAGCTTTGGTTGGAGTGGGGTCATCTTTATCTATTCTTGCTTCATCATTCTGGTGAATAGCAATCGCATCAGTGTCTTTTAATATCATGCTCTTTCCTATCCAGCTTGTAAAATACATAGGCAGCCAGAAGGGTGCTGTGGTATCATTATCCAACTGCGTGGGAAAAACCTGGAACGGCAATTCCAGTTGCTGGTTGACTTCATTACCTACCGGTACGCCGCCAAAACTATATGCCTGTTTGCAGCTCACAAGATTAAGACTACTCCAATCAGCATTCACGGCATCCTCCTTCACATCAATCTTATAGCCGAATACACCAAGCGGCGCGTCAATACGTTTACCCGGCTCCTGCGGGTTGGCTTCTAACTGCCGCATATACCATATCAGTATCTGCTCATCATCCCATGCAAGCCGTATGCCCTCATCCTTAACAGGCGGAGCGCCGTCCTGTTTTTCTGCAAGCCATATACGGCTTACAGGTTGCGCAGCATGCACAATTTTAGAGAAGCCGTCATTATATTCATTGAGCTCAGCAAAAATTTTATCCCACGGCGCTTTGGGTGGTTCGGGGTCTACAAGCTCACCCGCTTTTACAAACAATACCGGAAATAAAATAGGTGCAAATACAGGTCGTTTGTTTTCATCGCCCAGTTTTAATTTGGGTAGCCTTGCAGCATACGGCTTAATAAACGGGCCATCTGCGGTAATCATCAACTGATCCTGTATATTTTTATACTCCGGCGTGGCAATATCCGCGTATATATAGCAACCTTTTTCGAATAATGCTTTATTGCCATCATCAATAACCAACTGTGTTTCGTAAACCATACCGCATGCTTTTGCAAGCAATGGCTGTCGGAGTATATAGGCAAATACCTTACCCCAGCTCAGGTCATCATCATTTTTCCAGCCATCTTTCTTCTTCGTATCTTTTTTTATGGCGCAATGATAGCTGTCGTCCGTTTTTGCATTAGGCACCCGGGGTCCCGTAAAATTGAAGGAATCGCGGTACGTTTCCGGCAGGTATTTATTCACCGTGTAAAACTCGTTGGGTGTTTTATCCGTATCAGTAATATTGATCTTAGCGCCAAAATCTGCTCTGATCGCTTCAAGCAAAGCTTTTTTATTTGATGCAGCATTCACGTTAATGCCGATACTAACCGGGGTTCTGCCAACAGCTAAAGCGTTGCCAATAGGCCATTCACTCAACCCTTTCACTACTTTAAGTTCAAACTCCGGGTTAATATCCGCAAAGGGAACGGCAGTATCAAATGGCGCGGCCAGCCCTGTTGCATTATTAAAGGGATCACGGTTACGCGGAATAAGCACGATGTTCAGCTTTAATACTGTTCCATCAAATCCCTGTGGGAAAACCATCGTAGTATATCTTCTGTTCGCTTCCATAATATATGAGGTCTGTTTATTTTTATGATTCCATTGGGGTTACAAGTTTCAGGTTACAGGTTTCGGACTAATAAACCTATAAGGTTTGCAGCGCTGCAATGCTGCCCGGCAAACCTTATAGGTTTTATTGCTGATAGCTGATTGCTGAAAGCTCATAGCTAACAGCCCACCGCCCTACGCTATCTGCCTGTCTTCTCCCCATGTTTTGGAGAAGCTGATATCAATGATCAGGAATATGCTGATGTCGATAGCAAATGTTACCTGTGCGCTGCAGTCTGTTTTATCACTGCCCAGTTCCCGTACCACTATTCCTTTGGCTTCTATTGTAATGGCAACACATACCAAACCACCCAGCAGGTTTGCCTGACCTTTAAATACCATTAATGCCGCCAGCACCACTTTATCTTTATCTGCATACATTTCCACACCTACCATAAAGCTTACGCTGGCATTGCCAACCACAGGCAGACTAACGACTATAGATACCCCAAAACCAAATTTCAGGTACAAGCTCGGGCCAACCTTGGTATCCGCAGCAATTTTTACATCTACCGCTCCAATGGCATATATAGAACCAACACCTACGGAGTAACACATGATCTGCAAACCGCCGTGGAATTGCAGAAATGCTCCTGCAGTTGGTAAAAGCTGTGAAGGATCTGTTGTAACTTTTAATGCGGCATTAAAATATACGCCTGCGCTTAATGACGCTTCGAGCTTGAGCGGGGTTTGGGCGCTGTTGTATGCTTCTTCCAGTGGCGGGAAACGGATGGTGGCGATCTCTTTGCTGGCTTCAAACTTATATTGCCATATTTCACCGCTGTTGCTCATGGCAAGCTTCAATCCTTTCTTCAATACATCTTTATAATCATTGGTGCTTAATGATGCCAGCATCTGCAGTATATCAATTACCGGTTGTAAAGCATCGCTGAATTCTATTTCCGGCATGGGCAAACCGTCAGAACCCGCATCCGGCCCACCTTCATAATTACTCTCCTTACCTTTCTTTGCATCAAAGTTCCCCTTGATGGTCATCAGGCGTTTCATATCACCCAGGTCAACCACCATTGCCAGGTTATTCAAACGGCTTTTCCACTGGTCGGCCATATCGCCTGCAAAGGAATCTACATCAAAGTTCAGTTTACTGTCTACATAAGTATTGGCAGGAGCATCCTTTTTACCTGTTTTATATTCAATATATATTCTAAGCGCTTCCGTATCTACCAGCGGCACTTCAAAAGAAGGCACATCAAACCTCAATGCTTTATCAAGAATGCCATTTGCTCCCTGTTTCAGCATATTCATACCCTGGCTGATCACGGCTTCACCTGCTTTCACTGCTTCCACCTGCATCAACTCCCAAACCTTTGTTCCTCCGTCTTCCAATGCGCTTTGCGCAAAAGCCTGGAAGGTATTGCCATTACCATCTTTGCTGTTGAGCAGCGGCATTGCCTTGCCAAAATTGTCTATAGCATTACCGATATTGGGAAATATACTTTCTCCGCTCATCAGGCGGTAAGCATCAGCAAAAACAGGCGGCGTTTTGCTGAGCATTTTAGCATTATTCAGTTCGTACGCCGGAGTAAGGAACAATGCTTTTTGCGTAGCGGTTGATTGCAGGTAACCGAAGTTCAGTGTGTCAGCAGCAGGATCACGTAATATTTCCATGGGGTGCGCTACACGAACAAGTTGCTTCTGCAGAGTATTGTTATCAACCACATTTCCTTTTTTCCATGCACCTGTGCGAATAAGCGGAATCATTGTATCTGTTGGCAACGGCGTAACTTCTCCTGTGCCTACATTGTGCTGCACCAAAGCCCAGCTACCATCTTTGGGAAGAAATACCAACCCCCTTGCCGCCACTACAAATACCGGGCTGTTACCTGCCTTATTAACAGACGGCGCTACATCAAAACGTGCCGTACGTATTTGCTGGTTGCTATTGTTTATATTGAGCACACAATCTATATCGCCGCCGATGCTCCCGTTTTGCAGATCCAGCAGTTCTTTTAACTGTTGGGCAGTTAGCGGCTTCCCTGCCGGTGCCACCTGCACATAACCAAGTATGCGCTTTGATACTACTCTTTTATTTACATGCCCCTGTACTACATTTTCTATTTCTACGTCCGCGTCAAAATATACGCCGCCACATTTTACAGGTTCGTGTTTTTCTGTTGCACCATTGGTATATTCCTGCCCTTTTATACCGTTCACGTAATCAGCATTTGGAGCAATAATGTTTTCACTTTTATACTCCGTAACAGAAGGCGCATCTTTAATATTTCTTACATTAAATAGCCCCCTGATAATACCCGTGTGAAACTCATATTGCGGAGGTATTCCATTTACTTCATCGGGTATATGCTTAAAATCGTTGGTGGTAAGATTGCCAAACGGATCAACATTTTTCTTTAAATAGCTGAAAGAAAAATCGAATAATCCGTCGCTTTCCGCTTTCCAGCCGCTATCAGTTCTGAACACATAGCCCGATCCGGTACGGAAAACCGTAATGGTGCGCACTACACGTATACCCCAGGGATACAGAATGCTTTTCACCTGTATCACTTCATGCCCCGTGCGACCCAGCATCACATCAAATCTTGCTTTACTGGTTTGCGCCAACGCCGCACCGGGACTTACCCAATTGCTGAAAATACTGGCGCCATATCCTGTAACATCCATACGGGAAACAGGCACACCACGTGAATCTTTTAAAAGAGGGGAAAGGCTTAATGGTCCGAATAAAAATTCATTATTAAAAATTTCTGTAACTCTGTGCCCCAGGTTGCTTGCATAAGAAGCAATACCATACCAGTTCAGCAGGTTATTTGCCTGAACAGTATAGCCGGGAAACATATCACTGTCATATTCTGATGGATTGGCAGGATTGGGTTTGCCGAACCTTCCTGCCTGCAGGCTTACCTGTATCCCTCCCTCAAGTTTATAAGTATTATCTTCTTCATTCTTCCTGAACCTGGGGCGGATATTTTCAATAGCCGGCTTTTGCGGTTCAACAAAATGTTTTGAAATATAGCTGATGGCTTTTAAGCCAAATGGCAGGGTGAAGGTTGCCAGTGTATAATTATCCGGTTGCGATGTAAAGTCTTCAATCAATCCATTAGTAACGGGTATGGGCGCCAACGGAACAGGGGCAGCATTGTTATTCCATATACGTGCCGGGCCGCCATCATCAGCATAATATAAAAAGCCTGCATCGGGATCCATTAATAATTTTGCAGGAGGATTATCACTATCCGGCGGAGTGAGATTGATCTCCGGCTCCCAGGCCATTAACGGCAATGTGAAGGCGCGCACCCGGTGCGATGGCAGTTTAACCTGCATGCCTTCCACCAAAAACGGGAACGCGGTATTATATGCCGCGGCATTGTAATCTATATTATGCACTTCTCCGTCCCTGCCGCGAACACTTCCTGTTTTTATGATCTGCCAGTTGGTTCCAAAGCTTACACCCAACTGGTTGGCATTGCTGCTTACATCTAACAAAGAAAAAAATTCATGCTGAACACCGATGCTGCTATCCCATACATCTTCTATGTCTCTCTTTATTTTGGCAAGCGTATCGGCATCGTATATTTTTCCATTTGGATCTTTATACCCTGAGAGCAGGTCAACATTCAGTTGAGGTTCCTGTTTTATGATTTCGCCGGTTAGAATATCATCTGTTACTTCCGGTAAAAACTGGTTGCTTGTTAATTTGGTTGTTGTGCGCAAATTGCCGAACAGCGATCTTGCGGCGGTTGCTGTTTGTCGTAATGGTTTTTTTAACGCTGTAATAGTAGTTCTTGCTTTTGCCGAAGATGCTTTAAGCGCTTTTTTAGCAGGCGTTTGCTGCGGAAGATCCATAATATTGGGCAGCTCAACGCCGCCAAAGTAAAAGTTGACTTTTACATTATCTGTTGCTTCATCAGCCCCAACAAAAGTGATGAAACAAACCAGCAGGCTGCTGAAGCCCGCCGCTCCCGCAAGACGGTTATACCGGTCATTGCCGGCTCCCCTTCTCCATAATCCCAGGTTCGCTACATAAGGATCAGGCAGGGTTGGCAAATAGCTGTAGAGTGTAAATACAACAATAAAATTTCCGCGCTTCACATCCGTCATGCTATCATCGCACTCTCCAAAAAGAATAAATGTTTTTACAGGAGATACGGTGAACAAAGCATTTTCGAGCGCAATGGAAAACAACCGGACCTGCTGAGCTGCGCCAGCTATATTAGCATTTACTGCCTGGTCAGCCTGTACATCATCTTCTATCAGCATTATCTTTCTTCCATTTTTGCCGCCGCTCAACATTAGTGAGCACGATAAAGATTCTACGGGGAATGGCTCACCGTTTACTTTCACTGGTCTGTCGGACTGTATATCTGCCGCGCAGAAAGTGCTGATCACTTCAACCGCGGCCTTACTGCTGCTGATAAAAATAAGCGGCGCTTTTTCCAGCAATAAAAGATCAGCGGTTGTGCCATGGGGGTTCTCGTTATCCTGCCATAATTGTAAATGATGTGATGCGCCAAGTCCATTCGATTCAAGATCAATAACAGCAATATCACCTGGCTTGCCTAATATTGTTGGAGCAACAAGACGGATATCTTCATCCTGCAACCCTGCCCAACTGATGCGTAATCCTTCTGCACATTGCAGCATTACCAATCCGTTGCCGGAAGCAGCAACAGGTGAGGCTATATTGATTGCGCTGGTTGGCAAAGCCCAATATGATTTTTGCAGCTCCGCGGTGTCGGCAGATAAAATCCACGGGCTTTTATTTTTTAAAAAGCTAAATTCATTTACGCTTGCTTTCCAGGGGATCAGCAGCATATCATTTACATATTTGAAGGCAGTGCCTGCCGCAGGCGTAAAGCTGAAAGCAATATCCTGACCGTATATATTACAGGAAGATAGAGCAACCTGCGTAACGTTCGCTTTATTGTTTTGCCATGTAAATGCCCATGTTGCAGGAAGCATATAAACGGCATCACGTGCATCTTTACCATAAGGGGAAGTTTCTGTTGCTCCGTCATCTTCATCCTGAACCAGCTCCAGCGACATTTCTATTGCCGTAGCCGGGTTAATTGTTATCTGGTTGTTCTGCAGTGTTGGCGCAGCGCTTAATTTGAGCGTTCCCTTGTTTACCTGTACCCCAACAAATCTGTCTGCTGCCGCGGAAGCGTACAAAAATTTTGCATTGATCCAAACACTGCCGGCAACAATATTATAAGCGGTAGAGAGTTGATTGGCGGGCAGGAATATGCCGCCGCGGAGCGAAGTTTTAAATAAAAGAATAGGCTGGTTACCGAGATACAGCGTGATCAGCTTTTCTACACGGTAAATATCTATCCATATTTCACGCCCTTCATTATTCAAAAACGGGCCAAAGCTTTCAGCCGGGGAAACGCCAGCGGCCCAGTCGGGCTTGCTGCCCGCAATAGCTGCATTTAATATCGGCGTGCTCCGTACAAAAATATTTTCGGTTGGTTCCGCCCCGGCATTGCCAATTAACTGGTGGGCCAGGTTGTCTATACTTTGCAGTGTATCACTTTTAATATTCTCCCTGCTATATAGATTGGCTTTATAAAAAAGCTGCTCGCTGCCCGTATTTTCTATTGGCTGACTAAGCAGAGAAGATGCGACTTTTATTCGTGCCTGCTGAAGTTGCTCTTCCTGTGCGCCGCTTTTGGCGATAAGGTGACCGGTAATGCTTTCGAGCATGGCAGACAATTGCGCCTGTGTCATCAAATTGAATTTAATGCATGAACAAATGGACAGGTTTTACACAAAATCAGGATGTGATTTACAGGGGATGGCAGGTGTTTTATACGCTAAAGTTTTCTAGTTGCGGATAGTAATGTTATAAAAAGGATCATAGGCTTCTGCTCAGGGAGGGAAAGTAATATTAGAAAATAAAAATGATTAATCAAAGCATTGTTCATAATTTTTAGTATCCGGCAGGAACCCAATCATGTAAGATTGAGCAAAGATGCTGCAGACCCGGTTGGATTGCTCCAGTTGATAGTTTCGGTTGATTATGATAATAATGATGAGTTGATACTAAACGATTTTAAAGAGCAGACCTGTAAATAATCTGGTTAAAACATGAAACATATTCTTACAACCCTGCTTTTTATTCTTGGTTTTGTGCACACAGGCACAGTCATTACCTGGAAAAGCTGAAGACGAAAAATTCAAAGTCACCCATGGTCCTTACCTGCAGTATCTGGGAGAAACGAAATATCTTATAAGATTAAAAAATTTGTTGAGCATTTAAGAAGTTGGATGCATAACCGGATATCACCCCATTATTTATAGTAAAACACTATTTTTGCCGCTTACAAAATCAAAATCATGAGTAAAGGTCCCGTGTCTCAATACATTCAGCATCACTACCGTCATTTTAATGCCGCTGCTTTAATGGATGCAGCAAAAGGATATGAAACACACTTGCTGGAAGGCGGTAAAATGATGATTACGCTTGCCGGTGCAATGAGCACCGCGGAGCTGGGCTTGTCGCTGGCTGAAATAATCCGGCAGGACAAAGTTCATATTATCAGTTGTACAGGCGCGAACCTCGAAGAAGATATAATGAACCTGGTGGCTCACAGTCACTATAAAAGAGTTCCCCACTACAGAGACCTGAACCCGCAGGATGAATGGGACTTGCTGGAAAATCACTATAACCGGGTTACGGATACCTGTATTCCTGAAGAAGAGGCCTTCAGGAGAATACAACAGCATATAGCTAAAATATGGAAAGAAGCCGATGCAAAGGGCGAGCGTTACTTTCCTCATGAGTATATGTATAAAATGCTGTTGAGCGGCGTCCTGGAGCAGTATTATGAAATAGATCCCAAAAACAGTTGGATGCTGGCTGCAGCCGAAAAAAGCATTCCTATTGTTGTGCCCGGCTGGGAAGACAGTACCATGGGAAACATATTTGCATCGTATGTTATAAAGAATGAAATAAAAGCTTCCGCCATGAAAAGCGGGATAGAATACATGGTGTGGCTGGCCGACTGGTATCGCAACAACAGCGGAGGAAAGGGTGTCGGCTTTTTTCAGATTGGGGGTGGTATTGCCGGCGATTTCCCTATCTGCGTTGTTCCCATGATGTACCAGGATCTTGAGTGGCACGATGTTCCTTTCTGGAGCTATTTCTGCCAGATCAGCGATTCCACCACTTCCTACGGATCTTACTCCGGGGCAGTGCCGAACGAAAAAATTACCTGGGGAAAGCTGGACATTAATACGCCTAAATTTATTGTTGAAAGTGATGCTACCATTGTAGCTCCTTTGATATTTGCCTGGATACTGGGTTGGTAAAACAATTTATATATTACCGGCTACGGCGTTAAGCATATCTGTGTTGTACTGATACCAGCCATTTAACTCCGGTACAAAAACTTCAATATTCGGCTCGCCTACAAAAAGCTTATAATCAAATGCCGGGTAGCCGTGTGTAATGTACCCGGGGTAATACCATTTTAAATGAGACGCCATGGCATATTGCGCCTTTAACAGAACAAGGTATTTGCCAAGGCTGAGCTTCCGGTATTCGGGGTGATAAAAATTCATGATACCGGCAATGCTCCTGTTTCCCTTATCGTATATACCGGCTGCTATAAGTTTTTCTCCGTCTCTTATCTCTATGATATGTGTATCGAAAATCTTTTTGTCGTCATCTTCGCCATATAACCAGTCAGTAACAGAAGGAGATGGTTCAAATGAAATAGCTGTTTTATACAGCGCATATAAATGCTCCAGTTCTTCGGTTATTGCCATTGGTTTATTGGTTACTTTGAAACGCTGGTTTTGCTGTAAAAGCTTTCGTTGCTTTTTGCTGAACTGCAACTTTTGCAGTGAATATCTTAGCCAAAATACGCGCAGCGTCTTATTATCCATGAAAATATAATTGGTGGTAAAAACGCTTTGATGCATCCGGTACCACCCTTTCGACAACAATGTGTCCAGTTGTTTGGATGTAAGTTGCAGTGGATTATAATAAACCGGCGTCGTCATTTCCTGAATGTATATATTTTTCTCTGAACCCCGAAATCAGGATCAATGACAATCTTTCATCTTACACAGGCTGAATAGTGCAAATTTTTCCGCATTTCGTTGCATATGAAAAATAGCAGTTGTCAAAATTTCAGAAATTATTTATCTGGCATTGAGGTTGTACTAAAAAGGATAGATATTCATTTAAAAAAAAGGAGGATATTATGCCAAACATCATTAAAAAAGACAATGCCCGTCCAGCAGCTTTTGGAAGTGTTGTTGATCAGATCTTCCAGGATAATTTGAGCCGTTTCTTCGACGATGACTATTGGGGTGTTAACGGTCCGTTACATCGACAGAATGTTCCTGTTAATTTGAGGGAAACAGACAAGAGCTATGAAATGGAAGTTGTTGCACCAGGTTTGAAAAAACAGGATTTCCAACTGAACATTTCGGATGATACGCTTTCAATTTCGTTTGAGCACAAGCAGGAGGACAATCAAAAGGATGCTTCAGGTCAGTGGATCAGGCGTGAATACAGGGCCCAGGCGTTCAGCAGGAGCTTTAATCTTGACGAAACAGTAGACGCCTCCAATATCGCTGCCCGGTACGAAGATGGCGTATTGCATGTAAGTATTCCTAAAAAGGAAAATGCAAAAAAGATATCACGTACTATTGATATCCAATAGTCATTTAATCACATTGTTCAGACCAGATGAGAGCATTTCTCTCATCTGGCTATTTGCATAGTTGATTATGCTTAAACCAAGCTATATGGAAAATGCATTTTATGTTCAGGCAAGAATTAAAACGGCAGAAGGGTTTAAAACATTTTGCCAGTTTTTTCTTGGCAACGACCCTCAGTTTGCCTACGATGCTTTTCACCAGCTAAAAGGCAATGAAGACACCACTGAAAATGATATTCTGCACATTGACTTTATTGAAATGAAAAATGGCTTACCTGTTAATTTAAAACTGATCAGTTGTACGCTGGATGATTTTTGTGCAAACACAAGATTGCTTACAAAGGAGGCGTTTAAAAATCTTAGCATCCATATCGACGATATTAACCGGGTACATGAAATGTAGACAAAAATAAAACCCGGGTTTACCGGGGTTTAGAAATATGCTATCGCTGTTAATCCTAATCTGCTAAAGGCTTTACCATAATATCTTTGTAATATACAATGCTTTTAGGATCATGGGCCTGCAGGGCAAAAGTGCCGCCTGTTATCAGGCGCAGTGGATGGTTGTCTTCCCGTTTTACATCGCAGGGTTCCGTATAATCCACTACCACTTTATCGTTTATTTTAATGATCACATGCTTACCCTCTACTTTAATGTATTCCGTATACCATTCATCGTCTTTGGCGTATGTTTCTTTAATATCAACTATATCGTACAGGCTGCCGCTCCTGCGCCAGTCGGTATGCGAATTGTTTACCTGTACTTCATAGCCTCTTTCAGGCCATCCGGCCTCCTGGTAGCTGGTATGAAAATAGATGCCTGAATTAGCACCGGGTTTGGTCATTACCTGGGCCCTGAATTCAAAATTTCTGAACAGGTGCTTTTTTACAGGGCCATCGTAATATAAATGCGCTACAGGTCCATTTACTTTAATGGTGCCGTTTTCAATGCTGAAGCTGGAGGCGTTTTTTCCTACTTTCCAGTTGTTCATTGTTCCATCAAAAAGAGGTATCCAACCATCCTGCTGGGCAATTGCAGGTGTTTCACACGACAAAATACAGATGGCAGCCGTAGCAAGTAATAATAAACACTTTTTCATATCAATTAAAAAGTTGGTAATAAAAAGAGTTATGAAGCTACGGTATTTGAGGTTATTATAAAAAGGAAATTGAGCATCTTTTGTTAAGCCCATGTTGTTGACACAGGCATTATGAAATAGCGTAAAGAAATCACATCGCGGGTTTAGTATAATAACAGTACAGTACGGCTATGCTGCTATCGGAGCACTGCTGGCCAAACCGGACTTATCAAGTGATATTCCTGCAGTCAATCCTTTATACAACGTACAGAGAGCCCTTCTTTTTCAGATGTTGTATTAAAAGAGTTAAACATAGCGGAGTTGAGCGATAAAATATAGGAATATAGAAATGTTCCTGCTTTGGTTGATGACCAAAAACCTGCGACTGTTCCCTTACCTGCAAATATACCCAGGTTGTAGCCGCGCCCAACTGCCGGCAAAGCCGCAAAACCGATGCTGTTATCTCCGGGATAGGTTGATCCCGCATTCCATAAGGTAGTTGCTTTCAATTTTACGCCGGCAGTGATCTCCCCGCCCAAAAATGTGGTCAGCGCCTCCCATTTGTTGGTATATGCCAGCTTTTGGGAGCCAGCTTGCCGCTGTTTACCGCGTCCCAGTTATACAACTGCCCGTATATTTTCCCGTTATTGGGTTCATTGTCGTAATAGCAGCGCAGCCTACCCGGGCGCTCTATCCACGAGTCGGGGTTTGTTGCTGAGGCGGTGGCATTGTAAATTTCTCCGCCGTCATTATAATGAGTTACATTCAGGTTTTCGGCCATCCATACCTGGTTGCCGATCTTCACGGCTTTATATATGTTGCCATCTGCATCCTTAACAGTGGCTGATCCCCCCCGGATCTTCCAGGACATTGTCTTTGCTGCATGATACGAGTACCAGCGTAAACGCTGCTATCATAAACCGGGTAATCTTTAGTTTTTGCAGTGTGCTCATTTTGATTTTATTGTTTTATAAACCTCAGGCTAAATGTGCCAGCATCCGGTTTTATCAATCGTAAAATATACAGCCCTTTGGTCAGTACGCTTATATCAACAGTAGCTTTCTTATTGCCTGATAGCAATACATTTCTTCCGGCTGCATCAAATATTTCAATACGGCTTACATCCCTGTCTTCAATGCCGGATAGCGTGATGAAATTACCGGCAGGGTTTGGAAATATATTTAAACGCACTGCTGCTTTTCCACAAATATTATTCAATACGGTTGAGTAGGTTGATTTTCCGTCCAGGTCTCTTTGTACTACCCTGTAATAATGCCTGGCGCCCCGGGTGTTGTTTCCAATATATTGATACGAAACAGATGCGCTGCTGTTTCCTGCTGCGGCAATGGTGTCCACGTTCGTCCAGCTCACAGCGTCGGTGCTGACCTGAACAATAAAATCTTTGGTATTTATTTCGATGGCGGTCTTCCAGTAAAGATGTGGTAAACCTTCTTTGCAAGCAATACCGATGTCTTCCCATACTACAGGCAAAATGGTTTCATTTAACCTATACAACTCTTCTCCAAGTCCATTGTCCTGGAAGCCGCGAAAAAACAGGTTACCATTAAGTGCGATAAGCACCCTGCCGCCTATAGAAACATTCGGAAAAGTACTACCGGTTCCCGGATACAGGTTAGCAACCAATACAGTTCCTGTTTCTGTTCCATTTGTTCGCCAAATTTCATATCCATAATCGGTGGTGTTGGCAACAAAATAAACCATGCCGGCATGATCTGTAAAGTTTGAAGAGTTAGAACCAGACAATCCGGGATTAATATCTTTTACAAACATAGTACCACCCGTGGTACCATCGCTTTTCCAAAGTTCAGTATTTGCAGAAGCTCCCGGAAAGCCTGAAAAATATAGTGTATTGTTGATATTTGCGAGATGCTGTACTCCCCCATTGGTACCGTTGATATCCATATCTTTTACTACTACTGTTCCTGCTTCCGTGCCATCGCTTTTCCACAAAGCTGCACCTCCTTCCGTATCTATATCAGCGGCAAAATACACTTCGTTATTAAATGCAGCAAGATAGGCAGGTTGAATACCGTAAGGAAACCTTGATACGTTGGTTGAAACCATTACAGTACCCGCTTCCGTACCATCGCTTTTCCACAAGGTAGAACTGAGCGGAAGGCTTGGCCATTGTCCTCTAAAGTATAATGTCCCGTTTACATTGGTTAAGTCAGCAGGTGTGATAAACCCTGACCCTACCACATTGTTGTAGGTTCCGGCTACTTTTACCGTGCCGGCTGCGGTACCATCACTTTTCCATAGTCCGCGATTGGCTACAACGGGGTTACTATTTGAAATTGCAAAAAAGAGAACCCCGTTTACATCGGTTAAATGAAACGGATTGGTGCTATTGCCTGGTGTCAGATCGGTTACCATCACCGTTCCCGCTTCTGAACCGTCGGTGCGCCAAAGCTCACCGCCATTTACTCCATTGTTAGCCGAAAAATAGAGGAGCCCATTACACACGGTTAGCCATTCCGGTTCAGATCCTGTACTTCCGGGTCTGATATCCTTTACCATTACCGTTCCGGCTTCAGTTCCATCCGATTTCCACAGCTCCCTGCCATTGACACCATCAACAGCGCTGAAGTAGATAGCATTGTTATATAAAGCAAGGAATTTGGGTTCGCTGCCCGAACCACCGGGGTGAATATCTTTTACAACAGTAGCAGATACCTGGGGAAAAGCAGCTAAGCAGAATATCAGGAAAAGAAGCAACAAAAGGCTGCGGCGTAAATTTTGTAGCATACATAAGTATTTTAACGTAAAATTTGAGTGATTTCAATTCAGCTACAACCCCAAAATGAGTGAGGATGTAGTAAGTCGTAAGTAGTAAGAAGCAGGTCCCGGGTGGATTGCTGATTTATGATCGCTGATTTAGCGCTCCGTCAAAATCAGCAATCAGAAATAACAGGTTGCAGGTCTCAAGTCACAATGGGAAGAGAGCAAATTCTCCTTATCACTTACCACTAAATCAGTCTTTCTTTAATGGCTTTGGAGACGGCCTCGGTGGCGGAATGTACCTGCAGCTTTTCGTAGATATGCTTGATATAGCTGCGGATGGTTTCAAAACTCAGCCCGGTTTCTGCGGCGATCATTTTGTAGCTGTTGCCTTTGCACAGCAACTGCAGGATGTCTTTTTCCCTGGAAGTAAAATGATAGTCTAACGGTTCGCCCTGCGGCGGCTGCATGGATTGCAGCACCATTTTGGCAATGGCAGGGCTCATAGGAGCACCCCCATTTAATACTTCCCTGATGGCGGTAATGAGCCTCTCCGCTACATGTTTTTTCAGCAAATACCCTGAAGCACCGGCAAAAATGGCATCCAGCACATGTTTGTTGTCATCAAATACGGTAAGCATGATAATGGCTACCTTTTTGTTGAAGTCCCTTATCTGTTTTACTGCTTCAATGCCGCTGATGCCGGGCATATCAATATCCATCAGTATCACATCAGGGTTGCTGTTGCGCACTTCCCCTGATGCGTGCTGGTAACTGTCAAACGAACCTGTCACCACGAAATCATCTGAAAAAGAAAATAATTCTTCCAGACTGCCGCGAAAGGCTTTGTTATCTTCAAATATGCATACGGTTACCGGCATTTGGGATGCAAAATAAAAATTATTTTATGTAGGGGCTCCCCCCAAATATGGGGACAGGCGTTTCTTCAGCAACAAACGTTAAAGCGATGGTTGTGCCGCCGCCCGGGGAACTTTCAACGGAAATATTGCCTCCTGTCATCAATGCTCTTTCCTTCATATTGTTAAGCCCGTTCCCTTTTTTAACAACTGCTTCGTCGAATCCCTTTCCATTGTCCTGCACAAACAGCAGCAGTTGCCCCGTTCCGGTTTTCCTGATGCCCGCCATTATTCTCGTACAACCGCTGTATTTCAGGGCATTGTTCACCGCTTCCTTGAAAATGAGGAAGATATTTTTTCGCTTAGCGGCATTCATCGGAATGTTCAGTATATCGGCATTCACCTCAAACCGGAATACCACTTCCGCGTATTCGCATATTTCTCCTGCCCATTCCTTCATTTTAGCAATGAGGCTGTCTGTATTATCATTTACCGGGTTAATGGCCCATACCATATCGCCGAGGCTATCCATCATTTTACGGGTGTTGTCGTTTATACGGTGCATCTGTCGCACAAGGTATTCTCCCGGAACTTCCTTTTCTGCAGCAAGCTTGCTGATGATGTTGATGCTGCTGAGGGTAGAGCCCATATCATCGTGCAGGTCGGTGGCAATCTGCCTGCGCAGGCTTTCTTCCACAAAATATTTCGTTATTTTTTTGGAACAGGTGTCGGCTATTTTTTGCAGCAGATTTACATGCCGTTGGGTATAAAATCCTTTCCTGCTGTGCTCGGAGTCAATGATGCCGAGCAGCTTTCCGTCGAGCAGGATGGGAATAGTAATTTCGGAGCGCCGGGAAGCATCATCCACTATATACCTGGGGTCTTTGGAGGTGTCGTTGACAATCTCCGGTTGTAAAGAAGCTGCTACAGCACCGACAATTCCCTTGCCCAAGGGTATCTCTATCAGGTTGGAAATAATATGCTTTGAAGGATTTTTCGGGCCATAAGCTGCTTTTTGTACCAGCATTTTGCGGTTGCTGTCGTAACCGTAGACCACGCAATCTTCAAAGCCCAGTTTTGATACACAGTTTTTAGCTATATCCCAAAACACATCATCCACCGTATTCTGGTTATACAACGATGTGGCGAAATAATTCAATATCCTTTCTTCCCTGATCCTTCTTTTATAGCTGCGCAGCCAGAACAGCAGTCCTGCCATGATCACAGCCAGCACAGCTGCCAGGAACCACCATATTGTCTGCTGATTTCTTGCGCGGAGCAATTGTATCTGTGCCTCCTTTTTCTCCGTTTCGTACTTTTCTTTTATTTCAGTAGTCTTTTCTATTTGCGCGGCAATATCAAGACTGTCTTTGAGGCGGTTGGACACCTGCAAAAAATCGTATGCTTTCTCCCAGTGGCCCCATTTGCGGTACATCTCCGCCAGGTTGCGGGCGGCATCTAACTTATGGCTGGTAAACCGTAGCGAATCGTTCATGTGGTAAGATTGCAGCAGGTAGGGTTCAGCCTGCGGATATTGTTTGAGTTCGGTGTATGTTTTGCCGATGCAGGAGGATTCGTAAGCAATATCGGAAGGGTGATTGATCTCCGTAAAAATATGATAGGCGGTAAAAAAATGCTTCAAAGCATCTTCATATTGTTTTGTTTCAAAATAGGTTTCGGCAAGGTTTTCATGCAGCATAGCTATAGGGTAAGGCTCCTGTCCATGCTGCTCTGCTATTTGTAATCCCTTTTGCAGCACAGCAAAGCTGCTGTCGTATAGCTTCATGGTGCGATACAATATGCTCATACCGATCAGCGTACTGTTATATCGCAGGTAATCTTTCTGCCATTCAAAACCGTCCAGGGCCTGCCTGAAATAATATACCGCTTTTTCATTGTCGCCCGTTTGCCTGTACACAATGCCCATCAGTCGTTTTACATCTGTCTGCAGCGGAATATGTTTTATCTGGTTGCTCATTGAATCGGCTTCCAGCAGGCGTTCAATGGCTGCTACATATTGGTGTTGCCTGTTATGTACTTCTGCCAGGTTGATATTCACTTTTATCACATCTTCATGGCTTTGCAGCGAAGAAAAAAGTTCTTTTGATCTTTCAAGCATAGCAGCGGCAGAGTCCAGCCGGCCTTTATGCAGGTAGACCCAGCCAATGGTATTAGATGCATTGGCCACCAGTTTTTTGCTCTTCCTTTTTTTTCCCTGCTCATACGCTTCATTGGCCAACTGCATAGCAGAGTCCGCATTTTGTGAAGCGATATAAAATGCGTTGGTAGCCTGCTCCATAAGAATGGTTTCGGCATCCGGATGTTGCTGTGGTACAGCCGTTAAGGGGAAAAGCAGGAAACAGCTTATAGCCCACAGGAATAATTTTTTTTCAGCTATCAGCATCTTTAAATGTCAGGCATGAATTGCTTATAGTTGTAGCGGCTCAACATTATAAATGTACATCAGTTTTATTGAATTTTGACTGCCGGGATGTAAGCCTGTTCCCCGGCATTCATAAATTTTTAGCATATCAATTTCACTGGTCAAAGGGAGAAGGGAACCTGCAGATTGACGCAGGTGTGCCATTGGCCGCTACTATAAAAGCAAAGCCCCGGTGTGGAAACACCGGGACTTTTGGTTAAGGCTCTGATTAGTAGCTATTTTAAAGTTATTCTATGCCGGCATTTCGGTATGAACGAACTCCATTAATTCTTTTATGTAGGTTGGTGAAAAGTTGAATGATAGCCCTGCGGTTTTATACAGCTCCGGCAGTGTTTTTGTACTCCCCAAACTTAATGCTTTCATGTAATTATCCAAAGCATTTTCTTTATTTTCTTTGAACTGCTTCCACATGCCGATCGCCCCTAACTGAGCTATTCCGTATTCAATGTAGTAGAAGGGAACTTCGAACAAATGCAATTGACGTTGCCATGCAGACTCACGGTATTTTTCTAATCCCTTGAAATCTATTTCGGTAGACGAGAACTCCTGTAGTATCTCCATCCACCTGGATGTTCTTTCTTCTACCGTATGGAACGGATTTTCGTATATCCAGTGCTGGAATTTATCAATAGTGGCTATCCAGGGCATTACGGTTATTACTCTTTCCAATTGATGCTCTTTCGCCCTTGCCAGATCATCCGCGTTATCAAAAAAGCCATCCCAATAGTACATGCTGAATAATTCCATCGACATGCTGGCTACTTCTGCCATTTCAATAGGATATTCTTTAAACGAATTAAGCTCTAGCGGATGCGATAAAAAAGAGTGGATGGCGTGGCCTCCTTCGTGTACCATGGTGGTGACATCGTGCATTTGTCCGGCGGCATTCATAAAAATAAAGGGAGCGCCACTTTCTGACAAAGGCATGTTGTATCCTCCTGGGGCCTTGCCTTTCCGACTGTCAAGGTCAAGATGCTTCAGCTCATCCATTTTACGCAGGCAATCTGCAAAAAAAGGACGAAGCCGGTTAAAGCATTCAATGGATTTCTGAAGGAGCTCTTTGCCATCTTTGAATGGATTTAAAGGCTTCACTCCTTCGGGTTCAGCTTCAGTATCCCAGGGCTTTAACGGATCAAGTCCGAGTTTCTTTTTCTTTTTCCTGTTGATGATATCTACCAGCGGCAGTACATATTTCTTTACTCCTTCGTGAAAATTGAAGCAATCTTCCTTTGAGTAATCAAACCGGCCTTTGTCAACAAAAATATAATCACGATAGTTGGCGAAACCCGCATTCAATGCTACCTGGTGGCGTTTGTGAACGAGTTGGGTAAACAAATCATTCAACGCGTCTTTGTCCTGCAGCCTTCTTTCATTTATTTTCCGGTATACAGCCTCTCTTACCGACCTGTCGGGGTTTTCAAGGAATTTAGATGCCTGTTGTAAAGTATATTCCCTTCCGTCTACCTCAATCGTCATTTTCCCTGCAATGGCTCCGTACTGCTGCTGCATTACATTTAGTTCCGAAAGCAAGGGTATATTTTCTTCGCGGAACAGTTCAATGTTCTTTTTTACAGTACGCAGATAAGTAAAATACCTGTCTGTGTCAAGATCTTTGGTATAGGTGCAGTTAACAAGCTTTTTATTCAGTATATCCACATACGACTGCATATGTGGTTGTATATCGGTATAAAAATAATTAAAAGCATCTCTTAATGCTGCGCTTTCTGTATTACAGGTCATGCGCACCTGCCGCCAGCAGGCATCTTCTGAGGTAACGGCTTCAATCTCACTGCAATCCTTCAGCCATTTTTCCAGGGCCGCTTTCGACTCAATAGGTCTTTCTGCAAGCTCTTTAAAGTAGGGTTCCAGTTTGTCCCATGTGGTTACCTGGAAGTCAGCGGGCAAAAAATGCCTTTCAATCTTGCGAATATCAGCGCTTGCGTTTATCATAACAAACACACGTCGTTTAGTGGTAAGCGATAGGAAGTAAGTGTAACAGGTTACTCTTTAGATTTTTTCTTGGGCGCCGCCTTCTTTTTAGGCGCCGCTTCTTTCTCCTCTTTTTTAGTTGCAGTCGTTTTTTTAGGCGCCGCCTTTTTCTTTGGAGCCTTTATTTCTTCTTCTTTCGTATCTTCCTTTTCTTCTTTAGGAGCCGCTTCTTTCTTTTTAGCGGCCTTTTTGGGTTTTTCTGCTTCAGGCGCAGTTTCCTGCTCAGCATTCTGTTCCGCAGCCGCCGTTTCTTCTTCCGGTTCAGGCACAGGGGCTTTTATTTCAATATTATTCCTCTTTAGTATTTCCAGCCATTTAACTATCTTTTTCATGTCGCTGGTATACACGCGCTCAAAATCCATATCGGGATACACTGCTTCAAAATATACTTTTACCGCAGCGTTGTCTTTACCCTCGGGCAATGCCTTATCGCTGCTTTGCATGGCAAGAAAAACATCTGCAAGATTTACGTTCTCGCGTATCGTAAATATTTCAATGCTTTCAAGATGCGAAAAATTGTGTACCCGCGATGATACAAAACGGGTAGACTTATCGTCGAGCGAACGAACAATAGCGCCATCGCCCTTGGAACTTAACAATTCAAACAAACCCGGTAAGCCGGTTACAGAAATAATTTTGCTGTACTCCATAATCGTCAAAACTTTTTAAGGACGTGCAAGATAACGGTAAATTCGGAAAAATTCAGTCCGGGAACAGGGTTTTATCAATATTAGGAATAATACGTAACGCGTTTTTGTAATATACTTTTTTCAGCACATCGTCACTCAGCCCCATGCCGTACATGCGCCAGAAGGCATGGTATTTTTTATGATAAGGGAAATATTCATCCTGGGTTTCAAGCACCCTGAAATAGGTATTATATTCATCAGGTACCCAACTGTCTTTTCCAAAAAGGATCCTGTCCTGGTATTTATCAAAAAACTGTTTGGCCGCACGGGGTTGGCGCCCCAGTTCGGCAATAACGGCGCCAAACTCAACCACTATATTGGGCATTTCATCCATCTGGCTTCCCAGTTTTTGCAGGTTGTTAGGGTACCAGCCAAAATGGGCTGCTATAAAAGTGGTTGTAGAATGTTTTTTGAACATACGGTGCTGTTCCTCTATCAATTGCTCCCAGGGTTCAGGATTATCCGCCTCTCTTTTTCTGCCGGGATGGGTCACCAGTTCCAACCAACGTTCGTTATGTTCGTCCAGCGGATCCCAGAAAGGCCTGGGGTCAGCAGTGTGTATCAATACCGGGATTTTGAGCTCACCGCATTTTGCCCAAACAGCATCCAGGCGGGGATCATCTACAGTTACACGTTTACCATTGTTGTCTTTTACCGAAAAACCAAGGTTCTTGAAAATCTTCAACCCATTGGCGCCATTACGCACATCCTCTTCCAGTTGTTTTACCGCTTTTGCCGTCCAGTCAGGGCCACCTATTCCTCCAAAATCAATATTGGCGAAAACAATGAATCTTTTGGGAGCTGCTTTTTTTACACTGGAAGCCATATCCTTTAATTTATTGCCATTACCCCCGCTGAGGTTTACCATAACCGCCATGTTCATTTTATCCATCGCGGTTATCAATGATGGAATGGCTTGTTCAGACAGGTTCCATTGATGGTTGTGTACATCTATAAAAGGGTATTTGGCCCTGGTTGGTTTGTGCTCAGGCACTACCAGTGTTGAAACAGGATCGTACTTTTCAAAATCCATTGATTTTTGTTGTGCGCCTGCCGAAAGCGCAACCAAAACGGAAATACTTATTAAAAATCTTTTCATAGCCGGTCGTTCATTGTTAAGGATTATTTTTTAATCGTTTAAAGCCTGGTATACCAGCACTTTAAATTTGTCGTGAATATTACCATGACTAAAAGGATATATATTTAAAAACAACTGGGCAACAATTTTTTCTTTAGGGTCTATCCAGTACGAAGAGCTGAACATGCCACCCCAACTGAAAGTTCCTTCCGGTAATGGTGAGTAGGAGCTGCCTTTAGCTGTTACTACCTCAAAGCCCAGTCCAAATACATTGCCGCGGCTGAAGCCAATATCGCCGATCTGGTTGCTGGTTATCATACGCACCGTATTTTTGGAGAGTATACGTTGCCCGTTATAAACGCCACCGTTCAATAACATCTGCATAAAGATCGCGTAGTCGTACGCGGTAGAAGACAAACCACCGCCACCTGAATAGTATGTTCCGTCGGAGCCGGGATAGTCTGCATAAACTGTTCCGTTGATATTAAAAGAAGCTGATTTTTTAATATGCTTGGTTTCGTCGTCACCGTAAAGCGTGGCAAGGCGTCCTTTTTTGCTCTCAGGCAGGTAGAAATAAGTATCCTTCATGCCCAATGGTTCAAAGATCTTTTTTTGAAAAAAGCCTGCCAGGCTCATACCCGAAACTACTTCAACCAGGTAACCCAAAACATCCGTATTTAATCCATAAGTAAATTTTTCTCCCGGCTGGTGGGCCAGCGGCAGTCCACCCAGCTTTTTAATAACATCTCCCAGCCTTAATTTACCCACTCCTATACCTGCTACAATACCGGACTTGCCATAAATAGCATTGAATGTTTTATTACCGATCTGCGCATAATGCAACCCCGAAGTGTGTGTAAGCAGCTGCCTGATAGTGATCTCGCTTTTTGCAGGCACTGTGGTATAAGTAGTATCTGCCTCGTTGAATGTATCGAGCACTACAGGATTTTTGAACTCCGGGATATACCTGCTCACCGGCTCATCCAGTAAAAACTTACCTTCTTCGTACAACATCATAACGGCAACACTGGTAATGGCCTTTGTTTGTGATGCGATGCGCATGATGGCGTCTTTTTGCAGCGCTGTTTTTTTAACGATATCGTTATAGCCAATGCCTTTGTGATATATTATTTTCCCGTTGCGCGCCACGATGGCGGTTGCACCGTTAATCCAGCCGCTGTCTATATATTGTTGAATGAGACCGTCAATACGTGCCAGTCTTTTTCCATCTACGTGAGCCGCAGCGGGAAGGTCCGCTTTTAGTACCTGTGCTGCTGTATAATTACCGATGAAATAAAGAAGAAAAAAAGAAAGTAAAATCTTTTTCATAACCGGGTAAAAATTTTATACCCGGAAAGATAAGCTTTTCAGATACAAAAGCCGGCGCTAAGCAGGTAAATCAATAAGTAAGTGTAATACCACCGCCCCAGCCCATGTCACTGTCGTAGTGGGTTGACAAGGAAAAATATTTAGTGAGGATGTACCTGAAACCTGCCATATACTCTTTGTCGGTATTCAACATAAAATTGAGGCGCAGCCTCGGAGATACCGGTATATCTTCCCTCGACAATTGTATACGAGCTTTGCCATCCATATCCAGCCGGGCATCTGCAATTACCAGCCAGGGTAAAGTATATTGTATACCCGCACATATTACACTGCGTTCGTCTTTGGTATTTATTTGCCCGAAAATATTTTTTTCGGGATGTATGCTTTTCCTGTAACGATAATCAAAGCCAATATAGGGCATCAGCCATTGCATCACTCCTATCCTTCTCCCTATATGCGTTTCACTTTCCCAACCATGTCGTTTGTTTAATCCCAGCCGCCATTCTGTTTGAATTTCCCAGCGTGTATTCATCAACGTCATCTCTCCATCACTGCCGTTGCTTTCAAGCCCAACTTTACCCAGCAGATGAAATTGCCGGTCATCGGCATATACCTTCCGCAATGCTTTTGCCGGGTTATCTATTTCAGGGTTTGGGGGAGAGTCTTCATACCTGAAGATCCGGCCCATGCCGCTCATCATGTGGTACAATATATGGCAATGAAAAAACCAGTCGCCGCTTTCAGACGCTGCAAATTCAAGCGTATCGGTTTCCATCGGCATAATATCGAGCGTGTTTTTCAACGGCGCATAATCACCCTGGCCATTCAATACTCTAAAGAAATGCCCGTGCAGGTGCATAGGGTGACGCATCATGGTGCCGTTGTAAAGGATGATGCGCACATTTTCGCCTTGCTTGATGGGGATCAGTTCTGTTTCCGACACGGTTTTATTATCAATGCTCCATACATAACGGTTCATATTGCCGGTAAGGTTAAACCTTAATTCCTTAACCGGTCCATCAGGCAGCGTGGTTTTAACGGGAGAGTGAAGCATGGCGTAATTCAGGGTCACTATATTGTTGCCGTCTTCATTAGCATGTGCCGGATGCGCTGAATGATCTGCACCGGTACCTGGCGTATAAGCGTCATGATTGGCATGCTCCCCTGTATGAGAGACTTCTTTATTTTTTTCCTCTTTTCCCGCTCCTGTTATTTCAGGATACATTACTGCGTTCATATCCATTTGCTGTAGGCTCATCTGCATACCCATATCATCCATTTGCCCGTTCATCTTCATCATACTGTTCATCATCTTCATGCCTTCAAAATATTTCAGGCGCGGCAATGCTCCGGCCTGCACAGGTGTTCCGCTACCTAACCACAGTGAAGTGCTGCCTGTCCGGTCTTCTGAAGTAGCAAGAAATTCGTAACGCCTGTTTTGAGGTACGGTTACTTCCACATCGTAGGTTTCCGCCACACCTACTATTAACCGGTCTACCGCCACGGGCTCGGTATCCATTCCGTCGTTGGCAATCACTCTTATTTTGCCGGCGGCATACTTCAGCCAGAAATAAGTGGAGGAGCTGCCGTTAACGATCCTTAATCTTACTTTATCGCCGGCTTTTAATTCCGGCAAGCTGTCGCTTGTTTTTCCGTTATTAAAGAACCGGTTATAATATACATCACTTACATCCATGGCCAGCATGCGTTTCCATTCATTGGTAAGCTTGGTTTTGAAATGCCCTTCGCGGATGGCTTCTGTATAGCTTTGCGTACTTTTCTTTTTGATGGCATACCAGTCGGTTGCGGCATACAGGCTGCGAAAAACCTGGTGCGGGTTTTCATTGGTCCAGTCGCTCAGCAGTAGGGTATATTCTTTAACAGGCTTTTCATTGCGCTTGTGAATGATAAATGCTCCATACATACCGCTTTGTTCCTGCAGCATGGTGTGCGAATGATACCAGTAAGTGCCGCTTTGTACCAACGGGAAAGTGAACAGCTTCGTTTGTCCGGGAAGGATAGGAGCAGTCGTAAGATAAGGCACTCCGTCGTACCGGTTGGGCAATATCAATCCATGCCAGTGCACTGATGTTTCCATTGGCATGAGATTGTGCACGTATACTTCTGCCGTATCTCCTTCGGTAAAATGCAGCTCAGGCGCCGGTATAGAGCCATTGATGGCAATGGCATGCACATGTTTGCCGGTATAATGCACCATTGTATCTTTTACATACAGATCGTACCGTACTTTTTTTTGCGCATACATTTCGTTGGTGATCAAAAGTATGCTAATCAGGATAAGCGCTGTTTTCATAATATATCGTAATCAATTATTATGCTGGTATTTCATATAATTTTGTACGACGATGCAGAAGATTTAAAAAATAAGGCATCTTACTTCATTGTTTTTGTAACCTTCCCGCAATTCAGCATTTGTTTTCCATAATATGGGTTTTTAATGGTTGATTCATTACTCAACCAATATGCCTTTTTCATAGGACAATATTGCTGGTATACGGGCTGATCACTCAGTTTAATGGATTCCGCCAGGATAAACATATTATCTGAAAGAATTTGAAAAAATTTTCTCTGTGTTTCAGCATTCTTTCCGCCTGCAATTTGCTCTGCATCTTTTTTTAATTTGATAACTATCGCCTGGAAAATTTTTTGTTCCTGTTCTGTTAACGGGTCATTATTGATCGCATCCGCCCGGCTGATGAATGTCGTTGCATTTTCAGCGGCTTTTTTGCTGTCTGCCTCAACCAGTGCGTCTTTAATACCGTAGTAGGAAGAAAGCAGTTGCGCAAAACCTTCCTGTTGCGCGTTTGCCGTAAAAGAAACAGCCGCTGCTATTACTGCCAGTATGAAAGCTTTCATATACATGTATTTATTGGGTGAATAAATATTGGCTCATACCTTCTCAATGGTAAAGCCTGCTTTTTTTACTGCATGGGTAATGGCCGACTCAGCATCGTCCTCTGCCTGAACAGTTAATATTTTAGCCGGGTCCTGTATGTTTACGTTCCAGCTTTTTACTGCTTTTATTTCATTGAGCAGTGGTGTAACCCTGGCTACGCATCCGCTGCAATTGATATTCGTTTTAAAAGTGATCTCTTTCATATCATGTATTTTATTGTACAAAGTTCAGGTCGCTGCTGAGCATTCGTGTTATATAATTCCGTCTGTCATTTACACTATTTACAGAATAATAATTAATTGTTGTAGTTTATAAAGATGACCATTTCAGTCGCAGGCTGTTGCTTACTACACTGATGCTGCTGAGCGCCATAGCTGCGCCGGCGATCATAGGGTCGAGCAAAAAACCATTTACAGGATATAGTACGCCTGCAGCAATGGGTATGCCGATGATATTATAAATAAAAGCCCAGAATAAATTCTGACGGATCGTACTGACTGTTTTACGTGATAGCCTGATGGCTTCAGATACTTTAGCCAGATCGCCCGAAACAATGGTCATTTTCGCCGATTCTATCGCGATGTCACTGCCTTTTCCCATGGCGATGCCTACATCGGACTGCGCAAGCGCCGCGCTGTCGTTCACCCCGTCGCCCACCATCGCTACGGTTTTCCCCTGTTGCTGCAATTGTTGTATAAACTCCAGTTTCTGATCGGGCAGTACATTGGCTTTATAGTGTGATATACCGGCTTCTTTCGCTATAGCTTTCGCAGTTGCTTCATTATCGCCTGTAAGCATGTATACTTCAATACCGTTCTGTTTCAATTGATGCACCGCCTGCCCGGAGGTAGGCTTGATCTTATCTGCAATACCTACAATTGCCTTTACCGTCTGCTCATCGGAAAAGTATATTACAGTCCTCGCACTGGTTTCCCATTGTATAGCAGCCTGCTCAACTTTCAGGGAAATGTCTATCCCGTATTGGTACATCAATGCTTTGTTCCCGGCCAGCCAGGTGCGATCGTTTACTGTGGCTTTTATACCCTGCCCTGTAATATTTTCAAACTTATCTACTGCTACTCCCTTCTGTTCGCGTAAATGATGAACAATGGCTTCCGCAAGCGGATGTTCCGATTTTTTTTCAATGGAATACAGTATATCTGCATGCGTACCGGGTTCATCCATCCAATAAATATCTGTGACCACAGGCCGGCCTTCTGTAAGTGTTCCGGTTTTATCTAATACCACCACGTTGATGTTTTTTGAAAGCTCAAGGCTTTCGGCGTCTTTTATCAGTATGCCATTAGCGGCACCCTTACCTACTCCCACCATAATGGCGGTAGGTGTTGCCAGCCCTAACGCACAGGGACATGCGATAATAAGTACGGTCACCATTGCCATCAACCCCTGTGTAAAACCATTGTGTCCTCCCAGTACCAGCCATGTAATAAATGTAATAACAGCAATGCCTATTACTATAGGAACAAATATTGCGGCTATTTTATCTACCAGCTTTTGAACAGGGGCCCTGCTTCCCTGCGCGTCTTTTACCATTTGTATGATTTGCGCCAGCAGGGTATCGCCTCCTACTTTTTCAGCCTTAAATTCCAGGCTGCCTTTCTGGTTGATGGTTCCAGCGAAAACTTTGCTTTCTTTCTTTTTTTCAACGGGTATCGGTTCGCCGCTGATCAAACTTTCATCTACATACGAACTACCCGAAGTTACCATCCCGTCTACCGCTATTTTTTCACCTGGTTTTACCAGTATAATATCTCCTTTTTTCACTTCAGCCAGCGGAACCTGCGCCTGGTGGCCGCCGTGATGGATCACTGTAACTGTTTTGGGCTGTAGCCCTATCAGCTTTTTTAGCGCGGATGAAGTGTTGTTTTTTGCTTTTTCTTCCAGGAGCTTTCCCAGCAGGATAAATGCGATCACTACTGCGGCCGCTTCAAAATACACATGCGGATGCAAATCTCTTTTATGCCAAAACTCCGGGAACAAAGTATTGAATATGCTGAAAATATAAGCCACTCCGGTACTCAGCGCCACCAGGGTGTCCATATTGGCCGACCGGTGTTTTAATTGCTTCCACGCATTAACGAAAAAATCCCTTCCTATCCACAATACTACAGGAGTAGCCAGCGCCCACATTATATAATTAGCATAGGGCATGTCCATAAAAAACATACCTGTTACCATGAGTGGAGCGGAAAGCAAAACAGCGGCGATCGTCTTTGTTTTTAATGTCTGTAACCTTTTCTGTTGAATGTTCTCCAGCTCATCTTTCGATTCTTCGGATTCGTCTGTCATCAGGTCGTAGCCAACGGACTGAAGGGCCGATTTTAGTTTACCCGGATCCGTTATTCCCGGGATGTATTCTATTGCCGCGCTTGCGTTGGCATAGTTAACCTCTGCTTTTACTACGCCTGGCTGATTTTCCAGTATGCTTTGTGAGCTGGCTGCGCACGACGCGCAGCTCATATTTAAAACAGGATAATGCTTTTTTACGGTAACTACATTATAGCCCAGGTCACGAATAGCTTTTACAGCCTGTGGCAATACTGCCAGGTCCCCGTTCGTTTCTATGATCGCCTGTTTATTGTTAAGCTCTACGTGATGGTTTACAATACCATCCACCTTGTTCAAACCTTTATCAACAATGAGAGCGCAATGTTCGCTGTCTACGCCTTCCAATGGTAAACTGATATGATTGCTGTTGTAATCCTGCATATGGGATGCATTTTGAATATGCAAAGTTCAGGCAGTATACTATCCCGAGTGTTATACAATTCAGTGGAATATTTGCAGCTTTTACAGGTTATATTTCATCCAGCGACCGGCGTTTGTTTTCTTTTACCTGTTTAAAATGAGAAGGGGTAAGCCCTGTTACTTTTTTAAACTGGTTGCTGAGATGGGCAGTACTGCTGTAACCCAGTTGCCAGGCAATTTCATTTAACGTGAGCTCATCGTATACCAGCAATTCCTTAACTCGTTCAATTTTTTGCGCAATAAGATATTTTTCAATGGTAGTGCCTTCTATTTCAGAAAAAAGATTGCTGAGATAGTTATAATCATAGTGCAGCGCGGCGGAGAGTATTTCTGAAAGATTTTGTGTTGAAGCTGCTCCTTCTTCATTCCTGGCATGAGTGATAATGATCTTCTTAATATGTTCTATGATCCTGCTTTTACGATCATCTATCAAAGAAAATCCAACAGCCGTAAGGGCCAACTGCAATTGTTGCAGCTTTTCATCGTCAGGCACCTGAGATGTTTCCACTTCTCCCAACTGTACAGATGTATAATCAATATGCTGTTGTTCCAGTATTTGTTTTACCGTCATTATACAGCGGGGACAAACCATGTTTTTGATAAAAAGTTTCATAACGATCATGCAAATTTATGAATACATTCACACTGTGGATATAGAAACCAGGATTGAAAGCACGGAAGCTTGCCCTCCTGCAGCGGATTATTTGCCAATTATAAAGCAATGTTGTTTCCTTAACGTTTCTGTGTAATTGCGGGTGAAAACACCCGCAACGGCGACCGCCGATGTTGGTGTTTTCACCAACATTTTAAGGAAACGACATTGAATTATAAAGGAGTATTTACCTGCGGGAAAAAAACTGATTTTTCCAGGTGCCTCACAGAGTGTTTCCATGCCAGCGTAAAAGAGGGCTGCACCTACGGCGCAGGGATAGGTAAAGGTCAGGCGGTTACAAACGGGTTGCACCTATGGTGCAAAAGTAAACTGTTTATACCTCATGGATACCGCCCGTTTGTAAAAGAAAATATCTGTATATCTGTTTGCTCAAAGGAGAATGGATAAAAGAGGGCTGTACCTACGGCGCAGGTTGGGAGGTAAAGGTCAGGTGGTTACAAACGGGTAGTCCGCCGCGGCGGGCAAAAAATAAGTTGTTATAATGCCTCGTAGAGGCTACCCGTTGGTAGAAATAATAACAATAAGGTTTTATGCGCCGTAGGTGCTACCCCTTGCGTGAAAGCGGGCTGTTGCTGAAAAATGTTTTAAGGGTTTTAGTAATTTACACTCGTTTTTTAGAATTGATGATATTATGGAGTTCATAGACTATTATAAAATATTAGGACTTGAAAAAAATGCAAGCCAGGAAGATATAAAGAAAGCGTACAGGAAGTTAGCCCGGCAATACCATCCGGACTTGAATCCAAACGATAAAGAAGCGCATCAAAAGTTTCAGCGTATCAATGAAGCGAATGAGGTATTGAGCGATCCCGAAAAGCGAAAAAAATACGATCAGTACGGCGAAAACTGGAAACATGCCGATGAATTTGAAAAGGCCCGGCAATCGCGTAAAAGCAGCGGCGCCCCCGGGGGGCAATCGCAATATGGCGAAAGTTTTTCGTCGGAAGATTTTTCATCCGGGGATTTCTCTGATTTTTTCAACAGCATGTTTGGAGGTGGCGGATTTGGCGATAGCGGAGGTAGAAGCAGGCAGCCAAAATTCCGGGGACAGGATTACAACGCGGAAATGCAACTCACTTTAAAGGAGGCTTCGGTTACACACCAAAGTACATTTACTGTAAATGATAAAAATATACGGATCACTATTCCTGCAGGTATTGCCGACGGACAAACCATTAAGCTGAAAGGACATGGCGCCGCGGGCGTTAATGGTGGCCCTGTCGGGGATCTTTATATTACATTTCATATAAAAGAAGATCCGTTGTTTAAAAGGCTGGGAGATGATCTGTATGTTACCGCTGAGCTCGATTTGTATACAGCCGTGCTGGGTGGTGAAAAAATTGTTGACACATTTGACGGGAAAGTAAAACTGAAAATAAATCCCGGAACTCAAAATGGTACTAAAACCAGGCTGAAAGGAAAGGGTTTCCCGGTGTATAAGAAAGATGGTGCAGCAGGAGATCTGATCATTACATGGAATGTGAAGCTGCCGGTTAATCTTACAGAGAAGCAGAAAGAGTTATTTAAAGAGCTTGCTCAATTGTCCAGTTAAAAACAAGTGTATGCCAGTTAACAACGATCTTATTTTAAGGGATGAATGTTGCATTCATTATAATATAGAGGTATCTTTCCTGGACAGGCTGCATGAGTATGGACTGATTGAAATGATCTCTTTTGAGGAAAAACAATTTATACATACCGGGCAATTGGGTGAGCTTGAAAAATTCATCCGCCTTCACCGCGACCTGGAAATCAATGTTGAAGGCATTGAAGTAGTATCGAACCTGCTGGATAGGATGAAACGTATGCAACAGGAAATAAATGAGCTGAGAAACACGCTTTACCTGTACCGGGATGCGGATGAGTTGTAATTACAATCAATTGTACGATGCAAAGAATAATGCTCCCGGCTATTTTGCTATTATGTGCTTCTTTTGTTACGGCCCAACAATCGCCGGTGGTCAGCTCTGGTCTGATTTTTACACCCCAGGAAAAACATGTACATGCCAGTACTTTAGCGGCGCTGCCCAATGGCGATTACCTGGCCGCATGGTTTTATGGCAGCGGTGAAAGAACGGCAGATGATGTAAAGATCATGGGTGCCCGTTTAAAAAAGGGGGAACATACATGGAGTGCACCTTTTGAAATGGCAGATACGCCGGGTTTACCCGACTGTAATCCCGTATTATTTTTAAACAAGTCCGGCAAATTGTTTTTGGTATGGATAGCGGTTCAGGCCAATCGTTGGGAATATTCTATACTACGTGTTCGTACCTCTGTCAGTTATCTTAAAGCCGGGGCGCCTGTTTGGCAATGGCAGGATAATATTTTGCTGAAACCCGGCGATGAATTTGCAGATGAAGTAGCAAAAAAATTCAAACAGTTGCCCAAAAGGAGCATTGCCTGGGCTGAATATGCGCCACCGTACGATGATATGATCATTGAAGCAAGCAAAGATTTACGCAAAAGAAGTATTGGCTGGATGACAAGAATTAAGCCTCTTATTACTTCGAAAGGAAAAATATTGCTACCGCTTTATTCCGACGGATTAAACCTGTCGCTGGTGGCTGTTTCAGATGATGATGGTACAACCTGGCAGGCGGGCTTGCCTATTGTTGGCAGGGGGCCTATTCAACCGGCCCTGGCTGAGAAAAAAGATGGCACTATAGCGGCGTATATGCGTGACAGTGGCGATGATCCTTCAAGAGTACAGTACAGCGAATCTGCAGATGAAGGTAGAACCTGGACGCCTTGTTATAAAACCGGGATACCGAATACAGCAAGTGTGGAAGTTTGCGTGCTGAAAAATGGCAAATGGGCTTTTTTAGGAAATGATATAGACGATGGCAGGTACAGGCTAAGCTTGTTTTTGTCGGATGATGAAGGCAAAACCTGGAAATGGAAAGTGCCGATAGAAGATCATCCTAAAGACGGGGGTGGCTATTCTTATCCGGCTCTTATACAGGGCGCAGATGGATTGCTGCATATGACCTACTCGCATCATGCCTCAAAAAACAGGAAGTCTATCAGGTATGTAGTGGTAGATCCCGGGAAAATAAAATGAACCATGGATGCGGGCGTTTGAATAAACAGCAAATATTACAATCGTAAAACATAATTATGCTTCAAAAATTAAAGCAGGGAAAAAATGTATATGGCACCTGCCTTACCTCTGTTTCGCCGGGTTGGCCGATGGTATTTAAAAAGTCGGGCTTGGATTTTGCCTTTATTGATACGGAACATACTGCCATCCACAGGAATGAAATGGCTAAAATGTGCCAGGTGGTGCAGGCGCATGGTATTACACCTGTCTTACGCATTCCTTCCCCCGATCCTTATCTTGCATGCCAGGCCATTGACGCCGGTGCGAAAGGAGTAATAGCGCCCTATCTTGAATCGGTGGAGCAAATACGTGACCTGGTAGGAGCAACCAAACTGCGGCCGCTGAAAGGCGAAATATTGCAGCAGGTATTAAAAGGCGAGAAGGAGCTGAGTAGCGAAATGAAGCAATACCTGCAGCATTACAATAAAGGGAATATAGCGATAGCGAATATTGAAAGCGTACCTGCTATGGAAAAGCTGGAGGAACTTTTGAGTGTTCCCGGACTGGATGCTGTGTTCATCGGCCCGCATGATCTTTCTATCAGCCTGGGTATACCCGAGCAATACGATCATCCTGAATTTGAAAAAGCGGCTGCCTATATTATTCGGACAACGAGAAAAATGGGGCTTTCCATCGGTATTCACTTTTCACTGGAGTCGCAAAGACAATTGCGATGGATAAAGGAAGGGGTAAATATAATAGTGCATAGCTCAGATATTGCGTTGTTTAGTCAGAAGTTACAGGCTGATATGCGCATTATTAAAGAAGCTGTGGGAGATATTACCCCGGGTGATAACACGGTTCAGGAAGAAGTACCTGTGGTATAGTACCTTCCTTCCCGGCAGGTTATGCCTTGCTGACAAGGATTGTTTTTTCATCTTTAACTTTTCACAATTACATACTTATATGCACGAAATAAAATGGGGGATGATAGGATGCGGCAATGTTACCGAAAAGAAAAGCGGCGCCCCTGCTATTAATAAAATACAACATGCTTCGCTGGTAGCGGTAATGGCGCGCAACAAGGAAAAAGCCGAGGATTATGCCCAAAGGCATAAAGTGCCACGCTGGTATACCGATGTGGATGAGTTAATAGCCGACGATGAGGTGAATGCGGTTTATATTGCCACTCCGCCTGATGTGCATTTGGAATATGCCGCTAAAGCTATCAAAGCAGGTAAGGCTGTATACATTGAAAAACCTATGGCCAGGAATTTTGCGGAATGTGAGGAGATCAACCGGTTAGGACACGAGGCCGGCGTACCTGTATTTGTTGCCTACTACCGGCGAACACTACCCTATTTTATACAATTGAAAGCGCTGATTGATTCAGGAGTGATAGGAGATATCCGTCTTGTAAATATTTTACTCCATTGGCAGCCTTACGATGAAGAAGTGGGCGAAAACCCAAAGCCGCGGTGGAGAGTGTTCCCGGAAATATCAGGTGGCGGGCATTTTCACGACCTGGCGTCTCACCAGTTTGATTTCCTGGAGTATGCTTTGGGCAAAATAAAATATGCCCGGGGTATTGCACGCAACCAGGAAGGCTTGTATCCTGCCGATGATATTGTAGTAGCCAACTTTGAGTTTGAGAACGGTATACTGGGCAACGGAAGCTGGTGTTATACGATTAATAAAGCGCAACGCATTGATCAGTCGCAGTTGACAGGCTCAAAAGGAAAGATCACATTTTCTTTTTTTGAAAGCAGCCTCATAAAAGTAGAAACTGCTGAAGGCGTTCAGCAATATGATGTACCCTATCCGCCACATGTGCAGCAACCGCTGCTGGAAACCATTGTGAAAGAACTGAGAGGAGAAGGAAAATGCCCCAGCACAGGCGAGACCGGTGCACGGGCAAACCGGATAATGGACGAAATTGTTAAGCGGTAATTCAGGGAAATGCATCGGGAGCGATAGTAGTTTACTAAGCCTGTACCTGCATTTTCATAGTAATATAATTTTCTACTCCTGTTTCCTCATCAGCCATATTTCACAAACCTGCGATCCTCTCTGCCCTTCGCCGCAGGTCCAGCTAAAGGTTACCGTACCGGAGGAGGTGGCCGACCGGGGAATATCAAACTCATAAACCGGCTTTGTACCTGTTTCTATAAAATCGTGGATCACAATATCATTGTTGGCAACCAGTCTTAATTTGGAGCGGAACCTGCCCGTATAGGTAATGCGCATTTTATAGCCGGCGGTAGTGTCGAGGTCGGTATACTTAATCTTTAAAGGAGTATCGTATAACGTATTGATCTGGCTCATCCACGCACCGGGAGTAGCCTGCCCCGAAAAGCCTTGCGATCTTACTTCATGCACCCATTCTTCACCAATAATGCCCACTCCGAAACTAATCCGGGGAGATTGCAGGCTGCCGGGATCTTCTGCCCAGGTTTTATCGGAAACGATCCTGTGCTTACTGCGCGGGTTGCCAAAGTGATCGTAAAACCCACCGGGGCCCGGGTCGGTGCGATGTAATAATTCCTGTATTTTATTATAACACGCTCGCTCGTCCGAAATTTTTTCAAACGCATTCAGTTGATCGTTCAACCATACCGCGTCATTTAAAGGGATATCAATATTGTCAATAAAATTTCCCCTTCCCGGCATCGCGCCGTGTTTCTCAATGGTAAGCTGCGCGCCTATGCTGCTGAAAAGTGAATCAGCCAGCACAAAACATTTTTCCTTCAGGGCGGTTGCAACCGGTTCGGTTAGGGCTTTTTCCAGTATGATTTTGGCTTTCAGTACGGCCAATTGCGCATTTTCGGGGGTTGCGCTTTGTAATATATCCTTTGCCTGCGCTTCCTGCGCAGTTTCGTAAATCAGCCTTTGTTTTATGTACGCGTCGTAATAAGCCCGCAACACGCACATCTGGAACCGGAAGTTTTTTTTCAGCTCAGGCGTCGCGTTTTGCTCAAGCCGTTGCCAGTGCAGCAGTGTTTCATCAACCGTTGTGTTGGTAAGCAAGGCTCCCCTGATGTTATTTTCCAGCATCATAATGCCTCTTGTCGCAGCTTCGGCTATATCCGTTCCCATAAACAATCGTGCATAATCACGCATCGTTTCTATTACAGGCGTATTGGGATCCCAGTCCTGGTCGCTCCAGACAAATTTGTTTACATCATCATTGGTACCTTCCGAATAGCTGATGCTGCCCGATGCATAGGGTGCAAATACATTGTGTATATGCTTTTCATCTTCCGGGCGCGGATTAATGCATTCCCGCCCTAAGGTCATGGCATAGGCAAGATCCCAGTCGGGAAGAGGGTACTGACAGCTAAGGCTATGCGTGATATCAGGATATCTCCTGATGGGAATTTCGGGTTTTACCAGTTTGCGCAGCTCCGCTATCGGTATTTTTACCCAGGGGCCAAACACTACTCCGCCGAACCAGGGATAGCTGCCGCTGTTCACATGACGGAAAAAATCGTCGAACCATTTTTGCGTGGGACGGAATACCTGCGGCGATACCCATATTTTTGCGTTGGGGTGATACTGCCTTAAAGCGATCGATACGGTATTCAGCCATTTGAACAATACATCCGGCTCCACATCACCGGGGTCGCCGCCGGGAACAAACAAGTGATCGAGCTTAGGCAGTGCGGCAAACACTTCCACCCGTTCTGCCATTTCTTTCCGCTGGGTTTCACGGATGGTATAATCTTCTCCCATATTCGGGTACCACATCCACACATCGAGGTTATAGCTTTTGCAAATACGCGATTGTTCTACCATCATTTTGAAGGATGATAGTTTCATGTGTACGCTGGTATCGTCGTCGTCGGTACGTGGTGGCATTATTTCAATGCTGTTGGCGCCAAACAATGCCAGCTCTCTTATATACTGGTCAAACTGCTGAACGGAAAAAGCGTCGTATGAATTGGTTTTGGGGCGGTAGCCAAGCTGATGTCCCCTGACAGGATATTTAGGCGTACTTACAAGCGATACATTGTCGGGTACAAGAAATGCATCCTCGCGCATAAACGATTTTCTCAATAGCTTTCCAATGCCAAACAATACGCTTCGGACATCTTTTCCAACAATGATCACCGATGCCTTTTCTTTAATAACGAGCAGCCTGTAGCCTTCATTTCCCGGTTCAGGCATAGCGCTTACCAAAGCCCGTATACCTTTGGGTAGTTTTGATTCCCTGCCCGACGTCAGGAGGTAAATAGCAGATTGTTCTTCCTCCGGTATTTTAGAGGAAGATCCCAGTTCTATCGTAGTTCTTTTCTCTACTTCTTCCTTCAATACCTGCACCGGTTTGGCAAGAGAAATATTTTTTGCATCGTCTGCCCAAATGATGGCTTTAGAAAGATCAATGGTTTGTGAATAGGTAATTCCCTTTAAAAAGAAGAATGCAAAGATTGCTGACAGAAGCTTCGATCTCATAGAATTATTTGTGGTTCAGGTACAAAAGGATAGTACAATGATATAAAATTAACGTGAGTTAAACCGGATAGAGTAATCAAAAACTGCCGGATACTCTGTTTTACCGGTCATTAAAATGTAAGCATTTCCGGTAATAACATATTAATGTCGTTTCCTTAACGTTTCTGTGTAGGGAGTGACCAAAAAGGTTACTAAATAAATAATTTATTCGGGTAGGTGATGGAGACTAATAGTCGTTTATGCGATTCTCAGCGCCTTTATTTACCTTTTTGGTCAGCCCCTTAAGGAAACGACATTGAATAACATATTATTTACAGGCACCATCCAACAAAATTCCAAATAGTACGTTAATTGCTGTAAATCAACATGCTTTTTAAATAGATTTGTGGCAAGGCTTTATACAACATGAAGACACATATACTATTGCTGTTCTCTTTTCTGTTTTGTTTTTCTTCGTTTGCCCAGAACGGGTACCAGATCAAAGTAACGCTTAAACCATATACCAGCGGGTTCCTGTATCTGGGGCATCATTTCGGACCCAAGCAATATATTGTAGATTCTGCAGCCATTGACAGTAAAAGCGAAGTTGTTTTTTCCGGTAAGGAAAAGCTGATGGGTGGCGTGTATATGGTAATCTTTCCGCAAAAGAACGGCTGGTTTGAAATGCTGATCGATCAACAGCAGTTTTTTTCGGTAAGCGCCGATACCAGCGATATTATTGGTAAAACCAAATTCACCGGCTCCCCTGATAATGATCTTTTCCAGGCATACCAAAAGCTCGCCCAGGAAAAAGGGAAAGCGATGTTTGCATTGCAAAAACAATTAAAAGATAATCCTTCGGATCCGGATTCTGCAAGGATCAAATCGCAGATAACAAAGCTGAACAGCGAAATGCAGCAATATCGTGAGCAGTTTACAAAAGATCATCCCGCTCATTTGCTCAGCGCTATTTTCAATGTATTGCAGGAACCCAAAGTGCCCGATGCATCGAAACACCCCGGGGGTAAATATGATTCTTCTTTTGCTTATCAATATTATAAACAGCATTATTGGGATGGAGTATCATTTGCAGATGAAAGGCTGGCACGAACACCAGTATTTGAACCCAAATTGCAGCGTTATTTTAATTCCGTCCTTATGCAGCATCCTGATACCTTAAGCAAGGCTGCCAATAAAATAATTGATGCCGCGCAGCCGAATAAAGAAATGTTTAAAGTCATTCTTTCCACCCTTACCGAAAAATACATTAACCCGGCTTATATGGGTCAGGACGCGGTATTTGTGAATTTATTTGAGCGATATTATGCGCCCGGTAAGGCAGATTACTGGCTGAATGAGAAATATAAAAAAGTCGTTTTCGACAGGGCATATAGTGTAATGGCCAACCTGATTGGTGAAAAAGCCGCCAATATGGATATGGTGGATACATCGGGTAAGTCAAGAACATTGTACAGTGTAAATGCTCCCTACACGGTAGTTTGCTTCTGGGATCCCACCTGCGGGCATTGCCAGGTTGAAGTGCCAAAGCTGGACTCTCTTTTCCAGCATAAATGGAAACAGCAGGGAGTAAAAATATATGGCGTGATGACCGATGGGGGAAAAGAAGCCTGGTTGAAGTTCATTCGCGAGCATCACCTGAAAGACTGGATCCATGTGTACCAGTTGCCCGAGGTAAAAGACGCGGAATATGCCGCAGGCAAACCCAGTTATAAGCAGTTGTTTGATGTATATCAAACCCCGGTTTTGTATTTGCTTGATAAGGATAAAAATATCGTGGCAAAAAAGCTGAATCACGAACAAATGGACGATTTGCTGCAGGTGAAGATGAAAAAGTAGCCCTGTATTTTGAATTGTACCGGCAGCCCGGTTGCATTTGTTTGCATTCCGTTATGCCTGGCCCTGCAATATATACCTGTAACTATTATCGTCTTTTAACTGTTATGAAAAAGCTTATTATCATAGGTTGTTTTTTGTTGGGCGGAAAAGCTCTTTCTGCACAAACACTTTTTACATACGGCAAACATGCTGTAAGCCAGGAGGAATTTCTGCACGCATTTTATAAGAACAGCCCCGGGGAACATTCACAACAAGCCATGCGTGATTATCTTGACCTTTACATATCGTTTAAGTTGAAAGTACAGGCTGCCAAGGACAGGAGGTTAGATACTTCTGCTAACCAAAGGGCCGAATTGCTCAATTTCCGCAGACAGATAGAAGAAAGCTATCTTTCAGACGATAGCGCAGTACAGGCTTTGTGCAGGGAGGCGTTTAACCGAAGCCTGCGTGATATACGGGTGTCACATATTTTTATTCCATTCCATCCTGA
Organism: Chitinophagaceae bacterium; assembly: GCA_019638615.1. Classification (GTDB taxonomy): domain Bacteria; phylum Bacteroidota; class Bacteroidia; order Chitinophagales; family Chitinophagaceae; genus Agriterribacter. Next base: position 80,043 of record JAHBTL010000018.1, on the reverse strand, counting down.
TTATGTGAATGGCCCTGATACCTTTTTTTCGTTGGAGCCAGGGGATACAGTAAATGCATATACAAATATTACCAGGGCATATAATGAACTGCTGGACGGAGCGGATTTTGGATCGGTCGCCCAAAAATATTCCCTTGATCCTTCGGTAAAAAATAATAAAGGAGACATTGGCTACATCACTGTATTTACGTTGCCCTATTCGCTCGAAAATATCGCATACCAATTGAACAAAGGGAAATTTTCACCACCATATAAAAGCAATGCAGGCTATCATATACTGATGAAAACAGATGAGCGGCCTGCCTTTGGAAGAATGAAAGCCGCCCAGATCCTGCTTTCGTACGCGCCGGGTATTACAGCGGGGGAAAAACAGGTGTTAAAAGCGAGAGCCGATTCTATTTACAGAGCTTTGCAGCAGAGAACTTCTTTTGAGGCACTGGCGAAGCAATTCAATACTGGTCGTAATGTTACTTCAGCCGGCGGAGCATTGAATCCCGATTTCAGCATTGGGAAATATGATCTCCTGTTTGAATCTGCCGTTGTTAAGCTTGAAAACGACGGAGATTATACCTTGCCGTTTGAAACCGGGTATGGAATACACATTGTAAAAAGGCTGGCTCATATACCACCCGTTGCAGATACGAACGAGGCGCTCGTCTTATTTAAAAACAATGTACTCCAGGATACCCGCATGGAATTGGCCAAAGAAAAGCAGGATCAGAAGATACTGGAACAATTGCAATACAGGTTTGTATTTAAAAGTAAGGATCTGCTATGGCGGGTAACAGATAGTTTATTAACAAACGGGAATTATATTCCCGCTGAACATGCCGCTCCTGAAACAATTGTTTTTATTATTGGAAAAGACCATAAAAAGCTGGAAGACTGGTGGGTGTATGTTCAGTCTATAAAGAGTAATTACAGGCAGGGCAGCAAGCTACCGTATGAAAAAATTTTGCGGCAGTATGTCACTGCAACTGCAAGAATATATTATCAGGATCACCTGGAAGATTATAATGCGGATTTCCGAAATCAATTGACTGAATTTTCTGAAGGAAATCAGCTGTTTGAAATAATGGAGAAACAGGTATGGAATAAAGGAGCAGAAGACCAGGCAGGGTTAAAAAAGCAATATGAGAATAACAAAGCCAGCTATACCTGGGGGCCCAGCGTAAATGCAATATTTTTTACGGTGATGGATAAAAGCATTGCCGAAGAAATAAAAAAGATGCCTGAAACTTATTTAAAAGGCTGGAGAACTGCTTCGGAAGCATCTGCCGGAAAAATAATAGCCGATTCTGCAAGGTTTGAAATCAATCAGTTGCCGGGGTACGAGGCTAATACTCCTGTGGGGCAGTTGGCGGAAATGGCAAACGATACGGGAGATGGTTCGGTCAATCTTATTTATGTGCTGGGCAAGCACAATGATGCGTCGCAAAAAAGCTTTGAAGAAGCAAAAGGGCTCGTGATAAACGATTACCAGCATTTGCTTGAGCAGAATTGGGTAAAAACGTTGAAGAAGAAATACCCGGTAAAAATAAAAGAAGACGTCTTAAAGAAGATCCTTCCCCCCGGTTAAAAAGAGCATAAAAAAAGCGTAATCGCTTTTATGCAATTACGCTCCTGCCTGGCAATGGCAATCATTTTACATCAAAAAGGAAGATCGTCTGATGCTACTTCCCCGGCACTCACCGGCGACCCGCTTTCCTGCGTATACGTGCCGGTATTCGGCGCTGAGTCCCCGCGCCCTGCGTTGCCCAGCAACTGCACGCTGAACACTCTCATTGTGAGCGATGCACCGGATGTGCCGTCGTTCCTGGTGAATGTTCTTACTTCCGGAGCACCTTCAGCATATACCTGGGTGCCTTTTTTCAGGTAAGGGGCAATGCCTGTTCTGTCAGTCCAGTAGGCACATTCCACCCATGTTGTTTTTTCTTTTTGTTGGCCCGATGCATCCCGGAATTTTTCCGTATGCGCCACGCTGAAATTGATAACTGATTTTCCGTTCACTGTGTTAGTGATACAATCCTTACCTAAATTCCCGATTACTTGTAATTTGATCATAGCATCTGCTTTTAAGTTTTAAAGACCCAAGTTAATATTATTATTTCTCTTTACGATCAAAGACAGGCTTGCAATAAATGTGCCGTCATAATGGCAGTAAATCCGTCTGGCATATTTCTTGGATTAATGTTTAAACATTAATTTAATGAAAAATACTTATTCAATCAAGTTTTATAAACCTCAACACAATTAACTATGTCTGCAACAACAAAATGGGTTATAGATCCCGCACACAGCGAACTAGAATTTAAAGTACGCCACCTGATGATCACGAATGTAACAGGCAGCTTTAAAAGCTTTAATTCAGAAGTAGAAACGGAAGGAGAAGAATTTGGTACTGCCAAAATATTGTTCACCGGTAAGGTTAACTCAATAACCACGGGTAATGAACAAAGGGATGGTCACCTGAAAAGTGCTGATTTTTTTGATGTCGAAAAATACCCGGAGTTTACTTTTAAAAGTACCGGGTTTAAGAAAGCGGGAGAGGGCGATTTCGAATTGTCGGGAGAACTTACTTTACACGGCGTTACCAGGCCGGTTAAGCTGCATGTTGAAGCGGGAGGTATTGCAAAAGATCCCTTTGGACAGGTAAAAGCCGGTTTTTCAGTATCGGGCAAAATCAATCGTAAAGATTTTGGCCTTAACTGGAGCGCAGTTACCGAAACCGGTGGGATGGTGGTAAGTGACGAAGTAAGGATTCAGGCAGAAGTGCAATATATAAAGCAATAAGCGCGTACATACAATTTCCATTTCTGCAAGGAATGCTGACTCCAAAAGGTCGTTGGTTGGTAAGAGTCCTGAAGCAATCTTATTGAATGATAAAGGGTTAAGTATTTGAGATTGCTTTTCCCCCGAACGTTCGGAGAGGTAGGGACCGCAATGACGACCTTTTTGGTCAGCTACGGGAATGCAGAATATTTTAATTGAAAAAACAATACATTACCATTAGCTGCTCTATATTGCACCTGGTTTGTATTGTTTTTGATTGTAATGCCTGTATTAACGACACCTGAGGTTTGAAAAAGTTTATCATAGATGTGCTCGACTATTTTTACGCTCCTGTGAGAAAATTACTGGATAAACAAACCTTTCATTACATAGTTTGTGGAGGTGGGAACACGTTACTGGACATCGTTATTTATTTTATTACCTACAATTTCGTCCTGAAAAAGCAGATCGTGCACACACCGCTGGTTAGTATTAGCCCTTACACAGCGGCATTTATCATATCTTTTTTAATTACTTTCCCTATTGGCTTTTACCTGATGCGTAACATTGTTTTTTCCGGGTCTCACCTGCGTGGAAGAATACAGTTGTTACGTTATTTTATGCTGGTGATAATATGTGTATTGCTGAATTATTTGTTTATTAAACTATTTGTAGAGCAGTTTCAAATGTATCCAACCATTGCTAAAATACTTACAACTGTAATAGTTATCTCCTTCAGCTACCTTACCCAGCGACATTTTACATTTAAGAGTAAAAAAGAGGAATAAAATACTTAAGACAGGCTTCCATTGTCTAAACGATGGAGAAATAAGTTATTGGATGTCTTTCCCTTATTTTTTGCTAACACAATTAAGTAAATTATTCCTCTTTGGTTTTAGGGGTGCCTTACAGGCTCGCAACAGCTGGTGATCAAAAGAATAGGATAAGGTTTACCGGTAGCTTAATGCACATAAGCATATATTGAAAAATCAGGTCAAATGTTTTGATTGATTTGTACAAACTTTTCGACCAATGAATTTTTATAGGACATTGCAGTAGGTATATTGCACTTAATCGTTGGTTTTACCTGAATGTTTGGAGTATAACAATTGTATATGCTAAAGGTGAGGTAAAATGAAGAAACGACCATAAATAAAACACTGGATTTTACTACCGTTTTTTAACGGTATTTTGTTACCGTTTTTTAACGGTATTTTTGCTACCGTTTTTTAACGGTATTTTCTTGCATAAAAAACGGTTTTTTTCAGACAAAATTATCATTTGTTATTGTTTGTCTTTTTAGTATGAATAATGTTAATTTATAATTGATTGAATTACATCTTCTTGCGTGTTCTATTCTTTATCTCCCCTTGTTAGCTTTATGGTGAATTCATTTTTAATTCACTTAAACCATTTAATGTCATGCTTACAATTGAGAAAAAAACCCTTAAAGTAGGAAAGTATGTGTCCACTGAACATGTAAACACTGTTATCAGAACATACAAACAGGAAAGATGGGTGCAAAATTCTGAACGTATTGGTAAAGAAGACTCTTTAACAGTTTGGTACAGCATCGAAGAATTGGAAGAGTTTTTAGCGACTGCTAAAAGACATTCAGCAGATGGTGTGAAATTCTGTTTTGCCGCCTATCCGGAAAATTATGCTGAAAGACCCGAATATGCCGGAAGGCAAACCATTGTGATGGTAGCTACCAAAACCAAAGAGCAGGAAAATGGTTTGGGTCAAAGGGATGTATACATCCAGGGAGAAAACGGGCCTAAGATCCTTGCATACAACGCGGGAAGAATATGCCCTCCGATGTGCCCTCCTCCCCCTCCTCCTCCAAACGATGCAGATAGCTGGGGTGATATAGGCACTGCGCTGGTAGATAAAGGAGAGAATGGCATGTTGATCATCTGAGAATTATTGAATAATAAATAATGGAGAACCTCTTGCAAAAGAGGTTTTTTTATTGCCGGGTATTGCTTCTTAAAGTTATATTGCAATGCAATGTTCGGAGATGCATATATTGTTTTTATCCTGCTGGCTGCGCTGGCAAGCTCACTCGTATATTTTCAGAAAGAAAAACCCTCGCGTTTTTTGTTTTTTTTTCCGGTATATTTATTTACAACCTTCACAGTAGAATATATAGCCGTTCGAATGTCTTATAAGGGCATAAATACCATAGCGCTCTACAATATTTTTACTGCCATTGAGTTTGTATTTTATTTATGGATGTTCAGCCAGATCATACACCATCCGGTCATAAAAAAATTTCTTTACAATTGTTTATGGATGTACCCCGTAGTATTTTTAATGAACAGGCTATTCATTCAAAAAGGTGAACAGTACCATACGCTTACTGCAGGCCTGGGCAGTTTACTCATTGTGTTAGCTGCCATATTTTATTTTTATGAGCTTTTTCAGTCAGAAAAATCCGTGGATTTGGTAAGAGAACCTTCTTTCTGGATATCATCCGGGCTGTTATTTTTTTACAGTTGCAGCTTTCCTTTGTATTCACTGATAAGCTACTTCTACAGTCCATCGAATAAAATCGTCAATTATCTGGTTTCTCTTTCTTCCCTTCTTAATATTTTATTATATTCATCTTTTATCGTAGCCTTTTTATGCAAGATCAGAATCAGGAAATTCTCTTCTTAATTGTAATGGGAGGCTTATTGGCTCTTGTTCTTGTTGGCTTTATAGTTACGATATTATTTTTATACCAACGGAAACAACATAGGCAGGAGGAAGAACTGACCAGGCTAAAAGAAGAATATGACCAGGAAGTGCTGAAGTCGCAACTGGAAATACAGGAAACAACTTTAAAATCCATAGCCCAGGAGCTCCATGACAATATTGGGCAGGTTTTATCTGTAGTTAAGCTTTCTCTGGCAGTACTGCCGCTTGAAAAAGAGCACCAGGCCTATGCTCCTTTACAGCATATAAGAGATGTATTGAATAAGGCTGTATATGATCTGGCAGATTTAACCAAAAGCCTTCATACAGACCGGATTGCCCAGATAGGTTTGGTTGAATCGATCAGGTTTGATCTGGAAACCCTGCGTAAAACAGGGCTGATGGAGGTAACGCTTGACCTGAAAGGAACAGAATACCGGCTGGGGGAACAGAAGGAAGTGTTTATTTTCAGGATTTTCCAGGAACTGGTGAATAATATCCTTAAGCATGCTAAAGCTACCCAATTAATTATTTCCCTGAACTATACCTCCACTGATGTTTTTCTTTTTTCGGTGAAAGATAATGGTGTGGGGTTCAGTTTACAGGAAAAGAAAGACTCTACGTCTCCTTTGAATGGTGTTGGATTAAAGAGTATGCTGAACAGATCGAAACTAATAGGCGCCAAAATGATATTTGACAGTAAACCCGGTGAAGGAACAACTGTAAACATGGAAGTACCTTTACATCGTGCGTAGCATTAAGAACAATAAGATGATGGTAGATAAAATCTCCAAAATAAGGGTAGCAGTAGTAGACGATCATACGTTGCTGCGCAACGCATTGTGTAAACTTATCGATTCCTTTGATCAGTTTTTCGCGTATTTTCAGGCGGAAAATGGGGAAGATCTGAAAGAAAAAATCAGGAAAAAAATGATACCTGATATTATCCTGCTGGATGTAAATATGCCGGGTATGAATGGTTTTGAAACGGCAGAGTGGCTGTATAAAAATTATCCCCAGATAAAAGTGCTTGCACTTTCCATGTACAGCGATGAAAACACCATCATCCGTATGCTGAAAATGGGCGCTAAGGGGTATATTATGAAAACATCGGAGCCTGAGGAGCTTAAACTGGCGCTGGAGTCGATCGTGCAAAAGAATTTTTATTTGTCAGAAGACATCACCGGAAAAATAGTGGGGGGACTGAACAGGAATGTGGATATCCCTGATGATACGACTGGTTTGACGGATAAAGAAAAAGAGTTTTTAAGATGGGTTTGTTCTGATTTATCGTATAAGGAAATTGCCGAAAAAATGTTTGTAAGCTCCCGAAGGGTGGAAGACCACCGGAATGTATTGTTCGAAAAGCTGAAACTTAAATCGCGCGTTGGCCTGGTAATGTATGCGATAAAAAACGGTATCGTTGAGGTGTAATTTTAAAAGTCGATAACATCAATCCTTAAGGAAAGCTCTCCCTTTGTATTACATCGCAAAATAAGGTGATCGTTCAGGGGGTAAATCCCCACCACCTGCAAATTGGTTACGCTGCCTGAAGAAAATATTCCATTCTTCCACTCACTGTTAATCTGCCCATTTACTTTTTGTATCAGGGTATCTGTATATTCCTGGATGTTAAACGTGGAATGTTTGTTCAGTTCATTAATGATCCTTCTGTTAAACAGCCACCTGGCGGTTTTTACCAGCATATCCCTGGTTTTTATGTCATAGTCAATATTTTTAATTTGCAATTGATTTTTTTCTTTATCAAATACAGGTTTACCAGTCAGGTATAGTATTCCGTTATCCGATCCGCTGAACTGCATTTTGATGATAAGTTTTTCATTCCCTTCACCATATATCTCACACTTTTCAACAATAATATACCTGCCCACTTTCTCCATGTCTATCCTTTTTTTATAAAGCTGGGTCGTCAACAGGGCGCTCAGTGAATCGTAATTCATAACAGCGTCGATATAAATGCTAAAGCCTTTGCGCTGATTAAAGTCGCTGATATCAGGCACCACTGTTCGGTGGTCCACAGGTTTGGAAAGACTAATGAGCGGACGAGCGGAAATGCCAATCGAAATATTCAGCGTATCGTCCTTTGCATATAATGTGCTCAGGCGCAGCTTTTCAGGATTAATCTGCAAATAGCCCGTGTTATACAATCGCATGCTGGTATTGAGTATGTCCCATAGCTGCTGGAACTGGGGGCGCATATTCACCTTATTCAGCGAATCCTGGATGTCTTTCCCTGCTAAGTCAAGTTGTTCTTTCAGTTGTTTCATCACAGTGGGGGTAATGTCCTGTCCCCAGAAACATACTGTACATTTGTCAATGGCCTTTGGCTCCAGGCGCTGCATTACGGTTGAAATGTCATAATTGCTTTTAAGCGACAATAGCAGCTTATAGCCAATGTCTACTTTAGGCTCGGCTTCGTTTAGCCCGCAGGTGCAGGTGGGCGACCAGGGGGTGACAGCCACCCGGTTGCTTCCGCTTCCGGTACATGCGCGTTGTGCGCCGGCAATGATATAGCTCCCGGTAAAATTAAAGTTAACCGTATTGCCATTGGAGGAAATACGCAATGGGCCACGTTTGAACCGGTACATGTATCGTGTATCGCAGTTGCTTACTACAAACTCATTGGGCCAGCCCTCAGAAGTGTAGGTTGTTTGAACATTTTTGTTTGCGATGTTGTAAAAAGGCTTTAGATTAATGCGAAGGGGAATGTCGATTTCGCTTACCGGCAAACTATCGGTTATAAAGCTGGTTTTGCTTAGGTTGGGTTTTTCGGGGATCAGCTTTTTAGAGCAGGCGGTTAAAAACAGGCTCGTTACCCAGATAATACAAAAAATAAGGGATGCAGGTTTCATTAAAAATAAAAATTACCGGTTAAAGATAGGAATAGTTAAGGGCTTCAGAATTGGCATTCAGTTAAAATACAGGTGATAATATTACACATATGACTCAGCGACCAGCTCCTGAAACTGCCATTTTTTCACTCACGCAATGGATGGCATAATGCTTGTCGAAAGGGTATTGCTATAACAATTGTAAAGAGATAAAAATAAAGATATGGGAAAAATAATAGGAATAGATTTAGGAACAACGAATAGTTGCGTTGCCGTTATGGAAGGCACCGAACCAGTTGTAATTGCCAATGATGAAGGGCGTCGTACCACGCCTTCAGTGGTTGCTTTCCTTAAAAATGGGGAACGCAAGGTGGGTGATCCCGCTAAACGACAGGCTATTACCAACCCGGTTAATACCATTACTTCGGTAAAACGCTTTATGGGGCGCAGGTTTGATGAAGTAAGCGAAGAAATAAAGCACTGGAGCTATAAAGTAGTTAAAGGCGACAATAATACAGTTCGTATTGATATAGATGGCAGACTGTATACGCCACAGGAAATTTCGGCAATGATCTTGCAGAAAATGAAAAAAACTGCTGAAGATTACCTGGGGCAGGAAGTTACAGAAGCTGTAATTACCGTACCTGCCTACTTTAACGATGCCCAGCGCCAGGCTACTAAAGAAGCAGGTGAAATAGCCGGCTTAACAGTGCGGCGTATTGTGAACGAACCTACTGCTGCCGCACTCGCGTATGGTTTGGATAAAAAGCACAAAGACGAGAAAATAGCTGTGTTTGACCTGGGTGGAGGTACCTTCGATATATCCATTCTTGAGCTGGGCGATGGAGTATTTGAAGTAAAATCCACCAATGGGGATACACACCTGGGGGGTGATGATTTTGATAAAGTAATTATTGACTGGTTGGCTGATGAGTTCAAAAAGGATGAAAATATTGATTTGAGAAAAGACCCGATGGCATTACAGCGCTTAAAAGAAGCTGCCGAAAAGGCTAAAGTGGAGCTTTCTTCTTCCAGTGAAACAGAAATCAACCTTCCATATATAACTGCGGTAGACGGTGTTCCCAAGCACCTGGTAAAAAAACTCAGCCGTGCCAAATTCGAGCAGTTGAGCGACAGTTTGTTTGAAAGGTGCTTGAAGCCTTGCGAGCAGGCGTTGAAGGATGCCGGTTTGTCAACTTCTCAAATTGATGAAGTGATACTGGTAGGCGGTAGTACCCGTATACCCAAAGTGCAGGAAATAGTTGAAAAATTCTTCGGTAAGAAACCCAATAAAGGGGTAAACCCCGATGAAGTGGTAGCGATTGGAGCTGCTATACAGGGCGCCGTATTAACCGGTGAGGTGAAAGATGTGCTGTTACTCGATGTAACACCGCTTTCGCTGGGTATTGAAACAATGGGTGGTGTAATGACCCGCCTGATTGACTCGAATACAACCATCCCCACAAAAAAATCAGAAGTGTTCTCTACTGCTTCCGACAATCAGCCTGGCGTACAAATTCATGTATTACAGGGTGAAAGACCGATGGCTTCGCAGAACAAGAGTCTCGGTATGTTTAATCTGGATGGTATACCCCCGGCCCCACGCGGCGTACCGCAAATTGAAGTGATTTTTGATATTGATGCCAACGGCATACTGAATGTAACCGCAAAAGATAAGGGTACAGGCAAAGAGCAGAAAATCAGGATTGAAGCCGGTAGTGGTTTAAATAAAGAAGAGGTTGAGAAAATGAAAGCGGAGGCGAAAGCCAATGAAGCTTCGGATAAAGAAGCACGCGAGAAAGTAGATAAGGTAAACCAGGCAGATAGTCTTATTTTCCAGACAGAAAAACAATTGAAGGAATTTGGAGATAAAATTCCTGCGGATAAAAAGGGACCAATTGAAGGTGCGTTGAACAAGCTGAAAGAGGCCCACAAGCAGCAGGATATTGCATCCATTGACAGCTCTTTAAGTGAATTAAATGCTGCATGGACTTCCGCTTCTGAAGACATATACAAAGCTCAGCAGGCTGGTGCAAATCCTAACGCAGGTGCAGCAGCGGGTCAGCAGGAGCCCCAGGGTGCAAATGCAGCAGCAGGCGATAATGTTACCGATGCCGAATTTGAAGAAGTAAAATAATAATGAGTAAACATTTTCTGCAAAAGCCCCTTTAACCAGAGGGGCTTTTGTATATGATAATAATGACGAAAATTGGAATTATATCGGATACGCACGGTTACCTTGACGAAAATGTTTTTAAGCATTTTGAGCAATGCGATGAAATATGGCATGCCGGCGACTTTGGAAACATTGCGCTGGCGGAACAATTAAGCTCTTTTAAATTATTGCGGGGTGTATACGGCAATATAGATGGAAACGATATACGATCTGCTTACCCGGAGGAAACTCTTTTTTCTGTAGAGCAGGTACCTGTTTTTATGCAGCATATTGCCGGCTATCCGGGGCGATATGCGCCTGGAGTAAAAGATAAATTGAAGTCTTCAGGAGCTAAATTGTTTATAAGTGGGCATTCGCACATACTGAAAGTAATGTACGACGATAAGCTGCAATGCCTTCATATCAATCCCGGAGCCGCAGGCAGACAGGGGTGGCATAAAGTGCGAACGATCATCCGCCTGGTGATTGACGGAACCAATATGCGTGATTGTGAAGTGATTGAATTAGGAGCGCGATAAGACAGGCAGAAACTTTTTTTATACTTCTGCCTGCTTTATTATATGCTTTATGAATCTGCGGGCATTCCGGCAAATTCGATATGCTCAATGGGAATATGATTGTGTGAAGGCAGAACCATTTTCTTAAGATAACTGATCAGTCCGCCGGAACGTACCGTTAAGACTGTAATGTTGGTTTTTCGAGCCAGGATACTAATGGAAATGGAAGAAATCAATCGTTTAAGAAGATTAAATCCAGGCAGCCCCATTACTACCATATCCATCGCATAACTATCAATGTAATTTTTTAGTTGCTGTTTGGGGCGCCCCTGCAACAGGCTTATTTCAATATTTCCATCGCCTTTTAACCGATTTTTGTAAAGGGCCTTTAATTCGGCAAGTTTTTGCCTGCGTTCCTGCATTTCAATATGCGAGGCATAAGGCGTAAACCGGCTGGAGTCGATGGGGAGCATTGGAAAAACAGGTTTAAATACAACATGCACCAGGTGTATATTGCAATTAAAATGGCTGGCTAATTCGATAGCCCTGGCTATAGCCCATTTGTCCTTTCCCATAAAATCTATTGGGACCAGGATGTTACACAGCTTGTTTTGCATACCTATGGTTTTATAGTGATTGAATTTATACCTGATCCTTAGGTTAGAATGATGGAATGTTCCGGATGTAATTATAAGACAAAAGGCATACCCTAAATAGCCATGCAGGTATAAGTTTGCATTTGATAACGCTGTGAGGCAATAAATGCATCATTCATTATCCTACCTCAATGATTGTTGTTTCGGATAAAACAAAAAATCCCGGCGTGAGCCGGGATTTTATTTAGCATGAAAATGATGTACAGATTAATAATCGTTATTGTAATCTCTCTTATTATAGCCGCCACGGTCACGGTCGCGATATCCGCCACCACCGCCTTTGTTGTAGCCGCCGCCACCGCCGCCGCCAAAGCTTCTTTTCTTGAATCCGCCACCGCCGCCGGATTTAGCTGGCCTTTCCTGGGCTTCGTTAATAACGATTTTTCTTCCTTGTACTTCTTTATCGTACAGGCTGCTTAATGCATTTTGAGCTTCGGTATCGTTCTCCATTTCAACAAAGCCAAAGCCTTTGCTTCTGCCGGTTTCGCGATCCTTTACAATTTTAATTGAAGTAACAGTACCATACTGTTCAAATAAAGTTCTAAGGTCGTCCTCCGTCATGGTCCAAGAGAGGTTGCCTACATACAAGTTCATTGTAACAAAAATTTAATAAGTGAAAATTGAAATTAGTAATGGAAACCTAGTCGCTACAATGATCTGAGAAACCCGGAGGTTAGCCGTAAAACCAGCCAGAATAGGAACTAACGGACATTACTTCTTTGTGAAGATACTGCTTTCCAAAATAAAAGTGTAATAATTGAATCATATTTATATTATTTACACCCTATATGTAAAATAATATAAATATAAATACAGTATTAACCGAGCAAAAAAGCAGGAATGACTGATTCCTGCTTTTAATATTTACTCGGCAACAACTTCAAAACTAAGTTCAGTTTCGTTGCCGTTACCAAAGTCTATTTTTGCTTTGTGGGTACCAAGTTCTTTTACTTCATCCAGGATTTGAATACGACGACGGTCTATTTCATATCCTTTTTGATCGCGGATTGCGCGTGCAATCTGAACTGTGGTGATGCTTCCGAAAATTTTACCCGAAGTGCCGGTTTTGGCGCCGATACTGAGCGGGCTTTCGTTGAGCTTGCTGATTACCTGGTTGATCTCGGCCAGCAGCTTTTCTTCTTTCTTTTTCAACTGCTTTAATTTCTCTTCCAGTTGTTTTAAGTTAGAAGGAGATGCTTCGATTGCAAACTTTTGAGGGATCAGATAATTACGGGCGTAACCGCTTTTTACCTTCACCTTTTCATTGGCCGAACCCAGGTTGTCTACGTCTTGTATTAAGATTACTTCCATGATTGCCTCCTACTTTAAAAGATCAGTTACATACGGCAATAACGCCATTTGACGTGCCTTTTTGATAGCTTCAGACACTTTACGCTGGTACTTTAATGAATTACCGGTAATACGGCGGGGCAACATTTTACCCTGCTCGTTCAGGAATTTTTTCAAAAACTCCACGTCCTTGTAATCAATGTACTTAATACCGTACTTTTTAAAGCGGCAGAATTTCTTCTTGGGCTTCTCGGTTTTAATAGCCGTCAGGTACTTAATTTCATTTGCTTTTGCCATGTTATTCAGCCTCCACTTTTTCGTTTTTATAATTTACACCACTTTTCTTTCTGGCATTGTACGCGACGGCGTATTTATCGAGTCTCGTTACCATGTGACGTAATACCTGCTCGTCACGAAGCAGTTGAATCTTCAAAGTTTCATTGAAGCTGGATGGCGCAGTAAATTCCACTACCCAGTAGATACCAGTGGTCTTCTTCTGGACGGGATACGCCAGTGATTTTAACCCCCAGGGGTTAGAATGCACGATCTCGCCGCCCACCTGGGCAACCAGATCCGTGTATTTTTTCTGAGCATTTTTAAATTCTTCTTCGCTCAGAACAGGGGTAAAAATCACCATCAATTCATAATTGTTCATTACCCTGAATTTTGGTTAAAAAAAATATGGGGTGCAAAGGTAGGTTTTTTTGTTATATATGCTATTGAAAGTTTATGGTTTATTGTTTTGGGTCTGGAGTTAATGGTTTGAAGTCTGATGTTATAATAATGCGTAATATTTAGGTGGAATTTAAAACCCTCTATTCAGCCAAAACTCCAAATGTCAAACCCAAAACGTCAAACTTCAAATTTTGCCAACCTGTCATATATTAAGCTGATGGCATTTTATTTGAAAGCTTTTATAATCAAATTTTATTACAAAAATTAATAATAAGAATATGCAAAAAGGAAACATACGGGTTCAGACTGAGAATATTTTCCCGATTATTAAAAAGTTTCTTTATAGTGAACATGACATTTTTTTACGCGAACTGGTAAGCAATGCTGTTGACGCTACCCAAAAACTAAAAACGCTTTCTTCTATCGGTGAGGCAAAAGGAGAATTAGGTGAATTGCGGATTGATGTAAAGCTGGATACGGAAGCTAAAACCATTACGATAGCTGATAAGGGCGTAGGTATGACTGCGGCGGAAGTAGACAAATACCTGAACCAGGTAGCTTTCAGCGGTGCGGAGGAATTTCTTCAGAAATATAAAGGGCAAAATGAAGCCAATATTATAGGTCATTTTGGATTGGGCTTTTATTCGTCGTTCATGGTGAGCGATAAGGTGGAAGTTATTACGAAATCCTATCAGCAGGATCAGCCTGCTGTTAAATGGGAATGCGACGGAAGTCCCGCATTTACGCTCGAAGAAGCGGAAAAGGCAGAAAGAGGAACAGATATAGTACTGCATATAAACGAGGAAAGCAAGGAGTTTTTGGATGCTTCAAGATTGAGGCAGATACTGGAAAAGTTCTGCCGCTTCTTACCGGTACCTATATTTTTTGAGGATAAACAAATCAACAATACGGCCCCGGCGTGGACTAAAAAACCGTCGGAACTAACTACCGAAGATTACCAGAACTTTTACAAGGAATTGTATCCCTTTAATGAAACACCCTTATTCTGGATCCATTTAAATGTAGATTATCCCTTTAATCTTACAGGCATATTGTACTTCCCCAAAATCAAGCAAAGCTATGAGATCCAGAAAGATAAGATTCAACTGTATAGCAACCAGGTTTTTGTAACAGAAGAGGTAAAGGATATTGTACCTGAATTCCTGATGTTGCTCCAGGGAGTAATTGATTCGCCCGATATTCCATTGAACGTAAGCCGGAGTTATTTGCAGGGCGATCCCAACGTTAAAAAGATCAATAATTACATCACAAAGAAAGTAGCAGATAAACTGGAGGAAATTTTTAATAAAGAAAGAAAGGAGTTCGAGGAAAAATGGGAAAGCATTGGATTGTTTGTGAAGTATGGAATGATGACGGACGATAAGTTTTTCGAAAAAGCGAATAAGTTCAACCTGTTTGAAGATGTTGACGGCGGTAAATTTTACACATTGGAAGAATACCGGCTGGCTACTGAAACATTACAGAAGAACAAAGAGGGTAAGCTGGTTGTTTTGTACACCACCCACCCTGTTCAGCAGGATGCTTATATACAACAGGCAAAAGCCAAGGGTTATATAGTAGTGAAAATGGAAACTCTGGTGGATGCGGCCTTTATAAACCAGGTAGAGCATAAGTGGGAGAACGTTGTTTTTACACGTGTAGATGCGGATATAGCGGATAACTTGATTGATAAGCAGGAGGCAGGCGATTCTGTTCTTTCTGCAGATGAGGTGAGTGCTTTAAAAAGCCTGTTTGATGTAAAAGTGCAGGATATTAATATGACGGTGGATGTAAAAGGGTTAAGTCCTGAAGCGCCGCCTGTAGTAGCAACCCGTCCAGAGTTTATGCGCCGTATGAAAGATATGGCGGCTGTAAGCGGACCCATGGCTAATTTTTATGCTAATATGCCGGATGAAGTGACATTAACAGTTAATGGAAATCATCCTGTATTTCAGAACATACTTAGCGAAAGCGACAGCGCAAAAAAACAAAAGCTGGTTCACAACCTCGCAGACCTGGCATTGCTGTCGCAGGGGCTTTTAAAGGGCAATAATCTTACTGAATTCATTAACAGGAGCGTGGAGCTGATAGGAGGAGAGAGAAAAAGTAAGATCATTATTGAAAGCTGATCTCTTTGAAACTGATAGAAATAATATAATGCCTGGTAATTGCCGGGCATTTATTGTTCTTCAGGTATTGCAGCAGGATCTTTTTTCAGGATCACGCCATCCAGCCATCTTAATTTCCTTTTTCGGTATACAGGCTCATACTCAAATTCAAAAAAAGTTTCTATATGGCGCGGGCTTGCATACAAAAAATAAACAACGCGGGGGTGCTCTTTGACGGATGTTTCCAGCTTTTCAAGAAAAGCAAAAAGCGTTTGCTGGCCGAAGGGGTTGAACATAAAAAAAACACTGTCGTTTTCATGGATGGTGTAATCCAACACATTGCAACATAATACCTGATATTCTATAGGAAAAGTTTCAGCCGCTTTCTGCATGTTTTTTCTGGCGCTGTCGCATACTTCGCTTGCAAAGTCGACTCCTGTAATATTTGTAAAGCCATAATGTGCCGCTACCACCATGGCACGTCCCTTGCCACAACCCAGGTCGGTAAATCTGCGGGAAGCAGTGAGTGTTATTAATCTTGCAAGCAATGCTTCCAGTATAAAGTAATTAACAGCTTCATATCTCGATGAATGCTGTATATCACCATTTACAATAGTAAGGTTTTTCAGCTCAGCAGGGTTGGAAGTGTCAAGCCTGTATTTCTTTTCTCCGCGTATTTCGTGATGTAGTATAAAGCAGGCCAGCACAGGATTCCAGTTGGAAGCAAAATACCAGAATAATTTTATATAGTTATACCATTTTTTCAATTGCTGCTTAATGCAAGATCCAGTACTTTAAGTTGAAGACTTTTGACTCCGTTCCATTCATTTTCGTCTATTGTAAAAACAATATCAATATTTTTTTTCTGCAAGAGCAGTTCAAATTTTTCGGCAAGGTTGAACCCTATGCCATTCATAATGGTATTGCCCTGCTTAACGGAGAATTTTATATGCTGCTCTTTTACCAGTCTTGAGTTCCCAGTATCCAATACGTTCCTGCATACAAATACCGGGCGCAGGTTTTCGGGGCCGTAAGGTTCCATTTGGCAAAGAATGTTATAAAACGGCTGCTTAATGTCCGAAAGTTGAATTTCCGCATCTATGGTCAATACAGGAATCAATAATTCAGGAGTTATCAGGGCCGTTACCACTTCTTCAAATTTCTGGCTGAATAATTCTACCTGTTCCGGCAGGAGCGTCATGCCTGCGGCTGCGAAATGTCCCCCGTAACCAAGAAGATGCTGACGGCATGCATGTACCGCCTCGTACAGGTTAAAGCCCGGCACGCTGCGCGCGCTGCCTGCCACAACAGACCCGCTTTGGGTCAGGACAATGGTTGGACGATAATATTTCTCAATCAGCCGCGAGGCTACAATGCCAACCACACCTTTATGCCAGTGGGGCTGATATACCACCGTTGTTTTACGCTGTACCAATACTTCATCATTTGCAATAATGCTCAGCGCCTGTTCGGTTATGCTGCTGTCGGCCTCTTTTCGTTCATCATTGTCGTTGTGCAAAAAGCCTGCATATTCTCTTGCTTTTGTATAATCTTTTTCAATAAATAATTGAACAGCCTTTCTTGCATCGTCCATACGCCCTGCCGCATTCACCCTGGGGGCAATAACAAAAACAAGGTTGGTAATATGAATAACGGTTTGTTTCAATCCGCTCAGCTCTATCAATGCTTTAATGCCCGGCGACGGATCTTCGTTCACCTGCTTAACACCATAATATGCCAGTATCCTGTTTTCACCTGTCATCGGCACTATATCGGCCGCAATAGCGGTGGCAACCAGGTCGAGGTAACAGTGATAAGATGATTCAGGGAGGGAAAAGTGCCTTGCCAATGCGGTAATAAGCTTAAAGCCAACACCACAGCCGCAAAGCTCTTTGTACGGGTATGCACAATCTTTCTGTTTAGGATTAAGTATGGCTGTGGCCGGGGGAAGCACTTCATCGGGTAAATGGTGGTCGCACACAATAAAATCAATGCCTATTGACCGGGCATACCTGATAAGGTCGGCAGATTTAATGCCACAGTCCAGCGAAATAATAAGGGTAATATCGTTTTCAAACGCATAATCAATGCCCTGCCTGGAAACGCCGTATCCCTCCCGGTACCGGTGCGGAATATAAAATTTAATGTATTCCGGAGTATATACTTTACAAAGGAACTGGTACATGCAGGCTACTGCGGTAGTGCCATCTACATCATAATCACCAAATACCAGGATTTTTTCATTGTTGGCAAAAGCGGTTAATAATCTCCCGAGCGCTTTCTCCATATCCTTCATCAAAAAAGGATCATGTAAATGGTCAAGATTTGGACGGAAATAACTTTTTGCCTCGTTGAAGCTGGAAATGCCGCGTTGGGCCAGTATGCTGCAAATTACCGGATGGATATTAAGGGCTGCAAACAACTGGTCTGTGGCTTGCTGCGGTGTTTTTAGTATATGCCATCTTTTTTCCATCCTGCCTTTACTTTTCTAATGCTTTCTGTCGGTTGTGTAATTTACCAATTCTTCTAATGCCTGCCGCGTCTCCGAAGGAGGAAATTCATGCAATAATGACAAAGCTTTGTCGCGGTACTCTGTCATTTTTTTTATACCATATTCTATGCCCCCGGCCTGCTTCACCTGGTCTATTACATAATTGACCTTGGATTTTATCCTGTTTTGGTTTTTAAGAATATAGATAAGTTCTCTTCGCTTGCCCGGCTCTACATGGCTTAAAGTATAAATAAGCGGAATCGTTAGCTTTTTTTCTTTAATATCGTTGCCGGTGGGCTTGCCAACAATGTCTGCCCCATAATCAAACAAGTCGTCTTTTATTTGGAACGCAATACCTGTATATTCTCCAAACTGTCTGAACTTTTCTGCCGTTTCATCATTCTGGCAGGCCGACCATGCGCCCGCGGAGCAGGCGGAAGCCAGCAGGGAGGCGGTTTTGGTTTTTATTATTTCAAAATAGACATCCTCGTCAAGGTTCAGACCACGGGCTTTTTCAATTTGTAAGAGCTCTCCTTCACTCATTTTGCGCACAGCGTCCGACAGGATATGGAGGATCCTGTAATCACCTCCGTCCAGCGAAAGCAAAAGCCCTTTACTCAATAAATAATCACCTACCAATACCGAAACCTTTGATTTCCAGAGCGCATAAGCAGAAAAAAAACCTCTTCTTTCATACGATTCATCCACCACGTCGTCATGTACAAGACTGGCTGTATGCAATAATTCTACCAGCGAAGCGGCTCTGTAGGTAGATTCGTTAATAGAACCAGCCAGTTTTGCAGAAAGCAATACAAACATTGGACGTAATTGTTTACCCTTACGTTTGACTATGTACTGCATAATCCTATCGAGAAGGGGGATATTACTCTTCACAGACTTTTTAAATGCCGCTTCAAAGTAATCCAGTTCATTTGCTATTATTTTCTTTGCTGTATACATTTAGATATTTGTGCCCGATAAAGCAATGTATTTAACTCAATAGCTGCCTGAGATGAAAAATATGCAATTTAGCGGTGTAATTTATTATTTCTAAAAAATTTGGTATTTAATAGTCAAGTGATACTTTTGCATAACTAGAAATATTGTCACCTTATTCACTCACTAATATATTTGGACTTATGGCAACCAAAAGGGTTTCATTACTGTTTGGGCTTTTTATTCTGCTAACCAGTGGCTTGTTTGCCCAGGAAACTGCTACTTCCGGCAGCTACGATTGGAGAGATTCTTCGTTAATCCCTTCTAAAAGGTTAGGGCAGCACAATGAATTTCTGAACAATCAATACAACTATCCCGCAAAGCCAAGAAATCAATGGGAAGTGGGCCTAAAAGTAGGTACTTTCAATATCATTGGTGATGTACCGTCCCAATTTCCTACTCCGGGGTTCGGTGTTCATGTAAGAAAATCACTAGGGTACGTTTTCTCTCTTCGTGCTGAATATATTTATGGTATGGCAAGAGGGGTGAACTGGAAAGCCAGGACTGCCGGGTTGGCAGATCACTGGATTGACGCAGGGTATACCGGAGGTGCGAATAGGGTATTTGACAATTATAAAGCAAATGTGCAGGATCTTTCGCTCCAGGGGGTGTTTACAATGAACAACCTTCGCTTCCATAAAGGTAAAACCGGTTTTGTAGTGTATGGACTGGCTGGTTTCGGCGCTACTGTTTATGATACGAAAGTAAATGTGTTAACCGATGCCGGGGCTCCCTACAATTTCAATTCTATTACGAACAGTAATGTTTATAAAGACAGAAAACAGACGATTAAAGATGTTAAAAACCTGTTGGACGCGGGAAGTTATAACGTTGAGGCTGAAAATGAAGGACCCGCACGTTCAAAATTATTTGGCAAAACACTGCGTTTTTCCAGGACTGTTGGAGCAGGCCTTGCAATTAGGCTGAGCGACAGGCTGAATTTAGCGCTTGAAGACAGGGTAACCATGATCGGTGACGACCTGCTGGATGGCGTTCGCTGGCAGAATGTTACAACATCTGCCGGACCAGGCGCAGGTACTACCGGGCGTGTATTAACACCCAGTTATGATATTTACAACTACCTGAGCCTTGGTTTGAACATCAACATCGGTTCAAAAACCAAAGCCGTTCAGCCTTTGTGGTGGCTTAACCCGCTCGACTATACTTACAGCGAGTTGAACTCCCCGAAGCATATGAAGATACCCAAACCTGTATTGGATGATGCGGATGGTGATGGTATCCCCGATCAGTTTGATATGGAGCCCAATACACCTGCCGGCTCTCCGGTTGACAGCCATGGTGTAAGCAGGGATACTGATGGTGACGGTGTGCCTGATTACAAAGACAAAGAATTGATCACTCCTACAACCTGCCAGCCTGTTGATGCAGATGGAGTAGGTAAATGTCCATGCCCCGATGAGTCATGCTTTGATGGTTTTGTGGCAAAAAATAAGAACAATTGTGGTATCGGTGACCTGCCAAGCATTTCCTTCAGCGCCAAATTATACCGCTTAGGTAAAGATGCGGAAGCGGTATTGGCAAATGTGGCTGACAGGCTTCGTCAGAACCCCAATTGTAAAATAGTGGTTACAAGCTACACTTGCGAACCTTCTAAATCATCACAGCAGTTAAGCTGGGACAGGGTAAATACCGTGATCAACTATCTGGTTGAAAAGCAAGGTATTAGTGCAGATCGCCTGATCTTCAAATATGGCGAATCCGGCGGCGATTGTAATACTGTAGATTTGAGGGCTTCTGAAACCGGTGATGAAGGACCCAATACCGTACCTGCGCCACATCCGAACCTGAGAAGAAGATAGTAATTTAATTAATCCCGATAGCAAAGGCTGATTCACTGAGAATCAGCCTTTTTTGTGAATGTGTTAACTACCGGAAAGGGATAAGCCTCTTATATTTATTCATTTTATTCACGAAAAAGCATACTTTTGTCCGCCTTTTTATGAGAGTTATAAAATGCCTGATTTTACTGGTTAGCGTGGTTTTCACTTTTTCGTCCTGCTCCAAATTCTCTAAAGTGATGAAAAGCAAGGATTATGAATATAAGCTGAAGATGGCTGATCAGTATTATGTAAAGAAAAAATACCGGTTTGCCCAGCAATTATATGAGGATCTTTTCCCTGTGTATAAAGGGTCTAACCGGTTTGAAGATATACACTATAAGTTTGCTTATTGCGCATATTATCTCAAGGACTATTTAAGCGCTGAAAATCTCTTTAAAACCTTTCTTGAATACTTCCCTAACAGTGCGAAAGCTGAAGAAATAGATTTTATGCACGCTTTCTGCTATTATAAGCAGTCTCCCCGTCCGGAACTGGACCAGACAAATACCATAAAGACGATGGGGCAGATGCAGACTTTTATCAATACACATCCCGGGTCCGAACGCAATAAAGAAGCCCAGGATATCATAGCGCAGTGCTATAGTAAAATGATCTCTAAAGATTACAAAAGCGCAGAGCTGTATTATAATCTTGGGCATTACCGTGCCGCGGCTATATCATTTGCTACTTTGCTGAATTCATATCCTGATGCACCGAATGCAGATGAGTTTAAACTTTGGGTAGTTCGTTCCTATTACAAATTTGCAAACCTGAGTATATTGGAAAAGCAAACCGAACGTTATAACCAGGTTATTGAAGAAGTACAGGATTTTCAGGACCGCTTCCCCGAAAGTAAGTTGCTGAAAGAAGCGGAGCAATACTTAACTTTGTCACAGAATAATCTAAAATCTATTACGCAATGAGCAGATTAAGGAAACAATGGGGTAGTAATACTACCGCAAATGTGGTTGAAACTAAAAATGTTGCTGATATTAAGCAAAAGACCGGCAATTTGTACGAATCGATTGCTATTATCGGTAAAAGGGCCAACCAAATCAATATTGCGCTGAAGGAAGAGCTGCATAACAAGCTGGAAGAATTTGCAAGTCATACGGACAGTCTTGAAGAAATTCACGAAAATAAAGAGCAGATTGAAATTTCCAAGGCGTATGAAAAAATGCCTAACCCGGCATTGTTGGCTACCCAGGAATTCTTCGATGATAAGATTTATTATCGTAAGAACGATAATGATCTGTTTAGTTAAATCTTTCTGTTTTCAAACATATTTAGTTCTATGCGGCAATTAAAACCTGCCGCTTTTTGTATTTTTAGGAGAATGATGTTAAAAGGTAGAAAAATCATAGTTGGCATTACCGGCAGTATAGCGGCCTATAAAACGGCAACACTGGTGCGCTGCCTTGTGAAGGAAGGTGCAGAGGTTAAGGTAATTATGACGCCGGCCGCAAAAGATTTTATTACGCCCCTAACGTTATCCACTTTATCCAGGTATCCTGTATTAACGGATATATTTAAGGAAGATGAATGGGCCAATCATGTAATGCTGGGACGGTGGGCGGATGCGATGGTGATTGCTCCCTTAAGTTGCAATACATTGGCAAAAATGGCTTGGGGTTTATGCGATAACCTTTTGCTCAGCGTATATCTTTCCGCAACCTGTCCTGTAATATTGGCTCCTGCAATGGATGAGGATATGTGGAAGCATCCCGCAACACGAAATAATCTTAAGCAAATTGAACAATTTGGTAATACAGTTATCCCTGTAGAAAACGGTGAATTAGCCAGTGGACTTACGGGTGAAGGAAGAATGGCTGAACCTGAGTACATCAAAGATTATATCATTCATTTTCTTTCCAGATCGAACAGAAAACTGGCTGGGAAAAAAGCATTGGTAACAGCCGGCCCTACCTATGAGCATATCGATCCGGTACGTTTCATTGGCAATCATTCCAGTGGTAAAATGGGTATTGCTTTGGCAAATGCATTGCATAACCAGGGGGCAGAGGTAACATTGGTATTAGGCCCCGTTTCTGCCGATCATCTTTCAAAGGATATTAAAGTAGTAAAGGTTCAGTCAGCCCGGGAAATGTATGATGCATGTCTGCATGTATTTTCACAAACCGATATAGCCGTAATGGCCGCTGCCGTGGCTGATTATACCCCCGTTACATTTGTGGGTGAAAAGATTAAGAAAAATGATGGCAACTGGTCGCTTGAGTTAAAGAAAACAACGGACATACTGAAAGACCTGGGCGGCCGGAAAAGAGAAGGACAATTATTAGTAGGGTTTGCACTTGAAACCAATAATGAAGAGGCGAATGCGTTAACCAAGCTGAAAAGCAAGAATGCGGACATGATTGTATTAAATTCCCTCAATGATAAAGATGCAGGATTTGGAAAAGATACCAACAAGATAACCATTTTCGATAAGAAAGGAGGCGTTGCGGGCTTTGAGGCAAAGCCAAAAGAAGCGGTGGCGGTGGATATTGTTAACTATTTAATTGACTATACGAATGCGTAGGATATTTTGTTTGGCTGCGGCATGTATTTGTATTCAATATGCCTCTTCGCAGGAATTGAATGCAAAAGTGACTGTAGTGGCGGCCCAGGTTAGCAGTTCGGTTGATAAAAAGGTTTTCCAGACATTGCAAACAACACTTACCAATTTTTTGAACAACCGGAAATGGACAAAAGATTCGTATCAGCAGCAGGAAAAAATTACCTGTAATTTTTTATTGAATCTTACAGAGGACGCTGATGCAAATGTGTATAAAGCAATGCTTACCATACAGGCAGGCCGACCCGTATACAATAGCAACTACATATCTCCGATGGTGAATTTTCAGGATAATGATGTTACTTTTAAGTATGTTGAATTTCAACAGGTGGAATTTAATGAAAATAATATTTCGGGTTCCGACCCCCAGGCATCTAATCTTACGGCAGTGCTGGCATATTATGTTTACCTGATATTGGGGCTGGACTATGATTCTTTTTCTCCACGGGGTGGCGATCAGTATTTTAAACGCGCTCAAAATATTGTAGTAAATGCTCCTGACGGCAGAAATATAACAGGCTGGAAAGCTTTTGACGGACAAAGGAACAGGTATTGGCTGGTAGAAAATTTTACCAACAGCAAGTATACTTTATTGCACGATGCATACTATACATATTATCATCTTGGGCTTGACAAAATGTATGAAGACGAAAATGAAGGCAGACAGCAGGTATTGAATAGCCTGAACGCATTAAACACGCTCAGTACGGATAATCGCAACCTGATGGGACTGTATTTTTTCTTTTTAGGCAAAAGCGATGAACTCATTAAAATGTTTAAAAAAGCGCCACCCCAGGATAGGGTAAGAGCCTCTGAATTATTGCAAAGACTGGATATTTCAAAAGCAGGCGATTACAAGCAGGAATTGAAATGAAGTATTTTTATTTAATAATCGGGATCGTTTTCCTTGCAGCGTGTTCTTCAGGAACTAAAGTGCCTGGTAATATTATTCAACCTGATGAAATGGGGAGTATTCTTTTTGATGCCAATATGGCCGAAGAGTTTGTGGGGTCGTATATAGTTAAAGATACCACCAGAAACAAGGATGTTGAATTGCAGAAAGAGTATCAAAAAATTTACCTGTTGTATGGCGTAACAGAAAAAAAGTTTAAAGAAAGCTATGCCTTTTACAAGGCACATCCCCCTATTTTTAAAGTATTAATGGACTCGTTAAACGCCCGTGCCCAAAGACGGCGGACGGAAATGTACAGAATGTCTGACTGAGTTTTCCCTGCCTTTGCGGCTACAGGGTTTCAATCACCCTGGTTTTGTATCTTCGCATGAAACAGGCTACTATGTTTACAAGTAAGGAGGATTTGAAGCTGAATTACGGAATTGATATGGAGATAGGTAAGTTTTTTGTTGACAGGAAGATCCCTGAAAATAATCTTTACTGGGAAAACAGGTACCTGTATATAACGCCTATGCCGGGGTATCTTTTTATTCCGCTTTATACCGACCTGCAGTTTCGTCTGGGATTGTCTAAAAGTGAGCTCTTGAGTGAGGGGCATATCGTGCTCATGGAACAGATAATGCATAGTATTGCAAAGCAGGAATTTCACAGCATCCCGATGGAGCAGCATGTAAAGGAATGTATAGAAATAACAAAACCCGTTTGTAAAAATGTATTGTTGTTAGAAGAGCTGACTGCTTATTTTTTTAAAGGAGAACTTGTAAAAGGAGATATTTCCTTCGGCTCATCCCTGAAGGCCTTAAACAGGGTAGATACCTATTTGTTTACACTTTGTTACTTTGACTTTGATGATGAGCTGAAAAAGCAGTTGATTGATGCCTGGCATGCGTGCATGACCTTTTACCTGATTACGGACGACCTGGACGATATTAAAAAAGATTTTGAAGATAATGAGGACAATGCTATTATCGAGGCCGGGCTTGATGAAAAAGGTGCAAAACGGGTTGAATGGTACATGCACCAGAGCTATGACACAATGAATAAAATAAATCCTGTGTTTGCTAACAGAATGGATTATAGCTGGCAACAAATAAACGTAGCGGAGATCATTCAGCAATATCTGAAATCAGTCAATTAAATTATTTCGTACAGCAAAAAAAACAAGCCCTGCCGTATTTTTTACGTTAAACCGCTCCATTAACCTGTCTTTAATAGCTTCTACCGTGCGGGGGCTGATATCCATTTTCTGTGCAATTTCCGTAGCGGTAAATTCCATGCAAAGCAAACGCAATACTTCCCTTTCTTTATCGCTTACAACAATTTCATTGGTTAACGAAGGTGTAATCCTGGTTCGGGCATGCGATTTTTTCAGTAATACCTTATTTACAAAGTTGTTCAGGTAATAACCTTTAGATACTACTTCCACAATCGCCTTTTTTATTTCTGCCGGATCGGCGCTTTTCAGTAAATAGCCATTGGCGCCGTTTTCCATAAGGTGAGAAACGAAGCGTTCATCCTCGTACATTGTTAATACGATAACATATATATTGGGATATTCTTTGCTGATTATTTTAGTAGCTTCAATACCATCCTTTACCGGCATTCTCAAATCCATTAAAACCACATCTGGCGCTGCATGGGCAAGCCCATCCAGTAATTGTTGGCCGTTTTCGGCTTCCAGTACGAATTTTATATTCGTAAAGGAACGAAGCGATAGTATAACTCCTTTGCGGAATATCTGGTGGTCGTCTGCAATGGCTACTTTAATAATGCTCATACCGGGTGTTTTGGTTTAAGACTGAATTTAGAAGTTTAAGCAATCATTTCATGGTCTTCAACAGGTATTTCCATCGTTACCTTATAATATGTTTGCGATAAATCCTTTTCGAATTCGATTCGGGCCTGTAATACCTTAACCCTGCTCTGAATATTTTTTAAGCCAAGTCCCGCTGCACTTTTATTCAGCCTGTCAAAATCTGCCTGCGTAATACCCCTGCCATCATGATGAAGCCTGATAAAAAATCGGTCTTCATTATAGTTTTGAGTTACATGAATAAAACTCGAGCTGCTGTGCTTCAAAATATTGTTTACCAATTCCTGTATAACGCGAAAAATAAGCAATTCTTGCTCCGGTCGTAATCTTTGCCTGTAATCGTGAAAACGGCAACTGGCGTTTACCACCCCCGATCCGCTGATTTTTTGAAACAGGTCATTTACTGCAGATTCAAGTCCAAAGTTTTTAAGCGTAGGCGGCATCAGGCTGTGAGAAATATTGCGTATCAACTGAATGGTATCGTCTATTATTTGTTTAGCATTATAAATACTTTGCAATTGTGTGCTAATATCCTGGTTAACAAGATTCTCATTAAGGTACAGTCTGGCTGTTGCCAATAAAGGACCTGCATCGTCGTGCAAATCGGCGGCTATTCGTTGCCGTTCTTCTTCCTGCCATCGTATTGAAGCGTTCAGCAGTATTTTTTGCTGTTCGTCTTCCATCTCCTGTAACCGCATCTGGTAGCGTATTACCCGCCTTTGATGAAATACAATAAAAATAACAAGCCCAACTGCCAGGGCCAGCATTCCCATCGTACCAAAAAAAAGAACGCTGGATACGCTTTGATTTGAAATTTGCAACAGCATCATGGCTTTCATCGTGGGTTGAAGGATGTTCTGGTCTTTGGTTTTTGCTTCGGATATTTTAATTGACTTTGTTTGTCATTTGTTAACATTGCAAGAGAGAAAAATACACTTCTTACAATATAAAGCGGGTCATGGATCAGGTCGTACAGGTCTAAAAACTCTTTTTCTTCCATATAATTTTTTGCATATAAAAACGGAAAAAACATACCTGCAGAGTAGATGATAATGGCCACTATTATCCAAAATACAGGCGATGAAAACAGGTAAATTGTCGCGGGCTCTCTCATTCTTTCAAACAGGTAATAAATGCTGTAGATGAGAAATAGAAAATAAGTAAGTCCAACAACTTCTGAGTTAAAAGAATTACGGGGCGACGTGAAGATGGAATATAACAAATAAATACCTGCTAAAACAGCGATAACGCCAATTACCTTCTGTGGGTTTGAATATCCTATTACTTTATAAAAGAGCAATGAGATGGCTGCAAATTCTACAAAGGTGCTGATGCTGATAAAAATGTAATAATACAGCTCCCTTACCTGTTGATTGGAGAGTACAAAGAAGTTGAAAAAAATAAAATAGATGGATAAAAAGAAAACAACCCTTAATCCTATATTTTTTCTTGATTTGCAGAAAAAGATATACAGGATTAAGGGTAATAAATCAGATAGATAAGCTATATTTCGTAAAATAGTGCCTATAGTTGAGATTGTTTTACCAAATATAGGCACTTAACCTCATAAATTAAAGACTCCATGACCACCAGCCTGGCCTGGGAGAAAATTGATTGGCTACAATACCTGGTACTTTATCCAGCTCTCCGCCATCATTAACATATGTATATTCCAGAATGGCTTTACCGGCACTGTCAACGCCAACAAAGACATAAGTCTGTACGCCCTGGTCGTTAAGGGCTTTATAGATGTTGATTCCAATGCAATCCGGCTGACTAAGCATTTTTTCAAGAATATTTCTTCCCACGAAACGGCAGCTGTTTTCGCCGTGCAGGTCAAAATAATCTTTAATCATTTTAGCGCCTTTTTCATAGCCGATGTGCTGACCTACGTTAGCATGAGGAATTTGAGGAATTGACGTAAGTACATCTTTCTGTGTCATAGTTGTAAGTTTTTGTGGTTTTTTAGAAAACTTAAGGATTGATTTATATCAAAATTGAATGATACCTCGGGCATACACAATAGGGGTCATGACAACTTTTTTGGATAATATCCATGAAAACCTTTGTGGTACTGCGTTTTATATACAAAAGCAAGGGATAGTTTGAATAAAATTCAGGTATAATTACTTTTGCAAATTAGTATTTTTACGATACTTTTATTTGTAATTATCCTATTGGAGTATAAATAAGCATTAATAAGCAGTCAAACCGTACTTTCCCCGGAGTTGTTAAAGGGTAACAGGAACAGATTAGATATGGATTTAAAACGGGCGCTTAAAAGGAAAAGATATTTCTGGGCAGGAACATAAGTAAAACCGGATAAAATAAAGTTGATTGACATTGGATTTTGCGTCGATTTTTCACAGATATTGAAAATAAATTATTGGACGGTTTCAGGATTTTTGGATTTAATGAGAGGTTGCTGAATCCCCGCCAATCAACTTCAAAGCGAAATTACTTAAGCGGCTATGGTTGTGCAATAGCAGATTTCCTCTTTTTGCTGCTTTCGGTAAATACGATCTGAGGCTTATAATATCTATGTAAACCAACCGTTTAACCAGCCAAAAAAAAGTATTTTAACCAAGTATAAATACTATAGCATAATTCGGTTGATTTGCGAAGTTTGTAAGACAAAATTATTAGCAACAACTGCCAAACAAGTGTAACCTCTCATCATTAAAATCCATGTCAACAACCACAAACTACCAAATTAAAGTTTCCATTGCGGACGATCACAAAATTTTTAGAGATGGCATTAAAATGGCCATGGGCGGAAAAGAATACCTTAAGATAATTTGGGAGGCAGAGAACGGGAAAGACCTGATGCACAAAATAAAAATTAAACTCCCAGATGTTTTGTTAATGGATATAAGAATGCCCGAAATGGACGGCGTAAACGCAATTTCACTGATCAGGAAAGAATACGAGCAAATAAAGATTATTGTACTTACCATGTACGACGACCAGGAGATGATTTCACGTATGATGGAAATGGGTGCAAACGCCTATCTGACCAAAACCACCGATCCTGAAGAAATATACAATGCTATTTTAACCTGCATGAACGATGATTTTTATTTTAACGACCTTGTAAATAAGGCTGTATTGCTAAAGCTTCAGCATAAAAAGCAGGTAAAGCAGTATTACCCTAATCCTGTTAAGTTCAACGAAAAGGAGCTAAAAATTCTCAAACTCATATCAGAGGATAAAACTACCGAGGAAATTTCTAAAGAAGTTTACCTTAGTCCCCGCACCATAGAAACCGTCCGGCAAAACATGAAAACAAAGGTAGGCGCTAAAACAATTGCAGGACTGGTAATGTATGGTATGCGTAACAAGTTGATTAACTGATATTTTTGAGGAAATTAGGAATAATTGTTGCAACACCGTACATTTATTCTTTAAATATTTCAGGTAGTTGTACGATGGTGTTTTTACAGCCAGGGCTGTAAATTTGTATAGTAAAATGCCACTTAGAAAGAAACTAGAATGAAAATTCAGGAACCCGGATCTTTTATTAAAGTAATAGTTGCTGACGACCACGTTTTATTCAGGGCCGGCGTGAAAACTGCCCTTAGCATGAAAAAGGACGTAAGGTTGATAGGCGAGGCAGATAACGGACAACAATTGTTGCATTTGCTTAAACATTTACAGCCAGATGTTATTCTATTGGATATCCAGATGCCTATTATGGATGGTATTATCACGTTGCCCGAAATAAAAAAGCTTTATCCCGATATCAGAATCATTATGCTCACCATGCATAATGATCATTCTATGATATCAAAGTTAATGGAGCTTGGGGCAAACGCCTATCTTACCAAAAATTCGGATTCGGAGATCATTTACGAAGCCATTAAAACCTGCTATCTCAACGAATATTATTTCAACGATCTTACCAATAAAGCCCTTTTGGATGGCTTGCGCACCAGGCGGAACAATGATTCATTCGGATCTGCCGAGGTAAAACTGAGTGAAAAGGAAAAACATATCCTTAAATTAATGTGCGACGAAAAAAGTACAAAGGAAATTGCGGATATGGTTGATTTAAGCCCCAGAACGGTAGAAGCTATCCGGGATAAGCTTAAATCTAAAACCGGCGTTAAGTCAATGGCCGGCCTGGTTATGTTCGCAGTTAAGTCTGGTATCATCGATAATAAGTAATTTTACTTTTTATCAACGCCTCTATTTAATCTTGCAGTATATGCCGGGTGGTTACTTTGTACATAATGGTCAACTTTTCAGGGAAGGCAAGGCGGTCATATCTCCGGACAATCGCTCTTTCAGATATGGAGATGGTTTATTTGAAACCATGCGCATTATTAAAGGGAACATTCCCCTGAAGAAATTTCACTTTGAACGCCTGTTAAGCGGGATGAAACTCCTCCAGTTTGATATACCCGAGTTTTTTACACCTGCCAATCTTGAGTCGGATATTATAGCCCTGAGTAAAAAGAACAGGATAGAAGATGGGGCAGTAATCCGCCTGGTGGTATTCAGGAGCGAAGGTGGATTGTACGACCTGGAAGACATGCGTCCGAATTATATTATCCAGAGCATGGCGCTTGGAAACATTCCCTCCCTTAATGACGATGGGCAGGGAATAGAGATTGATGTATATCCTGATGCTACCAAAGCCTGCAACGTTTTTTCTTCTGTAAAATCTAATAACTTTCTGCCCTATTTTATGGGAGTGCTGTATGCAAAGCAAAAAGGGCTGGGCGATTGCCTGATTTTAAACCAGTATGGACGTATTGCCGATGCAACGGTAGCCAATATTTTTTGTGTAAAGGGCAAAACAATTTATACCCCTCCTTTAAGCGAAGGAGGTGTGGCAGGTGTTGCCCGCCGGTTTTTGATGGAGTATTTGCCGCAAGGGGGCTATGAATTGGAGGAAAAAGCAATGGCAGCAGATGAGCTGCAACAAATGGATGAGGTGTTTTTAACAAACGCGGTACGGGGTATACGTTCAGTTAAAAAGTTTCGGAATAAAACCTACTCTTCCGCAATTACAAAAGCCGTACAAAAATTATGGCTGGAAAAGGCGGTATAAAATTTCCTTGCGCTTTCCTTATTCCGGCGGCTATTTTTCTATAAAGCCAATGGCTGATATGATTTCTTTTCTACCTGTAATACCGGGAGAGGTAATAGGAAAAGTGGCTGGCGGTGGTTTGGAACGCCGTGAAAGACATGCAATTGTTTCCTGGAATATGTAACTTTAAAGAAAAACACTAATATGAGAAAACTCTTCCTGTTGCTATCCTGTGTTGTATTGGTTGCAATACAAAGTATTGCACAAAGCAAAAATGCGGTTCAGTCTGTTATCCCCCAATTTATTACCTCTGTTGAAGGCGTAAAGGAATATAGTTTGCCCAATGGGCTGCAAATACTGCTCGTGCCCGATGCGGCTCAAACCAATGTTATTGTAAATATTGTTTACCGCGTTGGGTCCCGGAATGAAGGGTATGGAGAAACCGGGATGGCCCACCTCCTGGAGCACATGCTTTTTAAAGGGACAAAAAAATTCGCAAGCATCAAACAAACAATAGCCAATAAAGGGGCTGCTGCCAACGGAACTACCTGGTACGATCGTACCAACTATTTTGAAATATTACCTGCAACGGACAGCAACCTTACGTGGGCGCTTGAGATGGAAGCCGACAGGATGGTGAACTCGCTCATGCGCAAAGAAGATCTTCAAAAGGAATTTTCAGTAGTTCGCAATGAGTTTGAAGCAGGTGAAAATTCTCCCGGCGATATTTTAATGGAACGTGTAATATCCGCGATGTACCTGTGGCATAATTATGGCAAATCAACCATTGGCAGCAAAGAAGATATCGAACGTGTGCCCATAGAAAACCTTACCGCCTTTTATAAAAAATATTATCAGCCGGATAACGCAACACTCATTATAGGCGGAAAATTCGATGAAAAGAAAACGCTTGCATGGATCGCGAAATATTTTTCGGGCATACCCAAACCCAAACGTGTTATTCAGCAACCTTACACGGTTGAACCGCCACAGGATGGAGGGCGTTTTGTAGAACTCAGCCGCAATGGTGATATCAAACATCTTGGGCTTGGTTATCATACCCCCTGCTATTCAGATAAAGATTATGTTGCCAATAACGCGGTCATTGAAATACTGACCAACGACCCTTCGGGCGTATTTTATAAAGCGCTGGTTGAACCTAAACTCGCTACAAAAGTTTTTGGATTGAGTCCGCAGCTCTATGATCCTGGCTATACCTATTTTGGTTTTGATATACCTGTTGATAAAAATATTGACAGCGCCAAAAATGCATTAATGGCATGCGCCAATGGGTTGCCTGCTCTTTCCATAACCGAAACAGATCTAGAACGTGCTAAAAATGCGCTTTCCAAGAGAGTTTTTAATGTTCAAAACAATACAGTGAGCTTTTGCATATCGCTTACGGAAGTAATTGGAGCCGGAAACTGGAAGCTGTTCTACATTAACAGAGACCGGCTTGAGAAGCTTACACTTGCAGACGTACAGGCGGTACTCGCAAAGTATTACCGGCCAAGCAACAGTACATATGGCTTTTTTATTCCTGATAAGAATGCGGAAAAAGACCGGGTAACGGTAAGCGCAACACCTGATATTGCAGCGTTGGTAAACGGGTATAAAGGAAAGGCGGTTGCCGAACAAACGGAAGGATTTGATGCAAGCATTGCGAATATCAAGAGGCTTACACGGTATGGCACTCTTTCTAACGGACTTAAATATGCGCTGCTGCAAAAGCCGGTAAAAGGCGACAAGATCAATGCCCGCATTACTTTAAAAGTCGGTGATGAGCAAAGTCTTACAGGAAAGAGCATGATTTCGCAATTAACGGCGCGTATGTTAAAAACAGGCACGGTTACTAAAAGCAAAAAAGAGATCAATGACCTGCTGGATAAATTAAAAACCAGTCTCAATATTTCTGGCAGCAATCAATCCGTTTCTGTAAGCATGAGTACCGATAAAGAAAATTACACTGCGGCCCTCGACTTACTGGTTGATATCCTGCTGCATCCTGTATTCGATAAAAATGAGTTTGATAAATTAATATTGGACGTAAAAGGTGAATACGAATCTAATCAAACCAATCCGCAATACCTGGCAAGCAATGCGCTAAGCAAAAAGCTCAGTCTGTATCCGAAAGGGCACCCTCTATATCCTGAAAGCATTGACGAAGCGCTTGCAACTCTGAAGACAGTAACGCTGGATGACCTGAAGAATTTCTATCAGCATTTTTATGGAGCTAACAATGGTTATGCAACGTTTGTCGGGGCTATTGACAACAACGCAATTCAATCTTTCCTGGAAAAGAACCTGTCGGGCTTTAGCAGCAGGCAGGCGTATAAAGAAATAGAAGAGAAATATTTTGATGTAAAAGGCAGCACGGAAGCCATTAATGTATCTGACAAGAAAAATGCCTTTTGTGTAGGCGCCATTAATTTACCTGTTAAAGAAACCAGTGATGATTTTCCTGCCCTGGATATAGCCAACGAGTTATTAGGGGGAGGGGCCTTCCTTTCATCACGCATACCCAATCGGCTGCGCGAAACGGATGGAATGAGCTATGGCGCGGGATCTTATTTGTCTCCCAATTATAAATATGCAGCATCTTCCTGGGGAGTATATGCCATATTCAACCCGGTATATAAAAATCGCCTGGATAGCGCTCTTCACGAAGAAATCAGCAAAGCATTGACTTCGGGCTTTAAGGAAGATGAATTTAGTAAGTCGAGAGACAGTTGGCTTCAGATGCGCAAAACAAATTTGGGTTTCGACGGGTATCTTTCTTACCTGCTTTCTTCTTATATGCAGAATGAAAAAGACCTTGACTATTTTACGGAATATGAAAACAAGGTAAAAAAAGTTACACTTGCGGATGTAAACGCTGCAATGAAAAAATATTTACAACCTGGTAAAATCACGCTGATTTACGCGGGTGATTTTGATAAGAAATAATATGGACAACTGGAAAATAATCATGAGCTCCAGCTCTGCTGCACCATTCGATGTATATTTAGTAAAGAGCTACCTGGAGTCTGAAGGAATAGCGACATTATTACAAAATGATCTGGCAGCCCAGGTATATTCAGGTGCTGTTGATGATGCAAAGCTGTTGGTTAAAGAAAACGATCTGGAGCGGGGAATACAAATATTGACCAGGGGAGGGTATATCAAAGATTGAACCGAGAATCCTTCTCGGGTTTGCGATATACTAACCGCTGCTGTATTTCTAAAGCCGGTTATCTCCCGCAACATCTTTTATACTGCTTCCCGCTTCCGCAAGGACAGGGTGCATTTCTTCTGTTTATCTGAATTTATTTGTCATTATCTCATCAGTTCACTTTTCATGCAGGTCGTCTTGCATACGATTTATATTCGCGTATCCAGTTCCACAAGCCAAATGCAGCAATACCGCAGAATATCAGGTATTCAAAGCTGTAAAACTTTATGCCTTTTATATAGTAAAGAAAAGTAGCCACTATATCAACAATGATCCATATTATCCAGCATTCTATTTTCTTTTGTATCATGTAGAAAGTAGTGATGATGCTCATGACCATAATAAAAGAATCAACATAGGGATAAGCGCTGGGCTCGCTGAATACGACCGGGAACCATTCATGCAAACGGCTTGCAAAATTACCGAGCAGCAAAGTGCCGGCAATAGTAGCGGCAACAACAAATAATATCTGTGATGCTTTCATATAGCTCACTTTCAGTTCCTGCTTTCTGTCAGCCTCTTCAGGCTTAGGGTGGCTCCACCGCCACCAGCCCATAATATTGGTTACAAAAAAGAAAGCCTGTAAAAACATATCGGGGTATAACTGTACCTGGAAATACAGTACAAACGAAAGTGTCACATTTATAATACCTACGGGCCAGCTCCATATATGCGCTTTGGCAGAAAGCCATATGGCTATCAGTCCGCTCATCACTCCAAAAAATTCTATATAGCTCATGGAGTAACCAAGCAGGTTAAAAAATTCATTGTGTATGTCGAAAAGTTCTTTCAAGATAAAAGCGTTTGTTTATGCAACCGGTACTAAGGCAAAGCAAAAATGACTCAACCTTAACATCTATTCAGCTCAAATAAATACATTACGGTCAATGGAAGATGCCGGATTATTCCGTTCATAAATATTCAAAAATTCATTTACGGCTTCTTTGCCGTCGTCTCCAATATTGATAGAATAATCATTTACATACAGATCAATATGCTGCCGCATCACACTTTCTTCCATTTCCTGCGAATGCTGCTTTACATATGGTGGCAGAACAGGATAATTTTTAAATGCATGCTGAATGCTTTGTTGTATCAGCTTATCTATGTCAGATTGTATACCGGCAGATATATTTTTCTTAACGGCAATGCCTCCTAACGGTATCGGGTAACCGGTTTGCTTTTCCCAATAGTCGCCAAGATCCGCCAGCTTAAACAACCCTTTGTTTTGATACGTAAAGCGGTTTTCGTGTATGATCACTCCAAGTGTTTTTTGATCCCGGGTGTTTAAAAGGAAATCTTCTATTTCATGAAATATTGTAAACACTTTATTTTTTGCCTGCGGAAATACCTGTGAAAATAACAAATGCGCTGTTGTATTTACCCCGGGAACAGCGATAGTATAATCATTGATATCAAATCCCGGAACGGTTATATCTGCCGGGTTGCCTGAGATCAAGAGTGGCCCAACACCTTTTCCCAGTGCGCCACCGCTGTGCAACATTTTATAATGAGAGAGCACAAGCGGTAATACGCCATAGCTTATTTTACTGATGTCCAGCCTGCCTGCAATGGCCCACTGGTTCAGGGTTTGCACATCTTCCAGCACTACGTCAAATTCAAAATTGCCGGTATCTGTTTTTTTGTTGACCAGCGCGTCAAAAATAAAAGTATCGTTAGGGCAGGGAGAAAAGCCGAGTGTAAACTTCATTGTAGTTATTTAATAACACAGTAATGGTCTTATAGCCAGGATCAATTCCTGGTTCAGGTTTTCAATGGCTTCTTTTATCAACCACCTCGATTTATCACGCTCTCCCACAAAATTGGAAACAGCTCTCAACTGCACAAAAGGAATATGCTCCTGCAAACATACATAATGAAATGCCGCTCCTTCCATAGACTCAACGATCACATTATATTTTTCCATGAGCTGATGTATTCTGCCTGCATTCGTAGTTATTTCGTTGATGCTGACACCCCGCACCTGTTTTAATTTTATTTTGTTCAGAATGGTAGCATTAGGATTTACAAGCCATTTATCAGCATATGGAAAACTGTTTTCGGCGAGGCCCAGGTCAAAAACATCTTTGAATTCGCTTCCTTCTTCCACACCAAGATCACCAAAAATTTCTTCGTTTATAATATATACTGAACCCGGAGGATAAAAGGGATGAAAGCTACCGCCGATACCTGCCTGTATTACCAGGTCGGGCTTTGTTTTTGATAAATATTTTGTAAGCGAATATGTAGTATTTGTAAGACCTACACCGGTAATCAAAATATGCACGCTGCAATCTTTTCGCTGATATTTTTTTTCAGCGAGGTATTGCCTTGTGGTGACCACTTCCTGTGGCGTGGCGGCTACAATTAAAATATTCATCAGGCAAATTTCAGCATTTCGTAGATCAAATGTTGCCATATCACACTTCATGGGGTGTGCAGGCACATCATTGATCAATCAAGGTATAGATGAAAATAGAAAGAAGCTAATTAAAAGTATAATAATTTAAAATAAAACGATAATTATTAATTATTTAATTTAAATATCTTTTTATATTTGCTGCTACTAAAATCATGCAAAATGAATAAGACTGGTGTTCAAAAGTTTATCCTCACTAAAATAATTTTATGGGGAGCAATTTATTTTTCTGTAGTGGCATTGATCTATCACATTCGCTGGTTTGTACCTTTCCTCGCTTCCGGAGTTTCTACTGTTGTTCCCGATGGACAAACGCCGTTGATCTGGTTCCTTGTTCAAATTGCTAACAACATTATTTTTTTATTTGTTGGTTATTTATTGGTGAAGCTATTCGGCAAATTCAACCAGACAGGGTTTTTTGACAAGG
The DNA here is from genome assembly GCA_019638615.1 of Chitinophagaceae bacterium. Classification (GTDB taxonomy): domain Bacteria; phylum Bacteroidota; class Bacteroidia; order Chitinophagales; family Chitinophagaceae; genus Agriterribacter. Next base: position 42,617 of record JAHBTL010000018.1, on the reverse strand, counting down.
AATGTATTGTTGTGCTTGATAAAATAATTGTATCCTGTATTGTGCTTGCAATTTTAGGAGTAATAAAGCTGGGGTACAGCAACTACAACAATATTCAGATCAAAGAAGTAAGCGAAGCAGGCATTATTGGAAAGCTACATTTACTGGCCAGGTTTATCACAAATATTATAGTTGTTAAGGAACCACAGACAATGTATTTTTTGTTAGCTGCGATGCTCTGGACGGTAAAGCAGTTTGTAAACAAGGCGCTATTTGTAAAGGCTGAAAACGAAAAATTTATTTAGCATGGCAATCATAGTCAATTTAGACGTTATGATGGCAAAACGAAAAATGTCATTAAAAGAGCTTTCCCAGCGTGTTGGTTTAACCACAGTTAATTTATCAATCTTAAAAACAGGTAAAGCAAAAGGTGTCCGTTTTGATACGCTCGATGCAATTTGTAAAACACTCGATTGTCAGCCGGGAGATATTTTAGAATACAAGGAAATTGAATAAAGATGATATTTAAATCGCGTAGTGTTTAGGCGTCAGTGTAATCCCTTCCACTATCAAACTTACAACCTCATGACTTTAATAGAAACCCAAAACCTTGACTTTTCTTTTAATAAAGGAGAGGCTGTTTTAAAAGGTATTAACCTTAATGTTAAGGAAGGTTCCATCTATGGTTTTCTTGGACCAAACGGTTCTGGTAAAACAACAACTATTAGACTACTCCTGGGGCTTTTGCCAAGTAAAAAAGACAAAATAAAGCTATTCGGGCAAAATCTTCAAGCTGACAGGATTAGTATTTTTTCAAAAATCGGTTCGCTAATCGAACAGCCGTCATTGTATGAACATCTGTCTGGTTTTGACAATTTAGAAATTACAAGAAGAATTAGGAATGCAAGCAAAAACCGTATTGACAAAGTTCTTCAATTGGTTGACTTAAAACCAGCATCTCAAAGAAAAGTAAGAGAATACTCGTTAGGAATGAAGCAACGCTTAGGGCTCGCTATTGCATTGATTACGGAACCTGAATTAGTGATATTGGATGAACCAGTAAATGGACTGGACCCTAATGGAATCATAGAAATCAGAGAATTGTTATTAAAGCTCAATAAAGAAAATGGCATTACAATTTTTTTGTCAAGCCATTTACTGTCTGAAATCGAAAAAATCGTAACTCATGTAGGCGTTTTAAGTAAAGGGGAAATGGTTTTTCAAGGCAGGTACAACGACCTTAAAGAGTTGCAGAACAATTCAGCAACTATTCACATTGAAACAAGTGACAATCAAAAATCTCTTGACATGCTCGCCAGAAAATATCCTTCTACATTTTCAGAAAACTCTCATATAGGGCTCCGCTATCAAAACAAGGAGCAAATTGCTACTATATGCAGGATACTTGTTGAAAGCAGTATTGACGTATATAGGATGCAGGTAGTGGATAAAGATCTTGAAAATATTTTTTTAGAAATAACCAAAAACTAAATGCAGAACATAATAAAGGTTATTAGCACAGAATTTTTAAAGTCAAAGAAAACATTTGCCTGGTGGCTGGTAATTCTTGGCGCAGGTTTTATGCCAGCATTTGTATCATTTGTCTTTTTAAGCAAATGGAAGCATTTAGTTCCACAACAAGGGCACAACCCCTGGGAGGATTTTACAGAAATGTCATCGAAAGGATTGGGCTTTTTATATATGCCATTTTTTGTTGTATTACTGACTTGCCTTTTTTTGAATATTGAACATAAAAACAATACCTGGAAGCACGTTTTTACACTTCCTGTTTCAAAAAATTATGTTTATTTCAGTAAGCTAACCGCACTACTTCTTTTTATTATAATGTTTTACATTCTCTATATTCCAATTTGGATAGGATGTGGTTTTATGGTGGGGCTTATAAAGCCAGAGCTACAGTTGACAACTTATGTCCCTGATTATCTATTGTTGCTGAGTATATGCTTTCATTCATTTATTGCATCGCTTGGGATAGTCGCTATTCATTTTTGGTTAAGCTTACGTTTTAAAAACATGATTATTCCCATCAGCATAGCGGTTTTGTGTGGAATAATATGGGTGGCATTATACCAGGGAAGATCTGAACAAATTAATTACTTCCCATATTCCTATAATTATTCAACTGTAAGTCCACCTAATTGGATAACACTTAAAATGTTCGGTATTTTTCCGCAACATGAGCTGTTCAGCATATTGTATTTTATTATATTTTCAATATTAAGCCATCGCTATTTTATGAGGTCATTTAAGAGTTAGCAAATATCTAATTCGCTGTATAATTCAATTTTGTGTAAAACCAGGCTCATAATTTCTACTATCATATTATACATGCCTAACCTATTCAACTGCGACAATTTTACTTCTTAAAACAATGCGCTACCTTTGCAAAAATCCGGAGCAGGAATGGTATATCTTACCCGTATAGAGCACTTTAACGCGGCGCATAAATTATACAATGCGGCATGGAGTGTTGAAAAAAATGAAGAAGTTTTTGGAAAATGCGCCAATGAAAACTGGCATGGGCATAATTATGATCTGTATGTAACCGTAAAGGGCAACCCCGACCCGGAAACCGGCTTTATTATGGATGTAAAAAAGCTGAGCATCTTAATTAATGAATTTGTGCTGGAAAAACTGGATCATTTAAACCTGAATGAAGATGTGGATTTTATGAAAGGGCAATTTTGCTCAACAGAAAATCTCGCCGTTGGTATATGGAAGCAATTGGTGAACCGCTTGCCGGCAGGCGTTCAATTGCATTGCATCAAATTATATGAAACACCACAGATATATGTGGAGTATTACGGGGGATAGATATGGCAGGCAGAAGCGCAGGTTGTAAAAGCAGCATTTAATTTCTTTTTTGACGGAAAATAAAATTTACTTATTTTTAGTGTTAATTATACACTTAATAACGATTGCCGTTTATGTTTCTGTCAACCCGAAAATGCGCTGGCGAGCAAAGTTTTATGCTTTTGTTTGATGTGTACAAGAGTCGCCTGTTCGGGTATGTTTTGGCCATCACCCATTCGCGCTACGTGGCAGAAGAAATAACCCAGGAAGTTTTCCTGAAATTATGGCTTAACAGGCTGGAGCTTGATAAGATTGATAATCCTGATGCTTATATTTTCGCTGTTGCCCGCAATAAAACGCTGAATTACCTGCGTAAGGCCAACTACGACAAAAAGCTGTTACGCGAAATAGAGCTGAGCGCGGCAGTTTCCCTTAATAATAATGTAGAGGAAAAGCAGGCGGTTTCCGAATGCGACGAGTTATTGGAAAAAGCCATTACACTGTTATCTCCCCAGCGCAAACAGGTATACCGGTTAAGCCGTAATGAAGGCCTGAACCACATTGAAATAGCCCGGCAACTCAATATTTCACGCAATACGGTTAAGAATCATCTGGTAGAAACCCTGCGTTTCATCCGTAAATATCTTGGTAAAAACGGTATTTTGCTACTGATGACAAGCCTTTCCTCCGGCGTAAAGAATTTTCTGTAAAAAAATCAACTGCCATTAGTCCCTGTTTCTTTTTCATGTGTCTTGCCTCCTGTAACCGAAATAATATGCCGGTTTAACAATGTTATATGCGTGAGTCGGACAGGATTAATGAATTATTTGAAAAATATCTGGGAAAGGAATGTACTCCTGAAGAAGTAAGAGAGCTGGTGAAGCTTTTGCAAAAAGCAGAAGCTGAGCCTGCATTAGACGAGCGGATGAAGATGATATGGGATACGCTTCGCAACAATGAGCAGCATTTTGATGTAGACTGGAAGAAGATGTATAAGGCTATTGTGAGCAGTCAGCAGCAAACGGAACACCTGATTAAAACTGCTACACGAAAGAACCGGCTTTTTTTAAAAAGCGCGGCGGCAGTTCTTTTTATTATAATAAGTGCAGCGGTTGGCTTTTATTTTTTGGGTAACCGAAAAAGGCAACAGGATGACCTGGTGCAGTCTACTGTTGCCGGCCAGCCGGAGCAACCACAGGTAAAACGCCAGGTAATTCACCTGCCCGATGGCAGTACTGTTACTTTAAATACTGCTGCCCGTTTAAACTATCCCCCTGTGTTTGGCGACAAACGTCGCGATGTATACCTGGAAGGAGAAGCTTTTTTTGATGTGCGGCATATTGCAGGGAAGCCTTTTTATGTACACGCGGGACAGATAACCGTTAAAGTGCTGGGAACTGCGTTTAATATTAAAACAGAACCGGCAGGTAAAACAGTAGAGGTAACGGTAACCAGGGGTAAAGTGCAGGTATTGAGCGATACTGCTGCCCTGGGAGTACTTACGGCCAGCCAGCAGATGTCGGTATCGGACGGGCAGGTAAATGACGTGGTGATAAAGGTTGTTGATACACAAAATGTAATGAGCTGGAAGCCCGCTGAGTTTTTCCTGAATGATGTTACACTGAAAGAAGTTGCTCTTTTAATAGAAGAACGGTACGGAATGAAAATGACGTTTGTTAATGAGCGACTTGCGGATTGTCGGGTAACCGCTACTTTTTCGGAAGATGACACTGTTCAGGAAATGATGGAAGTAGTATGCGGTGTAACCAGGGCAACATATACCATCACCAATAACATGATAACAATAGATGGAAAAGGTTGTGAGTAGAACAGATGATCAATACGTGCTCATATATGGCGCCTGCAGGCGTTACAGCGGTCCGTAGGTCTGGTAAAAAAGTACACCCCGGGTTGCAGCCGGGATGTATTTGTGTGTTTTAAACAATTAAGGGTAACTATCTAAAACATTTCAAAACTATGAAATTTAAAGTTCCGGCTGCAGGGCGGATAAGATATGCCTGCGCGGCCAGCCAAATTAACTGTAAATCGTGGCTTATGAAGATGACTTCACTGTTTGTCGTTATTTTTTGCAGCGGGCTTCAGTTGCTGAAGGCCAACACCAGCATTGGGCAAAGCCTGGAGGAAACGACGATCCGGCTGGAGTTCAAAAATGAATCGCTGAAAAAGGTATTCAAAAAAATTGAAAACAAAACGGACTTCCGGTTTGCTTACAACAACAGGCAGATAGAAGGATACGATCCTGTTAATCTTTCTCCCGGATCGTATTCAGTAAAAAAAGTAATTGAAACAGCACTAACCGGCACCAGGCTTGGTTTCAGGCTGGTCAAAAACAATATAGTCATATTCGAAACAGAAGATACTTCAGGCAGTTTGAATGAAGAAGCTGTAAGTGTAATGGTCGATGGCGCTATCAAAGGTAAAGTGGTAGACGAAAAAGGGGATCCGTTGGGTGGGGCAAGCATATTGCTGGTAGGTACAGATAAGGGTGTATCGGCCGACATGAATGGGACATTTATAATTACCGGTATAAAACCGGGCAGGTACAATGTACAGGTGTCCGCGATCGGTTTTCAAAACGCGGAACGCACGGTTACTGTTGGTGACGGGCAAACAGTAGCCATTGACTTTGAATTAAAGGAAACCAGCAGCTCGCTCAGCGAAGTAGTGGTAACGGGCTACTCAAGGCAGTCAAAGCGCGATGTTACAGGCGCGGTATCTACTATTTCTTCTGACGTGATTGCGAAAACACCCGTGGCAGATGTAACTTCTGTATTACAGGGTCGCGTTGCCGGTGTTACCATCAACGAACAGGGCGGTCCGGGTAATGAGCAGGTGGTGCGCATAAGAGGCATTGGAACCTTTGGCGATAATGATCCGTTGTATGTTATTGACGGGATACAAACAAAGGGAGGCTTGAACCTGGTGAATCCCAACGACATTGAAACCATTACCGTGTTGAAAGATGCTGCCAATACCGCTTTGTATGGTGCAAGGGGATCGAATGGTGTTATTGTGATTACAACCAAACGAGGCAAAAGCGGGTCGCCACGCCTGGAATACAATGGATATGCGGGTACGGAAGTAATGATAAAATTCCCGAAAATGATGACGCCGCAGCAATACACAGATGCTTTGTGGCAATCGTATAAAAATGCCGGACAAACACCCACTTCGTCTTTATATGGCAATGGATCTGCACCGGTTTTGCCCGATTATGTTGTAGAACAAACAGGCGGCGCCACGAACCTGGGCGTTGCCGAGGGTGATCCGCGTGCTGATGCTTCCCGTTATAGCCTGAACGATTACCGGATCCTCCGAACCAATAAACAGGGCACTAACTGGTGGAAAGAAGTATTTAAACCGGCGTTCACACAAAGCCATCAGCTTACATTGAGCGGCGCTACCGACAAGAGCAACTATGTGCTTGGCTTTAATTATCTCGACAATAAAGGAACCTTGCTTCATTCCTATTTCAGGCGGTATTCTTTACGGGTAAATACTGAGTTTAAAATAAAACCCTGGCTGCGTGTGGGGGAAAACATGCAATTTGCTTATAGCCAGAACAACAGCGTCAGCGGTCACACCGACCAAAATGTAGTAGCCGGTATTTATGGAATGTCTTCCTTGATGCCTGTATATGATATTGCCGGAAACCTGGCGGGAACAAAAGGAGCCTCTGAGCTGGGCGGGGGCAACCCGGTAACAAGCAGGGTACAAAGCCAGAGCGGTAAAGGATATTCGGCCAGGCTGCTGGCTTCCGCCTATGGAGAAATAGAGCCTGTAAAGGGGCTTGTATTTCAGAACAAAATCAATATTGATTATAGTCCTTACCAGAGCCATAGTTACCTCGTTCCGTACCCGCAGGAAGCTTATTCCAATCAATTTGATCAGTTTTATGAATCATCTGGATATGGTATCGAATGGCGTAATACCATGAAGCTTTCGTATGATATAAAGTTTGCCGGCGACCATAAATTAAATGCCTTTGTAGCGTACGAGGCCTCAGAGTATAATTCGCGTATAGTTGGCGGTGGCGGCGACAGCTTGTTGTATAATACTTTCGGTTACCAGATATACGGAACAGGCCGCAGAAACCTGAGCTCTATCGCTCAATACGGCGGCGTTGGAAAAAACAGCCTTATTTCGCAAATTGCCAGCATTAACTATGCATACAGCGATAAATACCTGCTCGGGCTGGTAGTACGGCGTGACGGTACCTCCAGGTTCACACCCGAAAAAAGATATGGCGTATTTTATTCCTATTCTGCGGGCTGGAGGATCAGCAGTGAAAAATTCATGCAGGATATTACCTGGATCAACGATCTGAAGCTCAGGGCCGCTGTAGGGCAATCGGGTAACGACAACGTAGAGGCAGACAGGGTATATTATCTCTATTATACCAATCCCAATTATACCTATTATGATTTGGCAGGAGCTAACAATGCAGCAAATATAGGAGCCGCATTATCGCAAATAGGAAATCCCCTGCTGCATTGGGAAGTCAATAAAACCACCAATATCGGCTTCGATGCCGCTTTATTCAACAACAGGCTGACGATAGGGTTTAGCTGGTATAACAGGCTGACCGATGATTTGCTGTATACCCCGGTTGTTACTGGTTTGCAGGGAGACGCTATAGCGCCGGTTCAAAATATCATGAAGTTCACCAACAAAGGTATTGAAATTGAGTTGGGCTATCGTGGGCCTGACAAGGGGTTGATCAAATATGATGTGAACTTTAACCTTGGTACCTACAAAAACAATGTGAAGTATATTGATGGCGATCCCAAATCTTTCTTGTTGGGCGGATTGTATGCAAGGCAAACCAATCTTACCCGTTCAGAAGTAGGTCGCCCCGTTTCCAGCTTTTACGGGTATGAATATGAAGGTATTTTCCAGGATACTGCCGACATCCTGAATCATGCCACACAGGCCGGCTATACTACCGCTACCGGCGTTGGTCATTTTAAGTTTAAAGACCTTAATAAAGATGGTGTGATCAACGATGAGGATCGCACCTATATCGGCAGCCCGCATCCTACATTCAACTTCGGGCTGAATGTAAATTTATATTACGGCAATTTCGACCTCGGTATATTTTTCCAGGGAGTTGTTGGTAATAAGATATTCAATTACTGGCGAACAGCTTCCGAATGGCCCGGCTTTTTGGGTGAAGGATCTTTGGATACCTGGACGCCCGATAACAGGGACGCCAAGCTTCCCATCTACGACAGGAGAAGCCTGGGCGATGACAGACCTTCCTCCTTTTTTGTGGAAGACGGCTCTTATGTGCGCCTGAAAAATCTTCAGTTAGGATATAATTTCTTAAACATAAAAGGTATCAGCAAGCTACGCGTATATGTGCAGGGATATAACCTTTTAACGTTCACCCGGTACAGCGGGCTCGATCCTGAAGTGAGCAATGGTTCGCCGAGAGATATAGGCATAGACTTCGGCGGATTTTACCCGGTGTCGCGCAAGTTCATTTTTGGTGTTAACCTGGGCCTTTAAAAAAATTATTTGATCTGTTAATTCTTTGATATGAAAAAGTATATCGGAATTTTTATAATAACAATATGCATCATTACAGGATGTAAAAAAAGTTTCCTCGATGTGCCGATCAATGCGGCAGCCGTAACCGAAGAAGCGCTTGCAACCAAAGCTGGCGTGCAGTCGTTGCTGGTAGGTACTTATCACGATCTTACCGGCATGTCGCTGAGCAGCCGCTGGTGGACAACCTCGGGCACCAACTGGCAGTGGAGCGATGTAACTTCCGGCGATGCCTTTAGAGGCGGTACCGGCGCTACCAACGATGAGCCCGAGGGGGTAGGCATTGAAACCTATCTTACCTCACCTTCGTATACCTATGTGCTGAATAAGTTTAAAGCCGTTTACGATGGTGTTGCAAGAGCCAATGCCGTATTGCGCACAATACCCAAAGCTACGGAACTGACTGAACAGGAAATAAAAGATGCTGCAGGGGAAGCAAGATTTCTGCGCGGGCATTATCATTTCCAGGCTAAAATATTGTGGAACAAAGTGCCTTTTATTGATGAAAATGTGGTCGACTTTAAAGTGTCTAACGAGGCGGATATATGGCCATTGATAGAAGCCGATTTTAAATATGCATATGAAAATCTGTCGGAAGTAAAGGAGTTCAAAGGACAGGCTAACAAATGGGCTGCCGCCTGTTATTTGGCCAAAACATATATGTTTGAAAAAAAGTTTAGCGAAGCACATGAGCTGTTGAATACAATTATTGCGAACGGCAAAAACGCGCAGGGTGTAAAATACGCGTTGAACCCCTGTTACTGGGACAACTTTGATGCTACAAAAGAGAACAGCACTGAAGCGGTTTTCCAGATACAGTTCTCTGTTAACGATGGCTCGAACGGATATAATTCCAATATTGGTGAAGCTGCCAATGTGCCGGCAACATGGCCTGTATCAAGCTGGTATACTACATGGAAGCAACCCTCTTTTAATTTGGTAAATGCTTTCAAAACAGATGAGAACGGCTTGCCTATGCTGGACACTTTTAATGTGACCAATATGCCCAATGATAAGAATATGGAGTCGTGGGATTGGTTTGTGCCTTACCAGGGAACGGTAGATCCTCGCCTGGACCATACCGTAGGCCGTAGGGGTATTTTTTATCTTGATTATAATTATGGTTCTCCCAACCCCGGTAAAGACTGGATAAACAGTCATGATTTCGGAGGCCCTTACCTCAACAAAAAAGGAGTATACAGGTATGATGAATATGGCGTTTACAGCGATTATTACGCGCAGGGATATTTGCAGACCAGCGCGGTAAATTATAGTCTCATTCGTTACGCGGATGTGTTGTTGTGGGCGGCGGAGTGTGAAGCAGAAGTAGGTAGCGCTGACAAAGCAAGGGAATATGTGAATATGATACGGAACAGGGCGAAAACGGGCTGCTCTGTGGACATTGATTATTCGACCGGTTCGCCTTCGGCCAATTACTTTGTAGAGCCGTATGAAGACGCGTGGAGCGATAAGGATTTTGCAAGAAAGGCGGTAAGGTTTGAACGCAGGTTGGAGCTGGCCCTGGAAGGACACCGGTTTTTTGACCTGGTAAGATGGGGTATTGCCGCTGATTATATTAATAATAATTACCTGGTAGAAGAAAAAACAAGGATAGGGCATTTGCAGAGCGTTTCTTTTGTAGCGGGTAAAAATGAATACCTGCCTTTGCCGCAGGTAGAAATTGATTTGAGTGTAAAAGATGGTGTTCCCCTGTTAAAGCAAAACCCCGGTTACTGATCAGCAACAATTATAACAGGTGTTTATCCGTGTGGAGAACACCTGTTATTTTTTACAATGAAATATCTTTTATACAGCATACTGTTATTGATCGTTGGTCAGCTATCCGCGCAGGATACCGCTGACCACCCAAAGCCATTATTCCTATCGGTGGCAACAGGCAGGGTAGAAACAGGGAAGTCCTATTATTATAAACCTGTAGCAACAGATTCATCCGACAGGGATTTTATCATTGGAGCAAACACGCTGCCGCAGGGTTTATATTTTAACGCTGACAAAAGTATTTCAGGCAGTATCGCGAAGCCGGGTCAATATCCCGTTCAACTGTTTGCTACTAACGGAAGAGATACCACGAAACAGTTTTTTATGCTGACGGCTTATAATGAACATACGGATAATATTCTTTGTCTCGGAAATTCTATCACGAACGGCACAAACAAATACAACAGTTACAGGCGCTACTTGTGGAAGCTGTTGCATGCCGGGGCTTATAATTTTGATTTCACAGGATCGTGGGATAAGCATCATATGGGCGGCGCCGTTCCCGACCCTGATTTTGATATGGATCATGAAGGGCATTCGGGCTGGACGGCCGCAGATATATTTCAGCCACCATCCTGGGACAGCGTTAGGGGAAATATATACTCGTGGATGCAATTGTATACACCCGATATCGTATTGGTTGAATTGGGTACCAATGATGTTTTCCAGTGCAGGAATGTAAGGGATATTATCGGTGATTTTACCAGGCTCGTACAATTGTTGCGGGACAGGAATAAAAATGTAAAATTTTTTTTCGCCAAAATCCCGCCTTTAGGGAAACAATGGGCGTCTGAAAAATTATGCGGTAACGACACAACGTATAATGCCCGCATATTGCTGCTCAACGAAGCGATCGGGCTCTTTGCCCAGAAAAACTCAACAAAATCATCACCTGTTATGGCAGTAGACCAGTTTTCAGACGTGGATACAGATAAGGACATGTATGATGATATTCATCCCAATGCATCCGGCGAAAGAAAGATGGCGGAACGCTGGTATACTGCTATAAAGAAATATTTACACAAACTCGATTAATTATGCACGCATATAGCAAAGCTGTTCATATTATTCCTTTTGTACTCATCTTTTCCTGCATACAAAAAAAAGATGATAACATACATCTCACTCATGGCAGGGCCTATTACTTTAACAATACAGGCAGTGATGCTAACAACGGCAGTATGGCCAGTCCTTTTAAGTCAATTGAAAAACTGAACACGCTTCAGTTGAATCCCGGTGATACTGTTTTTTTTGAAGGAGGACAAACATTTAACGGTAGCATCTATCTTGACTCTAATGATGCCGGTAAAAAAGACCAGCATGTTGTGATTACTTCTTCAGGCGCGGGCAGTGCTACCATATATGGAGATGCTTCAACGGCATTAACGCTTCACGGGAGCGGGTTTATACAGGTATTCAACCTGAAATTGGAGGGATCTGGCAGAAAGCAGGGCAATACCAAAGACGGCATTATTGTGAATGAATGTAATAATATAGTGCTGGATAGCTTATCAGTAAAGGGTTTTCAAAAAGCAGGGCTACTGGTGTATACCAGTTCTGATATTGATGTCAATCGTGTATATGCAACAGAAAATGGGTTTGCAGGCATAAGCGTAAGCGGTGCCGGAAAGAAAACAGGTTGCAGTAATATCCGTATACGCCATTGCAGGGCAGAGAATAACCCTGGCGACCCGACAAATTTCACCAATCACAGCGGTAATGGCATTATAGCCGGCTATTGCAAAAATGTAACCATTGAATATTGCACGGCCACCAATAACGGCTGGGACATGCCGCGCAAAGGAAACGGCCCGGTGGGCATATGGTGTTATGAAGCAGACAGTGTGGTTATACAACATTGCATTTCCTACAGGAATAAAACTGCTAAAGGTGCCGCGGATGGCGGAGGCTTTGATTTTGATGGTGGAGTTACCAATAGCATTATTCAATATTGCCTGTCGTATGAAAATGAAGGCAGCGCTTTCGGATTGTTTCAATATGCGGGAGCAGGCAACTGGTATAATAACACCATACGGTATTGCATAAGCGAAAATGATGGCAGCGTATCGGCCGCGCAGGCGGCCGTATTTGTATGGAACAGCTCTGATGATTCAACGCAACTGAAGAATTGTTACTTCTACAGCAATACCATTTATAATACAAAAGGCGCGGCCATCAGCTATGAAGCGCAAAGCATGCATAGCGGCTTTCACTTTTATAATAATATTTTTGTGAGTAGGGATTCATTGATGTTGGGAAAAAATACCGGCAGCCATTTTACCGGCAATAACTGGTACAGTCTGAAAGATGGATTCAATATCAATGGAATCAGCACATTGCAGGAATGGGCTGCAAAGAGCAAAGAAGAAATGTATAACGGAAAATTGGCCGGATTGAATATTAACCCGCAATTTGATAATACAGTAGCTGATATTACAAATCCTGATTCGCTGAAATATTTTAATAAATACCAGTTGCCCGCCTCTTCGGTGTTGAGAACCGGTGGTATTAACTTACAACAGGCTTTTAATATTAATAATGGCGGAAAAGCATTTAATCAGAATAATGCTCCCGGGAATGGGATCGGCGCTTGTTTTTAATTCTTATTGAAAATAATTATTTGAAATTTAAAATAATGCTATGAAATATTGTTTGCTGTTTTTGTTTGCGTTTAGCTGTTCTTTTTTACAAGCTCAAACCCAAAAAGCATTTATACCGGGTGAAATATGGAAGGATACGAATGGCGATCCTATTAACGCGCATGGCGGCGGGCTGCTATATTATAATGGCACGTACTATTGGTACGGCGAAATAAAAAAAGGAAGGACCTGGCGGGTGGAATACGTTACCAGTTGGGAAGATTATCGGGTGAATGCCGGTGGTGTAAGCTGTTATTCCTCCAACGATTTATTGAGCTGGAAATTTGAAGGTGTTGCCCTGAAACCCAATACGGTAGACAGCGCTCATGATTTACATACAAGCAAAGTAATTGAACGTCCTAAAGTTATTTACAATGAAAAAACAAAAAAATTTGTAATGTGGATGCATGTTGATTCTGAAGATTACGATTATTCCCGGTCTGGCGTTGCCGTGAGTGATAAACCCTCCGGTCCGTTTACCTATATAGGCAGTGTGAGGCCCAACGGCGCGATGGCAAGAGATATGACAGTTTTCCGGGATGATGATGGCAAGGCATATCATTTTTACTCGTCAGAAAACAATGCTACCATGCATGTTTGTTTATTAAGTGAGGATTATCTTTCACACACCAAAACAGGAAAAAGGATTTTAATAAATCAGTCCCGTGAAGCACCTGCCGTATTCAAATTCAACGGGAAATATTATCTCATATCTTCCGGCTGTACCGGCTGGTCGCCCAATCCCGCCTCTTACGCGGTTGCCGGCCAAATTTTGGGAGAGTGGACACCATATGATAATCCATGTACAGGCCCGGGAGCTGATACTACGTATGGCGCCCAAAGCACCTATGTTCAACCTGTAATGGGAAAAAAGAATGCCTTTGTTTTCCTTGCGGACAGGTGGAATAAGGCAGACCTGGAAGGTTCAAGATATGTTTGGCTGCCGATGGTAATGAAGAATGGCAAGCCGGTAATTGAATGGAAAGAACAATGGGATTTATCCTTCTTTAAGTAAAAACCTCTGCTGTGAGGCGTTACCGCTGTGCGTGGCGACTGCTGTGCTAAGCGTCTTCGCTTAGCACCATTGTTATGTCGCCTCAGGCGACCCCTGCATACTATATGTTATTTGTACGTATTTTTGCTGCTTCATTTTATAAGGATGAGCAGAAAAGTAGCGGTATACCGCAGAGAGCGTTTTAATGCGGCGCATAGATTGAGTAATCCCGCATGGGATGATGCTACCAATTTTAAAGTATTCGGCAAATGCAGCAACCCGCATTATCACGGGCATAATTATGAGCTGGAGGTAAAAGTAGTTGGAGAGCCTGCGCCTGAAACGGGGTTTGTAATGGATTTAAAAATGTTATCCGACATTATTAAAGAAGAAGTGATCGGGCGGTTTGATCATAAAAACCTGAACCTGGATACAACAGAGTTTAAAAACCTGAATCCTACAGCTGAAAATATCGCGATTGTAATTTATGATCTGCTTCGCGCTCGTATTAATAAAGAGAACGAAATCCAGATCAAATTATATGAAACACCAAGGAATTTTGTAGAATACCCGGCATAAAGGTTAAACCTGGAAAATTAATTTGACTTATGGCATATAAAAAAGTGGAACAATACGATGAAGATACTACTTCATCGTTGATTGAAACATACGAAAGGGCATTGAGCTTGTTAGGTGAAGACCCTAAACGGGAAGGGTTATTAAAAACACCGGAACGCATAGCCGAAGCCATGCAGTTCATGACACAGGGTTATCAGCAAAGCTCACGGGAAATACTCAATTCCGCTAAATTTCACGAGCCCATCAGCGAAATGATCATTGTAAAAGATATTGAAGTATATAGTATGTGCGAGCATCACATGTTACCCTTTTTTGGGAAAGCGCATGTAGCGTATATACCTAACGGTTGGATAACGGGACTGAGTAAAATAGCAAGAGTAGTGGATGTATATGCCCGCCGCCTGCAGGTACAGGAAAGATTGACCACACAAATACTGGATGCTATAAAAGATGCTTTGCAACCTCTCGGTGTTGCGGTTGTAATTGAGGCTTCCCATTTATGTATGATGATGCGTGGCGTACAGAAACAAAACTCGGTTACTACCACATCTGCTTTTTTCGGTGAGTTTGAAAAGAATGAAACGAGGAGTGAGTTCATACGATTGATAGGATCAACTTTGCACTAAAACAAATGTAATGGCTGATATGGAAATCTCCCGCCTGTCAAGGCTTACAGCCATACTTACGTATCTTCAGTCGCGCAGGCTGGTGACTGCTACAGCCTTAGCTGAAAAATTCAATATCAGCGTTCGCACGGTTTACAGGGATATACGGGCGCTCGAATCCGCAGGCGTGCCTATCCTCACCGAGGAAGGAAAAGGATATATGCTGATGGAAGGCTATACGCTTCCCCCGCTGATGCTCACTGAACCTGAGGCCAATGCCTTAATTACTGCTGAGCAGTTGGTATTAAGAAATAAAGATGCCTCATTTGTACAGCATTATACAGAGGCCATCACCAAGATCAGGTCCCTGCTGAGGTATAGTACAAAAGACAAGGCGGAGCTGCTGGCTGGCAGGATACAGATAAGACAAAACAGTACCGGTGATATTACAAGTAATTTTTTATCTGCCATACAGCTTTCTATTACCAACTTCACTGTTTTAAAAATTGAATACAAATCTGTTGAAACAGCACAAACTTCCTTTCGGGAAATTGAATCGCTGGCATTGTACAGCACGCAGGAGAACTGGATACTGATCGCCTGGTGCAGAATGCGAAAGGAGTTACGATCATTCAGACTTGACCATATTCAGAAACTTGAAGTGAAAGCCGAAAAATTTCAGCCTCATGATTTTGACCTGGAAAAACATTTCGAGGAATGCCGGAAAAATTTTTCTACTGACCCCTGACATACAGTTGTCACAAGCCCGTTATAAGTTTGTTCTATAAAAAAGCAATATGATCAAACAAAACGAAACAGTGCTGATCGCAGGACTGGCGATCAGAACCACCAACGAAAACGGGCAATCCGCAGCCGACATTCCGGCCCTCTGGCAACAATTTTTTGCTGAAGACATCATGAATAAGCTGCCCGGAAAAACAGATGACACTATTTACTGCATATATACCGATTATGAAAAAGATCATACCCGGCCATATACCACTTTGCTGGGCTGCAGGGTAAATGCTGAGGTAAATGTGCCTGGCATTACAACAAACGTATTTACAGGCGGTAAGTACAGGGTATTTATTGCCAAAGGAGCTATAGATGATGGTATTGTTTTTAAAGAATGGCTCAAAATATGGAATGCAGATATAGACCGGCTCTACACCACCGATATTGAGATATATGGCGAAAAGGCGCAGGATAAGCAGAATGCTGAAATCCCTATATTAGTGGCTGTAAAATAACTGCAATTGATATGCTCCGCCCGATAGATGTTTTCTTTCTTGAAAAAGAGGAACCTGTTAAAAGCTGTCTCTTGTTTTTGCGTGAATTTATTCCAACGCTGGATAAACGTATAACAGAGGAATGGAAATACAGGTTACCGTTTTATTATTTAAACGGCAGGATGTTTTGCTATTTGTGGATCCATAAAAAATATAAGCAGCCTTATATTGGTATTGCAGAAGGAAATAAATTGAATCACCCCGATTTATTGCAGGAAGAAAGAGCCAGGATGAAAATTTTGCTGATAGATCCCCAAAAAGATATCCCGGTAAAGAAAATCAAATTGATATTGAAAGAAGCGATTGCACTGTACAAATAATATCTTTGGAACAAAGATGAGCTCATGTATAGAAAAGCATTGTATACCATCGTATTGGCATTAGCCACATTCTTCCAGTCCTTTTCGCAAAGCGATACCGTGTATATGTTTTCCTATTTCAAAGGCAACGGGGAAGACGGTTTGCATCTTGCCTACAGCAGGGATGGTTACCGTTTTACAGCTTTAAACAACGATCAGTCTTTTTTAAAGCCTGAGCTGAGCAAAGACAAATTAATGCGGGATCCCTGCATTATCCGGGGCGCGGATGGTTTGTTTCACATGGTATGGACGGTAAGCTGGAGCGACAAAGGAATAGGCTACGCCTTCTCTGCTGATCTTAAAAACTGGAGTAAGCAGCTATACATACCTGTTATGGAACATGAGCCGGATGCTTTAAATACATGGGCACCCGAAATTACATACGATAAAAAGAAGCAGCAATATATCATTTACTGGGCTACCACTATTCCCGGCCGTTTCGCTGCAACGGATTCCACGGGCGATGGAAAGTACAATCATCGCATGTATTACATAACCACCAAAGATTTTAAAGCTTTCAGCAAAGCGGCTTTGCTGCTTGATCCCGGGTTCAACGTAATTGATGCTACCATCCAGGATAACGGCAATGGGTATCTAATGTTTTTGAAAGATGAAACCAAAAGACCCAACCCGGAGAAGAACCTGAAAATCGCCCTCAGTAAAAACATTACCGGTAAGTATAGCAAGCCGTCAAAACCCATTACAGGCAATTATTGGGCAGAAGGACCAACCGCTATAAAAATAAACGGCAGTTGGATCGTATATTTTGATAAGTATGTGGATCATAAATACGGAGCCGTTGCCTCTACGGATTTACAAAACTGGGAAGATATTTCTAATAAGATCAGCTTTCCGGAAGGAACAAGACATGGAACTGTTTTTGCCATCACTCAAAAAGAATTTGAGCAGTTCTTTGGTCAGCAGTGATGGCTGTGCATCGCGTCCCTGACTGCCATACCTGCGGCAGGTAAACCGTTAGACAGGCTCGCCACGCACCCCTGTCCTTTCGCCTCCGGCGACATAAATAAATCGTTTGCTGTGTGTGGCGTCTTCGCCGCACATGTATTTGTTGTCGCCTCCCGGCGACCTAAAACAAATTAAGCATTCGTTTCCCAAATCCCCCTATTTTTGTCGCATACAAAAGCGCAGAAAATTCAACTAAACACAACAACAATGAAACACGCATATGTTTTTCCGGGTCAGGGCTCGCAATTTTCAGGAATGGGAAAAGAATTGTATGAGATCAATGCAACTGCAAAGGAATTGTTTGAACAGGCCAACAACATAGCAGGTTTTCGCATTTCCGATATTATGTTTACAGGTTCTGATGAAGACCTGAAGCAAACAAAAGTTACGCAGCCCGCTATCTTTCTGCATTCTGTTATTTTGTATAAAACATTGGGTGATGTGAAGCCGGATATGGTTGCCGGTCATTCTTTAGGTGAATTTTCAGCACTTGTAGCTAATAATGTGCTATCATTTGAAGATGGTTTAAAGCTGGTGATAGTACGCGCCAATGCCATGCAGAAAGCATGCGAGATCAATCCATCGTCCATGGCGGCAGTGCTTGCGCTGGATGATACTAAGGTAGAAGAAGTATGTGCTGCCATACAAAATGAAACCGGTGAAATTGTTGTACCTGCCAATTATAATTGTCCCGGGCAATTGGTAATAAGCGGCTCAACCAAAGGCATAGAGATTGCTATTCAGCGCATGAAAGAAGCCGGTGCTAAAAGAGCGTTGGCATTGCCGGTTGGCGGGGCATTCCATTCCCCTTTAATGGAGCCTGCTAAGGTCGAGCTGGCTGCCGCTGTGGAAGCCACTGCCTTCAACACGCCTTCCTGTCCTGTATACCAGAATTTTACGGCATCTCCGGTAACCGATCCTGCTACCATCAAAAAAAATATTATTGATCAGTTGACCGGCGCTGTCCGGTGGACGCAAAGCGTGCAGAAAATGATAGCAGATGGCGCTGCAACTTTTACAGAAGTTGGTCCCGGTAAAGTATTGCAGGGATTGATCGCGAAGATCGATAAGGGTGTTACTGCTGCAGGGGTGTAATCATTAAATCGATGAAAATCCTGGTTATCTTTTACAAACGGGTAGCCGCTACACGGCATATTTCAGGATGCCAATATTCCTGCCCACATGAATGATTATATCAGCTTGCTGTACCTCTGCCACAGGAAATATCGCTGAATCTATTACATTTCTTGTACCATCGGTACAACCCCTTTGTAGACAAGATGGTTGATTCCCGATAATGCCCTGTATGGGGCTACCCTGTGCAAAAAATAATCTTCCAATCAAAATTATAAACAACCCATAACCTTGAATGGTTTCGATATTTATGAAACATTTTCATCAAAGGTAGCCCCTGACGGGGCAAATTAAACGATTGATATTTTTTCTACAAACAGGTAGCCGCTACGCGGCATATTTCAGGATGCTAATATTTCTGCCCACATGAATGAAAATATCAGCTAGCTGTACCTCAGCCATACGAAATATCGTTGAATCTATTGCATCTTCTGTGCCATCGGCACAACCCGTTTGTAAACAAGATGGTTGATTCCCAATAATGCCCCATAGGGGCTACCCTGTGCAAAGAATAATCTTCCAATAAAAATTATAACAAACCCTGAGCCTTGAATGGTTTCGATATTTATGAAATGTTATCATGCCGTGACTCCATATCCGTAAATATAATTAAGCCGAAAATATTAGCTACCCCATAAACGTTGTTACATTGTGATATATGCATTCAATCAATATTTTCAAAATTATTGCATGTTGTTATGCAATTTGCCCAACTGCTGCATCACGCAGGTATAACGTATGCATATGAGAAAATTCCTGCTCTTTTCCCTTGTCATATTATTGCTGACCACCCGGGTTACCGCACAGCAGTATATCAAAGACGCACGTCAGAAAAGCTGGCAATCACTCGTATATAAAATTCCCGCAGACTCTGCAGAAAAATACATCAGCGATTGGAACATTCATGCGGATGGTTATATTCAACAAACGCCTGTCGCGGTTTGGAATAATGCTATAGAACATTTTGAATTATTGCCGCCCGGTAATTACCTGGTTATCAGCGTTGCAGAAAATGAGCTCGTAACCAAATACTATTGTAAAAGCAATATTCGCGTAATGCCGGTAAACGACAGGCGCAGGCTGCGGTTTGAAATAAGTGACAGCACAGGAAATGCGGTTAAGCAGGCCAATGTTTGGCTGAACAATAAAAAGCTGCAACATGATCCCGCCACTCAAACCTATATTTCAAACAGGCGAAAAGCAGACGAAGCGGTTATTAAAGTTGCCGCTGATGGCGATACTTCCTTTTTTGAATTGACTGCGCTGGAGGAGTATGCTAAAAGCTACTGGAATCAATGGTGGGCAAATCTCTACTATAAAAAACCGGTATATATTATCAGTACGCCTGTAAGATTTGTAAAAAGAATGATCACAACAGAACCAGCCTATTGGTTCAGGAACAGAAAATATTACCGGAAATCCGGGAGCGGGTATGTGATATTCAATCAACCCAAATATAAGCCGGGCGATACGCTTCGTTTGAAAGCGTATATTATAAACAGAAAAGGAAAGCAATATAAAAAGCCCCTTCATCTTCAGCTCAACTACTACAGTAATGGAAAATATTTCAACAGGCAGCTCACCACTTTATCGCCGGTTTCTCCCGGGGCATATGTATATGATTTTGTTTTGGGAGATTCCCTGGATGCAGACAAAACATACCAGCTTTATTTCCAGAACAGAAAAAAAGAAACAGTATTAAGCGGAAATTTTAAAATTGAAGATTACCTGCTGGATGAAGTTGCTTCTTATTCGCTGCGTTCTGAAAAGGAAAACTATTATCAAAAAGACACTTTATTATTTTACACCAATGCCAAAGATGCAAATGGGTTGGCATTAATGGACGGAAAAGCAAGACTTTCCCTCATCACGAAAAGCATACCCCGCATTTATCAGCAACATGTATTAGTACCCGATACTTTATGGCAGCAGGAAAAACCTTTACAGGTAGAAGGCGATACAAGATTTGAAATTCCCGCATCTTCCTTGCCTGATGCTGACCTGGATATTGATGTAAGGGTAGGATTCAGGAACAGCAATAATGAAATCCAGGAAAAAGAAACCTCAGTTACATTAATTAAAAACGCGGTTTTAATTAAAGCCATCCAGGAAAGCGGTTATATAACAGCCGAATACCTGGAGAATGGATCATCAATTCCAAAGAAAGGAAAACTATCATATGGAGATGATGATATGGAAAGAGAAATACAATTTCCTTTCAAAGAAAAAATCAATCCTTTTACAGAAGAATATGAGTTTTGGATAGAAGATGAGGAAGGCAAAGTAACGGTTTCCGAATATACAGCGATTGAAAAAACAGCCGATGTAATCTTTAGCCGGGTGCAATCAAAAGACAGTTCAGGGTTTTCTTTGTACAATCCCTTAAAAGCGAATGTGCACTACAGCGTGCTATATGGTAATAAAGTAATGACTGCCGGCAGCGATACCGCTGAAAATATTGCATGGATTGACAGGCTGGATAAAAAGAAAATATATTCGGTTGTATGGAATTACACCTGGGCCGGTAAAGAGCATAAAGGAGAGAATACCATAGCGTTGCTTTCTAAGCTGCTTGGTACTACCATAAGCGGCGCTGCAAATATTTACCCCGGGCAAACCGATACGATAAAAATAAATGTAAGGGATTATAAAGGGAAACCCGCATCATCAGTGAATCTTACGGCGGTAAGCTATAACAGCCAGTTCAGTAAAGATATAAAAGTGCCTGAACCGCCTTATCTGCAACGCTATAAACGCGGAAGCAGGTTATATATGGATGATTATGGATTAGAGAAAGCCGGATTTACTTCACGGCAACTGTTGGGCAGCCACCAGCAATGGAGAAAAGTTTTCGGACTGGATAGCATGTTGTATTATCGCTTTCTTTTCCCGGAAGAAGGGAAATATACTTCTTCAAAGTATACCGGCAATTATATACCGCAATTGTCTGTTTTTGCCGTGCAAAAAGGAGTACCGCAGGAAATATACCTGCTCTATATCAACAGGGAGTTGGTGTGGTATAATGGCGCAACCGATTCATCCTGCTATGCTTTCAAAACACCGCCCGGTTATGTGCAGGTTGGTATCAGGTTAAAAGACAAGTATATAGAAATTGACAGTATATATGTACAACCCTATTACAAGCATGATATGGTATTTGATCTGGATCGTTTGCCAGCACATTCAAAGATCATTCCCCGCGAAGATGCTTATACATACACCGAGCAACGGCAATTGGAGCAGCAACTGTTCAGGATAGCTGATCATGCCAAAACCAACGGTGGCTATATATGGCAGCACAACCGCCTGGTTCATTTAGCACGATCCGGGCAGCATATTGTAGGTCCCTTTCAACCCGCAGACAGTCTGCAGTTTTTTAAGCCCGGCGCTTTTGATCTGAAGTTTGCATTTGAACCTGAGTATGAATATACGCTCACTCCTGCAATGGTACGACTGGAAAAGAAACCGCTATTCCCTCAAAAGCACCGGGTAAAGTTGCCCGGTATAAAAATAACAAAATGGGTATTAGGCGACACCATCCCTTCTCTGCCGGTTATTCAATACAATACTGTTTATACCCCTCCATATTTATTGGCTAACGATTATTACTACACGAAAAGCATGATGACAGGAGCGGTTTCTGTTCAATTACCTCCTGACAGCAGTTTTATATATGCCATATTGTATAGCATTGATGCGGATAGTAATATTACAAGAATAAAAAATTACCAGCTCACCCGGTTCGAGAATGTAACGCCCGGTAATTATCATGTAGTGCTGGTAACTAAAAACCAGTATTTTTTTGAAGTGGAAAATATAAAAGTGCTGCCCAACGCCACTACCTGCATCAAAATAAATACACCTCTATATCAATCAACCAATCTTTTTGTGGAAGCATTGCATGTAAGCCAGTTGAGGAAACCTGTAATGCTGCCATCTGAAGGGCCTGTAAAAGATACCGGCTATACACCTGTTATAACAGGGTTGCCTATGCCTAAAGGGAATGCGGCAATTGAAGGAATAATTACAGATAAAGAGGGTAAGTCACCGGTAGTAGGTGCCATTGTACTGTTTAAAGGTTATAGCATGGGAACCAGTTCAGGCATGAACGGGCATTTTATGCTTGGGGGTGCGCGTTCCGGCGTATATACATTGGTGATATCCGCGGTTGGATACGAAACAAAAGCGATACAGGTATCTCTGCAGGATAATCAAACCATAACAGAAAATATTGAATTGAAACAAAGCGAGCTGGCATTACAGGAAGTTGTGGTTGTTGGATATGGAGTACAAAAGAAAAGAAGCTTAACCGGTAGTGTGTCTGTTATAAGCGGGCAGAGTCTCTTTCCCGCTTTGCAAGGTAAAGTGGCGGGTGTTCAATTCACTGGTGTACCTGGAAATGCATCTCCAGTTATTATAAGAGGTACATCAGCGCTTAATAGAGACACCAAACCACTCTATGTTATAAATGGTGTATTGATGGATGACCTGCCTGCTGAAATAGAAATGGATAAAGTACAGATGAGTGTACTACAGGGGGAGATGGCAACCAACCTATACGGCGCAAGAGCCGCTAATGGCGTTATTGTTATTACCACCTCCGGGTTCGCACCTAAAACGTTGAGGGAAAACTTTAAGGATTACGCTATCTGGCAACCCAATCTTATTACAGATAAAGACGGTAATGCACAGTTTGTTGCTACCTACCCCGACAACATTACCAGTTGGCAAACTTTTGTTGTGGGCATGGACAAAAAGAAGCGCATCACAAAAACCAGCGCAACAATAAAGTCGTTTAAGCCCATGCTGGCGCAGCTTGCCGCCCCGCAATTTTTAATAGAAGGTGACAGTGCTACGGCAATAGGAAAGCTCATCAATTATACTACAGATCCTGTAACAATAAAATCTGCTTTTAGCATTAATGATAGTACTATATATACGGCTGACCAGCAGTTGCGGGCAAAAGAGGCGCTGAGTGAACGCCTGCTTATAACAGGCAAGGGCGATACTGTAAAAGCTCAATACAGCCTGCAACAGCAAAACGGCTATGCAGATGGCGAGTTGAGAAAAATTCCTGTTTACAAAAGAGGAACGGAAGAAGCCAAAGGCATTTTCAATATACTTAACGCCGATACCAGCTTTTCATTTTCACCTGATCCGGCGGGAGGAAAAACAGTGCTGTATATACAGGACAACCCATTAGATGTATTGCTGGATGAATTGAAATATTTAAAAGATTATCCTTATTTCTGTATGGAGCAGACTGCTTCAAAGCTTACAGGACTGTTGCTGGAAAAGCAAATTCGTAAAACACTACAACAGCCCTTTAAAGAAGAAAAACAGGTGCAGCAATTATTAAATAAATTACAGAAGGCTCAATTGTTTAATGGCGGCTGGAGTTGGTGGCAGGGTGGTGAAGCTGATCTCCACATCACCAATTATATTACAAGTGCCTTACTGCCGCTGAAAGAAGATGCGCTGGTGCAAACCAACCTGCGCAATGCAACGCTGTACCTGCAAAATCTCTTACCTCGTTTACAAAAAGGAGATCTGCTGGATGCGTTGTATACATTGAGCGAAGCTGGTCATATAATGGACTATAGTCCTTATCTGCAAAAAATAATATTCGATTCATTAACCGTACATGAGCAGTGGCAATCAATCGCTATTAAACAAAAGCAGCAAATACCATTTGCTAAAGAATGGAAAGTAATGATGGCAAAGAAAACAGAAACCATGTTAGGGGGATTACATTGGGGTGAAGACTCATACCGGTGGCAAAGCAATGAAGTGGCAACTACCGTATTAGCATATAGTGTGCTACAGCGTGAAAAAGATCATGAGCCTGAACTGCAAAAAATCATTCAGTATTTTCTGGAAAGGCGGAAATCAGGGCGCTGGAGAAATACCGTTGAATCTGCGACTATATGCGCTGCTATCTTACCAAAAATCTTATCATTCCTCCCCCATTATAATACCAAACCTGTTGTAACCATCAATGCCGGTGAATATACCAGGATAGACAAATTTCCATATGTTTCAACAATCAGTAATAACTCAATCCCTGTTCGTATTACAAAGCAGGGCGGCGGGATGATGTATGTAACTGCCTGGCAGAAGATATTTAATGCCGATCCGCAACCGGTTACCAATAATTTTGTTATCAGCAGCAGATTTGAAAAAAATGAACAGCCGGTCACATCATTGCAGTCTGGTGAAAAAACTATGATGAAGGTAACAGTAAATGTATTGAAAGATGCGGAATATGTGCTGGTTGAAATACCTATCCCCGCAGGTTGTACTTATGCGGAAAAATTGCAGGACTGGAACGGTCATAAAGAGTTTTTTAAAGACAGGATGGTAATATTTGTTGAGCGTATGCCTAAAGGGAAATATGAATATACCGTTGAGCTGGAGCCACGATATAGTGGCAAATACCATCTTAACCCAGCCAAAGCCGAGCTGATGTATTTTGCTACATTTTATGGAAGAAATGAAATGAAGGCTGTAGAAATAACTCCATAGATATGATCAGTGTTGACGTAGAGGGTAGCCGCTACGCGGCAAATATAATTCTGTCTTTTTTTCTACAAACGGGTAACCGCTACGCGGTAGGGTTCTCCTGAAAATGCAGAAGCCTTTCCTGTAGTGTGTTTCAAAAGATTAACACTCATTTTTTATCATTGTTCAAAAACAATGTTCAAAGTAAGGCATTAACGACTCTTCTTTGTATTTATTAGAACGAGGCCGTCACAATAAAATATTCACTTATACGGTGTGCTTCATTCTCATACAGGCTATTTTCAGAGCCCTCCAATTTCAGGTACACCCGCGCGGTAGACTTTATGATAGATTGATACAGATGAATATATCTCACTTTTAATCGCATTTCTTGTTGAGAATACTATTGATATGCCGGATTTACCGTGCCATTGATACAACCTGCTTGTAGTATATATTGATATTTCTCCGCACATGCTATGTAAGAATTGCCTTTATGTCGGGAAACATATGGTAAACAGATGTTGAAAAATAAGTTCATCATTTCACCCGTTTATCAGTTTTACGCTGATATTGATATGCTGCATTTACTGTACTATCAGCATAACTCACTTGCTGCATATATTGATTTTTTCCGTGCATATCCTTATAATGATTAGACTGTAAACAAGAACATTTGATGAATCGTTCATCATATGCTTGTTTGTATTGCGTTGATATTGATATCCTACATCTGCTATGCCATCGGCACAACCCGTTTGTAGACCTCCATATGACCATATTTCGAACATGCGCCGTAGGCGCTACCCTCTTAAAACAAACGTCACCCATCAAGCAAATCATGAAAAATATATTTCTCATTATAATCAACTCTAAAATCTGATAACATCTTCAGGTATTCGTCTTTAAACGTTTTCTTTTTATGATGCTCCTGCTGATTCATGATGTATTTAACCACAGCGTCTATTTGTGAATGACTGTTACTGAATGCACCATATCCGCTTTGCCATTGAAATTTTCTTTTCGTAAAACCCTGCTGATTTACAAATTCGGAACTGTCGCCTTTAACAAACTGCATTAGCTGAGAGATAGATTGATTGGGGTTGATACCGGCAAAATAATGCAGATGATCTGCTACGGAATTAATCGCAAGCATTTTGTGTCCGTTATTCTGAATAACCCCGGTAATATATTTATGCAATCTTTCGTTCCAGTCAGGTTGAATTAAGGCTGCCCTGTATTTTACTGCAAATACAAAATGAACATGAAGCTGTGTGTAGGTGTTAGGCATAGATTGAATGTTTAAATAAATGTACAAAATTTTTTATAAGGGTAGCCTCTACGAGGCATGTAAAAATGGCTGTTATCTTTTTTCTACAAACGGGTAGCCGCTATGCGGCATATTTCAGGATGTCAGTATTCCTGTCTGCATAAGCGAAATATCAACCCGCTAACCTCAGCTACAAGAAATGCTGTTAAAAGCACACTGTATCTACTGTGCCATCGGCACAACCCGTTTGTAGACATCCATATGACCATATTTCAAATATGCGCCGTAGGCGCTACCCTTTTAAAAGTAAATGTCATTCATCAGGCAAATCATGAAAAACATATTTCTCATTAATAGTCAACCCTAAAATCTGATAACATTTTCAGGTATTCGTCTTTAAACGTTTTCTTTTATGATGCTCCTGTCTGCAGCGCTGCTTTTCTGCCCGGCAGGCCTTATAGGTAGGCTGTTCAAACGCCAGGAAGTTTTTTCGCCCGCTTTTTATCGAAAAAATCCCTCCTTTTTTAGTAAAGAGGTCGCAGTATTTTGGTATGATTGGATATGATCGTCATTTCGCACTGAGCCAACATGAACACTGTGGTTTAATCACTTTTATGCGAAGGAGAAATCTGCCGGGCTTTTGTACTAATGCTCAACATTTGCACTTTGCCTAACAGATTTCTCTCCCGCCATAATATGCATTTAATTCAATATGACCTAAGGCGGGATCGAAATGACGACCGAGTATGGCGATTGATTGGTATATACTTCTATTTACAGGAGGATTTTATTATGCTCTTTTGAACAGCCTACCTTATGGGTGTTAAATACAATCAATCAATACAATATTCAAAAAAGCGCAGGCTTGGAGTGAGGAAAACTTTCGCATATTTTTGAGTTAGCATCAAACTTTATAAATCCCTCAATTATGACAAAATTTAGAGGAATAATTATCAGGACTTGTTTCGTTTTTATTATTCTAATTCCTGTTGCAGCCTTTGCCCATTTCATTGTTTTTCCACAAGAGACGAGAAGCATTTTAATTGACTATTCGAATTTTAAAAAAGAGAGTCGTATCTATTTCAATGCATCAACACTGCATAACAAAATTGACAGTTTAAAATCGTTGATAGCCCGGGCATCTATTCGTATTGACAGTTTTTGGGGAGAAGAAATGAGCAACTCAAAGTTCGTTTATTGTGACAATGAAGACGATTTCAAAAAGTATTGTGTTAACCCTTCCGCACCTGCTGTTACTTATTTAAAATTAGGTTCTGTTATAGTGCTGAGTGCTGAGGCAATGAATACAGATATTATTGCTCATGAACTTTCACATGCTGAACTGTATGAACGAATCGGTTTTTATACGTTCAATTATAAAATTCCAAGTTGGTTTAAGCATGGATTGGCAATGCAAAACGATTACAGGGATTATTATTCTGAGGACACCCTGAAAGTCAAATCAAATAATTTTAAAAATTTGCCAGACATTAAAAGCTTTACATCTGATAAGCAATTTTATGCCGGCTCGCTTCAGCAGATCATGTTGAACTACATGGCGGCAAAACACGAAATTAAAAATTGGTATACAAAAGACAAACTGGATAATTTTCTTAAAGACATTAATTCAGGCAAGACATTTGAAGAGGCTTTCGGACAATAAGCCTGTCGCGAGCACTGTATTTGCAATGAGGCGGCTGACGAATATATGCCCAACGGTAGTGCTGCTATCAACATTCGTAATAAATTTGGGCGGACGGAACTCTATTGCCGCCACAAATGCCAGGCTGCTGAACCGTTATGTGCAACCAAAAGAGCGAGCAACGTAAAATATAAAACGATGGCAAGAGCAATAAGACATTTGGCTATAGCGGTTTTGATTACGTTACACTCTTGTAATGGACAATCCCTAAACAATACAAACTTGGTTTTGACCAGCGGTATTCCGTTGATCAACAATTCGGATGGTATCGTATACTTTTCTTACGATAATGGATTGAACTGGGAAAATAAAAGTACAGGTTTGCCCTCTGGGGCCAATATTGGTTTGGGTGGAATTGCCGTTTCAGAAAACAAACTTGCACTTTTGTCAAAAGATAGCGGGCTCTACTTTTTCAATACACAAGAAGACAGGTGGTTTAATATTCCCACAGACAGGCAATTATAATAAGAACAGGAATGCCCACAAATAAATAGGCTGCACCTAACATACTACTACCCCAAAACCGTGCTGACCCAATATACCGACTTCGTCAATACCTTCTGATCCGCTCCGCCACATAATCCTGCCGTATCCTTTCCTGCTCCAGCCTTCCGTTGTGGTATTTCAATATATTAAAAGCAGCCTGTTCTGCCCTGGTGAGATACTCCAATGAAATTGTTTTGTATACAGCATCCTGCTTACCCATTTCACCCGCATGTTGCAGTAAGGTTGCTTCATCCATAAACACGCTTTGCAGGTTATTGGGATAATAGCCGTGCATAGCATTCAGCATTTTATATCCCTCTTCATCAAGATCACCCCAGTAAAATAATTTAGCTTTTGCCAAAAGGGGAACATCCTTCAGGCTATGCGTTGCCTTACCCTTGCTGAAAACAGCTATCGCATTTTTTCTTTCCGGGATCAAATAGAGGTTGGTTTCATTCTCCACCAACCACACTTCTTTAATATCCCAACTGATCTGCTTCAGCCAGTCAACCGTTACACCCGTAACGTCCATGCAATGCATGAGCTGATCTGCTATTGTTTTATCAAGCCAGCGGATCGGGTACAGGTGCGGCTTTTGTTTTAACGATAGCAGCTCATCAAGCGTAGTAGAACCCGCGGCATATTTTTCCGGGGCAATAGTTTTTAAAAGTAAAAATATAATTGGCCGGTAGGTTTCAATGAACTTGGTATGTACCGGTACAGGGATACTCCTGATATAATGATTGCTTACATCATGCGCCAGCAAATGGTCAACCACTTTTTGCAGGTCGTCCCACACTGTTTTTAAATCCAGTACCCTTTCAGGCTTATCCATTAAGAAAGATTGGATAGCCGGCTGCCAGTCCAGTAAAATCTGTAACTGATGCTTAAAGACGGCGGCTTCATCTTCCTTTTTTAACAGGTGGAGGTAATCTTCTTCCGTATCAACTATGATTTTAGATACCCATTTTTGTTTGCCGAGTTTTTTACTGCTCCAGTCTTCCCATTCTATTGTCCAGCCCCTGCGTTGCGCTGTCTTTTCATTTTGCCGGAACAAAGCGATAGCTCTATGCAGCTCAACCGTTGTCGCGGGTTTGTTTTTTTCACCCCGAAGCACTACAACGCTAAAAGGTTTGCCTGAAATAATATCCCGCAGGTATCCCTTATAGTATCTTACAAGTTGTTGCTGATATGCTTCGATCATAGTATAATATTAGCAATAGTATTTCTTCTTATCACTTTGATCTTTTAATAGGAACGTTTCCGCCTGTAATGCAGTTGCGCCAGCCCGGTGTCAAACGATTTTGTACTCACCAGCTCAAGCCATTGTTCGGGTCTGCCGTCTTTAAAAAGTCTTGTTCCGTTGCCAAGCAATACAGGAACGACCGAAATGATTATCTCATCAATAAGATCATCTTTTAAAAGTTCGTTTATTATTTCCGCGCCGCCATCACAATAAATATTTTTACCTTTTCCGCTTTTCAGTTGCCGGACCAATTCCGGAAGGTTCCCGGTGTAAAAATTTGTTTTACCAACCTTCGGTCTTGCGGTTCTTGTAATAACATATACATCCCTTTCCCCGTTGTCGTAATGAGAGGAGCCGATTTCTTTAAGCACCCAATCATAAGTTTTCCTGCCGAGAATGATGGTGTCAATGGTTGATGTAAATGATGCATACCCATAATCCTCGCCTTCTTTTTCTACTGATTTCAAAAAGCCAAGATCATCATTCGGCTTTGCTATATAGCCGTCCAGGCTTGTTGCTATGTAAATAGATAATATACGCATTGTGATATTGTGTTAAAGCATTGGCAAAGGCAGGGGGGATTGTTCGTCTGCCGATACAAATGCTCATTAAAGATAAATGTTCATTGGTCGTTCTAAACTGAATAGAAAATGTTCAGCCGATAACTGATGTTGATTAGCGATTTGTCACCGATTGAACTTCCGTCAGCCTTGCTTTTTGTCAATGCATTGTTGCTTGTGGTTTGTCCTGCAGACTTTTCCACTCGTGTTCTACTCTTGTCATCAAAAGCGCATTGTCAAACTGCACAGAACCTTTGGGAAATATCTTTTCATCTTCATAGAAACTGGAATGAACATCCGCCACTTCAAGCGGTCGCACCTGCCATGTGTAAGCCTGCAACTTAAGTCCTTCATATTTGTCTTTGTTCGGGGAGTAACCAACTGCTCCTCTCTCAAAAAAGTTAGAAACATTCTCCAATGTTCGAAAAATTGAGTTCGGGTCAAAGTGATTGGTCTCCTTGGCGTCTATGGAAATGCTTGTGCTGTCAGAACTGGTAAAGTCAATGTGGTAGTTGCCACCGCCTTCCTTTACGTTGAACTTAGCTAAATAATGTTTGCCAGGAAATATTCTGCCGCCTAATATTGTGTTTAGCCGTAAAGAAGTATCACGTCTTGGAATGTAAACCCCTTCTTTGGTATTACCATCTTCGTCCCACTCTACAGCAATGCGATGTGCTCCGTTTTCAGAGGAAACGCCGACAAAATCAGGAAGCCCTTTTAGTTTGATGTTTTTTAGTCTGATGAGGCAAATACCAACAACAGCTTTGTCTTTATAAATTTTTGGTCTAAATGGCTCGGGAATGACTTTCCTTACAACGCCTGGGTCAGCCGTGAAGTTTATTAAAATGCGTCGATCAATGTAACCATGTATTGTCGGAAGTCTCATGAGTTTGCAGTCTTTTTACCATTGCTAGCAATGTAATTATTTGTTTTGTTAAATCGGGAATAAATATTCACTAAACGCACTTGCCCCAAACCTGTAACCTGAAACTTGCAACCTATAACCACCCTACCCCTTCATCTTCTTCAACAGCTCCTTGATCGTCATATTATACATCACGCTATTCCTGTTATTCACCCTCTGCACCAAATGTACATGTGCAATATAATCCTGCACGATCTGTATTTTATCGCTCGGCGTTACCACTAATAATTGCAGGTGCAGTTGCTTGCACAGTTCCATCAGGTAAGTAGCCTTATCCTCATCCTGGTTGCTGAAGCTTTCATCCACCGCAATAAACCGCAGACTGCGACTGTTCTTTCCCTCGCGGGTAATACCGAATTGATAAGCAATAGCGCTGCACAAAATAGTATAGGTCAACTGCGCCTTTTCACCACCCGATAATTGTCCCATCTGGCGGTAAGTTTTTTTCAGCTCATTGGTATTACGGTATTTTTCATCCGCCCAAAACTCAAACCAGTTACGCACATCCATTACACGGGCACGGTAAGTCTCACTTTCATCTAAACTGTCAATCAGCGGCTGCACTTTCTGTCGGAAATGCAATGCCTTTTCCTCAAATTTGCTTTGCTGCCAGTTCGCCGCCTGCGGCAATGCATCTAATAATGCATTTCTAAATGCTTTTATGGTAGCATCAGGCACGGAACGTTTGCCCAACTGTATATAAGTATCCGGCAGGCGGTTGAAATTAATAGCGCTCAACGAATAGTTCAGCTTGTTAACGCTGTTGTTGATCTCGCGCTCCCATTTCTCCATCTCTTCATTCAGTCCGCCGATTTTATAAGTAATAGTATCGTTGATGAAATTCTCAAAATCACGACGGTATTTAGGCAGGTTCTCCGTAGTGAGCTTATCCAACCATTCTTTAAATTCTTCTGCATAGGCCGCTTCATCCGGCAGAAACTGCACATCGCTGTACCAATCAGGAAAACGTTGCAATATGGAAGGCGACGGATTCTTGATCTGGCTGATGCTGCGGTTCAGATGCATTTCTTCTTTATATAATTGTTGCTGCACCTGCTGCGCTTCCGTATCCAATTTATCTTTAAATACGCGATAAGTTTCATCAATCGTATCTAAGCTTACCGCGCCAAGCGCCACCGCATGTTGTTGCTGAAACTGCAACAGCTCATCCTTGTTTTCTGTAGTAATATGCTGTAGCAGTACCTGCAGCGATTCCTTCTGCTGCTGCATTGCGTTCACCCGGTTTTGCAAAGTTGTTTTTTCACCGGTCGCAGTCTCCCATTTACGTTCTGCTGCTGTGCGTTGTTCCAATATCTGTTCAAGCTGCGAAGTCAATGCCTTCAACTGGTTATTGCTTTTGCTTAATGCTTTTATCTGCTCTTCCGTTTTATGAATAATGCGTTGCAGCCCGGCCACATCCAGCGTGGCAAATCCTTCATGTTCCTGCAGGCGACTTAATGCATAAAACTGTTTTTGTAATCTTGCGGCACGGTTACGGCATCGTTCTATGATCTCCGTGGCGTTTGCCAGGTCGTCTGTCAACTTATTACGGCGACTGATCAGCGCTTCTTTTTTCCGCTCATTGTTCCAGCCCATTACATAGCGACCGGCATCATTCACGCCGGGGCGGTCATCCTTTTCATGACGATCCCTGTTTTTTATCAATCCGTTAATGGTGATGGCCTTATCATACCGCTCAATGGTTTTCTCGTCTTCCAGGCATACATACGGGAACTGTTGCACGATCTGCTGCTGCACCCATTCCGATAATATATGATCCGTGTGAAAATCTAATTTATAATATACCGTCTGATCTTCTGCCAGCGTTTGTATCGTATCCTTTACATGATAGTATACCAGCCTTGCCCGCAAATTGGTCTGGTTGATATAGCGCGTAACTTTTTTATAATGCTTATCCGGCACCAGCAGGCGAAGCGAAAAACCATGCAACAGCTTTTCCAATGCGGGCTGCCAGTGCAGCTCTTCTGTTTTCACCTGCACCAGTTCCCCGGCAAAAGGCAGCTCGGCCACATCTATCTTCAGCGCATTGCACAATTCACGACGCACCTGCACCAAATGCGCGGGAATGTTGCTCTTGCTTTGCAACAGCATATTCAATTCCGCTTCCAGTTGCTCTTTTTCCGCACCCGCGCTTCGCTGTAAATTCTTCGCATCAAAATCATCATCTTCATTCAGGCGGTTTTTGGTTTCCAGCCGAAAGCCTGCACGACCCACTTCTTTCTGAATGCGCTTATAGCTTTCTTCGTCCGATGCGATTTTATCTTCAAAATGCAGCGTGGTGCACCAGTCAGTAAACAATGCCAGGTTGTTCTCTGCATCTTTTTTCTTTGCCTGCTGCTCTTTCAACTCCTGCTCTAATTGTTTCAACCGTTGACCGGCTTTGTTCTGGTCAATCTGGTTGCGCGTCACCCGCTCTTCTTCATGCAGCGCTTCTATCTCTTGTTTGAACTCCGCCGATTGCTGCTCCAGCTTTTTCAACTGAACCGCATCTTCTTCCAACGCCTGTTGCAGCAACGCATCCTGCGAATAGCTTTTCCATACAGCAGCCGTTTGTATAGATTGCTGTACTGCCTGCTGCTTTACCTGCAGGGCTTTAAATCCTTCAAAATGCTCCTGCACCGGTTGCAGCAGCCGTATCTGCTCTTCCGCTTTTTCAATATTGCGTTGCGCGTCTAATAAAGTAGCCAGGTGCTTTTTCAGTTCCTGGAACAACGATTCCATATCCCTCGGCTCCAGCATGTGCGTGCGGATGAAATCATCTAAGTTGCCCAGCACTTTAATGCCCACGGTTTGATTGAACAACGTGAGCGCCTGTATACTTTGCATGCCCAGCACATCCACCATGCGATTGGCATATTTGCTTGCAGCGTCAAACCACTCCACATTATTTTTACGACTGCCTTTATTGTATTGCTGGTCTATCCGCTTTTTCCAGGCATTGCCCAGGTCAAAAGGCTTGAAATCCGTTTCTATATGCAGGCTTTTATGCGCAATGCCAAACAGCTTTTTCATATCGCCGTTGGCAAAATACCTTACCTGGAAAAGCGTGACTTCCTGCATGGCTTCATTGGTAAAATTCGCCAGCAGTATGCTATAGGCTTCTTCTTTATTTTCACGCAGGTACAGGGTTTTGGTAACGCCGCTCTCACTATTGATCGTACCGTAACCGCCCATCACATACGTCTCTTCCGTACGATCACCCTTTTTCTCGCTGCCGCTGCTCTGGTTGTAAAAACGATACCTTTTTTCAGGCACTATCAACGTGAGCAGCGCATCCACAAACGTCGTTTTACCGCTACCGTTAGCGCCTGTCAACAAGCTGGTTTCTCCCTTAGGATGAATAGCATGTATCTGCTCATCAAAGGTTCCCCAGTTATACACTTCCATGTATTGCAACCGGAAACCGCTTTTTTCATTATCTGTGCTGAATACGCTTAGCTGCATGTGCAATAAGTTGCTGTTTAAAATCCTCTAATGTTTCGCTGTCTACCCTGGCTTTAATGATCTTTTTGATGCGGAATTTTTGCTCATCCGCCACATCATGATTTTCCGATCTTTCCAGAAAGCCGTTTTCTTCCGCACGGTCAATCAGCCTGTCTATGTCCTTCAGCATTTTAACCCGGCTGGCATTTTCCTTAAAAAACAATTCAGCATATTCTTTTATCTCCCTGCGTTTTTTGATCAGTTCGCGATGTGTTGCTTCACCCACTTCAAACTCCGCCATCATATCACGCAGCAAAACCAGCATCACGCTTTCATCGTACGTAAGGCTGCGGCGTTGTACCCAGCTTACGCCGGCGACATCTTCTTCCTGTATGCTGTGTTTTATATACGCGTATCCGTCCTGCTCATCCAATACCAGCGCCAGGCCCAACTGCTGCAAAAAAACAGTCAGCTCTGCCTTATACTGCATCAGCTTTTCCCAGGTGTTTTTTTCTAAATATTCCACCGGGCCTTTCAGCAGCTTGATAAACACGGGTGTGAACGAATGTATTTTCTCGGGCATTTACAATGTTATTTACTGAATAATAAATAAGGCACTTCCACAAATTTCGTGGCTTCTTTGTTCAACGGTATCAGCTCCACCGCCGACCCGATCACCTGTACCCTTTTGGCTTTCTCTTTCAAAAAGCTGTAATAGCTTATCACTTCCGCCAGTCCGTTATCCAGCGAAGTGGCTTCAATAATTTCTTTTAACGTAGCCGTTTGTTTGTGCTGCAATACCTGCTCTACTTTTTCCCACAATAATTTTTTATCAATGAACGATGTATTCAGCATGCGGTTAAACCGTTCCACATCCGCGATGCTTTCCACCGCCGCAACAGGTTGTTTCAATACACCCGACGTCTTTTTTTCTTCCAGCACCAGCTTCCTGTCCATCGTCATTTTTATTTCCGCCGCTTCTTCCACCACCAGTCCCGCATCAATCGTTTCTTCATCCATCAAATCAAACACCAGCTCTTTTATGCTGCTGATCTGCTGCCGCAACCGGCGATGCCTTGCAATTTCTTTTTCCGTAATAATGCGGCTCAATTTTTCCGCCATCTTATCATTGGCATCGTATACCGACTTACCCTGCTCTAACAAAAACGATTTAATATTCTGCAGGAAATTAGTATCGCTTTCCAGTGCACGGTCTTCCAGCAACAGCAACAGTTGTTCCGTAAGGTTGCGCCAGTCTTCCTGCCCGTTGCGCGAGATCAGGAAATCCCAGAAAGCATAAAAGCTTTTTCCCTGGTTGCTGCTGCGCAGCGCGTCGTACGATTCAAAAGCGAAGCCCACAATAGCGCCCTTATTTTGTTCCGCTTTGGTATGCTGCTCCACGATGTTTCGGTGTATCTGCTTAAAATTATCTTCCACTTCGCGAAAATCGCCGATCAGCTCATAGCACAGCTTCACAAACAGGTCGAGCCGCTCCTGCACCTGCGCATTGCTATAGCGTGGCGGCGCCACACCCAGCTCAATCGCTTTAATTTCCTTATCAATTTCAGCGCGGCGATCCTTGAGTATCTGCAATTTTTTCTCGCGGTCGTCTTCCGTATTCTCCACCATATCGCGCAGCGATGCAAACAGCATTTTAAACCGGCTCTCCGTGCCCACATGGTGCTGCCCTGCCTGCAGGTTCTGCATCCATTGAAAAACCTTTTCGGTATAAGCGCTCAACTGGTAATTCGTATTCCCGTCAATATCCGGAAAATCCTGCAGTATCCGCTTCTGCACCCAATTCAGCAGGTATTTGCGGCTGCGGCTCTCCTCATCCTCGCCAAATTCAATGCGCGCTTCTTCCAGGTCTTCCGTGCCATCCGCGTATGTGCCCAGGGTTTCCGCCAGCAGCGGCACTAATTGCTCCTCTTTTATCACCATCTTACGGTGCTCCTTAAACGCAGTATACAGAAACGGCAATACCCAGTCCGCATTACGCAGCCGCAGCATCTGCAATGCAGGCGATGATTGAATTAAAAATGCTATGTGCTCGCTCGTCATGCCGGTAGATCAATGTTGTAAAGGGGACGCAAAATAACACAATATAGGCAGTTGTGCAGCGGTTGGGGATATCCGGTGATTTACGCGGGCGGAAAATATATGATATTTTTTTTGTGAGTCAACTGCAATACTACCCCGCCCGAACGACGTTCAGTCGGGCGGGTATTGGGCTGCTGTTGCTCCCGTACTTTAGTCGGGACTCGCTTGTACGGTTGGAACTATATTGGGCATTGTGCTACGGCGTTTATAAATAGGATTGGGATTGTATTTTAGAAAGGGATAGCAATGTTTGTAAAAGGCTAATTATCAAGAGGATATTAAAAAAATGAAAGTTTCCATTCTTTAAAACTTTCACATATTTTTGGAGTAGGTGCAATTTTAACATAGCAACTATAAACAATCATGAAAATTGAACAAATTAAAATTGAGGGGCTTTTTGGAGAACTTAATTACGACATAAGAATAGAAGACAACAAACTTATTCTGGTTGCAGAAAATGGTTCAGGTAAAACCACTATTGTAAATATTATTTACTATTTTCTATCTCGTCAATGGACAAAGCTACTTAGATATAGATTTGAAAAAGTAAGTGCAAAAATAAATGGTGAGACTCGGACTCTTAATAGAAAAGACATTGATATTCTTTCTAGTGACAAATTCAAAAGACTTACAAAGCGGTATCCTCCTGGAATGATTCAAAGAATAAATGAATTCATTCTTTCAAATGACATGACCGACTACTACAGAAATCCGATTAAAATGGAAATGTGGGCTGACACATCAAATTTACCCGCATCAGTTGTTTATGAAGTGATGAATGTTATAAATCGTGAGCAACTTAATTTATTTGAACAGTTAATTCCCGAAAAAGGGTTATCAAATTTGATTGATTGTCAAATATTATATTTGCCTACATTTAGAAGAATAGAGCAAGATTTAAAAGCGATCTTCCCAGATTTGGAATCCGATATTGAAAAATACAAAAGAAGAAAACGAGGTTTAAGACCACATGAAGAATTAGGTTATGTTGAACTAGTTGAATTTGGAATGGAAGATGTTGAAGATAAGATTAAATATAAACTAGCTCAACTAAGGGATAATCTAGCCTACAAAATTAAAAATAATCTTACTGGCGGTTATTTGAGAGATGTAATAAATAGAACCTATTTAAATATTAGCTATAACCAAATCCACGAATTTAATGAAACAGCACTCTTGTCAATTCTCGACAGAATTGATGAATCGGTTCTTTCAAAAAATGAAAAATCAAGATTAATTCAATTCGTAAATGAAATAAATTCTCAAGGAGCAATAGATAAGGATGAAACAAAAATAATAGCTTATTTTATCTACAGGCTGTCAACAATATACAATGAGCTAAAAGAAGAGGAAAAAGATGTAGAAAATTTTATCAATATTTGTAATAAGTATTCTGGAAACAAAAGATTCATATACGATAACATTAATTTTGATATTACTATAAAGCCCCTAAAAAATGGAAAAGTTAGCTCTACTGAAATAATCGAATTAAAGGATCTATCTAGCGGTGAAAAACAGATAGTTTCTTTATTTAGTCATTTATTCTTATCTCAGCAGAAAAATTTTTATTTAATTATTGACGAACCAGAACTATCACTCTCTGTGCCATGGCAGAAAAAATTCATAGTCGATGTTATAAGTAACCCTTATTGCGAGGGCTTATTATCAGTTACGCACTCACCTTTCATCTTTGATGAAAACGAATTAGACAAGTATGCACATGGTTTAACAGAATTTAGTTTTGAAAAATGAACTTATTAGAATATCTAAGACGAGCAGCCAAATCTGACACATCTGTTTATACCACATTCTTACAGCAATATAATAAACAGGACAATTCGATACATATTTTTCATGAAGGAAAAGACGACCCTTCATTTTATGGTAATTTTATACATAATAGAGGAAGAAACAAGAGAAGGATATTTTATTATCAGGCAAAGAATAAAGAAAAGGTATATGAAAATTATTCTAAAATCAATTGGACTGCGTATTCTAAAAAGAGAGTAATATTCTTTGTAGATAAAGACTTTTCAGATATTTTAAGGATTACTTATCCAATTGATATAAACATATTCGTTACAACACACTACTCAATTGAAAATTACTTGGTAAGCAAATCATTATTTAGCCGCTCAATTAGGGAAATAATTGGTCTTGATAATGATAAGATTAATAATGCTATCAGTAAACAATTTCAGCTTGGATTAAATTCCTTTTATCAAGCATCGCTATTGCTTTCCGCATATTTCTTATATCATAGGAAAATGAAAAAACCTTTAAACTTAAATAATATAACTATTGCTGACATGTTTACCATTGACGAAACCTTTCATGTAAGGAGGAAATCAAACATTCTTCAAGTTTTAGATAGGAAAACTGGAGTAACATCTGTAACCATTATACGAGAAATAAGAAAAATCATAAACGAATTAAAGCGAATTAATAATCCTAAATCTTATACTAGGGGGAAATTTGAACTTGCCTACATGATCAACTGTATAAATAAGAGCCCTGACATTATTAATCGAGGAAAACAAAAAGGTGAAAAAAAATACAAATGCTGTGTACTATTATCCCCAAGTAATTCAATTCCTATATTAGCGCCACGATTAAAGCAACCAAAGGAGTTCAATGAATTTATGAACAGACTTAAATAAAATCTGCACCTATAAGGTATTTATGAAATACTCAAGCCGTTATAGGAAAGGATTTGGAAACAGCACTCAAAAAATTTCACGCCAACGCAATAGGATTTGTATTAGCAATACTCTTTACGTATTGGCACTCATGAAAATAAAAATTTCATTTGACACTTGACTGTATAAAAAAGTTTCTATATTTGTCTTGCGAATATCCCAAAAGACAGTTTAATGATCACTTTATTATTTAACAATATGCCTGGTAGAGAGCAGGTGCAAGTCCTGTACTTCTCAAGTCTTCTTGGGTGTTCGCAGCACTGCCGGGCTACTTCTTTAAAATCTT
Organism: Chitinophagaceae bacterium; assembly: GCA_019638615.1. Taxonomy (GTDB): domain Bacteria; phylum Bacteroidota; class Bacteroidia; order Chitinophagales; family Chitinophagaceae; genus Agriterribacter. The sequence continues at coordinate 2,690 of JAHBTL010000018.1, read as the reverse complement.
CTAAAAGTTATGCGAACACCCAAGAAGAAGCAAACAATCAGGCGACCCGATGTGCGTAGCCTGAAAATCCAACCAGACACGAGGTTTAACGAATGCAGCCAGATTACTATTCCTGTAATCAAGCTAAGCGGGCTTTGGCTCGACAGGTTAGGCTTTACTCCCGAACGCAGGGTAATAGTCACTACCATGAACAAATTACTCATTATCCGGCTGGATGAACAGTAAAGCAAAAAAGCCGTCAGTTCATAACGAATTGGCGGCTTTATTTACAATGTCTGCACTTGTACCAGATCCAAGTCCTGCTTGTGCCGTTAACTGCAAAACATCTAATTTATTTCAGAAGCCGGTTAATAATTTTTACATTTAATCATGGGTCGTAAATCCGGTGCCGTACTGGCTTGGATATTGCACGCAAATTGAATTCACCAGATTGATTATTTGTATAAATTTACCTCATGGGAAGCATCAAACTTTTTGAAAGTAAAAAGGTTCGTTCCGAATGGAATGAACAGGAACAGAAATGGTATTTTTCAGTTCAGGATGTAATTGAAGCCCTTACTGACACCGTAGATGTAAAGGATTACATCAAAAAGATGAAAAAGCGTGATGCCCGGTTGAATGCCAACTGGGGGACAATTTGTCCCCTGGTTGAAATGGAGGCTGCTGACGGCAGGAGGCGTAAAATACAAGCTGCTGATGCTAAAGGACTTCTGCGCATCATACAATCTATTCCATCACCTAAAGCGGAACCGTTTAAACTTTGGTTAGCACAAGTGGGTTCGGAAAGATTGGAAGAGATTGAAAACCCCGAACTGGCAACACAACGAACAAGAGAGCTTTACAAACTCAAAGGTTATCCTGATGACTGGATAGAAAAGCGGATGCGAAGTATTGCCATTCGTGAAGAACTGACCGGAGAATGGAAAAACAGAGGTGTAAAAGAACAGATTGAATATTCCATACTAACAGCAGAAATTTCAAAAACCACTTTTGGTTTAACGCCCTCGGAATACAAAAAAGTAAAGGGTTTAAAAAGTCAAAACCTACGGGACCACATGAACGACCTTGAACTTATTTTTTCCATGTTGGGCGAGGCTTCCACCACTGCAATTGTACGAACACAAAATCCGAAAGGGTTTATTGAAAATCAAAAAGTGGCACGACAAGGCGGTGCTGTTGCAGGTAAAGCAAGAAAAGACCTTGAAGCAAAGACAGGACAAAGAGTAGTTTCATCAGAGAATTACTTACCAAATGCACCCAAACGAAAACAAATCTCAAAAGGGAAAAAGAAATAAGGGGAGCACGAACATACAACAATCAGACAACCCGATTTGCGTAGCCTGAAAATTCAACCAGACCTCAAAATTAACCGCTGGAGCCAAACCACAATTCCGGTAATCAAACTAAGCGGGCTTTGCCCCGACAGATCAGGGTTTACTCCCTACCAAAGGGTAATAGCCACTACCATGAACAAATTACTCATTATCCGGCTGGATGAACAGTAAAGCAAAAGCCGTCAATTCAATTCGGGTTGGCGGCTTTATTTATAATGCCTACACTGCATTAGTTTCACCTATCTATCATCTGTAGCTCCGGCCAGAACTACAGATTGAGCTATAGTATTGACAATGAACTTTTATATCTTTATTGGGTATTTGTTCCCAGCGGGACGTTTTCCAAATTCCGCCACAAACACAAATGCTCAACCGTTAGGAGATATGCGATCAGACATTACCCGGCTTGAAAAGACAATAAATTTACAGAAACTAATTCTGTAAATTTGTAGCTATGGCTGACAAAAATCTTTACATAATCGCTGGTTGCAATGGAGCAGGAAAGACTACGGCTTCATTTACAATTTTACCTGAGATTATTGACTGTAAAGAGTTTGTAAATGCTGACGAAATTGCTAAAGGCCTTTCTCCTTTTCAACCAGAAAAAGTAGCTTTTGAAGCAGGACGAATAATGTTAAACAGGATAGCAGAACTATTAGACAGCAGCGAAAATTTTGCTTTTGAGACAACTTTATCAACAAGAAGCTACAAACAGAAGGTTGAAGAAGCGAAGCAAAAGGGATTTACGACAACATTACTTTTCTTTTGGCTTCAAAACGCAGAACTGGCTAAAGAACGTGTTAGAATTAGAGTTTCTGAAGGCGGACACAACATTGAAACAGATGTTATAGAGAGACGATATATAAAAGGGATAAAAAATCTGTTTGATATTTATCTTCCTATTGTTGACGGCGCATTAATTTTTGACAATTCATTTGGCAAACACGTTCTAATCGCAAGGAAAACCATTGAAAAAGAATTAGAAATTATTGATAACTCAAAATTCACTCTTCTAAAAAAGTATTATGACAACAACTGAAAAGCAAACGGAACTTTATAATAAAATACTTTTAGGACTCGAAAAAGTTTATGAAAAACTAATTGAATTCAAAAAGCAAAAGAATACTGAGCTTGTTATTATGCAAGACAATAAGATTGTAAAAGTTAAACCAGAATAGAAGCACAATCGCTCAGCATTGAGTTTTATGCAAGTTGGGCTGGGCATTGTAGCGTCAGCTATTTGCAAGCCTCAGCTTCAATCCGGTCAGATGAATAGTCGTCAGCTTTTGTATTTAACTTCATCAACTCCAGAGTCAAACCACAGTTCCTGTAATCAGGCTAAGCGGCCTTTGGCTT
>JAHBTL010000017.1 GCA_019638615.1 Chitinophagaceae bacterium | reverse complement strand
CTCACCGACCGGTAGTGGAATCTGCGCATCTGCGGCGAACAGGTCTGCAGAATAAAAACCAGGGTACATCCTATGTTTTTGCCGGCGCGTCTGCCCGGGATAATTTTTTTCAGGAAAAATATTTTATATAGTTAGGATAACTAACTATATTTGATCCGGCAATATTGCCAACCGATTCAAATGCTTAACAAATGTCAAAATCAGTTTTCTATCATGCAGGCTGTCCTGTATGCGTTAGTGCAGAGCACGACATCATTCACCTTATTGGCGCAGACAATGTAGAGGTGGTTCATATCGGCGAAGATCGTAACCGCATTGCTGAAGCGGAAAGCGCAGGTGTGAAATCTGTCCCGGCTTTGGTAACCCCCAACGGAAATGTGCTCCACATCAATTTCGGCGCGTCTATGGCAGACGTAAAAGGGTAAAAAATTTCAACTAAACAGTTAGGATTCCTAATTATATTTAGAATCCTAACTTATTCCAAACAACAAAACAAAAAAAATGAAACAACTGTTTCTTCTTATAATAATATCGCTTTTTACAGTTAAGGGATTTGCCTGCGAAAAGTGTGGAAATTATAATAATGACGACTTTCAGATTAAAAGTGTTACCGTAAAGCACGCTGTTGAAATAGCTGCAACCATCTGGGAAATTACCGTAAAAGGAACGGCAGGAAAAACAACGCCCGTACCCGCAGGACAACTTAACGGCGCGCCTGTTTTGGGTTATGTATTTCCAACCAGTTTAAAACCCGCAGATGTAGGCTTTAGCGAAACGGCAGGCATTGTTGCCCTGGCGCTTACCTCTCATCCCGACTTTGACGATACACCGCTCTGGGACGAAAACAATGACAAAAACTACAGCAATGACGGTATTACCTGGCATCCGCACTGGGTTGTTTTAACAGAAGACAAACGGGTAGAAGGTGGTTTGGCAGTAAAGGAGTTTGACCCCAATGATAAAAGTGTTGTTTTGCCACCCACTAATCCGGGAATGCCCATGTACATGGATTCTCCGGGCTACCAGGTTATAACAAAAGCCAGCACCATCCGGGTGATTGTGCCTGATTACCGCATAAACAATCAAAAAGATTTCTCTTTTGACGGTGTTACCGCTTATATGCAGGTCAATACAGGCGGCACTGGCGGGCACGGCAGCGGTGCCAAACCCATGCTTGGTGTGTATAAGGTATATTCCGTAGCGAGCGGTAATTTATCGTTACCCTACAAAGTAAAGCACTAAAAATTCGCCTCACAAAGTTAGGACAACTACCTTTGTGAGGCATTTTATTTTATGAATCAATCGGATTTTGACTTAACGCATCAGAACCAAAGCGTGGAAAGTAAGATAGTGGCTGCTTTGGAAAGAGTATCACAGGCTTTTCGCGTTTTACTGTGGCAGGAAAGCAAGACCTTTTCATTAAGTCCTATCCAGGTGCAGGTATTGATTTTTTTGCTTTATCACAGCGATGAAAAAAGAAAAGTAAGCTATCTGGCAGACGAGTTCAATATGACCAAAGCCACGATCAGCGACACTGTTAAAACGCTGGAAGAGAAAGGGCTTATTAGCAAAGAATTTGAACCGCACGACACCAGAAGCTATGTTATTCACCTTACAAAAAAAGGAAAAGACCTAGCCGGTAAAACATCCCTTTTTACAAGGGAGATCAGAACACCGATTGACAAGTTGCCGCCCGACGACAAAGAAAACCTGCTTTTGAGTTTGCTCAATATTATACGGCACCTGAATCAATCGGAAGTAATTACCATTCAGCGAATGTGCATGAGCTGTTCTTATTACCAATCGTCCGACAAAGGGCAAAAGCATTTTTGTACCCTGCTCAACCAGCATTTACACACTGCGGATTTACGGGTAGACTGCCCTGAATATCAATTGAAAGCTTAATCTGATAATGATATCTCAGCCGGCTCAATATAAAAAGATTGGTAGCAGCGGAAGTTCCAGGATAAATGATTTCATCTTCTTTTTAGGCGGCGGGTGGTGACCTGCCTATGGGGCAATAGATTATTTGAATGAAGAGCTCCGATACACTCAAACCGCCGGCGCTCTTTTGGCGAACCGTAATGACGTCCCCGCGGGCGGTCCAAATCAATGATCCGGCCTGACGAATAAAAATAAATTTATGGATAATATTGTATAGTTTTAAAACCTCCCTTCCTTTCGCGAAAGGAGCCGGAAAACTGCAGATGAACAGGCAGCACTGTATAAAAGTATTGATCGTTAAAACTGTGAAATGAAAAAGGGGATAACATTAAAAGACATGGCTAAAAAGCTGAACATGTCCGTGTCAACGGTTTCAAAATCCCTGAATAACGATCATGCCATCAGCGCCTTCACAAAAGCGCGGGTAAAAGAGCTGGCAGAAAGCTGGAATTACGTTGCCAATGAATCTGCCCGGCATTTTAAACTGAATAAAAGCTTTACGATCGGGCTTATCCTGCCGGATCTGCAGGATCATTTTTTTGTTGAAGCGATAAACGGCATAGAAGAAGTCGCAGGAAAGGAAAACTACAATATAATTCTGACACAGTCGCATGAAGACCCCCGCAAAGAAGAAAGTATTGTGCATGTAATGATCAGGAACCGTGTAGACGGTTTAATAGCTGCCGTTACAAAGCATACGATCGACATGACATTGTTCGAAAAGTTCAGAACAGTAGGCATACCGGTCATACATATTGTGAGAGAACCACCCAATGATTGTTTCAGCTATGTTTCTGTAAACAACGTGGAAGGTGCATTCAGGGCAACCAATTTTTTAATTAAAAAAAGACATAGCAGGATCGCTCATATCATGGGCCCCCAAACGATGCCTATTTCCCTGGCCCGTTTCGAAGGCTATAAGCAGGCACTTCACAAAAACAGGATCCCGTTAGACATGGCGCTCGTCCGGGAGGTTGATTTCAGCGAAAGGGAAACAGAGAAAGCAATGCTCGGCCTCATGAAATTAAAATCTCCCCCTACAGCCATTTTCACTTTTAAAAATGACATCACATTAGACGCAATCGCATTCCTGAAAAAAAAATACCCGCGCAGGCTGGCTTCCATTGATTTTACAGATTTTGGCACCCTTCCGCTCTTTAAGTACCTCGACCACAAGCCTGTCGCTTCCATTGAAGAGAATTTTTACGAAGTGGGGAGGCAGGCTGCCATATTGCTTTTTGATATGATCAATGAAAACAAGCCCGACCACGATCCCGGTCATTCAAACATCCAGATACCCTGCGAGCTGATCGTTAACAGGTAACACGCCGGTAAAGCATCCCGGGCTTTTCTTTTATAAGCTGCCATCTCAGCAGGAAATATCGTTTTCCAAATCATTTCAAACGTTGTAATTGACTATTCAGGCATTATACCTGGCTTTTTATGCCTTTTGTATGTTATTTTAAAATAAGTTTGGAAAAAGACCCGATAAGTTATGGCACTATTGTATACCCGCAGAAATTTCATTAAAACATCGGCTGTTGCCGGAGTAGGGATAGGGCTGGCAGGAAGCGTTCACCCCTTGTTTGGCAAAGAGCTTTCCCTTCAGGGAAAAAGAATAGGGATCATCGGTTTGGATACTTCTCACAGTATTGAATTTACCAGGGTGTTCAATCAGCAAAATGCTTCGCCTGATTATGATGGTTACAAAATAGTGGCAGCCTACCCGAAAGGAAGCCTGGATATAGCATCTTCTGTAAAACGAATACCCGATTATATTGAAAAGGTAAAGGCAATGGGTGTGGAGATCGTAGACAGCATTGACGAGTTATTGAAGAAAGTGGACGTGGTATTGCTCGAGACCAACGACGGGCGCCGTCACCTGGAACAGGCAATTCCCGTGCTGCAATCAGGTAAAAGAGTATTCATTGATAAGCCGATGTCAGCATCTCTTGCCGACGGCATTGCTATTTTCGAAGCAGCCAAACATTTTAATACCCCCGTATTTTCTGCTTCCTCATTGCGTTACATTTCTTCAGCCCAGGACATTGTAAAAGGCAGGATCGGAAAAGTATTAGGCGCGGATGCTTACAGTCCCTGCGTTCTGGAAAAGACGCATCCCGACTTATTTTGGTACGGCATACACGGTGTGGAGCTGCTATATACCGTAATGGGTACAGGTTGCAGGGATGTGGTACTCGTGCATTCTGAAAATACAGATATAGCCATCGGCCGCTGGGCTGACGGAAGAACCGGTACCTTTAGGGGAACAAGAACCGGTAAACATTTGTATGGCGGTACGGCTTTTGGAGAAACAGGGAATGCAGTGCTTGGCCCGATAGAAGGCTATGAACCGCTGTTAAAGGAAATTGTAAAATTTTTCAACACAGGCATACCTCCTGTTAAAGCAGAAGATACCCTGGAGATACTGGCATTCATGGAAGCAGCCGATGCAAGCAAAAGAAAAAAAGGAGCAGCCGTTTCGCTGGAAACAGTATGGAAGAAAGCCAACAGCGCAGCGCAGTCCAAGCTGAAAAAGATCTATTAATCATTTCTGTCTTTACTATTATCAAAACGACAATAAAAAACCATGGTATGACCAATTCCAGGAGAAGCTTTTTAAAAAAATCGATGACTGCTTCAGCCGCAGTTTCATTGGGGGGCATATTACCCGGCTTCAGCGCCAAAAGTTATGCCCGCATTATAGGTGCAAATGAAAAGATACAGGTAGGGATAATGGGTGTGCATGCAAGAGGCCTGGCATTGGCTCAGAATTTTGCAAGTCAAAGCAACTGCGAGGTGATGTACGTCTGCGATGTGGACAGCCAGTCGATGGACAAATGTATTGATACAGTAAAAAAAATTCAGCATTCCGCTCCGAAAGGGACCAGTGATTTCAGGAAAGCGCTGGAAGATAAGGTGCTGGACGTTATGGTAATTGCCACACCGGATCACTGGCATGCCCCTGCCGCAATTTTATCCTGCAAAGCAGGAAAACATGTTTACGTAGAAAAACCATGCTCCCATAACCCCCACGAAGGAGAACTATTGGTAGCCGCCGCTAAAAAGTACAATCGCAAGGTGCAAATGGGCTCCCAGAGACGTTCCTGGCCCCATCTCATTGCTGCCATCCGGGAAGTAAAAGAGGGCGTCATCGGACGTGCCTATTATGGAAAGGGATGGTATGCAAACAACCGCCCGGGCATCGGCACAGGAAAAAAAACAGCCATACCTTCCTGGCTGAATTATGACCTGTGGCAGGGACCCGCCCCCCGTGAAGCCTACAGGGACAATATCCTTCACTATAACTGGCACTGGTTCTGGAACTGGGGTACAGGCGAGGGCGGCAATAATGGGGTGCATACAATAGACCTTCTTCGCTGGGGCATGGGAGTTGAATTTCCCACAAGCGTAACATCTTCGGGTGGCCGTTACCGGTATAAAGACGATTGGGAAACGCCGGATACACAGGTTGTAACATGGACTTTCGGAAACAATACCCTGATTGAATGGGAAGGCAGGAGCTGTAACAGTCACAACGTGGAAAACTCCAGCGTGGGAGTAATTTTTTATGGAGATAACGGCAGCCTGGTGATCGGGTCAGGAAATGGATACAAAATCTATGATCTTAAAAACAATCTCCTCAAGGAGGTGAAGGATGAAGCGCCTGTTGATGCAAGGAATACCATTAATCCTTCGCAGGCTTTAGATGCTCTGCATATCCAGAATTTTTTTGATGGCATCAAAAAAGGCGCCCCGCTGAATGCGGATATCGAGATCGGGCATAAAAGCACATTGTTGAATCAACTGGGCAATATCGCGCTTCGCACATCAGGCACCTTAAAAATTGACGATACGAACGGGCATATCATCGGGAATAAAGAAGCCGGTGCCATGTGGAAAAGGGAATATGCACCGGGATGGGAACCAACGATTTAACATCACCCATAATTTTATTTAATGTCGCTTCACTCAATAGATATTTTTGTAGTCGCACTTTTTTTCCTGAGCATGATAGTGATCGGGATTATGTCTTATTTCAGAAGCAAAAATTCCGAAGATTATTTTGTAGCCGGCGGTAAGCTTCCCTGGTGGTTATCCGGCATATCTCATCATGTATCGGGTCATAGCGGCGCCGTATTTGTTGCCTATGCCGCCGTAGCCTACACACATGGCTTTACCATGTACATGTGGTGGGCTTTCCCGGTTGCGATCGTTATTATGGCAAGCGCCAGGATATTCCCGGTGTACTGGGTTCGCCTCCGGAAGAATTTTCATATACAATCACCGCTTGAATACCTTAAAACCAGGTATGACCTTACCACGCAGCAAATCATGGCATGGAGCGGCACACTGTTAAAAGTGTTCGATGTAGGCGCTAAATGGGCCGCCATCGGCATCCTGCTGAATGTGGTGGCAGGAATACCCATGACGCCCGGTATTCTTATATCCGGTATCGTTACTTTGATCTATGTAACATTCGGAGGGCTGTGGGGTGTTATTATAACAGACCTTATCCAGTTCCTTGTTCAACTGGTAGGCAGCGTGGTAATGTTTGTGCTGGTGGTAAAAAAGCTCGGCGGACCGGAATCCATAACAGGCATCTGGAAGCAATTGCCTCCCGAACACAGCCAGTTGTTCAACGATCCCTACACAGCAGGTTTTGTAGGAATCATGTTTTTCCTGTATTTCCTCAGCTATAACGGAGGCATGTGGAGCCTGGCCACAAGATTCATTTCTTCTCCTTCAGAAAGGGAAGCTTCAAAAGCAGCGTGGCTGTCCGGATTCCTCTATCTCATCTGGCCATTGATCTTATTTTTCCCGATGTGGGCTGCGCCCCTGATACTCCCCGGGCTGGAGGATCCGAGCACATCCTATGGAAAGCTCATGCTTGAAATGCTTCCGCAAGGCATGATCGGACTGGTCATCGCCTCTTTGTTTGCTGCAACCATGGGAATGACCTCTTCCGATGTTAATACCATTGCCGCGGTAATCACCCGCGATATTCTTCCCGTAGTATCAAAGAAATTTGCAAACGATAAAAATCCCCTGCGCACAGCGCGTATCACCACGTTTGTATTTACCCTTGCTACCATTGTAGTGGCGATGAACTATGAGCGATTCGGAGGAGTGCTCGGATTGATCGTGAACTGGTTTGGGGCGCTTCTTGGCCCCACGGCGCTTCCTTTATTATTCGGGTTGTTACCTGCTTTTAAGTCATGCGGTTCCAAAGCCGCCATTGCTTCCATCGCTGCAGGTATTATCACATTTATAGTTACTAAAAACATTACGCTTAACAGTTTGGCGCTCGAGGTAGGATTGCCTACGATGGTTGCCGCTGTGGTATATATTATTACGGGATTGCTCACCAGGGTTGTACCGGAAAGAGTGAACAGCCTGATGGCTTCCCTGAAAAAAACAACGCAGGACTAACAGTATGGGAACAACATTCAACGATATAAATGCCCGCGTGCTGCAATGCCGGAATTGTATGACCGGAGAAAATGAAAGCATTACCTTATACAACGGCTGGCTGCAATCTGTAGAAAAGAAAGAGGAAATTAAAAGTGATTATTATGTTGCGCCGGGCTTAACAGATCTCCAGATCAACGGGATCAGCGGGATAGATTTTAATGAAACGCCATTAACAACCGGTGATGTGGTGAACGCCACGACTTATTTGTTAAGCCAGGGCGTAACCTCTTTTTTCCCAACGGTTATCACCAATTCAGATGAAAGCATCATTTCCCTTCTGGGCGCCATAGTAAAAGCCTGTGAAGCGGATCCCCTGGTGAGTAGTTGCATAGAAGGCATTCACCTGGAAGGTCCTTTTATATCTCCGGCCAATGGCGCTAAAGGAGCGCACAATGAGCTGTACATTAAAGCGCCCGACTGGGAACTGTTTGAAAGATTCCAGGAAGCGGCAAAAGGCAAAATTAAAATCGTAACGCTCGCTCCCGAATGGGAAGAGGCGCCTGCCTTTATTGAAAAATGCGTTCAGTCCGGAGTGATCGTTTCTATCGGTCATTCTGTAGCCAACAGCGCGCAAATCAGCAAGGCGGTAAAAGCAGGAGCAGCCATGTCAACGCATATCGGTAACGGTGTTCCTCTCATGCTCCCGCGTCATCCCAATATCATTTGGGATCAATTATCTGAAGAGAAGCTCTACGCCTGTATCATTGCCGATGGTATTCATATTCCCGATGCATTTATAAAGGTGGTTCAAAAAACCAAACAGCATAAAACAATGATCGTAAGCGATGCTACCTGTTTCGCCGGAATGCCCCCGGGAGAATATACGCGTCACATAGGCGGCGATGTGATCCTGGATAAAAACAAAAGAGTGGCTTTAAAAGCCGAGCCCGGTATCCTGGCCGGAGCCGCAAAGTCAATACTGGAAAACATAGAAACGCTCCTGGAGCACCGGTTGTATGATCTAAAGGATGCATGGCAAATGGCTTCAGTTAACATACAGGAATTTCTTTCAAAAAACAGTACTGCTTATAAAGCACCCGTGAATGACCTGGTAATTTTCAACAGAGAAGGGGCATCTGTCGTGATAAACACGGTTATTAAAAACGGGAAAGTTGTTTTTCTAAAAAATGAATAATGACCATTGAATAATATGACCGGTAAAAATTTTGGGTTTGGAATGATAGGAGCAGGCACCATTGCTCATATTCATGCAAAGGCAATACAGGCAATACCCAACGCCCACCTGGTTGGGATATGCAGTACAGGCACTGCAAAAGCAGAAGCATTCGCAAAGGAGCATCACTGCACCGTTTTTAGCACGCTGGAAGACATGCTGAAAGCTCCGGGCATTGACATCGTTTGCATCTGCACACCGTCTGGAATACACATGGAACCTGCATTAAAGTGTATTGAAGCCGGTAAGCACTGCCTGGTTGAAAAGCCTTTGGAAGTTACACTGGAGAGATGTGATAAGATGATTGAGGCGGCTGAAAAGGCCGGTGTAAAAATAGGGGTTGTATTTCCTTCGAGGTTTTATGACGAAAGCATCAGGATAAGGAAAGCAATAGATGAAGATAAGTTCGGAAAGCTTGCTGTAGGGAGCGCATATGTAAAATGGAGCCGTACCGAAGCCTATTACCAGTCTGCAGCCTGGAGGGGTACCTGGCAGTATGACGGAGGCGGCGCCCTGATGAACCAGGGGATTCACTCGGTGGATCTGCTGCAATGGTATATGGGACCGGTGGAAGCCGTACAGGCTTTCAGCGCCAATATACGGCATCAAACAATTGAAGTAGAAGACACGATCGTTGCATCCCTGCATTTTAGCAATGGCGCTGTCGGAACGCTGGAATGCTCCACTGCCGTTTATCCCGGCGCACTGAAACGCATTGAGATAATGGGCACCGATGGAACGGTTGTAATGGAAGAAAACAACATTATAAAATGGCAATTCAGAACAGACGAAGAGTCGCTGGTTCTCAACAGCAATACAGGAAAGATCATACAGGGAGGTGTTTCAAATCCGGCTGATATAAGTTTTACCGGGCATCAGAAACAAATTGAAGATTTCATAGCTGCCATTTATAAAAAAACACGGCCATTGGTCGATGGAAAAGAAGGGCGCAAGGCTGTGGAAATTGTGATGGCGATTTATGAAAGCGCCCGAAAGGGTTATACCGTTAAGCTAAACCTTCCTTAACGATCATACAATAGTTACCGTTAAATACACTGTTACATGATGAATAATGCAAAAGAACTGACCAGCAACAAGCTGAAGGTAAAAATATACAACACAAGGCAGGAAATGGGCAAAAGCGCTGCCTGGGATGTAGCTGCATCCATTCAATCATTATTGGAAAAGAAGCCCTTTATCAATATGATTTTTGCAGCCGCTCCTTCGCAAAACGAGTTCCTGCAGGCATTGTCGCAGGAAAAGAATATAGACTGGAGCCGCATCCATGCCTTTCACATGGATGAATATATTGGACTGAAAGACGATGCGCCGCAGCGATTTGGCAATTTTTTAAAAAAAGGGATCTTTGATAGAGTTCCTTTTAAGGAGATTTTTTATATCAATGGAAATGCAAACGACCCACAGCAGGAATGTGAGCGGTACAGCAGCTTATTAAAAGAATACCCGGTTGATATTGTTTGTATGGGAATAGGAGAAAACGGGCATATCGCGTTTAACGATCCGCATGTGGCAGACTTTAATGATCCCCTTTCAGCAAAAGTGGTTGAACTCTCTGCCGAGTCGCGCTGCCAGCAGGTGCATGATGGTTGTTTTCCTGTTGTAGAGGAGGTGCCGGCAGCGGCCATCACATTAACGATCCCGGCGCTTTTAGACGCGGACATCATCTGTTGCGTAGTACCCGGCAGTCATAAGGCTGAAGCCGTATACCATACGCTCTACAGTGATATAACACCCCAGAACCCGGCAACCATACTAAGAACACACGGCCAGGCAACGCTTTATCTTGATAAAGACAGCGCCTCTGAAGTCAACCATTGAGGCCATCGTCCTGAATTTTTCATCAAATGATATGATATATTATTGTTAACTTAACATAAATTTCAAGAGACTGAAAAGAAAAGTTTGCAGAATGGATAGGGAATATTCCAGATTTTCGCTGCATATTTAGTTGCCCTCACCCTGTTTGCCAACAGACAGACTTTTTATTCCACGCAGCGGCGAGGAAAAGTGGTGCGAAAATTTGGACTGCACCCACTGGATGCATTAATAATTAGGGTTTATTTTTGTTAGCATATTTGCCAAACTTACATGCAGGGAACTCCGACATACGATATTACTACATTACTGGAGCAGGTGTCGCAAGACAATGAAGAAGCCTTTCGTATGATTTTTGATCATTACAAAGCACCCTTTTATGCAACTGCTTTTAAAATGACGCGTGCTGCAGGTACTGCTGAAGAAATTGTTCAGGAAGTGTTTGTGACGCTGTGGATGAAAAGAAAGCTGGCAGCCCGGGCAAAAAATCCGGAAGGATACATTGTAACCATCCTCCATAACTGTATCTACGCTCACTTCAGAAAACTTGCCCGGGAACGACAATTAAGATCAACAGTGAAACAGGCAGAAGAAGAGAGTGAAAGCCCGGTTGAGTCTTTACTGCTCGAAAAAGAGCACAGGGGCATTATTGAAAAAGTGATCAGCCGGCTTCCGCCTCAACAAAAGGTGATATATAAATTAGCCAAGCAGGAAGGCATGAGCAGGGAAGAGATTGCCAGGCAATTGAATATTTCCCCTAATACTGTAAAGAATCATCTTGCCGCCGCAGTGATCCACCTGCGGAACTCTCTTAAAAAGGATATTTCTGCCATTATCTGGGCCGTAATCTGGATGCATCTCTAAAATTTTTCATTGCACTGGTACATTTTTCATTGCTCTTTCATCATACAGATGAGAGGACAGGTATTTCAACTTAAAAGATCAATATGAAACTTTCAGCTGACAGGATCGCTTATTTGTTAGAAATGTATTCCGAAGGGAAGGCTACGGCGGAAGAGGAGCAGGAGCTTTTTAACTGGGCTGCGGAAGGAAATGAATGGCCGGTAAAGGAACATATTGAAAAGCTGGTGTCCTCTTATCAATCCGGCGAAGTGGCTTTACCGGCCGACTGGGAGCTGTTGTACCAGCGGATCATACAGGAAAAAAACACCAGGTATAATATTCCTGCTGCGGTGAAAAAAACAACGTGGATATATTGGGCTGCAGCTGCAATAGCAGTCTTGCTGGGTACATACTATTATTTTTACGTTTCTATACCTATGGGAGAATACCCGGTAAAGCTGGCCGATGTAAAACCCAAAACCAATGATGATGTCGCAGCCCCCAATGCAGTCAATGCAGTGCTTACTTTAGCTAACGGGCAGCGCATCATCCTGGACAGTACCGGCGATGGAATGCTGGCAATACAGGGATCGGTGAAGGTGATGAAATTGCCGGACGGCCAGATCGCTTATAAAGGATCAGACAGAGAAGTACAATATAATACTTTGAATAACCCGAGAGGCAGCAGGGTTGTAGGGCTCACGTTGGCCGATGGCAGTAAAGTATGGCTGAATGCAGCGAGCTCATTGAGATACCCTACCGCCTTTACAGGCAATGAGAGAAAAGTAGAGATCACCGGGGAGGCCTATTTTGAAGTTGCGCATAATCCCGCTATGCCTTTTGTGGTAAGCAAAGGTGAAACTACTGTTCAGGTACTGGGCACTCATTTCAATATAAATGCGTATGACGATGAACGCTCCCTGAACGTGACCTTACTGGAGGGGAGTGTGCGCGTAGGCACTGCCGGGAATATGCAGCCCAAAGTGATCCGGCCGGGACAACAGGCACAGGTGGGGAAAAGCGGGAATATTGAGCTGCTGCCTTCAGTTAACCTGGATGAAGTGATGGCCTGGAAGAACGGTTTGTTTTCATTTAACGGAGAGGGCATTGAGAGTATTATGCGGCAGGTCTCCCGGTGGTATGATGTGGATGTGGTTTTTGAGAAACAGGTGACTGAGAAATTTTACGCCGAGGTTTCTAAAACCACGAATGTTTCTACCCTGCTGAAAATGCTGGAGAGCACCAAAGCCGTGCAGTTCAGTATAGAAGGAAAAACGATCAGGGTGATGCCGTAAGGGAGGAGTAAGGTAAAGGGTGTAAGGTAGAGGATAAATGGTGTATTTCTTATACCCTATACCTCCTACCCTACACCTCCATAAATATTTAACATTATTGAGATCACTTAAAAAAAAGCCAACTCCTCTGGAACAGGAGCTGGCCGGAGATCTGAGCTGACTCAATTTTAGTATAGAACAATTGGTACTGTTTTACTATTTCATCAACTCAAACTAAGCAAAGTTATGCCAAATGCTTTTTATGGGTCGCTGTTTTTCAGCCGGCGATCTGTTATCAAAACGCTGCGAATTATGAATTTCCTAGCTATTCTGCTTCTTGCATGCTGCCTGCAGATCAGCGCGCATGTCAATTCCCAGGGGGTCACTTTGAATATTAAAAAAGCCTCATTGGATAGGGTGTTCCGGGAGATCAGGGAACAAACCGGCTACACGTTCATGTATACCGAAACAATGCTCAAAGAATCCAGGAAAGTGAGCATGCAGGTGAAAAACGCTTCCCTCCAGGAAGTGCTTGCGATCTGTTTTGCCGGACAGCCTTTCACTTACAATATTATTGACAGAACAGTGGTATTGCAGCCCCGGGAAGCTGCTGCAGCCAATATCGGTGCTGTTACAGCCCAACCCCCACCGGTTGAGATAAGCGGAAGGGTTGTCAACAAGGAAGGGGAGCCTCTTTCAAATGTATCGGTATTGATCGTAGGAACCAAGACAGGAACAGTGACCGATGCCAATGGCTATTTTAAACTTACCGCTCCTGATAATAAGAATATTATACTTGAGATTTCAAGTGTGGGATACCAGGTTAAAAGAGTAAATGCAGGAAAACAAACAGAGATCAACGTGGTATTGGAGGTAGAAGCTTCCAGTCTCAGCGATGTAGTAGTGGTAGGATATGGCACGCAGAAGAAAGCGAATCTCACAGGAGCAGTAGCTTCCGTTTCGGGTGAGATGCTCGAAAATAAGCCGCTGCCAAATGTGGGTGAGGTATTGCGCGGGGTTTCCCCGAACCTCAATATTAACCTGGGAGCTTATGGCGCTGAACCCGGCGCTGCACTTGGTTTTAATATCAGGGGTGTGGGGTCAATCAGTGGCAATAGTGCGCCGCTTATTTTGGTAGATGGAGTAGAAATGGACATTAATAATTTGGACCCCGGCACCATCGAAAGCGTGTCCGTACTAAAGGACGCTTCTTCTTCTGCCATCTATGGTTCCCGTGCCCCTTTTGGTGTGATCCTGATCACTACGAAAAAAGGAAGAAAAAACGAACGGATTACCATCCAGTATAACAACAACCTGGTATTCGGAAAATCAATCGGGATTCCGCACATGGAAAACTCATTGATTTTTGCCACCGTGTATAACCAGGCAGCCATGAATGCGGGGAGCCCTCCTCAATACCCCGCTGAACAAATGGAAAGGATCAAAGGCTTTATAGAAGGAACCTATAAGACGGAATATGATCCTGCCAAGCCTACAGCTTCCGTATTTGATGGCAGGCGTATAGGGAATGCCAATTATGATTGGCCGCATATCTTATTTAAAGATCATAAGTTCGACCAGCGGCATAATGTAGCCATCAGCGGTGGGAATAGTAAAAGCCAGTATTATGTTTCACTGGGATACTTCGACCAGGATGGTTTTTACGGTGTAGGCTATGACGAATACAAAAGACATGACCTTCTGGCAAACCTGTCAACACAAACCACCGAATGGCTTAAATTTAATTTAAGTACCAAATATGCCAACACCTATACAGACTATCCGATCGGCATAACCACAGTGGAAAGAAGATACATAGGAAACAGCCTGTTTGCTTTTGGTCCTATTCAGCCCCGGTACAATATCAATGGAAGCGAGGCCAACCCGCTGATGAGATACCTGGAAGGATCGGGCAGGGATAAAACCAGCGAAAATGACCTGTTGGTAACACTGGGTGCCGAAATAGAGCCCATAAAAGGATGGAAAACAAATTTCTCTTACAACTATAACTTCACGGAAGCAGGCCAGGAGAAAGTATCCATACCGGTTATGGTAGAGCTTGGAAACGGGAAGTTTGGTAATATCGGTAAACCCAACAGCGCATATGAGTCGGCCTCTTCCCGTACCTCTTATGCTTTGGCCAACGTAGTAACTTCTTATGAAAAGAAATTAGGGGCACACTATATCAAAGTGATGGCCGGCTACGAGCAGGAAGAAAGAGTTTTTAAGTCGTTGTATGGAAGAAAGGAAAATTTAATTTCAGAGGCCGTACCCTCCATAAGTACAGCGCTTGGAGCATCCACGCTTCAGGACTCTAAATATGACTGGGCAACGCAGGGTATTTTCGGTCGCATCAATTACAATTTCAAAGAGAAATACCTGCTGGAATTCAGTGCTCGCTATAACGGGTCATCCCGGTTCGATCCTGACACCAGGTGGGGCTTCTTTCCTTCCGCTTCAGCAGGTTATCAAATATCCAATGAAAATTTCTGGAACGCAATCCAACCTGTTGTGAACAGGTTAAAAATAAGAGGGTCTTACGGTTCGCTGGGCAACCAGAATGTGGCCAATTATTTATATATCCCTACGATAAATGTTAATCCTGAAACGCCCTGGATCATCAATAATGCACGTCCGCCATATGCATCTACGCCAGCTATCATCAGCGACAATTTAACATGGGAAACGATAACGATGGCTAATTTTGGCATTGATGCCAGCTTCCTTGCGAATCGTTTGAGCCTGACCTTTGATGTGTTCAGCCGGAAAACAACAGACATGTTCGGCCCCCAGGCAACACTCCCCTATACTTTAGGTACAGGCACGCCCACTGCTAATAATGCTTCTTTATCCACCAAAGGATTTGAGTTGATACTGGATTGGAATGACAGGATTGGATCAGAATTCTCTTATCACGCACAAATAAGTTTGGGTGATAACAGGTCAAAAATTTTGCAATACAGGAATGAAAGCGGGTTCATTGATAACTGGTATAATGGAAAAGGATATGGTGAAATATGGGGCTTTGTTACGGATGGATTAATTCAGACCCAGGACGAAAAAAAGCCCGATCAAACGGCCCTCTATCCCAACTGGGGTCCGGGAGATATGAAATATGTTGATCTTAACGGAGATGGTAAGGTAACGGAAGGAACAAGAACGCTGAATGATCATGGTGATTTAAAAATTATCGGTAATAGCACCCCCAGGTATAATATTGGCATTGCAGCCGGCTTTAATTATAGGGGGTTTGATTTTAACATGAACTGGTCGGGTAGCCTGAAGCAGGATTATCTTCCCGGATTTGGTGTGAATACTTTCTGGGGACTCACTAATTCCTGGGCCAATTCCGCAGTATTTAAAGGGGCACCTGTGCTGGACTACTGGCGTCCTGCAGACGAAACCAATATCCTGGGTCCCAATACCGATGCCTATTTTCCAAAGCCTTATTTCAGTGATGAAACCTTAAAAAACAGGAAGCCCCAGTCAAAATATGTGCTGAATGCAGCCTACCTGCGGTTGAGAAATATCCAGTTAGGATATACGATCCCCAATGCTGTTTCCAAAAGAGTAGCCGTTCAAAAAGCAAGGGTGTTTGTTTCTGGAGGAAACCTGGTAACAATAAAAAGCCTGCCGAAGGACATCGACCCCGAGCAAACGATTGTAGGAGAAAAAGGCTATAACAACAATGGTTCTTTTTACCCGATGTCGGCAACTGTAACTGTTGGAGTAAACGTAACATTTTAAAACCGAAAGAAATCATGAAAAATATAAAAATAATTACAGGTGTGCTTGCTTTTCTGATGTTAAATGCATGCCGGAAGGACTTTTTAGACCGAAAACCGCTTGATCAGGTTGGTGCGTTCGATTATTTTAAAGCGCCTAAGGATCTCGAAACATATGTCAATCAGTTTTACAATAATTCCTTATTCCCGATCGTGAGCAATTATGGTTCAGACTTTAATTCGGATAATGCTGTGGCAACAAATTTCGATGCTAGGCTGGCGGGAACACGCACGCTGGATAATGCCGACACTATTAGCTTCAGCGCAGTAAGAAATGTAAATTACTTCTTTGATAATTACAAGCGGATTGAGAGTTATGCTGCTTTTAACGATTATAAGCAGTATGTGGGCGAAGCTTTCTTTTTCAGGGCGCTTATTTATTTTAACCTTTTAAAAGGGTGGGGAGATATTCAATGGCTTACCTCGGTGCCGGGAACGGAATCCCCGGAATTGCTCCGGCAAAGAGATCCCCGGAATGTGGTTGCAGACAATATTATCAAAGACCTGGATTCCGCGGCTTTATATCTGCAGGAAGCTAAAACAGATGGCGCTTCACGTATCAATAAATGGATGGCGCTTCTTATTCAGAGCAGGGTAGCGCTGTATGAAGGCTCCTGGGAAAAATATCATGCCGGCGATCCGTTTGGCGTAGCCAGTCCCCAACCGGAAAAATATTTCACTAAGGCAGTGGAGGCTGCAACAGCAATTATGGAATCGGGTGTGTACAGCCTTTATTCAACAGGTTCTCCCAATACAGATTATTATGACCTGTTTTCAAGGCAGCGCAGCTATTCCGGAAACACAGAAGTGATGTTCTGGAAAAGCTATAATAACAGTTTAGGGAAGGGAGAGGGCGTATTTACGAGGGACCGGAATTACCGGCAGCGTACACCTAATGAGCATTCCCAAACAAAAGAGCTGGCTGACTCCTATTTGTGCACAGATGGCAACCCCATTTCAGGGAATGCTCTTTTTAAAGGATATACCAATATTGGCCTTGAAATGCAAAACCGAGACCCAAGGTTTTTCCAGACTTTTGGTATGCCGGGTTCTCCATGGGTTATTACATCTGCGGGTAATGTCACAAATTATGATACGTTGTATGCCATCCTCAACCAGGGGTTGGAGCAATATGCTCCCAGCGGATATGTACTGAGAAAAGGATATGATAACCGGGAAATATACCAGATCCCCCAATACGAAGAAACGCCGGGTATCATTTACAGGTACGGGGAAGTTTTGCTCAATTTTGCTGAAGCGAAAGCTGAGTTGGGCACTATAACACAGGATGATATTGATAAATCCATAAAAAAGCTCAGGGACAGAGTAGGTATGCCCAACCTCATACTTTCAGCTATTGCTGCCGATCCTGAATGGGATTTTCCAACCTTATCTCCGGTTATTAATGAGGTGAGACGTGAGCGCCGGGTTGAGCTTGCTGCGGAAGGGTTCCGTTTTGATGATATTATGCGCTGGGCTGCCGCAGACGAATTAATCGTTGGCAAGCGACCTCATGGTTTTAAGGCTGCCCAGCTCGATGTGAATCCTTATCCTGTTGATGCCGAAGGCTTCCTGGATCCTTACCAGCAAAAGCTCTCCTCAGGATATGGATTTAAGATCGGACGTGATTACCTGAATGCCATTCCGAAAGACCAGCTTTTATTAAATCCATCTCTCGTTCAAAACCCGGGATGGGGAGAATAAATGGTAAGTGATAAGTTGTAAGTAACCTTGTGACCTGCATGGTGATTGTTTGTTGTTTATAGTTTTTTATTTATAGTTGTGATCAAACTAAAAACCATAAACGATCAACTTCAAACCCAAAACCTGAAACCTGAATTAAAACAATTAACAACAATGAAAAAGAAAGGATTTTCACGGCGGAAATTTTTGACTACGGCAACCGCCGCAACGATAGCAACAGCGGTGAGCGGTCCCTTTAAATCTTCAGCTTCAGGAATAGAGATACTGAATAAACGTCATGATAAATTAGCTGTTTTGGGTGGAGCTCCGGTTCGTGCCCAGGGACCTATAGGGCCACCATGGCCTTATGTTGATGAGCAGGTGGTGGATGCCGTTGTGAAGACCACGCGGAGCGGGGTATGGAGCCGGATACAATCACGCGATGGAACGGTGCCTGCCTTTGAAGAATCTTTCGCAAAATTAATAGGTACAAAATACAGTGTGGGCACGGGTTCGGGTACACAGGCATTAAGCACCTGTGTGGAAGCGCTGGGTATCGGGCCGGGCGATGAAGTGATCACATCGCCGTATACGGATTTTGGTACGATTTCATCTATACTTACCAGTCGTGCCCTTCCTGTACTGGCAGACCTTGAACCTGATACTTATCAACTGGATCCTGCTGAAGTAGAAAAACGGATCAATAAAAATACAAAGGCAATCATGCCGGTACACATATTTGGTGCGGCATGTAATATGGAACGTATCATGGATATAGCCAGGAAACACAACCTTAAAGTGATCGAAGATGCATGCCAGGCGCCTTTAGCGCGATACCAGGGAAAAGGATTGGGCACCATAGGAGATGTAGGTTGCTTTAGCTTTCAGGCAAGTAAGCCCATAGCATGCGGCGAAGGAGGAGCGGTAGTGGGGAATGATGAACAACTGATGGATCAATGCTATACAGTGCAGAATCGCGGGTCTAACCGCAAAGGCAGTAATGCAACCATAGGACCCAAATACCGGATGAATGAATTTGAGGGAGCCATTCTCATGGGCCAGTTTCCCGGGATAAAAGGACGGTTTGAAACCCGCAATGAAAATGCGAATTACCTGAGGGCAGTGTTAAAGGATTTTAAGGCTTTAATGCCCCAGCGTCATTATCCCGGAACAGAGAGTGGCGCTTATTACCATTTTGGCATGACCTTCAACAGGAATGAATGGGGTGTAGACCGAAGCATATTTCTAAAAGCGATTGCTGCGGAAGGAGTTTCTTTAGGTTCTTATATTTCATATCAGTTGCACCGCGAGCCCTGGATAGATCACATATTAGGACTTAAAAGCTATAAGGCGATGTACTCAAAGTCGAGGCTGAAAGAGTACAGGGAAAGCATGGATTTACCGAACTGTGACCGGATCATAAAAGAGACGATGGTATCCTTTGCAGGATCCGGCACATTACTGGCCAGTCGCGATGAAATAAAAAAAATTAGTGATGCCATCATGAAAGTGTATGAAAACAGGAACCAGTTGAAGTCTGTATAAGATGTACTATAAATACTATAAAGAAGTGATTGGGGTGCATTCCAAATTGTCGCACCGCTTTTCCCTCATCGCTGCGCGGAGATGGAATAAAAAGGGGTGAGGGCAATTAGATATGCAGCGACAATTTGGAATGCACCCAGTGAATGTACAACTTGAAACCTGCAACCTGTAACCTGAAACTCGAAACCTGATCATTAGCTCATGAACATTGATCGAAGAAAATTTGTTGGCCGGAGCGTTGCCGGTGTAGCCGGAATGTTAGCGGGAAGCCACCTGAAGGGTATGGTTGTACCAGGCAGGAGGAAAGAGGAGCAGGAGGATGACTTTTCTTCAGGCCTGCAGCAATATGACCTGATGAAAGAAGTAATGAAATACCGGAAAATAGATGCCCATGCTCATATATACTGGACGAAAGACAGTCCCGAAACACAGCTCAACTATGGAAGGAGACTGGGTATAGAAAAGCAGGTCATTTCGAGATACCTGGATGTTATGCCGGGCACACCTGAGCAATTCAGGAAGTTCAATGATCTTACCATCAAGGCCATTAAACAATATCCCGGTCAGCTTTTAGGAGGCTTTGTATTAAACCCCGCTTATAAACAGGAATCGTTAGACGAGATCAAAAGATGTACAGACGCGGGAATGATAGGCCCTGGAGAGCTTTACTACCAGGTAAAGATCAATGATCCGAAGTATTACCCCATCATTGAAAAATTGATTGACCTGAAGATGATCATCCATTCACACGCAGAGTGCCAGCTTGGTGTGGGCGGATACCGGATGAAATACAATGGTCATAAGGAGCCCAATACTTCCATACCCGAAGATTTTGTGGATATAGCCAAACGTTATCCCGAAGGCATATTTCAATTTGCGCATATTGGCATGGGAGGCGACTGGGAATATGAATGCAAGATGTTCAGGGACTATCCGAATATATATGTAGATACTTCCGGAAGCAACAATGCCGAAAATATGATTGACTTCGCCGTGGAGCACCTGGGAGAAGACCGTTTATTTTTCGCGTCTGATAACAGTTACTATCAGGGCGTGGGAAAGATACTGGCTTCGAACCTGACAGAAGCGCAAAAGAAGAAAGTTTTTTTCGACAATTACAACAACCTGTTAAAAAAAGGAGGGAGAGGTGTTGATTGATATTAATGCGTACGTGGGGCATTGGCCCTTTATGCAGCTGAAGTATAACAATTGCGCTTCGCTTGTTGAAAGGATGAATAAGTTCGGGGTAGAACTGTCTGTGATCAGCAACCTGAATGGCATATTTTATAAAAATACCCAGTCGGCCAACCGCGAATTATATGAAGAGCTTAAATCCCTTGGGAAAAACAGGAAACGTTTTATTCCGTTTGGGGTGATCAATCCCATTTATGCGGGATGGCAATATGATCTCAAAGAATGTGTGGAAAAATTCGGGATGAAAGGATTTCGCGTCTATCCCAAGTACCACGATTATGAGATCACTGACCCTTCGCTCATTGAGCTGGTAAAAAGCGTGCGTGACATGAATTTACCAGTGGCTTTTAACTATAAAATGGTAGACAGCCGCCAGCGTTCCTGGATGGATATAGATTATGTGGCATATACTCTCAAACCGGAATGGTCGTTGAAAAATATTTTCCCGATCATTAAAGCGGTTCCTGATGCTAAATATATGATACTGAATGTAACCAACAGCATGCAGCTCGACGAAGCAGATGCTGCTTTATTCAACAAAGCCAATGTATTGATGGACACTTCGGGGAGAACACTGAACAGCCTGGGCGATTTGCTGAAAACTCAGGGCAAAGAGCGCTTTGCATTTGGTACGCATTCACCTATACTGGATTATCTTACAGGCATGTTGCGCATAGAAGCTTTGAGAGCAAGCGAAGCTGATGCATCTGTAAAAGAATTATTAAGGTCAGGAAACGCGAAAAAATTCCTGGAGCTATGATCCGGGCATCAAACCTTAGGAAAGAAAGAATGTGAAAAGTTATTTTTCTTTTCTTAAAAGTTCGAAAAAAATTATAAGTTGATGCCTTATTTATCAAACCATCGCAGCATGAAGTCAGCATTAATGATCATTTCGACCTGGAAAAACGTTTATACGCTATGCATTGCGCTCACCTGGGCCGGTGTTTTTTTGCCGGGAAAAAACTCCTTCTCGCAACAAAAAAGCAATAGCCAGGCAACGGTCGCCGCCGGTGTGGCCAGTACAGATATCACACCCCGGTTCCCCATTCGCATGTCAGGATATGCTGCGCGGCTGAGCAGTGAAGCCGACAGCGTACTGCAACCCATAGCAGCCAAAGCGCTGGCGCTGGGGAGCGATGAGCAGCGCCCTACCCTGCTGATCACTGTAGACCTGGTAGGGATTCCCTGGCATATTACAAAAGAAGTGACTGATTTTCTTTTACAGGAAAAAGGGATTGACCCGGCACAGGTTGCCATTTGTGCCTCTCATACGCATGGCGGTCCGGAAGTAGGCAACCTCATCAATATATTACAATACCGGGAGGGTCGTTTTACAGACTCTCTTCTGGCGCTCGACCACCTGCGCCATATTACACAATACTCCCGGGAGCTTACTCAAAAATTGAAAGATGTGGCAATGGCTGCTTTACAAAACAGGAAGCCGGGGTTTGTATCCTGGGGACAGGGGCAGGCGCTCTTTGCCGCCAATCGCCGTACAAAGGATGGCCCTGTAGACCTTGCGCTGCCTATGCTGAAAATTACCGACCCTGACGGTACCCTGAGAGGTGTTTTCGTCAATTACGCCTGTCATGGTACTACCCTCGGCGGGGATATGCATAAGATCCATGGCGACTGGATCGCTGAAGCGCACCGGGTCATCGAAGCCAGGCATCCCGGCACAGTAGCTTTGATCGCGCTCGGCTGCGCGGGCGATGCCAACCCTTCGCCTCGGGGAAAGCTGGAAAATGTTCAGCAGCACGGTAAGGAAATTGCAGATAATGTAGACAAATTACTGACGGCTCAATTGCAGCCGCTGAATGCACCTCCTGTAGGAAAAATGACATGGGTCAAACTGCCGTTTTCAAAAGTGCCCGGTATCCCGGAGCTGCTTGAGCTGACCAAAGACGAAACCATAAAAGGATATTATGCCCGTCTGGCGCTTGAAAGAGCGGAAAGAGGAGAAACCATTGCTTCCACGCTCGACTATCCCGTGCAGGTGTGGAATTTTGATAACAAGATGGCAATGGTAAACCTGGGTGGGGAAGTAGTAGTGGATTATTCCATCCGGCTTAAGGATGCCTATGGCGCCGAGCAGCTTTGGGTCAACGCCTATTCCAACGATGTTCCCTGCTATATTGCTTCCCGCCGCATCATAAAGGAGGGGGGTTACGAAGCCGAAAGCAGCATGTACTGGTACAACAAGCCTTCACCTTTCGCTCCCGAAGTGGAAGATATTATAGTGGACGCCGCAGGCGAGCTCATGCCGCAGGCATTTAAAGAAAGCAGGCCTGCTGTCAATCGCCAGGAAACCATTCAAAAAGAAGCCGACGGATCCTATCGTCTCGTCTCATGGATGGCCGGTACTGAAGGCAATCGCATCAAATACATGCCGGAATGGAAAGCATTCGGCTGGTTTGACGCCAAAGACCAGGCGATATGGAAGGCGGATATCGAAAAGCCGGGCAAGTACGATGTATATCTTGAATGGTCCGTTTCAGACGCTGTGGCCGGTAAGTCTTTTGAACTAATGGCAGGGAACAAAAAGATAAAAGGCAGGGTAGAAAAAACAGGCTCCTGGTTTACCTATCGCACCAAAAAGATAGGTACTATCCGGCTGCAGCAGGGCACGGAAACCATTGTCCTGAAATCGAGTTCCGGTACGGAGCAGGGATCTATGTTCGATGTAAGGGAAATAAAATTAGTTCCGGCAAAATAAAAATGTTCAATGAACCGGGTACTGTTATTATTTCTTTTTGTACTGATATATGGCGTAGGAAATGTTGCTGTTGCGCAAAAACAAGCCACCCTGTTGTTATATATAGATACAGCCGGTAAAGAAACCCCCGTTCATACACCTGCCGAATGGGAAATAAAAAGAAAGCAGGTGCTTAACAGGATGCAGCTGGCGATGGGCGCTTTGCCCGGCCGGGTAAACCTGCCTCCGGTGAATATTCGGTATACAGACAGTGTAAATGAAAAAGGATATACCAGGTATACGATCTATTTTACGGCAGCAGAAAACGAAAATGTTTCAGCATATTTATATGTGCCTGTACAGAAAGGCGCCGTAAAAAAACGGCCCGCCATGCTTGCCCTGCATTCCACCGGAGAGCTCGGGAAAAAAATCGCGGACGGACAGGGCGCCTTATCCAACAGGGCGTATGCAAAAGAGCTGGCTGAAAAAGGGTATGTAGTGATCGCCCCGGACTACCCGAGCTTTGGCGATCAGAAAGCGTATGATTTTAAAACCGACCGTTATCAGTCGGGAACAATGAAAAGCATATTTGATAATATGCGTTGCATCGACCTGCTGCAATCAAGGCCGGATGTGGACCCCGGTAAGATCGGCGCGATCGGGCATTCGTTGGGAGGTCACAATGCAATATTTACGGGCGCATTTGATACCCGTTTAAAAGTAATTGTATCCAGTTGCGGATGGACGTTAATGCACGACTATTTTAACGGAGATACGGCATCCGCTCAAAAATACGGAGGAAAATTATGGCCCTGGGCGCAGGAAAGGTATATGCCGCTGATCCGGGATCAATACGGTCTTGACCCTGATAAAGTTCCTTTTGATTTTGACGAGGCGATTGCGGCGATTGCTCCGCGTGCGTTCTTTTCCAGCGCTCCTGTGCATGACGCCAACTTCAATACAGAGGGAGTAAAAAAAGGTATAGCCAACGTGGCAGCAGTGTATGATTTCCTGGATGTGCCGCAACATCTCCAGGTGCGTTATCCTGATTGCCAGCACGATTTCCCCCTGCAGGTAAGATGGCAGGCCTACGATTTCATTGACAGCGTATTTGGATTGGCCGCTAAACGAAAGACCGGCTATTCCTACGCCGACAACCCGCATTACTTCAAAAGAATGGAATTATTCGCCGCTCAAAAGGAGCAAAAAAATATAGTGATGCTGGGCAATTCACTGACAGAGGGAGGACAATGGGAAGAAATATTAAGCAGAACCGATGTGACCAACAGGGGTATCGGAAGCGATATTACCGAAGGCTATATCAAAAGAATAAACGATGTTTTTGATCTGAAGCCCACTATTTGTTTTATTGAAGGCGGCGTGAATGACCTGGCCCGCAATATTCCGCAGGAGACCATTATCAGGAACCTGGCTACCCTGATAGATACCTTGCGCGGTGAAGGCATCATACCGGTAATGCATGCTGTAACCCTGGTTGCCAACAATTACAGGGCAATCGATCCGGAAACATTCAATAGCAGTATTAAGAACCTGAATATTGCCATTAAGGCTTTGGCAAAAAAGAAAAAAGTAATGCTGATCGATTTAAACGGAACGATCACGGATGGAAAATACCTGTTGAAGCAATACGCCATTGAAGACGGTATTCATTATACGGCTGCCACCTATTCATTATGGGGAAAAGAAATTATTAAAATATTACAGCAGCAGCAAAAGGCAGGTTGGGTGCTGGAGCAGCCGCAGGCCGCATGGCAACCGAGAGATTCGCAGGGAGAAGTTGTTTTTAAAAATAAATTGTGGATACTCGGCGGCTGGTTCAATTCTTACGAAGCGCCGCCACGGGACGTGTGGAGCTCCTCCGATGGCAGGCATTGGGACAGGGTAACCGGTGAAGCGCCGTGGATACACAGCGACCTTGCCATGCCGGTGGTATTTAAAAAGAAAATGTGGCTGATGGGCGGCTGGTACAAAGGGAGGCTGGAAGGACATTCGGCCAGCAACCAGGTATGGTCGTCTAAAGATGGAAAACAATGGAGCGTTGCCACCAACGCGGCCGCATGGTCGCCCAGGGTTGCAGCAGCGTTGGTGTTTTTTAAAGGGAAGCTGTGGCTGATGGGGGGAACGGAAAATTATTATTTCGGAGATCAAAAAAGCCTGAAGAACGATGTATGGTATACATCGGATGGTAAGGACTGGAAGCTGGCAACGGCTGACGCAGGATGGCCGCCACGGGCATATCACCAGGCTGCAGTGCTGAATGGAAAAATATACCTGTTTGGCGGAGGCAACTACGTTCCCGGGTATTTCGCCCTGAACGATGTGTGGAGCTCTGAAGATGGGGTGCACTGGACAAAAGTTTGCGATGCGGCGCCATGGCATGAGCGTATCTGGTTTTCCAGCGTTGTATACCGCAACCGGCTGTGGGTGATGGCAGGCTGGTCAGGCAATCCCTATAAAAACTGGTCCGATGTATGGTATTCTGAAAATGGAAAAGAATGGGAACAATATGTTTCATTGCCGGTGTGGAAAGAACGCCATGAGCCTTCTGCCTTTGTTTTTCAGGATAAGATATGGATCGCGGGAGGTATGACGCCTCCGCTGGCAAATGATGTGTGGTCGCTGCAATTGCCGGCAAACTGGTAGCGTCCCTTTGATTGTTCATTGTAAAATAGATTTGATCAATGCGTAAAATATATCACAGCAGTTCCCGCCGCAGTTTTTTGGCACGCACAGGCGTTCTTGCCATTGGAAGCGCGCTGCCAATTGGTCTTGTTGCTGACGATACTGCAGGAAAGAAAGAACGGATCATTGATATCCACCAGCATATTCACTATCATGCACGCACAGACGAACAAATGGTGACCCACCAGGAAGCAATGGGAGTGACCATGACCGTTTTACTGCCTTCCGGCAGACCGGCCAATACGGCTTCCACACACCAGGGCGTATCCAATGGGTTGCAGGCGCAGGCCGGAGGAAACGCGGAATGTTATTTGTTCTCCAAGGAGCATAAAAAACATTTCAGGTTTGGCGTTTGTGCTGTACCGGATGCCACGGATGCCGCGTACGAAATTGAAAAATACCTGAAGCTGGGCGCTGTAATCATAGGCGAATTAAAATTTGGTGTGGAATGCGATGCTCCCGAAATGCATAAGATATACCAGTTGGCGCAGGAATACGATGTTCCGGTGCTGATGCACTGGCAGCACGGGATGTACAATTATGGCTTCGATCGTTTTTATAAGATACTGGAACAATATTCCAGGGTGAATTTTATTGGTCATGCACAAACCTGGTGGGCCAATATTGATAAAAATCATGCAGACCAGTCAGTACTGTATCCAAAAGGGACAGTTACGGCCGGAGGCATTACCGACCGCTACCTGAGCGATTATCCCAATATGTATGGCGACCTTTCTGCAGGCTCAGGGTTGAATGCGCTTACCCGCGATGAAGCCCATGCCAGAACATTCCTGGAAAAGCACCAGGATAAACTGCTATACGGCAGTGACTGTGCAGATGCATTTGGCACCGTGGCCTCGGGCAAGTGCTCTGGTGCGGATGATATACAGGCAGTGAGAGCCCTATCCGGTAACAGGCAGATAGAACGAAAACTTTTATATGAAAATGCAAAAAAACTACTTAAACTATAATATGATGATCAATTTCCTCCGAGGCTTATTAAGGCAACGTTCAAGTGTCATAATTGCCATAGCGTTAATTGTTTTTATTTCATCCTGTGAGCAGAAATCGAAATACCCGGGGCCTTTGTCTGCCGAGGAATCCATGAAAACTTTTCAGTTTGCTGAAAATTTCAAAGCGGAGATCTATGCTGCCGAACCCCTGGTGATCGACCCGGTTGACCTGGAATTCGACGAGGAAGGCAACGCCTGGGTGGTGAGCATGCTGGATGCCTATAAGCCTGATTCGGTAAAAGGAAAAGACAAAATATTGCTGTTGAAGGATCTTAACAACGATGGGCGGGCAGATACGTCTATTGTTTTTGCAGACAGTCTCAGGGAAGCAACAAGCGTGCTGCCCTGGAAAGGCGGGCTGCTGGTTGCTGCCGCTCCGAATATCATGTATTTCAAAGACACCGACGGAGACGGGCGGGCAGATCAAAAGGAAATTCTTTTTACGGGCTTTTTTACAGGCAACGAAGAAGCGCAGATCACCAACCTGCGGTTTGGCATCGACAACTGGATCTATGCCAATAACAACGGGCAGGCAGGTGAAGTAAGCTTTACAAGAAAGCCGGATGCGCCGAAGCTAAAAATGAACGGAGCCGATTTCCGCTTCCGGCTCGACCGGGATCAGTTTGAGCTCACTACCGGGCCCGGGCAGTTTGGCCTGGCAATAGACGACTGGGGGCATCGCTTCTTCAGCAACAATACCATTCACATACGGCAGGTAGTAGCGCCGGGAAGGTATCTTGCCAGGAACCCTTATTTACCCTCCAGCCTCAAGACTGCGATAGTTAACATTTCAGACCACGACCTGCTGATGTATCAAAAATCAGAAACACCTTATTGGCGGCAGACGCGTACAGATCGGAGAAATAAGGAATACCAGGAAAACCATCTTGACAGGGTGGAATATGCAAGAGACCATTTCACCGGGGCTTCCGGCGGCACATTTTACGGAGGCGACGCTTACCCGGAAGCATATTATGGAAATATTTTTACGGGCGATGTGGCGGGCAACCTCGTACACCGCGACATCCTATCTGAATCCGGCGATGCTCCTTATATGACGGCAAAACGCGGCCCACAGGAACAGGACAAGGAATTCCTGGCATCAACGGATACCTGGTTCCGGCCAGCTAATTTTTCGGTAGGCCCCGACGGGCATTTATATGTTATTGATATGTATCGCCAGCACATTGAAACCCCGCTTTCTATTCCTGCCGATCTTCAAACCGATATGGATTTTGATGCGGGCAATACCATGGGCCGCATTTACAGGATTGTGCCTCAAAACAGCGCTGCAGTAAAATGGGAGCAGCCCAATTTAAAAAATGCCACTGCCGAACAGCTTGTAAATACCCTGTCGCACAAAAACAAATGGTGGCGTACCGTTGCACAACGTTTGTTGCTGGAACGCCAGGATAAAAGCATAATACCGCAGGTAAAGCAATTGTTTGCCGAAAGCAGGGACCCACGGGTAAGGCTGCACGCGTTGTACGTGCTGGAAGGAATGGATGCGCTGGATGCCGCCATAGTGAAGGCTGCCCTTAAAGACCCGGCTGCCGGTATGAGAGAAAATGCCGCCATCCTTGCGGAACGGTTCCCCGCATGCCTGAATGACCTGGAACGACTGGTGGAAGACAGCTCAGTAAGAGTAGCCTCCCAGGCAACCCTCAGCCTGGGAGAGTTTAAAGATAAAAGCATCGTTCCCTGGCTGGCAAAAACGATACAATTACATGGACAAAGCAAATGGTTCAGGGCTGCCGTATTGAGCTCAGAGCAGGGGTCATCGGTGGACTTATTGGATGCATTGACAAAAAGCGGTTTTTCGGATAAAGACGAAGACTGGAAAAAAGATTTTTACAAAGAGCTTGCTGAAACCATAGGCGCACGGAATCAGAAATCGCAGGTTACGGATCTTTTGCAGCGCGCATTCCGGGAGGCGGTGATCAAACCAACAGGTGCGCAGGCCGCTTTGGTGAAAGGGCTAAGCGGCGGTTTGCAGAACGCTGAAGGCATAGACGATGATACTAAAGCAAAACTGAAAGCTGTTGACGCTGCTGCTGACAAAGACGCTGCAAAAGCATTGGAAGAAGTAAAAGCATTGTATAGCGGAATTGTAAAAAATTAAGATCAATGGAAGAAAAAGAATATTCGAGAAGGCAGTTTATCAGTCAGTGCGCAGGGCACAGCGCTGCATTCATGGGAATGATGTTCCTGCTGAACAGTTGCGGCGGCAATAACAAACCGGCGGCAAAAGAAGAAAATACCGCTAAGCCGGCAACAGATCCCTGCAATGATCTTACCGGTGTAAGCGCGGAAGAGCTGGACAAACGAAAAAGAATGGCTTATGTAGACAAATCACAAATGCCGGGCAGCTCATGCGGGAACTGCGGTTTGTACATCCCATGGAAAGATCAAACTACCTGTGGCGGCTGCCTGCTTTTTAAAGGTCCTGTTCACGCAGAAGGTCACTGTATACAGTGGGTTGCAAAAACAACATAGCATCTGCTAAAAATTAATAGCTGGTGCTAACAAGTCAAATTCACCCGTTTCCGCTGTGATATTCTCGGTAGTAGAAATCAGTTTATCGTTTTTGTATATTTTTAAAGTGAGCTGCTCGCCGGGATAACCTGCGTCTCCATAAACATGAAAAGATGCGGAAGCAACCGATGCCTGGTAAACAATTTCCTTGCTCCAGTTCATGGCCAGGGCAATACTTCTTTGCATTGTACCATCCGCATCTGTATAGTCAATACGTGGTTTGCCGGTAGTGTTGCTTGTAAATACTATTTTAACTTTCCTGGTAACCGTATCATTCTCTTTATGATTTTTTTTGCATGAACCGGAGACGACAGTTAAAATCAACAGCGCCATTACGGGGAACAATATGCTGCTTTTAATACTCATAGCCCTTTCATTTTTTAGTTTACAACAGCATTGATCTTGCTCCAAAGCTCGTTGTCGAAGCCTGAAACGGCAAAAGTGGGGCTGTCAGGATTGGACGCCTCACCCATTCGTACGATTACCATTTTCTTACCTGGTATTACATAAATACGCTGATCAGAAGCGCCCATTGCCGCATACATATCTGCCGGTGCATTGGGAACCAGAAACCCATCGTAAACGGTTTGTCCATTGGGTATCATAAATTTTGATTTGCCATTGAGCCACCAAAGGTACCCGTAGGATGGGTTAATATTTTGCGAGGTGCTGATGCTTTCCGTAAAAAAGGATTCATTGATGATTTGTTCGTCTTTCCATTTCCCCCTGTTTAAAGCTAAAAGCCCGAATCTCGCCATGCTTCTTGTTGTACTGTGGTATATAGTGAAAATCGTTCCGAAATTCCAATGCCCATCCATACCGATCTTATTTTTCAGCTTTTCCCCGAAATAAGCTTCAAATTCTTCGTCACTTGCTGCTGCAACTATGCCAAACAATTTCTGGAAAACATTTCCGTAAGCCCATCTTGTGCCGGCATCGGCGACATAAGTTAAATTGGGCTTTATTACCAGTTGTTTTGTGTCATCAATACCTGATGTCATTGTCAGCAAGTGCCTTACCGTTATCAGGTTTTCTTTTTCTAACGGCATATTTGTCCATTCCGTACCTAAATAATCCGATGCTTTATCGCTGATATTAAGCAATCCTTCCTGCTGGGCGATTCCTGTTGTTGCTGATGCCAGTGTTTTACCTGCACTGTTCCATTCCCATTCGGCAGAGGAGGTATGTCCGTTGAAATATTCTTCCATAACGATCCTGCCGTTTATAAGGATCATAAATGATTTTGTATTCTTCTCGATCAGAAAATCTTTTAATGATTGAATGGCGCCCTGGTTCCAGCCCAATTCCGAAGCGGAAGTCGTTTCCCATGCCGCGCCGGAACTGGCAGGAAAATACATGGAAGCCTGGGGGTCAACGGGTGTCGGATCATCATGCTTTTTACAGCTTAACAATGATAATAATGCCAATAATAAGATGCTTATACTTTTCATGGTGGATATAATTGATCTAACAGTAGACCTTTGTTTTTTCAAAAGGTTCAATCGTCCTTTTTTTATTTTTAAAGTGCTGGATTACAATGGTTGCTAACGTTAAGGACGCTCTGATTATTGTGATATCGGAACTTCGGGCAAAGCCCGCCTGGCGGCATTTACCGGGAATAATGCCATTCAGAAGCCGCAGATGACAGGTAGACGAAGTTGAGGTGCATTGTCCCTGTCCGTTTGGTCAGGGGGATGTCTGCAAGCATAACACGAATGCAATGTAAGCAGCTATTCTTTGTTTAAATCGTACAGGAGTTCTAAAAAACCAAGCTGCTTTTCTACCGGCATTTCTTTATCAAAAATCATGATGTTATATAAAAGGCTTTCGTGTTTTGCGAATAAATAGTAATTGTCATTATAAGGGTCTTTTGAGTTCCAAATTACGAATGCCTTGTCTTTGTTTTCTGCAATCTTTGTTACTTCCATTTTTTGTTCATCTTTCATGTACTTTGAATCCCAATCGTAATATGCGTAAGCTGTCTCAAAGTTTGTTTGTGTTTCTTTAAATACAGGGAGTTTTGAAGCAATAAAAACAGCGATTGCCACTATGGTAGAGTCTTCATTAATAAGATAAACCTGTCCGTTGCTTTTAAGGATTTGCTTTACCTTCCAATCGCCGGGCAACTTAATCTCCGGTTTGAATTGTGCATATTTCAATTTTGTCGTATCCGATACTGCTGAAAAGTCAAAGCAATTTGCTTCCAATTCATTGTCTTTTGTCAAACATAATTGATTGCCTGATTTGATTATTCCCTTATAGTTTGTTTCCTGTAACCCTTCTAACTTAAAATCTTTTGAATCTTTGTTGCCGAGCTGTATTGAAACTGATGACCCATTAACCTGGTATGTTCCACTCTGAGAAAATTTCTTAAAACGTCCAAACCATCCGGCAACAGATTGCGGGTCGTTAGAAGTAACTGTCTGTAAATAAGCCGCGCCGTCTTTGTAAAATCTGAAATATGTATAAATATCAACTTCGGCAGCAGGGATATTACCCGTTTTGGCAATATAAAAGCCATTTAGAGAAATAGTGCCGGGCTTATCGCCCTGAGAATAGGAGTGGAAAAATGTCAATAAAAGAAAGGCTATTAATAATACCTGTTTCATAAGTGTTGTAACCTTGATTTTAATCGATTTCATGCTTCTGCTTTTGATTCCTTAGTCGTATTGCAGCAATAAACGTTAAAACAGCAGCTAATAAAGTGATGCAGCCTGCAAACGGAAAGAAAAAAAGAAACTCATCAATGGACCACACAAAAAGACAAACGGCAAGTGTAGTAAGTATTTTTTGGATAAGCGATTTATTTTCTGCTAAAGAACCTGAGACAAACCAAAGTATCAGCATAAAAAATATAAACGTGATGGAGCAAGCCCAACCGTAACCTTCATAGTAATCACCCATACTATGCACTGCTCCCATAAACGGGAATTTATTTTCTGTCATTTGACGAATGACTTCCTGCTTTGCAGGTTCGGCAGCTTGTCGCCAGGCACCGTGCCCGAAGCTGTGACCGATTAAATGAAAAGCAATTAAGCCTGCTGCAATTCTCAAAAGTAGTTTAGTTTTCATTGTCTTTTACTTTTTAAGTATGCTGAAACAATTAAATTTATCTGCAGAAGGAAAAAGCACAATTACCCCCGCCCGTTTCCTTTGCTTTTTGATAAGATATTTCATTTCGGCATTTTCTTTTGTGAGCCGTAAAAATCAGGAAAATAACAATTCTGTCATTGTAAAAATCGGAAGTACTTACTCCTTGTAAAATACCTTGTCGTAATTATTGTTGCTCTGTGCAAAAAGAGAAGGCGAATAACCTGTGAAGCGTTTAAAATCTTTGATAAAATGGGATTGGTCGTAATAGTAATTATAAAATTCTTTTTTCAGAAAAAACATTTCAGTATTGGTTACTAATGATTGATAATATTGCTGAAATCGAATAACGGATGCTAAATTCTTGGGGCTTAATCCAATTTTATCCTGAAACTTCATATTGATCCAACGAGCTGAATAGCCTGTATATTTTTCTAACTCGGTAATGTTTATTCTCCCTTTTGTCCGTGTTATTTGCTCAATGCAATAATCAAAGACCGGATCATTTGAATGGGAAATAAACTGATTGGTTAAAAATTGTTGGGCTAAATTTATTTTTGTTTGTATGCTTTCTGTATTGATTAACTTTTCTTCCAGCTCGCACGCAATTTTTTGAGCAATATCAGCGTAATTGTAAATGCGGTTTTTTACTTCACTCCAATTCAGGCTTAGAAATCTGTATGCCCCAAGCGGGCTAAATTCAATTGTGATATTGCCAGCCGTTCCGTTGTGTTGAAAGTCAACACTGGCAGGAATGTCAGAAATTCCAATAAAGGTGATCGTATTTTCATTAGAAAAATATTCCCACTCTTTTGATTTTCCAATAAGCCCGTTTTTGAAAGGAATAACTAACTTAGGACAGGCATTGGGAACTATCAGCTTTAAGTCGTCGGAAGGCAGCTTGCCTGAGCTTTCAATAATAAAAATCCGCTCGATATAATTTTCGAGGTGAGGGTCAGGTTTTATTATTTGGAAATTTGTTATCACCCTAATGGAAATATTAGCATTACCGATGTCGAAAATATGCACTTTTATTGTTTAGCAGCAGCTATTCTTTTCGTCCAGCGTTGTGTCGCTACATTTTACATCGTATTGTTACAATTCTTTTTTCATGACTACGATGTCTTTTCCACCTAAAGCAAGTCTTTCCAATTGTTGCCATTCAAGTCGTTTGTATAAACTTTCTGCCGTGTGCGTAAACAGATAAATGTTTTTAAGTCCAAGGTCTTTTGAATGATTTTGTATGTGTCTGCAAATTAACGCGCCAAAACCCCGTCCTCTGTTTTCTGGTGTCGTGTAAACCAAAGCCAACCAATGTAGGTACATTTTTAATCCTGGTTCTTTGTCAAGTAGTCTAACGTGGTTGTAAAGTCCACCTGTTGCAATGGGTTTGTTGTCAAGTGTCATTAAGACTTGAAACTCGAAATTGCCTTCCGAAAGTTTTTTTGTTTTACTTATTGTTGCCTGAAGAGGAATATTCCATTCGCTTAAATACCAGTCGGCAATAAGTTCAATATTTTTGTTGTCGTCAGGTCTTATTATTTGATACTTAATGTCTGTCATGATTTCCAGTTGTCGGCTGAATTTTGTTCATCTTTATGCTTACTCAAAATCTTTTCTGATAACCTGTCAAAACTATTTTTAGAAGAAATATCAAGCAAATTCAATGATCTTATCAGCCTTGATAATTCAGATGTTCTTCCGTTGAGGTCTTTCAAAATATCTGCTTACATTGATTTAAGCGTACCCACGACAGGTTCAGGCAAAAAAGGAGAAGCATCCCCGCCATTTCGTATCACATCTCTCACAAGCGTGGAAGCTACCGAAGTATACTGCGGAAGGCATGTTAAAAAAATAGTTTCTATATTGCTATCAAGGCTTCGGTTCATGTCTGCTATGGCTTTTTCGTATTCAAAATCACTGACATATCGTATGCCTCTTAAAATAAAATTTGCATTTATCTTCTTGCAGCATTCTATGGTCAACCCCTCATATACCAGGGCAGTTATCTTATCATTATCGTGAAAAATTTCATTGACCCATTTTAACCTTTGCTCTTCGGAGAACATAGCGGTTTTATTCGCATTCCTTCCTATTCCAATGTATAACCGGTCAAACAGGTTAACAGAACGATTGATAATATCGAGGTGTCCGATGGTGATAGGATCAAAGGTTCCTGGAAAAAGGGCAATTCGTTGCATGTAGAAAGTTTGAAATTTGAAATTTGAGATGTTTGTAGTTTGTAGTTTATGGTTTGATTTAATAATAAACAATAAACTCATAACCTGAAACCCGTAACCTGCTCCCTAGCCCTCTCTCCTTCCGGCTAATAAATACAGCACCGCCATGCGGGTGGCTACCCCATTTTCTACCTGCTGCAAAATAATCGATTGCCCGGAGTCTGCCACATCACTGTCCAGTTCCACCCCCCTGTTAATAGGTCCAGGATGCATGATTACCAGCTCTTTATCCAGGCTGTCTAACATTTTTTTACTGATCCCGTACGCCAGGTTGTACTCCCGCAGGGAAGAAAAGAGCACCTGGTTCTGCCGTTCCAACTGGATGCGCAGCACATTGGCAACATCACACCACTCCAGCGCTTTCCGCACATTGTATTCTACCCTTATATCAAAAGCTTTTTGCATATACGGGGGGATCAGTGTCGGCGGGCCGGCCACCATTACTTCCGCTCCCATTTTCTTAAGGAGGTAAATATTGCTCAGTGCTACCCGGGAGTGCATGATATCCCCGATAATCGCCACCTTCAACCCTTCCAGCTTGCCTTTTTGCTCGCGCATACTGAAAGCATCCAGCAATGCCTGCGTGGGATGTTCATTGATGCCATCGCCTGCATTTACGATGGCTGCAGGAATGTGTTTTGCCAGGAAATGAGGAGCGCCGCTGGCGCTGTGCCGCATTACCACCATATCCACTTTCATGGAGAGAATATTATTAACGGTATCCAGCAGTGTTTCTCCTTTGGAGACTGAAGAGCCGCTGGCGGTAAAGTTAATGGTATCGGCGCTAAGCCGTTTTTCTGCCAGCTCGAACGAGATGCGCGTACGCGTAGAACTTTCATAAAAAAGATTGACGATCGTCACATCGCGGAGCGTAGGCACTTTTTTAATAGGACGCTGTAATACTTCCTTGAACTGGGTTGCGGTATCTAAAATAAGTTGGATGTCCTGTGCGGAGAGGTCTCTAATGCCCAACAAATGTTTTGTGCTGAGTTGCATTAGGAGGCGAAGTTATAGGATAGGCATTAAAATGCAAAAGGATTTTTACTCAATATTTAACTTAATAACCAGCGAGGATCAGGATCAACCCGAATCAGTTGGTAACTTTAAAATTGAAAATAATTGTTCCCCTTTGCTCTTCGCCGGCGGCGAACTTCAGTTGCCGGGCTTTGCGGAGGGCAATATCTTTCATTGAAGCATTAGACGTTGTAGAACCTCTGGGCTGATAAGTAGCGCCGGTTACAGCGCCTGAAGCATCTACGGAAATATCCACAGCCACTTTCGCATTTTCGTTAAACTCATCCTGGAAAGAAGGTTGCCGGATAATAGTGCGTCCTTTTAAATTACCCTGTATGGTATAACTTCCATTCCCGCTTCCTCCAAATCCGTCATAATTTTTTGAATTGGGATCGCCATTTATTTTACCCCTGTCTCCCGAACCGGTAGTATTGCCTTCGCTTTTGCTGTTGTTCCAGGTATCAGCGTTATTACCACCGGGGCCGCTCCCATCTCCCCCTTTATAAGTAGCACGGGGCTTGGGAGGAGCAGGTGCAGGATTTTCCACCACCTGCGGCTTTGTATTGTTCTTTTTAGTTGTAGCGGTATTTTCTTTAGTGGGGATCACTTTGCTTTCGGGATTGGAAACCTTCGGCTTGGGCACTTTCACATCAGGCGCTTCCTCGTCATTGTCGTCCGTTTCCACGGCTTTTACATTTTCTACAGGGGTATTGGCCGCTTTAGGCGGCGTATTGACTTCTTTTTCCGCAGCAGCAGGCGGGCCCGGGCGCAAGGGCTGTACATCTCCGGCGCCGTCATCGCTATTACCCAGGTTCACTTCCATTCCTTCTTCAACAGGAGGCAGGGGCGGAACCGGCACTGACCATGATACAAGAAAAAAGAAGATCAACAAAGCACCGCTGATAACGCCTGTTATTGTTCCTGCTTTTATATTTTTTGATGTTTCAAAGTCCTGTGACATATTCAGAGATAATATATGTTATACAAATGTAAAGATGATAATGTTATAATGGTGTGAATTTCACCTGTATAAACAGGAAACCGCCGTAAATAGTATACGGCGGCTGGACCTGTTGGATTTAGAAACCGAATCAACTTATTCAAATCGCAATTGCGCGTTTTTATGCACGTACCCTATTGATATGGCCACATAGCTTATAATAAGAATGATCACCAGGGCGGCAGCCCACCATTTCAAAAGCGTTGAAGTATACGGGTGCGAAGCCCCGGCAGGCTCGTAAGCATCCTTTTCCCTGTAACGGTACAACATCCAGCCGATCGCTACAAGATTGACCCAATACAGGTGCTGCGATACAAATTTGGGTGTATACCATATTGCGCTGATAAAATTACTGATGAGTATATACCAGGTAAGATATACCAGGGTTACCCTTATGTTTTTATTTTGAGAGCCGGTAATATGTCCCGGCTTGTAATACCAGGTAAGATATATTGCAAACATTGCCGACATTACCCATAGTATACATTGCCAGGTAAACACAAAATGCGCTGGATCTGCTACCTGCAGCGCCTGTCCTTCATCCGCCAGTCTTTTTGTACCTGCAGCCTCTACCAGGTTGATAGCCGGCAAAATGATCATTAAAAATACCCAGCCGGCCCCATTCGAAACCTTGTCGGGAGCAACCGTTACCGGCCATTTTTTACTTGAATAAATTCCGTAGGACATTCCCAATCCCCCGAAAAACCCAATAGAATATTCCATTACATTCCACCAGTTAAATGTAATACCGGAAGCATGCCCCATGCGCTGCAGAAAATTACCAAAGCCAAAACCAAAACCCGCTCCCAGCGCGCTGAAGAAAGCAGTACGAAACGCATGGGTATACCCGTTACGATACAGGTACCAGCCCAGTGCCAGGGAAGCTCCCATGCATCCAGCCCATAATTCAGAACGGGGTGGCGTCATGAGCCATTCTAACTGGAAAATAAAAAATCCCCAAAACAAATACCCTCCCGCAAACATCTGCACCAGCAGCGATGCCCAGTCAACTTTTTTTCCCGATGTATTTTCCAGCGCCAACCCTGTTATACCTCCGCCCATAAAGCCGTACAGCGCCCCTATTATCATCAGCATCACCAGTCCGTAACTGGTATTAAGGTAATCACTCGCATGCCCATATCCTACTATTTTTCCGTAGCTGATCATACCGCCGGCTCCCCAGGCTATAGCGCCTAAAGCCACGATCGTTGGCAGCCGGTCGTACCAATCCTGTCTGCCGGAGAGGGCTATAACGGTAAAAATGCCTATAGCCGCCGCCCAGGTAGCACCATATTCATGACCAATTTGTCCACGGGCAGCCCAGGCTGTGCCTAAGGCCAGGGCAACAGGCAACATGCGTTTAAAGAAAAGGGAGGAAGTGTTCATGTTTCGGATTTATAGTTTGTGGTTTGAAGTTTCTTGTTTGATAATTTGAGATTTGATATTTGAAATTGGATTGCTGATAGCCGACGGCTCATTTCAAAGCTCAAATCAGAAATCCCCAAATCAAAAATCCTTAGCTGTTTTTAACAGCTCATCTTTTGTACCTATCCAGTAAGCGATTTTTTTCCGGTTCCAGGTGTAGCTAACGGCAATTGTATCTCCGTAACTGATTACCGCGGGATAGGAAAACTCGTCTTCTTTGGCGCCGCTGTCAATGTCGAGCTTCTTCGGCCAGGTAGCTCCGTTATCGTACGATATTGCCAGCGAAATGGGCGAACGCGAGCCCCAGTTGGCAGTATCGGGATTATAAGCCAGCACCAGGGTTCCATCGCTCAACTTTGTAAGATCTATACCACTATTAGGATTGGGAAGACTGGTTTTATATCCTGCCGACCAGGTTTTACCATAGTCCTCGGAATCGCTGCGGTAAATAGCCCCGTCAGAGCTTCTCAGCAGCATATGCACTTTGCCGGGAGCCGATTCCCACAATGTAGGCTGGATCACGCCTTTGCCTTTCAATGCAGTCCTGTCGAGCTGTATATAGGGTGAAGGCTGCCATGTAATACCTTTATCCGTACTGATATCAACAAAAGCGTCCCACTTTCCTTCCTCGTGCGAAGCGCCGGCTATCCAACTGCCATCGGAAAGTACGATAGGCTTGTTGCGAACCGGGCCTCTGCCTCCCCTGTCGGCTTTGATCAGCTCTGCAGCTTCAGACCATGTTAGTCCGTTATCTTCCGATGTTTTTACCCAGGTTTCCCAGGAGGGTATTTTCTTTCCCACTTTAAAAAACAGGAATATTTTTCCTTCGGGTGATTGAAAAAGAACCGGGTTCCAGTGCGCGTCTTCTCTTATTTTAGCTATTTCAACGGGCGCTTCCCATTTACCGGGCTTACCACGGGTGAGCCAGATACCTACATCGTCTGTTCCTTCTTTTTTACCGCCGAACCAGGCTGCCAGCAATTCGCCGCTTTGCAGGTGCAGAATGGTAGATGCATGGCATTCAGGGAAAGACACTTCCTTTTCCGTAAAAAAGTATCCGCGGGTAATAGCTGTCTCATCATTGCCGGTAGCAGTGTTCGCGTTGTTCTTTGTACCGGAGCCGGAGCAGGCCATCATACATAAGCAACCGGCTATGACGAATAACCTGCCGGCATGGGTTGTCGTTGTTTTGATCATTTGTACAACTTTATAAAACAAACAATAACTAATACGCTACACTACATCTTCATACGCCACTTCCTTAATATCCAGCTTTTCACACCATGTCTTTAATGTATCAAGTATAGAGTGTATGGCGGCTTTTTCTTTCGGAGTAGGTTCCATTGCGTGCGATCTGCTGATGGTGTGTATAGGTAATCCCCTGAGCTGAAGGAAAAATTTAGAGCTCATAGGATACACCTTATGAACTAAGGAATCCATCCTTGTAAGCTCAGCCTGGATCCATTCCAGTTCCTGTTGTTTAGAGAGATCGTCTACATGTTCACATAACCATACCAGTATTTCCGGGTAAAAATTTCCGGCGATAGACGACAAACCGGCTGCTCCCATTCTCATAGAAGCAATTCCATTGGGCGTATGTGCGTCATAAAACTGCATATTGCTGCCTTTGATCGCTTCCAGCTTTGCTTTCACCTGCTCCACATTGCAACAGGTATCTTTATGATAATGCATTCTCCCGGTGGAAACAAGTGTTTTCAACATTTCGGGACTCACCAGCCTTTTATAGGGCACAGGGCACTCATACAGTCCTAAAGGAATATTGCCTGTTAACGAAAGCATTTTTTCAAATCGCTGAAGCAACAATTCATCGCCTTCTTCCTGTCCGGCATAGTGTGCGGTAATCAACACCACAGAATCGACGCCTGTATCATACATCTTTTTAGCAAATGTCGCTTTATCTTCAATGGTCAATCCAAACGACCCGGTAGCTACTACCGGCACCCGGCCATTTACGTGCTCTACCACGGCTTTGGTAAGGGCCAGTCTTTCTTCTTCACTAATGCTATACATTTCACTGGAAAGGCAATTCGCAAACAAGCCTTTTACACCCGCC
The DNA here is from genome assembly GCA_019638615.1 of Chitinophagaceae bacterium. GTDB lineage: Bacteria > Bacteroidota > Bacteroidia > Chitinophagales > Chitinophagaceae > Agriterribacter. The sequence goes on along the minus strand of JAHBTL010000017.1, from coordinate 87,227 downwards.
GCCAGGTAAAAATCAATCAGCTTTTTCAGCATATCAAAATCTATTTTCGCCTGCGGTGTGAACGGTGTGATCATTACAGGAACAAATTTTTTAGACATAAAATTTGTTTTGATTTTATTTGGTTTTTTAACAACAAATCGTATTTACCACGCAATCAATTTTGTCTTCGCAACCTGGCAAGCAATAGCCCTACCAGGAAAATAGTAAGCGTGCCCACCACAATAACCATGTTCACATGCAAGGGGCTCTTCAGGTGATCCAGTTCCGGAGGGAACCTTTTAGATAACGACATCCATACAATCACCACGATGCCTATTATTGTAGCCGTTACCGCTTCTGCGTTTTTTGCTTTTTTAGAAATGATGCCCAGCAGGAACAGTCCCAACATTCCCCCTGCAAAAATGCCCGCCAGTTCCCACCATATATCCAGTATGCTCCCTACTCCTATCAGTGCAATTCCAAATACAATGGACAATATGCCCGTAAGCGCTGTAACGATATACAGTATCCGCAATTCCTTTTTTGGGCCCGGGTTTGGGTTGATATAACGCTGATAGATATCTTTTAAAAAAACAGTAGCCGAACTGTTCATACCACTGCTGATGGTGCTCATGGCAGCCGACAAAATAGCGGCTATTATTAATCCTACGAGACCGTGAGGCACTTTTGATACCATGAAAAAAGGAAGAATTTTATCTCCATAGTCTGCGGGCTTCAGCGAGTTGATGTCCACATTTTTTTCCGCAGCCACCTGCTGCTTAATCGTGAGCAATAATTCAGGATGTTCCGTAAAATAGGCGTACAGGGCTGTTCCTATTATAAAAAACAACAGCGAAACCGGCACGTACCAATACACACAGAGCCAAATGCTCCTGGCAGCTTCTTTTTCACTTTTCGCGGTATGGTATCGCTGCACATAGTTCTGATCCATCCCAAAGTTGTTCAGATTGATAAAAAAGCCGTATAAAAAAATAACCCAGAAAGTAGAGCTTGAAAAGTCGGTGATGTCAAAGCTTCCTAACGAGAACTTATTTTCCGCCATCCCGATGCGGTATATGTCTGCGATACCGCCTTTCATTTCACGCAAAATGATATAAAGCACCAGGAAAGCGCCAATGGTTTTAATGATGCCCTGCACCACTTCCGTCCATATAACCGCTTCAATACCTCCCATTACCGTATAGAGGATAATGCAGATGCCGGTTACGATCATGATCGTTTTCATGTCCACTCCGGTCAAAGCCTGCAACGTAAGCGCAATGCCAAAAAATATGGTGCCCATCCTGGCCAACTGGGTAAGTATAAAACAAACCATGGCATAGGTCCTGGCCCAGGGGCCAAACCGGTGTTCAAGATGGGTATATGCGCTGACCTCCCCGTTTGTCCTGTAAAAGGGAACAAAATATTTTGCTGCAAAGAATGCGGCAAGCGGCATCGACAGGCTGAATACAAAAGAATTCCAGTTACTGCCAAAAGCCTTTCCGGGAACCCCTAAAAAAGTATTGCTGCTTAAAAAAGTAGCGTACAGCGAAATACCCAACGCCCAGCCGGGAATACTGCCCGATGCGGTGGTGAATTGCTGCGCATTTTTATTTTTTCTTGAAAAATATACACCTACCAGTACCATGCTAAGGAGGTATATCAATATAACCAGTAAATCAATCAGGGGTAAGTGTTGCATGTCAGGATCAGTAAGTTTGTCTAATGGGTGTGTATAAATCAAAGTTTATTCAAAATCAAAAAGCCGCCAATGTTAATTGTTATAAAAAGAATAGCATAAATTATTATTGAGATGCAATAAATGCTATTTTTAGTCCGCCAAAAAATAACTGTCAAACATTGAGTATATCAATGAAAGAAAATGCTCGCCATACCGAAACCACAGCCCGGTCTCACTGGCTCCTGCCCGCCCGGTTAAGAGGCAGGTTAGACAACCATCCTATCGGTAAAAATCTATACATAACAGAAATAGCATTTTATCCTGAACACAGTTTGTTTGAAAAGGAAGTTCCCAGGAATAACCCCGACTATATTCTTGCGTATTGTGTAAGCGGAAGCGGGTGGTATAAGCTGAATAACAAAATGCAGATCCTGAATGCCAACCATTTTGTTGTTCTTCCTAAAAAGAACCTGGTTCAACTGGGCACAGACACTTCAGGACAGTGGAGCATTTATTTTGTAAAATTCAACGGCACTATAGGCGAAGACATGTACAAATATCTTTTGCGCGATAAAAAAAATATTGACCAGACAACCCCTCCTCTTGTCGGACGCATTGCCCAGTTCCAGGACATCATGCACCATCTGGATTTAATGGAGAATATGGAAAACCTTTTATACGCCAACTTCAGGTTTTACAGCTTCCTGGGAACGTTCAGGCTTACTGTATTCAACTACATGAAAAAAGGCATTGATAATATTATTGAGAGATGTATTATTATTATGAAAGATCATTTGCACGAAAACCTTACCCTTGACGACCTGGCATCCAAAGCGCATGTATCGGCTTCCTATCTTTCCGCATTATTTAAACAAAAAACACATTATTCCCCCATACAACTGTATACTTCCTTAAAAATACAAAAAGCAAGTCAGCTATTAAAAGTTACCAAGATGCCTATAAAGCAAATTGCCGAAGAAATGGGCTACCTTGACCAGTATAGCTTTTCCAGGTCATTTAAACAGGTGATGGGCACATCGCCCAAAAAGTTCAGGGAAACAAAATAGGATGTGGGCAATCAGCATAACAAAGGTGTAAGGTATAAGGGATAAGGCGTAAGGTTAGATAGAAACAATAAACTACAAACCATAAACTCCAAACAACAAACTCCGATATGGAACAATTTTTAAAAGACATATTCAAGGAACAATCCTACAACGAAAAAAATTTTTTCCTGATTGCAGGGCCATGTGTGGTAGAAAGCGAAGCACTGGTAACGGAAGTTGCCGAAAAGGTGTTTACCATTTGTAAAAACCTGGGAATACCTTATATCTTCAAGGCATCGTACCGTAAAGCCAACCGTACAAGCGCTGCTTCGTTTACAGGAATAGGCGATGAAAATGCACTGGCTATTGTAAAAAAAATGGGGCAAAAGTTTGGGCTTCCCACCACTTCGGATATACATGCGCACGATGAAGCCGCTCCGGCTGCCGAGTATATTGACATATTGCAGATACCAGCTTTTTTGTGCCGGCAAACCGACCTGTTATTGGCCGCGGCAGACACAGAAAAAATTGTAAACGTAAAAAAAGGACAGTTCCTGAGCGGTCCTGCCATGAAATTTGCCGTAGAAAAAATAAGGAATGCAGGCAACAATAAAATCATTTTAACGGAACGGGGCACTACTTTCGGCTACCAGGACCTGGTAGTGGATTACAGGAACATACCCTGGATGCAGGAACAAGGCGTGCCTGTAGTAATGGATTGCACCCATTCGCTGCAGCAACCCAACCAAACAACAGGCGTTACCGGCGGCAACCCGCAGTTGATAGGTACCATAGCCAAAGCCGCTATTGCCGCCGGCGCCGATGGCTTGTTCATAGAAACACATCCCAATCCGGCGCTTGCCAAAAGCGATGGCGCCAATATGCTGAAACTGGATCTGCTGGAAGATTTATTAAAGCGTTTGCTGAAAGTGAGGGAGGCAGTGGTTTGATCATTTCATTTAGCATCTTCTGCAAGCGTTCCCCTCATAGAAAATCCATAGTTGTTGGTGGTTGTCATTTCAACATTGGTATACATTGCAGCTTTAAACCAGGCTTCAACTTCATAGGGAGCATGTTCGTGCCTGTATTTAGGACTTAGCATATCCAGCTGATTAATCATTATTTCACGCCAGCTTTTACTTTTCCCTTTTAGGAGCCCCATAATTTTGTGTATTGGCAAAAGGGTAAAAAAGTAAAGCCAGAACTGCAGCTTCAGGGGGAGTCTGGTAGTAATATTTCTTAAACCAAGCATTACCTTGTGTATGCTGTTATGAAAGGGCTTATAAAGCCACACACAAAGTATTCCACCTTTTTTTACTAACGCCGAAACCTTACTGAATGCAGCCTTCGTATCGGGATTATGGTGCAGCACACCACTTGAATATACAATGTCGAAAGACCCGTTTGCAAACGGAAGATGATTCAAATCTGCCTGAATAAAAATACAGTTCATTCTGCTGTTTATTTTGGCTGCATGTTCAACACTACGCCCTATATCCAAACAAAATACGATGGAGCACTTTTCGGCCAGGAGCATTCCCGACCTGCCATGCCCGCACCCTACATCTATCGCTGTCGCATTTTTAAAATCGGTTTCTTCAGCTTTTAATTCATTCCAAAGTTGGTCTTCGAACTGCCGGTCGTTAAGGTCCCAAACATTTACCTGTTCACTGGTTTGCAACAAGCTCCATTCAAAACCAAAAGTTTGTTTAATGGATCTATTACGTGTAGTGGAAAAGTCTATTATTTCTTTATAACTGGCAAGGATCTTCGACCTGACAATATGGTAACCGGGTATATTTTTTTCAATTACAGTTTCATAATCAAGGAAACTTTCCGGCAATAATCGCGGTACTCCACCAATAATCGGGAAAATCATTCCGCAACTGCAACGCAGGCAGCCATCTGTTTCCATCTCCCGGCTGTCATTGGTGCCTTTTTGCCCAGTTGCAAATGGCAGGTAAGTCAGCTCATTTTTGCAAAGAGAACACCTGAGATAATCAATAAGATATTTATTCATACACTTTTTTCATTTAAAGCTTGCTGATAAATATCCCAAAACTGACCGCCTATTCTTTCATAAGAATATATTTTTTTTGCTTCATCAGCAATCTTCTCTCGGTTAAATAATTCATAGTTTTCCATCATATCAAGCATTGCTCTTCGCAGTTCCTGTTCATCCTCCGATCGAACGAGATACCCGTTTGACGCATTAACCGCTTCCTCAATCCCTCCTACTTTTGTAGCAATTACCGGCAGCCCGCAGCACAACGCCTCAATGATTGTACAAGGAAAATTTTCGTAACGGCTGAACATCACAAGTGCAGATGCTTTTTTTAAATGTTCCGCTACCTCCTTGTTGCTTATTTGGCCTGATATCAGCACCTCACTGTTTAAATCCAATTCATCTATTAACCGTTCTATCCCGGCATTCACCGGGCCAACAAGTCCCAGTTCCCAGTCTGTTCTTATTTTTTTTAAACCAGCACATGCACGAAGTATACCGTCTGTATTTTTTTGATAATGCATTGCAGAAACATGCACAAATCTGAAACGGGTTTTGTCATAAACGGGTTTAAAGGAAAAATAATTTGTATCAACAACATTCCGGATCACTTTTACCAGTTTTAAGCCAAACCTTTGTTGTAGTATTCTACCATCATGTTCCGAAACAGAAGAAACCAGTAAAGCATTCCTGAAAACACGCTTTACTGAATTACGAAAGTAAAAATTACGATTGTCAAATGCATCGGGGGCTCCTTTAACATAAGTAGCCGAATGCTCAGAAACTATATTAGGGATTTTCCATTTCCGCCTGATCCATTTTGCCACAATCCCTGCCTTCATAGGCACATGAACATGCACCAGATCAGGTAATCCGTTCTCAACAACCTGTTGCATTATTATTTTTTTGTAAACAGAGTAATATTTTAAATTATACCTTATTTTATCCAATACCGGGATACCTGTTCTTTTAAACCGGAACTGAACGATAATTTCCTTCAGATTTTTATGGTCATTGATTTGAATATTGTTTTCGTCTATTTCAACACGCTCCCCGTACTGAAATACATAGATCACCGTTAATGGAGTATAGATCGACACAGCCCTTGCATGTCGTTGAATAAAATCACCATCCAGGGGGGAAATTTTATTAGGATACCAACTTGCCAGCCAGAGAATTTTCATGTTAACCTTTTCTTTAGAACGGCAATAATACACTCACCCAAAAAAGGAAATTGTTTCAGCACATAGTTCAATTCTTTTCCCTTTTGAAAATGCATTCCAAAGTTAAGGTCAATCAATTCAAACTTTTCAACGGGAAACAATTTCAGCAATGTAACTGGGGAAAAATACCAGTAATGATCGGGATGGATCATTTCCATTTGATGCAGCCCTGCAGCAAAATTTTGAAGGGAAATATAATTAGGTGTGGTTACCAGCAACAAAGTATTTCCGGATATGGCATCATAAAGCGCCTCTATTGCCTGATGTGGGTTTTTGAGATGCTCTATTATTTCACCTAATAAAACAATATCAAAATCTTTATTTACATGAGAAGATTTTATATTCATTATATCACACTCCAGAACATTGGTATCTCCCGTAAGCCTGACATATTCATAAATTGACGCTTTATTATTGTCAGCTCCCCAAAGTTCGGCGGCAACTTCTTTTAATTGCAAATGCAATAGATCAGAGCTGCTGATTTTTTCTTTAGTATAAGGATAATCTGTAAATCCAAAATGCAGCACTTTTTTATCAGCACAATGAGCAAGGATATAATCTATACGATTTGCAATGCCTATCTTTTTAGAATAATATTTTGAAATTTCATCAATCTCAGCCGCTGTTCTATTGCTCAATAATTTCTTAAGCCCCATCAAAGCAACTCCTGTTTTAATCCATCTTAATTTACTTAATATGCTCATGGTTTACTTTTTAACAGATTACTAATTTTTAGCCAAATTGCTTTAGCAGAATCTAAGTCAGCAGGTCTTATCACAAACAGGTCTTGTATTCTTAAAGGAGCTCTTTCTTTGCGCCAGGCAAACAACAATGCAAGAAGAACCATACAATATCCGATGCTGCTAACTGCCGATGCCGCCACTATGCCATTTGCCGGTATCCAGATCACATCTCCCAATACAATCATTACCAACCCACAAAATGAGCCCATCGCATTAACCCATACTTTATCCTGCCCGGCAAAATAAGCGCTCAGCAAACTCACTACGCACAAACTTATAATTCCCGGAATCAGCAAAATGAAGGGTATAAACATATTATTAAAAGACTTTCCAAATACCCAGGGAAATAACCAATAACCAACAATAGATAAAACTATACAGATCATACAATAGCCGAACACCAGCATACGGGAGAGTTGGGCCAGTCCTCTGTGCAACGCTTCTTTATCTCCGGCAGCGGACATAGGGAATATGGCACTTGCTATTATAGCAGGCAATACCAAAAAGAGCTGTACAAGCTTTGATACCTGTATATAATTACCCAGATCGCCGGCTGAGCAATATTTCTCCACAAAAAAATAATCAACCCGGTACAAAAGAAAAAAAATAAGGTTCGCACCAAAAGCATGGAACGCGTATTTAAAAACCTGCCTTAAGGATTGGTTTGATGGAAGCAGGGTAACAGACCTTGTTTTATTAAACAAAAAAAATAATAAAGCCAAAACAAGCCCCTGGAGCAGAAACCCTCCGAAATAAATATCAATGTATTGTTCCTTACTAAAAAGCCCTTTGTTACTGACAGGTATCAACATAATCAGCAAAATGTTGATAATAGTCATAACCAGGTTGGGGGAAAAAAAGTCTTTGTGCGCATAAAAAAAGGCGGTGAAGAAATTAACCAGCATACACCCAGCTATGTAACAGAATGCTGCAAAAAAATAGTGAGTATACGCTGAAGAAATAATATTAGTATCAACCAGCAGCAACAGCAGCAATAGGGATGCGGTCGTTGCAGTCAAAGCCCAGCCAATCGAAAAATTCGCCAGCGGCAATGCTTTCATCTTTCCGGACACAACATAATAGCCCATGCCGGATTCAAGACTGAATCCTCCTATGGCCACAATAAGCGCAAAGCTGTTAGTAACAAAATAAATCAGCCCGCTATATGAAGCTTCATAATAGCGGGCGATCATAATATTTAAACCCAGTACCGACGCAAAATACACCCCTCTCCACAAAACACTTTGATATACCAGACGGCGGAAATTCATTCCAGCAAAACTTAAGGATTTACTTCAGCGCATCAATGATCTGTGCAAAATCGCCGGCAATTAAGGAGGCACCTCCTACCAGTCCGCCATCCACATCCGGCTTTGAGAATATGTCTTTCGCATTGCTCCCTTTCACACTGCCGCCATATAAAATCGAAATGGCATCCGCTACTTCCTTTCCATATTGATCTGCCAGCACTTTACGCAGGTGCGCATGCATTTCCTGCGCCTGGTCGGCAGTAGCGGTTTTACCGGTGCCGATCGCCCAAATAGGTTCATAGGCGATCACTATCTTTTGAATTTGTTCGGCGGATAGATGGAACAGGCTTTCTTTTAACTGCACTTCCACATAACTGTTTTGCGTTCCCGCTTCACGAATATTCAATGGCTCGCCGCAACAAAAAATGGGCGTTAGTGAATAGTCGAGCGCTATATTTACTTTTTCAGCAAGCACGACATTGGATTCAGAAAAATATTCTCTTCTTTCGGAGTGCCCCAGCACTACATATTCCACTCCCAATGATTGCAACATTTCAGCGGAAGTTTCGCCGGTATAAGCGCCGGATTTTTTATTAGAACAGTTTTGAGCGGCGACAAAATAATTGGCGTGACCGCTTACCTTATTTTTTGCAAGCGACAGGTAAGGGAAAGGAACAGCAAAAACCACTTTTTGATGACCTGAAAGCTGTTTGGGTTGTTGCAATAAATTGTTTAGTAATTCTTCTGCCTGGGTAATTGTAAGATTCATTTTCCAGTTGGCGGCGGCTATTTGATTTCTCATTATACAGTTTGTTTATATAAGTGTTCGAGTATTTGAATATCGGCAAGCGATAAGTCGGCGTTTTTTAATCGTTTCCAATTATTGATATGTTCAATTGCTTTACCGAACCTGTATTTTTCCGAAAAGCCCCAGGTAAAATTCCGCAGGTATTTGGGTGTTAGCCCGGCGCCGAATATCCCGGAAGCAATTCCTGCAAATGTACCGGTATTAAACGAAGTATTGATGGCGCAACGGGTATAATCACCCATTAGTAATCCACATTTTAATCCAACTTCCTTTTTTTCACCGGCTTCATTAAAAACGCTTACAGCACCCGCATTGTTTTTTACGTTAGAGGTGGAGGTGCCGGCTCCTATATTACACCACTCTCCTATTACCGAATCGCCCAAATAACCCTCGTGCGCTTTATTGCTATAACCTGTCAATATGCTGTTCTTTATTTCTCCGCCAACCGTACAATAAGGCCCCACGGTGGTTGCGCCGTATATTTTAGCGCCCATTTTTACAACGGCTCCTTCGCCGGCGGCAAACGGTCCCCTGATGATGGAACCTTCCATGATGACCGCGTTTTTACCAATGTATACCGGGCCGGTACCGGCGTTGATATAACACAACTCCACACTGGCGCCTTCTTCAATAAATACATCACCGCCGTTTAATACCCTGTTGGTGTCAGACAATCCGGACGAAGCTCTTGCAGCGGTTAACAAGTGAATATCGGCCCGCAGCAGGTATTCATTCAATTGAAATAAGTGCCAGGGCTGTTTTATTGTATAGAGTCCGCTATTAAAAACTATATATTTTGGAAACGAAGGAAGATCAAGACTTTTCATCCGCCAGTCAACAGGCTTGCCCGCGATCAGGTTTTTCCCGTCGGTAAGTCCCTCTCCTGTTTCCAGGTTCATGACCGTTTCAATAAGAGTTTTATCAGGAAGCACACGGGCGTCAATTATTATATTTTCGTTATCATCAGGAAGTTCCCACTGTGGCTGCAGGTAGCCTGCAGTAAAAGCGAAGGCTTTTAACCCCGTACTTTTTTCCCAACGTTCCAGGTTGGTTAAAATGCCCGCCCGCAGTGCCGCTACCGGCTTTGTAGCGGTAAAAGGATACAAAAAATTCCGTTCCGCAGTATCAAATAAAATAATATTCATTGTACAACAATGTCCAAATTTCCTGGGTAATCGTCAAAATCCCAAATTTGATTGAGAAGCAAATCTGTATTTTCCATTACGCCCAAAAATCATAATAATTGTACCATTGTTCAGGATACTGCCTGGCCGTTCTTTCCATGCAGCCGGCAAAATCGTTTACCATTTTTTGAGCAGCGGCCGCCTTATCGCCGTAATCGTACCAAAGCAAAGAAGTAGATTGGAAATGATAATGAAACAAGCCCTCTTTCATGGCAAAAGCATAACATACCGGCACTTTGAATTGCGCGGCCAGCATAAAGGGGCCTACAGGAAACCTGGCAGGCTTTCCCAAAAAATCGGCGCTAATGGTTTTGTTGCCTTCTATAAAACGATCGGCATGCATGCATATCAATTCATTTTTTGAGAGCGCCTCGCTGATGGCGTAAATATGCGAAAGATCATTTTTGATAACAATGACATTGGCTTTTTTCGTACCGGTAACTTTTTCGAGGTATTGCTTTATTTTCCGGTGTTCGCCATCGAACATCACAATATTTATATTTGTATTCAGGCGGTCCAGCAAAAAGCCGGCAGCTTCCCAGTTGCCGATGTGAGCGCTCAGCAGCAAGCCTCCCCTGCCAAGCTTTACCATTTCATGAAGATGCTCTTCTCCATCAAAATGAAAGCTGAACTGATTTGCCATGCCCGAAGTAATGGCTACTTTATCAATCAGGCTCTGCCCAAAACTGTAATAATTTTTGTAGAGCAAACGAAGTGACCTGCGTTTGGAAAGCCCCAGCCGGTTACGGAAATAATATAAAATATGACGGGAGGATTTACGCGCGAAAAGAAAATAATAAAAACTTACCAGCCGGAGTAACAGGTAAGCAGGTCTTAAACCAAACTTTTGCAGGATGGTTACAAAAATACTGTAGCCAAGTTTATTTCCGGATGATTTGCCCTGCCAGGAAGGCATTATACAGGTTCTTTAGCTTTTACCCGTGTTTCGATATAGTTGTAAAAATCCTCAAACGTTACAATTCCGGTGAAATCTTCGGGTTTTACCTTGAAAGCGAAGTTGTTTTCTATCACTACCACCAGGTCAATATAATCAAGGCTGTCCAGCTCCAGCGTTTCTTTTAAATTGCCGTCGGGCGTTATGCCGGCTTCATCCACCTCAAATTCTTCAGCCAGGAAATGGTTCACTTTCTCTATAATTTCATCTTTCTGTAACATAAGCAACTATTTACTCCATTTTCTTACTACCAGCGACGAATTAGTACCGCCAAAACCAAAGGAGTTTGACAAAAATACGTTTATATCTTTTTCCGCAGTAGTTTTTACAATATTCAGTTTGGCCGAATCTTCGTCCGGGTTTTCAAAATTAATATTAGGGGCTATAAAATGATTGTGCATCATCAGCAATGAATATACAATTTCACTGGCTCCCGCCATCCAGCATTCATGCCCGGTCATGGATTTTGTTGAGCTAACCGGGATGGAATGTTCGCCGAACACTGCTGCCAGCGCTTTCGCCTCGCTTGCATCGCCGGCGGGTGTGCTGGTAGCATGCGCATTGATGTAATCAATTTCAGCTGCCGGCAGTTGCGCATCTCTCAAAGCCATTTCCAGAGATCTTACCGGCCCGCTTACCGTAGGGTTGGAAATATGCTCCCCGTTCGATGAAAAGCCATATCCAATCACTTCGCCTAAAATAATAGCGCCCCTGCGCGTAGCCGATTCCAGGCTTTCCAGCACCACCGTAGCGCCACCGCCGCTTGGTATTAAACCATCCCGGTTCCTGTCGAAAGGACGTGAAGCTTTTTCCGGTTCCGATTCGTGAGTGGAAAACGCCGATAATGCGTCAAAATTGCCCATGGAATAAGGGTTGATCTCCTGGGCGCCGCCCGCTATGATACATTCCTGCAAACCGGTTTTTATAAAATGATAGCCCAATCCTATGGAATGTGAGCCACTGGCGCAGGCAGCGCTTATGGTAAAGTTTACACCACGCAGCTTGAAAATGGTAGACAGGTTCATGGTGATGGTGGAGTTCAGCGTCTGGAATACAGAAGCAGAGCCGATCAGCATGGTATCCTTTTTCTCCCGCATAATATCTATCGCGTCAATAACGGGTTTGGCAGAGCTATCGTTGCCGTATATAATGCCTATTTCATGATCGTTCACATAATCCTGGTCAATGCCGGCTCCACGCAGCGCCTCAACAGTAGCCATATAAGCATATTCTCCCTGCTCGGGCAACATGATACGCGATCTGCGATCGAGCAACCCCTTTAAAGCAGGGCGTTCCACAAAACCGGTGAGACCCGAGCGATATCCCAATTCTTTGCGAACCGGGTCTAGAATGATCCCCGATTTGCCCGCGTACAGTGATGCCTTCACCTCTTCGAGATTTTTTCCCAAACAGGAGTAAATGCCCATGCCGGTTATCACTACGCGTCTATACATTGTTTTCCTAATTTTAAATTTCAAATTTCAAATTTGAAATTAACTATACATCCCTCCATTTACCGATAATACTTCGCCTGTAATATAAGCCGATTCAGGAGAGGCAAAAAAGCCAACCGCATGCGCCACTTCTTCCGGCTCGCCAAAACGGCTAACAGGAATGAGCGTACGCAATTGTTTTTCATCCAGCCCTTCTGTCATATCTGTCTTGATGAATCCCGGCGCAATGGCGTTTACTGTAATGTTCCTCCTGCCTACCTCCTGCGCCAATGCTTTGGTGGCGGCAATTACCCCGCCTTTTGCGGCAGAATAATTGGTTTGTCCCGGCAACCCTTTTAAGCCCGACAACGAAACAATATTAATGATCCGCCCGTACTTCTGCATCAACATATTTTGTAATACCAGCTTCGTTACCGTATAAAAGCCGTTCAGGCTGGTATTGATGACATTATCCCATTGCTCATCCTTCATCCACATCAGCAATACATCGTCTTTGATACCGGCATTGTTTACCAATACCTCAATAAATTGATCAGCGTTTTTCTCCAACCAACCTCCCAGCACCTCCTGTACCTGCTTACGGTCAGACACATCAAACTGCAATAAGCTCCCCTCTCCTCCCTTTTCATTGATCGCTGACAAAGTTTTTTCTGCTTCCGCAGTATTTCCTTTAAAATTTACCAGTACATGATAACCCATGTCTGCCAGTTGAATGCATATTGCCCTGCCGATTCCCCTTGATCCACCTGTTACTAATGCGTACTTCATTCCATTGCAGAATTTACTGTAAAATAATGTTTTTTAGGGTGAAAGGTTAATCTACAGCCACTGCTGCATCTACAGGATCACTGAAAACAGGAATTTCGTTTTCCTGGAACCAAGTTTTTATTTTTCTCAGTTCGCCATAACGCGCCTGGTCGTCTACAAATTTGGGAAATATCTGCCTGATCGTAGTATATATCTGCCTGGTTACAGGCGATAATTTTTCTGCACATTCCGCATAGTCTATCGCCTGTAATACGGTCATCATTTGTATGGCCAGCACTTCAAAAGAATTGTCGATCACTTTTTTGGTAATGAGCGCCGCATTGCAACCCATGCTTACAATATCCTGATTGTCGTTATTATTAGGTATGCTGTGCACATACATAGGGAACGACAGCGTTTGATTTTCGGCCACGGTTGAAGTAGCTGTAAACTGCATGCCCTGCATACCGAAGTTGAAGCCCAGTACGCCCAGGTTAACAAAGGGTGGGAATTTTTCGTTGAGCTTATTGTTGAGCAGGTAGTTGAGCTGCCTTTCGGAAAGCATGGATAATTTGGTAATAGCGGTTTTCAGCTTATCCATTTCGAGCGATACATAGTCGCCGTGAAAGTTACCACCATGGAAAATATTGTGATTTTCATGGTCAATAACCGGGTTATCATTTACCGAATTTAACTCATCTACCACTACTTTTTCAGCATTTGCTATTGTATCGTATATAGGCCCCAGCACCTGGGTTACACAGCGCAGGGAGTAATATTCCTGCACTTTATCCTCAAAAACATCGTGCTTGATGTTTTCGGGATTATATAGATGCTCGGAACGGCTACGGATCAGCTTGCTGTCTTTTAGTGTATCGCGCAGCATAGCTGCCACCTTGTTTTGCCCTGTATGCTTTTTTACGACATTCAGTTCGTACGAAAAATGATCATCATATGCTTCTACCACTTCATTGGTCATGGCAGAAAGCAAAACAGCATACTGCAACAGCTTTTTGGCATAAATAATATTTAATAACCCAATACCCGTCATTGCCGAGGTGCCGTTCAAAATAGCCAACCCTTCCCTTATATGAATGGAAAGCGGTTTTATATTGTTTTTTTTGAATACTTCTGCGGTAGGCTGTAGTTTATCATCTACCAATACTTCTCCTTCACCAATTAAAACCAACCCCAGGTGCGCCAGTTGAACGAGGTCTCCGCTGGCACCCACACCTCCGTGCTCAAAAACACAGGGTGTAATATTTTTATTGATCAATTCTTTTAAAAGCAAAACCACATCCGTATGTACGCCCGAATAAGCCTTTGCAAGACTGTTCAGTCTCGCCAGCATAAGCGCCTTTACCAGGTACGGCGGCAGGCAATTACCACTGCCTGAGCTGTGGCTGCGGATAAGATTGTATTGAAGCTGAAGCACATTTTCCTTGCTCACTTTGTACTGCGCCATGGGACCAAAACCGGTATTAATGCCGTAAATAAGCTTTTGGTCGGAAAAATGCTGAAGGAACTGAAAGTTAGCCTCCATTTTTTTGAGCGCTACCGTCTCTATTTCAACCTTTTTATGTTTGAATATAACTTCAGAAAACGCGTTTAAGGAAAAATGACTGCCTCCAACATTTATCATTGCACGAATATTATTTTGCTTTTAAGGACATGCGACCGCAAAAAAAATAAATAATGCCAAATGTATCAAATATTTCTGTTGAGCGGTAAAAGCTGATTTACCACATAGAAATATAGGAATATAGAGCATTTTTTACTTTTTGCCTTTAGTGCTGTATTTGAAGCACCAGGCTCCTTCAATGGTCTGCCCACCAAAACCTATATTTTCTATGCCCCTCATACGCCTATGTGGTGAGCCGAAAGCAAGGGTTTTACCACATAGGAATATAGGAACATAGGGACTTTTTTATCTTTTGCCCTTAGTACTGTATTTGTAGTAACAGGCTCCTTCAATCGTCTACCCACCCCAAAACCTATATTTTCTATATCCCCTATGTGCCTATGTGGTGAAGCGTGGGGCTGTTACCGCCTGTCTATAAATTTCATGGCTTTGCGCCCCGCTTCGGGGAACTGCATTTTCTGAATCTCTTCGGCAGATATATACTTTACCTGCGGACTGACACGAAGCCTGGCCTGCAGGTAAGCCCGGATGCGGTGATCGCAATCTTCCGTATTTTTTGACGCAACGATGTGCAGCAGCACTTCGTCGGTACCAATTTCATTTGAATAAACCTCCGCCACGTAGTCTTTTACATCTTCCATTCCGTTCAACAGGTCGAATAAAGCCGGTGCAAACAGGGTCGTTCCCTTGAACTTGATCATTTGCTTTTTGCGGCCTATTACGGGCGATAATCTCAATGTATTCCTTCCGCAGGAGCAGGGTTCATCAAAAAACATACAGATATCGCCGGTTTTGTAGCGCAGCAGTGGCATCGCTTCTACACCCAGCGTGGTAATGGTTACTTCTCCCGGTTCGCCGGGTTTAACAGGTTGGTTGTCTTCATCCAGCAGCTCTACGATCAACAGCTCCGGCTGAAGATGTCCTCCCCTCCCCTGCCCGCATTCTGTAAAAGCAGTTTGCATTTCGGTAGATGCATAGGTGGAATACAATTGTATATTCCAGCTTTCCGTGATCTTCCTGCCCAGCACATTCAGGGAGAAATCCGTATTCCGGATGTTTTCGCCTATACAGATGGCTTTTTTAACAGCGCTGCTGTTAATATCAATAGCATGTTGCGCAGCATATTGAATCAGCTTCACAATAAAGGAGGGAACTGCTACGATAGCAGTGGGCTTCAACCTGAAAATGTTCTCCCATTGCAGCGAAGGCACGCCCGGCCCTACCCGGATAATGCCCGCGCCCAGCTTCCTGATACCGGAATAGTAAGCCATGCCGGCCATGAACTGGCGGTCGAGCGTCAGCATCAGTTGAAAAATATCATCCGGCTTTCCATCGGCGCATACAAACGACTCGTATTCATTCAATGCCAGCCGCTGAAGATCGTTTTCGGTTAAGGCAATGGTAACCGGGCTTCCCAGGGTACCGGAGGTTGCAGTATATTCAATGATCCTGGAAGAAGGTACACACAAAAAATCGTTGTTCCGTTGCTGAAGCTCCTCCTTTGTTGTAACGGGCAAAGCCGGAAGGTCGGAAAGGGTTTGGATGCTTTCAACCCGGATATTATTGACCGCAAACACTTCTTTGTAATAAAGAGAATGCTTTTGCAGGTATTGCAATAGCGCGGCTAGCTGTTGGTTCTGCAAACGCTCAATATGTTCTTTGGTATGAAAAGATGAGGATGAATGAGTCATAATGAACTGTTACCACTGGTGGTAAGCAGCGAAAATAATATTATTCAGAGAAACCGGGCTGCAGGCTAATTAATATTTTTAGGCATCTGCATTATATTAAAACACAGGTGATGTTTTTATAACAGGGGGCTGACTAAAAAGGTAAATAAAGGCGCTGAGAATCGCATAAACGACTATTAGTCTCCATCACCTACCCGAATAAATTATTTATTTAGCGGCCTTTTTGGTCACTCCCCCTTGCAAAACTTCGCGGTATTACACGTACATTCACGCTATGAAAAAAATATCTTTCGCTTTATTACTGGTTGCCTGTTTAGCGTTCCGTCAACAGCCCGTTACCTGGGTGGCCATCGGCGATTCGATCACCTACCTGAATGAGCATGCCGATGAAGCCGGAAGCCGCATTACCCAAGGGTATATGACGATGATCAAAGAGAAGCTGCCGCATATCAGCTATATCAACCAGGGGCATAACGGGTGGACATCCGGCGACATTGCAAAGGAGATCAACAACCTGGGGCTTGTAAAGGCGGATGTGTATTCTATTTTTCTTGGCACCAACGACTGGTGGCAGGGACGCCCTGTAGGAACGCCGGATGATTATAAAAACAATACGGGCAATAACACGCTATATGGTTCATTCCGCATTATTATTGATAAAATACGCAGTTTGAATAAAAAAGCCAGGATCATCCTTATCACTCCTATGCAAAGAACCGACTTTGTGTATGTTGACGGCATGACGAACAACGCGTATGGGTCATACAGGGAAAAGAACGGGCAGATGCTGTCGCAGTTTGCAGACGCGATCAATACTATTGGAAAGTATGAAAAAATACCGGTGGTAGACCTGTATAACAAAAGCGGTATGACGCTGGAAACCCTGGTAAAATACAAACGGCTGAAAGACCCGGCTACAGGTGCATATAAAAACTATCGGTACCCGGACTATCTGCAAATACCTTTTCATCCGGAAACCGATGAATACCCTTATCCAGAGGATGCCATTGATATGACTTACGACGGACTGCATCCGTCTGACAAGGGATATAAGGTGATAGCAGATATGCTGGAAAAAGTATTCAGGAAATGGCTATAGATACAGTACATCCACCAGCTTTAAATGACTGCTGAAAGTATATACACGCGGAGTCCCGGTGGGGATATTGACCGAAGCGATGGCATCCACGCTTATTTTTTCAAGATACATCATCAGGGCCCTGAGGCTGTTTCCATGTGCCACTACCAGTACATTTTTATCCGCAACGAGCAAAGGCTCCATTTCATGCTGGTAAAACGGTATTACTCTTTCCGCCGTTTCTTTAAGGCTTTCTCCCCCGGGTGGCTTGATTTCGAACCCGCGTCTCCATGCTTCAATTTGTTCAGCGCCGTACTTATCAGCCATCTCAGCTTTGTTCAACCCCTGCAGCTCTCCATAGCTTCTTTCATTTAAAGCGCTGTTCCGGATAACGGGTATCCGTACCTGGTCAATTTCCTCCAGTATAATACGCAAAGTTTCCACAGCCCGTGTCAGCAGGGAAGTAAATGCTGTATCGAACACTATATTTTTAAGCTTTTTACCGGCAGCATGCGCCTCGTCCCTTCCCAGCTTTGTAAGCTCAACATCTGTATCGCCCGTAAACCTGTTTTCAAGGTTCCATTGCGATTGTCCATGTCGTACAATTACCAGTAATGGCATAGCAATGATTATTGATTCAAAACAAAGATAACCGCTTATTTTATGAAAACTCTTATTATCACGGCAGAGTGAGGAAACATTTGCATGATATGTCCTTAACGTTTAATTTAGTTTAAAATAATATTACTCATGCAGGATGACGTGCTTATCCAGATCAGCAATAAGATTAAAGAAATCAGGAAAACACAAAAGAAAACGGTACAGGAGCTTGCAACAGAAGCACAGGTAAGCAAAGGGTTGATTTCGCAAATTGAAAACAACCGGACTGTTCCTTCCCTCCCGGTTTTAATGAATATCGTGCTGGCACTGAATGTAGACCTGAAAGACTTTTTTGAGGACATCAGTCACGGTAAAGAAGGACAACAAAAAATCATTATTAAGACTTCAAAAGATTACCAGGCATTTGAAAAAGAACCCGCAAAAGGTTTTAAATACAAGCGGATACTTACCCGCAATATGGATGGCGGTCCCGTAGATACCATATTACTGGAACTTAAGAAAGGGGCGCGTCGTACGCAAATGATCAGAACCGACGCTTATGAATACAAATACATTATAAAAGGCAGGGTTGAATACCAGATAGAAGATGAAAAATACATCCTGGAAGAAGGCGATTCGCTCTTTTTTGATGGAAGATTACCGCATAAACCAGCCAATGTGGGAAATAGTGATGCATTGATGCTGGTGATTTATTTTTTCATCGCTTCCGGCAAAAGTTAACCAGCTATTTATAATTGTTGCAATTTCTCCCAACTTTATATTGGGCTTAAGCGCAATTTGTTTACATTTGCTATATAATTTTTAGTATTTATAAACAATTACAATGGCTTCTATTTCCACCCAATCGTTTTCTGCCAATGGCATTTCCTATACCCCGCCTGCCCGACCGATCGTTGTAATATGCATCGACGGATCGGCAGATGAATACCTGGATGTAACGGCAGCGAACGGAAGGCTGCCTCACCTGCAGCAAATGAGTAAAAATGGTTACCGGGGCATGGTAAGAGGCGCGCTTCCTTCTTTTACCAATGTAAACAATTCATCCATAGTAACAGGCGTATCGCCGGCTGTGCACGGCATCAGTGGTAATTTCTTTTACGATGCCGCCAAAGACCAGGAAGTAATGATGAATTCTTCTGAATACCTGAGAGCAGAAACCATCCTGGCAGCGGCTGCCAATGCAGGAAGAAAAGTAGCTGTAGTTACCGCCAAAGAAAAGCTGAGGGATATTCTTTCTTATCAGCTCAACGGCATCGCCTTTTCTGCCGAAAAGGCAAATCTTGCCCGTAAGGAAACACACGGCATTGAAGACGCCGAGAAGGTAGTAGGGTATCCTACTCCCGCCATTTACAGCGCCGATGCCAGCCTGTTCGTACTGCGTGCAGGCGTGGCGTTGATTGAAAAAGGACTGGCAGACTTCCTTTACTTATCGCTCACTGATTATATGCAGCATACTTATGCGCCCGAAGCAGAAGAATCGCTGGCATTTTACGAAACGATGGATGCGGAAATAGGCAAACTGGTAAAAGCGGGAGCCATTGTAGGCGCCACTGCCGACCACGGAATGAATGCCAAAGTAAAAGCAGACGGACAGCCGAATGTTTTATTTGTAGAAGATATGCTTGAAGAAAAGTTTGGCGAAGGATTCAGGGTAATCTGCCCCATTACAGATCCATATGTAAAGCATCATGGTGCATTGGGTTCGTATGTTGTGGTTCATGTAGATAAAAAACACGATGTTCCAGAAGTAAAAAACTGGTTAGCCATACAGCCGGGCATCACCGAAGTGCACGATAAAGCCACGGCAACCCGTTTGCTGGAACAACCCGAAGACCGGATTGGAGACCTGGTAGTATTGTCTGCAAGAGATGTGGTGGTGGGACGTCGCCCGCAATACCATGACCTGTCTGCGCTGGATGGTACGCTTCGCTCTCATGGAGGACGATACGAGGAAATGGTTCCGTTAATCATTTCACACCCGCTCAGCAAAGCTTATCAAATGAAAGCATCCTGCGATCCGCGCAATTTTGATGTATTTGATTTTACCATCAATGGCACCCATTCAATAACCCGTTAAAGCTTACTATATGAACGCTACCAGTTACGTAGCAGGAAATCCTGTAAAAAGTGATCAATTGCTGGAGGTAAAAAGCCCGTACGATAACAGGCTGGTTGGCACTGTTACGCTGGCAAATGCCTCGCATGTTGAAGAAGCCATCACCACCGCATTGAAAGGAGGAAAAAAGCTGACACGTTATGATCGTTTCAGCATACTGGACAAGGCAAGGCAACTGCTGGTTGAAAGAAAAGAACTGTTTGCACAAACGATCAGCGCGGAATCGGGACTGGCAATACGCGAAGCCCGGTATGAAACGGGCAGGGCGCATGATGTGCTGATGTTTGCAGCCATGGAAAGCCTGAAAGACGATGGACAAATATTTTCCTGTGATATATCGCCGCAAGGCAAAGCCCGGAAAATATTTACAGTACGCGAACCACTTTCGCTGGCGGTATGCATCACCCCGTTTAATCATCCGCTGAACCAGGTAGCCCATAAGCTCGCTCCTGCTTTGGCAACAGGCGTTCCCGTTATATTAAAGCCATCCGAAAAAACGCCCCTGACAGCCATCCTGCTGACAGAATTGTTATACGAGGCGGGACTTCCTGTATACATGCTCAGCACATTGTTGGGGCCTACCCATGAAATTGCCGAGCCCCTCGTGAAAGATCCAAGGGTGGAGATAGTTTCTTTTACAGGCAGCGTGCCGGTTGGAAAACGAATTGCCGCTTCTGCAGGGTATAAAAAAGTGATCCTGGAGCTTGGCGGAAATGACCCGTTAATTATAATGGAAGATGCAGACATGGATACTGCTGTTCACCTGGCAGCGGAAGGTTCTTTCAGGAATAGCGGGCAACGTTGTACAGCCGTAAAACGGATACTGGTGCACGAAAAAATTAAAGATGCTTTTACGGAAAAATTGATTGCCAGGGCCAAAGAATATACGTGCGGCGATCCGTCCGATCCGGAAACAAAGGTAGGCACTGTAATTGATGAAGCAGCCGCCGTTTACCTGGAAGAAGTAGTAAAAAAAGCAGTAGTGCAAGGAGCAAAAGTGGTATCAGGAGGCAAACGCACCGGTGCATTGCTGGAACCTACCGTAATTGTGGATGTTCCGCGTAATGCAGAGATGGTAGTGCATGAATCTTTCGGACCGCTGGCGCCTGTTCTTACATTTAAGGATATAGACGATGCCATTGCATTATCAAACTCCACAGCATACGGTTTATCGAGCGGTATTGTTACGAACAACATGGAATATGCCCTGCGTTTTGTAAAAGAATTAAAAGTGGGAACCGTAAACATTAACGAGGTTCCGGGATACCGTATTGAAAGCTCGCCCTTTGGCGGTATCAAAGATTCCGGACTGGGAATTAAAGAAGGAGTAATTGAAGCCATGAAATGCTTTACGTTCGTAAAAACATTTTCGCTGCCCTGGTAGCAGGTAGCAGACAGGAAAAAACGCATCAAATTGCCGGTATAGCTTTAGTCCGGCTTCTTTCCTGCACGCATTACAATATAGTATACCGGTATGCCTGCTAAAGCGATGATCAAGCCGGGCCAGGTAAACTTAGGCTTAAAAATGATCAGCAAAATACAGAAGGCAAGTCCCATAAGTATATAGATAACGGGGAGCACGGGATAGCCGAATGCCCTGTAGGGTCTGTCCAGGTCAGGTCGTTTTTTACGCAACCTGAAAATCCCAATGATCGTAAGCACGTAAAAGCCTACCACTACAAACGATATCATATCCAGCAGATCACCGTACTTTCCGCTCAGGCACCAGGCAGCGGCCAGGATACATTGTATCCACAGGGCAAAAGACGGTACAGACGTCCTGTTGAGGGAACCGGCTTTTTTAAAGAACAATCCATCATTTGCCATTGTATAGTATACCCTTGCCCCTGCCAGTATTAAGCCATTGTTACAACCGAAAGTTGAAACCATGATCATAATGGCAATAATGGTTGTGCCGGCCTCGCCAAAAATAACATGTGAAGCGGCAACGGCAACCCTGTCTTTTTCCGCTGAAGCAATTTCCTGCAGAGGCAATACGGCCGTATACATAATATTGGTGAGCGCATACACCACTGTTACGATCAGCGTTCCTAAAAAAAGGCTCAGCCCTATATTCTTTTTTGGGTTTTTTATTTCACCTGCAATGGAGGCGACATTGTTCCAGGCGTCGCTGCTGAAAATAGAACCCACCATAGCGGCGGCTACTGCTCCCAATGCCATAATGGTGGTGTAATGGGTTATTGTACCGTCTGCTGCCAGTCCATGCATATCCCAGGCATTTGTCCAGTTGGCCTGCCATACGTCGGCTTTTGCCGCAAACAATCCAAAAACAACCAGCGCAGCCAGGCTTACAATTTTGGTAAGCGTAAATGTTGTCTGCAATATTTTGCCTTCTTTTACTCCCCGTGTATTGATCAGCGTAAGCAAAACGATGACCGCTATAGCCAGCAGTTGGGCGGCAGATACGCTGAAGAATCCTATATCCAGCAGTTGATTGTCTTCGCTGAAAATCGGGGAAATATAAGCGGTAAATTTTGCGAAGGCCACTCCTACCGCGGCAATAGTGGCGGTTTGTATCACGGCAAAAAAACTCCATCCATACAAAAAGGCAATCAAAGGATTCCATCCCTCTTTCAGGTATATGTACTGCCCGCCTGCCCTGGGGAACATGCCGCTCAGCTCTCCATAGCTTAAGGCGGCTGTAATAGTCATGAAGCCTGTCATCAGCCATACCAGTATCAGCCAGCCCGCGCTTCCTGTATTCCGGGTAATATCGGCGCTTACGATAAAAATGCCCGATCCGATCATACTGCCGGCTACCACCATGGTAGCGTCAAGCAGGCTGAGCGATGGCCTAAAAGATGGAGTGGTATTCATATTAACCGAAACTAAATGAATATTTTAATTCCCAGGATGGTATATATAGCTGTTACCTGAACTGCACTGCCTTCGCCGGCTGTATCCTCCTGCTCACCAGCGAGGGTATCATTAAAGTGAGCGTACATACCAGCAATGTGCCCAGTACGATCAGCAGCACTTCCCACCATACCAGTTTTACAGGCACAACCAGCATATAGTAAGCATTTTCGTCCCAAAACTTCATGAAGCCCGTTTGCTGCTGAAAGTAACATACGCCCAGTCCTATTGCCAAACCAATGGCTATCCCTACCGAAGTAATAATAGCGCCCTGCCATGTAAATATTTTTTGCACGGTCCAGTCTGTAGCGCCCACTGCTTTTAATACCCCGATCATGCGTGTGCGCTCCAGCACCATAATGATGAGACAGGTTACAAGGTTAATAATTGCAATTACGATCATCACCCCTAATACAACATACCGGTTAATGTCCTGCAGTTGCAGCCAGTCGAATATATTGGGATATACATCTTTGATGGACTTACTTCCCCATTTATCCGGTAATGCTTCAAATATCCGGTCATTCAACTCATCTATCTTCTGGTAATCATCTAAAAATATTTCGTATCCTCCTATTTCACCTTTATCCCAATCGTTCAGGCGTTGTACCAGTTTCAGGTCTCCGATGGCATACAATTTATCGTACTCCTCCATATTGGTTTTATACAACCCTGTTATCGTCAGTTTGTCCGGGCGGGGCTTCTCATTATTACCTTTAAAGAAATAGATCAGCACCTTGTCATTTACGTTCAACTGCAGTTGGTTGGCGGTATATTCCGACAATACTATTTCCCGGCTGTAGGTGCTGTCGTTAAAGGCAGGCCATCGTCCCCGGGTAAGAAATTGTTGCATGGAGCTAAAATCATACTGGTTGTCTATGCCTTTGAATAATATCCCTTCAATAGATTCCGGGGTTTTGAGAATGGCATACTTGGTGGCAAAAGGCTGAACCTGTTTCACCCCTTTAATGGCCATGATACTGCTTACTACCGTATCGTTTTTTTCGATCGGCGATTCCTCCGCGATAGCCGACTTATATTGCTCGTAATGCTGTACCCGCAGATGCCCCCAGAAGCTGAAAATTTTCTGGCTCACTACATTCTGAAAGCCGTTTACAAATGCAAGTGTAAGTATCATAACTGCAACGCTGATAGCGGTAGCGGCTATGGCCAGTCGCATAATAAATCTTGAAAATGAACGATTGCGGTTAAACGCAATACGGCGCGCTATAAAGGATGCGGTATTCAATACACTGTATTTTACTAAATTGTGAAGATAAATGAAATAGCCGATGTACCATCGTAATCCCTCTATGCTGTTTTTATGCTGTCTTTTTTTTACAATCTCCCGGTTAATGGCCCAGCGTGAACCCGACAAAATATTCATGGATAATATTAAAACCGTACAGTTGACGATGTATGGGAATCAATTGGCCTATCCGATTGTAAAGCTGAACAGCAATGACCAGTTGCAACTCGAATTTGACGACATGGACGCAGACATAAAAAGCTATTATTATAATATAGAATTACGTAATGCCGACTGGAGCGCTGTTCAGATGAGCTACTACGATTACGTAAAGGGCTACCCGAATCAACGTATTTCCACCTACCGGAATTCCTCTCAAACCCTTACACGCTATACGCATTACCAACTGATCTTTCCCGACAGGAATATAATACCTACCAAAGCGGGCAATTACGTTTTAAAGGTTTTTATCAACGGCGACACTTCGAAGCTTGCTTTTACCAAACGATTCCTGGTGGTAGATCCCATGATCGTCGCAACTGCTCAAATCCAGCAGCCTTTTAATCAGCAGGTTTTTCGCACGCATCAAAAAATCCAGCTAACCGTTAATACAGGCAACCTCAACGTGAGCTACCCCCAGCAACAGGTGAAGCTGGTGATCTTACAGAATAACCGGTGGGATAACAGCCTGCAAAATATCAAGCCCAGCATTGTACGGAATAATATTTACGAATACAATACAGAGAACGATTGTATAATGCCTGCCATGCGCGAATGGCGCTGGCTGGACCTCACCAGCTTCAGGCTGTTGAGCGACAGGGTGCGCAGGCAGCAAAATACCAATACCGCATACGACCTGTTCGTCATTCCTGATGTATCGCGCAATACCCAGCGGTATATTTATTACAAGGATTACAACGGGTTATATGCAGCACTTACCAACGAAAATGTAAATCCTTTCTGGAGCGGGGATTATGCCACTGTTCATTTCACTTACGCGCCTCCGGGAAATGTGCCCCATAACAAAGACCTGTACATCATTGGACAAATGACCAATTACGGTAAGAACGAGGGGGCTAAAATGATATGGAATGAAGATCAGCAGGTATACCAAACCACCCTGTTGCTTAAACAGGGGTACTATGATTATGCCTACGCGCTGGAAGACAAACAGGGAGGACGCACCAGGTACCTGACGGATGAAACGGAAGGCAATATATGGGAAACTGAAAATGAATATATGGTGCTGGTATATTACCGCGAACTGGGGGGCAGGTACGACCAGTTGCTGAATGTTTCAACCCTCAATTCAATGGTAAACCGCCCCGGCGCGCCGGGACAGTTTTAGAAAATCACCTGCGCGGTATGAAATAGATTTACCTGACCGCGCAGATGAAACAACAAACTTCTAATGATTATAGAATATTACCGCGCCTGCTGAAATTTATACACCAGGCTTAAAGCAATATTTCTTGTTTTTTGCGGGTTTACGGTACTCCATCCACCGGCATA
Source organism: Chitinophagaceae bacterium (assembly GCA_019638615.1). GTDB lineage: Bacteria > Bacteroidota > Bacteroidia > Chitinophagales > Chitinophagaceae > Agriterribacter. Next base: position 61,366 of record JAHBTL010000017.1, on the reverse strand, counting down.
GCCTTTGTTGGTTATATTATTTAAGTTGAAGCCAATACGAAATTTACCGGCATCATAAAACACGCTACTGTTTAAAGATGTGTATGATGGTATTACAAAATTTCCGGTAGCTGAGAGGTTGATAGTATTATATTCGCCCACATAATTTCCACCAAAGCCAATGCCCAAACCATTCAATTTGGTATTTAAAAATTTATAGGTGATCCAAAAATTGGCTAAGTGAGGAGAACCTGCGTCTAAGGGTCTTTTGCCTACTTCAAACCAGGAGGTAGGAATATCTTCCCCATCCAGTATTTTACTGTCGTTGTAAGCATATCCTAAAAGAATGTTTAAGCCTTGCACAGGGCTTGTTTGAATATCTACTTCAATGCCTTTGTTTCTTTGCTTACCGCCCTGAAAAGTATTATATGGATTGGCAGGATCTGTAATTACCACATCATCCACAGTTATATTGTAATAGCTTATGGTGGCATTTAATCTATCTTTTATCAGGTTTGTTTTTATTCCGGCTTCAATCTGGTTGGCATGTTCCGGCCTGAAATTCTTTATTTCACCGGTTGGGTTACCATCTTCATCTGCCACTGCTCCGGGCGCTACATTAGTAAAGCCATTCATATAATTTACAAATAATGCCACCTGGTCTTTTACCGGCTGGTAGTTAATACCGAATTTCGGAGATAAAGTAGTTTGCCCAAACTCACTGTTTTTAAAATGATCTACCCTGAGGCTTGCCATGGCAGAGAGTTGTGGAAGAACATTAAAAACATCTGATACATAAGCGCTATAGGCTTTATCCTTCGGCTCCCAGGGATAAGGAATTGTATTAGCAAGCAAAGCATCTACGGAAGGTTTGGTTAAAGTCGTTTTATAAGGCAGTTCTTCTCCGGGATTATCAGGATCGCGGTAGTTAACTTCTCCCTGCAGGTTTACATTATGTATTCTTGCATACCCTGTGCCGCCCGAAGAAGTTGCCCTGTCAAAATAATCTAAACCGACAAGCACCCTGTTCCTAAAAGACCCGATTTTAAAATCTCCGGTAAAGTTTTGCTGAATATCGGTAGTATTGGTTGTGGAGTTTGTTTTTGTAACCCACAATCCGAAATCATGGAAGCCGTCCTGGTTATCGTACAAATAAGTATAGTACCCGTTTGAATTTGTCTGCCCGTTTGAAACTACGGTTTGTGAGGTCCAGGTATCAGACAATTTATAAAGCATTTGCGCCTGTACATTATAGCGGGGCGATTGTATGGAAAGGTCGTTACTGGTAAGTGATAGTTTCCTGTTATAATTTAAATCAGCCAGGTCTTTAAACTGCAAAGGAGTTTCCCTGCCTAAAAAGATCATTAACGGATTGGTTCTTTCTTCCTGCATAAATTCTGAAACAATTAAAAACGAAAGCCTGTCTGATGCTTTATAAGATAAGGTGGGCGCTAAAAAAAACGATTTTCTAAACCCCTGGTCCTGAAAACTGTTTTCACTTTGATACGCTGTGTTAACCCGAAATAATACAGAATTATCTTTAGCTAACGGTGTATTTATATCTGCCGTAAAACGGTTCAAACCAAAGCTACCCCCAGTATATCCCACTTCTCCGCCAAAGTGGTCGTATGGTTTTTTAGTAACGTTATTTACCAGTCCCCCATAGCTTATTACCGGTGAGCCAAATAACGTTCCGGAAGGACCTTTTATCACTTCTATTCTTTCGAGGTTGGCCGGATCTAAATTGCCATTGGTTAAACCGGGCAATCCATTCAGCATGGTAAGCTGCGATTCAAACCCGCGTATAGAAAAATAAGAACCGCCATCGCCATCACGACCGGTAGACTCCCAGAGCCTGAAGATACCGGGAACATTTTTTAACGCATCGTCATAACTGGTAATGGCTTGCTGCTTAAGCAGGTCTGCCGATACAATATTATATACCTGCGGATTTTCAAGATTTTTGAGCGGCATTTTAGCCACATATTCACTGTTTGTTTTAATGCGGTTTGAGGATATGATCACCTCACGCAACTGGTTTTCAGTTTCCTTTAATTCAAAATCAACAGTCAACGTTTCTCCCGGCAATAGTTTCACCGCTGTTTCTTTCGTTTCTAATCCAACATAGGATGTGGTTACAATATAATCACCTGGTACTATATTCCTTATTTCGTAATGCCCCTGCCTGTTTGCAACAGTTCCTTTACTGGTTCCTTTTAGTGTTACAGAAACAGCTTCAGCGGGTTTTCCGTCTGAGGTACGAATGGTTCCTCTGATGATACCATTTTGAGCAAATAAACCAATACTACATAACAGAGATGCAGCTAAAAGCGTTAGTTTCATTTAGTATAAATTTGGGCGCAAAAGTATTACCGCTGCACCGGCAGCATTATCGAAACAGGGAATTAATTTATCGAAAAAGGGAATTTTGATTGGGAAAATTGAACGATTTTTCTTCATCTTTCAATTTATGGTTGGTGGCTATGGGCTATGAGCTTGGGGCTATCAGCGTTCGAAATCAAAAATCCCAAAATCTCCAAATCAGAAATCTTACCTGAAACTTGCAACCTGAAACCTGCAACCACAAACCCGTAACCAGAAACCTCTCTTTTTTTAAATTTTCAGGCAACCATATTCTTTATTATCTTTGCGGCGGCAAGTCTTATACGACCAGCTCCTGCTGAACTCCCCCAGGACCGGAAGGTAGCAAGGGTAGGCGGTTGTAGCGGTGCGATGTAAGTAACTTGCCTTTTTATTTTTGTATATTCGCTCTCTTAAAAGATATTTAACCAAGTTTTTAAACAACAAAACATGAAATTTTTTATTGATACGGCAAATCTTGCCCAAATAAAGGAAGCCAATGAGTTGGGTATATTAGACGGGGTAACCACCAATCCGTCGTTAATGGCTAAAGAAGGCATCAAAGGAGAGGAAGCTGTAAGAAATCATTATAAAACCATTTGTGAAATGGTGGATGGAGACATCAGCGCTGAAGTTATTTCTACTGATTTTGACGGCATTGTGGCAGAAGGCAAAGTGCTGGCTGCCATTCATCCCAATATTGTAGTAAAAGTACCCATGATCAAAGATGGCGTAAAAGCATTGAAATGGTTTACTGATAATGGTATTAAAACAAACTGTACGCTGGTATTTTCTGCAGGGCAGGCGATACTGGCAGCAAAAGCTGGCGCTACGTATGTATCTCCGTTCGTGGGGAGAATCGACGATGGCAACTGGGATGGTATGGAGCTCATCGGCCAGATAGCGCAGATCTATTCATTACAGGGTTTCAAAACCCAGATACTGGCAGCTTCTATTCGCAGCTCATTGCATATTGTAAGAGCCGCCGAATTAGGCGCGGATGTATGTACCTGTCCGCTCGAGCCTATCCTCGGTTTGCTGAAACATCCGCTTACGGATATTGGTCTTGCCAAGTTCCTGGAAGACGCGAAGAAGATGAAACAATAGTATTTGCTTCATCAACCAGCATATATTATACAGCCCGGCTTCCTGCCGGGTTTTTTTTATGAATACCTTCAATGAGTTATTGCATACGTTCAAATTAAGTAAGTAGCTTCGAAGAACAAGAATGGCTTAGTACCATCTCCAGTCTTTAAAAAACCTGTCATTTTACTGTACCTCTTCTATTTCTGTTATTAAAATTTATTCCTTAGGCTAAAAGGCATTTATTTACTTAATCATTCATAACAGTTACGATATGTCTGCGCTGATTTCTCCACCATTGAAGATCTATATTTCTTATGCACATTCGAACGCCGCTGAAAAGAATAAAATCGTAAGTCTTCTATCAAAATATACAGACCAGTATGAGGTGCTGCCGGATGATCTGTTATACCCCGGAGATGTATGGGATAAAAAGCCCGATGATTCCGGAATGAAGGCTGATATCTTTCTGCTGCTGATATCCCCGTTTTACCTTCAATCTAAAACCGTATCTGCAACAGAGCTGCCACAAATAATGAAACGTGGGGAAGCAGGCGAAGCATATGTAATACCGGTTATACTGGAATCCTGTAATTGGTCAGATCAACCATACGCGAACTTTGAGGCTGTGCCTGAGTTTGGAACACCCATTAGTAATTTACCGGATACAGAAAGGGGTTATGCTGAAATTATTGAAGCAATCGAAATAATACATCGTTTGTTACAAAACAGAAAGGCTCTGAATCTGATTAAAAAATTCAGGGAATCCCCTAATGAGACAGAACTGGATCTTTCAGGGTGTGGCTTACTGGCAATCCCGCCTGACCTGCTCACCTTACAGAATATCCGAAAGTTACATCTCCAAAATAATAGGATCGGAAAGATCAATAACCTTAAAAATCTTGAGAAACTGGAATATCTCGACCTTTCCGATAATGAAATAACTGTTGTCGAAAACCTCAACGAACTAAAAAAAATAAGATATCTTGATCTACAGAAGAACACCATACGGTCTATACACAATCTGCACAACCATACACAGCTTGAAGAACTGGGACTGTCAAGCAACCGGCTTGAAAGTCTTAGGGGAATCGAACACCTTTTACAATTAAAAACCTTGTATGCCGCCCGCAATGAAATAACCGATCTGGCTGAACTGGGTACCTTGAATCATTTAAAACGAATCGTTTTAACAGATAATCCGATTTCTTCAATACGTTCATTGCTGCCTCTTATAAAGAACAAGCTGGCGGTCCATTGTAAATATGCATTGAAAAAAGACGAATATGGTTTGTTCGTAAAAGGCTGCCCGATATCCGACCCTCCACTGGAAGTGGTGGAAATGGGTGCAGAAGCAATTCTGGATCACTATAATAAGCATGAAAAACATGGTGAAAAAAAACTGGAGATCCTGAAGCTTGTACTCGTAGGCAACAGTGGCACAGGCAAAACAAATTTCAGCCAATTCCTTCGAAAGAAAAAACAAGCGAAAGATCATATTTCTACCGACACGCTCGATATTCAAAGCTGGCGGCCATCTTTTTTGCGATCTGCCGAAAGCGGTGAACCAATGTTGGTAAATATATTCGACTTCGGAGGGCAGGATTATTATCACGATCTGCACCGGCTATATTATTCTCATGATACTGCCTATGTTTTATTATGGGATATTGTAAGCAATTGTTATGCAGAGCGAACAGAAAAGCTGAAAGATGGTACAGAGCTGGTCTTTGAAAATTTCCCGATTGAATACTGGCTGGAATCTATTAAATACAACCTGTACGGAAAAGAAGTACATGATTATGAACAGTTGCTAAAAAAGAAAAATCGTACTGTTGATCCGAAACAGGATGATACGACTGGCAAAGCAATGACTGAAAGCGCAGTGGTAAAAAAAGATCTGTCTACCACTGCACCTGTACTTGTACTGCAAAATAAGATTGACCTTGGAGAAGGGCTGCTGGACCAGGTTTACCTGCGTGAAGCCTATCCCAACATCACGACTTTTTACAACATTTCGCTGGAGAAAGAAAGCAGGGTAAGGTGTATAGAAGAAGTAATGGATACCTGCCTGAGCAAATTAAATCTTTCCGGCAGAAGGCTGATATCCTACCAGCATGAGATCATTGAACAATATATACAGGGCAACAACAGGTTTGAAGTACTCTCCTTCGACGCTTTCAAAGACAAATGCGCTGCGCTGCTTCCCGCCCACAGGAATGTTGTTCTTGACGATGAAGATGTAAAAGTAATAGCAAGTGTACTTACCAATATCGGAATTGTTTATTTTGATCAGCCGGATCCTGCAGGCACAACGGGTGTAGTATTTACCAGGATTGACGAACTAAACAATCTTATTAAAAAAATAATGAACGAAGCCAAGAACGGCAATGAAAAAGGCATATTCAGTAAAAAACAGGTAGTTAAAATTAACCATATTGATCACCTGTTACCTCTTTTGATAAGGAACAATTCGATCATTCCTCTTTCCAATGATACCTTTCTTGTACCGCAGTTCCTTCCGGTAACGGCCGAACCACATATAGAGAATTTCACAAAGGCCTTTCTGCACTGTCATATCCGTTATATTTATACCGCTTATTTCCATAAATCTTTACTCATGTCGCTGTTCGCCAAATTTGTAGGCGGTGGCATTGTCTCCGGAACGGACAGCGAGGTAAAAGTTATTTACTATTGGCGTAACGGACTGATTCTTTCGCAGGAAACCAACCACAAGCCCCAAATGGTATTCATTCACTTTTTAAAAGAAGCTTCTGCCTGTCGTATCGAGATCAGAACGCTGCATCCGTTTGGTAAAAACGGGCTTGAGCGCGATATAGAAGCAGAGCTAGACGAACTGAACAAAGGCTGGAGCCACCGGAAAGAAGTATCTGTAAACAGCACAGACTTTTTTGATGTAACTCAGATGATCAAAGATGCAGCTCAAAAAAAATATATATTCACAGGAGCAAACCAGTCTTTTACCGTGAACGACTTCAGGCATCTCATAACTTTTGAAAAAGTTCCTAAAAAACTGTTCATCTCTTACTCATCCAAAAACTCAGAATTTATAAAACGTTTCTGGACACATCTTGATGTATTGAAAACTGCTGGTGATATAGAGCCATGGTACGACAGGAAAATAGAACCGGGTACCCAATGGAATGAAACAATTCAAAAAGAGATGCAGAAAGCTGACCTGGTTATATTTCTGCTTAGCCCCGATTTTTTAGCTACCTCTTACATAATGAAAGAAGAGGTAAAGAAGGCAATGGATCTGGAAGATTCGAAACAATGCGAACTGTATTTTATTCAGCTCCTGCCTTGCAGTTGGGAAGAAACTGATCTCAGGAAATATCAGCTTTTTCTCGACCCGGCTCAAAGCGGCAAGCAGGAATACCTGGTTGGAACACCCGATAATGACAAGGCATGGAAAACGATTATGAATGAGTTGAAGATCAAAATCAGTAAATAAGGTTTATACTCATTCATGCATTGAACTATCTACGCCTTTACCAGGTTCTCTGAGAAAACCAATTTTATCACTTAGCCTTCAACGTAAGCGATTTAAATTTCATCGTCAGTTCGGTCAACGATCTTTCAACACCCATCCGTTCCAGCGAAGAAGCTCCTACAAAGCCCTGCACGCCTGACTGGTCTAACACAATACGCACATCTTCGGGTGTATTAATAGGCCCGCCATGCGCCAGGAAGAAAATATTGGGATTAATACGTTTACCTGCTTCCATAATTTCTTTCGTACGCTGCACCGCTTCCTCCATACTGCACGATGCGCCGGTTACACCTACAGAGCCTCCAACTGTGGTGCCTACATGCGAAATGATGGCATCGGCGCCTGCTTCGGCCATTTGCGCGGCTTCTTCCGGTGTTGCGACATATACAATGGAAAAAAGATCCATTTTAGTAGCCAGCCTTACCATTTCTACTTCTTTTGCGAAGCCCATGCCCGTTTCTTCCAGCACCTGCCGGAAATGACCGTCTACAATACAATGCGTTGGAAAATTATTTACGCCGGAAAACCCCATCTCCTTCACCTTAAGCAAGTGATGCCACATCCTGCGGCGGGGATCCGATCCGTGCACGCCGCATATTACAGGTATTTCTTCTACTACCGGCAGCACTTCAAACTCACCAATGTCCATCGCTTCGGCATTGGCGTCGCCATAAGCCATTAAGCCTGCTGTAGAGCCATGCCCTGCCATACGGAAACGTCCGGAGTTATAGATAATGATCAGGTCAGCCCCACCCTTTTCAATAAATTTGGCGCTGATGCCGGTACCGGCTCCCGCAGCTATGATCGCTTTGTTCTGATCAACGGTCTTTTGCAGCCGGTCTCTTACTTCCTGTTTGGTATATGGGTTTCCCTTTCCTGTCCATGGATTTGGCATAGTAATTCGATTGTAATATTTTAAAGATGACTTTCCACGATAAGATATAAGCAAATTATTTCCTGTTATGATTGTTTTTGCTTCAGCAAACTCAACAATGCATCCACCAGTTGCTTTGAAAAAGCAGGATCATTGATATGCGCATTGACTTCAATAACCGGGATACCGGGCTTTGTATGCTTTTTTATAGCATCGAACAATACCTGGTCTGTCTCAGGGCGATAAAAGATACGTCCCTCCGCATCCACCTGCGATATGCCTTTCAACGGGATCAATACCCTTACCGGTGCAGGCGACCTGTTTATTCTATCTGCCAGTTGCTGTCCCAGTATTTCATTTTCTTCTTTGTTGGTACGCATCAGCGTTACATCGGGCGACCAACTGTACAACTCACGTGCTTTGTATTGTGAAGGAACGGTATCGGGCTGCGCGAAATTTACCATATCCAGACAACCGGGCACAACCACCTGCGGAATGCCTGCATTGGCAGCCGCCTCTAATCTTTCCGGTCCCGCGCTGCATATACCACCGCACAATTCATCCGCTAACTCGGTAGTAGTGATATCCAGCACCGCATCAAACACGCCTTCTTTTATCAGCGACTCCATTGTTTTTCCACCCAAACCATTGGCATGGAACGCCAGCACCTCGTATCCTTTTTTACGCAACAGTTCGCTGCATTGATCCACACAAGCGGAGGTATTTCCAAACATACTGATGGCAATAGTACCTGCAGATGAATTTTTTTCCGTTTCTTTTGTAACGCCCGCCATCGCGCAAACAGCTACCGCAGCCTGTTTTATAAGTAACCGGCTGATATTGTTTAATCCTGCCACGTCTACAATAGAAGGCATTAACGTGATATCCTTACTGCCTACCTGCCTCGACAGGTCCTTCGCGGCCGCGGTAGACAAACAGAGCTTTGCCATACCAAAGGGTATGGACTGCATGGCAGCCAACGCTATATAGGTTCCTCCTCCCCCACCCATGCCTATAGCCGCTTTGATCCTGTTTCCGCTTACAAGTTTGCTCACGAGCTTTGCAGCGCCGGCACTCATTATCTCAATCGCTTTTCCCCTGTCGCCGGATTTTCGCAAATCGCTCAACGTATATCCTCCTTCAACGGCGGTAAGCTCCGCGTCATAATCAATGGGAAAATCCACATTCGTTTCCATTACACCTGTGTTGAGCGTGATCACCTTTTCGCCCAACATCAGTATGCATTCCCGCAAAAAAGTAAAATCTTCTCCCTTGGTATCAAAACAACCAATTATCAAAACCGATTTTTTCTGATCTTCCATATTGAAAACAATTATGAGGATTTATCTGGAGGGAACAACAAAATCAAATACGATCACCCTTTCAAGCTTGGGTACTACAAATGCTTTTACTTCCTCATGAACAGGATGTGGTAAATACGCATCGCGCGATTCAGGAGTGTCGAAGGTCATCACAAAACCGTGGGTAAAATCTTCGTTCAGTCCTTCGTCGCTATCATAAGGACCGTATTCCATATCCAATAGTCCATCAATCCTGCCCACCATATCCTTCATCGCACGGAAACAATCTTCTATCTGGGATTCCTGTATGCCGGGTCTGAATTTAAAAACACCGAAATGTCTGACCATAAAGCTTTGCTTGAAATAAATAATTTTTTTCCACCAGGATTGTTACGTGAAAAATCCGGCAATATCTCCGGGAATCGTTTCAATATGGTAAATGCCAAATTATGAAAAAAAATACAAAGAAAGCAAAATGGAGGTGCGCCGGGTGCATTTAAAATTAGCGCCGCGGGCAGGCCTGCAAAACAAGGGATATACCTTTTTGACTGGCAAGAGAATGAATTATTGTAAACCTGAATGATCGCGAAAGTTACAAAATCGTCAACCACTTACAGGTCATTGCGAGTCCGCCAGATTGACTCAAAAGCATTACGAATGATAAGAGGAGAAGCAATCTCAACGATTGGCCTTAGGTTGGGACTGCTTCTCCCGCTGTAAAATTCAATTTAATTTAATACAGTATACGAGCGGTCTGCCAATGACATACCATCCAGTTTGCTATTTACCAACTGGTTATGAACTTCAATTTGTTGTTCCACAAACCCGGTTTTCCTTTCAACTACAATCCCTCCGCTTTTTTCTGTTACTTTTTTGCGGAAAAAAGTAACCAAAAAGCCGCCGGGAAATTATTACCGCAATTTCCCGCAACGCTCTGATGAAGCTTTAGTACTACTGTGAATTCAGCAACAGAGCCCTGATACGTTTGCTGATAACTTAGCCGACTTAGGATACTTACAAATCAGAAAGCTGTGACAAACAAATGCAACTTGTCACGGCGCAATGATGGAGGCGCCGCCTAATTAGTAACTCGCAGGGACGCAAAAAATGTTTGGGACTGCTTCTCCCACGCCGACATACGTTTAATTTAATACGACCCTATAGCGGTATCGCATAAGTCGCACCGGGGTCTTCATTCAAAGCTATTGCGGGCAGTCATGAGACCCTGGTGCCGGATGATTCGCCGGGGTCTCATCCTTTACACAATTACCTGGCTGTGAAGACCCCAGCGTGACAAAATCTATCTGCCGGACCTTCCAACAACAAGCTTTCCAAGCTTCTATCCTCCTATATTCCTATGTGGTAAAAGTATGAATGAATAATACAGCTTTCTTTATTATTTAATACACAACAGCATTGCCCTGCACCGTATTTTTTGTATTTTTCCGCTTCAACCGTTAAACAAAACAACATGCAGCGTCGTCATTTCATCCGTGCCATGTCGGGTTCGCTATTATTGCTTGCAGATGGCACCATACTCAGGGCAAATTCTTTTAGCGAAAAAAAAGTAGTATTGCGTTTCGCGATCGCTTCTGACGGGCATTACGGCGAAGCAAAAACAGCGTTCGCGGACAATTACCGGTCGCTGGTTCATTCAATCAACGCCTTTCACAGTACCACACCGCTGGATGCCTGTGTGATCAATGGAGACATCATCCACAACGAACCGGCTTTCCTGTCGGAAGCGGCAAAAGAATTACAGCAGTTACAGGTACCCATGTACGTTACCCGCGGTAACCACGACCGGGTAAGCGCGGAGGTTTGGCAGCAAACCTGGAACATGCCGCTGAATCATTCGGTAGTTATCAAAGACCAGGTTTTCCTGCTGGGCGATACATCCAATGAAAAAGGGAAATACCTGGTACCTGATGCAGACTTTTTCAACAGTAGCCTTAAGCAATATAAGCGCACTCAAAACATTTTTATTTTCCTGCACATCACACCTGTAAAATGGACTGAAAATGCCGTTGACGGCGTGGATTTTCAAAAGCTGATACAAAAGCATAAAAATGTAAAAGCGGTATTTAACGGACACGACCATGACCAGGACAATGTAAAAATGCTCGGTAGAATTCCTTTTTTATTCGACAGTCATTTTGGAGGCAGTTGGGGCACCGCTTACCGGGGCTTTCGTGTAGTGGAGCTGCTGGAAGACAACAGCATGCGCTCCTTTATTATGAATCCTTCCGAGAGGATCAATGCATTTGATGCGAGAATATAAAAACCCTTTTACAAACACTTTTATATTCCGGTTACCGAATCCTGTTAAGCCCGTGTAACCGCCAGTGCCTATCACCTCGCATTGTTCGGTTGGTCGGGCGTATTCCAAATTGTCGCCGCATATTTCGCTGCCCTCACCCTTTTTACTCCCTCTCCGCATCCCGCATCAGCGCATAGACGTCAACTTAAGAAATATGAACCTCCCAATGTGTGCTCGGGTGGTTCTTTGTAATATAACCAGGGTAGCGCCTATGGCGCATCATTGAAAATTATCCTTTTTGTCTACAAGTGGGTTGTGCCCATGGCACAGCAAATCTGATATTCCAACAGCATTTATTATATAGTGTAGTAACTGACTAAAAGTATTTCATTCACCTCTGGCTACGTATCTGCAATATGCCGCATGGCGCGGCTTTCTGTTTGTAGAAAGAAGGCCGGATGTTTTATTTGCCCGCCGCGGCGGGCTACCCTTCATATGATCAGGCTTAAGTTGACGCCTATGCGTATCAGCAGGAGCGAGGGAAACGTAGTGCGACAATTTGGAATGCACCCGTTCAACTGTAATACCTTTATATACCTGCCAAATTTGATATTCGCATTACATTTGATTTGTAACGGTAGGGGCTTATACCGAAATGAGCTTTAAATATTTTGCAGAAATGAGAATCTGAATTGTAACCGCAACGGCCTGCTATTTCGTACACAGGCTTGTCAAGTTCAATCAACAGCCTTTGCGCCAGTACCATTCTTTCTTCTAAAATGTATTGTAAGGGACTAACCCCTATCCTGCCCTTGAAAAAACGACAAAAAGAAGGTACTGCCATATACGCGAGATCAGCCAGCGTATTCAGGGATATAGTATTGGAAATATTATTTTTTATATATTGAATAACAGGTACCAGCCTGTCTGAATCAAAATGAGTAGCCGCAGATATCCTGTTACCGGAAATAAACTCCTTTTGTTCAGAGGTGGCAATGGTATGAAGAATACTCATGAACCCTTCTATCTTAGCATACCCTGATGCATTAAGCAGGTTTTCAAGTTTTCCGGCAATCTGCAACTTCGTTTCCCCACAGATCTTAAAACCACGCGAAGCAAGCCGTGTCATTTCCTTGATTCCTCCCAGTTCCGGCAACATTTCAAACATCTGCTCAAAAATCTGAGGATTTATATAGGCTACAATAACTTTTGAGCTATCAGGAGAGCCAGACTGGTAAAGAGCAGGATCGCTCAGCCAGATATGGGGCACGTTCGATCCGATAAAAGCCATATCTCCTTCGGCATAGGGAGCAATATTATTCCCCACAATCCTTTTTCCATGCCCCTGTATAATGTATGTAAGCTCCAGTTCGGGATGAGCATGAAAAGTAGGGCGACCGTGATAAGGAGAATACAGGAACGGCTGCTCCCGCATTTCGATATGAAGGAAGCTTTTGATCAAAGGAGTCATTTGGGTTTTTACAAGTTTCATAAGCCTGGTTTAATTCAATATTTACAAATAAGCACCCGCGGGTATAAAAATTAACCTGCACAAAAGAAATCACCCGTTTATTATTTACCCGGCATCACCTTGAGTATTCCCCTCATTACCAGGTAATGCCCGGGGTAAGTACATACAAAAGAATAATTACCCGGAACGGAAGGAGCCGTAAAATAAATTGTCTCCGACTTTCCCGGCTGTATCAACGCTGTATAAAAAAGTACTTTAGGTGATGAGGGCACATAATTCATTCTTTCGCCCGACAGCCCCATTTTTAATGCCGCAGAGCCTACTTCATCTGCTGCACCGGGAGCTGTTATCACCACATTGTGCAACATGTCGTCCGTATTATTGAACGTCAGCTTTATTCTCGACCCGGCTTTTACCGTTACGTCAGACACATTGAATGTAAGGTTATTTGCCGGCGTAAGAACTATCGTTTGATCTGCCCCTTTAGTCCAGCTATCCGGTTGCTTCAATATTCTTTTAGATGCCGCAGCCTCCGGAACAGTTGATTTCTTTGCCGGCTTTACAGTCCCGGCAGTTTTTTGCTCCGTATCATCCTCCAAAGAAGCAACCTGCTTTGCTACCACCCGGTTTTCATCTGTTATTTCAAGCTTTTCGCCATCGGGTATTTCGTTGAGCGTATAATACCCTACATTGTGAAGCAGGAGGTAATTATCTGACGAACGTATTCCTTCTACCTTTACTTCGTGAATATATCCTTGTTTTAAGCTGTCTGCCACCAACCGTATTTTCATACCGTCTTTTGATATATTTACAGCTTTAATCAACCGGCTGCTTTCATTAATTACAGGGCTGCCATATTTGTGTCCATATTTATAGGTAAAACTGGTAACTGCATAGTCTGCCGCCTTTGCCCTTGCTATATCAACCGGCCTGGTAAATTCTATTTCAAAACCATCAGGCATCGCTTTGATCGTTTTCATCTCAAAGGGAATTTTACCATTCCAAACCAGTTGCTGCAGTCCGAAAGGTTCGGTTCCCCATGATCCCCAGCCCCTGTTGGTCATACCAACCAACATGCTGCCGTCAGATCCCCACTTCATTCGTAAGATGCCGCAGCTAAAACCCTCTTTAAAGGGGAATACAACGCCCTGGTATATACCTTTCACTTTTTCAAGCGCTACACGCACGATCTTGCTTTGCCCCTGGTCGCCCACAAATAGCTGCTGTTCAAAAGGCCCCATTTTGCCTTTGTCGTCATACAATAAAATATCCGATGTAGAGATGCCCATGATAGAATGTGGCAACCACACCGCAGGAACTTTCAGTCCGGGCACTCTTTTGGCAACATCATACTTAGGTTCGTCGGTATCAGGTATATCTTTTGCTCTTAATTTAACAGGCGATCCCGGTTCCGCAGCCCATTTCAGCCCTTCAGGATTTCCCATAAAATCGCCTTCGGCAACATGCGCTATATAACCAGACCCCACCCAATCGCCCTGGTTTTCCGCGTAAAAAATATCTCCTTCTTTATTAAAGCCCATGCCTGCCGGAGAGCGAAAACCCGTGGCGAACGGCTTTACATTTCCCGCGGTATCTACTTTCAGCATCCAGCCATCCCACCTAGACAGGCTTTCCGCGTGATCCGTCCAACCCAGGTTAAGCGTTACCACCATATTACCATCGGCATCAGCAATGGTACTGTACGCATACTCGTGATAGTTAGCAGCCAGGGGTCTTGTAAATACTGTTTTGTATTCATCTGCTTCGCCATCCGCATCTATATCTCTCAGCCGGGTAATTTCTGAACGTTGCACCACGTATAAATGATCACCTATCAAATTCATGCCCAGGGCTTCATGAAGTCCCCTTGCAAATAGCTTGTACTGAGGAGGCTCTCCGTTTCGCATATAGGGGTTCGTTATGATCCATACTTCCCCCCTCCTGGTACAGATTGCCAGCTTATCCCCGGGCATAAATACCATTCCACCCACTTCCAGTTCTACATGCCGGGGAACAGGAATGGTTGTGATCGTATAAAAGTCTTCTTCTTTCTGTATACGGGCTGTATCTGTATCATCATTTTGTGCCGGATGATGCTGATGCTGGCCGGCAGCAACATCAAAAAGCAAAACACATGTGATCAGTACCAATAAATGTTTCATCTGCATTTGAATCTTTTTATCAATTCCGGGTCATTCCTGCTATCTATTACCAGATAATATTATAGGTAACCGGTCTATCATTATATTTTACAATAAGCTCATATCCATCTCCGGATTGCCGGACGAACGGTTTTAATTTTTTATCAACCTGCAGGTAGTACGACTTATCATCTACCAGGAAGAGATCTTCTTTTATTTTCTCAATCTTTTTACCATTGGCTATCCTGCAAAATGCACCAGCAGTATTTCCTGTAACAGTCAGCGTTCGCGATATTCCATCATGTGATCCCGGGAAATCAATCTTATCTTCCACTTCCAGGTTGTTGTAGCTGTATTTGAATGTGGGGAAACCATTCCGGTCTAACACATATCCTTTGTTATGCATATCGTCAAATGCCGCAGCACCCGGCCAGGCACTGTTCTCGTTTGTAAGAACAGCCACCACAGGGGTATTGGGCAATGTAATAACAGCCCCCATGGGAACGCCCAATTGCATCCAGCCCCTGTCCCACCACGCGGCAGTAACATCCAGGAACTTTCCTCTCCAGAACTGGAAAACAGCTCCCTGCTTAACATCGTAAGAGTAATTCAGCTCGTTCACCGACCCTACAGAAAGCACATGTGTTAATGTTGTATCTCCATACTTCAAAAAGGTTCTGATGATCTCCGGTTTTGCTACCGGAATAACAACCAATGGATTGACGGTCGTTTTCCAGAAATGGGAGTTGCGATCCCATATATCCCTTTTTTCGGGGGGAGGTGGTGGTGGAATCAATTTTCCATAACGGATATTTCTAAATGCCACAGGACCGTGATCTCCCTGAAAGACCAGCGGCCCAGTGGGTTTTTCTTCAGGAAACAAACAAGCACGGGTGCATCCACTCACTTCCACTTCTCTGATTATAGTAACTCCGTTCAGTTGTACAGATTCAAAACGGGCATTCTCTGTTTTTTCTCCTTTGTCGTTGAAACGGGGCGCCCTGAACCGGATCTGTAGTTTCTGCCATAACCCCGGGGCCTTTGCTACATTCATAACGGGTTGTGTTCCCTCGTAGGAATATCCATTATTATACCGGGAATAAATTGCTCCCGCATCGTACCAGGCAGGATTTAACTTCTTCCAACTGTCATATAATTGCACCTCATATCTTCCCTGTAAATAAACGCCTGAGTTTGAACTTTTGAACATCATAAATTCAAACTCCAATTCCATATCCCCCCACTCCTCTTTTGTAATGAGATCGCTTTCATGTTTGGGAGAATAATAATTCATTACCACACCTGTGCCGCTTACGTTCCGTGTTTTTACCTTACCATCATAACTGGTATATACATCAGCTACAATACTCCAGTTTTTACCGGGGTTACGAAAGGCATCGAGCGTTGTAAGATCAATGGACTGCAATTGCGCGGTAACGGTACCCGCCCATATCAGTAAGCTAAACAAAAAAAATATCCTGCTCATCTGTATGTTGCTTTCAAATTATTATAAACGTTGCTATTGTTGTTTGCCTGATAGCTTCTTCTGATACCAGGTCTTTGCTTCCTTATAAGCCTTTTCCGCGTCCGCTCTCTCTTCTTCCCTTATCTGGGCATGCTTCATTTCCCAGCAACGGTCTACCGCTTTAATACACCATTCTATACTCCTGTTAACACCTACGCGCTTATTGTTCATATCAATGTAAACGGGATTGGTATGCGAACTGGCATATATTCTTAATGCCACCCAGCTCCCTTCCGTGATCTCCGGCGTGAATTGTACCGCCTGTACCTTGCCGTCAGCCTCTATTTCTTTTGCATCCACTTGCTGCCCGTTAATGATCAGTTCTACATTCACCTTCCGGCTTTTTTTAATTCTCGCACGCTCAATATTCCAGCAGGGAAACATATCCAGGTGGCTGTTGGCGATCGCTTCGCCGCCACGATCCTGCTCAGCAGGTAAATACGCGGACACATCTGCTTTGACCGTAATATTCTGCTTTGACTTCAGGTTCAGCAGACTGTTCTTTTCTCCCGGTTCAACACCGTTCACAGAAAAGTTCATGATATGCGAAAAGCCATCGGATACATAGTTCCTGCCGGCTTTGATGGCTTCCACGTAGTTGTTGTAATTCACACCCCCTTTCGTTTTGAAATAGCTCCTGGCATACCCTACTCTTTCATCAGATAAACAGGGGAAATCTGTTTCCCCACTGATGGGCATCCTGATACCGGCATTCAGCGTATGATACCACATGTTCAATTCCCGGTGCAGTCCTGTATTGCCGGCGCTGAAAAAATCCACCCATCCATGAGCTGCGGTAACGATGTATTCATTAGCGCCGATGCCATTCATCTTAGGTACGATGTAGTTGGGTATCGCGGTAGTGATCTCCTCATAAGTTCTCCATGCCGGTGCATGTACTTTTTCTTCTTCCGTAACAGATGGGTTCAACCGGTGATTTTCTGTATACAATGGCTCCAACCCGTCACCGGAATGCGCATACCCTGCAACGGCGCCCTGGCCGTGCGCCCATTGCAAAATGGGACCGGTCCAGGTAGGCCAGTCTTCGATTTTAGTTGTTCCGGGATAATCATCTTCTTTCAGGCGAAGCAGTACAAGGTGACCGGCATGGGAAGAAGGAAAACCGGATACCTCCACATCATACTGCATGATATTGTTCTTAGTAGACAGTCCGTGCTGCTTGCCGGTAAAGTTATTTTTCTGGTGATACCAGCCCGGTCCCCAACTTAAAACCGATGATACTTTCAAATCTTCTCCTGCCGCCTGGCGCCACATATCCGCCGGGTTCACTCCCTCCTCCGGCTTGTAATAATGGCTACATCCTGAAGCATGCACATGATGATCGGCGCTGTACCAGCCCAGCTTTGCCAGGTCAATCCATCGCTTCAGCTGTAATGTAACATGCATACTATCTGTGTTTTCGGATATGGTTAGCTGTTTGTATTGTGTCAGGTACTCCGGTCCGCGGGTATACCTGATCGTGAATTTTCCGGGTGGCAACACCACATGCTCCCCGGTCTTGCGGTACACATGCTGCTGAAAAAAGAAATCGGGGTATTCATCATAAGCAGATACACGCCGGGATGGCAACGGGTATACACTACCCAACCTGCCCGGAGTTCTCTCTATACTATCGGTAATCGTAATAGCAGCCATTACAGGTTGTCCGTCGTCGTCCCTGATATCAAAAATTACTTTTACAGCCGGATCAATAATAAATTCTATAGCGGTCGTATTTCCCGGAACAGAATCTATAGTAAATCCCAATTCAACATTTCGCCTGCCCGATACTTTGCTATACAATTGCACAATGGCATATTCCACCGGCATACCCGAAAGATGCTTATTCATGGGGCTGCCGGTATACATCTGCGCATCCAGGAAACGATTGGCTGCCTCACCCCTGGTAATGGTATCTTTGTCGTGTATTCCCCAATCCCACCGGTGCCAGGGAGACCAGGCGCTGGGGCTCTCTGCCCGCAGTTCCCCGGTAACAGTTCTTTTGTTCTCTACCTTCACCAAAAAGCTCTTCCATCCACCCTGCATCAATCTGGGAATTGCATTCCCTTTTATAACTTTTGCTGATTTCCCACCCATATCTATCAGGGCGATACAATAGGGGTCTAATATATCCTGGATCGCCTTCACTGTTTTTTCTGTAAACGCGGCATGCCGGATGGCGTCTATTTTCTTTTCATCTTCCGGAGATAAAGGACTACCGATATACGCAAGGGCTTCTTTTAAGCGGATAGCATGCGATACAAATGGCTGGATATCCTTATTGAAGGACACTGCAACGGAATCTGTTTTTTTAAGCTCAGGGGAATGATTATGCTGTGTTACAGCAGCCGTAATTTTCAATATCATAACCGCCAACAACAAATACTTCATAGCTGCAATTCTTTTATTTTAAGGGCCTCAACTTTTCCTCGTACCATTTTTTAGCCTGGTCATATGCCTGCTTTGCTGCAGTCCTTTCTTCTTCTCTTATTTGCAGGTGTTTCATTTCCCAGCAACGATCAACACTTTTTATACACCATTCTATACTCTTATCAACGCTCACCCGTTTGTTTTTCATGTCTATATAGATCGGATTGGTATGAGCGCTGGCGAAAATCCTCAGCGCAACCCAGCTACCCTCTGTTATTTCAGGATAAAAGCTGACCGGCTGCACCGATCCATCGGCTTCTATTTCTTTTGAATCGACACTTATTCCGTTTACAATAAGTTCAACTTTTATTTTTCTTGTTTTCTTTATTCGGGCCCGTTCAATATTCCAGGGTGGAAATACATCTAAATTACTTTTTGCAATCACCTCACCCGCGCGGGTTTGTTCCGGGGGCAAATATGCCGCCACATCGGCCTTAACAGTTACTTTTTGTTTAGCCGTTACATTAATGACACTATTTTTCACCCCGGGTTCAACACCATTTACTGAAAAATTCAGGATATGGGAAAAACCATCGGATACATAATTCCTGCCTTTTCTAAGCGCCTCTACATAATTTTTGTAATTCAGTTTATCGGATGTTTTAAAATAACTTCTGGCATATCCTACTCTTTCATCTGATAAGCAGGGAAAATCTGTTTCACCGCTTATTGAAACCCTGGCGCCTGCGTTAAGCGTATGGTACCACATATTGAGCTCACGATATATGCTTGTATTGCCCGCACTAAAAAAATCTATCAACCCTTGTGTTACCGTAACAATATATTCATTGGCTCCAATACCATTCATTTTGGGAACAATATAATTAGGTATCTCTATTGTCAAATCCTGATAAGTTCTCCATGCAGGGTAGTTTAATTTCTCTTCTTCTGTTATATCGGGCGGATAAACTTTTGTATTGACAGCACGCATTGGTTCCAGTCCATCACCCGAATGTGCATAGCCTGTAATAGCTCCCTGGCTTTTTGCCCACTTCAATACCGGCCCTGTCCAGCTTGGCCATTCTTCAATTTTTGTTGTTCCGGGATAATCATCTTCTTTTAATCCCAGTAAAACAACGTGTCCTGCATGAGAAGAAGGGAATCCGGAAACTTCAACATCATACTGCATTAAATTACTTTTACCGGATAGCTCGTGTTGAAGACCTGTAAAATTATTTTTTTGATGATACCAGCCCGGTCCCCATGATAATACGGAAGACACTTTTAAATCCTCCCCGGCAGCCTGACGCCACATAGCATTGGGGTCTACCCCCTCAGCGGGGCTATTATAATGACTGCAACCTGAAGCATGTACGTGATGATCGGCGCTAAACCATCCTAACTTCGACAGATCGATCCATCGCTTTAACCGTAAACTCACCTTTACACTATCAATATTCTCCGGTATATCTATTTGTTTATACTGCGGCAGGTACTCCGGTCCACGAGTGTACTTAATCGTGAACTTGCCCGGAGGCAATACAACATACTCCCCGGTTTTCCGATATACCTGCTGCTGAAAAAAGAAATCGGGATATTCATCAAAAGCTGTCACCCTCCTGGAAGGAAGGGGATATACATTGGCCAGCTTACCGGGAGATCTTTCGATGCTGTCTGTAATGGTAATGGCAGCCATTACCGGCTGTCCATCATCGTCCGTGATATCAAAATATAATTTAACGGCCGGATCGATGTGAAACATGATATGTGTCGTATTCCTGAAACCGATATCTTTTGTACTCACTCCCACATTAAATCCAAGCTCCACATCCCGCATGCCGGCATCTTTGCTATACAACTGCACAATGGTATATTCCACCGGCATGCCTGAAAGGTGTTTGTTCATCGTGCCGCCGGTGTACATTTGTGCATCCAGGAACCGGTTGGCAGCCTCGCCGGGAGATACCGGGTCGTTAGTATATCTTCCAAAACCCGGCCTGTTGTAAGGCGTTAATGCATTAGGGCTTTCCGCTTCGAGTTTTCCGGTTATCATCCCATCGTTCTTCACTTTCACCAAAAAGCTCTTCCAGCCACCCTGCATCAGTTTGGCCTGGGCATTTCCTTTTACCACTTTCACCCTGGATTCAGGATTTATGTCTACCAAAGCGATACAGTAAGGGTCAAGAACCTCCTGTATTTGCTGCACCAATGCCTGCGCAAAAGGAGCTTTACGAATTTCTTCTATCTTCTTTTCGTCCTCAGCCGAAAGCGGGCTTCCTACATAGCTTAACGCTTCTTTTAAGCGAACAGCATGTGCTACGAACGGCTGTACAGGAATTTCCCGTTCAAATGTATTTACATTTTTTTCAGGCTCTTTTGCAGCAGGTGCATGATTGTTATGCTCATGCTGAGCCATAACAGAATGCTGTATTAATACGCACACTAAAAAGAATAAATATTTCATAGTTAAAAATGTTATATCAGGGTTTTTCCTTAAACATTTCAAATACACCCACAGCACCTATCACCGTTCCCAGGGGGATAGCCGATAGATCTACCTTGTAATTGCCGTTATGCCCGTTAAAAGGAAACGCTTTACCTTCTTTCTTCGCCTGCGCTACCAGATCGGGGTGTGCCGTGCCAACAAACACATAATCACTTTTAGTTTTCTCCGAAGCCAGGTAAGTGAAATCCTCCGAGCCCATAAATGGAGGCAGGTCGTATATAATATGCTCTGTTTTTAAAACAGCAGCCAGTGATTTATTAATTCGTTTAGCCAGCACCGTATCATTCTTTAAAGGAACGGCTGAGCTCTTCATTGTAATGGTTGGATAGGCTGATTCGGGTAATCCATTTGCCACCGCAATGCCTGTATTAATGGATTTTATTTTTTCCAGCAGCGTATTTCTGATATCATTGCTAAACCAGCGAAGATTCAGTTTTATAACACCGGTAGCAGGTATCACGTTATTATCTCCCCCCGCATGAATGGCGCCTGCCGTTACAACACCAACCTGCTGCGCCCCGATATTCCTGCTGATGATGGTTTGATATTGCAAAATCGCATTGCTCATCATCACGATCGGGTCCTTTGTTAACTCCGGTGTAGAACCATGCCCGCCTACGCCGTAAAAAGTTACATCCAACTGGTCGCTGCCTGAATTTCTGACACCATAACCATTGATCACTTTACCCACCTCTATCGGGAAGGTATGCAGCGCAAATAAATAATCGGTTTCAGGCACCCTGGTTTTGAATACAGCATCTGCAGCCAGGGCTTTGGCCCCAAGCAGCGGCTCTTCGGCAGGTTGTCCAATCAACACCAGCGTTCCTTTCCATTCTTTTTTCAGCTCCACCATTATTTTAGCAATGCCAAGCATCCAGGTCATATGCGCATCATGCCCGCAGGCATGCATCACCGGCACTTCCGTGCCGTCCTCTCTCTTCATGGTTTTAGTACTGGCATAAGGCAATCCGGTTATTTCTTCTACCGCATTACAGTCCATATCGGCCCTGTAGCCCACTACCGGCCCGGAGCCGTTCTTCAGTATTGCCACCAGTCCTGTTTTTCCTATTCCGGTTATTACTTCATATCCCAGCGATTGCAGTTCTTTCGCCAATACGCCCGCTGTTCTTACTTCCATAAAGCCAAGTTCGGGGTGCCGGTGCAAATCCTGAAAGATGGCTACCAGCCTTGAAGAATCCGCGTAGGCTAGTTTTCTTATCTTATCGGTGTGCTGTGCTTTTATACCGGAAAGCGCCCATAGTGCGGCCAGCATTAATAAAAACGAATTTCTCTTCATACTTATCGGGAAATTTTAAAAAAGTTACCCTATCGTTAAAAGAAGAAATGCAGAGTGCTATTTTTCCTTTTTCATAATTTCCTCTATCAGGTCAACTGTCCTGTCTACCAGCATTTGACCGCCCTCAGCTCCTACGATCGAACTAAATACGGTGGCGCTATAACCACCTCCTTTAACCGCTTTTTCCGTTGCCAGGTAGCCTTGTTCACCCGCAAGCTGTACTACAAATGTCTGCAGGGCCTTACTTCTGCCCTGTATCCTGATACCATACTCCGTGTACAATTCAAAAGGATTGGTGCAAATAACGATATCGCCTAACCGAACCACATGAATTTCTGTGGGAAGTACCAGTTGTTTTCCCTGCTGCTGATTTTCGTATCGCTTTACAATTTTGTCGTTAAAAAACTGTTCGCCTCTTAGTTTTTCCGCCAGCTTATTATCAGCAGCGATTTTTGCAGCGACTTCATCCCGGGTTTTCTTTGCGTCCAGGTATTCCTTGCGTGTTATGATGCGTACCGGCAACTGCAGGTTTTCATATTCATGTACCAGCGGAATCTGCTTATACTGATCCTTTTTCACAAGATCATGGGCTTCTATTACCGCATTCGAAATACGTCTTGCGATCTCTTCCATCGGTTTTCGCCCGGATAATGTATGCATCCTTACATCCGCCTTATGCCGGTACATCACGTGCGGCGACTGGTCTCCCGCCGCTGCGATCCAGCCTATAACACAGAGCCTGTCGCCAAATTTCTTTTTAAGCGCCAGTCTTACTTCATGCCAGTAGTCTGCATTCACTGCGGTTCCATTCTCTGTTTTCTGGGCGGGGCAGGCAACGCTGACACCCGTTGCGATCAGCTCCTGTTTTTTATTCCAGAAGAACAGGGTATTCACATCATGATCTTCATACCCTTCTATGCCCGCAAACCCGGGAAAATACGTACCGCCATACATCAGCGCAGTTCCGTCCAAATAGGAACTCCTCCTGTTGTATCCTACAACCGCATGGGTAAGTCCCCAACTGGTTGTACATTCAACACGGTTATTCCAGGCTTTCACAATTCCTGCACTTACCCTTTCAATAAAAAAATTTTCAAATGCTGAAGGTTGGGTAATTTCCGGCGGTATGGGATATTTAGAAAACAGCGTATCCATTACCGGGGCAGTATGGGTATGCGTTGCGGTAAGTATCACTTTTGCCGTATCAATAGAAGGCAATAGTTTTTTAACTGCTTTTCGCACACCTGCCTGGTATGCCGGCGGTATGTCCACAAGATCGCAGGCAGCAAAAAAAACGGTCTCTGCTGCTGTTCCCTTCCGTGATTCGATGGCCATTATACTTACCTGCAGAGGGGTTTCGGCTTCAGTAGCTACTCTTAAGTGCCCCTGTCCAGCCAGTGCTATTGGTAGCTTAGGACTGATATCAACTTCCGCGGTACCCACATACAGGCTCTGCGCCTCACTTGTCTTACCCATGCTAACCCAGCAGAAAAAAGTCAACAGGAGTTTATGAACAAGCGGGGCAAACTGTAGGTTGAACCTTTTCATGCAATGTAATTCTGTAAGTTTTTACAATCATCTTCCGCCGCTTTAAAGCAGTGGAAGATAATTGCAGGTTTATCAATAGCCGGGATTTTGCTTCAATACTGATGCTCCGTCAACAACACTCAAATCAATCTCTCTTTGCGGAATTGGGAGCACTTCAGACTTACCCTTTGGAAAAGTGTGTCCATTGGTAATCAGGTAAGGTTGGCCGGTTAACTCCATATAAAACCGGTTTTCGTCAGCATTATACTTATCCAACAGATTTCCCATATAGCCAGGTTGCTGAAGGTCATAACGTTGCAGGTCGAAAATACGGTGTCCTTCCATGCCGAATTCAAGTTTGCGTTCGAAGCGTACAGATTCGCGGGCGAACTCCTTTCCGTTGGCTGCAAACTCACCGTTATACAGTCCTACAAAATAATTTGCAGCAGGAGTATTGGTGAAACCACCTTGTGGATTGTTATTACTGATATAAGTCTTTACAAATCCATCGGGATTAGCAGCTCTTGCGCGAACAAGATTTACATATTCTTCTGCTTTTGCCAATGAACCGATTTCCACTTCACATTCAGCAGCCCATAATAATACATCCGCGAAACGGATCATGGTATAATTGGTTGAAGTAACGAATGCCCATCCTTCAAAAGATCCTAAACTAGTGGCTTTATCCGCCTCCCAGAAAGCGCTTTTCATGTGGCAATAAGGTCCGCCATCCTGGTTAATCAAATAGGAAAGATCAAAAACACCCCAGTCGAGATAGGGAATTCCTCTTCTTCCTACTGTCCAGTCGAGACGTGCATCAATAGTACCGGCATAAGGAGTGAAAGGATCAGTGAGTCCAACACCCATATCGCTGTGCATAGGCACATCGTTAAATGTAGTGAGCAGCGGCAGTCCTTTTACGGCATCTGTTTTAAAGGAATTAACCAGGTTAAAAGAAGGCTGATACCAGTTACCCCCATAAGGAACAGGAGTTGTTAAAGCTTCGCCGGCAAAACCGTTATATCCTCCATCATTGGGCACCGCAGCCATTTGCACGGCAAATACCGACTCGGAGCTGTTTTTAGTCCTGGGATTCCAGGTGTCTCCGTATTTATCTACCAGCCTGTATTTTGTACCGTTGCTGGTTACGCCGTTAGCGATAACATCTTCCAGAACTGGCTTTGCTTCTGTCCATTTATTCTGGAACATATAGATTTTAGCCAGGAAAGATCTGGCCGCCCATTTATTGGCTCTTCCTATATTAGCTTTTGTCGTCGAAAGGTTATTTCCCGCAAATTCAAAGTCGGCCTCAACAGACGCCCAGGGAATCGTTTCATTGCTTTTGAAAATATCATCAGCGCCAAAAACTACTGATTCATCAATATAGGGAACACGTCTCCACAACTTTACCGCTTCAAAATGATACACCCCACGCAGGAAGCGGGCTTCAGCCAATACCTGCACCGCCTCTTCGTCCGTTAATACTCCTTCAGGCAGTTTGTTTAAGAGACGAATGGTTTCGTTCGCACGATGCACACCGGTATAAATAGATTTCCATCTGTCTGCAATATGTATCATAGTCGGGTTCACGGTATAATTTTCTATTGCGTCCCATTCCGGGCCAGCGGGATAAATACATCCTTTTTTCGCTTCATCCGAAGCGATATTGGCTACCAGGGAATTAGATATACCATTATTAAAGTCGTTGGCATTGAACCGTGCCGTTCCGTTAAGAATCGAATAAGTTCCTATCAACATTCCCTCTACACCATGCTTCGTCAGCAACGTATTCTCACTGATGCCGCCTATAGGTACTTTTTCCAGGAAAGACTTTTTACATGAGGCCGCGCTAATTACCAACAACACCAGGCCCGATGCAAGCATTAAGTTATTTTTAATCAGTTTCATTCGTATATTTTTTGTTTTTTCAATGGTCGTCCCGCACCTGCGGGAGAACTCCTCGTACACATTCTCCTGTGTGAAAAACTTTATTAAGCTTCGTTTCATTTTGAATATTTTTTAATATTATAATCAGTAAATATTAAAATCCAACATTAATACCAACGAGTATGATTCTTGAATTCGGATAAAATCCTTCATCAATACCAAATGTCAGGTTTCTGTAGCTGGTAATTTCAGGATCAAACCCGCTATAATTGGTAATCGTGAACAGGTTTGAACCCTGTACATAAACACGGAACTTATTAATACCAATTTTTTTCAATCCATCGGCGTCAATATTGTATCCAAGCAATAATGACCTCATTTTTAAATAAGAACCGTTTTCAATGAAATAGGTATTAGCCACATTTGCCACGCTGAAATTTGGAGTTGTTTCAGCTATAGGGTGTATCGTATTGGTATTCTGGGGAGTCCATGCATCAAGTACTCTTTTGCTAAAGTTATTTCCACTACTATAAGTTAAATCTGTCGCCTTGCGCGTTTCGTTCCAGATATCATTACCTTTTGAACCATAAAAAACTGCGGACAGATCGAATCGTTTATATGAAAAACCAAGGTTCAGTCCGTACACGAAATCGGGATTAGGATTACCGATAAACGTACGGTCATCGGGAGTGATAGCACCATCACCGTTTACATCCCTGTATTTAAACCTGCCCGGAGCAGCATCAGTCTGCGTTGGAGATCTGCTTACATCACCGGCATCCTGGAACAGTCCTACTATATCATATCCGAAGAACGATCCAACCGCGTGACCAACCTGGTTACGCACGCTATTGCTGGGAGTCCAGGGCGGATCAACATACCCTGCAGAGCCGGGAAGATGGACAATCATATTTTTATACGTGGTAAAGTTTGCCCCGATATCAAGGCGCATATCATTACCCAACCTGGCATGATAGGTAGCGGAGATATCAACCCCTGTATTTTTAATATCTCCTATGTTCACAACAGGAGCCTGGGCAGTTCCTATAATACTTGAAGGCAGCCCCATAGGGAATAATAACCCTGAAATTTTCTTTTCAAAATACTCAATAGAGAAGTCCAGTTTGTTATTAAACAAAGTCGCGTCGAGACCTATATTGGTAACGATATTTTTCTCCCATTGCGCTCCGGGGTTTCCGATATTATTAGGGCGGTATCCTAACACAGCGCTTGTACCGGTTCCGTTGATGTCATAATAAGAGGAATTAAGCGCCTGAGTGTAAAAAGTCGCAGCGTTAGTGCTGGTAACGTTATTAGCATTTCCCAGTATACCATAGCTGGCTCTCAGTTTAAGATCGTTGATCCAGTGAACATCCTGCATAAACTTCTCACTGCTGATCCTCCAACCGGCAGTAACGGAAGGGAATGTACCAAACCTTGTATTCGCACCGAACCTTGATGATCCGTCCCTGCGCAGTGTTAACCCTAACAAATACCTGTCGTCGTAAGAATAATCCACCCGCCCAAACATAGAAAAGAAAGTATCGTCCTGCTCATTACTTCCATTGCTAAAATTGAATTGTCCGAAGCCCAGTACCAGGAGATTGTAATCTTCAAACGCGAATCCTTCTCTGCTGCCCATTTGGTTACGGGCGGTCATCCTGATCGCTTCTGTACCAGCCAGTGCGGTGAGATTATGATTACCAAAGGTCTTTTTATAGGTCAATGTATTGGTCCACATGGTTAGCGCATTATACCCGCTATTTTCTTCCAGTTTGTTCCTCATCTGAAATCCCTCACCGTGCCAGTATTGGGGTGGAGAGTACGTTTGGCGGTAAAAATTATTCACGTTTCCGCCAAAGCTGGTCCTAAAGGTCAGGTGCTTAAAGAAATCAATTTCAGCAAACACATTGCCGGTGATCGCCATTTCGCGGCTCCTGTTATTAGCTGCTCCTACACGCATGGCATAAGGATTACCTTGAAATTGAAATAACGGCGCACCGGCATAACCACCACCAAAATTGCCCATAATATCATATACGGGGATCTGACTGAGGCTACCGCGTGCACTATTGATAGCTAAATAGGGGTGATTAGGGTTTTCCTGCGGGTTGTCGCGATACATGAAATAAATATTCTCACCCACACGAATATTATCTCTCAGCTTAAATTCCGTATTGGCACGCACTGAATATCTCTTCATATAGGTATTCAGCAGGGTGCCCTGTTGGTCCATATACCCCATAGAGAGCATATATTTCGCCCTGTCACTTCCACCACTCACAGAAAGGCTATGATTCATCATTGGGGCCGGATCAAAGATCTCACCCAACCAGTCGGTTCCTTTACCATCCCAGTTTAATTTCTGAATAAGATAATTATTAACCGGATCAGATATGTCAAGGAAATACCTGGAAGGGTTTACCGCGGGATCACCTGCATTGGCAAGACCGTAACCAATACCAGCACCTGTAGGTCCTCTCCATGCGTACTCGGGAAGGCCATTTAAATAGGGGCTGTTAGCAGGACGAAGTTTGTTGTATGTTTCAGCATACTCCCTGGGAGTCATCATGTTCGGATCTCTCATTATAGGAGTTTGTATGCCATAATAAGCGTCATAAGTAGTTTGCATCCTACCCGATTTTCCTTTCTTGGTAGTAACAACAATAACACCGTTAGCGCCACGAACCCCGTAAATAGCGGCCGCGCCGGCATCTTTCAACACCTGGATAGATTCCACATCATCACCGGGAATATCATTGATATTTCCCTGTATACCATCAATAAGCACCAGTGGATTGGTGTTTTCCATGGAAGTGATACCACGGATCCTTATATTACTTGCATAACCGGGAGAACCTGAGCTAATGATATTAACACCGGCAGCCTGACCCTGCAGCGCCTGCAAGGCAGACCCGGCAGGAATGGATTTAAGCGCTTTTACATCTACCACCGCAACAGCCCCTATGATATCTTTTTTCCGCTGGGAAGAGTAACCGGTTATTACCGTTTCCAGCCCTTCTATAATTTTTGTACTGACCGAGATCGTATGCAGCCTGTCTGTTCTTCCGTCTACAGCTACCTCTTTGGCATCGATATTAACACCGGTAATAACAAGCGTGGCATTTGTATCCGGAATCGTCAGCTCAAAATAGCCATCGCCATTAGAGGTGGTACCCGTTGAGGTTCCTTTTACTACTACCGAAGCCATAACAGGCTCTCCTGTTTCGTTCGTTATACGTCCCTTGATCAAAACAGGCGGCGGCTCCTGGAGTAAGCCGGGCACAGCTTTATCTTCCACAATAGCGACGCCGGCAATTTTTTTCCTGGTGACCACCACCAACTGGTTGTCCATGTGATACTCCAGCGGCTGCTCTTTAAACAGGGCATTTAGAAAATCTTTTACCTCAACCTGTGAAACTTGTATGGTTACAGGTTTCGCCAGTTTCAGCAGTTCGGCATCATAAAAAAAGAATACGTTCGCCTGCTTCTCAACCGCGTTAAGCACCTTCTCAAGGGGAACATTTTTTCCACTGAAGGTAACTGTTTGAGAAATGCCGTTGGCGCTGGCATTTAAAATAAAGCTGATCAGTATCGCAGTAGTTAGTTTCATCACTAATAAGGATTTAGTGATCGCTCTGGATTTACAATGTTGTAAAACCCAGACAAAAAATGCATGTTTTTGCATACTTTTGTTTCAGTTTTGGTTTAACAATAAAGTGGCTTTGCTAAATGTTACTATTGTTGATCAACCATTTCCGCCGCCCCGGTCTGCACACCGGGGCGGTTTACTATAGCCGGTCAAACTATTTTTTATACCAGGTACATATCTGTTTTATTTATTTAAGTTCCGGATACAATAAGTGTCTTATCCTTAATTTCAAAATTTACTCCCACTAATTTTAACGCGCTCAGCATTTGCGATAAAGGAATATTCCTTGGGATCTTTCCTAAAAAATTTCTTTTGGGAATTTCACCTTTGTACGTAACATCCAGGTCGTACCACCTGCTCAACTGCCGCATTATAAAAGGAATATCAGCCTTATTGAATACAAATAAATTATTTTTCCACCCGGTTGCTTCTTCCACATCCACCTCAGTAACTGCAATATCTCCGCTGCTATCCGCGCCCTGAACATTCGCTACTTTTGCCTGGAATCCCGGCTGGAGCTGTACTGCTTCAGAAAGCTTTACCACCCTTACTTTTCCTTCTACCAGGGTTGTTGTCTGATAGGCTTCATCGCCATAAGCATTTACATTAAAATGAGTTCCCAGTACTTCTACCCGCGAACCGCCGGGAGTTTGCACGATGAATGGTTTTGTTTTATCGTGCGTTACCTCAAAATAGGCTTCTCCCGTTACGCTTACTTCTCTTGCTGTTCCTTCAAAATGAGTAGGATAGGTAATAGAAGATGCGGCATTGAGCCATACTTTGCTGCCATCCGACAGGGTAATTTTGTATTGTCCCCCTTTAGGAGTAGCCATTGTATTCAATACTGCTGCCCCGGATGCGGCATATTTTAATTCTCCATCATCATTAGTTATAGACAGCTCTCCATCCATTATTACTTCTTCCCCCCTTGTATTTAATTCAACCTTCTGACCGCTGGAAAGTGTAAGTATTGCACGATCGCTGCCCGGCAAAACATCGTTAGCGGTTTTCACCAGCACTGGCTTTCTCTCCTGTTTTCCCGCGTCTGCCCTGTTCCAAAAATATATGCCAGTGCCCAGCACTATTATTACACTTGCAGCCGCGATCCACATACTGCGGCGGATTCGTGAAATTTTAGCGGGAGCCGGTATAAATCCATCCTCACCATCGTTTTCGGAGGTTCGTATTTTTTCCTGTATTTTCTGAAGTATTTTTTGCTCTATCCTGTTCTCCCGATCCAGCTCTTCCTGTGCCAGTAAACGTATAAAATCATCTTCTTCACCAAGCCCGTCAAAAAAACGGCGGTTACGGGGAGATGCAGCCAACCAGCTTTCCAGTTCCGCCTCTTCGAATGCATCTAACTCCTCCGAAAAGTGTTTTAAAATCAACTGCGCGATTTGCTGTTCTATATATGCCATGTATAAGTTGTTATGGTATAAACGTACAGCACTGGAAAACTTCCCATGCAAAAAGCAACTTTATTCCGGTTGTCCTAAAATTTGTGGATATTCCTGTTCAAACCTATGTGCGCTTCATTTTATTTTACCAGGCAATGCACATAAACAATTGTCTCTGCAGTTACCCCAAATGGCAACTGCTGCATTTGCTTTCCTGTATTGTCTACCGCAATAGAAGCACCAATGCAATCCCAGCCTTTCCAGGGTCCGGCTTCCATATGACCGGTATTGCTTACACCTATGATGTAGGTCGAAAATTTTTCTGCAATGGGCATATAAGCGTCTCTCCACAGGTCGCCGTAAGGCTGGATATCATTGTCGTAGCCCGGGGGCACAGCCCAGGCGCAGGGAGATAAGATAATATCCGGCTCCATTCTTGCCAGCGCAGTCGCAATGGACCTGTCCTCCACGATCGCATCCGCGCAGATCATCACCCCCAGCCTGCCAAATGCTGTATCCACAATATTTATTCTGTCGCCGGTGGCATAGTATGGCTTACCAATATCCAGCTCATTGATCTTACGATGCTTTAACAGCAAATGACCATTGCTGTCTATCAGCACCGCAGTATTATACACTTTACCGTTATCTCTTTCGGTGAGGCCCGAGCATACAAATATTTTCCATTTAGCAGCCGCCGCGCTTAGCCTGCCAAACACTTCCCCACCAGGTATGGTTCCGGCATGCTCCCGGCTGCCCGGGTGGGTCCAGCCAATATCCATGCATTCCGGTAATACGGCAATATCAGCACCATTTGCCGCCGCCGCCTGCAAACAGCTTTCCGCATTGGCAAGGTTGGCAGCTATATCATTCCCTTTTACCAGCATCTGCACCATTGCTATTTTTACTTCTTTCATTTTTGTTGTGTCTGTTGGTTTTTTAAACTATTGCCGGCTATCCTATGATACCGTCAGCTTTGGGGTCTTAGACTGGTTAGGAAAGTATATTTCACGCAGCATATGCAAAGTGGCAAGCCCGCAAAGAGGCAGTCGTTGTAAGCGCTGCTCCACTGGGAGCACCGCGTGAAAATTATTGATGAATATTGGAAAAAAGATATATCAAACTATTGATTATCATTTTTGAACACCCAAAATTCACATTATGATACATAGCGTTTGCCTGATCCTGCGGATAAAAATCTCTTTCTTATTCAGGACTCTTACGTAACGCATCCAGCTCTTCCTGAGTAGGAGTTGATGTGTCAAATCCTGTATCGGGCACTTCTATTTTCGCTACCCACGCTATGGCATTCACCACCAGCTTCCTGAAACCATCTATTTTCCAGTTATTATGCACGTGTCCCCCGGTAAAGCCAAAGCCTCTGCCTCCATCAGGTCTTTCGTAGGCCCATGCCATTACCTGCGGCTCATTTCTTGCAATGGCCGCCCTTACATGCGGGTTGCCTTCATGGGCTCCATCGTTTCGATCAAGCGTAGACGTGGGGGGATGTAATTTCAGAATGGGAACAAGACCCTTTGCATCTTCATTAAAGCGCATATGATAGTACCATTCATCCCTCGCTTCAAAAGGAGGAACTCCATGTGTTACAGGATGATTTGGGAAACTGTCGAACCTTGGAGTCCAGAAAGGGTTTATTGACCAGTAGATTTCAAAATAACCTCCAACCCATTTCAAAAAATAGTCCCCCGCTTCTCCCGCCGGAACCTCAACCGCGTAGTGTATATTCAGAAGACCGACACCTTTCTTCATCAGCCGGTCGAGGTGATCAAGATGTGGAATCGCCATATGTCCATCTCCTCCATCACTATACATTACAATGGCGTCCGCATCATCCAGCACAGCAGTATCTTTCGGCCACCCTTGCTCCGTCACCAGGGCATACGCTCCCGGTACCTGTTCATTTAACAACTTTGCCAGTAATGTACAACCTCCCAGGTGCTCATGCTCTCCCGGGCCATGACTATCCGTTCCGGGAATGAGCACGATTTTTTTCCTGGTGACCTCTGACGAACGCTCTTTTTCTTTTAATGCCCCGCCACACGCGCCGGTCATCAGTATGGAACAGGCAAGCAAAAGCCATTGCATATATCTGATCATATGATTTTGTTGTATTATAATTTTGTAAGCGATGAAAGATAAGCCAGCAGATCGGCCATTTGCTGAGCCGTCATAGCATCCTGCAAAGCAGGCATAAATGATTCGCGACCCATTTCTATTGTTTTTACATCCGAAACAGGTATGGTTTCTACATTGCCTCCCGGGTATTTCAACAGGATCTCATCATTGGTCCGGCTCGCGATTATCCCCATCAATACCGATCCGTTTTTCAACTTCAGCTCCCAGCTTTCATAGCCGAAACTGATACCTCCTGAAGGATTTATAATAGCTTCCAACTGCCCTTCCACAGGAAGCTTACTACCGATTTCAGTAAGCTTTGGGCCAAAATCAACACCCAAACCATTAGCCTGGTGACAAACAGCGCAGTATTCGAAGAAAACTTTTCGGCCATTGACAAGATCTCCTTTCATAGCAAGTACAGCATCCTTATCAAACACCGGTTTGTTAGCGCTTGTTGAGTCGGTTAACAGATCTTTTACTTTCTGGTACATGGTTTTGCGGGGTCCGCGTTCCATTCCCAGCATCAATGGGTCAACAAATTCCGGAGGTAATTTTTTGCTTTTTACAATATCTAAAACCCTGTATTCACCACCGTATGTTCTACCAAGCGACAAGGCAGCCACCTTCCTGACGTTCTCAGGATAAGATTTTGATAGCAGTACCCCTTCGATCAAACCCAATGTTTGTTCATACCCCACATCACCAAATGCCTTCAACAGGTTTATCATCTTTGCCGTATCCCCGCCAGTAGTAAGAATTTTTCTACAATCATTCTCTCCTCCATATGCCAGCACCAGTTTTACCGCCTCGCCCGCTATACGCTCCTGCGACCGGTTAAGCGCCAGATCCAGCAGTTTCTGTTTTTCCGTTTTCACCCCATATCGTTTTACAAGATCAATATAAGTATCTGTACCATATACCGAAACTACAACAGACCGCAAGGCTTTTTGCGCGGCGGCGGACCGCTTTACGGCAGCGGGAGAAAGATGGTGGAGCAATAATGTATTTAGCTGAATATCGTTTTTCGTATTGCCGGCTATAAGCCCCAGTAATATATCCGTTTTTTTCACATCGGAATGAAAATCGAATGCCCGGAAATAACGCTGGCGTTCCCGCCATCCGGTTGTCTCATCCACAGCCAGCCTGGCGAGAAGTGGTAAAACCTTATCGGTCCGGGCTCTCCAGATAATATCTTTCCCTTCCCCTGTTCTTATCGGTTCCGGTACTTTTTGCAGGTAAGCCTCAAAGAAACGATCCCATTGTTTATCGGCGCCGATACCCAATGCTTCCAGGTACCACCTGTCGCTATCGCTATATTGAACAGCCAGTTGAGCCCATAGTTCAGCCGCTTCCGGAGCCGGGTTATGCCTGAGCGCAATGGCACATTCCCTTCTTACCTGTGGATCTTTGTCATTTACCAGTTTTGCAACCGCCTTTAAATCTTTACTGTTCAACTGCCTGGCGGCACGCAGTGCCGTTATTCTTAATTCGGGTATCTTGTCATTCAATGCTTCCTCAATATACTTATCTCCTCCTTTCATTTTTGACAACAACCACAATGCCCGTGCACGCATTTGCGGACTGCCCGCGGAATGCCAGAGCTTTTCCAATTCAGGTATCGCCTGCTCTCCCATGCCCAGCAAACTGGTCCAGGCTTTTCTTCTTATCGCAAGATTCGGATTTTGCAACGCCTGAACAGCGCCCGCTGCAGACTCATAGTCAAACTTTGGAATTACATACTTTTTCCCTTTAGGAGCGATCCGGTAAATCCGTCCCTTTTCCTGATCTTCCGCGTCATGACCGCCTACTACCGCATCATACCAATCCGCAACGATCAATGAACCATCGGGCGCCACACAAACATCAGCAGGACGGAACCACTGATCTTTTTCACCATTCAGTATATTCCTTATCCCGGCGGAATAACCAGCCCCTGCGTTTTCAACAATATAAGAACGAACAACATTATGTCCGGGTTCACAATGTATCATCTGGTTCCTGAAAATTTCCGGCAACAACGCCCCTTCGTAGATAGTCATGCCTGTTGGCGATCCGGCTCCCGTCTGCAAGAGATTCGGCACCACACCAGGGTCATTCAAATGCCAGTGACGGTATGGAACAGAATCTTCCATATTGGTACGATACGCAGGCCACCCCGCTCCTGTCATTTCATCAGTAAATCCATAATTTCCATACTCCATCACATAGTTGATGCGGGTAGCTTTACGACCATCGTCATCATTATCACTCTGCCACATGGTTCCGTAACTGTCTACCGCTATTTCAAAGTTGTTCCTGAAGTTATGACCCAAACATTCAACCTGCGACCCATCGGGGTTACACCTGAAAACCATTCCCTGCCTGTATTTACCCGCTCCTATTTCATCGCAGTCCTGATCAAGCACTGCCTTACCGTCCTTATCTTTCAACGTTCTTCCCTCATTACCGAAATTAAAATATAACTTTCCGTCAGGGCCAAATGTAAAGCTGTGCATACCATGGTCGTGCTGCTCTCCGCCAATACCCTGAAACATGATCTCCTTGCGATCCGCCTTATCATCGCCGTCATCATCAAAAAAGCGCCATACATAAGGACTCTGTGATACGATTACCTCATTGCCCAATACACAAATTCCTAACGGCGCGTTGATCTCCGGTCCCTGGTAGAACACTTTGGTTGTATCCATTGTCCCATCACCATTCATATCTTCCAGTATGATAATCCTGTCTCCGGCAGGCGTCAGCAGCCTGCCCGGCCACGGCCGGTAATTGTAAGCTTCGGTTACCCATACCCGTCCTCTTTCATCCACATCAATGTTAGTGGGATTCTTCAACATCGGTTCCGCAGCCATCAGCGTCACTTCCAGTCCTTCAGCGGCTGCAAGACCCTTCAAAGCATTCACGGATAATCTTTTCTGATCCTCCGTTAAGCTTTCAAAGCCGGGCGCTGATTTTCCATTTCCATCACTACAAGACGCAACGATAAAAACCATCAATAAGCCAATACAGCAGTATGTGAAAAAAGAAACAGCTTGGTTCGAATACTTCATTTTTATTTTTGACAATACGACATTCAGATAAGTATAGTTGTAAAACGGCTACAAAAAACAAATACAATCCAACCGATTGTTATCGCCATTGATCCTTTACAAACCCGCATCCACAAAAGATCATTGATTTCAAAAATAAACAGGGATATCAAAAAAAAATGTCGCAAAACTTACTATTTCTTAAAGAAATTTAACCGCCGTTTTATACAAACCAAATTCAGACTATATTAACTCAATGATAATTCAATGTTATTTCCTTAAGAAAGCATAGTGTTTTTAAGCTTAAGTTGTTGATTGCCTCAAGCCGGTCCCGCTACTTGGCGGGATATCCGAAACACCACTGCTTTTTAGTTCGGACATATTTAATTTTTATTTGTCTCACTGAGTACTTCGCAGTTGCTTTGAGGAGATCTGTCAGCTTCATATTCCATCTTTTATCCATCCCTTTGGTCGGCGGCAGAACAGATCTCACGCAAAAAAGGTGCCCCCCCGCCCGCACCTGCAGGGCTGGTAACAGTGCGATCAATCTTTGCCTTGTTGGACAAATTAAAAGTTTAAAACAGGTACTGCATCAGTACCAATAACATCAACTCTAAGGGATTTTTGTTAAACGCCAATTTAAGAATTTTCAGCGCCGAAAGCTTTTGATTACTTACTGTTTTTACACTTATGTTGAGCCTTGCAGCTATTTGAGCCGGCTTTAAACCCTCCTGGAAAGAAAGAAGCAATATTTCCCTCATTTTTTCAGGCAACTTATCAATCTCTTTTCGCAGTAACCGGAGTAATTCCATACGCACTTCCATGTAAAAAATATCTTTGTCTTCCGCATCATCAATATGAGCGATCAATTCACTTTCATGTTTGCTTTTTACTTTGTTATGCCGGATGAGATCATAACAACGATTGCGGGCTGTAATGAAAAGAAAGGTTGGTATTGCCTTTATATTTGCAAATTGAGCTCTTTTATGCCATAGCTGCGCGAAAGCATCCGCTGTTATGTCCTGGGCATCGGTTTCGTTGGTATATCGCCGGGCAAAATACAATACCTGCCTGTAATACCTTTCGTACAACACCGTAAAGGCTTCCTGGTCGCCACTTGCAAAAAGGGTCAACAAGGCATCGTCGCTATGGATATGACTGATCAATCGGTTGTTTCTAATTAAAGAAGTAAGAAAATGAAAAAAAGGGTCAGGTATTTTTTTAGGCGGACAACTAAATTACATTTTTTAAATTGTACACCTAAAAAAATTGAGGTTGATACCGCTAAAATACCTGTAACAGGATCCGTAATAACTACAAAAGCAGTGCAATGCACTGCTTTTGTGTTAAACAAATAAATAACCCCGGGAGCTGGGGGGCTTTAATATGAGGCTATCAGCCGTATTTCAAAATCCTGTACAGGCCCGGACACTGTTTCCAGTCTTAACACGAGCGGACCTTTAATGCTGGCGCCGGGTTTCAAGGAAACTGACAGATCTGTTTTTTTACCCTTTTTGAGCACAAGGGGAAACTCCGGAAGCTTCACTTTTATATTATCTATATGCTTACCCAATATTTCCACTGCTATGATCTCCACTGCATCTCCCTCATTTACAATTTCAATATTTGTTTCTTCATTAGTAACCCGTACAACCGAATCCCTGCTTACCAACTTCGGAGTTCCGGAAGGAAAACGCAGGGGCCGTATGTCTATCATCCGGAAAAAATGCTCAGCGCCTTCGCTCTGGAACTGCAATTTTCCACCGGTTACCTGGCGGTGTAAGTCCTGCCTGAAAATATTATACAGCCTGTTCACCACAAATCCATTTACAATAAAAACCGCGTCTGCCTGGCGGGCTACCAACTCGCTTCGTGTCCATTCTCCATGCGGGCTTTCAAAATTACCCGAACGATGCACCCTCCACAACCCCCGTTTCAACGGTGCAAAAGCATCGTATTGCGGCACTTTTTCATTCAGAGGACCAATTCCGTCACTTACCTGGAATTCCGGCGCTCCTCCATAAACATCATAATAGTCTCCTATATTACTTTCTTCTACCTGCATTTCCAGGCTTCTCATCCAGCATTTAGAAGCAAAATCGAAGGGACCTGTACAATGAAACAGTAAGCCGGCATCGCGCAAAGCAGTATCTTTTGGAAAATATTTTTGCTCTCCCCATTTTGTTTCAAACCTCAAATGATAATTACTGTACGACTTTTTTGTAGTGATCGCTCCCCAGGCTTCACCTGAAATCCTTAAAATACCATTATGAATGGTGAATACTTTTAACGGATCGTTATTTAGTCCTATAGGCGGCTCATAAGGCAGATCAGGATCTTCTACATAACCAATGATATTGGTCGCTCTCAGGTAAGTATCCCAGCCGGTTAAATCTTTTCCGTTAAATAGAGGCGTCCACCCTTTTTTTTGAGCAATAACACCAGTATATACCGCACAGCTACAGAAGGTAAGCAATACCGGTAAAATCGTTTTCAGGTACCTGTGAGCAAATTGTAATGTTCGCATTCCGATTTTTATTTATTGTTAATTAATTGCAGCTACTGCTTTGTGAATATTTTATATTTATTTCATGTGCTGAAGAAACGCGATCAGGTCGGCCATTTGCTGATGATTGATCTGCTGTGAAAAAGATGGCATTAATGACATATCAAGAATAGTAAAGGATTTTATATCCTGCCGGTTCAGTGTCTTTTCCACACCGGGGGCGCTTTTAATTGTGATAGCTCCCGGTGTTTCGCTTGCAATGATGCCCTGGATGGTTTCACCGTTATTCAATTGTACTTCTCTCACATCAAAACCAACCGCGATCGATAGTCCCGGCTCCAATATATTCGCCATAATATCTTTGGAAAGCCAGCCCTGTACGGTTCCGAGATCAGGCCCAAAAGCGGTTCCTCCTTCGCCGCGTATTTGATGACACAAGGCACAGTTTTTTTCAAATACCAGCCTGCCGCTATCCGCGTTTCCTTTTATATCCAGTGCTTTTTGAAAATCCCTGATTATTTTTTCCTGGTCCCTGACTGTAAA
Source organism: Chitinophagaceae bacterium (assembly GCA_019638615.1). Lineage (GTDB taxonomy): Bacteria > Bacteroidota > Bacteroidia > Chitinophagales > Chitinophagaceae > Agriterribacter. Next base: position 22,004 of record JAHBTL010000017.1, on the reverse strand, counting down.
CAATTCCCGCGCCGTATTGCGGATACTGTCATCATTATCCTGCATCAGCTGCGAGCTCCTGAGCCAACCTATACTGGCAGCCTGGATCTTTCCCGATGCAACGGCGTTTATAAGCTGTTTTTTACGATCAACCGAGATCATAAAAGTTTTTAAAGCTTCCTCTCTTACTCCGGGAGTAACAGAAGGCCAGTTTTCCACTAAATAGCCTGTAACTGTTTCGTCGGGAATAAGGCTCAGTGCTTTTATCGCTGCAATTTGCAAAGACGGGTGCTCCTGGGGTACCACCAGTTGTTTAAGCTGTCCGGCATAGGGAGAAGGATCCTTTAATGACAGGATATTGACCGCATCAACACGATTTTCATCGGGGAGTTTTTTGTTGGCTGCATTGGCCATTGCTTTCGCCAACGATTGTTGTAACAGGTCATCATCTGTTATACCTGCTGTTTTAACTAAAAGGAAAGACGCTTTCCTGACTTTGTCATTGGGGTGATTAAAACAGCTTTGAAGCAATAAAGATTGAGACCGGCTGCTTATTCCTGTTTTCAGCTTCCTGCTTCTCAGTCCTTCCGCCAGTCCTTCCAGTATGGGGGACTGCCACGGTGTGGGCATGCCGCCTGCTATGTTACTGATCACGGAATCTAGATCTATTCCTTCTCCCGTACCCATCATAGACGCCAACTGCTTGAGCAGCGATCCATAAGAAGGGTTTTCCTGCCTGTAATCCTTTATTACGGATGCTATTAATTTTTCCGGTTGTAAAAACCTGGAAGACAAAGCCGCAACGCGTATCCATTTATCATTGATATCCCTGAATAAAATTTTTTCCCCGGTAAGAGCTGCTTCCGGAGAATTCATTTCACCCAACGTACACAACAGCTGGTACCGCACTTTAGGAGCCGGATCGTTTTGCAGTTGCAGCAAGGAACCTGCCAAACCGGGTGACCTGTTTAAATGCAGTTCTGCCAACCGTATCGCGTTCTCCCTTATCCCCGCTTCTTTGTCGTTAAGCGCCTTTTGTATGGTTTCGGGCTTTAACATATTCAGCCCCTCTAATGTCCACAAGGCATGCAACCTTCCTTCTGCCAAAGAGCTGGTATCCATTAATTTTTCCAGGGAAGATGCGGTTGTGGTATCTCCACGGTCTACCAGCAGGCGCTGGGCATGTATGCGCCACCAACTATTCGTATTATTCAGCGCTTTCACCAGCTCCGCATTGCTTTCATCTCCCAGGCGAAGCCCTTTTGTCCATGTAGCTGGCGCCGTATTAACGGCGCTTACCCGGTATACACGCCCCATATCCATCCCGTCGTATAAGCCGCCTGCCTTTACAGCTTCATCGCTCATCCATTCCGGGTGTTCTATGATGCGCCGGTAATAATCCAATACATACAATGCGCCATCGGGCCCTATATATAAATTAACCGGTCGCGACCATGCATCCTTTGAAGCAAAGAATTCTTTTTTGGGACTGCCTACCCTGCTTGCAATAAAAGTAGCGCCCGTATCTCTCAGTTTATCGGCGTGCACCAGGTTGCTTACAGATTCGCATATGAATGTTACATCCTTATCGAATGGGGGCGGAAATGCTCCGCCGGTGTAAGCTACTATACCGCTGGCAGAAGTCATGGTACCTGCGCCACTGAACATTTGCCTTTCGGGGTGGGTAGTGATCTGGAAAATTTCAGCAGCATCTCCATGATCCGATATGGGCTCGGTTGCCTGTGAAACCATGAGCGCTGGATTGCGCGACAAATAATGCGCAGCTATCGCCTCTGCATACGCGTGGTTTTGGTTGTCGCCGAACAAATGCCTGCCCCATGCGTCAAAACTATGTCCAAACTGGGCCTTGGTTGCAGTCATTTCTATTTGATATGTATCAGGACGAAAACGGACCGATCTGCTATCTGCATTTTTAGGCAACCTCGGCCCGTCCGGCTTATGATTGAAATAGATCTCCGTGCCCTCATCTCCAAAAACATCCCGGTATGCACGGGTAAGCAGCGCTCCGCGGTGGGCAAGATGGATCCAGTTATCTATACCGTAAACGGGATTGTTTACATTAATATGTGGGTTTGATAGTGAAAACCCAGTAAGCAGCGTATCGCGGATATCGGCCCGCCCATCATTATCGGTATCTTCAAAATACAGCACATACGGCGCGTCTGTAACAATAACACCTTTTTTCCATCGCAGGATCCCATTGGGCAATACCAGCTTATCAGCAAACAAAGTACTTTTATCCATCCTTCCGTCGCCATTCTCATCCGAGAGTAATTTTATTTTTCCCGAACCGCTTTTGTCAAGCGGATAGCCATGCATTTCCACAATATACATCCTGCCATATTCATCAACTTCCATATCCACCGGGTCAGCGATCAATGGCTCAGCCGCGATCAGCTCTACTTTAAACCCGGGCTCGGTTTCGAACATGCTTACCGCCTCCGCGGGAGGTACAGCACCATTTTCATATTTAATTTCTTTTTGATTACATGATAAAAAGCAGGAAGAAAACAGGAAAACAAAAATGGAAAAAACAGTATAACAGATTTGTTTAGCTACAGACTGCATTGTGAAATTTTTCTTTTAAAACATTATCCCGGCATCCGGATGATGCCACACCTGATATAAAAATGAAATTATATCATAGCCCTTTCTTAAAATGTAGCGCTTATTGCGATTTATATAATAAAATTCACCCGGTTGAAAACGTTTCCAGTTGGACGTATTTCAAATTTTTCGCAGGAGGATACTACTGCTATGGTAAATGCCTCGTACTCCGCCCCGGCGGACAAGCTGCAAATGACAGATTATGGCAACTATGCTGAACAACAGTATAAGTGCTGATCGATGTACCACATGCCGGGTAAACCATTAGTGGAACTAAAGCTCTTTGAAAATGTCAAAGAAGGTGGTGTCTGGCGCTATCTCCATAGCTCATTCCTCTTCCTTTTGCTTGTATTCTAGTAACCCATTAGGGACTCAATCATTGAGGCGTGACAAGTCGTATTCGCATTTTCCAGTTCTTATATGCGCCAGGTTCGGAGAAAATGTATCAGGGTTCTGTTGCTGAGTTCACAGTAGTACAAAAGCTTAATCAGTCCCGCATTTGCGGGATCCGAAATCGGCCGTAGTCCCAGCCTGCCGGCTGGCAGGGATTTCGGGCGGCTTTTCTGTTACTTTTTTGCGGAAAAAAGTAACAGAAAAAAGCAGAAGGCTTATAATTGAAAGGAAGACAGAATTTATACATCAACAAATTGAATTTTATAACCAATTGATAAACATCAAACTGAATAATATGTCATTGGCACGCAGGAGATCTATAGCAAAAGTCCATAAATATGGAAGCAGTGACTGGCGCGAAGATAGATGCCTCATACTTCGGCATAACAACAACAGGGATATGCTCAGCAGTAGAAAAATCGTTCAGCATTTGTACTATTGCCCAATATATATTCACCCACCTGTATGCCGAGGTACGAAGTATCCGCACCAGATTATCCTATACGTGAAAAACTGAACTTTATCATTGAAGGTAAATACACCCTTTCCTGTTCAACCACATCAATCTAAAACTGTATTATTGCAAAATCTTTTATCCATTAATATTCGGGAACAATGAAATCCGGGGTTCGTCAATTAATCCTTTTGTTAGGAGCAGTCATCTTAACAATTACCTCTAAAGCATCCATTGTAGATACGGTGTCTACCTACAGCGCGTCTATGAAAAAACAGATAAAAGCCGTGATCATTCGCCCGGATAGTTACGACCGGGAGAAAGAATTGCCGGTAGTATATCTTTTACATGGCTATAGCGATGATTATGCAGGGTGGATCACCAAAGCCAAAGGCTTTGAAAAAGCAGCAGATCTGTATAAGTGCATGATCGTATGTCCCGATGGCGGATTCAGCAGCTGGTATTGGGACAGCCCGGTTGACAGCAGCTTCAGGTATGAAACTTATATAAGCAAAGAACTGGTCGGCTGGATAGACAGCAAATACAAAACCATCAAAAATAAAAAGGGAAGAGCCATTACAGGCTTAAGCATGGGTGGACATGGAGCGCTATACCTGGCATTTAAGCATCCCGATGTTTTTGGCGCTGCCGGCAGCATGAGCGGAGGCGCGGATATCCGTCCTTTCCCCAATAACTGGGATATGGCCAAACGCCTGGGAACGTATGCGCAAAATCCTGAGCGATGGGAGAAAAATACAGTGATCAATATGTTGCACCTCGTAACACCGGGCAACCCGGCGCTGATCATTGATTGCGGTACCGATGATTTTTTCTTTAAAGTAAATGAAGCGCTTCACCAGCAATTGCTATTGCGGAATATACCCCATGATTATATAACCCGGCCAGGCGCACACAACTGGGATTATTGGAAAAACGCAATAGAATACCAGTTGCTTTTTATGCATCATTTTTTTAGTAAATAAGGAGTGCAGGTTGCAGGTAAGATTTCTAATTTCTGATTTGGAGATTTTGGGATTTTTGATTTCGAACGCTGATAGCCCAAAGCTTATAGCTCACAGACCTACACCCTATACCTTCCACCCTACACCTTTGTTGCAGGTTACAGGTTTTGGGTTTATGGTTTGAAGTTTATGGTTACAGATGTACAACTTCAAACAATAAACTATAAACTTCAAACTATAAACATCTAGTTTCTGTAAAAAGCACAATTTTCTTTCAGCACAATATCGACCGGCATATAATAAGTTTTTTCCACTTCTGTTTTCAATACCAGGTGCTGGTATAAACTCATGATCCCCCTGTAGCCCTGTTCTATCGGCTTATGACAGATCAGGAAATCTATCCAGCCTTTCTTTAAAAAAGAAACATTTTCCTCAATGAAATCGTAACCTGTTACTCTCAGGTTCTTCAAATTGTTTTTTTCAAGAAAGGATGCCACCGATCCAACGCGCGAGTTGGTAACAAATACGGATCGAATGTCAGGATGCTGCTGAAAAATGTCCTTCATATTTTTTTCAATGGACCACTGATCTGTTTTCCTGATATCAATTTTAACGATCGGGTTTTTCTTTCCATTGTCTTTAAAATACGCCCTGAAGCCTTCTTCTTTTCGCAGCAGGCGGTTATGCTGCTGGTTCTTGATCTCTTTAGAAACATTTACAACCAGTATCTTCGCTTTTCCGGATATGCAGTATTGAATCAGCTGACCACCCAGGTAACCGCTATGAAATAAATCGGGTCCTATATAACATAAGCTGGGCTGATCGGGAATATCAGAATTTATGAACACAAAAGGTATCTGCATCCTGCTGCAGGCATTGGTAAACTGTGTTGATTCATCCAGGAAAAAAGGAGCCAGCAGAACACCGTCGGCCTTTCGTTTCAGGATCAGCTCAGCCTGTTTTACAAAAGAATCTTTGTCGTTTTGATCAAAAAAGAATTTACCAATGTTGATACCGAATTGCTTCAACTCGGCTTCGGCTTGTATGATACCGTTTAACGGCGCCTGCCAGTAGTCAGATTCATCGGAAATATGGGGGATGAGGATATCGAACTGCAATGTTTTACGCGATGCCAGCCGCCTTGCCAGGATATTGGGCTTGTAATTCAATTCCTGTATGATCTTATTGATCCTAGCTTTTGTTTTTTCTGAAACGCCTTCCCTGTTGTGCAATACCCGGTCTACCGTTCCTATGGAAACTTTGGCACGCCGGGCAATTTCTTTTACGCCTGTTACCTCATTCTTATTTTTTCTGCTCATACAATAATAAATATAAAGATAAGCATGACCATTTTTCCTATCGCCTGCTATCTAAATAAAAAATTGGCGTTTGGGATGGCTAAAGGTCATCTTTGCAAGTTAAAGTAAACTCAATTATTACGGGGCGCACTCCAATTTTTTGCAGGGAGCTATTTTATCAGTTCACTCACTAATTGCTACGTTTTAACCCTGCCCGTTCCCGTTCCTGCCTGCCGTTCGGCAGTTCCCCGCTCGAACGATGTTCAATCGGCCGGGCGACCGCATCATTCAGACAGGCTTGTTACATTATTTGCGCCGGCAGAAGGTAAGAAGGTAGAATATAGGTGGTACAGGCCTGTTACTAAGGTCAATAAGGTAGGAACTATTAAAATTAAACTGTCTTTTATCATTTATATACCTGAACGTGGGAAACCCTTTCATATGCTCGTATTCCCGCGCTCACCACTTCAAAACCTTATGGTGAGCAAAACATGGAATAAAAATAAATAGAAGGGATGAAATAATATGGAGTACCGAAACGCAAATTCGGGTACCACCAAAAGTCAATAAGGCATGGTAAGAGGTACAGGCTTGTTACAAAGAAGACGGGATTTTCATGATTGCGCCACATTTTACTTAATAGAATTAAGCGTTTAAATCGCAACTATATAATACTATTCTGAAATAGAGCAGCGATGGCAAACTCGTATTGTGCACCAGAGGTGCAACCTGTTTGTAACTACATGTTACGCATTTTCTTGCTGCACCATAGGTGAAGCCCTTTTGCAGACAGAAGGTAACCCCTAACGGGGCAAGATCTATACCTGTTATTTTTCTACAAACGGGCAGCCTCTCTGAGGCAATGGCAATTTGTCTCCTGTTGCTACTCTGCGATCTATGTGCCTGATTCTATTATTTAATCGCCTTCTTGCCTTATACAAACAAACCATGAAAAGCAGACTACGATAATCTGTATCTTTTGCACTTAAATCTTTATCATTCCTGAAAAATAAAAACAATTTGCATTTGTTTGAAATCATATATAAAACCTCTAAATTGCTTTCAATCATTATAATTGTTATGAAAACACTGTTGATCTTTTTTTCTCTGCTAACCGTTATCAGCCTGCATGCCCAGAAATCAAAAAAAAGCAATGTAACGCTGTATGTTTTTGACAAAAACTGGAAGGGCTGCAAGCCTGAAGATGCAAAATACCTGGGATGCTTGCAAAAGCTGAGCGATACTGCTTATGAGTGGCGATACTACCAGTATGATGGTCCACTCATGTCAGTTGAGACTTATAAAGATAAGGAAGCGACCCTCCCGCATGGAGCCATTATTTATTATGGCGCCGATGGGCGTATGGATTCTTCTGGCCATACTTTTGAGGGTAAGAAAAACGGCTGGTGGTATTATTATACAGATACCCTGGGCCTGTGGAAGAAAGAAAAATATGAGATCGGGAAACTGCTTGTAAGCATGGACCTTGCAGCAATAGAGGCAGAAAGAGAAGAGAATAAAAAGAAGGCAGAAGCTGAAAAACATTGGGGAGAAATAGAAGCTGAATTTAAAGGAGGAACGGAAGACTGGATTAAGTACATACAAAAAAACCTCGATTTCCCCGCAAGAGCGAATAAACTGGGAAGGTATGGCAGCATGCTGCTTGAGTTTGTAGTAAATACCGATGGTACCACCGGCAATATCAGGATACTTAAATCCATTGAATATTCACTTGATGAAGAAGCTATACGGTTAATCAGGGACTCACCCAAATGGAGACCTGCTCATCAGGATGGCAAACTGGTTAAAGCATACCGGAAACAACCATTGACTTTTCAACCGCCAAAATAAAAGATAAATCCTCCTTTTACCAGGGGCATCATATATTTTGCTTTTTCAATTGGGCAACTGCATAATCGCATGCCCTGGCTGTTAAAGCCATATAAGTGATGGATGGGTTTACACAGGAACCGGATGTCATGCAGGATCCGTCTGTTATAAAAACATTCGGCACTTCATGCATTTGATTAAATGCGTTCAATACAGAAGTTTTAGGATCCTTTCCCATCCGCGCAGTGCCCATTTCATGGTTGGCATTACCGGGAAAAGAAATAGCGCCATTTACTTTAATATTTTTGTAACCCGCTGCTGCCAGCATTTCCTGCCCGGTAACTTTGATATCCTCTGCCATTTTTAACTCGTTCTCTTTGAATTCACAATCTACAGACAATACAGGCCTTCCCCAACTGTCTTTCTTATTGTGATCAAGTGTTGCTTTATTGTCGTTGTAAGGCAAAGTCTCTCCAAAAGCATAAATACTCATTTGCCAGTTCCCCGGTTCTGTCATACTGCTTTTCAGATCTGCACCGACCGGCACATCCGCTCCGTTGGCTACTCTTACCGCTGATCCTCCAAAATGATAGCCTCGTAAAAACTGCGGCGACTGTGAATCAATATTCCTGAACCTTGGTATATACACCCCTGTGGGTCTTCTTCCGTAATAATAACGATCCAGGAACCCTTCTACATCAGCGGTGACGGAAATGCCTTTGTGATGATCCATCAGGTTTCTCCCCACCTGCCCGCTTCCATTGCCTAACCCGTTAGGAAAACGGGCAGAAATTGAATTCAGTAAAATAAAGTTAGTTGCAAGGGTAGCTGCATTCAGAAAGATGATCCTGGCGTGAAATACTTCCGTTTGCTTTGTTTGTGCATCAATAATTTCTACTCCTGTAGCACATTGCTTGTTCTCGTCGTAAATCACCCGGTTCACCAGGGAATGGGGCCTGATGTTCAGGTTGCCGGTAGCTAACGCCACTGGCAGCGCCCCGGAATTAGAACTGTAATAAGCGCCATAAGGACAACCCCTGTGACAAAGATTCCGCGCCTGGCACTGACCGCGGCCCTTTTTATTGCTTGTTGTAAGATTGGCAGTTCTGCCTATTATAAGCTTTCTGTCTTTAAACTTCGACTCCATCTTTTGCTTGAAATCTTTTTCAACGCAATTCATTTCAAACGGAGGCAAAAAATTCCCATCCGGGATGGTAGCAATGCCTTCACGTGAGCCGCTGATCCCTACAAAAGATTCCACATAATCATACCAGGGAGCAATGTCTTTGTACCTGATAGGCCAGTCAACACCATACCCGTCTTTTGCATTGGCTTCAAAATCAATATCACTCCACCGGTAGCACTGCCTTGCCCATAAAATGGACCTTCCGCCAACAATGTTTGCTCTTATCCAGTCATACCTTTTCACTTCTGTATACGGATTCTCCTTATCATTTATATAATACTCTTTATTGTCCTCCCCATATGAATAGTGCCTGCTTTGAACGTAATGACTTTCTTTATCTTCTTTGGTGAGCATTCCCCTGTAAGCAAAGTCCCATATATTCTTAAACGCGGTAGGGTAATGAGGATGTACCAGTTCTTTACCCCTTTCAAGCAGCAATACTTTTAAGCCTTTTTCACACAGCTCTTTAGCGGCAAAGCTTCCGGATATCCCGGAGCCGACAACAATCGCATCATATGTATTTTGCCCGCCGGCTTTATCATTGAGATTAGGCATTGATTATAGCTTTAAAAAGTGTTCAAAAAAACGGTAAATTATTTCATTCGATTCTTTATCAGGCTCATGCAGCGGTCTGTTCGTCATTGCTACCCTGTGCTGGTATCCTAACAGCTTATTCACCTGTATGGAATGGTTCAACACTTTCCAGCGGTCCGGAGGATCCTCGGCCCCGCCGGAAACAAGAAAGGGACGCGGCGCCATAAGCGCATGCAGTTCGTGTAAATCATATCCTCCCGCTACCAGTGCAGGATACACTCCTTTAGAAGGGTTTTCTTTTGTAATAAGTCCTCTTTTTCTCCAGGGCCGGGGATGATACCCGAGATACCAGGGTTCCCAGTAATTGATATTCGGCCTGGTATTGTCGAACACAATGCCGGGATCAGACCACGCGCTACAGGCAAACTTATCAAACAGGCAGGACGCGAACATCGCCCACTTGCCACCATACGAATGCCCGGTGATACCGATCCTTAAAGAATCTACCATGGGAATTTTTGAAAGCACATACCAGGCATTGGCAGCGGCATAAGCCAGCATTGAAAGCGGTTGTACCGTTGCATGATCTATGTCGGGGTAATATATAGAGTAGGTTTGCGATTGAGTGGTCGCTGTAGTGCCAATAGACAATGTTACAAATCCTCTTTTCGCCAACTGGCAGGCATAATCCCGGTTGGGACCGCCCATTCCAATGGCAGTTTCCGGTTCGTAAAAAACTGTTATTACAGCCGGCTTTTTTTCTTGTCCGGGAGGCACTAAAAGGTATCCTTCGGTTTCTTCATTGGGTGTCCAGTAGAACCTCACCCTGTATTGCATCAGGTTCTCCCGTGTTGTTGAATCAACAATTCGCAGCTCCTGGTCTTTCATTAAAGGCGGCCACTGCCCCATCATACTGTGCCAGCGAGCGAGTATTTCCGTTCTTCGCTTTCCCCAGTCGCGGGCGTTTTTTACTTTCTTCCCGTTGTAGAATACCAGGGGCGAACGGTATCCTCCATCATCGTTCCTGTATCGCTCCGGTACAGAAAAACAGGAATCCGGCATATGTCCTGCATTGCTTTGTGCTGTTAATTGCAGGAAACAATAAAAGCTTAAGAAAGAGAATATGCTCAAAATTTTCAACATCTTCCGGAATTATGCTGTAATGTAAATTCCATAAAATGTAAGAATGCCTTACTGTTGCTTTGCTCCCAGCCTGCGCAAAGTAATATATGCCATCAAACCCGTACTTAACAATAGTGCATTTTCATCAACATTGAACGTAGCCGTATGCAGCGATGATGTAATGTGCTGCGCTTCGTTCCTGATGCCCAACAGGTAAAAGCAGGAATCTGCAGCATGAGAATAATAGGCGAAATCTTCGGAAGCCATCCATTGATCGGCTTCCACTACATTTTCCACACCCAGGTATTCAACGGCATACCCGGCAAGCTCTCCGGTTAATGGCTCATTATTGAAAAGATACGGGTAACCGCGATTGATGGTAAATTCACATTTGCCACCCATGCTTTCTGCGGTGCCTTCCGCCATTTTTTTCATTTCGTAATGCGCCTTCTCTCTCCAGGTCTCATCAAATGTCCTGAATGTGCCTTCTATTTCCACCATATCCGGTATTACATTAATGGCGCCATCGGCAATAAACCTGCCGAAAGAAATAACCGTTGGCGTAAAAGGATTTGCCAGCCTGCTGACCACCTGCTGCAGCGCCACTATGATATGCGAAGCAATTACCACCGGGTCAATATTATCCTGCGGTTGCGCACCATGTCCGCCTTTGCCCATCACCTTCACTCTCAACTCATCCATAGAAGCCATCAGCTTTCCCTTCCTGAACGCTACTTTACCACATTCAATCGTAGGCATTACATGCTGCCCGATTACCGAACCGGGAACGGGATCCTGCAAAGCGCCGTCTTTAATCATCAGGGTTGCCCCGCCCGGCAAACGCTCTTCCCCGGGTTGAAATATGAATTTTACAGTTCCCCCAAAACGATGCCTGAGCGAATGCAATATTTTTACAACGCCCAATAAGGAGGATGTATGTACATCATGCCCACAGGCATGCATCACCCCGTTATTCAGGGAAGCATAGCTGACGGCATTCCGCTCAGTAATGGGAAGCGCATCCATATCTGCCCGCAGCGCTACCACTTTATCTGATACCAGCTCTCCTTTTATAACAGCCAGTACGCCTGTATGCGCCACAGGCTGCCAGCAAACGCCCCAACCATCCAGCACCGATTTTATAAATGCAGAAGTTTCAAACTCCTGGTAAGATAGTTCGGGATGTGCATGCAAATGCCTGCGCCATGCAATCACCTCATTAAACAATTTCTTTGCGTGTTGCTGTATCTCCTCCTTCAGCATAAATATTTTAATAAGTTATGCAATCGTTTTTTCCTTTTCCAGGAAAGTTTTTACAAATGTATCATCTGTTAAATGAGCATACAACTTATAAACCCGGTCAATTTCTTCCGATTGTCCCGGCGACAAAACTTCGTCAGGGTTCAGGCACCATATGCCTTCCATCAATCCCTGCCGCCGCAGCACTTCGTGAATACCCGCAATACAACCTTTAAACGCGTGTACGGCATCGAAAATAACCGCATTCATATCGGTCACTTCTATACCGGTAGACAATAATGATTCAATGTCCTTATTCCCTTCGGCAACACTTCTTTTGATCGCATGAAAAAGCTCTACTGATTTTTTTGTCCATACCGCCCAATGGCCCAACAAGCCACCCACAAATCTTTTTTCCACCGGCTTTCCGTCAATATTAAAACGGTATGGCGTTATTAAATCAGCAACAATATTATCATCGTTGCCGGTATACAATGCAATTTCGTTCCGCCTGGCAGAATTACAAACAGCTCTTACCACATCCAGCGTCTGATAGCGGTTGAATGCCGCTATTTTTATTGCCTGCACATTGGGAATATCTGCAAAATCTCTCCAGAACTCATAACTTAATATGCGGCCGCCTACTGCCGGTTGCAAATAAAAGCCAAACACCGGAATGATCTCCGCAATTTTTTCGGCTCTTTTTATCAGCTCAGCTTCGGTATACGCATGCAACCCACCCATACTTACCAGCCCCAGGTGATAGCCATACTCAACAGCCAACTGCGCTTCTTTCAACGCAGCATCTGTCGGGCCGACAATACCTGCTACTTTTATAAAAGGTTGCTGAAGACCAGCTCTTTCTATTTCTTCCGCAGCCAGTTTCAATACCGGCTCCAGCAAGTTAAATTCCGGCTTCCTGATCTCGAATTGCGTGGTATGCACGCCCACTGCCACTCCGCCGGCGCCACTGGCCATATAATATCTTGTAAGCATTCGCTGGCGCTGTTCATCTAACTTTAACTCACTGTTCAAAGCAAGGGGATGAGCCGGGATGACCGTACCCTGGTGCAACAAATGGCGGATGGTTGTATCTAACGATTTCATTGCTGTCATTTTAAAATTGTCCTTCTCTTTCCTGGAAATGGGTGGGCTTGTTGATCGTTTTTCCACCCTGTTTAACCCACTCAGCCAGTAATGTTATCATTTGCTTTAATGTTACGCGCGGGTAACCAAAAACCCTGAACGACTCGGAAGCATTGCTTAACAAAGCTGTAGGCTGTTCCGCGTTGGCAAAAACGGGCGTCTTTTCAAACAGCTTGCCAAACTCTTCCGCTATCCATCGCACAGCAACTGTTTCAGGCCCTGTAATGTTTACTATTTTAGCGGGGCTTTCACAGTGAAGCAGCGCGCGAATGGCCATTTCATTCGCGTCTCCCTGCCATATTACATTTACATGGCCCATACGCAGGTCTATCACTTTTCCCGCGTATACGGCTTTGGCAATTTCAAGCAATACGCCATAGCTGACATCATTTGCGTAATTGAGCCGGTAAATGAACAGGGGTGTATTGTACCTGGAAGCGCCGTACTGGAAAAGGCGCTCCCGTCCCAGGCAGGATTGCGCATACTCCCCCACCGGCCCCGTGGGATGATCTTCGCTTAGTCCGCCCATTGAAACAGGAGAAAGCGGGTATACATTGCCGGTAGAAAATACCACGATGCGTGAATCCCGGTACTGCTGTACAACCCTGCCGGGCAAATAAACGTTCATGGCCCAGGTAAACCACTCCTTACCCGTAGTGCCGAATTTTTGACCAGCGAGGTACAATACATTCTCAACCGGCGGCAGCTTTTTCAACTGGTCATCTTCCAGCAGATCAACCGCATGGGTTTCTATACCATTTTTTTCCAGTTGCTGCTGCAAACCCGGCTCCGAAAACCGGGAGGCGGCTATGACTTTTTTTTGAATACCCGCTGTTTCAATAGCGCTTTTTGTCAGCAGGGCTAAAGCCGGCCCCATTTTTCCACCGGCTCCCAGTATCAATATATCGCCGCTTATTTTCTTAATATCTGCAATCAAAGCCTCCGAAGGTTCCAGCCATGATTGGTATACCTGTTCTATTTCTTTCATACTGCATTATTTTGTAATAAAGTCTTTAAGATTGATCAATGCAAGAACGATAACGATCACAAGCCCGATCGCGCCTGCTATTTTCATAAACAAAGAATTTTTTTGGCTGCCCATCATTTTTTCATCGTTGGCAATAGCAAACATGGCGATCCCTATAAAGGGCACAATAAAAATGGTAATGCTCTGCGCAAATACAATCAATTGCAGGGGCAGCTTACCAAAAATAATAGCAATAACGGCGCCTGCTATCATTACCAGCGCTATCAGCATCTTTACGGTTTTCGAATTCAGGTTGCTTCCCTTCCCGAGGCTGTCCGACAACAAAGTTCCCCCTAAAGTAGCATTTCCTATTAGCGCGGAAAAGGCCGCTCCGAATAACCCGGTCAGGAAAAGAGAAGCGGCGTACGATCCAAAAATGGGCTCCAGGGCGCGCGACATATCGGTAGCGGTATTGACCATAATGCCTTGCGGATGCAACACCGCTCCCGCACAGATCATCACCATCGCGCTCATAACACCCAGCAATAGAATACCCGTAAAACTATCACTGCCTGCTTGAACAATACCCGGGCTGATCCGCCTGCGTTCCTGCACAAGATACGATTGATAGCAGGCTCCGACAATAGAAACCGACGAAGCGAAAAAAGCAATGATCAATCCTGAAGAACCTGCAGGCACCGAAGGAATAAAAGCGCCCTTGGCAACAGCGCCTGCATCAGGCTTTACCATTATAAGCGTTGTAACAAATGCAAACAGCTTTACAATAATCAGGATTATCATAATTTTCTCCAGTACATTGTAAAATGTTCTGAAAAAAAGTAAACTGATGCCCACCAGGTTCAGTATTACAATCCATAATATTACCGGGGTATTCGTAAGTTCGGCAACCGCTATTCCCACACCGGCGGAGTTCCCGGCCTGGAAAGAAGTGCATACTAAAAAAACGCCTATGCCCACGGCTATAGCTGCATTATTCCCCCACTTTTGCCGGATGGAAGAAAGTAAGGACTGGTTGGTAGCGATCCCGATCCTCGCCGCCATAAAAGTAAAAACAAACATGAAAAAAATAGCAAGCACCACAAGCCACAACAATGAAAAACCATACAACGAACCCAACTTGGAAGTAATGGTCATTTTGCTTGGCCCAAATACCAGGGCCGCTGTTATCAGTCCTGGCCCTAATGTTTGCAGCCACGATCGTAAACTCCTGCCGGCAAATGTTCTGGACGATCCGCTAATTGTTTGCATTGATTTGTTTTGATGAATGCGAAATTTCCGTGTACGTACCCGAAAATAGGAAAAAAATCGAACCTGCAAATAAAAATTTGCCGGAAGCATCGTTGCCGGTTAGTAAATAATGCTGCTCCTGCGGGTGATGCCATTGCATGAAGCAGTTCTTTTAGTAGGAAATATGTAGACACACGAGGATGGCTTTGGTGCAGTAAGAACCTGGTAATGCTGACATATATTAATGTGCCACGCCATGACGGCGAGAGGTTGAGTTCGGATAAACCTATAAGGTTTGCAGCGCTGCAATGCTGCCCGGCAAACCTTATAGGTTTTCTCAATACGATCATTCGGGTTTGCAAATGATCCATTCTAAACGATTGGTGCAACAAAAGCGCTTTGAAAATGAACGGAGCAATCTATTGACAAGCAGGTGACTACGCTGCAGCAAAGTATCAAACCGCGTCAACATCTTTTTTGAGCGTATCCAGTTTTTCCCTCAGCAATTTGTATTGCCGGGCAAGCGATGCATGGGTTGTATCGTTCAGGGTTACCCCTGTCTCTTCTTTTTCGCGTACATGCGAAGCAAGCTGCATTTTAGCAAGATGCATTTCATTTTTCAACTCGTCTATTTCACCCCGCAAATCAGTAAACTTTTTTTCAAATGAAGTCATTATTTCCTGCATCCCTGTTTCGGCCCGTTGCTGCAGGGCTTCGTGCAGATGGTCGGAAAAAATGCGCAGTACGTTGATATCAAAATTAAGTTCGGCGATCCAGAGCCGGTACCTGAGATGAAGATTACTGATGGAAGGGATGGCAGCCATACGGAGAATGTTTTCATCAAATTACATTAAAATACCACAATACAGAAATTGAAATGCATATTTTGAATGAAATGTAGAAAAATAACAAGGCTAATAAAAACCAATTATTTATTTGATTGAACGCTGTAACGATTTTAGCCGATAAAAAAGCCGGAACATTTTTGGAATGTCCCGGCTTTCAACGATAACAATTCAATATCAGTTCAGGATTTCACCCAGCTTTTTTATCAGGTCTTCTCCGCGGAGACTTTTGGCTATGATCTTACCTTCTTTGTCAAGCAGGTAATTCATAGGTATTGCTTTGATGCCGTACAAAGAGGCTGCATCGCTCTGCCAGCCTTTCAGGTCCGAAACATGTGTCCATGTAAGCTGATCCTGATGAATGGCTTTTTCCCAGTTTTCTTTCTTTTCATCCAGCGACACGCCGAGAATATCAAATCCTTTTGACTTATACGCATTATAAGCTTTTACAACCGTGGGGTTTTCCTGGCGACAGGGACCGCACCAGCTTGCCCAGAAATCGACCAGTATATATTTTCCTTTGTAAGAGGCCAGAGAAACCGGTTTACCGTTTACATCGTTCAATGTAAAATCAGGCGCTACGCTGCCAATAGCGGTTTTGTTGGCGGCATCGATTGTTGCCTTAATATTTTTACCATAATGCGACCCCTGTACATCGGCCGTTAACCCTTTGTACAAGGGCTCCAGTTCTGATGGGTCAGCGTCATACGAAAAGCTTTGCGCAACCAAAAAAGCGGAAGCGTAAGAACCGGGATTTTCTTTGGCAAAATGTACTACCAGCTCTTTATTTTCTTTTTCCAATGCTTCAAAATCCTGCTGCACCTTTTCCATCTGCTTCATGTCTCCTGTCATAGAAGCCTGCTGGTATTGCATGTACAATTGCTTCTGCTTTTCATCTATAACAGCATATTTTGCAAAATATTTCTGATACTCATCCTGTGTAACGGAGCCGGTTACCTTTCCCTTAAACAAGGAGTCTTTGGAAGCAACCACATTCATTTTGCCGCTTTCCAGGAAAAGCCCCAATGGCTTTATACGTTCCCCGTTTTCAGGAAATGCCAGGAAGGCAAACTGGGGCTCAGCAGCTATTCCTTGAAATTCGAATTTTCCCTGCTCAATTTTTGCAGAATCAGGTATTTCCTGGTCTTTTTGAATATTGTACAGGTATATCCAGCCGCTGTCCATTCCCTGAATAGTACCGGAAAGAACAAATGTTGAATCTCCCTTTGTTTTACTCTTGTCTGAAGTTTTACTATTGTTGCCACATGAACAGCATATTGCCGCAAAGGCAAAGGCAACGATTAGTTTTTGCATACGCTTTAATTTAAATGAGCTGCGAATGTAAACATTAACTGCTTGCCGGCAGTAAATACAGGCGTAAAACATTGTTATTATTTCAGGCTCCGCCGGCTACACAAACAGCCGGGTCAGGGGGCCCGGTTGCTTTACAGAAATGGAATGGACATTATTGATACTGAATATAAACAGGCTGAGGCTTGAGCTCCAATACTTCCTCAGGCGTCATGATCCGGCTGTTTTTTTCACGAAAATCGTTTTTATAAAAAAGCTTGAATCCGGCAAACTGAACAGGTTCTTTATAAATAAACTGCTTGTATGTATTGATCTTACGCGCCTGCATGCCCCAGCCGTCCATGTCAATAACAATCTGCACTTCTGGACGCGTTTTTATTTGCTGGTAACCGGTCAGCATGCCCTGTGTAAACCGGTGAACGATCAGGATCTTGGGTGGCAGGTTGTGCTTTCTTACCAGTTCGGCAAGATACCCGGTTACATAATTGATATCATCTGCATTAAAAGTCCCGATTACGGTGCCGGGCCTTTGACCTCCTTTCATGGAAAATTCCGGATCTATGCCCAGGTGCATATCCGGGCGAATAAGGTATTTTTCCAGCAGTGGAATTTCCTGCTGCAGGGTACTTAACCCTACCTGGACATCTACAAAAGTGATGGCATTTATCTTTTCAGACATCTTTAGAACAGAATCTATCTGGTGAAAAGGCATCCGTAAACGATATTTACCGTCCTTGCCCGGACTTTCCTGTGCGGTAACAGCTATATAATGGAGGGCGGGCAATACCTCAGTAGCTGTGTCCGCATCCTGCCATCTCTTCATTTCTTCTTTCAGCTTAGCCAGCACCTCATCTTTGGGTAATTCTCCCAGTATACCCATTTTCTTTGAATACAGGTTGCCGTAATACGAAACAATCCTTTTAAAGGGTAGTATGGCTCCCGGGAGCGGGTAGGGTGCGTTTACCGGCCATTTGCCCGAGCTATCGCCATTGGAGATATAAATATTTTTTTGATCAAAAGCTGCTGTATCCAGCACCGGCTCCTGATTTACCGGAGCTTCCGCCAGTTTAGACAATTGGTTACCGAGTGTATCGGTTTGGGATTTTTCCGTTTCTTCGGAGTAGGAAGAACTGCAACTGCCCATAAGGGCCGGAACCAGCGCAAGCAAAAAACAAAAATTAAAGAATTGTAAAGCACGGACAGGTGTACTCTTTCTTCCCGCATCCGCCTGTTTACCTCCGAAAGGTCGCATAGATTATTGATTAAGTTGGTTGTAAAGTAAATTGCCTGCAAAATAATGTTGTCTGATGCTAAAAACGTGGTTACCAGGAAAATATTATCAACATATTTTACAATATTTTCTTCGCAGACGTAATCATATAAGCACTTTGCAGGCTTTTAAAAATATTAGTCCATTAATTTTGTAGACTAATAATTTATACCTAATATTGCTGTATGAACCGCTACTACAGATACGCTGCCATCAGTTCCCTTGCACGATGTTAAGCAGGCAGCTTCTGCCGTTCTTATGTTTTAATGCTTCTTACAGGGTTGTAGCAAAAGCACATTCATAACCGGTTAATAAACGATACGCCAGTTACGTGGCCGAGTGGACAGGCGAAGGCCGGCAAGTCCTTTTACGATGGTTCGATTCCATCCGTAACTACCAAACCGGAATTTTTGAGAAAAAAATGAGAATTCCTGTTTTTATTTGGCATATATTCATTTGAAAGTTTAATAGTTACGAGAAGGAAGCCGTTGATTGTCCTATTAGATATTCATGGTTTTCTGCGTCATAGAAAATTCCTTCCGGAAATAGCGTTTTCTGAATTCTCCTCCTGTTCAAGTTCTTGTTTTCCTGAAATATTTGTAAATCAAAAACAATCTAATATCAATTTCACAAAGAAGAAGTGAACGATGCCTATTCCTAGCTTTGCTGTTGCAGTAGGGTTATTATCCAAAAAGAAATTACTATAGGATGCAAACATTAAAGGCAAATTATTCTTTAGAACCGGCGAAAACGATTCCTGTCCCCGGGAACCAATATTGTTGCACCGGCAAAAAAATTTGAAATTATTATGCCTTACTCTGCCTGAAAAACAACCAAAGAGTTAAAACAATATTAGACGCAATGAAAGGCAGGAGAAATCCCCAAAAATCTCTGCCTGTATGGCTATCTTTAACAACGCTGATAAAATCGCCGCCGTTTATATTCCAAAGAACAAGCATAAGCGCTGAATAAGCTACTATAAAAGAAACGGCATAAGCAGCTATAGTATTAACTGAAAAAGCCTTTGATAGCAGAAAGGCACTAGTGATTATTATAATATACCCCAAAATGCCCAATACAAGGGCCGGCATAAATGCATTTGAATTTGGTCTGCTAAACAACATACCGGCAAATATCAATATCACAAATAGGCAAAAGGACAATATTATACTTTTTTGCAGCATTTTATTTTACTTGATATGCTTTCATTATGTTAAGCCAGCGAGCATTTAATGTACCGCTGCTGGTCACTTTGTCACTAAATCCGCTCCATTGCGGTTTGTAGGTTGCAGGATACATCATCAGAAGCGGTACATCAATTCTCGCCTGTGTAGTGGTAATATCTGCATTAAACCAGTTGAAATGCGGTGTCGTTCCACCCACAAACCCCATGAATCCATGCCAGGTACCAGGCTCCGCATTAACCATTTCATTCATTTTGGCAATTGCTGTCTGGCTGGCATTTGCATATATCGGAGTCGCAATTTGACCTTGTTCATAATTCACCAAAGCCACATCCCATGCCTGGGCAGCATCTCCTTTTAATGGGGTTCCGGAAAATTTTCCAAAAAGCAGGTCATTAAAAGAACTTAGAGTTCCGTTCTGAATACCTGCATTCAATGAACTTAAAAGGCTTTCAACCTCATTGTTTACAAACATACTACCGCCTTCAAGATTATCTGCCAGTGCACTTACAAGACCTATAGCACCTCTCATCCATTTTACTTCATGACTTAATTCGCCTGACTTTGAATCTACCCATTTATAAAAATCACGAACTTGTTCATACGGCGCATACTGATTTTGCACATTATTTTTAATATTAAAGGTATTTGCTGCGCCCCAAACCTCCGAATTGCCCAACCTGTCTGACCGAAGCCAGTGTCCCTGAGACCCAATTTCCTTTTGGCTTAAAATCTCTAAATTATTTTCCTTAGCATACTTCTTATACCCCTTATAGTTATCAAATTCAAGTAGTCCACTTGGATCTGTATAACGCAGGGGGTTATCAAAGAATGCTCTGTACGGACTCCAGCCCGGCTCTTTGCTCGATAGCGGATCAGGTGATAAAAAACGAAAAACCTGATCTGGTCTAACCTCAACTTTCTTTAAAACGGTATTATCGTTTCCGATAAAAACTATGTAGCGATTTACAGCATCAAAGCCGATTCCCCTCAACATCGATGCAGTATCCGGGTTCTTAATATAAAAAAGCTCACCGAAAGTTGTTTTGTATTCAACCTTTGATTGGTGACCAAATGCTTTATAGGGATCATCATTCTGACTAAATATCAATGTTGAAATTAACACGGCAATCGGTATAAGAATAACTTTTTTCATAAAGCTGATTTATTATTTTGTTTACTTCAAAACCGCCCTCTTAGCCTTTTCCTTTTCTACGGATTTCACCCACTCCTGGTAAAGCTCAGTTGGCATTTCCTTGTATCCTAAAGAGTCAATTGTATTTAACGTTTTCTGGTAGAGCGCATGATTTTTTGCTGAAAACGCCATATCCGGATTATTCCGCGCATTGTCTGCCTCGCCGATATGCTTGTAATAGTTTGCTTTTGACATCAAAAGCGGAACACATTTAGGAAAGTATGATAAGGCAGTATTGGCAACCTTCAAAACAAAAGAATCATATCCAAATTGAAACACATACTCGTTAATAAGATCCTGCATGGTGAGCGCGATAGATTCCTTCTGACTCAGTGGCTTCATGTATATCTCACTTTTAATGGCTTCAACTGTAATAGCCATTTCTTTGATCAACCATTGATCCCGGGGAAAGCCGCCATTGGTAAGCTCAAGGTTAG
Organism: Chitinophagaceae bacterium; assembly: GCA_019638615.1. Lineage (GTDB taxonomy): Bacteria > Bacteroidota > Bacteroidia > Chitinophagales > Chitinophagaceae > Agriterribacter. Next base: position 776 of record JAHBTL010000017.1, on the reverse strand, counting down.
TCCATTGCCCGTTTTCATCAATATGTTTGATGTAAAGATGGTTAGGGGCAAGCGCCAGGCTGGCTTTGGTATCTATTTCCTCACAAAGAATTTTGTATAACGTTGGCAACGAATGACAATTGCCGCTTTTCGTTCTCAGTAATTTGGTGACAAACATTTTACTAAAATCCTTGTCACCCATAAAGTCGTCAAAATCGTAGGTATAGGGTTTAAAACTATTGATAGGCAAGCTGTCAGTCATATAAGTAAATACTGCCCAGTTTCCTGCGGTCTTATATCTTTCAAATCCCCGCTCCTTTATAAACCCTTTTAATTTGATGGCAACTTGATTGATATCGGTACAAAATGACTCGTAGTTCAGCTTTCCCTTGTGATAAGCATTTTCCGTTATAAAAACCGCTCGTTTAAAGTCTATGGGCTTTTCGCCTCTCAGCATTTGGAGCTGCTCATTAAATGCATCCAGGTAAAAATTTTTGTAAGAAGCTTGAGCGATTGAATATTGTAGCCCGGAGAGCGAAAAAAGAAACGTTAGCAAAAGTACTTTCATAAGCAGGGTTACCTTTACGGTTATTTTAGGTTAAAGATGTTCTAAAGTAATATCTTTTTATTTAACATGCAATAAGTGCTTCTATATAAATTAAAGTGGATTTTACCCGTATTCTTACGCTCACGTTGCTCTAAAAATAACGATTGCTGTTGTTTCTAATCGTTACTGTTTAGCTGGCAGCGTTCAGTTTAGTAGCAACAATAAAAACTAGCACCTGCAAAATCATAAT
>JAHBTL010000016.1 GCA_019638615.1 Chitinophagaceae bacterium | reverse complement strand
AATGGTAAGTGGGCCATGCCGTAAACTTTAATGAAATTCGGTACAGCACTGGCTTTGGTTGTTTCGGTTAACATTTTAACCGGGCAACAATAATTGATTTTATTTCTGCGCTTAAAGAATGCGGATCAAATCAGCTTACATGTGCTTTTTTGAGAAACAGTGTAATAGTCGCTCCATTGTTGTTCACAGATGTTGACCTGATCTTCAGCATCCGCATCAGGTCTTTTACAATATACAAGCCCAGTCCGTGGGAAGAATCATCGTAGGGTTTTTCCAGTTGCTCTTCATTAAGCCATTGCAGTATATGGGGAGGGAACCCCGTACCTGTATCCTTCACGGTCAGGAGTATTTCTTCGCCTGTTTCTCCGGAGCCGATAACAACATTCCCGTTGGCACACGCTTTTTGGGAATTGTCCAGCAGGTTGTGAATGATGATTGACAGCAATACCCTGTTGCATGCTACAAAGTGATGCGGCGAAGTATTGTCGATGAAGCAGGTTTGCTTTTGCTCAGCCATCTCCCTGAAAAAGTCGATTTTTTCTGCTGCCAGTTCTTTCACAGAAAACTCTTCCATCAATATATCTCCTGTTGCTGTTTGTATTTTTACATAGTTCAGCAGGTTATCCATAAAATAATACAGCTTTTCCGTATGTGTGTTTACAACCTGCATTGGGCGCAGGTAGGCCGAGTTCCCTTCCTGCTTTAACCCTTCATATATTCTATCTGTTATCATTTTAAGATAAGCCATCGGGGATTTAACATCATGACTTACGGATGCGATGATTTTCTCCTGCAATTGTGTGCGCCTGTCGAGCGCCGACCTGGATGCCTCCAGTTGCCGGTTTATTACCTGTAGCTCCCTTGTTTTTTCTCCTACTTTTTGTTCCAGGTGCTTATTCTGCCTTTTTATATAACCAATGCGGAGCCTCACTCCTCCCCACACCAGCAGCAATCCTAAAAAGCCTCCGCATAGCAGCGAAACCGGATGCAGATACCATCCATAAGGAACAATGATAACCAGTTTTCTGTAGCTATAATTATCGGTACCAAAGCCATTGGCTTTACGAATTAATAAAACATGTGTGCCCGACGACATCGTGGAAAGAGAGATCATGTCATTGTCGGCATCAAACCAGGAGGTGTCTCCGTTACCCGGCAGCGCATATTCCCAATAAATATTTTTTCCCTTCCACTGGGGAGCGCTCAGTGATATTTTGATCTGCTGGTCTAACCTGGATACTCCTATAGTGTCTGTAATTGCTACCTGCTTTCCGCTAACGAGAATGCGATCTATAAAGATTGATTCATAGGAATTTTGTTGGTTCATGTCAGCAGGATTGAACCATATCATTCCTTTCATGGATGGTAGGCTTATCCAGCCGTTGTAGAGCAGGAGTCCACAGGGCTGGCAGCCTCCGTTAAATTCGTTGGTGATCAGCCCCTCATCGGTTGAATAATAGTGATAGAAAACGCTTTGCTGCATGCCTGCCGCAAATGCAAGCAGGTCATTTTTGCTTGCCTGAAAAAGTCCTTTGTTGGTGGTAATCCAGAAAGAACCCTGGTGGTCATCAACTATACAGTGCGCATTGCGCAAAATCTGCTGCCGGTCAACGGGAAAACAGGTTATCTTTTTCCCCTGCAGTAAAAAAATACCATTTTCATAACTGGTGCCCCATACCTGGTTTTCTCCTGAAACATAGAGGCTCCTTACATGAAGGCGGGGAATGGACACCACTGTATCCCACCCGGTATTTATACGGCTGATCTGATAAAGTCCTTTTTCAGTACCGGCCCATATATTTCCATGCAATGCCTGCAGGTATGTTATTGTTGCAGGCAGTTGAAAAAATAGCTGCGGCGTAAGCTCTTTTCCATAAATACCAGTGCTGAGTATTTTGCCATCATAGGTTCCTGTATACAAAATACTGTCTGCTGCATATAATGTTGTGACGTACGAACCCCGTTGCCAATGTTGCAGTTCTTTCAGCGTTCGGGGGTCCACGCGCACGAGTGTTTTTGATTCTTTAGTCCATATAAAGCCGGCGGCATCGGTAACGATACTGTATTTGTCTGTGTTTATAAACCTGCTGAGGGCGGTCTTCTCGATGCTCCTGGTGTTTATATTTATAATATGTCCCTGCGCGGTAAGCACGCTTTCCGGAGCATAGAAAGTCTGGGAGTAAAACACATTGTCAAGGTCGTTACGGCCGGTCTTTATGACAGTGAAAGGCGAAAATGCAAAAACAAATAATCCATCGGTAGTACTTCCAAGAAAAAGCCTGTTTGTTTCAGGATCATACAAAGCCCCCATAATATTGTTGGTTTTCCAACTGAAATTAGTGATCAGCATACGGGCTACAAATTTGCCGCCCTCTTTTTGCAGGTTATACCAGCGTTCTCCCGTACATACCAATACCCCGCTTTCCAAAAAATTGCTCCTGTAAAGCTTGATTCGCTTTGCTTCTTCTTCTGAAATATTACCGGTAAGGAAAGTTTCCAGATGTTTTCCATCTCCTGTAAATGTGTGGATACGGTTCGATGGATCCCAGTAATAAAGCGTATCGTCAAAAATGAACAACCTGTCTGCTGAACTAATTTTACAGTTAATAACAGCCTGCTGTTTTTTGTCTGCATAAGTTTCAATATGCCCGGGTAGTACTGCGTACAACCAGCTATTTCCCGCAAGAACCACAGAATCTTTTCCGGTATGGATCAGCCCGTTTATTTCATCGGGCTCACCGCTGCGGCCATAACCAGCATAATCCGGAAGATACAACCAGGGTATAGTGGTAAGTATGTTTTTCCGTTCTTCTAAAAAAAGGCTGTCTTTTAAAGCTGTACCGTTATAAATACGGAGGCATTCCGCGCTTGCATTGGCTGCAACAAAACTACTGTCGCGCCTGTTTTGCAATATGGTGTGGAAACGGTAAGAAGTGAGACCCGGGTTTTCCTTCGCGAAATTTATAAAATGCTTCCCGTCAAATCTTACCAGCCCGTCCTCCGTGCTGAACCATATAAATCCCTCACGGTCTTTTACAATAGCTTTTACGCTGTTTTGAGGAAGACCATTCATATCCGTATAATGCTGAATGGTAAAGTGCATCGAATCCTGAAAAGCATAGACCGGCGAAGATGGTAAACAAATGCAAAAAATGAAAACGGGTAAAAAAAGTAAATGCATACAACCGGGGCTTCCTATTATGGGTATAAAGATAGGTTTTGTAGCTTACTTTTTGTCCGGTATAAATGATGCCTTTCCTGCTTATTTTCGTCTCGCCGGGGTCGCATAGCTGCCCGCAATGACTTTGAATGAAGATCCCGGCGTGACTTAAGGGAATGGGCTGTAGTTTATGCTATCTTCGGGGCAATATATCATTTGTAATGAGGATCTGGTCTATCCACCCCAAATATTTAGATACCAAAGGGCTTTTAGCCGTATGGCGGGAAACTCTTTTGGCAAAACATGTACTGGAAGGAAAGACGAAAGGATATAAGAACCATCCACAGCTTTTAAGATTTAAGCAAATGAAACATCCTTTGCATGCCATCAATCATTACTTATCCGAAATTTATAAAGAAGCTGGAAGCAAGGGACATGAACCGGTTTAAGCAGTTACGCCATCTTAAAACAATTGAACCTGTTTCGCTTTTCAGAGTAATAGACGGCGCTACGGAACCCTGGGAAATCCAGGTAAGAGAAGAATGATTTTCTCTATCGGTGCGCATCGTCACCATAGCCGGTCAACTTTAAATCCGGAGGGCTATGATACGCTGCGGCGGCGGAAGAAGCAGTTCTATCAATTTTAGACTTTCAAATCTTCATGATCTGTTCTGTTCCTGAGCTGTACCCTGCGCCTATCGGCAAATTGATGTCATTGATCCACACGAAGTTTTTATCAATTTTTGTTACTTTATCGTTAGCGACAATATAGGATCTGTGTATGCGGGTAAATTTTGTCGCGGGAAGCATTTCTTCAGCTTCGTTCATGGTTAACCGTGATAATATTTTTTGATTGTGAAGTATGAAATGAAGATAATTGCCGGCGCTTTGTACATACAGGGTATCATTAAGGTCGATCTTTACCTGTTCATACCCGCTTTTTATAAAAATGGATTGCAAAGAGAGATGATTTTCCTGCTGATTGTGTTTTAGCCGGTGCAATTCATAGGCCTTATTGGCCGCTTTTAAAAAACGTGCCAGCGAAAACGGCTTTAAGAGATAGTCTACCGCATCCAGCTCAAAGCTTTCTACAGCATGCTCGCTGTAGGCGGTAGTGAATATTACCATTGGCGGATGCGCTACCGATTTAAGCCAGTCAATACCTGTAATATCCGGCATTTTAATATCAAGGAAGATCAGGTCCGTTTTTTCATTCTTTAAAAAAGATAATGCTTCAAACGCGTTCGTAAAAACGGCGATCAAATCAATAAACGGCACTTTTGCCGAAAGTGATTTTACTACCTCCAGCGCGATCGGTTCATCGTCTATAGCAATGGCGCGAAGCATCTTTATTTAAAATTTTGTGTTATGCTAATGGTAAGATAAGCCATTCTTTGCATTAACGTGATTTGTGCAGTAGGGCACTTATAACTACAACGCTTCATCCAGTTGCCTGTACAGCTTTTCCCGGCTGCTGGGCCGTTCTGCATCCGGATGTATCATGTTGCCGCGGGTGTCAAACAATACATACGTGGGATACCGGTTGATTATTCCTCCCGCCTGCTCAACTTCTTTCCACAAATTTTGTACCTGCTCAAAATTCAGCCGGTAATGTTCTCCTTCCAGCGCTGCCAGGTATATATATTTCTTCCATAATTCTTCATCCGTGTCTTTATCGGCAGAGAGATAAACGAATACAATGTTTTTGCCGGCATATTTCTTTTTTAGTTCCGGAACGTATTCCATTTCCATTTTGCAGGGACCACACCATGTACCCCAGATGTCAAGGTAAATGATCCTGCCGGCATAAGGTGTTACCAGTTCTTTCAGTGATGTTACTTTTTTTTCGGTATGCAGCACGATAGCGGAATTTTTGGATTGCCTGGATACCTGCGCCCTGAGCTTTTCTACTTCCTGCCTTGCCGCCGGTAAATATTGGCTGTAAGGACAGTAATGCTGCAGGGTGTCCAGCAATAGGCCGGCTACGCCAGGTGCATGACCGTCTGATGCCTCCATTATTTTATTAAATAAAAGCCTGTCGTGTATGCTCTCGGGTAAGTTGTGTTTTGCGTACAACCAGGGTATGATGTATTTTTCCCCGTAGGCTTCCGCCTGCTCATTCAGTTTTTCAAATGGTATGCCAAGCGCTTGTTCTATTTTTCTTACAGTGCCTGCAGAGTCATTCCTGAAGTTTTTACCGATCGCATTGAGCCGGATACGGGAGTAATTGTCCAGCATCATATTGGCAAATAAGGAGCTCACCAAAGCAGCACTCCCGGGCAGCGGTTGAAAATCCAGCACTTTTTCCTGGAATTTTTCCCAGTCCGGGGTTTTGTTCCACCGCATGATATTGGAAAAGTCGTATAAATAACATTGATATCCATACCGGATTTCCTGCAACAGGATAAATCGCTGCAGTTCGGGTAACCCGGATAAAGCGATCTTTCTTTCTGCCAGGTTTATATCATCTTTTGCAACTTCCAGTACCTGTTTTTCAAGGGAGTCCGGCGGAAGCCTGGCATATTTGTTTTCTTTCCAGTCGCCCCTGGCAAAAAAAGGAGCTTCCCCGATCTTTAACTGCTGCAACAAGGCGTTTTCAACACTTCCTTTGCCTGTTATTTTCATCCTGTCTGTATTGTCTTCAGGATCGAGTAAAAGATGAAGGCTCCTGCCGGGACTTAACAGTACTCTTTTTTCCAGCTCATTCCATTTTAACAATGCAAATACAGGATAAGAAATTTTAATTTCTTTTGAAAACTGTCCGCCATCTGCTACAGGAATTGTAACGGGCTTATTGCGAAAATGAGCGCTTCCATATAAAAGATAAAGTGTAAGGGATGAATCTTTCCGGTTTTTGACCTGTCCCGAAAGTACAAGCGGTTGTGCAGCGGCGCACAGCGCGCATGCTGTTAACAGCAGTGCAAAAGCAATTTGTTTCATGGAGATCATAATTAAATAAATGATATGAATATTCTGAGTGATTATGAGATGCCATAACCTCTCCGTTAAGGAAATAGTTTACTATTACCCTGCATTGGTAGTATCTTCTGTTTGATTTTTAAGATGCAGTACCGCTAATTCCTGTTGAAATACAGCAGCCTTGTTTTTACCTGTTCCCAAAACTGGCGTATCTTACCCGGGTTTTGTTTCCATTGATTGAACGCGTTTTCCGCTTCCTTCCTGCGCCAGGCATCCATCTCGTTCATCATGTCTTCCTGCAAACGCCTGTCGGTAGCGGCAGCTCTCTCATAAAAATCTTTTTCCACTTCTTTCAATGCTGCCTTTTCGTTGAGCCAAGCCAGCTTTTTCTGTTGTATGGCATCCCGTACTTTTTCTTCGTACAGCCCCGAGGGCATCATGAGTTTTGTAAGCAAAGGCATCAGCTCAATCATCATGATCAGCATAATCACCAAACGATAACGGTATTTTACAGGCGGATGTGTAAGCATGAGGTCATCCAGCGTTTCTATCCTGGTTAAAAACCCATCCGACAAACCTTTTTCAAATTCAGCAATGCCGGATTGTATGGCAGTTGTTGTTTTCTTTTCGTGTGCAAAGGCTGAATCAAGCGCCGGCTGCATGCTTCTCTTCCATGCCATGAGGTTTTCCTCCGCTTTCAGGTAAGCCATTTTCTTAACGCGGGCTATATTGTATTCTCCTATCTTTCCCGACCCTCCGGTACCATCGGTTTCCCTGATATAAGCGTTTTTCAGATCCAATATTTCCTGCTCTTTCATTTTTTGTTCATTGCGTACCCGGTTTATTTCCGTCCTGGCATTTTGTAATTCCGCTTCATTTTCATCTCTTAGCTGTTTGGTATAGGCAATTATCTTTTTTTCTTTTACTACAGGCATATGAGCGTTGATATCTTTTTCAAACAGCATAAGCACTACGGGCTGCGAAATAAAAAAACCAATAGTAAGCGCCAGTACCAGCCTAAGCGAAAGCGATACCCATTTGTTCTTTCCGCCGTTGCTGTTTAAGCCTGCTATCAACCCTCTGTCTATGGTAAGTATTACAAATCCAAAAAATACCGCAGCGGGCAGTATAATGAGCATATCGTCAAAAAGTGTGGAAAAAAAATAGCCCCATGCCAGGGTGGCAAAGACCCAGGTAGCCATTACCGTATAGCCAATTACCGAATAGCGGAACCTGTCGGGGCCGCATTCCTTCATCAGTTGAGGATCGGCGGCAGCCAGCCACCACAAAAACCTGTCCCATGCCGATGCCTGCTCCTCAGGGCTGGATGGTGAGATGTACGAAGAATTCGCTGTTTGTTGATCGGATATGTAATTCATGTTGATGAGGATAAATTAATGTTAAACGTTGTTTTACATTTTCCAGTCCTATACCAGACCGGCCTCTCTCGGGGTCGCCTTCTTTTTTGGGGTGAACACTGTTATAAACATCGAAATGCAGGTTTTCAGTATCACATGAAATGTTAATTTTAATCCACGACTTTTCTTTAAGACTGATGCCATGTTTAAAAGCGTTTTCCACGAAGGGAATTAAAAGCATAGGTGCTATCTGATGCGTGCAGCCGCTTGTTTTTTCCATGAAAGAAATGTCAATATCGTTCGATACCTGTGTGCGTAGTTTTTGCAGGGCTATATAATTTGTTAAGTATTCGATCTCCTTGCTGATGGGTATCCGGTCCTGCTGGTTGTCTTCCAGCATAAAACGCATCATATCTCCCAGCTTTTGTACTCCTTCTGCAGTACGTTCCGCGTTTTCCTGCAGGGCGGTGCCGTAAATGGTGTTGAGCGCGTTGAACAAAAAATGAGGATTGATCTGCGATCGCAGGAATTGCAGGTCGGCAGAAGTTTTTCCCAGGCTTCTCTGCAGGTTTAAAATGGATTGCAGTTTTTGCCGTTGCTGTACGAAAATCAGCCATGACAAAGGGGTGACTGCAAAAACAAGCGTAAACCATATGGCGATTGCAAATTCCGCCCCTGAGCGTCCGCCGCCAATTACAAAAACCAGCCAAAAGAATATGGCAAGAAAAACAGGGGCGAGCATCAGCCACCAGATCAATTTCTTAAAAGGAATTTTATTGCGCTGTTGCCAGGGAAACAGCCAGTAAACATTTATGAAACACAGCACAATTGACGGCAGCAAAAAGAAGAAGTAAAAGATGCCGAGTCCGTCATTGCGTGTCAACCGGAAAATATAAAAGAAAAAAAATATCGTTAAATAAATGAACAGCACACCCGTAATATGATTGGTAAGCATGATCCTGAAGGGTTGATTACCCCCTTCCTTACTGATCCTTTTAATAGCCAGTTCGCGCAGGTAAATGTATATGCCGTAAAGTATAAATGTAGCCGCCGATAACGAAGTGCCGTATTGAATGGAACGGATTTGGAGCGATCCGGCGGAATTGCTGATAATGGAATAGAGGTCTTCCTGGTAGTAGGCTGCCGCGAAAATAAGCAACAGTAAAAACCATATCCCGATGCTGAGCAGGATCGTAAGGATAATATATTTTTTCCGGAGGATTAATACCGGCACTATGTAAAGATTGATGGCAAGAAACAAAATATAAATAACGATCAGCGGGCCGAGCTGGGGGATAAAATAATGTTTGATGAAATAAGTAAACACAAGCCCCCAGCCAGCATCATCAATGCCCCGCGTATGCAGCCGGTGATGCGAGTCGCCCATCTTGTCAAAGAAAAACTGGATGGCAAAGAAAATACTGCTTAAGGTTACGAATATGATCTCGTGTTGCCGCCACCTGATCTTCATGCAATAATAATTTTTGCAAGAATATTACATGCCCGGCACTGTTTACAACAAATGTGATAAAACCGTGCAAAGGAGTGATGAAATGATGCAGTATGCTGTTTGATCAGTATCTTCAGTATATTAAAAAATATAATGGCAGTGTTGAGTAGGTAAGACAAAAGAAAATCTCTGCTGAAAAGGAATAGGAACAACCTGCATTTTTGATTGCTTAAAATGTCATATACCATGTCTGAGAAGAAAAACAAATCCAGGAGACTTTTTCTTAAAAATGCCGCCATAGGTGCTGCAGGTGTAATGATCGTACCCCGGCATGTACTGGGTGGACCCGGCCATCTTGCACCGAGCGACAAACTGATTGTGGCGGGCGTAGGAGTAGGCGGAAAAGGCCGTTCAGATCTTTCAAATTTTTATAAAAGCGGCAAGGCGGAGATCGGCTTTTTGTGTGATGTAGATGACCGGATGGCCGGAGACTCGCGTAAAAACTTCCCCAAGGCCAAATATTACAAAGACTGGCGGGAAATGTTTGATAAGGAGGCGAAGTCATTTGACGCTGTTTCTGTTTCCACCCCCGACCATACGCATGCTGTAGTAGCCATGGCGGCCATGCGCCGGAAAAAACATGTGTATGTACAAAAGCCGCTTACGCACGATATATGGGAAGCGCGTATGCTTACCGAAGCCGCAGAAAAGTATAAAGTGGTTACTCAAATGGGCAACCAGGGTGCCTCGGGTGATGGAGTGCGTCAACTGCAGGAATGGTTTGACGCAGGGATTATCGGCGATGTGCATACCATTTATATATTTACCAACCGTCCTATATGGCCGCAGGGCATTCCCTGGCCCACCGATAAGCCACCGGTTCCTCAGGGATTGGACTGGGATTTATGGCTTGGTACGGCGCCCCAGAAGGATTATGTAAATAACCTGATACCCGGAAGCTGGCGTGGCTGGTGGGATTACGGCACCGGTGCGCTGGGCGATCTTGGCTGCCACCTGATGGAAGCGCCTTTCCGCGTGCTGAACCTGCAATATGCGTTGGATGTACAGGCATCGGTAACCAGTGTATTTACGGCTTTTGGCCAGCGTGGGCATTTCCCCGACAGCTTTCCTCCTTCAAGTCATGCTACGCTCACTTTTCCAAAAACCAATAAAACAAAAGGCGAGGTAATTATGCACTGGATGGATGGCGGCATTAAGCCTGAACGCCCGGAAGAACTGGGAGCCAATGAGGTGTTTGGCGATGGCAATAGCGGTATTTTGTTTGTGGGAACCAGGGGTAAAATGATGGCGAGCGAGTATGCTGCGAATCCACGCCTGCTGCCCCTGTCAAAAAACGACGAAGTAAAAGTTCCTCAAACCATCAAACGTGTGCCTGGCAGCGCCGACGGTCACTATGCGCAATGGGTAGAAGGCTGTATTGCCGGTTACGAGAATATGGAGGTCAGCTCACCTTTTTCAAAAGCCGGACCGCTTACAGAGGCCATCTTAATGGCAAACCTGGCTATTAAAGCTGCTGATACGCCCAAGCCCAGGGCCAATGGAAAAGGTTCTGATTATCCGGGAGCTAATATGAAATTATTGTGGGACTACAAAAACATGCGTGTGACCAACCTGGAAGAAGTAAACCGGTTTGTAAAGCGCGAATACCGCAAAGGCTGGACGCTGGATTTTTAAAGTTTTTTTTATTTTATTTATTGTGAGAAGCCACTGCCGCGTGCGGTGGTTTTTTTGTGGATCGCTGTTATCTTTTTTGCCAAGATCGGATGGATAAAAAGGAATGCGTAAAATATTTTCTATTATTTGAGGGATCAGGGAGTAACAAATCGTTTCATCGCCGGATATAATGGTACAAGGTTTTTCTAAGGATATTGGATTAAAAAGGACGGGGTGTATTTCTATACGCCCTTTTTTTGTATAATTTCTTGTCCTGCAACCCATACAGGATAGTTAATTTCAGGAGTTGCCTAATTTTCAGGCAATCAGTTTGCCATAATCATGAATAAAAGGGTTGATTTCCGGTTAAAAAAAATGAGCATGCCCGGGAAAGGCTGGCTCCTTGTATTGTCAGGCTTTGTGTTAATACTGGCAGGATGTTTAAAAAAGGAAAAATCTGTATACCGGCTGGATCCTGCGGCAGGCAGCCACATTGTTATTATCGGCAACACTTTTGCCGACCGGTGGCAGAATTACAACTATTTTGAGCCGTTGTTATACAGCAGTTTTCCCGACAGGAGCCTGGTAGTGCGTAACCTCGGCTGGAGTGCAGATGAAATCAACCGCCAGTCGCGTCCATTGAATTTTGGTTCCCTGGACGAACATCTTACCAAACAAAAGGCGCAGATCATTTTGGCCTGTTATGGATTGAATGAAGCGTTCAAAGGAAAAGACAGTCTGCCGGCGTTTAAAAACCAGCTTACTGTATTTTTACAACATCTCCATCAACAAAAATACGATGGCGAAAAAACGCCGGAAGTGATATTGATATCACCTATAGCGCATGAAAAGCTAAAGGGCTTCCTGCCAGATCCCGCTGAGCATAATAAAAATCTTGACCTGTATACGACGGCTATGCAGGATGTTTGTGATGAGTTAAAAATTCCATTTATTGATATATTGGGTTCAACCCGTAAGCTGGAAGAAGAAAAAGATTCCATTACCATTAATGGCATTCACCTTAATGATCAAGGTTATAAGGCGGTAAGTGAAATAATAGCTGCATCGCTGGGGTTACCCGCAGCAAAGTGGGGATCTGACGGGTCATTGCAGGATCTTAAAAAGCTCATTGATCAAAAAAACAAACAGTTCTTTTACTTATATCGTGCAGTTAACAGCGAATATATAGTAGGGCGGCGGAAAGAGCCCTGGGTGCAACCTCCCGGAGGGCCTGTTTCCTATCCTGGTGAATTGGCCAAACTTAATACCATGGTAAGCCGGCTGGATAGCGTGGTATGGGCCGAAGCCGGTAAAAGCGATGAAATGAATTTTGCTAAAGCCAACAGTATTATAAAAGATACGGTTCAGTTTGTTGTGCCTGATAAATCGAAGCTGCAGAAACCCGCGGCTAATACGCTTATCTTGCAGGATGGATATGCCGCCAATCTCTTTGCATCAGAAGTTGATTTTGATATCAGCAACCCGGTGAAAATCGTATTCGATCCCCGGGGGCGTTTATGGGTGGCCGATATGGCATCGTATCCTCAATATCTGCCCGGCGCACCCACCAATGATAAGATACTCATCCTGGAAGATACCGATGGCGACGGGCAGGCTGATAAGCAAACGGTTTTTGCGGATAGTTTGTATATGCCCAACAGCTTTGAATTTGGTAACGGTGGCGTATATGTGAGCCAGCCGCCGAATTTGTGGTTTATGAAAGATACGGATGGCGATGGCAGGGCAGATCTGAAAGAAATCGTATTACATGGTTTCGGTACGGAAGATATTCATCATACCCTGAATACTTTTACCTGGGGACCTGATGGCGCCCTGTACTGGCATATGGGTACTTTCCTGCATTCACAGGTGGAAACGCCTTACGGCCCCGTAAGAAATGACTATGGCACTACTTTTCGTTATGAGCCTCTTACTCAAAAACTGGAACCTTATGTTTCTTACGGGTATGCCAACCCGTGGGGTCATGTCTTCATGCGCAACGGCACCGAGATCATCAGCGATGTGTCTACCGGCATGAATTATTTTGCACCACCGCTCACGGTAGCTATTGATTACCCGGCAAAGCATTCCGATATGAAAGATTTTCTTACCACCGGGATCAAGCCCAAAACATGTGGTACGGAGATCATTTCGAGCAGGCATTTTCCTGATGAAGCGCAGGGCAATGTTTTGCTCAACACATTTATTGGCTTCCTCGGGGTGAAACAGCATCGTGTAAGTAAAGACGGCAGTGGCATTATTGGCGTAGAAACCGAACCATTGCTGCAATCGAAAGACCCGAATTTTCGCCCCGTGGATTTGCGGTTTGGCCCCGATGGCGCTTTGTATGTGGTAGACTGGTATAACCCTATCATCAGTCATGGAGAAAGGGCATTGCGCGACCCTTTACGCGATCATACACACGGCAGGATATGGCGCATCACCCATAAAAATAAACCACTGCTGAAGCCTGTGGATTTTGCCACGCTGCCTGTTGAGCAACTGCTGAACGAATTGAAAGTGTATGAAGACAGGCATCGTTATACTGTGCATACACAATTGCGCCAACTGCCGGCAGAGAAGGTTTTGCCTGCACTGGAAAAATGGGTGAAGGAACTGGATGCGAATGATAAAGAGGTTGAACAGCACAGGCTTGAAGCGCTGTGGGTATCGCAGCAATTCAATCAAACCAATAAAGCATTGTTACAACAACTGCTGAAAAGCCCCGATGAAATGATCCGTACTGCCGCAACCCGCGTATTGTTTTATTCACGAAACCAGGTGCCTGATGCAGAAAGCCAGTTGATCCGACTTTCCACAGATGAGTCGGCCAGCGTGCGCCTGCAGGCGATCATTTCCCTGAGTCATTTTAAAACCGAATCAGCGGTAAAAGCATTGCTTACGGCCGTTTCAAAACCGGTTGATTATTATATTGACTATGTCCTGAAAGAATCTTTCCGGCAGTTGCAGCCGGTATGGACAGGCATGTTTAAGAAAGACAAAGATTTTCTTGCCGGCGACTCAGCTACGGCTGATTATTTATTGGGATCGGTAGCTGATACCAAACAGATGGAAGCGCCGGGTTTTATAAGGGACGATCCACAATGGCGGCAATATGGCAGACAGGGATTGTCTGATAAAGATTATGAAGCGCTAAAAGACGCAGTGGCTGTAACAAGGTTTCTCAGCAGCAGGCAGGCTGGTGCAACTGAAACCGGTTCTTCATCACCCGGGCAACCCCTTGTAATACCAGGCAGAACAGTAGTACAGTTAAGCACAGTGCCTGCCAAAATGGTATTTGATAAAACAACCATTACTGTAAAAGCCGGAGAGGCAATAACAGTGATTTTTGAAAATCCTGATGGTATGCCGCATAACGTTGTAATTGCTAAACCCGGCATGCTTGAAAAAGTAGGAAAAGCTGCCGATGCAATGGCCGCGCAAAAAGACGGGTACGAAAAGAGTTTTGTACCATCTGTTCCCGAAGTGCTATTTTTTACGCCGCTGATACAACCCGGTAAAAACTTCAGGCTTGATTTTAAAGCGCCGCAAAAGTCCGGAGAGTATCCGTTTGTATGTACTTTTCCTGGGCACTGGCAAACGATGAAAGGAGTAATGAAAGTAGTAAGTGGTAAGTAGTAAGTGTGTGCGAAGGGGACAATGGAGAGTGGACAGTGGACAATGGAGAATGGACAATGAAAATCACTATCAATTATCAATCGTCCATTGTCAATTGCTATCCAATCTCAAATCAGAAATCGCCTATCCTCTTCCCTGTACATTCACATCGTCGTTGCTGATCTTCTTTCTTTCTTTTTGCCGGTACATACCACCAAACTCCCAGTTTACGGTTAGCTTAACGGCGCGGCTGTAATACCTGTTGTCAATTCTTGAATAGAAATCAGGGCGCTCAAATACATCTTCCTGCGAGATGAATTTATTGAACAGGTTTACCGCTGCCAGAGTAACATTGATCTTGATTTTTTTAAATTCTTTTTTGCCCGCAAAACTGTAATAATACCTTCCTGTACGATATCCCAACAGGGTAACCATGCGCGTATTGTATTCGCCAAATGCCTGAACGGAAAAATTACGGGGAAGCTTATACGTAGTATTGAGGTTAAAATCGGTGGCCCAGCCTTTGCGTAAAACAGACAATGCACTGCTGCTGTAGTCGAGGTGGTTAATGTTGATGTTCCCGTTCAGTCCCCATTGTTGGGTAAGATTGGCCGTTGCTGAAAGGTTTAACCCGTACTGCCGGTAGGCCGCAAGGTTTTGCTTGCTGGTATAAGATATGCCGTTGTTATCTGTTTCTACAAATTGAATAATGGAATTATCTGTTTGTTTCCAGAACAATGCTGTGTTCATAAAAAAATCGGAACCTGTATTTAATCCATATGAGAGTTCCGCCTGGTGTGCAATCTCGGGTTCCAGGGCGGGATTGCCCGACTGTATGTTTTTAGGATCGCTGGCATCGGCATTGGGGTTCAAATCCCATATATAAGGACGGGTCAGTCTTTTGGTATAGCTCAGGTTCAGGGTATTCCATTCGTCGAGCTTTTTTGAAAGAGTAGCAGAGGGTATAAAATTGAGAAAATCATTATCAAAGGCGGTACCGTTGTATATAAAATGTCCTTTGATGTAAGTGGCTTCCAGTCTTGCTCCCGCCTCTAAATACCAGTTGTTCTTAAAATTTACTTTCAGCATGCTGTAACCGGCCCATACATCCTGTTTGTACCTGAAATCGTCGGACCTGCCCGGAACAGGTTCCGTTATTTCCGCATTTTGTGCATTGCTTGCCGATACATTGTACCGGTTGCCTACGTTGCGCAATATGATCTTGGTGCCGGCCTCAAGGTGCAGCGTATTTTTTTTATTGAGCGGGTGAATATAATCTGCCTGTATGGTCCATTCCCTGTTCCTGGTTTTACTGTTGTTCAGTTCACGGTATAGCAGTTGATTGTGCTCATTGGTTTGTACAGCATCGTAACCCGATTTATCCCTGGAGGGAGAGCTTTGCGCCAGCAGGGTGAGCTGTTGTCCCGCGCGTTTGAAAAGCCTGTTATAGCCAATATTCATATCAACGCCCAGGTAATTATTGCTGGCACCAATATATTGTGCATACTGCTCGGCAATGGATCCGTTGGGCAAGCGCACGGTGCTGGTCATACGACTGTCGTCCGGCCAATTGCCGATCCAGGCATTGGCGCCGAAGCTCAGCTCATTTTTTTCATCTATTTCGTAGGTAATGGCCAGGTCTGCCGATCCGTGCGGCGCGGCATTGTCCTTTTGCGTGATTTGCTGCAGCAGGTTAACGGGCGAGTTGTTGCTGAAAGAAGTTCGCTCCATCATCACATCCCCTTTTCGCCTCAGCCTGTGGATATGCCCCGCCAGGTTTACGTTCCATTTGTTTTTAGCGAAAGATATCCTGGGGTTCAGCATCTGCTCCAGGTTGCTCACACTGGCTTCCAGTGTACCGCTTACATCACTTTTTCCTTTTTGCGTAATGATATTAATTACGCCGGCGGCTCCTTCGGCATCGTATTTGGCGGAGGGGGTGGTAACAATTTCAACTGATTTGATCATGGCGGCAGGCATCATATTCAAAGCGTCTGCCGCACTGCGTGCCATCTGACCGGAATATTTTCCGTTGATGAGAATTTTAAGATTGCTGCTGCCGCGCATGCTTACATTGCCCTGCGCGTCTACGTTCAGTATGGGCGCTTTGCGAAGCACATCAGCGGCAGTACCGCCTTTATTGGTTACATCTGTTTCGGCATTGTACACCAGCATACCGGGTTTTTGTTCAATCAATCTTTTGCGCCCGGTAATTTTTATCTCCTGCAGCACATCTTCACCCGGACTGAGCACAACAGGGTCTATCTTATAGCTGAGCTGGTTAGCTGGAAACTGTATGCGTATTTCTTTGTGCCTGTAGCCTACACAGCTCAACTCCAGCTTATAGGCGCCGGGTTCAGGAAGTTCTATTTTAAAAGTACCGTTTTCCAGCGAGTAGGTACTGGCAATATTAACATTGTGCTGATTCCATACACTGATGGTGGCATATGCCACCGGCCTGGCATTGGAGGAGTCTTTGAGGGAGCCGTTCAACACCAGCTTATCAGCAGGCTGTTGAGCCAACGTGTGTAAAACCAGTCCGGTGAAAATAAAAATAAGCCAGCAGATTCGTTTCATGCATTTACTTTGTAATAGGTGACAAAGTTGCGTTATCCGGATGTAAACCCGGCAATAATCGGGAAAAATGATTTACGAAAACGGGAAACCGATGATCTATCCTTTTTTTACATATTTGGTGAGAATAACGATCGTTTGCTCATTGATCTTTCCTTCAATCTGGTCCGTATTGTCTGCAACCAGCCGGATTTTTTTTACCACGGTTCCTTTAGGAGCGGAAAAGCTGGTTCCTTTTACATCCAGCGATTGCGTAAGAACAACATTGTCACCATTTGCCAGTATGTTTCCAAAAGCATCTTTGTGAACATCCGCTGTTTCAAAAGCGCTCATCGCCCATTGTACAACATTTTCGTCCAGCTCCACTGCGTTGATAATATCATTTGCCCAGTCTTCGTCTTTGTATACCTGTAGTATACGATAGCTCAGGGCCTGTATAACCGGTTCAGGGTTCCATATACTGCCTTCCAGAAAGCTCCAGTAGGCGCCGCTGCCAGATGTCTGAATATTCGCAAGACAAGTATCGCACAGGGCTGCCTGGTTTTCAATCGCATCCTCTTTTTTAGGGCTTACTGTATATTCGTGGGTGGCGGGCGCGGTATTGCATAATTCACATATTCCGTTGCAACGTTCATTCAGTTTTGTGCCGATAGCCATGATTTATTCATTTTTTGAAGTGCACAAATGTATAGATAATAATATATGCAGGAAAGTAAGTTTTATCACCCGGTTATGGCTGAGTGTGATTGTGGAATCTTAAGATGTGTAATGATAAGATTATACTGCTGATCTGTAAAAGAACATACGTTTCACGGCACGGATAAAATTTAGCTGAACAACCGTGCAAAATGATTCTCCAGGTGCGCCCGCATACCATTGCGGAATTCTTCAGGCGTGCCATGCTCCAGTATATCTACCAGTTGATTGTGCGATACGAAAGTTTTGAACGGGTAAGGTTCCTTAAGCAAATGACTGCTGTTGTGCACATAATCAAAAACCGGCAGTAACATTTTCTGGAATTTTTTTAATGCCTCGTTGCCTGTGATCTCGTACAGCTTTCCGTGGAATTTTATTTCATGGTCAATATTAAACAAATGGTATTGCGTTACCGGCGGTTCCTTGCTTACTATTTTCCTGAGCTCCTTTATATCTTCTTTCGTTATCCGCTGAAAAATAAAATCAGCCATCCCTATTTCAAGCACAAGCCTGATCTCGAATATATCTTTCAGGGTTGTTTGATCGAGCACATACGGGTTCATACTTTTACCCATTATGCCAAAGAGGTCAGGGCTTGTAATTACTGCTCCTTTTTTCTTTTTAGATTCAATCAGCCCCATCATCTTCAGCCTGGTAAGCGCTTCACGAATAACCGTGCGGCTTACACCAAGCGTTTCCGTTAACTCCAGCTCTTTCGGTATATTATCTCCTACCTTAAGCTTTCTCTGCTGCAGTAAATCCACCAGCCGCTCCACTACCTTATCTACCAGCGAGCTGGTATCCACCGTTTTCAACTCTATTTTTAAGACTTCATCAACCATAATTTAAACAAATTATTTTAATATAATATGTAATAATTTATTTATGAATTATATAACTATTATCTCCTTATTTTTTGCCCACAATCTGCAAAAAAGTTTTTGAGAATACAAATTTAGTTTTAATTTTATTATGTCATACATAATACAAAATTAAATAATCAACAATGATCACTGCAATTATGAGAGTATGGCTCTTAGCTTGTTTGCTGACGATTTCTCTTGTCAGCCAATCCCAGGAAAAAATGATTACAGGAACGGTGGTATCGTCTGACGACAATACTCCATTGCCTGGTGTTACCGTTTTAATAAAGGGGAAAACGGATGGTACACAAACAAATGCAGCAGGTGAATTTTCTATTAAAGCAACTGAAGGCGATGTACTGGTGTTTAGTTATACCGGTTTTACAGCACAGGAAGCTGTAGTAGGAAGCTCGTCCGTTATTAGTATAACGTTAACAGCCAATGTTTCCAAAATGGATGAAGTGGTGGTAGTGGGTTACGGCACTGTCAGGCGGTCTAAGCTCACTTCCTCGGTATCCAAGCTCGACAACAAAGTTCTGGAATCGGGGCTACGCTCCAACCCCGCACAGGCGCTGGCCGGAACCATTCCCGGGCTAAGAGTCTCCACCGGAACCGGCAGACCCGGCTCTTTACCCAATATTGTGCTGCGGGGCGGAACCAATTTTGATGGCAGCGGCAGCCCGCTGATATTAATGGACGGACAGGTCAGGAATTCTTTGAGCGACATCAATCCTGAAGATATTGGCAGCATGGAAGTGCTGAAAGATGCTTCCGCCACTGCTATTTACGGCGCCCGTGCCAGTAATGGCGTAATCCTCATCACTTCCAAGAGGGGAAAATCCGGAAAGTCGTCAATTAATATAGATGTGAAAAGAGGAACCAGCTACCTCAACGTGCCTTATAACTTTTTTTCTGCTGAAGACTACATTTACTGGCAGCGCCGGGCGGTAGTAGAAGCCATTAAAAACGGTACACAAAACCCCGGCTTATTGGGTGCTGTAGGCCCAAGGGGTACCGGTAATCTTTATAAAGATGCCGATGGCAATATATTAGATGGCAATTACGACAACCGTGCCGTATGGAGTACCATGGTATTGAATGACGTAAACCGGGAACTGCTCAATAGTGAACAGGGATGGAAGACCATGAAAGATGCAGTACCTACCAACGATGCCGGCGCCTATGACCCGAACGGCACCATAAAAGATCTGATCTATAAAGATTTTAATTACGGCGACTATGGACTTTACAAAAAAGCCACCGTACAGGAGTACAATGTGGGCATGAGTGGCGGTAACGACCGGGGTGCCTACTTCGCCAATATCGGTTATTATGATGAAAGCGGTCTGTCGCTGAAAACTTTTTATAAGCGTTTAACTTTTACCCTGAACGGAGACTATAAAATAAAAGACTGGCTGAAATCAGAAAGCAGCCTGCAATTCAACAAAGCAAACTGGAGAGACCAGTCTTTGCAAAACGGTGAAGCCAATTACTGGGGACGTATGCTCTCTGCTCCGCCTACTATGCGTGGCACCAATGCCAATGGCGAATTAATCTTAGGGCGCGATGCCAACGACGGTAATCCTATTATAAATATTGATAAATACAAAGTAAACAACCAAACGGATAAATTCACATTGGGGCAATCCTTTAAAGTAGACCTCATGAAGTCTCTGTATGTAAAGCTGGGCGCCATCTGGATGTATGATGAAGGATTGTCAGAGTCGTTCAACCAGGACTTCCGTACAGGCTTTTTAAGCTTAACCAATCCTAATGCGGGGTGGAACAGAACAAGGGCTTCAAGCGCTGCATTCGACAGGACCATTCGCCAAACCTACAATGCTACGGTTAATTACAACATTAATTTTCTTGGCAAAAACAATATTGATGCCATGGCCGGGTTTGAGTATTATGATGCTTATGCCAGAGGCGTAGGTGCATCAGGCAGCCAGGCACCTACGGATGATTTTGCCGATTTGCAATACACGCTGAACAATGCAACTACACAAACCCGCAGCACCGACTCTTACCACTACCGTGAGCGCATCATGTCAGGTTTTGGCCGTGTGCTATATGACTGGGACGGTAAATACCTTGCTTCTTTCACTGTACGGCGTGATGGTGTTTCCCGCCTTACCGGCAACAATCAGTACGGCACCTTCCCTGCGGCCTCTGTAGGCTGGTTGCTGCACCGTGAAAACTTTATGTCCTCAACCGGTAACTGGTTGTCGTATTTAAAATTGCGGGCAAGCTGGGGCAAAAACGGTAACATAGGTATCGGAACCAACAATGCTGTTGGAATATATGAAGTGCAGGGTTCTTACGGTTCGCAAATTCCTTATAACGGCAATATCGGTTTCTTACTTGCAGGTGTTCCTGATCCTGTAACCAGACTTATCGGAAACGGTCTTGCCAACCCTACATTACGCTGGGAAAAAACAAATACTACCGAAGTAGGCGCTGATATGGGCTTTTTGAATAACCGGCTGAATGTTTCTGTTGCTTATTACAACAGGATTACAGATGACAAGCTGGCCTTTGTAAATCTGCCCGGCTCCGCCGGTGTGAACTCTGTCAGAACCAATAACGGAAGTATGCGCAACAGGGGCTTTGAGATAGATGTAAACTATAAAATCATCCAGCAAAAAGATTTTACCTGGCAGGTTAGCGCCAATGCCGCCTGGAATAAAAACATAGTACTCAAACTTCCTTACAACGGAAATGATAAGAACAGGCAGGGTGGCGAGCTGATATATGACCCTAAAACAGGACAGTCAATATGGGTTGGCGGCCTGCAGGAAGGACAGGAATGGGGTGAAATATTCGGGTTTGTATCCGAAGGGATCATCCGTACTCAAAAAGACCTTGAATCATATAATAAAATAGACCTCGCCGCAGGTGCTGCTTATTTGAACGGAGGCGCCGGCAGAAATGTTGCCAGCCAAAAACTGGTTAATGAAAGAGGCCTGGTGATTGGCGCCAACTGGATGGCTACCCAGTTAGGCGATGTAATGTGGAAAGATATAGACAGGAACGATACCATTGATTACCGCGACAGGGTTTCACTTGGCCGGACAATTCCGCGCTGGACAGGCGGTTTTAATACCACCGTATCATGGAAAGGGTTCAGCCTTTTTGCACGCCTCGATTTTGCATTTGGGCATGTGCAGCAGGATTTCATGCAATTGTGGTCGCTGATGAGTGCACAGGGTGAATTTAATGCTACAGATATTGTGAAGCAGACCTGGACACCGGAGAACCCCAACGCAAAGTATCCCCGTTATGTATGGGCCGATCAGCTCAATGCCAAAAACTTTGACAGACCCAGCAGCATGTTTTATGTGAATTCGAGCTACCTCGCATTCAGGGAAGTTTCATTGAGTTATAATGTACCTTCTTCTTTGCTGAAAAAAGCAAAGATCAGCGGCCTCAGGTTGACCGCCACAGGCCAAAACCTGGGCTACCTTACAAACAGCTTGCTTAACCTTCCCGAACGTACAGGAGCGCAGACCAGCGCTTACACGATACCGACACAATTGGTATTTGGCGCTAACCTGACCTTTTAATTTTAATAAATGCATATATCATGAACAAGTTTAAATATATATTACCTGTGGCAATAATAATTGCAACAGCTATGTCCTGCACCAGGTCATTAGAACTGGCGCCGGAAGATTATTATGGCGATGGGAACTTTTGGAAAACTGAATCCCAGGTCGCGAATTTTATGGTGGGGCTGCACAAACAATTCCGCGATAATCAGTTTATGTTTTATCGCCTCGGCGAAATGAGGGGTGGTAGTTTAAGCAATGTGGACCGTACGGGGGCATCACTGAATGAATTGACTATTATTAACCAGGCTATACAGGAAACATCTTCAGGCGTTGGCAGTTGGGCGGGTTTTTATAACCCCATCCTGCAGCTCAATCTTTTTATCCAGAAAGTGGAGGCCATTGGCTTTATAGCTAATGACCGAAAGAACTACCTGCTGGGGCAGGCTTATGCCATGCGGGCTTATTATTATTTCCATTTGCTGCGCACATACGGCGGCGTTCCGCTACAACTGGAACCGGAGGTATCGAATGGCAATACCGATGCGGTAGCTTTGCGTAAAGCCAGAGCCTCAGAAACGGAAGTGCTCTCCAGTATTAAATCGGATATAAACAAAGCTGTTACCCTGTTTGGAGCCGCTGCCACACCTGCCGACAAGAGCCAGTGGAATCCCCGGGCTGCATTGATGCTGAAAGGAGAAGTGTACCTGTGGTCTGCAAAAGCGTACAATACAACGGCTGACCTGGCAGAGGCAAAATCGGCATTGAATGCTATAGCCGGGACATCACTGCTTTCCAGCTTCCCTGATGTTTTTAAAAACAAGAATAATAATGAGATTATGCTGGCTGTTCGTTACCGTGAAGGGGAGGCTGAAATGGGTACCAATTACTCCTTTTTCCTCTTTGACCTTTTTAACTTCAATAACCGGTATGTAAAGGATTCGTCAACTGTGGCGCCAACCCTGGTTGATCCGCTAAATATTGGAACGGCCGTTGCTCAACCTATTCAACGGTATGGCTATACTTTTGAGTTGTTTCAGTCGTACGATCCCGCAGACAAACGCAGGGATGCCACTTTTTACGATTTTTACAGAACAAGCGGCACACCGCCAAATGTAGTAGTTGACATCAGGAATACGGCATTGGTAAAATTCATGGGAGAAATGACTTCAGCAAACCTAAGGATATTTACGAATGACTGGCCGGTTTACCGGGAGGCAGACAGGCTGCTGATGCTGGCCGAGATCACAAATACTGAAGGCAGCGATCCTTCATTCTATATCAAACAGATTCGCGACCGGGCATTTGACAATGCCGACCCCACCCCCTTTGTGAATGGTACGCCGGATGAAAATGAACTGGCTATATTTGAAGAACGCAGCAAGGAATTTGTATATGAGGGAAAACGCTGGTATGATATCAGGCGGATGAAATATGCGGGTGAGCCATTGGTATTTAAAAGCGCCGGTCAACCTTACGGCGTACTGGACAAAGCAACAGAAGCATATAAAATCTTGTGGCCGATTGAACCGGCTATCTGGACCAATGATCCGCTGGTTGATCAGACACCGGGATATGCTACGGCTAAACCATAATAGTATTTAATTTTATTGCCCCGCCCTTAATGGCAGGGCAATAAAATACTAAAATCAAATAATAAACCATAACAAGTGACAACTAAACATTTAACCGGCCTGATCGCAGCGCCATTCACTCCTATGCATGCAGACGGAGCACTGAACAGCGCCATCATACCGGAATATTATGCCCTGCTTAAAAGCAACGGCGTCACCGGAGCCTTCATTTGTGGTTCCACAGGCGAGGGCGTTTCACTTACCCTCACAGAGAAAAAAGAAGTGATCACTGCATGGGCTGCCTGCACAAAGTCCGATCCTGATTTTAAAGTGATGACGCTCCTCGGCGGTACCTGCATTGCAGATTGCAAAGAGCTGGCAGTATATGCCAACAAAGCAGGGTTGTATGCCGTATCGTTTACAGCACCGAATTATTTCAAGCCCGCCAATGTACAGATGCTTGCACAATGCTGTGCGGAAATTGCGGCGGCTGCTCCGGGCATGCCTTTTTATTACTATCATATTCCTGTATTAACAGGCGTACACTTTCCTATGTATGATCTGCTGAAAGAAGTGGATGGCAGCATCCCCAATTTCGCCGGCATAAAATACACACACGAAGATTTTATGGATTACCTGTCCTGCCTGCTTTTCAACAATAAAAAGTATGACATGCTCTGGGGCAGGGATGAAAATATGCTGCCCGCCTTATCTGTTGGCGCTAAAGGCGCGGTAGGAAGCACCTACAACTATGCGGCTCCGTTATACCACCGGCTCATACAGGCATTTGAGCAGGGCAAACCTGAAGAAGCCGCTCAACTGCAGGAGCAGGCTATTGAGATGATAAGACTGCTGGGTAAATACGGTGGCATTGCTACCGGCAAAGCATACATGAAGCTGACCGGTTTGGATTGCGGCAAATTCCGGCTACCGGTAAAAAATATGAGCGGGGAAGATTTTGTAAAATTTACAAAAGACACGGAAGCCATCCGTTTTTCCAGCTACAGCTCAAAAATATCAACTGCGGTGAGCCAATAAAATGAAACGATACTTCATATCGCTATTTGTCATCATAATTTTTTGTATGCATTGCTCTGTCAGGGAGGAAAAAGCCTTACTCGTGTCTGACTGGAAAAAGGTTGGTTCTCTGCCTGCATTGGGAAAAAGCGGCGTTGCCGCTCCTGTAACAGGTATATCGAACAATGTGTTAATAGCAGGCGGTGGCGCTGATTTTCCGGACGCATTGCCCTGGCTGGGCGGGAAAAAGAAATATTATGAAGAAGTATTCATTTATGAGTTAAAAGATGATATACTCGTACAAAAAGACAAGCCGTTTAAGCTAAGCAGTGCTGTTGCCTATGCAGCAAATTGTTCAACCAAAGATGCAGTAATATATGCAGGAGGAGAAAATGAAAATGGCATCAGCAACAAGGTATTTCAGTTGAGCTGGAATAATAGTACAGGGGAATTAAATGCAGCGCGTTTGCCCGATTTACCTGTTGCGCTCACCAATGCAGGAATAGTTGCTTACAACGATCAACTGATCATTTGCGGCGGAGAAACCGCAACCGCAACTTCTGCAGCATGTTTCTCATTGAATCTTACAGATACTACAGGCGGATGGAAAGCGCTGGCGCAAATGCCCCGGGCTGTTTCGCACATGGTAATGGCATTGCAATCAATGGATGACCGTGATTATGTATATCTTTTGGGCGGTCGTTGCAAAAAGGCATCAGGCATCAGCGATTTATATAAAGATGTGTATGCGCTTGATTTGAAGGAAAACAAATGGGTGAAGAAAACAGCTTTGCCTTACCCGCTTACAGCAGGAACCGGCATTAAGATGGATAATGAACATATTGCTTTATTCGGCGGTGATACCGGCGAGACCTTTCACCAGTCTGAATTATTGAATGCTGCTGTCAAAGCAGAAAAGGATACAAGCCGCCTCGCACAATTAAATAAGGAACGTATTGACCTGTTAAACGGGCATCCCGGTTTTAGCAGGAAAATACTGGTATACAACAGTCGCAAAGACTCATGCACACAAGAAGGTTCACTTCCTTTTCAAACACCGGTAACTGCTACGGCAGTATCGTGGAAGAATAAAATATTTATAGCCGGAGGGGAAATAAGAGCAGGCGTTCGCACGCCGGATATATGGTCTGCATCCATCATCAATACAAAACAATAATGAATACAAAAAGATATCCGTGGATAGTGGTTGGCCTGCTATGGGTAGTAGCCTTGCTCAACTATATGGACCGGCAGATGTTGTCAACCATGAAGCCGTCTATGCAGGTAGATATCGCCGAGCTGCAGTCTGCCACCAATTTCGGGTACCTGATGGCAGTATTCTTATGGATATATGGGTTGATGAGCCCTGTATCAGGCATCATTGCAGACAGGATGAACCGGAAATGGCTGATCGTGGTGAGTTTATTCGTATGGTCTGCCGTAACCTTTATGATGGGTTATGCTACCAGCTTTCAGCAGTTGTACTGGCTTCGGGCAGTGATGGGCGTTAGTGAAGCCTTATATATACCCGCGGGACTTTCATTAATAGCGGATTATCACAGCGACAAAACAAGATCGCTGGCAATTGGCATACACATGACCGGGTTGTATATGGGACAGGCGTTGGGTGGATTTGGCGCTACCATTGCCGGCAAATACTCCTGGCAGGAAACTTTTCATTCATTCGGGCTGATCGGTGTTGTATATGCGGTTATACTCATCTTCTTTCTGAAAGAATATAAACGTCCCGCATTACCAGCTAATGATCCCCTGAAACAAGCAAGCGGAAAGCCTTCCTTGTTCAAAGGTCTGGCGGTATTGCTTACCAATATTTCATTCTGGGTGATACTCCTGTATTTTGCCATACCCAGCTTGCCCGGCTGGGGCGTAAAAAACTGGCTGCCTACGCTTTTTTCTGAAAACCTGAAAATAGATATGGCAACAGCAGGGCCTTTGTCTACCATTACCATTGCAGCTTCTTCCTTCATCGGGGTTATCTTCGGCGGGGTTCTATCCGACAGATGGGTGCAAAAAAATATCCGCGGCAGGGTATACACAAGCGCTATCGGTATCGCACTTACCATTCCGGCGCTGTTGTTCATCGGCTTTGGCGATTCGCTTGTCAGCGTTATCGGCTCGGCACTCTGCTTTGGCTTCGGCTTCGGCATGTTCGATGCCAACAATATGCCGCTGGTATGCCAGTTTGTACAGCCGCAATACCGCGCCACTGCTTACGGGCTTATGAACATGACCGGTGTATTTGCCGGCGCTTTTATAACAGATCTGTTGGGCAAATCCACAGACCAGGGCAACCTCGGGAAGGACTTCGCCATGCTTTCCGTTGTGGTGCTTGCAGCGCTTATTGTACAATTGAGCATGCTTCGCCCAAAAGCGGATGCAGTGAAACCTTAGATTATTAAAAAACCATTATTGTCTGACAATATTTAAAAAATATAATAATGAAAAGAAAACTAATGTTATTTAGGTTAAGCTTAACTGTTATATGTACTTGCCTTGCAGCTTTGCTGGTGTTTGCACAGCGTGACGGAATGCTCAGTATTACAGCTTCAACCGTAAATACGCCGGTACTGATCGGGGTAAAAGCCAGCCCGTTAATAAAAATAGACATCACCGTGCCACCCGGCAGCAAAGGAGTATCTCTTCAGAAAATATTTTACACGCTGAACAAAGCGGCATTGAATGCTTTTGAAAAAATGGAAGTATACGCTACAGGGCCGTTGCAGGATTTTAATACCAGCCGCCGTTTCGCATCTGTTGTGCCATCATCTGTTTCAGGTGATATTCCGTTTGAAATAGCATTGCCTGCGGGCAAACACCGGTTATGGGTAAGTGCTACGGCAAAACATGGCGCAAACATGGATGATATTACAGAAGCACGGGTAACACAAATAGCAACCAACCAAAAGATGTACACTATCGCAAAGGAAACTTCTTCCTTTAAAAAGCATACCGGCATTGCCATCCGGAAAAAAGGAGATGACAAAGTGAACACTTATCGCATACCCGGCATAGTAAGTACGGATAAAGGAACACTGCTGGCTGTATACGATATACGTTATAACAATTCCAAGGATCTTCCTGAGAATATTGATGTGGGCTTAAGCCGCAGCACAGACGGTGGCAGAACATGGGAGCCCATGAAGATCATTATGGATATGGGCGAACCGCATGAGAACAATGGTATAGGCGATCCTGCTGTTTTGTTTGATCCGGTTACTAAAAAAACCTGGGTAGCTGCATTATGGAGCAAAGGCAACCGTTCCATCGCAGGTTCTGAACCGGGCCTCTCGCCCGATACAACCGGACAGTTTGTGCTGGTGAGCAGCGATGATGACGGCCTTACCTGGTCTGCACCCATAAATATTACAACGCAGGTAAAGAACCCGGTATGGCATTTGTATTTCCAGGGGCCGGGCAGCGGTATAGCCATGCAAAACGGCACATTGGTTTTTCCTTCGCAATACTGGGATGAGCAAAAAAAACCGGGCATTCCGCATTCGGCAATTATATACAGTGAAGATCATGGCAAGACATGGAAGAGCGGCATCGGCGCCAAATCAAATACAACCGAAAGCCAGGTAGTAGAAACAACGCCGGGCACATTGATGCTGAACATGCGTGATAACCGCGGTAAATTCCGCAGCATTGCTACAACCACCGATATGGGCCAAACATGGAAAGAACATGCTACTTCCCAAAGCGCATTGGCAGACCCTGTTTGTATGGGCAGCTTTATTAAGGCAAACGTGAATATAAAAGGGAAACAGAAAGATGTATTGTTCTTCAGCAATCCCAATACCGCGCTGGAAAGATATAATATGACAATAAAAGCAAGTCTTGATCTGGGTGAAAGCTGGCTGCCGATAAATGAAACACTGATAGATGAAAATGAATGTTATGGCTATTCTACGCTGGTAAAAATTGATGACAATACCATTGGTATGCTGTATGAAGGAAGAGGCGACCTGTATTTCGTACGTATACCCGTAACCGAAATCATTAAATAGACTCAGCAATGGCATATACTGCAAAAGATATCGGAGCATTAAAAAATTTTTATAAAGACAGGCTTTTAAATGATACTGTGCCCTTTTGGTTTCCACGTTCTGTTGATAGAGAATATGGAGGGTTTTTATTAATGCGTGACGCAGACGGATCATTGATAGATGATGACAAGGCGGTATGGATACAGGGAAGAGCGACCTGGTTATTGTCTACACTGTATAATACCATCGAACAAAAAGAAGAATGGCTGGCGGCTGCGAAATCGGGTTATGATTTTCTCAACAAATATTGCTTTGACGAAGACGGGCAAATGTTCTTTCATGTAACCCGCGATGGCAAACCCATCCGCAAACGCCGGTATTTTTTTTCGGAAACATTTTATGTTATTGCCGCTGCAGCTTATGCTAAAGCCAGCGGCGATGAAACGGCAGCGCAGAATGCAGGAAAAGTGTTCAGTCATTGCATTGCTTATGCAAATGGAGAAAGAATATTGCCACCAAAGTTTACCAATACACGTCCTTCAAAGGGTATTGGTGTGCCGATGATCATGATGAACACCGCGCAGCAATTAAGGGAAACCATCGGCGATGAGCGATGTGATGAATTGATCATGAAATGGATTGATGAAATTGAGCGCGACTTTGTGAAGGATGATATACGCTGTATAATGGAGCAGGTATCGCCGGATGGAAAGATCATTGACCATATTGATGGCAGAACCCTGAATCCGGGTCATGCAATAGAAGGCGCATGGTTTATATTGCATGAAGCAAAACACAGGAACAACGATCCCCGTCTTATTAACCTCGGTTGCCGCATGCTCGATTATATGTGGGAACGCGGATGGGATGCGGCCTATGGCGGTATATTGTATTTCCGAGATGTATACAACAAGCCCGTGCAGGAATACTGGCAGGATATGAAATTCTGGTGGCCGCATAATGAAGCCATTATCGCCACATTACTGGCCTACCAGCTCACCGGCAATGAAAAATATGCGCAATGGCATAAGCTGGTGCATGATTATGCCTATAGTCATTTTGCGGATGCCGTACACGGGGAATGGTTCGGGTATCTTCACCGCGATGGCAGTATTGCCCAAACAGCTAAGGGAAATCTGTTTAAAGGCCCATTTCATTTGCCGCGGCAGGAATGGTATTGCTATACATTGCTGGAGGCATTTTCGGAATAAGTATGAAAATTTTTATTGTTGTTATTGATTTTTCACATGCCTGGGTTCGTGTCTCACCATAGTCAACTTAAGCCCTCCGGGCTTGAACCGTGCCTGCGGCAGGCAGGTTTGAATAGCCGTGAGTGAAACTCACGGTAAAATGTCGAAGTTTTTGTTGAACCCCGTAGGGGTTCAATGTAAAATTGCCGCAAATATACCACCGGTTGCACCGATGGCTATTCAAATTGAACCCCATTCGGGGTCTTTTGTTGCTCATATTTCTTAAGTTGACCTTTGGTGTCTCACGAACCTTAAAAGTGTTTCGTGAGACACGAACCACGGCGGCGTATTTTCCCAACTGCGAGGGCTGCTTCTCCCGCCGCAATACGCCTTTAATTCAATAGAACCTGCGTGCGGGATCGCAGTGGCGGCGAAAGTGTGTTGGTTTTAATGTCAGCACTAAAGCACATCCTTTGAACAAAAAAGAGATGGGTGAAAGATTAGCAAGATGGGCATTGTATGATGCTTATAAAAAGGAGATCATTCCGTCCGGGCCGCTGCCCATAAAAGCAATCTTTAAAAATGGGAATGTAGCAGTGATTTTCAAATATACCGGTAAAGGATTAGCGACTTCCGGCAACATTCCTGTAAAAGGATTTACTACCAATACTGATCAGCACCCTGCTGTCACTATTCATCGCCGTAAGGTTATTATCAGAACAAATAATAAACCCCGTTATATATACTATGGCTGGTCGCCATCTACAGATGCAAATCTTGTAAATTCAGAAGGGCTTCCGGCGTCTACGTTCAGGGTGGAGGTAGAATGAGTATTATAACAGTTTTAAATGCACATGCCGTGGATCGTGTCTAACAAACCTTAAAAGTGGCTCGTGAGACACGGTCCCGGCAAAGGGAAAAACCTGTTCTGCTTACTCAGTGCGTGAGGTGGCCAAGCCCGCGGATGATTCGTACAGGCACCCAGGTAAGCAACTATAAACGTTTATAATCGTTTGTAGTCATTTACAATTGTATAAGAAAAGTTGTATTGGCGCAATAAACAATAAAGAACGCAAACGACAAAAAGCTGAAAATCAATGCGTTTTTTTTGAAAAACCGGTGTGAGTGACATAAATTTATGTGTTGGTGGAAATATTTTTGGACATCACATTTCATAAGCTAATCCCACGACAAAACTTCTTATGACAAGATGAAATTTAGCAAATACAAGGTTGACAAAATGTTTCGTCTTGGCTATAAACTAGCTTTTCAAACAAAGACCAAAAAGAAAAAGTGGGAGGAGATATTTCCATTGTGGTATTGTTCTGCAACAAGTGGGCATAAAAGAGCACAATTTTATTTAGCCACTTGTTATGACCATGGCTACGGCACAGACAAGAATATTGAATTAGCATTCAAATGGTTTTTAAAAGCTGCCAAGCAAGGACACATGGAAAGTCAATATAACATTGGCTTCTTTTATGCAAAAGGTGAGTATGTAAAACAGGACTACAAAAAAGCCGTTTATTGGTATTCTTTATCAGCATCACAGGGTGACACAGAAGCACAACGAGATTTAGGCTATTCTTATTTTTACGGGCAGGGTGTTAGAAAAGACGAAAAGAAAGCAGTTGAATGGTATAAAAAAGCTGCTGCAAAAAATGATGACAAAGCTCTTTATAATTTAGGACTTTGCTACAAAGAAGGTGACGGAGTTAAACAATCAAACCGTTGGGCAAGGCATTTCTTTACAAAGGCTTATTTGTACGGACACAGAAAAGCAAATGGACAACTTAAAAAACTACAGTAGACTAATACTGCCACCAACATCGGGTTTTATGCAAGTTGGGCGTGACCAGCAAACATCAGCAAATTGCAAATCCAGGCTGTGGTTCGGGCTGGACAAACAACTTTCAACTTTAGTTCTTAAATTCAACATCAGTTTTTCAATCGGCAGCGGTTGTGGGCAGACGGAATTCTAATTCCTGCACTTCGGCAATACCTGTCTTTGGCATCAATTTACAGACATATATCAATTGTTCAACTGCCGACGGGAGACAGTCAGAAAATCCCCAAATAAATAGAGTAAGACTGCGGACGCTGAAAAGCAGATAGAGTAGGCAATCAATACAAATACTAACAAAAATGAAAAAGTTAAGAGTTATTGTTTTTACCGGTTTCATATTTTTTTCTTCTCTTCTTTCTCAAGCACAAACGACTCCAAATTTTTCTGTTATTGGAACGAAAGATAATATGGATGGTTCAGGTTTATTAGCTACCATTAACTATCGGTGTATTTTCGTTTCAGTATCTAATTATGACCCAACCAATGCAAGCCATTTTGATTCCATTAGAAGCTATGTTCGTAATAATGCGGGATTTAACTCTAAACTATCCATTTCTATTTATTTCTTAGACTATGAGGCAAATATCAATAATTTAGATTGCAATAATTCTTCAATGAAGGAATTAAACAATAAAAAACATCTACTTGCCTTCGCAACTCTAACAGCAAGCTCACCGCAATTTGAAATTGTCTTACAAGAAATAATTAAATTTTATAGACAATGAAAGAATTTGTATTGATTTTCAGATTAAAAGACATTTCCGATTTCAGACCAACACCTGAACAAATGCAGGAACGTATGAATTGGTTGGCAGGAATTGCTTCGCAAAACAAATTAGCGGACAAAGGCAACACGATTTTGCCATTTGCAGGAAGTGCAAAAACCGTAAAACCCAACAACGAAGTTACGGACGGAGTTCACACCGAAATCAAAGAATTTGTTAGTGGTTACGTTGTAGTAAGCGCCGATACCATTGATGAAGCGGTAGAAATCGCAAAAACTAATCCGATTTTTGACCAAGTAAGTGGAAATATTGAAGTGAGAGAAATTTTGAAGATAGATTAAAATGAACAGACAAATTTTAACTTTCGTAAGCACTTTATTGTTTAGTGCCATTTTAGGAATAAGTAATTCTTATGCCCAAAATTCAAAACAAAATAATTTATCAACTTCAAAAACAGCAGAAAAAATGATTGTAGTAAAAGTTACTTATACCGTAAATGACGGATATGCAGACATGAACAAAGAACTGATACAAGCGTTTCTAACAGATTTCGAAAAATTAGACCAAACGCAATTTTTGTATTCTATTTTTCAAACCGCAGACGGAAAAACATTTATCCATACTTCGCAATACAAAAACAAAGACATACAACAAATTTTACTAAACACCCCAAGTTTTCTTCATTTCCAAGAACAACGGGACAAAAATCTTGCTTCCGAGCCAACAATAGAATTTCTAAATTACGTTGGAGCTTCAAAAGAAGTGTTCTAAAAAATCACATCAGCTAACATTCGGTTTGGCAATATGGCGGGGTGATGAATATATGCTCTCCCGATAACAATCGGAATTGTTCGCTATCAGCAACAGTTCCCGCCCACGAATAACGCCGGGCAGCAGAATAAACAATGAATTTTATTTATAAATTTAGCATCAGTTACGGGCTGACGAATCAGGGAATACCGACCATATTGCCAATCCACACCGTTGGCAGTAAGCCTCAACAGACACTCTACTTATATGACAAATAAAATTTTATGGGGATTTCTTTTATTTTTTATCTTTTCTCTATACTCATGTGACCCCAGCATCGGAGTAGCAATTCAGAACAAGACCTCCACAGAAAAGACAATTAAAGTGATTTATCCAGCTAACTTTAAATTTCCGGGTGACAGTGGTGGCGCACAAAATAATTTTTGTTTGCGTGACTCTGTAAAAACGTTTGATTTGAGCGATAGGGATAGTTATTTAAACCCATTTATTGTTCCTATGCTTTCAAAAGACACAGTTGAAAGGACATATTCGTTTGTTCTCAAACCCAACTATTCTGCGACTGTTGAGGGGCGTTCTTTTTCCTCCCTACCGACATTCGGGCAAATCTTCATCATAGACCAGAAAGACACCATTAAACTAATAAGATACGGAAGAGATTTTGTGAAGAAA
The DNA here is from genome assembly GCA_019638615.1 of Chitinophagaceae bacterium. Taxonomy (GTDB): domain Bacteria; phylum Bacteroidota; class Bacteroidia; order Chitinophagales; family Chitinophagaceae; genus Agriterribacter. The sequence goes on along the minus strand of JAHBTL010000016.1, from coordinate 102,714 downwards.
CCCAAGTTGCTGTTAGGTGGTTCATGGAAACATATAATAAAGGACTGAAAGCAGGTGATTAACAAATAGCCTATCTCCAACAGTCAGTTTTGCGTCAGCAGGGGGGCGACGAATAAATCCTCATCTTAGTGCTACTGTCAGCGGCATATCGGGCTGGTCAAACGCTAATGAGCAATACCGCCCGCCCGTACCAAACGGTACGGGCGGGAAATATATTTCCAACTTTTGTATCTTACACTGGCAACAGTACCGGGTTGGACGTTTTTCATCCCGAAAATTCGGGACTGCCGAACGCAAGGCTGTTGATCGTTATAGCATATCATATGTGCATGCAGCTTTAGATACAGGAGGTGTTATGCCTGAGCCAGAAGTCATTTTACGGACTTAAGCCGGGCAGAAATGGAATTATTCTGAATAAGACAAAAAAGCAACTAAATGATATTCAACATAAGCTGTAAAAAGAATTTATGATGATTATTATAGTAAACATCCCGTTGGCATGGCGTTTCCTATCGCCCAATAGTCAGCATTTACTTTTACAGAAAAACAAACAGTCATGCAAACTATTTTAGGGGCCGGCGGCGATATAGGCAAATTGTTAGCAAAAGAGCTGAAAAGGTATACTGATAAGATAAGACTGGTTGCCCGTAACCCGCAACAGGTAAACGGAAATGATGAATTATTTACCGCCAACCTGCTTGATGCAGATGAGGTAAATGCGGCAGTTAAAGGATCAGATATAGCTTATCTTACCGTAGGTTTAACCTATGATGTAAGAATCTGGCAAAAGCAGTGGCCGGTAATTATGCAAAGCACCATTGATGCCTGTATTGCACATAACTGCAAATTGGTGTTCTTCGATAATGTTTATATGTACGATAAGAATGCCATTCCAAACATGACAGAAGGCTGTCCAATCAATCCTCCCTCAAAAAAAGGAAAAGTAAGAGCACAGTTGGTGCAAATGATCAATGAAGCAATAGCGGACAAAGGATTGAAAGCCATTATTGCACGCAGCGCTGATTTTTATGGTCCTGGTGCCAAAAATGGTATTTTAAACATACTGGTAACAGACAATTATGCAAAAGGCAAAACCGCCAACTGGCAATCTGATACCACTAAAATTCACAGTGTTACTTACACACCCGATGCCGCAAAAGCAACAGCTATACTCGGTAATACTGAAAGCGCGTACAACCAGGTATGGCATTTACCCACATCGCCTGAAAAATTAAATGGCAGGCAGTTGATTGACATTGCAGCAAAGGCGGCAAATCGAAAGCCTTCATTCCTGGTGCTGTCTCCTTTTCTGATGAAAACCGTAGGATTGTTTTCAAGAAAAATAAAGGAGCTGGTAGAAATGCAATATCAAAACAACCAGGATTATTTTTTCAATAGTGAAAAATTCAACAAAGCCTTTCAATTCACGCCAACGTCTTATGAAGAAGGAATAAAACAATCTGTTGCCTGCCTAAAGAAAGTAGATGCATAGTTCAATCTCGCTGCCCCGAAAAGTATGGTCAGACTGAGGTATGGTTCCTGCTTCGGATATATTGTTTTGTAAAATTGTATTTCCGGAGAGTGTACATGTTTTTTATTGATAGTAATAGAGCTATTGGGCATTGATTTTTCGAAAACGACAAACGGATTGCATTGCTGCTTCCCTTTATTTACCGATAACGACAATGGTTTTCCCGATCCGGCATGCTCTTTATAAATGAGGTTTATACTTTTACCTGAAACAATATTCTTAAAATACCAGGCGTATGTGCGAATTTGTTAAAGTAATAAGCAGCAAAAAAGGCTATATAGCGCAGTGTATTCATTGCTACGGCATTGAAATTGTATACGGGAACTGCATTATTCAACTGGCTGAGCAGCAGTGGGCAAGCTTCCTGCAATATATACAGCATGTGCTGCAGACGCACCCGCATAAAAACTCACCTTTGAAGACAATCATGCTGGATATAGCCGCTACGGATTTTTTCCAGATGTATCTTACCGGATCGGAGCTGAATGAGCTACTTGAGCTGCTTGAAAGGGCCGACGATGAACTCAAAGCGCAAAAGCTCATTCAGTCATTTAATAAAACCTGTTAAATTGAAAACCCGGGCAGGTATGATATTGCCCGGGCTTGCTTTACCAGATAAATGTCTCCTATTTTATATCCACCAAATAAGTAGCGCAACGCCATATACCGGTATATTCTTTACCATGGTGTTCTCCTTTTTCTTCATCGCTTCTTGAAACTTCGATCATGTATTTTCCTTTCCATTCCGGTACAAATTCAGCTACACCGTTTTTCCCTTCTACTTGTTTGGTCCAGCCTTTGGGAGAAAAAACAGTAACGCTCATTTTATCGGAGGCAGCATCTTTATAAAAACCCTGTATGGTTACCGGCTCATTAACCTTACCACTCTTTAATTGGAACTTCAGCGGGTTGCTGTTGTTCTTAATATCAGCCGCTTCATTTTTTCCTACTGCAACCGTTGCGCTTGTATTAAACTGGTATATGGTAGTCCTGCCAAGGTCTTTTGCACTATGGCTTACCTGCAGGGTATATACGCCGTCTTTATCCGGGGTAAATGCCGCCATGTAATGATCTTCCTGTGGAGTGGTGGTTAATTTTGTTTTCTGCCCGTCAGGAGACACAAGCCACAAGGTAAAATCTTTTACATCAGAGTACCAGTCTTTCACTTTTTCGGGAGAAAACTCCGCATATTCACCGTAGAATATTTTTACATCCTGCACCTGTCCTTTTTTACCGGTGGCATTGGTTTCTATCCACAACGCATGAGCATATATGCTGATGCTTAACAGCACCATTGCCATGCTTAAAAAATATTTCTTCATTTTATGTATTTATTAAGGTTAGAAATACTTTTAGTTCTCGTAAGGCACCCATTGTATAGCGGTGATAATACCTCCCTGCACTTCAATACCCCGGGTAGCTGCTGCGGTATTAGCATCTATTTTATATACCGCGCTCTTGTTATCAGTAGTAGTTATACCTAAATAGGCTATTCCATTCCCGGGTGAATAGTTGGTCATTGAAAAATCAGCAATAGTTGCAGCATCAGGTATACCTGTCACCCATTTAAAGCTTTTAGTTTCGAGGTTAATAATTGCCAGCTTATCGGCGCCGCTCCACTGACTTTTTTTATCCTTGGAATTTAACGCCGCAACAACATTGCCGTTGCCTACATAAATCCAGCCCGTAACATATGCCTCACCGGATACGGCTTCCACATCAAACAGGTAAGTCTGGTCAAACTCGGTCGTTCCTGCTTTTATGCGCGTAATAGAGGATGGCTTGGTGGAGTTAAAGAACTGGGTGCCCTCTGACTGACCAATGGTGTTAGCCGGAGAAAAGGCATAAGTATCGCCATTTTCAACAACCGTCAACCCGTTTTGAAAATACAGCCCGATAGAGCTGGTACGATTATCCTTAATTACTTTTTCCAACGTCATATCAGGATAAGAGAATACTGCGATCCATGCACTGTCAGGGTAATTGGTTGTCCACCCGCCATCAGTTGTTGCCTTAATACAGAAATAAGGTGCAAATACCTTGTTACCTACCTGTTGTATCCAACTGAAATGGGCAAGCTCACCGTTGCCGGCCAAATCAACTGAATTAAACTGCCCTTCGCCTGTAATTACAAGACTTTCTGTGCTCACCCGGTACCAGCGGCTCACGGGATTGGCTACGTTCCTTGCCATTTTTATCATCAATATATCTTTATTAACAGGTGCGAATGCCTGAACAGTTTCTGACTGAAAATTGGTGAGCTTGTTTAATTTACTTTGCTCGTTAAGATCATAAACTGTTACTGCTCCGGGATTGCCCTGCCCATATAACATGCTGAAAAACTTATTGCCTGAAGTGGTATAATACCGGTAGGTACCATCCTGCTCTATACCATTTCCCGTGGTAGATAAGGTGCCGCTTTCAAGCGTAGCCGTAGTTAGCAAATAATCCGCAACCGCTGTGCTTGCTATCGGGTTTACAGCCAGCACAAACCTTCCTTTATCAGGATTATTGGGATCTACAGGCTCCGGAGTGGGATCGTTGTCTTTCTTACATGCTATAAGTGCCACCATAAATGCCAGCATCAATGCGGCGTAGTTTACTTTTCTCATTGTGTATGTTGTTTTAATTTTTTATGATTTTATTTTGCGAAAAAATACCGGAGCTTACCATAAAAGCCCCTGCCCGGTTTTTGCAGGCTGAAATTGTCGTAAAGCTGGTCGTTGGTAATGTTTTTACACTCAAGCCCAATATTGTATCGTCCGTTTTTTAAAGTATAGATAATGTTTACATCATGCGCCAGTTGCTGCGGTATGCCATACTTGTCTTTGCTGCCTCCCTGGCTGGGCCAGTACAGGTAAAATGCATGCACATACAGCAGGTTGTAGCCTATGCTGAGATTATCTCCTTCCTTCCACACATTCTTGAAATAGACAGCTGCATCCGCGTTGCCAAACATGAAGGGGAGATTGGGCATACGGTCGTTGTACACCAGGCTCACACTGGTATACCCCGGCTCATATTTGCGCTTGTTGATGATATTCTGGTATGTAAAATTTACACCTGCAGACAACCATGTTTTGTAAGAATATCTTATCTCGCCTTCTCCCCCGGTATTTTTTACGCCGGCAAGATTATCGGCTACCAACATAGACTGGTTAGCATTCAACCTGAAATAAATGAAATCTGTAGCTCTCCTGTAAATGCCTCCTGCTGATACCGCGAAACGATGATCTTCGTTCAGCTTAAAGGAATAATGCATGCCCAAATTAAAATTGTCGCTTCTTTCGGGCTTTAAATTAAAGTTGCTTTCCTGGTTGATCAAATCACCAAACATTTCTTCATTCTCCGGTAAACGGTTGCTTCTTTCGTAAGAAGCTTTTACCTGCAATGCAGATGTTATAAAATAACTGGAGGCGATGCCGTATCCCATTTTGCTGGTAATATTGTCCTGGTCTTTATACGCTACATCACCGTAATTTCCGGAGGGATTATATGATACGCGGGTATGCGCGTGCTGAAACAGGTGCTTGCCAAAAGCCATGATGCTCCACTTGCTTTTATAATCATACTTATAGCTGAAGCCAAGGATATTTTTATCTGTTTGCTGTGGTTGCTGGTATTTAGCATCATCCGGAAATAGTTCATCGCTGCCTTTCCTGTTGAACGAACTATATACATTATTAACAGCAACAGAATGATTGTCACTTATTTTGTAAGAGAGCGTTGCGGTAGCTAAACCAATATTATTTTTAAACTTATACATGGTTCTCGACCTTTCGCCGCCCGGTCCGTCGTATTGTTTATAATTGCCAAGCCAGTCATAACGCCTGAACGCAGTATCAATGTTCTGCTCACTGCCCAGGTTGTAGTTGGCATTTACCACAACATCCAGTCCCTTTACGATCAAATCTCTTTTTTGATACTTCAGGGCAGGCATTATAATAGAGCCTTTCCGGTTCCATGCCCCAAATACAGAAACCATACGAGCCCCTGTTTGTATTTCCTTGCTGTTTTTGCCAAGCGTAATGCCCACTAAAAACCTGTCGGCCCATTTTTTATTTACGAAACCTATATTGGTAACCAGTGTTTCATTATGATAGTTGTCGTGAAAACGTTTTACAGTTGTATTGGGGTAATATTTACCGGTATTGATATCCGCAACATCCAATGTTACCTTGTAATTATTGTCGGAATAATTCTGGAAGGCATTCAACTGAACCGTAAATCCTTTGCGGGTAGTAAAGGCGGTATTGATCGCGGAACGATGAGTATTAAATGAACCGTAGGAATAAGATGCATCTATATAATTCCTGTACTTATTGCCCGTAATAATGTTTACAGCGCCCCCCAGGGCATCTGAGCCAAGCCATATCGGCACAACGCCCTTATATACCTCAACCCGGTCTGCAAAATTGATCGGTATATTATTGATCTGGAAAGAAGATCCGAAATTATCCATTGGCACTCCATCTAAAAAGAACCGCACCTGGTTGCCGGAAAAACCATTCAGTGAAAAATTAAAGCTTGAGCCTACACCACCTGTTTCCCTTACACGCACGCCCGACACACGGTCAAGCGTATGCGAAAGATCTAGCGTGGAATTGTGCAGTTGTTTGGCGTCAATCGCAGTAATATTATACGACTGCCTGTTGGCGAGCTGTGTTGCGGAACGGCCGATGACCGAGACGGTTTCGAGCGTAGTTCCTATAGGCTCGGTCTCAATAGTCAGTGCTGTTGTTTTATCCTGCTCTACTACCACTTTCTTTTCAACCTCTGCAAAACCTACAGCCGAAATAACAATTATTTTATTACCTGCGGGAACATTGTCCAGTACAAACCGGCCGTTTTCTCCGGCAGTGGTGGCTATGGATGATTTTTTAACGCTGACTGTTGCGTGTGGAACAGGAGCCCCGGCTTTATCTCTGACAATTCCCGATACAGTGCCGGTTACATTTTTTTGTTGCGCAGTTAATAGTTGAATGCACAGGCATAGTATACCTGTTAACAATATTTGTTTATATTGCATATGCTTAAAAATTGAACAGATTTGAAAGCTCCGCTTCGGCGGATGAGCCGTTACAGTTGCACCTGTGCGGCTCTTTTCTTTTTAATTTTCCGGTCGGTGAGGCCTGCCCCCGCCTGTAAAAACATGTTTATTTGATTAGTTATGTTGCCGGCATAGTTTCCTTTTTTATTTGAACAATCGGCGTTTTTTCCTTTCGAGAAGCAGGTTTGGCTTTTCCTTTTTTGGATTTTTTCTTTTGCTTTCCCCACCATACAATAAAGCCTGTTATCGGTAAGCTTGCCCCAATAAGGGATGCAAAAAAAGCCAGTATCTTACCCGGTAAGCCCAATATAGACCCCACATGTATATCATAATTCATCCGCCTGATCTTAGCGCCTGTCGGGGCATCTTCAAAGCTGGTATCATACACTTTATTAGCTGCGGGTAGCTGTTGCCCGGTATGCTGGTCAAAAACAAAGCTCCTGTTATTGTAATATTTACCTACGGTTGGGTATATAGTAATGGATATGGCAGACGAAGGCCTGGACGTATCTGCAAATGCATAGTAAAACCCTTTTGCTTCAGGGTGGTCTGTAATTACTTTGTTCCACGAAACATCCATTACCTGCTGCGGCGTATAGAATTTACCGAGCTGCAAAGAATCTGAGGCGCTCCTTTTAAAATCCGGCAATGTCTGTCCACCGGATGTGACCCAATACAATCCTTTGCTGTACCATTCAATGCCATACACCATTCCAGTGAGCGCAATAGCCAGTAATACCAGCAGGGAGTAGAATCCCAGCACGTTGTGAAGATCGTAATTCACCCTTTTGAAAGAAGCTTTCCATTTGATTTTAAAGCTTTGTTCACGGGTGGATTTCGTCCACTTTCTGGGCCACCACAATACCATACCGGTAATCAGGATGATCACGAATATGAGTGTACCATAGTTTACTATAGGCCGTCCTATTTCATAAGGCAGCCATAAAAACCGGTGCCCGTTCAATATGAAACGAAAAAAATCCGTTTCTCCTTCTTTTCTTTCTACTTTTTTGATAACTTCTGCTGTATAAGGATTGATGCGGAGTATGGTATTGCCTCTCCGCCCCTGGCCCAATGCCAGGGTAATGGCTTTACCTTGCTGGTAAGTAGCGTAGTTTGGTTTCTTTTTAGGATACAAAGAATCTGCCATATGCATCAGTACCGATGGAGCGATGACCGGCTTATTTTCTGCAGCAACTTTGGTTTCAGGCTCCATCCACGTTGTAATCTCATCCTGGAAAACCCATATACAGCCGGTAAGGCATACGATCACCATAATGATACCGGAAACAAGTCCCAGCCATAAATGCAGCCATGCGGAAACCCGGTAAAATACGCTTCGGGAACTACTTTTTTTCTTCTTAATAATATTTCCGCCCGCTTGCCTCATAAACAGTTACCTGAATTTTTTGCAAAAGTAGGTGCATGATAAAGCAATGATTTGCTAAATGAGGAAACTTTATTACGAAAGGAGGAAACTGACTTATTTGTGACAATCTATATATTAGGGTATTCGTTAACGTTATCTTCCGGGTTTTGATGAAGCAATAAAATGGCAGGGCTCACATCGTTGCCAGCGACAACGCCGCGTAATCTCCGATTGATTCGCCCAATGCAGCGGGGAGTATTTTGCAATCGGTATACGCATCTTTCAACGCTTCTTTGCCGATCACTTCATGCATGGTGGAATGCAGCAGGGCGCCGCTTCTCTCGAAAATGCTTCCGAGTATGATTACCTGGGGATTCAGGATGTCTATCAGCAACGACAGTCCCCTGCCCAGGTAAAACCCGCAGATACGATAAATTTCTTTGGCCAGCTCATCTCCATTATTGGCGGCATCCGCAACGGTTTTAGCGGTCAGTCCCGGAAGCTCATCCAAATTTTTGCAAAACGACACAGGGTGCCCCATCTGTAATTGCTCCCTTACTTTTATTTGTGCCAATTGCGCAATGCCGCCGCCGCTGCAGAATCCTTCAAATGAACCGGCTTTACCGAAACCTACGGGTCCCATTTCTGCAAGCCGGAGATGCCCAACCTCTCCCGCAAGATCCGTGGTGCCTGAATATAATTGTCCGTTCAAAATCAATCCTGCGCCCATACCCGTTCCGAAGGTGAGAAATATGATATTATCGTATCCCTTCCCCGCACCGTATTTCCATTCGGCAACGGCGCAGGCATTGGCGTCGTTTTGCAGTACAGGGCGTATCCCGAATTTTTTAAACCCTGCTTCAACAATGGGTATATTGTCCCAGCCCGGCAAATTGGGCGGAGACAGGATCGTGCCTGTTTTACTGCTCAACGGGCCGCCACAACTGATACCGATACCTGATATGTTTTGACATGTAAGATGATTGGCAGTAAGGAGACGATCGGCAGCAGAAAACATTTTCCCGATCATTTGTTCCGGCGTGCCCCGGGTGAGCATCCTTTCTTTGCCAAGTATGTTGAGCTCTTTTGTATTTTTTTCTTTTCCTAATGTTACAGCGCATTTGGTGCCGCCGATATCAAATCCCAGAAGCATGTATCGTATTTTAGATGTTTAAATATAGCAGAAAATATTTTAGCTACAGGATTCAGGATAGCCGGGCGTATTCCAGATTTTCGCTTTATTTAAGTTAACCTCACCCCTACCGCTCCCTCTCCTTGCCCCGAACGTTGGGGGGCGAGGGGAAAATGGTACAAAAATCTGGAATGCGCCTGCTAGCTTTGTCATGTCCTGATATAGGGTTATTTTTCCGGTAAAAGATGGCTGAGCCATCGCTTTGATATTTACGCTTTAAATTTTTATTATGCAGTCAGGCGTTGTTATTGTTACAGGAGCTGCGGGAGGCATCGGGTTTGCCATAGCACAGGCTTTTACCCGGGCAGGCTTTCATGTAGTGTTGCTGGATCTGAAGCAGGATATGTTGAATAAGGCGCTTGAAAAGCTGCCCGGGGGATCGGCGTCGGGGTATGCCTGCGACGTGACCAGTGAGGCAGAGATACAGCAGCTCTTTTCGGATATTTACCGGCAACACGGTACGATAGACGTACTGGTGAATAACGCGGGATTACAATATGTGTCGCCAGTGGAAGAATTTCCGACTGAAAAATTCCGGTATATGCTTGACGTCATGCTTACTGCACCTTTCATTGCCATTAAACATGTGCTGCCCTATATGAAGCAAAAGCAATACGGACGTATCATCAACATGGCTTCAGTAAACGGGTTGATAGGTTTTGCGGGAAAAGCTGCTTACAACAGCGCAAAACATGGGTTGATAGGACTTACAAAAGTAACCGCGCTGGAAACAGCAACATCGGGCATTACCGTAAATGCGGTTTGCCCCGGCTATGTGGACACAGACCTGGTAAGGAACCAACTGGCGGATATTGCCCGGACAAGGTCTGTACCGCTGGAAAAAGTATTGGAGGAAGTGATCTACCCGCTGGTTCCTCAAAAACGTTTATTACAGGTAAATGAAATAGCTGCCATGGTATGTTTTCTTGCAGGTGAAAACACCGGCGGCATAACGGGGCAGGCAATGGTGATCGACGGTGGATATACCGTTCAGTGATAAGGGATACCGGGTTTATCTTTTAAGCTTTTATGGCTTATAGGTAACACGGTTAGATAAAGTGCCTATATCCTGAATGGTGATATCAACCACATCGTTTTCATGCAGCGTAAAATTATTATCGGGCACAAGACAGGTACCGGTCATTAAAAAGCTGCCTGTGGGAAAATCGGTTTCACGGTAAAGGAAACCTGCCAGCTCTGTGAGCGATCTTTTCATCTGGTTGATTTTTATAGATCCCCCGAAAACAATTTTCCCTCCGCGAACAATGTTCATGCTGATGGTCGTATCCGGCGAAACAGGCTTTTCAGGAATATAGAGGCCGGGGCCCAGCGCCGCGCTTCTTTCATAAGACTTCGCCTGCGGAAGATACAGCGGATTTTCGCCTTCTATGCTCCTGGAGCTCATGTCGTTGCCGATAGTATATGCCTGGATATTTCCTTTGCTGTTGATGAAAAGCGTGAGTTCCGGCTCCGGTACATTCCAGGTAGAATCCCGGCGTATATACACATCCTGCCCGGTGCCCGCTACCCTGTGCGGCAATGATTTAAAAAACAGCTCCGGGCGCTCTGCTTCATACACTTTATCGTAAAAGGTTGCCCCGCCCGATTCTTTGGACTCCTCCATTCTTGCATCCCTGCTGCGTAGGTAAGTTACACCCGCAGCCCATACTTCCTGGCTTTGAACGGGAGGTTGTATATGATCTTTTAAAATCAATTGCGCATCTCCATCCGTTATTGGTGTAAACCCCTGCAAAGAAGAAAGATAACCATACAGATTTTCACGATTGATCAGCTCATCAAAAGCTGATGAATTGCTGTAATATTTATCGTTCTGTTGAAGTATGTTTCCTTTTGCTGTTTTAAAAAGCTTCATTGGTATATGCTTTGATCCAAATAAGATTACAGGTATGAGGAGCTTTTTTTATAAATAATATACTCTTATTGCACCTATAATGTTTGCTGCATCCGTGCATCGTTAAGGCCAATGCCTAATAAATGCACGGCAAGCTTGTCAAGCGAAGCAAAATCGCCTTCAAAATGGCAGGTCACCTGCTTATATGTGAATGATTCTCCGGGTTTAAGCGGCCTGGCAGCCGATGAAGATTCGAGCTCATAAAATGGGCCCAGTTGTGATCCGTCCTGCAGAGGTCCATCGTTATAGGAATTTACAACATCTCCCTTATACGGTTCTTTTTGTATCTCCCATTTTGAATTTACATACGCGCCGGCAGTATCCACATCAAACAAAATAAAAGTGAGAACATTTTTTTTAAAGTCAAAGCTGGCAGCCAGAGGCTTGGCAATGACAGGTGAAAGCCCCAGCTTGCTGCGGTGCTTTCCATCGCATTTCAGGAGCAGTACGCTGTCTTTCATTATCAGCCTGTCGGAAGGAATTTGCCCGAAATAATTATCGGTGATGTGCTTTTTTGCGTCGGGGCGGTTTTTAAAAGGTACAATAGCAACCGTTTCTTCAGAGGGGGTAAACATCCCTAAAAGCCAGACAGATAACAGGCCTGTTTCTTTTTTCCATTCGGCTGTACCTTCGTTTTTAATAACGTTTTCTGTTTCGTAAGCCACCCAGCTTACATTTTCGGGTATGCCCGACTGTAAGCGTTTGCCCAATGCTGCTTCATCCAGCAGGCTGATTGTTCTGTTTACTTCGATCTTAAAAGGGGTACCGCTAAAATTATCGAAAGCGGCTTCATGAGTAAACAATATACTGTTGCTGTCCGATCTGGCCACGCGGTAAGCGACCGTATCAATAAAAGAAGGCACCTGCCAGTTTTTAATATCGAAAGAATCTCCCTTCTTAAAATAAAAGGAGAACTGACCTCCCTCGGGGCCGATCCAGAACCGTTCTTCCCCGCCGACAGGGTTAAACTGTTGTTTAAACCCTCCTGAAGCAATAAGATCGTAATTGAGCCAGCCAAAGCTGTTACCCGAATCACTGTTTGCCGAGCTGGTCATTACTCTTCCCTGGTAATCGGCTGTGATCAACACCCTGGCGCCGGCATCATTTCTCAGCTCAATGGTATGCTGCAAATGTTTTTTCAGGAACGTGGCATCATAGCCATAGCTGCCTTTTGCATATTCAGCAGGCTGTACAGCAGGAGTTTCGTTGCAGGACATTAATACGAATATTATAAGAAAAGTGGCTAAAAATAATACGGGTTGTCTTGGCATAAGCATATCAAGATTAAAAAGCGGCATTAAGATAAACAAAAAGGAGAAAGAATATGCCAATTTATAAAAATATGTGCTGTCGGTTTTGAGCTATCAGCCGAGGTTTATGGTTTGAGGTTTATAGTTTGAGGTTATGGTTGATTGCTTTCAGCCGCCAGCTATCAGCTATGAGCCATGAGCGATCAGCTTTCAGCAGTTTACACATTGTCAAATTTTTAGCCTCATCCCCACCCGACTGAACGTCGTTCGCCTGCCTGAACTGCCGAATGGCAGGCAGCGGCAGGTTCTTATCCTCCTCCTGCCAAGAAGGACGGCACACCAGAACAAATCCAATTAAAGATTATGCAACTATATATCTACCACATCAGCTATAGTATATAACCAACCTTGACTTCCCCACATTCCTGCACTTTCTTCTCATTTCCACATTCATATTCTCACATTCTCTCTCTCATTTTCAAATTAATCTCATTCTGTTCGCAACACTTTCACCGGACTGCTCACTGCTGCTTTAAGGCATTGGGCCATAATAAATATAACGGCTGTAATGAATACAAACAGCATTACAAATAAATATGTACCAATATGCTGTGGTATGCGGTAAGCAAAATTTTGCAACCAGTATTCTGTAGCATAATAGGCCAGGGGCCAGGCTATACTGTTTGCGATCAGTATCAACCATGCATAATCTTTAATAAAAAGAGTAATTATATTTTTTACCGATGCTCCCATCACCTTGCGCAAGGCTATTTCTTTATTTCTCTTAATCAAAGTAAATGCTACAACACCAAATATTCCCATAAATACAATCAGGAGATTTAGCAAGGTTGTTGTTTGAGTAGCCTTTTTTAGCTGCAGCTCGGATTGATATAGCTTCTGAAATTTATCATCCATAAAAAAGTAGTCAAATGGCGCACCGGGCGATAAGGCCGACCATTTTTCTTTTATAGCTTCAATTGTCCTGCTTAAGTTTTGCGTATTCAGTTTAAAGGTGAGGAAACGATACGATTGTGCATCTTTAGTATGCATAAAAGCCAGCGGCTCTATTTTATCATGCATACTTGAATAATTAAAGTCCTTAACCACGCCCGCCACAGTAAAAACTGCATTGTTGAACGACGGAACTTTTACCTGTTGCCCTTGTGCATTTTCAATATTGATGCCTAATGCTTATCACCTGCGGAAACAACATTCGTTACCGGATTATACCTGTAATAATTTGCAACAAGAGAAGGATATTCTTTATACAGCGTTAGCGGCAGGGGGCCCAGTGTTGTAATATCCAAACCCATTTCTTTCAGCTTCCAGTTGCTTTTAATAAGGTATTGCCTGTCAACATTACGGATGCCGGCATTCACCTGCTTTTCATGTAAAATATATTCACCAATCAGCATGGTAAATGTAATGCCTATAGCAAGACAAAAGATATTTATAATGGAGAACAGCTTATGCCTGGTAATATGTCTTACCGCGATTTTAAAATAGTTTTTTATCATTTGAAATTTAAGATTATTTTGATGCTCCGGGGTTTCTATTTTCAGCCCGCCAGGGAGGGATTACATTTTCAAATTCCCTTTATTTTCACATTCCTACATTATCAGCCTCACCTTCTTTCCCATTTTTCAAGTCAGTACATTTTTCAAATTTTCAAATTGTTTCACTCAGTCCTCAAGCTCTTCATCCCAATATACATCGGGATTCCGTCATTCTGTTCGGAGTGACTTCACCGGGTTAGCCATTGCTGCTTTGATACTTTGCAAACAAATAGTAAACAAGGTTAATAAAAGCAATACTACAGGTGGTACAACAAACATAAACCAGCTTAACCTGATATGGAATGCGTAATTCTTCAGCCATTCATTCGCTGCCCAGTAAATAACCGGCACAGCTATGGCAGACGCCAGGCAAACCAGTTTGATAAAATCTTTTGAAACAAGCAGCAACACACTGGACACCGGCGCACCCAGTACTTTACGGATGCCGATCTCTTTGGTACGCAACTTTATTATGAAAGCTGAAAGCCCGAGTAATCCGAGGCACGCAACAACAATTGCCAGTGAAGCAAATAATCCAAATACATTGCCCAAACGCTGATCTGCTTTATACTGGCTGGCAAAATAATCATCGAGAAAAAACGATTCAAACGGCTTTCCGGGAAATGCCTTTTTAAACACCGATTCTATACCCGAAAGGTTTTTATTAATATCAGTTGTATTCACGCCGACCGATGCATAATTCCAGGACAGGATGTTGGAATAATTCGGATAATAAAACAAAATCGGATCGTATGCTTCTTTCAGTGAACGTTGGTGAAAATTCTTAACCACTCCTTTAACAGTAGCATAGTATTCTCCTCCTCCAAAGCTAAATATGATCCTTTGATTCAGCGCTTCGTTTGCAGATTTGTATCCCAAACCTTTTGCAAGCGCTTCGTTTACCAAAATCTTTACATCCATGTCCTTTCCATATATCCCCGGCGTATACAAATTATAAATTCCTGAGCTGTCCGCAGGCGAAAAACCACTTCCTTCTATCAGCGGTACCTGGTAGGTATTTAAAAAATCATGGTCAATGCTTATAAAATAGGTATTGATATTGTTTTGCTTGTCCTGGCTGCTTTTTCTTACAGTGTTACGATCAGCAATAGCCCGGCCGGGCACTTCTGAAGTATACACCGTATTTATTACAGAAGGCGCTCTTAATACCTCATGCTTAAAATAATTCAGTTTTGATGCATTTGTTGAATCAAGCCCGGTAGGCAGTTTAATAACCAGTGTCTGATTTGTCTTATAACCGAGATCACCCTTTCGCATAAAGTTCAGTTGGCTGAATACAACCAGTGTGGCGGCAATCAGCATGATGGAAAGAAAGAATTGAAAAGAAAGCAGCACACGCCTGAGCGACAGGTTTGTATTTGATTTTATGATCAACCCTTTCAACACCTTTACAGGGTTGAAGGAGGATAATATAAACGCGGGATAAGCCCCTACCAGGATGGCGCCGAGGAGAAAAGTTGCTAAAGTATATAACCAGAAGGATGGATGGCTACCCATGCCTTGTGTGAAAAATCCCTCACTGATATTTTTGCCAACGAGCCGGTTAAACCAGGGCAGGGTGAAAAAAATGATTATAACAGTAACAAATAACGCCATTACATTGATGATGAATGACTCCAGCAGGAATTGTATCATCAGTTGTTTTTTCATGGCTCCGGATACTTTCCGGATACCTACTTCTTTGGCCCTTTCCATTGATTTGGCGGTAGAAAGATTAATATAGTTCGTCCAGGCGATCAGCAAAATGAACACACCTATAACGGAAAGGAAAAACACTTCCTGTTCACTGCCGTTTATTTCGGCTTCTTTTTTAAAGTGAGAGGTAAGGTGGATACCGGTTAACGGCTGCAGGTGAAATGAAGATCCAAAGTTGAGTTCTTTCATGATATTGCCAAGGTATTTATCAATGAAAGCGGGGAATTTTGCTTCCATTTTTTTGGTATCCGTGCCCGGCGCAAGCAATACATAGGTGTACCATTCCGGCCAGGTCCAGTTTTCGTTGTTTCCCCATCCATCAAAATGAAACAGTATATCGAACTTTATATGTGAATTTTCCGGCGGATCGGCAAAAACGCCTGTAACTTTTGAGGGAAACGATCCATTACCAATGAGCGTTTTGTTTAAAGGGTCTTTATCCCCAAAATATTTTTTTGCCACCGATTCGGAGATCACAACAGTATTGGGGTCCTTCAGGCAGGTGTTTCTGTCACCGCGAACCAAAGGAAAAGAGAATACATTAAAAAAGGAGGGATCAACAAAATAAATATTGGTTTCATAAAACGTCTTAATTCCCTTACTCCCCTCTTCCTCATAAGCCATGTAATTCGATTTAAAAAAAGTAGCAAAGTTCACTATCCTTACATAATCTGTCACTTCGGGGAAATCCCTTTTCAATGCCGGCCCCAGGGCAGGATGATTGGTAACAAAGGTTCCGTTATCAGCAAAACTTCCGGAGTAGGAAATGGGAACACGATATATGTTTGGTGCATTGGCATGGAACCGGTCATAACCTGATTCAAAAGCCACATACTGGAATATAAAAAAGCAAGCCGCCATGCCAAGCGCCAGCCCGAAAATATTGATACCGGAATAAATTTTATTCCTTACCAGGTTCCGCCATGCGGTTTTGAAATAGCTTTTGAGCATAATTGTAAGTTTTGAGCTGTCGGCTTAGGATTGTCTGCAATCAGCTTTCAGCGGTTATTTACTTAATTTCTGGTCTGACACTTTTTATCATGCTTAGATCGCCTTTATTTTTATATTTTCAAATTGTTCCGTTCTCAAACTCTTTACTCCGATATGCATCGAAGTCTCCGCATTACTTCGCTATTCGCTTCGTAATGCTGCGACCGGGTTTGCTACCGCCGCTCTTATTGCCTGAAAACTTATTGTTATCAATGCAATCAACAATGCCGTAGCGCCTGCAATTACAAATACAAACCAGCTTATTTTTATATGATAGGCAAACTGCTGTAACCAGCTTTGCATTACCCACCATGCTACAGGTATAGCCATTATAAAAGCAATAAGCACAAGCTTTACAAAATCTTTTGAAAGCAGTCGAACTATATTCTCCGTTGAAGCGCCAAATACTTTGCGGATACCTATTTCTTTCGCCCGCTGCAAAACACTGTAGGCTGATAATCCCAGTAAGCCCAGGCATGCAATAACGATCGCGATGCATGAAAAAAACCCGAAGGCCGCACCAAACTGCTTATCCGCTTTATATTGCTTATCAAATGCCTCATCCAAAAAATAATAACTGAACGGGTCTGCAGGAAAATTAGCATTCCATTTTGTGCGGATATCTGCCAGGGTATTGGCTACATTAGCCGTTTCTATTTTCACGGAATAAACATTACGCGCATTTGTACGTAAAATGATCAATTGCGGGTCAATAGCTTTGTGCAGCGCTTCTGTATGGTAATCCTGCACTACACCAATAATCGTGATCCCGCTCCCGATCTTCTGATTGATCACTTGCTTTGGATCGTTAAATCCTAACATACGCACTGCGGTTTCATTTAACAATGCAGCATTGCTGTCTGAAGGAAAGTGCTTCGAAAAATTTCTGCCCGCTACAACCTTTATCTCATAAGAAGGAATAAAATCGTAATCTACACCCAGGTAATAAAGTGTAACAGGATTAGAGTTGGAAGTTCCGGAGCGGGGAATATTGTTTGCCCAAAAATTCTCCCTGCCCATAACGCTTGTAGATGCGGTAACGCTTTTAACACCCGGCAACTGAAGCACGGCGTTTTTAAACGGCTGAAACGCCTGCTGGTAAACGGAATCTTTTGGTGAACCTGCTCCTTCAAGCACCACAGTTTGCTTAATATTTACGTTCAATGGTTGTGAACGCATATATCTTAGCTGCTTGTAAACAATGATGGTTCCGGCAATCAGTACAATAGAAGCGGTAAACTGAACAACAATGAGTGCTTTGCGCAACAGTAAGCCTCCCGCGCTGTTTTTAAACAACCCTTTCAATACAGTAGCCGGCTTAAATGCTGATAAAACAAAGGCCGGGTAAACGGCTGAAAGAAGCGTTCCCGCGAGCAAAATACCACCTGCCAGCACCCGGTATTGGTTTGTCAGACGAAAAGTTGTTGGCAAAATATTACCTGTTAATTTGCTGAAGCCGGGAGCAATAAAGGACGCTACGGATAATGCAACAGCAAAAGCAATTAAGTTAAGCAAAATGCCTTCAATAAGAAACTGTACGACCAGGGAAGAACGCGTAGCGCCTGCTACTTTTCTTACCCCGACCTCTTTTGCACGTTCCAGCGATCTTGCAGTAGAAAGATTGACATAATTCACCCATGCGATGCCTATAATAAAAAAGCTGACCAGGAATAAAAATGATACGGATTGCTCATTGCCATTGATCTCCGCTTCCTGCATATAATGAGAATGAAGATGTATATTTTTTAAGGGCATTAAATGCACTTCGTTTTTTATGCCTCCGGCCTTCTTCCAGTCAAGATGATTGATGTAACGGTCGCAGAAAGCGGGAAACTTTTCTTCTAATTTTTTTAAATCTATTCCTGGTTTCATTAACAGGTATGTATAAAACTGGTACCATCCCCAACTGGTTTCTTCGGGACTGCTCAGGTCGCCGAATTGCCGTCTGAAGCTTCCTATTGTGGGATAGGATATAAGGTAATTGATAACGAGATGTGCATGCGAAGGCGGGGTAAATACGCCACTGACTTCAAAAATTTTTGTAGTAAAAGGTGCGCGGTACACAAGTGTTTTGCCCAGAGGGTTTGCATCCCCGAAATATTTCTTTGCCAGATCTTCCGACAGCATAATCTTATCTAATCCATCTAATGCGGTCTGCGGATTGCCTTTCAGCATACGAATATCAAACATGGAAAGAAAAGATGGGTCTGCATAATAACCTTTGCTTTCATTGGCCCTGATATTATGCTCATCATTCGATAACAATAATTCGGTTGCAGCCAGGCGGCAATAATTTTCCACTTCGGGAAAATCTTTTTTCATGTTGGGGCCAAAAGCAGGATAAACGGCAGCCGACTGCCAATCGAGCTTTCCCTGCTGGTAGTTGTCAAGCGTTAACCGTGCAATCCGGTCAGCTTTGGGAAATGCATCATATCCTTTTTCATAAGAAACATATTGCAGGATAAGCAGCCAGCATGTAATGCCAACGGACAGACCAATCATATTGAGCATAAAATAATCCTTCCGTCTCAAAAAATTTCTTACCGCTGTTTTGAAATGATTTTTAAACATAGTTGTGAGCTTTGAGCTGTCGGCTTTGAGCTATCAGCAATCAGCTTTCAGCTTTCAACCGTCAGCAGTGATTAGTATTCCAAACTTTGGTTCTACCACATCAGCCTCACCCTCCTTCTCCCTCTCCTTACAACATATCCGAACATGGTGTTCTCAATTCACACATTTCCACATTCACACACTTTCTGTATTATCACCTTCTTTCAATTCCCGGATTGCCGCTCTTACTATTTTTCAATCCGTTAAGAGTTTGGGTACCCCTCTTCACTGCGTGGAGAGGGGTCGGAGGTGAGGGCTATTCCGTTCGCAATGCGCCGACCGGGTTTGCTATCGCCGCTTTTATTGCCTGAAAGCTTACCGTACACAATGTGATTAATAAGGAAACCAGACCCGTTGCACCAAAAATCCACCACGACATTTTAGCACGATACGGGTAATTCTGCAGCCAGTTGTACATAAAGTAATAGGCAATGGGCGCAGCGATCAGTAATGAAATGATCACCAGCACTACAAAATCTTTCGATAACAACCCCCACAGGTCGAAAACAGAAGCTCCCAATACCTTTCTTACACCAATTTCTTTGATGCGTTGTTCAGCCACGAAAGAGGCGAGTCCGAATAGACCCAGGCAGGAAACAAAAATGGCAAGAATAGCAAACAGTCCTGATAATTTACCTATTCTTTCTTCGGTAGCGAATTTGGCTGCATATTCTGTATCCGCAAATTTGTAATCGAACGGCGCTGAAGGAACAAGCCTTTTAAAAACAGCCTCTATTTTCGGGAGCGCTTCACCGGCGCTTACAGCGGGATTGATCCGGATATTGATCCACGGAAGAGAGCTTTCGACACGGAATATCGTTGGTACGATAGGTTCAAACGGGGAATCCATTACCATATCTTTTATAACACCTATGATTTTGTAAGTGCGACCTTTTCTCCAGGGAGTCTCCCATCTTAGAAATTCACCTACAGGATTTTCCATGCCCATTAATTTCGCTGCCGATTCGCTGATCACAAAACTTGTTGAATCACTTGCTATTTCTTTTGAAAAATCCCTGCCTGCAATAAATTGCCAGCCTACGGTTTGGCCATACTCATAGGTTACGCCCAATGTGCCGAAATGGGGATCAAAGGACGGGTCGCGGCCCTTCCAGTCAAAACCGTTGTTGCCCTGCCACACACCAGTAATTTTTCCACCGCTTTCGGCTATTGCTGTAACTACTCCGGTATTTTTTAATTCGGTGTTGAATAAATCAAACTTCCCATAAAAATCATCTGATTTCTTCTGTACCATTAGCAAACCATCTCGTGCATAACCAACCGGCCTGTCTTTTGCAAAACTGATCTGCCTGTACACAATAATGGTGGCAATGATCAGGGTTGTAGAAACAGTAAATTGTATTACGACCAATATTTTCCGGGGAATAGCAGCAAAACGCCCTGCGCGAAATGTGCCTTTCAATACCTTGACCGGACTGAAGGATGATAAATACAATGCCGGGTAACTGCCCGCCAATAAACCTGTAAGCAGGATAAATCCGAGACTGCATAACCAAAACCCGGGAGTAGCCCAGGGTACAGATAGCTGCTTTGTGGCTAAGACATTGAACCCGGGCAAAGAAATGACCACTAAAAAAACGGACAGGATAAACGCTAATAATGCAACCAGCAATGATTCACTAAAAAACTGGCCGATCAGTTGCAGGCGTACAGAACCGATGGTTTTGCGGATACCAACTTCCTTTGCTCTTTTTTCTGCACGTGCTGTACTCAGGTTCATAAAATTGATACAGGCCAGCAGCAAGACAAACCCGCCAATACTGCCAATAAGCTTCACAAACCGGATCGGCCCATTTTCGCGAAGGCCGTTTTTAAATTCAGAATACAAATGCCATTGGCTCATCGGGTTCAGAAACAACTGTGGTTTTCGTTTCGCCTGCCTTGCATAATTTTCAAGATTTTTGGTGATGCTGATCTCGGCATCTTTTATCGATGCGGAAACGCTTTCGAAATCGGTGTTTGTATTTATTTCAACATAGGTTAACAGAAATTGATTGTCCCAGCTCTGTTCTCTTATCCAGTTGTTAGCAGTTGCATCCAGATCAAAAGGCGAAAAAAATTGTACACTGTGGAATTGTGAATTAAGTGGCAGATCTTCGAAAACGCCTGTTACTTTTACATCTATCCTGTTATTTATTTTCATGGGTTTGCCCATAGGATCAGCATCACCAAAAAGCGCTTTGGCAGTTGAAGCGGAAAGAATAATAGAATGGAGTTCCTCCAGGCCTGCCCGGCTGCCTTTTAACATTTTCAGGCTGAGCATTTCAGGTGCTCCGGCATCTATGAACTGTCCTGTTTTTGCAACTTTTTTTTCGCCGGCTGAGAGGTCAAACTCTTCCTGTTGCCTTGCCGTCACGACATGCTTAAAATGCCGGGTGTATTTTTCTTTAAGCTCTATCGTCAATGGATAAGGAAGATTCTTATTTACATTCGGTCCGTCGTCATAATTAGCATACTTCATTACCTGGGCAATGCGGTCATAATTTTTGTGGTATTTGTTGAATGACAATTCATCCCAGACCCAAAGACCAATGAGCATTGCTACCATCATACCTACGGCTAGTCCGCCAATATTGATATAGGAAGATATCTTGTTTTTGATAAGGTTTCTCCATGCAGTTTTGAAATAATTTTTGAACATAACATTTGTTTTAAAAGACTCGTGTTGCTGTTGCGCTTTTATCGCATCTAAAATCTTTTGAAATGTTTTTGTACCTGCTTCTTCATTCATTATTGTTTTACCGTCCCAAAAATCTGAGATGCTTTCATATTGATAAGATAATTCCGGGTGTTCTCTCAGCAGTTGTTCCAATTCTTCCAGCTCTTGCTTCGAAGCTTCGCCCGAAAGCTTATTCGCCATTAACAGCCATATCCTGTCGTTGTTCATAGTTGTGGGCTTTGAGCTGTCAGCTTTCGGCTATCAGCAATTATTAATATTTGTACATTTTCGGCCTCGCCCCAACCACGGCGGGCAAGCTCTTATCCCTCTCCTCATGGAGAGGGACGGTGCTATAGAACAATTCCAAACTGTATATCTACCACATCACCTATAGAACAAATCCAGGCAGGCGCTTCCAAATTTTAACTTTCCTATGTCCTTATCACCCTATCCTCACGAGCACCCCCATCTACAAACTCATCAACACGCTTTGAGCTTAGGCACCCCTCTTCCCTTAGGGGAGAGAGCCGGGGGAGAGAGGCTTTATTCCGTTCTCAAACTCCTCACCGGATTCGCCACCGCTGCTTTAATTGTTTGGAAGCCGATAGCGATTAATGTAATGACCAATACCAACGCTCCTGATATCAGGAATACCGTTGATGAAATACTGATCCTGTAAGTATAGCTTTGCAGCCAGTTATTCATCATCCACCATGAAACCGGGAACGCAATGAGCAGGGCGATGCCGATCAGCTTCAGGAAATCTTTTGACAGCAGGGCTGTGATGCCTGCAGAAGAAGCGCCGATCGCTTTCCTGATACCGATCTCCTTTTGCCTTTTCTGTGCCGTAAATGCAGCCAGTCCGAACAAACCCAGGCAGGAAATAATAATGGCTAAACCCGCAAAATAGCCAGAGAGCGTTGCTGTACGTGTTTCTGTTTCATACTGCTTCTGGTAAGCTTCATCTAAAAAATTAAATGTGAACGGGAAACCGGGGTTATATCTTTTATACAATTTTTCTATTGACGCAAGGGTCTGCTGCTGGTTTCCCTGCTGTACACGGGCAATAATTGTTCCCTCTCCTTTTTGCAGGTGCATAAATGCCGGACTTATGGCCTCATGCATGGATTCAAAATGAAAATCGCTCACCACTCCTATGATTGTCCGGTTGCCACCATGAAACCGTACAACAGAACCAATGGGGTCTTTAAGATTCATTACTTTGGCAGCGGCCTCATTGATGATGATACTGAGTGAATCCATACCAAAATCCTTTGAGAAATCTCTCCCTGCCTTCATCTGCATGTCCATCGTTTTAACAAAATTGTGACTCACTCCAAACACTTCAAAATATTGATCCCTGTTTGGATCTTTTCCGGGCCAGTCCAGCCCGTCGCTGTATTTACGGCCAACAATATTGTGGAAAGTATAAGCGGCATTTACCACACCCGGCACTTGCTGTATTTCGGATAGAAAAGCTTCCTGGTTCTGCTGGATGCGTCCCTCGGCGGTAATGCGCACGATATTCTCCTTATTATACCCAAGGTTTATACTCCGGATGAATTGTACCTGCTGGTATATTACTGTTACAGCCACCATCAATATGGTAGACAGTGTGAACTGGAAAACTACCAGCCCCTTTCTTGATAACAACTCGGCAGCAGAAGTATTCAGCTTACCTTTCAATATTGCCAGTGGGTTAAACCTGGAAATATATAAAGCTGGGTAGCTGCCGGCAAGGAATGCCGTAATCAACGCAATCAGCGCAACAGCAGCAACCATTTGCCAGGTAAAATGCATAGTGATGATTTTACCGGTGAGCTGGTTAAACTGGGGTAGCAAAACCGCTGCAAGCCCTATTGCAATGATCATGGCAAACAGGGTCAGCAGGAACGACTCCATCAGGAATTGAAATATCAACTGGCCTCGTTTGGCCCCTACTACTTTTTTTATTCCCACTTCTTTGAGCCGGCGGGCAGCTTTTGCGGTGGAAAGGTTCATGAAATTGATACAGGCAATCACCAGGATAAAAACGGCCAATGCTGCAAACAGGTTTACATATTGTATCCTTTCGCCTGCGCTGGTATCGTTATCATAATAATTATGCAGGTAGCCATCGGAAAATTTAACCGCAACAACTTTCCTGGTGGTGTCGCCGGTGTGGGTGTTGATAATATTCTCCAGCTTTTTATTGAATGCCCTTATGTCTGTTCCCTTTTTCAGCAATACAAAATTCCGTGGACCTGAAGCGTTCCAGTGGTTTACCCAGTCTTTAATGGTTCTGAAATAATCGAACGACAGTACAAAATCAAATTGCTGGGAAGAATTGGCAGGCATTTTTTTGAAAACACCGGATACGTAAAAGGTAGTTTCCTGGTCGAAGCGAACAGGTTTACTGATGATGTTTTCAGTAGTTCCAAACAGTTTTATGGCCAGCTCATCAGAGAGTACGATGGCGCTTTTGTCGGCAAGCACACTGTTTTTATTCCCCTCCAGCAGTTGAAAAGAAAAGATGCTGAAGTAATCCTTTTCCGCATACTGACCCTGGGCTTTGATATTTTTGTCGCCAACAGAGAGTGTATTTTGAGGGAACCAGGCCGCAGGCGCTATAGCAGCAGCATATGCTGCTTCCGGGATGTCCTGCTTGACGGCTTCGCTTAGTTTTCCCGATGACTCATCAGCATACAATGTTTCGCCATTATAGCTTCTGTGTTCCAGCAGCCTGTATAGCCGCTCATCGTTCTCAAAAAATTTGTCAAAGCTCAGCTCATCGCTTACCCACAAAAAAATAAGCAGGGAGCATGCCAGCCCGGCGGATAAACCCAGTACATTCAATACGGTAAACTGTTTGTCTTTTAACAAGCTACGCCAGGCGATCTTAAAATAATTTTTAAGCATTTGAGATTTAAAATTTTGAGATTGCTTTGGTTTAACAGACTCCGTCCTTTCATACTACAAATTACAAACCATCAGTTTTTCAATTGATAATCAGACACTTAGTTATCACCATCCGGTATAAGCGTTCGATTTTGTTACACAGGTGTACGATTTCGCTACACTATACGCAACAATCAAATTAGTCCGGTATGATTATGTGAGATGGGAGACGGGAGATGAGCTTTCACGTTTGATATGACACTATATGTAATTGCATAAGTTAGCCTTACCACAAATCCTCGTGCAACTTTGTGGCTTTGTAGTTCAATCATTCTACATTTTCAAATTTTCAAATTGCTCACTCCGATATACATCGGGGTCTCCGCATCACTTCGCTATTCGCTTCGTAATGCTGCTACCGGGTTTGCCACCGCCGCTTTTATTGCCTGGAAGCTTACCATGACTACTGTTAATAATAAAGCGCCGGCACCAGCGAGTATAAAAAACCACCAGGATATATTGATGCGATAACGGTAATTTTCCAGCCAGCCGTGCATAAAATAATATGCAACCGGAGATGCGATGAGCAGTGAAATAAAAACAAGCAGCACAAAATCTTTTGACAGCAATTTCCACACACTGAATACGGATGCACCCAACACTTTGCGAACGCCGATTTCTTTTGTGCGCTGCGCTGCAACAAATGAGGCTAATCCGAAAAGACCCAGGCAGGAAATGAAAATGGCGAGCGCTGCAAAATACCCGGCAAGCTTCCCGATCTTTACTTCGTCAGAAAACTTGGCTGCATATGCTTCATCCACAAATTTGAATTCGAACGGAGCAGCCGGGTTGTATTTTTTAAATACCGTTTCAATTTTTGCCAATGCGCTGCTTACGGGAACCTGTGCAGCCATCCGTATGTTTATTACATTGGTAGCGCCGGGAGATACGGTAAAAAGCGATGGCTTTACCTGGTCAAAGGGCGAGAATTTTATCATATCGCTCACCACGCCGATCACACGAAAGTCTTTCCCGCCAAGCTTAACCAGCTCATTCAATGGCTCCCTGAGCCCCATAAGCTGAACAGCCGACTGGTTCAGGATAATAGCTGATGTATCTGTAGAAAAGCTTTGCGAAAAATCTCTCCCTGACAATATATTCCAGCCAACTGTTTCCCCGTATTCATAAGTTACTTTATTGGCAATGAACATAGGACTCGTGCCGTGTGTTTTTCCTTTCCAGCTTACAGCGGTCGTGCCTCCGTAATCATCGGTTAGCGAGCCCATAGAGCGGGAGATATTTTTTACATACCTGGCGCTCAAAAGCTCCGTGCGCAATGCTTCATAATTTTTTCCTATTTCCGGTGTTCTCATTGTTACTTCAATAAGACCGTTGCTGTTGTAACCGGCGGAACGGTCTCTGGCATATTGAATTTGACGGTATACTACCATTGTTCCGATGATCAATGTAATGGAAACAGTAAATTGAAAAACCACCAACGCTTTTCGCGGCACAGATGCCAGCCGTCCGGCCTTAAATGTTCCCTTTAATACTTTTACAGGTTTAAAAGAGGAAAGGTACAAGGCAGGATAACTTCCGGCGATCAATCCCGTAATTAAACAGAACGCTATAGCCGGCAACCAGAAATAAATATTACCCCAGGGAATGGCCATTTTTTTGTCTGTTACCTGGTTGAAAAGCGGCATTGCCAGTTGAACAAGCAGGAGGCAAAGCATAAAAGCGATAAACGACACCAATACCGATTCGCTGAAAAACTGGAGCAGCAACTGCTTCCTTCCGGAACCAATCGTTTTGCGGATTCCTACTTCTTTGGCTCTTTTTTCTGAACGTGCGGTGGAAAGGTTCATGAAATTGATGCAGCCCAGCAACAATACAAAGATGCCTGCTATGCCGAACAGCTTTACATACCGGATCAGTCCACCGGTGTTTTCACCATTTATAAAATTGCCATGCAGGTGCCATTTACTCATGGGATGTACAAAAAATTCGGGCTTATATGCGGGAGGGTTTTCCAGTTTCATCCGCATATCTTTTATAGCCGATGAAATTTGAGCGAAGTCAGTCCCTTCTTTCAACTGCACAAATATCTGAAACGAGTTCTCATCCCATTCGGCAGAAGCGCGTTTGGCATAACCATCCAGGCTTGTAAACAGCTCCCACGGTGCTAAGAAAGACACATCTTTGAAAGAACTGTTCTCCGGAAAATCCTCATATACGCCGGTTACTTTTACATCAGCCCTGTTATCCAGCCGGACAATTTTATTTAGCGGGTCCTCAGCGCCAAAAAGTATTTTCGCCATTGATGCAGACAGTAATACAGAATGCATATCATGTAAGCCGCTTATTCCTTTCAGCATCCTTATGGTCATCATCCCGGGAAAATCAGGCTCAGCATACATCCCTCTCTTTACGATTTTCTTATTACCAATACCAAGTATTGCTTCCCGGTTATAGGTTGTTACACAGGCAGCCTCCACAGCGGGATACTTACTCCGCAATTCTTTTGCAATAGGTATGGGTACTGAATTAAAAGAAGATTTTTCCGCATCAAACTGTACAAATTGCCACACCTGTCCAAGGTGATCATAATTTTTATGGTATTTATCAAACGACAATTCATCCCATACCCACAACCCGATGATCAGGGTTACGGCCATGCCGATGGAAAGACCGGCTATATTTATAAAAGAAAACAGCTTTCCTTTTTTCAGGTTGCGTAAAGCAACTTTTAAATAGTTCTTTATCATAGTTGTGAGCTTTGAGCTGTCGGCTGTCGGCTATCAGCTATCAGCTATCAGCTTTGAGCCATCAGCAATTATTAATTTTTGTACATGTTCATGTTTTTGCCTCACCCTCTTATCCCTCTCCTCGCGGAGAAGGACGGTACTGCAGTACAATTCCAAACTTTATATCTACCACATTACCTATAGAACAAATCCAGGCAGGCAGCCTCATCCTCTTATCCTTCTCCTCGCGGAAAAGGACGGTACAGTAGAACAATTCTAAACTATATATCTACCACATCGCCTATAGAATAAATCCAGGCAGGCGTTTCCATATTCCCACATTTCCGCATTCTCGCACATTTTCAAATTGCCACATTTTCAAATTAGCGTTATTCCGTTCTCAAGCTCTTTACCGGGTTTGCCATCGCTGCTTTTATTGACTGGAAGCTGATGGTTACCAGGGCAATCAATATTGCCAGCAGACCTGCTAACGCAAACATCCACCACTCAATAGCTATCCGGTATGCAAAATCCTGTAGCCATTTATTCATAAAATACCAGGCAATGGGCGAAGCAATGAGCAATGCTACCAAAATCAACCTGATAAAGTCTTTGGACAAAAGCAGTATAACTCCCTGCACTGTAGCACCTAATATTTTCCGTATGCCTATTTCTTTTTTTCTGCGTTCAGCAGTATAAGCAGCCAGGCCGAACAATCCAAGGCATCCTATAAAAATGGCAATGGATGTGAATAACAGGAGCAACGTTCTCAACTTGTCTTCCGAATAATACATCTGCTTAAAGTTGTCGTCAAGAAATTTATATTCCAACGGATAGCCTGGTGTAAAGCTATTCCATACATTTTCGATCTTCGCAATAGTGTTGTCAATGCCCGTAGTTTGTATTTTTACTGCTACTTTCCATGCAACGTTGGGAAATATCTGTAATACAGCAGGCTCAATCTTATCGTATAAGCTTTTATAGTTAAAATCTTTTACCACGCCGATCACCTGACCCGCTTTAAGGGAATCTGGATTGGCAGCACCCCACGGGTGCCAGTACATCATTTTACCAAGTGCCTTTTCGGGCGTTTCAAAACCTAATTGCTTTACCGCGGTTTCATTAATTATCCATGCATGGGCTTCATCGGTTAACATGGATTTTGAAAAATCCCTGCCTGCAATTACCTGCAAACCCAGTGTGCTGATATAATCGAAATCGACCGCTAATTGTGTCACTGATTGTGTTACCCGCCGGCCGTTATGTTCAACAGTAATTGCATCTCCTGCCACTGCATCGCCCGGGAAGCCATAGCCGATCGAAACAGAAGAAATTCCCGGCACTTTCAGCAATTCGTTTTTAAAAACGTCTTTGTTATTGCGTACACTATCATCCCGCAGGGGAAAAAACAATATTTGTTCTTTATTAAAACCAAGATTTTTGTGATGGAGATAATTTACCTGCTTAAATACAACAATAGCACAAATGATTAGTAAGGCCGACAAAGTAAACTGCACTACTACAAGACTATTCCGCAACCACGGCCGCGTACCACTCCTGTTTTCGATTCCCGACGAAGCTTTCAATACTTTCACCGGCCTAAAACCGGATAATACCAGTGCGGGATAAAAACCAGCAAGCATGCCTGTGGTCAATGTCAACAGGATCAATAAAGAAAGAACGACCGGGCTGGTAAAAAGTGTTGCCGGAATATGCTTACCTGTGAAGCTATTCATCAAGGGAAGTAAAAGCACAGTAAGACCCACCGAAATAATAATACTGATGAACACCAGTGTTATTGTTTCACCCGTGAACTGTGCAATCAATTGTTTTTTACTTGCCCCAACTGTTTTACGGATACCTACTTCTTTTGCACGTTGCAGCGATTTTGCAGTAGCCAGATTAATAAAATTAAAACAGGCTATTAATAAAATAAAAACTGCTATAACTGTAAGCCCTTTTACATACGTAATATTTCCTCTCTGCGCTATATCAAATTTCAAATCCGAGGAGTGCAAATGGATATCCTTCAAAGGCTGGAAAAAAGGTTTGTCCCAGCTATCATCATCACTGTTTGGTCTTGTCTTTTCCAGCACTTCTTTCTGAAATTTAGATTCCAGGAGCGGCAGGTTAACATCTTTTTTCAGCTTCACATAGCTAATAAACTGGTGCCAGCTCCAGCTTTGCATGCGCTCAGCAAGTATCCATTTTGTGAAAGCAGCAAGAGGGATCATGTAATTAAACTGCAGGTGGAATTTCGGTTTTTTTATAAATACGCCTTTTACCTGGTAAGCAACCTTGTTCATCAATACCTGCTTACCTACGGGATCTTCGTTCCCGAACAAACGATACGCCATTTCATCTGATAAGACTATTGATGTGGGGTCTGCAAGTATATTTGTGCGGGAACCGTATTTGAAAGCAATCGGGAATATATCAAAGAAGGTGGAATCCGCAAAGAGCCCGCTTTCTTCATACAACTTGTTCTTTCCGTTTTCAAAAAACGTTTTATTTTCAGGCCGCAACAGTACCCTGGCAGTTTTTTCTATTTCCGGATACTGTTGCTCAAGAGTCACAGTAAATGCAGGAGGAGTAGCGGCCATGTTTTGTATGCCATTTGTATTGGTATGCTCGGTGTAAATACGGTATACCTGCTCACCACCAGGAAGAAATGCATCATATTGTTTTTCATCCCATACAAACAGCCCGATCAATAAACAAGCCGTTAGCCCTAAAGTGAGACCAGTAATATTGATTGATGAAAAAGCCTTATGCCGGATAATATTCCGGTAAGCGGCTTTAAAATAGTTTTTGAACATAGTTGTAATTTATGGTTGCTGATTTTCAGTTTATGTTTTTGCCTCACCCCTGCCTGCCGGTAGGCAAGCTCTTATCCCTCTCCCTGTCTGCCGACAGGCTGGCTCGCGGAGAGGGACGGTGCTGCGGAATAAGTCCAAACTATATCTACCACATCATCTACAGAACAAATCCAGCAGGCGTTTCCATATTTTCACATTCTCACATTTCCGTATTCTCTCACATTTTCAAATTGACGAATTTTCAAATTAAACTACTCCGTCCTCAATGCCTTTACCGGGTTTGCCACTGCCGCTTTTATTGCCTGGGAGCTGATAGCAAATAGCGCTATCAGTATTATACTGACTCCGGCAATAATAAATTCTCCACTGCCAACAGATGTTCTGTATGCAAAATTCTGAAGCCAGCTATTCATTGCCCACCATGCAACAGGAAAAGCAACTACCATCGCAATCAATATCAGCTTCAAAAAATCTTTCGACAGCATAACAGCTATATCCACTACGGTTGCTCCGATCACTTTCCGTATGCCAATTTCTTTTGTTCTGCGCATTACTGCAAATGCTACAAGGCTTAATAAACCAAGGCATGCTATAATAATGGCAAGCCCGCCTATTATTGCAATCATTACGCTGGCCTGTCTTTCTGAACGATATACTTCTTTAAAATGCTCATCCATAAATTCATATGCCACTTCGCTATTACCGGTAACTTTTTTAAAAGTTGCTTCCACGCCCTTTAATGTTCGGTAAATATTTTGGGTTGTTACTTTTACATATAACTGTTTTTGCCACACGGTCATAAAATCCATTGACCCGATTATTAACGGTTCAACAGGCTTATGCAATGAACTATAATTATAATCTTTCACCACACCAACAACAATTCCCTTATCCCAACCGCCTGAAAGATTAATTTGTTTACCTACCGGGTCTGTATAACCCATTTGTTTTCCTAAGGTTTCATTAATCAGGTATTCATTGGCGTTACTGCTATTGGTAAAATTTCGACCGGCAGCCATCTTCATATTGAAGAAAGGAATATAGTTTTTCCCGGCATTCTCAAAATTTACAGATACATGTTTATCCTGTCCGTCAGGAGCTTTATAATCGATACCAAAAATTCCGCCGTCTCCACCCAATTCCATATAGCCATTGGTAACATCTTCCACTCCTTTTAATTTTAATAGCTCATCCCGAATAATCGGCAGCTTTTCAGCATCCTGGTTTTCCAGAGGAATTTTTATAACCTGAGCATAGGAATAGCCGAGATTTTTATTTTGCATATACCGCACTTGCTTAACAAATACTAAAAGGCTAACAACAAAAACTATCGCTATGGTAAACTGACCAGCAACAAGCACATTACGCAATATGGGTTTGGAAATACCACCGGGCAGTTTATTTTTCAGCGCTTCGTTGGCCTGTAATGACGAGATTAACCAGGCCGGGTACATTCCTGCCATGATTGTTGTACATAATATTGCAACAATATATACTGCAATAAATACCGGCTGATATAACATCGCCGGGGAAAGGTTTCTGTCTAATATACTGTTTAAAAAAGGTAAAAAAATTATGCTTAAAATAAGTGCTGTAACCAATGCAAGGAAAACAGAGAAAAAGGTTTCTGTTATAACCTGGGCAATAATATGCAGGCGTTTTGCTCCAATTATTTTCCTCATGGCAATTTCCTTTCCCCTGTAACTATTAATGGCAATCGTGAGATTAATAAAATTTATACCGGCTATTGTAAAAACAGCCAACCCGATTATGAGAAATATGTTAATATACTTACCGTCAATTTTTTTATAGTTGTATATATCATTCGTTATGTCAACCGACTTCGTGTGTACATCGGATAGCTTTTGCAACCTGACATCTATAAACTTATTTTTTTCATGAAGCGTTTGGGTAAGTTTTAAAGCCAGGGAAGCTGCATTTATATCCCGTCGCAGGCGTACATATGAAGGACCCATTATCACTCCGAAATTTGCCTCATATCCATACCCTATTTTTTCGGGGATGGGCAACAAGGCATCTGCCTGTATATGGAATGTTTCAGGCAAATCGGCAATAACATTCGCAACGCTAAAAGAAAGCGTGGTTGTATCGCTTGTTCGCAACAACAATGTTTTATTTAAAGCCGGGGCATTACCAAATATTTTATTTGCCAGGCTTTGGGTGAGTACAATGCTGTTTTTTGTTTTCAGGAACTCTTTTTTGATACCTTCAATAATTTTTACCCCGAACATACCGGCAAAAGAGGTGTCAGTGCAAGCGAGGTTTGCAGTTGCTATTTTCTTTCCTTCAAACTCCAAACCTGCAGCAGGGTATACATTTGGACTAACCGGATATATCCTTGTAAAACCTTCAATTTCAGAAAAATTATCTTTGAGAAATGGAGCTATGG
The DNA here is from genome assembly GCA_019638615.1 of Chitinophagaceae bacterium. GTDB lineage: Bacteria > Bacteroidota > Bacteroidia > Chitinophagales > Chitinophagaceae > Agriterribacter. The sequence continues at coordinate 70,005 of JAHBTL010000016.1, read as the reverse complement.
GTGGCCCCGAAGCAGCCGACAACTGCGGCGCCGTGCCATCATAATGTATGTACTCGTTAAGGCGGTAGATATTTTCTTTACCAGGTACCTGTTTATCAAAGCTCATTTCATTAAACACAAACAGGCCTATCAATATGCAGGACGCAATACTAATACCTAACCCCGTAATATTAATGAGCGAATATTTCCTGTTACGGATAAGATTTCTGCAGGCAACCATGAAGTAACTTCTGCGCATATTGATTATTGTTAGTTTATAGTCTGTTATAAAAGCATTCCTCAATTCACACATTCCACATTTTCACAAACTCCCCACTCTCTCGACCTCCATTGAACTTGGGCACTCCTCTTTCCCGCAACGCCTTCACCCCGATATACATGCCGGGTCTTCGCATTACTCCGCTATTCGCTTCGTAATGCCTTCACCGGGTTTGCCACCGCTGCTTTTATTGCCCGGAAGCTCACTGTTATCAATGCAATCAGCAGTGCCGCCAGGCCTGCCACCGCAAATACCCACCAGCTAATATCAACCCGGTATGCAAAGCTTTGAAGCCATTTGTTCATACCCCACCATGCTACAGGAAATGCAATGAGCGAAGCGATCAATACCAGTTTCAAGAATTCCCCGGATAGCATGTGCGTTACCTGCATTACGCTTGCACCTAATACTTTCCTGATCCCTATTTCCCTGGTGCGCTGCTCCGCAGTATATGTTACCAGTCCGAACAAACCGAGGCAGGCCACAAATATGGTGAGCGCAGCAAAAATGTTCAGCACAGTAGCAGTTTTCTGTTCTGCAGCATAGGCTTTATTGAAAAGGTCATCCATAAAAGCATAAGTAAAGGGCTCTTCGGTATGGTAGCTGTCCCATTGCTTTTTCATGGCGGCCAACACTCCTTTAATATCGGCAGTATTTATTTTAAAGATCAATCCTCCCTGCGGTTCAAATGTCATATACAGGGGGCTGATGCTTTCATGCAGCGATCTGAAGTTAAAATTCTTTACCACGCCAACCACATGAAACGGGTAATGAGAGCCCTTAGTGCTGTTTTGTATGACCACCGTTTTATCAAGAGCCGATTCCGGAGTCCAGCCCAGGGCTCTTGCAGCAGTTTCATTGAGAATAATGGCAGAAGAATCTGTTTTGAATTCCCCCGAAAAGTTTCTGCCGGCAAACATCTTCATGCCCATCGTTGGGATATATTGTTCGTCTATGTGGTAGTCTACACCATTCACTATTATTTTATCATTGCCTTTTGGATAAGCCAGCGAATTATTGTGATTACTTGGCCCGGCAGGTTTATACCATGAAGATGTCGCATTCACTATCCCGGGATTCTGCAGCATCTGCTGCTTAAATGCCTGCTCATTCCTGCCTAAAACATATGAATTGGGAATAGTAATGAGCTGGTTTTTATCATAGCCTATATCTTTGTTTTGTATGAATTCCATCTGTTGGTATACCACTATAGTACCGATGATCAGTGCAACAGATATGAAGAACTGGAATACTACCAGCGCGCTTCTCAACCTGAAACTTTTATGGGTGGAATTAAGTCTTCCTTTTAATACGGCAACAGGCTTAAACGAAGATAAATAGAAAGCGGGGTAGATACCAGCCAGCAGCCCTACGATCAGGCCCAATACCACGAATGACAAAACAGGTTTTACGGTAATACCAAGATGCTTACCTGAAATAGCATTGAATGCAGGAAGCACAAGCTGCAGCAGAACAAAAGCAATAAGCAAAGCAAATAAAGTGATCAATAAGGATTCCGATAAAAACTGCCCGATAAGCTGTATTTTCCCTGAGCCCGCTACTTTTCTTACGCCTACTTCTTTTGCTCTTTTGGATGCACCGGCGGTAGAGAGATTGATAAAATTGATACATGCAACTACCAGCATAAAAATAGCAACCCCTGCAAATATGTACACATAAGCGGCATTGCCTCCCGGTTCAAATTCGTTGGTACCGGCGGAGTAAAGATGAATAGACGTTAAAGGCTGCAAGGCAAAGCCGAGCGTATTGCCTTTGGTCCTGAATTGCTCCAGGCTCAGCCCCATCTGGCTTTGAATTTGCGGGCCCATATATTTGTCCACCATATCCGGAAAGCGGGCTTGCATTTTTTTGAGATCGGCGCCTGGTTTCAGCAACAGGTACGTGTAATAATTACCTGTCATCCACGAATCGGAAGCAGCGCTTTTCAAGCCTGTCATGGATGCCAACATGTCAAAATGAAAGTGCGAATTGGAAGGCATATCTTCCATAACGCCGGTTATTTTATAAAGCGCTGTATCATTACCCAGCATAAACATTTTGCCCAGGGCTTCCTCCCTGCCAAAATATTTTTCCGCCGTTGATCTTGTAATGACTGCCGTGTAGGGCTGCTGCAATGCAGACCGGGTATTGCCCTCTATCATGGGCAACGTAAAAATATCGAAGAAGTTAGGATCAACAAATGCAAACCGGTCGTCTTTAAACACCGTATTATTATAGGTGATCTTTAGCGATCCGTAAGATACAATCCTTGTGGCATCTATTACTTCAGGGAAGTCCTTCTTTAGTGTAGCTGCCACCGGCGCCATTACATTACTTTCATTTATTTTCCCGCCATTGATATCTGCCTGGAAAATTATTCTTGCAATATTAGCCGCATTCTTATTAAAACGGTCATAGCTCAGCTCGTCCTGCACATACAACATAATAAGGAAGCAGGTAGCTATGCCAATGGCAAGACCCAGGATGTTAATGAAAGAGAACAGTTTGTTCCTTTTCAGATTTCGCCATGCGGTTTTGAAATAGTTTTTAAACATAATTGTTGGTTTTGAGCTGTCAGCTTTCAGCTCTCAGCAATCAGCTTTCAGCCGCCAACAGTTATTTAAGGTTCTTAATCGGTACTTAAGCATTAAGTCAAACTTTTTGATCTCCCACATCAAGCCTCATCCTCTTATCCTTCTCCTTCCCAGGAGAAGGACGGTACAGTAGAACAACTCCAAACTTTATATCATCCACATCATCCACTGAATATATCCAGGCTTAACGCTTTGTATTTTCCCGCGACTTTACATCCTCAGCCTCCCCACTTACATTTCATCAACATACTATGAGCCCGGGCACCCCTCTCCACTCCGTGGAGAGGGGACGGGGGTGAGGGCTATTCCATCCTCAAACTCTTCACGGGGTTTGCCCGCGCCGCCGTAACCGACTTAAAGCTGATGCTTATAAATGCTATCAAAAATGCTGCAATACCCGCTACTAGAAATATCCACCAGTATAATATTGTACGGTTTGCATAACTCTGCAGCCATTTCGTCATAGCTATATAAGCCAATGGCGTGGCTATAATAAACGAGATAATGATCAGCCACAGGAAATCTTTACCTATCAATACAACAATATTGTTTACCGAAGCACCTATTACTTTTCTAATACCTATCTCTTTTGTTCGCTTGCGAACCATTAATGAAACGAGACTGAATAAACCCGTGCATGATAATAGTATTGCAAGTAATACAAACAGGTTGATCAACTTAGTAAGCCTTATTTCCGTATCATATAAATGAGCAATGCGCCCCTCCACGAAAGAAAAATCAAATATTTCCTCCGGAAAAAATTGCTTATATACTTCCGAAATATAGCGGATACTTTCAGGCGTATTTTGTGCATTAATGCGGGCATAAACATGGGTCAGCGGTCTTCCATTTTGTTCACACCGTATGGCAATCAACGGATCGGAGTTTTTTAAAGACATGACGCTGAAACTCTTAAATACGCCAATGATTGTACCTTTTAGAAAATAGTCCTGGTCAAGCACAGTGCCTAGCGGGTTTTTGATACCCAGGTTTTTTACCAGTGATTCAGAAACAATCAGCGGTCTTCGCTTATCAACTCCCGGAAACCCTGCAATGGAATTATAGTCTGTTATATCTGAAGGGTACGCCGGGGAAAAATCTCTTCCTTCTATAACAGGTATCTGAAATGTTTTCATAAAATCCAGATCGCCATCTATGATCGCATTTTGCAAAAGTTTTGTCGAATCGTTACCCGTCTTTGGGTCTCTCATGCTTCCGCCCATGCCGTAGGTATTGCCTACTTCGAGGGAAGAAAATGTCAGGCTATTGATATGGGCGCCTTGCAAAAGCTTGTCTTTAAATGCCAGCGGTATTTGATCCAAATAAGGTATGTTAAAACTGATAAGATTATCTTTATTAAAACCAAGCGGTTTATTATTCAGATAATTCAATTGAGAATGAACCACAAGAGTCGCCGCGATCAGCATGATTGTTATGGTAAATTGCATTACTACCAAGGCTTTTCGTAAACCAAAATTAAATTTCACATTTTGATACCCTCCTCTCAATGTAATTACAGGACGCAGGCTGGAGAGAAATACCGCCGGGTAAAACCCGGATAGCAAACAGGAGAAAATACAAATACCCGATATTGCCTGTAATGTATAAATATTGAGTAGAAAATCCCTCCCGGCCTGGATATTGATCAACTGTGTAAATCCATTCCATGCTAACACTGCGAGTACAAGCGCTGCGGAAAATGCAATAATAAAATACACCCATGATTCACCAAGAAACTGTACTATTAATTGTTTTCTTTCAGCACCCATAACTTTGCGCACTCCCACTTCTTTTGTTCTCTCCATACTGCGGGCAATAGCAAGATTAATAAAACTAATACAGCCTATAATTAATATAAGCAATGCAATAGCAGCATAGATATACACATATTGTAAATTACCGATATTATATTCATCAGACTGGTCTTTTATGTCTGACGAATGTAAATGCATCTGCTGTACAGGTTGCAGTTCCATTTTATAATTATCCATCTTGTATCTGTGGCAAAACTCTCTTATTTTATTCCCGGCATCAATTGCTGACAGTTTTTCATCTAACAAAATAAAAGCGTTCCCCATAGTGTAGCCGTCCGAAATATCAAGTGTTTCTGAATATTTTGACCTGGGCCGAAAATGAAATGCGTCTGTTTGCAGAAAACTATTTTGCGGCATATCCTCAACCACACCGGAAACAATATAAGTTTCGTTTTTTGTTGTAAGGGTTTTTCCAACAACATCCAGCGTATTATAAATTTTTTTTGCAGTGGTAGCGGTAAGAACAATATTGCCGGGATTGTTCAGCGCCGTTTGCGGATTACCATGAATAAACTTAAAATTGAATATTGAGAAAAAACTACTATCCACATCGGTTTGCTTAAAACCAGCGAATTGATTATTGAGAAACGCATATTTTGTCCATGTACTAATTTGCGTCTGCCCTTTTATTCCCGGTATTTCCCGCACAAGCGCAGGAGCAAATGCCGTAGGTATAAGTTCTGTGCGGCCATAATCGTTCCGGTTATTAGTACTAATGAGGCGGTAGATGCGGCTTGAATGAGAATAGTTTTTATCAAAAGACGTTTCGTAACGTATATAGCCCGCAACCAGCATTACACAGGTTAGCCCGATGATCAATCCCGAGAGACTTATCAATGAATTTACCCTGTCCTTTTTAAAGCTGCGGATAGCAATCAGAAAATAGCTTTTAAACATAATTATAAGATTTGAGCTGGCAGCAACCCGTCCGCCGTGGCGGATCAGATTTCAGCCGCCAGCAGTTATTTAAGGTTCTTAATCGGTACTTAAGCATTAAGTCAAACTTTTTGATCTCCCACATCAAGCCTCATCCTCTTATCCTTCTCCTTCCCAGGAGAAGGACGGTACAGTAGAACAACTCCAAACTTTATATCATCCACATCATCCACTGAATATATCCGGGCTTAACGCTTTGTATTTTCCCGCGACTTTACATCCTCAGCCTCCCCCACTTACATTTCATCAACATACTATGAGCCTGGGCACCCCTCTCCACTCCGTGGAGAGGGGACGGGGGTGAGGGCTATTCGCTTCGCAATGCTGCGACCGGGTTTGCCATCGCTGCCCTCACCGCCTGGAAGCTTACCGTTACTAATGCTATCATTATCACCAGCAATGCCGCTCCCGCAAATAACCACCAGCTTAGTGTGATACGATAAGGATAGTTTTGCAGCCATTTATCGGATGCTAACCATGCAGCGGGGATGGCTACAATCAGCGCAATAAGTACCAGCTTTAAAAAATCTTTTGAAAGAATGCCAACCAGCCCGTTAGCCGAAGCACCCAATACTTTGCGTATGCCGATTTCTTTCGTACGTTTTTCTGCAGCTAATACCGATAATCCAAATAACCCTATACAGGAAACAAAAATGGTAAGTATAGCGCTGAACATCATAATCTGCTTCCATTTTGCTTCTGCCTCATACGCTCTTCGGTTTGCTTCATCTTTAAATGAATAACTGTATGGACTAACGGGAAATAATTTTTTAAAAGTTGCCTCAATGTGTTTTAGGGCTGCCGTTGTGGCGTTGGGTTTAATTTTTATAAATACCATTCTAAGCGGGTTGCTATATTTCATGGTAAATAACTGGGGCTCTATTTCAGCAGTCATCGGCTGGTAATGATAATCTTTAACAACACCAATTACTGTGTATTTTTTATTATCATACCAAAAATCAACCACCTGTCCTATAGGATCTGTCCAACCGGTTTTTTTAACAAAGCTTTCATTCACTATCACAGATTGTACCGAATCATAAGGAAATCGGGCTGAAAAATTCCTTCCCATCACAACCGGAATTTTCAATAACGGAATATAATTTTCATCCACTGTTTCATAAGTAAAACTGATCGTGGAATCATTGCCTACTTTGGCCACTGTTCCATTTTGTCCGCTGTTCTTAGGCGCCACATTAATGATATCAGGACTTTTCATCAATTCATTTTTTAACAACGGTATGTTGTTTCTGTTTATACTACCGTTATTTACAGTTACCAGGTTGCTGTCATCATAACCCAATGGTGCATCGGCCAGTTTATTAAACTGCGCCTGTATAATAAAGGTGGCGATGATAAGAAATGAGGCCAGGGAGAATTGTAATATTACCAGTGATTTTTGCAGATAATTTTTTCCTCCCAGGTTAAAGCGGCTATATAATGTTTGCACCGGGTTATATCCAGACAAAACAATGGCTGGATAAAAACCAGCTACCAATCCTGTTAATAAAAACAAGGCAATATAACCGGCAACCAGTTTTGCATCTATCAAATAACTGAATGTCAAAATTTTGTTAGACAGTGTGTTGAATACCGGTAGTGTGAGCTGCACCAAAAGTATGGCTAACACAAAAGCGATAAAGCATAACAAAAATGACTCTCCCAAAAACTGCACAATCAATTCACGCCTGTTGCCGCCTATTACTTTTCTGATACCAATTTCTTTGGCGCGTTTAACCGAGCGGGCTACGGTAAGATTTACAAAGTTGATGCAAGCGATCAGTAAAAGAAATAAAGCTATGCCTGATAAGAGATAAGAATATACCGGATTGCTGGCATCAGACAGCCCGTTTTGTGCAGGCAAGTCTTTACTCAGGTGTATTTGCGTATAGGGTTGTAATTTATAAGTAAACTTAGTGATCACATCTCCAAATCTCGCCTTCAAACTTTCCATCGCTTCCTTTGAATCGGTTTCATAAAACTGTTGCATGTTTTTTTGAACATGATCAATATCGGCCCCCGGGCGTAATAATACAAACGTGTTTAGGAAAAAGTTAAACCAGTTCTCGCTATTTCCCAAATCCTCTGCTGAAACCTTTATCGGCAAAAGCATTTCAAATTTTATAGAAGAGTTTTGAGGGCATCGTTTTGTAACGGCAGATACCTGGTAAGGAACAAAAACACTGTCCCGCTTCATCATCATTAATTTTCCTACAGCATCTTTTGTTCCAAATTGTTTCTCAGCCAGGTCTTCGGATATTACAATGCTGTTAACACCTTTCAGACATGATTTAGCATCACCATATAACAGCGGGAAAGAAAATATGGAAAAGAAAGATGTATCAACTTTTAATAAATGAATTGTTTGTACTTCTGTTCCTGTTTTAAAATCTTCTCCCCATTCCTGGATTCTCGTAAAGGCCTGTATACCGGGCACATGCTCTGCAAATCGGGATCCCTGCAAATACCCGGTAATTCCATCCCTTCCTGTTCCGTTATCTTTATTAACACTTTCTGTTGTGATCCTGTAAATGTGATTTACATTTTTATGAAACCTGTCGAAGCTCACTTCATCTTTTACGTACAGGATAATGAGCATGGCGCATGCCAGTCCAATGCTTAAACCAAAAATATTGATGGAAGCATAAATTTTACTGCGACTGATATTCCTTAAAGCAATGGTGAGATAGTTGCTGAACATATGTTGAACTTCCTTGGGGTATACAATTATTGTATAACGGGAAACAACCGGCATGCCAGCATACAACCACATCAAAATCAAATTGTTATACGCTTATTTTATAGAAAGGTGTGCGAAACTGAACGCAGGGTGTACGAAAACGGACAGTGGGCAGCCTCTCCTCCCTTCCTCCTCTCCGAAACCTGCCTGTCCGGTAGGCAGGGAGAGGAGGTGGTACTGCATATCTTTAATGAACTGCATATCTTCCAATTCAACTATTGTAATTCTATTTTACAACGATCAGCAACGCTCTAATTTGTCAGCATTGTTGAAAAGCGAGTGCTGTGATCAGGTCTCCTTCCCTTAGGGAAGGCCGGGATAGGCTGGCTGCTCTTTATATTAACTTCCATTTCTCCCTCGGCTCCCTGTGCAGCAGCGCATTTGCTTCAGCATCATTAATAAATTGTTCGTTTGCAGCATCCCATTGCAACGGGCGTTTTAAACGATATGAAATGAGACCGAGATGCATGGGCAATGTCATTTCTCTGGCGTAGGTAAGATTGGATTCGGGTTGCGCCCTGGCTTTTATGGCATCCACAAAATTTTGCTGATGACCGGGAGAACGTTTGATAGATTTTGGCACGTAATCAATATCTGTTAAGGTTTCTCCGTCGAGCACAATAGTTCGTGAACCGTAATCGCACATCAATGTTCCTTTATCGCCTTCGAAATAAGCGCCAATGCCTTTATCAGCAGCGCCGGGCACATCAGGTGGTTTGCTCGTCCATAATATTTTCAGATCATCAAACTCATAATCTATATCCAGCCACTTTGGAACGTCGGCAATGCCATCCGCCTTCTCGCCCCTCGCATGAATATGTTTTAGTCCTTTAGGCTCCAGGCTCCAGAATACAATATCGGCTATATGGCACCAGAAGTCTGCGAATACGCCCCCTGAATAATCAAGGAAATAACGATAGGTGAAATGACATTTGGCAGGGATATATTCTGTATAAGGGGCAGGACCAAGCCACATATCCCAGTTAAGCGTTGAGGGAACAGGTGCTACTTCCGTTTCTTTCAGCTCCGGCGGTGCTCCTGTTTTCCATAAACGCACAGTATGTACTTTACCTATCTTACCGGATTTCACCAGTTCCACTACACGATGATAATTATCGGTAGCGTGTATCTGGTTGCCCATCTGGAAAATTCGGTTATACTTATTCATATTCTCCAGCATGATCTTTCCCTCACCTGCATCATACGATAAGGGCTTTTCTCCATATACGTCCTTGCCCGCCTGGAAAGCAAGCGTAGCGATAGTGGCATGCCAGTGATCAGGCGTTGCGCAGGTAATGGCGTCTATATCTTTACGGTCGAGTATACGCCTGAAATCATCATACAGTTTAACCTTACGGGCATTGGGACGAAGCTCTTTCAGCTTATTCCTTGTTTCTTTTAAATGATTTTCGTCTACATCACAAAGCGCCACAATATCCACTTCGGGAATACCCGCAAACCATTTCATGTGCTGGTTGCCCATTCCGCCTAATCCTATATGCGCTATTCTCAATTTATCGCTTGGCGCAAACGCTTTTAATGAAGAGGGGATAGCAGCCAAACCCAATGCAGCCAGACTGCTGCTTTTAATAAAATTCCTGCGGCTTTGTGAGGTCATGAATATTTTGTTTAATGGTGTAGAAGGTTTTGAAGATAAGGAAAATTTGGGAAAAGCCTCACCCTCTCATCCCTCTCCTCGCAGCGGAGAGGGACGGCACTATAGAATATCTCCAAACTCCTTGTTCTTCCACTTCATCTACAAAACAAATCCAAACAAGCACTTTCACATCTTCACACTTTCCGTTTTATCACGTTCTTTTGATCTTCAGGTTGCCGCTCTTACTATTTTTCAATTTGTCAAGAATTTGGGCACCCCTCTCCACTGTGTGGAGAGGGGCCGGGGGTGAGGTTTATTCACTCCTCAGCGATTTAACCGGGTTGGTTAAAGCGGTTTTAAGGCTTTGCAAGCAAATAGTGAGCAATGCAATAAGCAGCAACATGAATGGAGGTATAACAAACATAAGCCAGCTGAGGGCAATATGAAATGCATAATTGTTAAGCCATTCGCTGGCTGCCCAGTAAACGACTGGTATGGCGATCAGTGCTGCCCAAAAAACCAGTTTTACAAAATCTTTCGAAATAAGAAGAAGTATAGCTGCAACAGAAGCCCCCAGTACTTTCCGGATGCCGATTTCTTTGGTGCGCACCTTTATTACAAAACTGGATAGCCCCAATAGACCCAGGCAAGCCACCATAATGGCAAGCACAGCAAATAATCCGAACACATTGCCCAGACGCTGATCGGTTTGATATTGCCTGTTAAAAAAATCATCCTGGAAAAAGTATTCAAACGCGTTACCGGGAAATGCGTTTTTATAGCCGGCTTCAATAGTAGCAAGATTACTACCGAGATTTGCTGTTTGAATGTTCACAGAGATATATTTCCAATCGGTCCAGGACGGATAGTAGTAAAGTATGGGGTCGTATTTTTCTTTTAAGGATCGCTGGTGATAATTTTTTACCACGCCGGCAACCCTGCAGCGAATCTCGTCCATTCTTAGATTAAATACAATTTCTTTGTTAACTGCCTCCTCTGCCGATGCATAGCCCAACGCTTTCACTATTTCTTCGTTGATCAAAACCTTAGTATCGTTTACGCCAAAAATCCTTGAGCTATCAGAAGCCCGGAAGTTTTCTCCTGCAAGCATCTCAATATGATAGGTATTGATAAATTTATCGTCTATCTCCATCAGGTAGGTAGTAAAATTGCTCTGCTTATCCTGGTCGGACCGGCGTACCGCATTACGATAGCGGATCATTCCGCCCGGGATATCAGAAGTAGTGCTTACATTTTCCGCAAAAGGCATTTTTTTAATTTCTGATTTTAAAAAATGATACCGGCTCACGATCGCAGAATCAACGATCGCAGGCGACTTTATTACAAGCACCTGGTCTTTTTTATACCCCAGGTCAGCATTGCGCATATAGTTCAATTGATTAAACACGATGAGCGTTGCCGCGATCAGCACAATAGAGAGTATGAACTGAAAAGAAACCAGCACCCGCCTGAGCGACATACCGGTATTGGATTTTATGATAAGTCCTTTCAAAACCTTTACGGGCTTAAATGATGACAAAACAAAGGCGGGGTAAGCGCCTACAAGCGAAGCGCCTGCAATAAAAATACTAAAAGCCAGCAACCAGAAGGAGGGCTGACTCCCCAGTCCGGTTGTAAAAAATCCGTCATTGATTTTTTTCCCGATGATGTAATTAAACAAGGGGCTGGCGGTGAATATGAGTATAACCGCCATAGCCAGCGCCAATAAATTAATGATAGTTGATTCGATCAAAAACTGGATAATCAGTTGCTTCTTAAACGCCCCCGACACTTTCCGGATCCCGACTTCCCTGGCTCTTTCCATCGATTTAGCCGTAGAGAGATTGACATAATTTATCCATGCAATCAGCATGATAAATATCCCGATAATGGAAAGAAAATATATTTCTTTTTCACTGCCATTTGCTTCAGCTTCTTTCAGATAATTGGATTTCAGGTGGATGTCGGTAAGGGGTTGCAGGTGAAAATAGGAACGGAAATTGAGTTCCTTCATTTTGGCGCCCAGATATTTTTCGATAAAGGCAGGGAACTTAGCTTCCAGTTTTTTCGCATCAGTACCCGGAACCAACTGCACATAAGTATAAAATTCCGGCCAGCCCCAGTTATTGTTCATCCAGTCAAAACCGTCTGCAAGAAATGACATGAGCATGTCGAATTTTATGTGAGAATTTTCAGGCACATCCGCAAACACGCCTGTTACCTTAAGTTGTAATGCAGCATTTAATGCAAGCGTTTGGCCCATCGGGTCGTCGTTGCCAAAGTATTTTCTGGCAGCGGAAGCTGAAATAACGATAGAGCCCGGCGTTGCCAGGCACTGTTTCCGGTCGCCTTTCAATAAGGGATAGGAAAAAACCCGGAAGAAGGATTCATCTGTCACAAAAATGTTCGGCTCATTAAAAGTACGGGACGCCGCCCCATTTTTTGGTGTATACGATATTGCTGCGGCAGTTACAAAAAGAGAGGTATTCACCATTCTCACATAATCTACTACTTCGGGGAAATCTTTTTTCATGGCGGGCCCTACCGCAGGATGGTTGGCCGCTGTAGTAGGCACATTGGATAAACTCCCGGAGTAAGAGATGGGTACGCGGTAAATGTCGGCAGCCCGCGTATTAAAGCGATCATAACTTTTTTCAAAATGTACATATTGAAAAACAAAGAAACAGGCTGTAATTCCAATAGCCAGGCCCAGGATATTTACTAATGAATATACCTTATTCTTCACCAGTGTTCGCCAGGCTATCAGTAAATAGTTTTTTATCATAATTGCAGGCTTTGAGCCTTGAGCTGTCAGCCATCGGCTATCAGCTTTCAGCGGTTGTTACATTTAAAGTCCTTCAAATTTTCACATTTCAGCCCATGCCTTACTCTCCTCCGAACGTTCAGAGCAAAGGCGAGGGAGCGGTGCTGCAACCTCACCCTCTTTCCCTCTCCCCGTCCCGAAAATTCGGGAGAGAGGGACGACACTACAGAGCAAAGCCATCCTTTTAGTTCTACCACATCAGCTACAGAACATATCCAAACAAAGTGTTTTACAATTTGCACATTTCCACATTACTCTGACCTCAGCGCTTTCACAGGATTTGCTAACGCCGCTTTTACTGTATGGAAAATAACAGTAAGCATTGTTATAGACAGAACGACCAATGCCGAAAGAACAAACGGCATAATATGTAAGCCGGTATTATAAGGAAATATCTTCAGCCATTTCGACATAAAGTATCCGGCTACAGGAAAAGCAATAAGGCATGATATACCCACCAAGAAAACAAAATTCCTTGTGATCAATGGTATAATCTGGCCAATATTTGCACCCATTACTTTTCTTATACTTATTTCCTTTTGCCTTTGTTCTGTGGTAAATGCTATTAATCCTAAAAGGCCAAGACAGGTAATAATTATAGTCAGAACGCAAAACGCGGTAAATATCTTCCCCCGCTTTTGGTCAGCAGCATATTGCGAGTCAAAATCCTGATCGAGGAAAGTATATTGAAAAGGTATATCAGGAAATATTTTCTTCCAGGCTCCTTCAATACCGGCTACCGTAGAAAGTATATTGGAAGAGCTTAACTTCAGCTCAATAAGATTATTATATGGTGAATAAAATAAAATCAAAGGTGTAATAGGATTGTATAATGCTTTTTGATTAAAATCTTTTACCACACCAATCACTTCTTTATAATTACCTGATGTATCACCTGGGAATTTTATTCTTTTACCAAGGGGATTATCTGCCCAGCCAAACTCCTGCACCATTTTTTCATTTACCAGTACACTGTGTAATGTATCGGCAGGTCCTGAAAAATTTCTGCCCTTCACAACTTTTATGCCTAATGTTTGTACATAATTTTCATCAATGGCATATACATCCACTCCCTTATCTACAAATCCATCTTTTGACTGAACCGAAAATAAATTAAAGCTGACACCCTGACCCGGAACAGCGCCTGAAGTGCTTACCGAAAGCACCCGGGGATTATTGTGCATTTCATTTTTAAAAGAAAGTACGGAACTTTTAATATCTCTGTCTGTAACAGCCTGAGCAGTAAGCACCTGCTCCTTATTAAAGCCTAAATCCTTATTCCGCAAATATTTTAGCTGGCCATATACAACCCATGTGCAGATGAGCATAATCATAGAGATACTAAACTGTATTACAACAAGCGCTCTTCGCAAATTAACATTGCTTGATCCTTTTGCCAGGCTTCCCTTTAATACATTAACCGGGTTAAACTTTGACAAATAAAAAGCGGGATAGCTGCCGCCTACAACACCAACAAAAACCACTACCGCCAAAAGTATCAGGATGGTATCCGGTCTGAACAATGTATAGAAAGAAATAAATTTACCGGATAATGAATTAAACATGGGGAGAAACAGTGCAATTAACCCGATGCTTAATAATAAAGCGATCAAAGCTGTGAATGTTGATTCAATCAAAAACTGCAATACCAGTTGTATTTTATTCGATCCTGTTACTTTTCGTATGCCGATCTCTTTTGCCCTTCTTGCAGACCTTGCGGTGGTGAGATTCATATAATTTATACAGGCAATCAGGAGCATAAAGAAGGCTACTGCGGAAAAAATATAGATATATGACATGCTGCCTGTTTCTTCGGGTTCATTTGCTGTACTGGAATGGAGATGTATAGAAGCGATAGGCTGGGTCTCGAACCTGATTTTAATATTAAACTGCTTAAAAATGGAAGCCAGGTATTTTTCATACATTGGTTCCATTTTCTTATTAAAGGCAGCGGCCGATGTGCCTGGTTTTAATAACACATAAGTATAAAAATCAAAACTTCCCCAATTATTAGCAAAGTCAGCCGGCAGGGTGCTTCTTGAAGCCAGTATATTGAAAAGGAGATGCGAGTTTTTAGGAACATCTTTTATTACTCCTGTTACTTTATATATTTTACCGTTTACATTTTCCAGTGTTTTACCTACATACTTCTTATCCGCTCCAAAAAATTTAATGGCTGATGATTCAGATAACACAACAGTATTTGGTTCCTTTAAAGCTGTTTGCGGATTGCCCTCCATAAAATCGCAGGTGAAAACCTTAAACACGTTACTATCAGCAAAAAAAACTTTATCCTCATACAATCTCAAAGCGCCGTTCTTAAACATTGTTCTTCCGCTATTAACAAACCGTACCGCTTCTTCCACCTCAGGATAATCTTTGGCCAGTGCAGCTCCCATCGGGAATGGGGCTATTGCCCAGCGCATAGTATCCCTGTCAGCTTCCTTAATGATAGAGTTTATGCGGAATATCCTGTCAACCTTCTCATAATGCCTGTCGTAGCTCAATTCGTCTTTAATATAAAAAATCAGGAACAGCCCGAAGGTGATACCGATGGTAAGTCCGAGGATATTTAAGAGACTATACCATTTGTCTCTCTTAAAATTTCTCAATGCAACGAGCAAAAGGTTTTTTAGCATAAAAAACAGTTTAATCAATTTTAAATAATGCATATCAGTACAGCAAAACCTCACCCCCGCCCGAACGATGTTCAGTCGGGCGGGCTCCTTCTCCCTCTCCTCGCCAGGAGAAGGAGCAGTGCTACAGAGCAAAGCCATTCTTTTAGTTCTACCACATCATCAACAAAACATATCCCAACAAAGCGCTTTAGTACCGGCTCACACTTCACATTCTTAACCTCCCCACCTCGCATTTCATCAACCTGTTCTGAATTTGGGCACCTCTCTCCTCTGCGAGGAGAGGGGCCGGGCCCGTAGTCGGGCGGGGGAGCGAGGCCTCACTCTGTCCGCAATGCTCCTGCCGGGTTCGCCATCGCCGCCCTTATAGCCTGAAAGCTCACTGTTATCAAGGCAATCAGTACGGCAAGTACACCTGCTATCAAAAATATCCACCAACTGATACCGGTACGATACGCAAAATCCTGCAACCATTTATACATCACCCATCCTGAAATAGGAAATGCAATGATACAGGCCACTAAAACGAGCTTTAAGAAATCTTTGGAAAGCATGGCAGACAACTGCACAGCAGAAGCACCCAGCACTTTGCGGATGCCTATTTCTTTGGTGCGTTGCTCTGCCGTAAATTTCGCAAGACCAAATAAGCCCATACAGGCTATAAAAATCGTGAGCCCGGCAAAAATGCCCAGTATCGTTCCAATCTTTTGTTCTGCGCTATACGTATTATTGTAGCGCTCATCTAAAAACGAATAATCCATCGGGTCTTCGGCGCCATAAGCTGCAAACCTTTTTTGGAGCTTTGTCGTGAAACCCGGAATATCGGTTGTTTTTACTTTTACTACAAGGCTACCCGGATCAGGCGTCAATACCATTACCAGGGGAGAGATCTGCTCATGCAGGGACCTGAAATGAAAATCTTTTACCACCCCGATCACATGATATATTTCTTTGTCGCCTTTGCTGGTCCTCGAAATGGTTTGGCCTAACGGGTTGTCTTTCCATCCCAACGCTTTTACGGCAGCTTCATTTACGATGACTGCCGATGAATCCGTACCATATTCCCGGGAAAAATTCCTTCCTTCCTTTACCTGTATGCCGAGCGTGGGAATGTATTGCCCGTCTATCTCATATCTTAGTGTTTTCACCAACCTGCCAGGTTCCTGTTCGGTAAAAACAAAAAAATTATTATTGTTGCTGCCGCCTGCCGGTAAATACCTCGAAGCGCTTACACTGGCAACGGCAGGGTCGCTCAGCAGTTGCTGCCTGAAAACCTCCGTTTTATCCCCCAATGCCCCAACATTGGAGATCACCATTACTCTATCTTTATTATACCCCAGATCTTTATGGCGTATATAAGAAAGCTGCCTGTAAACAACCGTGGTGCTTACAATGAGTATGATGGAGATAAAAAACTGGAATACTACCAGGGCGCTCCTGAAGCTGATGCGGCTCTTTACCGGCATCCATTTTCCTTTTAACACCACTACGGGTTTAAAGGAGGAAAGATAAAATGCAGGGTAGCTGCCCGCAACCAGTCCGGTGAATAAAATAATACCCAACAGAACGGGTGCCAGCATGGGCTTTTCGATAAAACCGAATGTTAACTGCTCCCCCGAAAGATGGTTGAAAAGCGGTAACGCCAGTTTCACAAATACCAGTGAAAGCAATAATGCTATGGCAGTAATAATGGTGGACTCCACGAGGAATTGTTGTACCAGTTCCCCCTTCAGGCAGCCAAGCACTTTGCGGATGCCTACTTCCTTTGAACGTTTGGATGCTCCTGCCGTAGACAGGTTCATGAAATTGATACAGGCTATTAATAGCATGAATAATGCAATAGCACTGAATATATACACATACCGGATATCGCCGGGTGCGCTGAGGTCGTAATGGAAATCAGAATGCAAATGAATATCGGTCAGCCGTTGCAAATGAAAAGTAAGATTGTTCCCGCTTTTCCTGAACTCGGCAAGCGTCTGCCCTGTGCCTTCTTTCATTTGCGGGCCGATGTATGTATCTACCAACCCCGGGATTTTTGCTTCCAGCTTTTCAAAATCTTTTTCATTTTTTAATACTATGTAGGTAAAATAATTGGAGCTCATCCAGTTTGGTTGTTTCGCGTCCTCAAGGCTTGTCATGGAAGTCATCAACCCAAACTGGAAATGACTGTTTACGGGAATATTTTCAATTACGCCCGTTACTTTCATCGGTGCTTTGTCTTCCGTTTTAAAACGGATCATTTTTCCCAATGCCTCTTCTTTTCCAAAGTATTTTTGGGCAACAGCCTTTGTTAATACAACTGTATTGGGTTCAGTCAGCGCGGTTTTACTATCGCCTTTTATAAAGGGCAGCGTAAATACATCAAAAAAATTGGCATCAGCATAAGCCAACTGATCAAACCTGAACTCCTTGTTGTTCACAACCAGCTTCGGCGCCCAGTCATGGCTCCGCAACCGGGTCGCGTCTTCTACTTCAGGAAAATCTTTCTTCATGGTTTCAGCCACCGGCGCCATTACAACCGTCTCTTTCATTCTTTGCCCTTGCACATTGCCTTCAAAATAAATCCTTGCGATACGGTTTGCCTTTTTGTTAAACCGGTCATACCCTAATTCATTGCTTACAAAAAGCATAATGATGAGGCAGGTAGCTAATCCGATGGAAAGCCCGAGAATATTGATCAGCGAAAACCACTTATTACGTACCAGGTTACGCCATGAGATTTTGAAATAGTTTCTAAACATACAAGATGATTTATGATAGCTGATTTGTTGATGTCTGATTTATCATTTCCAAATTTTCAAATTCCACACATTTTCATTCCGAAGTTTCGGGGCTCACACTCTCCAAATATTCTCAGTCTCCCCACCTCGCATTTAATCAACCTATTCCGAATTTGGGCACCTCTCTCCTCTGCGAGGAGAGGGGCTGGGGGTGAGGTTTATTCGCTTCGCAATGCTCCGACCGGGTTTGCCCTGGCCGCCGAAATGGATTTAAAGCTGATGCTTATAAATGCAATTAAAAAGGCGACTGCACCTGCAATCAAAAATATCCACCAGTATAAAGTTGTGCGATTCGCATATCCTTCCAGCCATTTCGTCATGGCCATATATGCCAGTGGCGTGGCTATAATAAACGAGATAATGATCAGCCACAGGAAATCTTTGCCTATCAATAAAACAATGCTGCTTACCGAGGCGCCCAATACTTTCCGTACACCTATTTCTTTGGTACGCTTGCGTACCATCAACGAAACAAGACTGAACAATCCCATGCAAGACAGGGCTATGGCGAGAAAAGAAAAAATGTTACTGAGTTTGGTAAGTCTTATTTCAGTATCGTATAAATGTGCAACACGATCATCAATAAAACTGAAATCGAATTTTTCCCGGGGAAAGAATTGCTTGTATGTCTTCGCAAGAAAAGCAATGTTTGCAGCGGTATTTGCAGCATTGATACGTGCATATACATACCGCAGGTTTTTTCCATCAGGCTTGCATCGTATGGCAAGCACCGGCGCTTCCTCTTTCAACGACATCGCACTGAAATTTTTAAACACGCCAACAATAGTTCCTTTAAGAAAAAAATCTTTGTTGGTAACAGCTCCTATCGGGCCTTTTATGTCAAGCCGTTTTACCAGCGACTCGGAGACAATTAAGGGTCGTCCGGGGTCTGCACCTGTCCAGCCGGCAATACTGTCATAATTTGCCATATCTGAAGGAAAATCACGGGAAAAATCCCTGCCCTCCATTATAGGGATCTGCATCGTTTTCATAAAATCCATGTCCACATCAATAATAGCCACCTTAACCAGGTTCGTAGAATCGTACCCTGCTACCGGGTCGCTCATACTGGAATAAATGGAATATGTTTTGCCTATATCCAACCCCGCAAATGACAACGCGCTGATAGCGGGATTTTGCAGCACTTCATTCTTAAAGGCCTGTGGCGGTTCATCAAGATAAGGCAACTGGAACCGGATAAGATTATCTTTATTAAAACCAAGCGGCCTGTTGTTAAGATAATGTAATTGTGAATGCACAGTAAAAGTTGCCACCACCAGCATAATGGATATGGAGAATTGTACTACGATCAGTACTTTTCGCAAGCCAAAATTCAATTTCATTTCCTGATAGCCGCTTTTTAAAGTATGCACAGGCTGTAAACCAGACAGAAACAGGGCCGGATAAATACCCGAGATCACGCAGGAAAAAATACAAATACCTGTAATAATAAGCAGGGTCTCTGTATTGAGCAGGAAGGAAGTGTCCGCCACAATGTTGCTGAGATGGGTAAAGCCTTTCCATGCAATAACGGCAAGTATAATGGCTACTAAAAAAGCCGCTGCAAAATATACCGCCGATTCTCCCAGGAACTGCAAGATCAGTTGTTTTCTTTGTGCCCCCAGCACTTTGCGTACACCTACTTCTTTGGTTCGTTCCATACTGCGTGCAATAGCAAGATTGATAAAATTAATAGAACCAATGATCAGTATCAACAGCGCTATGCCGGCATAGATGTATACATATCTTATGTCGCCGATATTGTGCCTGGCAAGCTCATCCTTGATTTCAGATGAATGCAAATGGATCTGCGATACCGGCTGTAATGTTATTTTATAATCGTTCATTTTATACCGGTTACAAAACTGTTGTATTTTGCTTTCGGCATCCGCAACAGATGTATTTTCATCTAACTGAATGAATGCATTACCTCCATTATACCCTCCCGAAACATCCAGCACCGAACTTTGTTTGGATAAGGGATTAAAACAGAAGGCGTCTGTTTGCAGGAAACTGTTTTGTGGCAGGTCCTGAAGCACAGCGCTGATCATAAAAACTTTCTCTCTATTCTCCAGTGTTTTACCTACTACATCGGTTGTGCCATATAATTTTTTTGCAGCCGAAGCAGTAAGCACAATATTATCAGCGCTTTTGATGGCAGTGGTGGCATTTCCGTGAATGAACGCAAAATTAAAAATGGAAAAGAAACTGCTGTCTACATTTGTCAGTTCTAAATCGGTATACTGATTTTTAATAAGCACCTGTGTTGTGTATGTACTGACGCGTGTTTGTCCCGTAAACCCGGGCACTTCCCTTATGAGCGTTGGCGCAAATGCCACCGGTACATTTTCTGTAGGCCCCGAATTATTTTTTTGATAGGTGCTGATAAGACGGTAAATACGGCTGGAATTACTATAACTTTTGTCGAAAGAGGTTTCGTACCGGATATAACCGGCGATCAACATAACACTGGTAAGCCCTATAACCAGTCCGAAAAGACTGATCAGCGTATTAACCCTGTCTTTTTGAAAACTACGGATAGCTATTTTTATATAATTTTTAACCATATAGTTGTGATTATATTTTAATTAATAATGAGCTATTTTGAGCGTTGAGCTGTCAGCGATCAGCTTTCAGCGATTATTTAGCCTCACCCTCTTTCCCTCTCCTCATCCCGAAGTTTCGGGAGAGAGGGAGCAGTGCTACAGAGCAAATCCATTTTTTTAGTTCTACCACATCATCAACAAAACATATCTCAACAAAGCGTTTTAGTACCGGTTCACACTTTCACATTTTCAGCCTCCCCGCCTCGCATTTTATCAGCATCTTCTGAACTTAGGCACCCCTCTCTCCCGCCATGCGGGACGTGGAGAGGGGCCGGGGGCGAGGGCCTACTCCGTTCGCAATGCCTTCACCGGGTTTGCCACAGCAGCTTTAATTGCCTGAAAGCTGATCGTTGCCAGCGCGATAATTATTGCACCAAGCCCGCCTGAAACAAATAACCACCCACTCACGTCAATACGATAAGCGTAGTTCTGCAGCCATTGATGCATGTAATACCAGGCAATGGGTGCAGCAATAGCAAAGGCTATTGCAATGAGTATTATAAATTCTTTTGAAAACAAATAAACGATACTGCCCGTAGTAGCGCCAAGCACTTTACGGATACCAACTTCTTTTACCCGCTGCGCCGCCATGAATGAGGCTAAACCATACAACCCGAGGCAGCTAAGAAATATCGCGATGACCGAAAAAATTTTATACAAATGCGACAATTGATTTTCCTGTTTATAAAAACTCTCAATTTTATCATCAAGGAACCTGTATTCATAAACATAATCAGGAAACGCCTGCTCCCATGTTCTTTTAACAGATTGCATAGCAGAAGGAATGTCTGCGGTTGCCAGTTTTATTGTAATCTGACGATACATGGTGTTATTGGTGGTAACAAGCAATGGTGCAAGTTCCTGGCGAAAAGATCTGTCATTAAAATCTTTCAGCACACCTACAACAGGACATTTTATCAGCCCGTTCCATATGCTTATTTCTTTGTTCAATACATCTTCCGGTCTTTTAAGACCTAAACCTTTTACAAACGATTCATTCACTAAAAACTCTTTTGTCGGACCGGAAGGCTGCAAATTTCTTCCTGCCACCAGTTGTAGCTTATACGTGGATACATATTCGTTGTCGGCGAACTTGGTAATGGCCTGAAAATCTGTTTCTTTTATTGCATGATCAAATTTGAATGCAGTCCACATATCATTCTCATCTTCCACAGGGGTGTGAGAGCTGAAGCTTACTGCCTGCACGCCGTTTACTGATAATAGCTGTTGTCTTAAAAAATCCGTCAGCCTGCCGCCTGTACTATCCGGGCGGAAAGGGATATTTACAATCGCGTCTTTATCGAAACCCAGGGGCTGATTCATAAAATAATCCATCTGCTTTACAATGATGAGTGTTCCGATGATGAGCACCTGCGCAATGATGAACTGAAATACTACCAGACCTCTTCTTAATGAAACTCCCTTTAAGGTATTTACTGTGAGCTTACTTTTTAAAGCGTTAACGGGATTAAAACCTGACAGAACAACAGATGGATAAAAGCCGGCTAATGTGGTTACAACAATTGTTGTTGTTATAAGAAATAAAACAATGACAGGATTGTTTAGTATATTGAATGAAAGCGAAAGCTCTAAAAGCTGATTTACAAAAGGCAATGAAAGCATTGTAATGACTGCTGCAAGTATTACTGCACCTGTAACAATCAAAAATGTTTCAATGATGAATTGGATTTGCAACTGAGATCTATTGCTTCCCAACACTTTTCTTACACCAATCTCCTTTGCCCGGTTAACAGCCTGCGCCGTGGATAGGTTGATGAAGTTTACACAGGCAATCAACAGGATGAATGCCGCGATCAGCCACAATACATTGAGCAATTCACGGCTGACTGTTTGGTTGCTGTAATTTCCTGTTTGTGTATCATAATGCACAGCGCTTAATGGTTGTACTATATGACTGTTTTTATTGCCGGGAGGTAATGCTTTTCGTGAATATGCCTCTAGCTGTTGATTAAACCCGGCAACAGAAATATCCGGCGGCAACAAGACATAACAGCCAAAATCAGGCGCTGTTCCATTCCAATCGGGCTGTTGAAATCCATATATTTTATCACCAGTAAAATCTGTTCCGTAAGCAACCACTAATTTTATCCGGAAGTCTGTATTGGCCGGTATGGTTGCAAGAATACCTGAAACTTTCAGCAATATAGGGGGAGACTGAAACAATCCTGCACCTATCCGGTAAGATCCTGTCAGTTTAATGGTTTTGCCTATAGCAGTTTCCCAGTCGCCGAAATAGGTTTCTGCAATTTCTTTTGTAATCAATACATTATTCGGATCTTTTAATGAAGCATGTGAACCAGCAAGCAGGGGAAAATCAAATATATTGAAGAAGGAGGGCTCTGTATAAAACACTCCACTCTGCTCTTTAAAATTCTTTACAGGAGTTCCATTCTCATCAAGCACCTGCAGCTCGTCATTATGGCTTGCATAAACTGAAGCTACCTGCTCTAACTGGGGGAAAGTTGTCTTCAATCCTGCGGGCATTGGGAATGGAACGCTTTTTCCATAAGAGATAGTTGTTGCGTCCGAATGATGATATTCGGTAAGCACACGATAAATGCGTTCCTTCTTAGAATGAAAATCATCGAAACTTACCTGGAATTGTATGATAATAAAGATGATCATACAAATGGCAATACCAACAGCCAACCCCGCAATGTTGATAATAGTATAACTCCTGTTACGGGTCAACTTCCTGAATGCAGTTTTGAAATAGCTTCTAAGCATTTGAGATTTGAGATTTGAGATTTAAGATTTGAGATTTGAGATCGCTCTGGTGTTACAGGTCTTCCATTTTCAAGTTTTCATCCTGCAGTTGCGGGACACACATTTTCAAATTCCTCCCTTTTTGCTGCACAAATTATAAACCATTAGATTACTAATTGACAATCAACGAATTAACTGATATTGTCCGAAAAAGCTGTCCGTTTTTATTACACCGGTGTACGGTTTCGTTACACTATGACTATTTTTTAAGTTGCCGCAGACGAGCAGCTGAAACTTTTTATTGAGCCAAGGTTGGCCCGCTTTCCACCATGGGCTTTGTAACCTGTGTATGGATGACCGTTACCACCGTAGCCGAGATCCTCGCCGGGCGTGGCGTAAAATTATACATACATCCTTCTCACAACATGCCGGGAGACACCACCGCAACAGAAAGACTGGAAGGTAACGCAGGTAAAAAAGCAATGATCGAGGCGGCCGATACACTGGTGGTATTAACCATTTCCGAAAAGCTGGGCTCAACCTTTACAATGCAGCTATGCAAACCGCAAAAGATCAGCTACCTCATCACCGAACTCAGCCCTACCGATAAGAAGCTTGACCCCTACCGGAAGAATATGGAAGTTTTGTAAAGGTTTCCAAACCTGCCTCTCTTTCCTGGCCTCACCCTCCTTCTCTCCCATTCTTCCGAACGCTCGCATATGCGTGAAGCCAATTTTTAAATAGATAAAGCCGCTGGCTCTGCCTTTGCGGTCAATAACAAACTTATCAAAGAGCTTCGAAAAGTTTTTTACCTTGATGCCGAAATAGCTGCTTGTTGTTATTTTCTACATTTTTTTTGCAAGTAGCTTTTTCTTCTCAAATATTTACCACATCTGCTTTTCCATATATAGTGAATAGCGATTTAGTTTAACGCATATGCGAACCTTCGGGAGAGACATCCATCTTCGCTACGATCATTTGCCACTCCATGATATGCTGCAGATTCCTTCTTTGGGGTCGGAATACAAGCAAAGGAGTATTTTATTTTTCCGGCAACACTGCAATCAAGAATAAAACTTATTTTCATAAACTCGCACCTCATATCTTTACAGGTATGCCCAATCCATATTTCCGGTTTAAGCAGTTCACAATTTATCACGATCGCT
Organism: Chitinophagaceae bacterium; assembly: GCA_019638615.1. GTDB lineage: Bacteria > Bacteroidota > Bacteroidia > Chitinophagales > Chitinophagaceae > Agriterribacter. The sequence goes on along the minus strand of JAHBTL010000016.1, from coordinate 45,323 downwards.
GTACCATGAAGGTAACCACGGATTCGTGCATACTGGGAGCGTGGTTTGCAGGTAAAAAATTACCGGCAGCCAACGTACTGGATATAGGCGCGGGCTCAGGATTGCTTACGCTGATGCTGGCTCAAAAGATGCAGGCGACGTTTCATGCCATAGAAAAAGACAACAGTTCTTTTGGGCAACTGGAGCAAAATATCCGTAACAGTCCCTGGAACAACCGGATCAGCGCTTTTCACGCTGACGCCGTTACATTCGGGTTTCCTGTCAAATATGACTTCATCATCAGCAATCCGCCTTTTTACGAAAACGAATTAAAATCGCCGGACAACAGGAAAAACATGGCCATGCATGACACCTCACTCACGCTGGATGTTCTGATCTGCGTCATCAACAATCACCTTACACCGGATGGAAGCTTTGGCATATTATTGCCTTATTACCGGAAAGACTATTTTATACAACTGGCAGCAGAAAAGGACTTCCGGTTGCTGGAAGAATTACACATCAGGCAAACGCCTGAACACCCCTGTTTCAGGAGTATACTGCATTTTTCAAAAACCAGGCAATCTGAAAATTCAATTGCAATGCTCACCATCAGAAACAGCTCCAACACATATACACCCGAATTTGTTTCGCTTTTGAAAGATTATTACCTGGGGTTGTAGCCGTTAAGCTGAAGATTTGAAATTTGATGAAAGGTAAAAGGTATGAGTGTCTTGAGCGAATACCTAATATCAAATCTTAAATATCTAATATTTACAAACTCAATCTTCTCCCGCATATTCGCTCAGGTAATTGTACAACGGAGTTAAATGCCCTTTTTTAACCATGGTGGCTCTTTCTATAATGGGCGAACCGTTTTTAACCAGGTCTTCCAGTATGTACTTGATCAGTTGTTCCCCAAAATAGCGTGAAGCATCTCTGGGCAGTTCGTTCGGCAGGTTGCCTACAGCCATCACATCTATTGAGCCGGGAACATAGGGAGCTGTTTTTTCAAATGTTTTCCGGTCTATCCCGTATACAGGATCTTCAATGGTTTGATCGCCCAGGTTCACAGGTACCGACCCGTTTTTGTCGTCGGTAATATCAGCAATGGTTTGTATGATAAAAGTATCAGAGGTGATATGTTCCTTTTCAAACAACCTGGGCACCGACTGATCCCAGTAAATGCCATTCAATAAAATATCTGTTTGCCCTGCATACGGGAGAAAGATACATTGATACCGGCTCGGGTTTTCGTGAAAATCGATACGGCTGTACTTTCCGGCCTGTGTATGTCTGTAGAGGTCGCCTCCTTTTAACTGGGTATATACGGGATAGGCAAACCTGCGATGGAGATATTCGTCAGGCTCCACTTCGTGTATACCCACCAGGTTCATAATCTCCAGTATGCCATGTGCCACACGGCCGGAACCTGTAACCGCTATTTTTACGTTAGGAAGCCGCAAACCGAAATAGGTGTGGATCAGCTCCCTGAAGCTTCTTTGTTTGTACACCCGTTCGAGATGATACAACCCTGTACGGTTACCATACGCCATCAATCCGTTATGTGCACCAACCACACCTGCAAAAAAGCCAAAACCAATAATGCGTTGCCCATCTTCATGCTCAAGACATTCGTAATCAATCAGCGTGATGTTGTTTTGAATGATGTGCCGGAACATCTCCCGATTGCTTTCCTGTCTTTTTTTAGTATGCGAAAAAAAAAGGTAGGTTTTTCCCGGTATCAGCATTTGAACAGGTACTTCTTTTATACCCAGCAAAATGTTGCAGTCGGATACATCTTCTTTTACCTCTATACCGGCCGACAAATATTCCCTATCTGTAAAGCAACGATGAGGCGAAGATTGAGCAATAATGCGAACGCCCTGGCTCTGCTTATGTATCCATTTACATTGCGAAGGAATAAGTGCAACCCGGTTATCAGCAGGTATTTTTCCCTCTCTTATAAGTCCGATGCTGATCATATAGTAAAAATAAACAACAATTTTAAACTTAAATAAAGCGAAAATCTGGAATACGTCCCGGCAATGAACCTGTTTCAATTTTTCGAAAAAAATAATATCGCCCTGCCCAAACAACTTAATACAGACTACCTACCTTAGCTGAGTACAAAAATTACTAACCATGCTGTTGAATTGCCATGAAATCCGTTGTTGAAAAATCATCCATACCTGAATCCCGCATATTTGTTATCAAGGAGTTGAAAGAAAAGCACTTTGATAATACATGGCACGCGCATCATGAATACCAGTTGTTTGTAGTGCTAAAAGGAACAGGCACGCGGTTTATTGGAGATACGGTTAAATCGTTTGCCGAAGGGGATATAACGTTCCTTGGTCCCGAAGTACCCCACTTATGGCGCAGCGACAGTATTTATTTTAACAAAAAGAACAAACAGTACACGCACGGCCTTGTTATTTATTTCAGGCACGACTTTATAGGCGATTTACTTGAAAAAGAAGAAATGCACCAGGTAAAAAGCCTTTTTGAAAAAGCCAGGCGGGGTATTGAATACAACCGCAGCCTGGTGCCCGGGCTTACCTGCATGATGAGAGAGCTTATTAAAGCGCACGGCGCCGAAAGCCTGATACAGTTTTTACAGATCTTAAATTTACTGGCTGCCAGCAAAGAGTACAGGCTGCTTCATAATGAAGACTACAAGTACAAATTAAAAGAAACAGAAACACAGCGCATCAATATCGTTTATAATTATGCCGCCCAGCATTTTCAACAAAACATAACGCTTAATGAAGTGGCAGCTTTGCTTAATATGACACCCACTTCCTTCAGCCGGTATTTTAAAACCAAAACAAGCAAATCATTTACCGATTTCCTGTCGGAGCTTCGCATTAAAAACGCCTGCAAATTACTGGTGGAGGACGACCGCAAAACCATCAACCAGATAGGTTACGAATGCGGGTACAATGCGCTTTCTAATTTTAACAGGCAGTTCAAGGCTTTTATGAAAATGACGCCTAAATCATACAGGGAAAAGTTTGCTACTTTGTAAGCAATATGCATATTTTTAACAATAAAAAGCTATTTTCCAGATAAAATACAGTCAGCATTAGACATAATTTGCTAAAATGCCCGCAATAAAAGAGTGTAATTTAGCTATGTTTACAACGGTTTTGTTTTACCATTGTTATTGATTCTTCCGACTGGCCATTTATATTTTTCGGATATTATACCATCGGGGAACAACTGGCGGGCATCAATAAACGTAAAGAATAAGCTTATTAACTATATATCTCAAACTTCAAATCTCAAATTGACTGATATATGTCATCTCAAAAGATCAATATAGCGATTATCGGGTTAGGCTTCGGAGCAGAATTTATTCCCATTTACCAACGCCACCCACATGCCAATATGTACGCGATCTGTCAACGCAACAAAGAAAGCCTGGATAAAATAGGTGATACGTTCAAAATTGAAAAAAGATATACTGATTATGATGAATTGCTGAAAGACCCCGGTGTTGACGCGGTTCACATCAATACCCCCATCCCGGATCATGCGGCACAGTCGTTAAAAGCGTTGCGTGCAGGCAAACATGTGGCTTGTACCGTTCCTATGGCCACCACCGTTGAAGAATGCAAACAGATCGTAGAAGCGGTAAAAGAAACAGGACTCACCTATATGATGATGGAAACCGTGGTATATGCCAGGGAGTTCCTTTTCATGAAAGAATTGTACGAAAAAGGAGAACTGGGAAAAATACAGTTTTTAAAAGCCAGCCACCAGCAGGATATGGATGGATGGCCGAACTACTGGCCCGGCTTGCCCCCCATGTATTACGCCACACATTGCGTAGGGCCGGTACTGGGCTTAACAAAAGCCGAGGCTGAGTACGTATCCTGTTTTGGTTCCGGCACGATAAGAGAAGAATTGCAGAAATATTATAACGCTCCTTATGCAGTAGAAAGCACGCATATCAAATTTAAAAATTCTGACCTAAGCGCGTATGTATACCGTTCATTGTTTGATACCGCGCGGCAGTACAGGGAAAGCTTTGAAGTATATGGTTCAAAAAAATCTGTGGAATGGCCTTTGATCGAAGGCAGACCAATGGTGGTACACACGGCTAAAAGACCAGAGCCGGAAATCCCGGAAGAAGTGGAATCGCCCGACTACGCGCACCTGCTTCCTGAACCCATTCAACGGTTCACCACCGGCGGTGTATACGATGCAGATGAACACCAGCATTTATCTTTTACACAGGGTGCAGGACATGGAGGTTCTCATCCGCACCTTGTACATGAATTTATAAGCGCGTTGACGGACAGGCGCGAACCATTTCCCAATGCCAGGCAGTCGGCTAATATCACCTGTGTAGGTATATTGGCCCATGAGTCTGCCATGCAGGGAGGAGCCATTATCAGGCTGCCTGACTTTACACTTGCATAATTCTTATCATCGAAAACTCTGATCCCTTTCTTAATGTAACATAAATACATGAAACCACTTTTCTTCCGATGGCTGTTGCTGACATTTATAACAGCAGCTATTTTATCGTCCTGTAAAGAGCAGTCGAAAGACGATCAACCCCGCCGCCTGGAAATATTATTCCTTGGACATAAAAGCAAACATCACGACAGCGAAAAGCTTGCAGATATTCTTTCGCAGGAATATTTTAAGGATGGCATCAACATCACCTATACTACTGATCCCGATGACTTACTGAGGGATGACCTGAAACTGTACGATGGACTGGTTGTATACGCCAACCACGACAGCATTACGCAGCCGCAGGAAAAAGCCCTGCTTGACTTTGTAAGATCAGGAAAGGGATTTATACCGCTGCACTGCGCTTCCTGGTGCTTCCGCAATTCGCCGGAAGCAGTAGCGCTCACGGGCGGCCAGTTTAAAACACATCAATACGATTCCTTTAAAGCCGTTATCCTTAAGCCCGATCACCCGGTAATGAAAGATGTACCGGCTTTTGAAACCGAAGATGAAACCTATGTGCACGACAGGATCGCAAACGATATAGAAGTATTATCAGAAAGAGTAGAAGGCGATCATCACGAGCCCTATACATGGGTTAAAAGCTACGGCAATGGGCGTGTATTTTATACAGCGTATGGACACAATGAGAAAACATGGACCAACCCGGGATTTTTACAACTGGTGCGCAATGGCATTTTATGGGCGGTAGGCGATCACGCCCGGGCATTGCTCAGTGGTTTAGCATTACCCCACCCGGCGTACAGCAATGAAAGGATCCCCAACTATGAAAAACGCGATCCTCCGCCTCAATTCCAGGCGCCTTTAACGCCGGAAGAATCTATGCTGCTTACACAGGTACCCGCAGGGTTTGAAATGAAATTGTTTGCTGCAGAGCCCGACATCAGCAAGCCCATTCATATGGCATGGGATGAAAAAGGACGTCTATGGGTAGCCGAAACGGTTGATTATCCCAATATGGTAAGAGAAAATAAAAAGGAAGGAAGAGACATGATTAAGATACTGGAAGATACGGACGGGGATGGGAAAGCAGACAAGTTTACCATATTCGCCGATCAGCTGAACATACCGACCGGCTTTGCTTTTGCTAACGGAGGAATAATCGTTTCGCAGGCACCTGATTTTCTTTTCTTAAAAGACACAGATGGCGACGACAAGGCAGATGTAAGGCAAACCATCCTTACCGGGTGGGGTACTTTCGATACCCATGCCGGGCCCTCCAACCTGCGTTATGGGCCTGATAATGCTATATGGGGAACCGTTGGATATTCGGGCTTTAAAGGCGTTGTGGGAGAAAGCAGGGACACTATACGCTTCAGCCAGGCTGTATACAGGTTTACACCCGATGGAAAAACGCTCGAAATGCTGGGCAACACTTCCAACAATACCTGGGGACTCGGTTTTTCAGAAGACTATGACGTTTTTATTTCCACAGCCAACAATACGCACAGCGCATCTTACAGTATACCTAAACGTTATTTTGAAATGGCTTCACAAGGGAGCGAAACCAGCGTGGATAAAATTGAAAGTCATTATGCTATGCACGTGGTTACCAAAAACCTGCGACAGGTAGATGTGCACGGTGGCTTTACCGCAGCCGCCGGGCATAATTTGTATACGGCGCGTACCTATCCCAAAGATTACTGGAACCGGGTGGCATTTGTATGCGAACCTACCGGGCGTGTGATTCATAAGAATATCATTGAGCAAAACGGCTCATCTTTTAAAGAAGGCGAAGACGGCTGGAATTTTGTAGCAAGCGCCGATGAATGGTTCGGGCCGGTACAGGCGGAAGTAGGACCGGACGGCAATGTGTGGGTGCTCGACTGGTACAATTTTATCATTCAGCACAACCCTACCCCCGAAGGCTGGGAAAACGGCAAGGGGAATGCTCATATCAACGCTTTGAGAGATTCTGTTAAAGGGAGAATTTACAGCATACGCTATAAGAATGCAAAAAAATCTAAAAAGATATCGCTCAATAAAGAGGATACCGATGGATTGATCGCCGCGCTCAGCAACCCCAATATGTTCTGGCGTACCACCGCGCAAAGATTGCTGGTTGAATCGGGCAACAAAAAAGCGATACCATCGCTCATCAAAATCATCGGCAATATCCAAACAGACGAAATTGGTTTGAGTCCAGCCGCTGTTCATGCTTTATGGACACTTCATGGATTGAATGCCATTACCGGGGAGAATAAAGACATGCTGGATGTGGTTGTTAAAGCACTTACACATCCTGCTGCAGGCGTAAGACGTGCTGCGGTACAGGTGCTTCCACCCACCGAAGAAACCGGTAAAGCGTTATTACAATCGGGCGCTTTTAACGACAGTGATCTGAGGGTAGTGCTGGCAGCGATACTTAAATCCTGCGATATACCTGCATCTGATGCCATAGGCGAGCAGATATTTAAAATGGCAAGCACCGAGGGGAAAGCTGCTGAAGACAAGTGGATACAAAAAGCGCTGTACATTGCTTCGGGGGTCCAACAGCAGGGTTTTGAAAAGGCTTTCAAAGCCAGTGGCATCAATCCGCAGGTAGAGCTCGGAAAGGCAGGGTTGATCCATCGCATTATGCTGCGTTCACAGCTGGATGTGCTCGCGTTACCGCAACACACTTATATCAGCCCCGAACGATTGCCCGACCTGACCGGCAGAGAGCTCTTTTTCACAGCAACTGTTGAAACAGGTGAAAAAGATCCCGGCAAAGGTGTAATTGTAGCGCAGGGAAATAAAGCAAATGGCTACTCGGTCTACATTGGCGATGACAAGAAATTGTATTTCCAGGTAAATCAAAACAATACTCCTTATATCATACAAACAAAAGAACCGGTAGCCGGTCAATTCAATGTTATTACCAAATTGTTAAGGGGCGGCATTATGGAAATGTATGTGGACGGAAAAGAAGCGGCGACCGGCAAAACCAAAGGGTTATTCGCCATTCCGTTGCGCAGCGACGGCATTCGCCTTGCCAACGATTACCGGCGCGCCGGCGCTGGCAAGGCAGGCAATTATGCCGATAGCGCCCGTAACATTGGCGTTGTACGGGATGCACGTATGGAAACCCTGCTGGCTGAAACCGAAAAAGCAGACCTGGGCAGGGCTGATGCAACAGTTGTGCTGAAGACCATTCAGCATGAAATGAAATACGACAAACCCCAATTAGCTGCAAAAGCGGGTACTGTACTTGAAATTATATTTACCAATAATGATTTCATGCAGCACAACCTGTTGATCTTAAAGCCAGGCAGTATGGAAAAAGTAGGGGCTGCTGCCGATAAGCTGGCTCAGGTACCCGAAGGTGTAAGCATGCAATATGTTCCTCCCGTACCCGAAGTACTGTACTATACTCCGCTTGTAAACCCGGATACAAAATTCAGCCTGAAGTTCCGGGTACCGGATATACCGGGCGAATACCCTTTTATTTGTTCTTATCCCGGGCACTGGAGAATCATGAATGGCGTGCTCACTGTTACTCCGTAGCATTGCTGACAATACATTACAATATCTCAGGCTCCTGCCCGGTTTACAAACCGGGCAGTTTTTTGTAAAAATGATGCTTTACATAATAAATATCGATCCTGTCCGTTACAAAATATGCCATACGCTGCTCTAAAGAACTAAAAATATGACAATTCCGGGCATAAAATGAAAAAGACATGGATGGTAATCATATTATCAGTATTGGCCACATCTGCAGGAAAAGCCAATATCATTACCGGCAAGCCATTGGCCGCCTGCAATGAGCTGTTGCTGCAGTCCACGGAAATACTGGATTTTTTTGTAGCTGTACAAAATGATTCTGTGACCATCCACTGGTCGGGCTTTAAGGAAAATAGCAGGGATTTTTTTGAAGTAGAAAGATCCGGCAATGGCAGATCCTGGGAAGTGATAACTGTTGTTAAAGATGAAAACAACGAGAATTCCGAAAACAGCTATTCATATATAGATACAGAACCCATAAGAGGGCAGTCGTATTACCGTTTGAAGCAGGTATGCGAAAACGGAACGAGCAAGTACTCCAAAACCATCGGCGTATATTATTCAGCCCTCTCTTCTTCAAAACTTATCTATCCCAACGATTCGGAAAGCACATTTCTCATTAAAGACCGGACGCTCACCAGCCGCGCAATGACCTTGTTCAATGCAATGGGTCATAAAATAATATTTAACTACAATACCACGGATGACGGCATTCAAATAAATCTAAAACAAATGCCGGAAGGTGTATACACACTCCGCATCAACAGGGGCATCGCCAATCCTTCCATAGTAAGACTGGTAAAAAAATAAGCAGCGTCCTGAACAGTGTAAGAGTTTAATCTTCCAATGATAGCACTCAAGAAAAGTTGGGGGTTTGCCCAACCACTTGCTCACTTTGCGAACCCAGCCTTTGGTCAGGTTCGCAGTGATAAAAAAATTACTGTCAATGCGAGCCCAACCGAAGGTCGGGAGAAGCAATCTCAATGACTGAATTTAGTTTGGGACTGCTTCTCCCGCCGTTAAATCCAATTTAATTCCATGTAGCACGCGGGCGGTATCGCAGAGACGAAAAAAATGTTTGAGGTTGCTTCTTCCGCCTCAACATTTGTTTAGTTTAAACTTTCACGTTGGCGGCATCTCAGTGACTTTGACCGAATGCTTTGTTTTCGTCACTGTGTTTTCTACCGGGAAGTATATATATGACTTCAGCTTCAAAGCAATATTTTTTTATTCAAAAACATTGTTTATATTTGATATCATTTTGATATCATTTTAAATAATTTTTTATGGAAAAGATCATTCGCCCCGTATCAGGTTACCTGGCCTTGTTATCAGCAATTGCATTGCTTTTTATATCGGGTTTTTTGTTTTTTTATGGAGTAAGAAGTGGGACGGGATTGATCGTTTTTTTGGCAATATTTTCATTCATCTCCTCTATGTTCCTTTTTATGGGAATTATAGTTGTCAGCCCCAACCATTCCAACGTGCTTACCTTTTTCGGGAAATATGTGGGTACGGTTAAAGAGAATGGGCTGCTCTTTGTAAATCCCCTGTATAAAAAACAAAAGATCTCGCTCCGCGCAGAGAACCTGGAAAGCTCTAAACTAAAAGTAAATGATAAGCTTGGCAATCCCATAGAGATTGCCGCGGTAATAGTATGGCAGGTGAATGATACCTACCGCGCTGCATTTGATGTGGAGGATTATAATCACTATGTAAAAGTGCAGAGCGAAGCTGCGGTAAGGCACCTTGCCACCAGTTTTGCCTATGATCATTTTGAAGATGAAACGGCATCTATAACACTACGCGACGGAGGCGCTAAAGTAAACGAATTGCTTGAGCTGGAGCTGAACGACAGGCTTTCACCTGCGGGTATTATTGTGAAGGAAGCAAGGATCAGTCACCTGGCCTATGCCGCTGAAATTGCGGGTGCAATGCTGCAAAGGCAACAGGCTACAGCCATTGTTGCCGCAAGAGCAAAAATTGTGGAAGGCGCGGTAGGCATGGTGGAAATGGCGCTGGAATTACTTTCCAAAAAAGATATTGTTGACCTTGATGAAGAAAAGAAAGCGGCTATGGTAAGCAACCTGATGGTAGTGCTGTGCGGTGAAAAAGGCGCAACCCCTATTCTGAATACCGGAACTTTATATCAATAGCGTGATGCGTGTTAAAAAAACTTCGGGCGAAATATTATTCAGAGAAGCGCAATACTTCAGGCAAACCTGGCTTTGGGTGTTGCTCATTTCCTCGGGGTTGGTTCCGTTGCTGCTTGTTATCGTCCTGAGTATGGATACAAAATCACAGGAAACACCTGCGCCGGTGTGGATAGTACCCCTTGTAGCAGGCATTCAACTAATAAACGCAGGATGCTTTTATTTTACCAAACTTGAAACGATAATAACTACAGCAGGTATTTATTACCGCTGGGCGCCGTGGTTCGGGAAATACAGGTTCCTGGATAAAACGAGTATCCGGAATGTACAGGTTTTAAAGTATCCATACTTTAAATACGGATATCACAGGCGAAAGGGGTTTGGAAATGTTCACAATACAAATGGCGACAAAGGATTCAGGGTAACACTCCGCAATGGAAAGATGTTCTTTTTAGGTTCTCAGAAAATAAATACTGTCACGAACGTGCTTGATAAAAACTATGCGGATGTATACCAGTATTCGTCCAACTAAAATCCATACCAGTGAAGGATAAAAAAAATTTTGTATTACGCATTGACGAAGGCATGTATAAAGCACTTGAAAAGTGGGCCGCCGATGAGTTCAGAAGCGTAAACGGGCAGATAGAATGGATCATTGATAAGGCGCTGAAAGATTCAGGCAGGAAAAAGCCGGTAACAAAACCTCCTGCAAGGGGGAAATAATTATATCATACTGCTAACAACAAACATACTATAAGGCAGTTTAAGTGGCGAATGAACCTATAAGGTTTGCAGCGCACCCCCTGTCCCCTAAAGAGGATGGAAACCCGGCAAACCTTATAGGTTTTCTCAGCACTTGCAATTATCCGCTCTGCTTTGAATAGTTGATCATCCATTTCACAGCATACTTATCAGTAAATGATCCATAATAATCTCCCCAAAACTGGTCCGCCAAAGGCATCTCTACAGTACCATCTGCAGAAAGTGCATTGAATAAACGATCGGCTTCCTCTCTTGAGTCAGGAAAAATAGAAATATGGTTATTGTTGCCCTCTATTAATTTGTGCCCCATAGAAGGAATAATATCAGACGCCATTAAAAGGTCCTGTCCAACAGGTAACGCAACATGCATTACACGATTTTTCTCCTCAGCAGGAAGATTTTCACAACCGGGCGCATCACCAATTTTGTGAATGCCTCCGGCAAACTCACCACCGAAAACGGATTTATAAAAATCAAAAGCTTCTTCTGCTTTTCCATCAAAATTCAAGTAAGGATTTAACTTTGGCATAATAGTAAAAATTTGAGATTTGAAATTCAATGTTGTTTACTTAGAATGTTAGTGACAACACCAACATCGGTGGTCGCCGTTGCGAGTATTGTCACCCGCAACTAAACTTAAACGTTAAGCAAACGGCATTGGATTTGAGTTTTGAGATTAATAAAAGAATTGTTCAGAAACAATTTTGCCGTTTTTAACGCTATACAATCCAATCTCCTCCATATTAACACGCTTGCCATCCTTAGTTGTATAGTCCATAGTCATAAAACAGGTAAAATATTCGCCGGCCACAACCGGCTTATCGGTTGTACCGCCATGCATTTCACTGATCATGTCATTCCATTTTTTTCCTTTTTCTTCCATTTCTTTCAAACCACTGGCTTTTGGCCAGTCAGAACCAGGCGCTTCTTCGCTTGTGGAATCAGGACTATAGAGCTCTGCATATATTTTATCAAAAGCTCCCTGCTGCATGTAATCGTAAAATTTGTTGGCTACTTCCTGTGTTGTCATAATTTGATTTTTTAACTGGGTAAGAAAATATTGTTTAAAGGTTTCCCTGAAAAACGGGCGCATGTTTCTTTGTTCGTATAAAGATCATTGCAATGGCTGTGGTTACCACTCCCATTACAAGTGAAGCAATGGTGCTCTGCATAGCATAATTTTTGTAATTGAAATATGCTTCCGCTGCTTCTCTTGTTTTGTGATACCCGGTTTTTAAGGAGTATTCAATTACGTTTGGAAAATATTCCGGGGTAATAATATAGGATATCACCCATTGCATCAACGGGCTGAGCAATGCAATGATCGCGGAAATGATCACGCCTGAAATCAGTCCCTGCGTATAGCTCATTTGCCCCTGGTAGTAATTTTTCTTTTTATCTTTCAAAGCAAGCACCATTACTATCACAGCAGGAATGGCATACAGGTTGGTAAGATACATATGCTTATCTATATGTGTGCTGTGAAGCCCTGACAGCTTTTCAAGCAGCATCCACAATAGCGACATAATAATAAAAATAACAGCCCATTTGATTTCAATGCGATACTTTTTCATATATGTTTTGGTTTAACTGAAAAATCAATTGCTCAAAAAGTATTCAACCTGCGCCACCGTAAAATCAATAAGCGCTTTGTTAGCATTTCCGTTTTCATCCGCCATCATATAAGTGCCATGCCCTGTTGGCAATATCATTAACCTGGAACCCGGAACAAGCCTGTGCATTTCCGCCATATGCTCAGCCTTCATTACATCACTATCACCGCCTATAAAAAAAACAGGCGCCTGAATGGATTGCAGCATACCATCATCCCAATCTTTAAAATGGATCATACGCCGGCTGTCTTTTTCAAACATATTCTGCAATTTACCGGCATCAGGATTTAACCGGAGAAAATTATCTTTAAGATATTGCGGCATATGCTCAATTGTTGCATGCGCCATTCCTTCAAAAAAGCCATCAATCATTCCGTTCCGTTTTGTAACTCCGGAAGCAGCAATAATCTTTTCCACTTTCGCAGGAAATAAATGCGCGATCAGCAGCACTGTAGTTGCGCCGTTGCTGAATCCCCAGAAGGATGCTTTGCTGATACCAAGCTGCTCCAATACTGCCATAATATCTTTTGCGTCCTGCTCAAAAGTTTCAGGTACTGTACGATGACCCGATCTGCCGTGGTTCTGCAAATCAATCCCGATGAGCTTATATTTGCCGGACAACCGTTGAATAATTTCTCCGTAATCAAACTGTATTGAACTGCCACCGCCATGAATCAGCACCAGGGGCTTTCCTTCACCATATATTTCATAATACAGGTTTATACCATTTGCTTCTTTATAGTCGCTTTCTTTATGTTGCATCTTAGTATTTTAAAGCTTCATCTGTATCGTATTTCATTCCTTCATAGCCAAGTATCCTGCGCATTAATCCCATCTGCCCGCACAAATAATCTTCCCTTCCTATGCTCATCCCTGTAAAGTTCAATATATTTTCTTCAAAAAAAAGTACATCCATTCCTATCGGGAATTTCTTCTCCAGTTGCTCATCAGTTGCCGACAGCAACTTTTGATATACCAAAGGAGAAATTTTATGAAAGCTTTCTTTTAACTGCTCTATAGAAGGATAGGAGAAGCTTTCATCCAGCGCTTTTGCCTGGAAGAACAATGCGCTATACGGGTCTTCTTCACGAAGGCCGAGCACCCATCCCAGGCTATAACGCGTGTTCACAAAATTACCTGCCATCCATACCACATGATTGGTCTTTCCATCAATCCGCTTCAGGGCGTTTTGTTCCGAAATACCATCCAGCACATTTAAAAAAGTTTGTGAATGCCAACGGTAAGCCGGGATGACAATGTTTAACTGTTTTGATACAGGAGTGTCCATATTATTATATTAATTGTGTGATTAAACATATACCAGCCGCTAATCCCGGTTTTTTACAATAAATACTGTACCTGCCGGGTCCATTATCCAATGCATATTTTCAGGAAGTTCTTCCAATTCATCGCAGCTTTCTATTCCATTTGATCTTAAATATGCCGTTGCCTTCTCCACATCAGGAACATTGAGCTCAAGCCAGGTTTGGGCATGTGTATAATTGTTTACACAATCCAGCCATAGTATATTGTTTCCAAATTTCACCTTATGCGTTCTTGATACAGTTGGATTATCAATTGGCATTTCTTCTGTTTCCATCTTCAAAATATCCCGGTAGAAAGCCACAGTTTGCTCATACTTACTTTTGGGAATTTTAACTGCGATATTTATGCCTCCTTCAAATTGTTTCATGATGTTTATTTTCGGAAACATATTTTATTGCTAATTCTCCATTAGGAAATTGTCTTGTATCCGCTATCGTGAGCTTTTGCTTTTGATCCGTTTCTTTAAAAAGCAGGATACCTTTTCCAAATAATACAGGGTTAACAAATATCCAGTATTCATCTATCAGGTTATGCTGTATCAACTGTTGAGCAATACTAGGATTCCCGAAAACAACGATCGCTTTGCCGTCTGCCGATTTTAACTGCTCAATATGCCGGATAATATCTTTGCGCAAAACAATGGTCTTTTTATCATTTACCGCTTCCATTGTTTTTGATGCCACTATTTTATTTGCTGAGTTATACCAATCCGAATAATCGCTTACTGCCTTTGAGGCTCCCGGTTGCCCGCCGGCTTCCGGCCAGAATGTATTCAGCATCGTATAAGTAATCCTTCCAAATAATATGGTATCCGCTTCACTACAAATTCCGGTTACAAATGCAAGATTCTCATCGCCGGGTTCAAAATCATCAAGCCCTCCTTTTTGATTGGCCACAAATCCATCCAGGGATATATGCGCTATCAGGATTATTTTTTTCATAATGTTACCTTTTAAAATCCAGTTCATGCTCATGCAAAACTTTCCTCAAAACAGGGATTGCAGTTTTTCCAATACCATGCAACGAAAGAATTTCTTTTTCAGAATATTTGGCAAGCTTTATCACACTGTCAATACCCGACCCCTGCAAAGCTCTCCTTGCCGGGGCGCTCACTTTTACAAAAAAAGCTTTATTTTTTTCTGCTTCGCATACCGGGCAGGTTGGGCAATCGCTGCTTTTGTAAAATTGATGCCCCTGTGGACATGTTCGCAAGGTTCCTTTCATTACAATATTTTAAAATACCCTTGTCTATACATTTTCTGCATATTCTTTAAACCGCTGCAGAACCGATTGACAGAATTCCCGCTGAACATCAACAGGCACCAATTTTTCCGGCTCAAAGCTTTCCCGGACAATCGTATTCTGATCAATCTGCTGGAACTCTATTGTTGATTTCCTCCCATCTTCCTGGGTATATGCTATCAGTTCGTAAGGAATGACCCTGTCATATACCCCTGCATGATCAAAACCCTCTTTCCCGTCTTTTGCCTGCATTGTAAAACAAAACTTCCCTCCTTCCCTTACATCATTCATCACTTCAGGGCAATGCCAGTTGGCAAAAGGAATATTCCATTGCATAATATCCTGCGGTGTAGTCCAGGTTTTCCAGACTGCTTCAACAGGCTTTTGTACCAATACGTTTACCACTATTCTTCCAGGTTCCATACATAAACTATTTCATTGAATGTAATCCTATCGTATTTCCTTCGGTATCGGCTGCAATAGAGCAAAAGCCGAATTCACCAATTGACATTTTAGGCTGGCATATTTTACCGCCAGCAGCTTCTACCCTGCTTTCTTCAACAGCGCAATCTTCGCACATAAAATAAATGATCACATTGCTGCCACCTGCCTTAATGTCTTTCATCTTTACCAGCGCTCCGGGTGTTCCGTAGCCTTCCGTATTGCCGGGAAAAGATTTCATCTGCATGCCCTGATCAGTAGGGTGAGACATCAATTCCAGCTTTGTTTTAAAAACAGCTTCATAAAATTGAGTGGCCCTGTTCATATCATCTACATAAATTTCAAACCATCCTACCGGGTTTCCTTTTTTGCCTTCCATCTTTTATTTTTTTAAAATGTGAAAAATAATATTACTCTTAAACGGACTTCCTTTTCCTGTTTCTAAAAACAATTTCAGGCTATCGGTAAACTGTTGCCATCCGTTTGTACAAATTTCGTAACACTCAATACCAGGACGTAAACCAATATGTGTAAGTTGTAATTCGGTAATATTTTCTTGATGTATTATTTCCCATACAATGGTAGTTCCTATCCATTCTGTTTGATTTTTCAACCCGGGAATTGCTATCACAGCGTTTTTCACTTGCCAAACAACTTTTGAATTATCTGACAATTCTTGTACCTGCATTGTTTTGTAAACGCTTTCTCCAAAACGTACCGTAAATGTTTCATTCTGTTTGTTTGCCAAACCCTCAAACATTTCAGTCCACCAAAGCGGAATTTCCGTAGTTAAAGCATTGAATACTTTATCTGTTGTTGTATGTAGCTTAATTATGTTGCTGTAATTTTCCATAAAATTTTATTTTGAACCCGGATTTCCCTCGAACCATTTTACAATTGCAGGCATATTTTTTTCAAACCCGCCCGGAATAAAAAAGTTTAAAACTCCAGCTTTCTTGCCAGTTTGATTTTTAAAGTCGTGCATTGTATTTGCAGGTATTCTTATAAATGCTCCTTTGTCTGCCTCTATCCATCTCTCGCCAATCAGTATAGAAATCCTGCCTTCCAAAATGTAAAAAATTTCGTCATTGTTTTCGTGCAAGTGTGCTCCAACTCCGTCAGAATTTTGGTTTAACCACCATTCGGAAATACTGTATTTTTCATCAGTTTCGTTTTCATCTGCCTTAAATATGGCTGTCATTGTTCCGCAGTTATAAACCCTGCCTTCTCCTGCTTTAAGAAATAATTCGTCGGTTTCGTTTTGTTTATGTTTCATTCTTCTCTGTTTGTAGTTTGTGGGAGCACTGTTCAATGACCGCTAACCCAAAAATAGTGCAGCAACAGCCCGGTTGCTCTTGCCATTTGGCAAGTAATGACTGCCTTAACCTTGCAAAACCACAATACTTGCCAAATGGCAAGAAGGGAGAGATCAGGGTGTGTTCAATTTTTCGCAGTTGACTATCATACCCTATCGTCATTTCGATCCCGACCTTCAGTTGGGATCGAAACGGCAGGAGGTTGAGTAAAATTTTTCTTTGCTTTAACGCTGGTTGTAAAACCAAAACACTCTTACGTCACTGCGAGTTACTAATTAGGCGGCGCCTCCATCATTGCGCCGTGACAAGTTGCATTTGTTTGTCACAGCTTTCTGATTGGTAAGTATCCTAAGTCGGCTAAGTTATCAGCAAACGTATCAGGGCTCTGTTGCTGAATTCACAGTAGTACTAAAGCTTCATCAGAGCGTTCCGGGAAATTGCGGTAATCATTTCCCGGCGGCTTTTTGGTTACTTTTTTCCGCAAAAAAGT
The DNA here is from genome assembly GCA_019638615.1 of Chitinophagaceae bacterium. Classification (GTDB taxonomy): domain Bacteria; phylum Bacteroidota; class Bacteroidia; order Chitinophagales; family Chitinophagaceae; genus Agriterribacter. The sequence continues at coordinate 28,024 of JAHBTL010000016.1, read as the reverse complement.
AACAGAAAAAAGCGGAGGGATTGTAGTTGAAAGGAAACCCGGGTTTGTGGAACAACAAATTGAAGTTCATAACCAGTTGATAAATAGCAAACTGGATGATATGTCATCGGCATACCGACCGCATGAAGATCTGAATTGAAGGTATGTTACGGCGGGTGCAACAAACTCAAGATGTAAAGATGAGATTGCTTTGCCGCGAAACAGGTTGGTATTTTAAGTTTGTTTAGGCGGCTCGCAATGACGGGCGAGTGATTGAGTAATTGAATATTTTGTTTTAATGCTGATTGCAAGACCAAATATGTCATTATAACCAAGCCAGCGCGAACACTATAATTAAATTACGCTTTTGCGCGGGAGAACTTTTCTCATCGAAGGTAAATCTGCCGGGCATTTGTACTAAGACTCAACACCTGCACTACTGCCTAACGGATTTCTCTCCCGACCTTCGGTTGGGATCGAAATGACGATGCGGGCTGGCAATTGATTGGTAAATACTAGTATGCTAAAATCTGAGCTTTTCTCTCCGAAGCTAATGCACCCCGAGATTATATCAGTTCCTGCAGGTGTTGCAATACTCCCACAAGTTGCCTTTGTGTATCAGCATCTATATTATCTTCTGTTACAACCTTTCCTCTAACACCGTTAATCAATACGCATGTTTCATTGTTGAAGGTGGCACCCAGCGTTTTCATGATCAGCTTTATTTCTTCAAACGATCTTCTGCCATCGGCAGATGCCACAATGATCGCTACTGGCTTACCGGAGAATATGGTTGTGGCTACGCACCATTCCAGTACGTTTTTTAAACCGGCGGGAATGCTGAAAACATATTCAGGGCTGGAAATGAGCACTGCATCTGCATCCGCAATCTTTTTACGGATGCTTTCAATGATTGCAGGCGTATCTTCAAGGGTTTGCACAGCATCAAAATGTGGCAGCGTGCTGAGCTCGTCGAACACCTCAATATGCAAAGTAGCGGAGAAATGTTTTGAAAGAAATTTTACCAGCTTAAGATTAGATGAGTTTTGCTGGGCACTGCCGACAATGGCAAAAATATTTTTCATTTACTGGCTTTAAGCAGTGATGTCTTTCCTGATGCGGCTTAATGAAGTATCGGTAACGCCGAGATAAGAAGCGATCTGTTTCAGCGGCGCATATTGAATGATCTGTGGCTTTTGCTGCAATAATTTCAAATACCTGTTGGTAGCTGTTTCTCTTATCATATCCAGCGAACGTTGCTTAACTGCAAACAACTGCGTGGTAAACCACAACCTTCCCCATTCAATAAAACCGGGCAGGCGGTGAAACAATTGCTGGAATGTATCGTACTCAACCTTCCATAAAATGCAATCAGTCAATGCCTGTAAATTTTCCTGCGAAGGCATTCGTTGAAACAATGAAGTGGGTACTATAACAAGTTCCTGATCGGTAAAAAAATCCGTGGTGATCTCGTCATCACTATAGTTATGTACAAAAGCCCTGATCAACCCGCTTTCCAGGATATAATATTCATTTGCCACGCGGCCTTCTTTTAAAATAATATCTCCTTTAGCAAAAGACACCTTATGGTGTATTGCTGCAATGGATTGCAAATCTTCCGCAGACAAAAGCGGGTGCTGATAGATATTTTTGAATATTGCTTCCATGGTATTGAAAGATGATTGATTCGGTTGCAGGTTACAAGTTACAGGTTGCAGGCTTACTATTTAGCAGCAGGTTTTTAGTTTAAATACCCGAAACCTGCAACCCTATTATCACTTACTACTCTCCCTCTCCATCACCAGATACCGCTCCCGGTATTTTTCTGTCTGCAATCTTGTATCCGTGTCAATATGCATTACTTCCGCAGGCTTACCGGGAACAACGGCATTCCATTCCGGCAACCCAAACCCATTGGGGTTGCCTGTTTTGATAAAATGCTCAAAATAAGACTGCAATATTTCCGATACAAGAAAATCTTCAGGCTGCCAGTCGAACACACGGTTGGTACCCAAATTACCCAGTGCGTATTCTATTTCTGCAGAGTGAACCGCACCTGCAGCAACCGGTGCATCAGGGTTTTCCCTTGTGGCAGGACGCGGGCGCTCATAGTAGTAACGGTAAACCTTACCCGCCCCTGTTCTGGCATGCATATCGCTCCAGCGCCAGGTACCAAACCCCATAAACCTGTCAGAAGCAAGATAGGTAGCCACCGCTTTCACTTCTTCATCTGTTGCAGGATTATACAGTTTCAATACCTCGCCGGCTTTTGCACCATATATTTGCTGAACAGCTTTAGTGAAATTAATTTTTGTGGGTTCTTCTTTCCCCAAAATACCCGTCCAGTTGCTTTCCTCTGAATTCCAGCCAACCAATAATGGCACTTTTGATTGTTGCTTGCTCAGATAAATATCTACAGGAGACTTTGGAAAGAAATACCCATCTATAATGGCACCACTACCTAAACGAAGTTTTTTAGTAGCTTCCAATACCTTTGCTGCAGGCAGCTTGCGCAATTCAGCAAGTGTTTTAACAGCAAGCGAGTCTGCAAACCGTTTACCTTGCTGCTCCGCTTCTGCCAATGCAGGCATCGGTCTTCCCAGCAGGGAGCCACTCTCTCCTATTGCCCCTGCAATAATATCCCGAGAAAGCGGTGAAGCCATTTGAGCGCTTACAGAATAGGAGCCTGCTGATTCGCCGGCTATCGTAATTTTCTTCGGGTCGCCACCAAAAGCACCGATATTTTGCTGTACCCATTTTAACGCGGCAGCCTGGTCTAAAAACCCGTAATTCCCTGAAGCTTTGTGCGGAGATTCCCTGGTCAGCTCAGGATGAGAGAAAAAACCAAATACAGACAACCTGTAGTTTACCGTAACGGTAACAATACCGCGGCGTACCATGCTTTCACCGTCATAACGGTATTCAGAGGCATCACCGGCCATTAAACCACCGCCATAAAAATATACCAGTACCGGCAACTTGTCTTCTGTAGTTTTTGCAGGTGTCCACACATTCAGGTATAAGCAATCCTCACTTACGCCATCAGAACGAAACTTCATATCGCTGAAAAGCGGTAGTTGCATTGGCCTCGGCCCGAAATGATCTGCCTTTCTTATACCGCTCCAGGGCTTTACAGGTTGCGGTTCGCGCCAGCGCAAATCGCCAACAGGCGATTGCGCAAAGGGTATGCCCTTAAATATTTTTATACCGGAGGAGTTAACACCTTCAAGTATGCCGTCGTTAATTTTCACCTGCAAAGCAATGCTGCTGCTTTTTGTTTGTGCCATTAAAACTGAAATGTAAGCTGTGAAAGAAAGTAATGCTATTATTCTTTTCATAGCAACAAATTATCATTTGAAGGAGTATGGTGCAAGATAAGAAAAAGAGAGAAATGCTCACAACAGGCGCATTTCAAATTATCCAGGCAGTTGCAACTGCAAAACAGGGGATATCTCCATGGGCACGCGAGAGTATTTTGTTTTTTGTAACTGTGTTTTCTACCGAGAAGGTGTATATATAATTGTTGGAGCAGGTATGCCCACCTGATCTTTACCTCTCCTTGTGCCACAGGTGCAGCCCCTCTTTTACCCAGGCATAGAGAACATCTGGCAGGCAACAGGGAGCAAGATCTGTAAGTCTTGCTCCCTGTTAAATATGCCATCAATTGATCATGCACTTCTTAATGCCTGGGCCTGCCTTGCTTTTTGCCTGGCTATTCTCCTGCCCCTGAAGAACAGGTAAAGATTAAAAAACAGCATAATGCCCAGGTATATACTGAACCCGCCAAGCTTGGCGCTCAGTATTTCCATAAGCATCCGGCTGCTTTCAACATCGTATGTAATATCCATTACAAGAAATGCACAACCCAGGTTCAATAAATAAAAGCCTGTTTCAAAAAGCTTGTTGGTAGAGGAAGCTATATCTTCCTTGCCTCCGAAGATATCATTCATAAATACCTTGCTGTTTTTGAATAAAATGTGCGCTACATACCAGGTTAATGCTATTACCACCGGCAAATAAATAAGGTACGCCGTAAAACTGAGATCAGGTTTCATTGTAGAATGTTTTATGGTGAGAAAATTGATTTCTATACTTACTGAAAAGAAAAACAGCGAGCATGTTAATAAAGTGAATCACAGCCAGTATCAACATGATCCTTCCGGTTAATGTGATGACTATGGCTATTAATTGTGTCCAGGTTCCTATTGTATTCCACGAATGAACGGAGAGCGCTGCATAGCCCAAGTTCAGAAGGTAATATCCTGTTAAAAGCATTTTATTAATAAATGCACTGAGCGCTTGATCCCCGTTCAGCAATTGCAAAACATACACTTTACCATTCCTGTAAAAGCTAAGTCCGGCGTGTACGGTAATGAGGTAGGTCAGAAGAAAATAAATGATGTATGCCAGAATATTCATGTCACAGGATTGAGTGAACACCGTTTTGACGTCACAAAAATAATTAAATTTATGATATTTTCAATATTTTCTGAAAATTTAATACAAAAAAAATCACTGCGGCTGATAACTATATGGTTACCGGTAATTATGCAATATTCACTTATTGACCAGCTCCTGCTTTATTCATTCCACAGGCGCCAGCTAGCTTCGGCCTGTCCTATCAACATGTCGTAGCCGTTTTGTATAGCGGCTCCCTGCTCTTCGGCTTTTTGAAGAAAGATGGTTTTGGAGGGATTGTATACCAGGTCGAATAAAAAATGGCTGGGTGTAATGGCATGGTATGGAAGCGGTGGAAAAGTATTTGTCGCCGGAAAAGTGCCGGCAGGCGATGCATTAATAATGAGCAAATGTTCTGCAACTGTTTTATCATTCACATCATCATACGTAATTACCCCGGGAGAAGCATGGCGACTTACCATTTGATAATCGATCCCCAGCTTATGCAGCACATATGCTACTGCCTTGGAGGCCCCGCCCGTGCCTAAAATCAGGGCGCGTGTGTGCGCAGGGCGCAGTTGCTTCAGCAAGGATTCTTCAAACCCTATGGTATCAGTATTGAACCCCTTCATTACTCCGTTACGGATAAGCACGGAGTTGCAGGCTTTTATTTTTTGTACTTCATCGGATGCATGATGCAGATAGGGAATAATTTTTTCTTTATAAGGGATCGTTACGCAAAGCCCCTGCAAAAGAGGATGCCGGGCAATGATTCCTGGCAACAGCTCAATATGTTCAATGGGGAAATTCTCAAACCTGCAATCGAGGCTTTCTTTTTCAAACTTTTCGGTGAAATACTTTTTTGAAAAAGAGTGCCCCAGCGGGTATCCGATCAGCCCGTACAACTTCATTCTACTACGTCTTTATTTAAAAACAGGCCAAAGGTATCTCCGCGCAAACCTATGCGCATGGCCTCAAGAGCGATCATTTCAGCAGGCGCAATATTGCCCAGGTTGGCATTACAACCCAGCAGTTGAATAAAATACAATTGCTGTCCTTTTTGCGGCGCTTCCCAAATAATTTTTTCTTCCGGTATCTGGGTCAGTATTTCCTGTACCAATCCTTCCCTCACTTCACCCGATCCCCTGTATATACCTACGTTACCCGCTTCGCGGGCTTCAGCAATTACATACGAAGAACCCGCTTCCAGCTCCGCGCGCATCAGTTCAATCCACTTATAGGGCGGAATGATATGCTCTGCATCTTTACTGCCTACCTCACTTAACACTACTCCATACCGGGTGAGCTTTTCTATATACCCGCATTTTTCGGCATGGGGGATGGTAATAGATCCGTCGCTCACTTCCATATAACTAATATTATAATCGCGGCAGGTGGCTATATAATCATTGAACTGGTTGCGGATCAAAAAGGCCTCAAACAAAGTTCCTCCGAAATATACCGGGATATTATACGATTGGTATAATTCAATTTTTTTACGCAACCCGGGCGTTACAAAAGAAGTCCCGAAACCGAGCTTAACGATGTCTACATAGGGTTCTGCAATACTCAGGAAATTTTTTACTTCTTCTACACTTAACCCTTTATCCATCACCATAGTGATACCTGAACTACGAGGTTTTTCTTTTCGTCCGGGTATCTGACTTAGATTAAAATTCATGCAAAACGATGTATTTTAAGAATCCGCAAAAATAAGGAAGAAATAATTGCCGGAAAGAACAATGAAGGAAATCGCCGCAGATGCGCAGATCAAATCAGCGCATCTGCGGCAGACAGGTCTTCGGCTAAATAGAGCGTTTTCGTTTAAAATATGCGATCAAATCCACCACCTGCTGATTTTGAAGAATAGTGGGGTTTAGCTCAATAAATTTCCTGACCATCCTGGGAGACCGCTCCATTGCCGTTTGCAATAAGAGTACTGCTTCTTTGCTTTTACCCATTGCAAATAAAACGGCGCTTTTGTAAAATACAAGCAGGGGCTTATCTCCTGCTGTTTCTGTTGCAACAGCTATCTGCTCCAAAGCTTCTTCAAAGTACTCTTCTTTATATAAACACCTGATCAGGGCTTCCCAGCCACTCATGCTCCTTGGACGTACTTTTACCACATTCGAGAAGTGAACAATGGCCTCTTTTACATTCCCCAGCTCTAACAAACACTCCCCCATAGCCAGGTTGTACTCGGGCTGCATGCGATGAATACGCATGGCCGATTCCAGGTACTGCACTGCCTTATTTAACAGCATTTCATTAATATACGTGCATGCGATTTTATAATACAGCTTACTGTCGTCGCTGTTGAGATGAGAGGCTTTTTTATAGTAAAATCTGGCCTGCGCATAGTTTTTCAAACGGTCGTAACAATGCCCTATTGCTTCGTAGATCACATCCTCGGGGCGCGCCAGTTCAATTACTTTTTCCAGTGATTCTATTGCATCTTTATAGCGTCTTAGCCTTATATAGGCATCTGCCATATTGCGGTAGGCATAATCGAATTTTTCATTGATTGCAATAGCATATTTATAAGCATCTATTGCCTTTTCGAAAAGCTTTAAACCCTGAAAAGCAGCTCCCAGATTGAACCAGGCCAATTCATTATAAGGATATTCATCAATGATCTCCTGGTGGAGCTTTATGCTCTCTTCGCTCCTGCCGGTAAAATCTGTCCAGAAACATATTTTATATAGTGCTTCTTCATTATTGGGATCGTTTTGCAGGATATGGACCAGGCAGTCAAACACCTTGTCAAACTCTTCGTAGTCATCATACACATCCGCCAGTTCAAATAAAAGATTTATTCTTTCTTCTCCTTCAAAATTATTAAGTGCCTCCTCCAGGATACTTACTGCTTTCTCGTGCTCATCAAGCGCCAGATAAACATCGGTTTTAAGGATGTAAATATCAATATCCATGCTGTCCAGTATCTCCGCATTTTCCAATACAGCCAGCGCCTGGGCATATTTCCGTGTGGCGATGAGCAAATCGGCTTTTTTCACCATTAACGAAGCGGAATAGGGAAACTGGATGATGCCCAGCTCCACAGCTTCCAAAGCCTTAGCCAGGTCATCTTTTTCATCAAAATGATCAATAATCTTTTCAAAAGCTTCTTCTTCCAGGAATGAATGCGGTTGCCCCGACCGGAAATTCTCAAATTGTTTCAGCAGATCCCTTATTTCGTGGTGGTCATTTCGTTGAGGATTTTCTTGCATGCATTATAAGTTAGTGAAAGTTAATCTTTTATTGAGAAAAATCCAATTTTTTTCGATTTTTGTAACCTTTTACGCCACCATACGTTAAAGAAGCGTAAAATTTATGTTGAACGGTATTGCAAATAATAAATATTAATTACTATTTTTGTTAAATAATGAACCGGATAAAAAACATATTGATTGAAACTGTAAAATACAGCCTTATTGTTTTGGCGGTATTTGCTATTACTCAGTATGTGATCGCTGCTACAGGAATACGGGTCAGATCGGGTGGGGAGGATAAAGGAAAAACAGAAAATGCTTCCGGAAATTTTTCAAACCTGAAATCTACCGTTAAATTTTCTATTAAAGACAATTACAGAATAAATGCAGGCAATGCATTTTTAAATTCTCACAAAACTTCTGAAGATTTTAAAACCCAAAGTTCCATAGTAACTTATAAAAAGGGAAATGTGGTTTACCTGCTTCCCTATAAAACCCAGTCGGGTATAAAATTACCTGGTTTTATCAAGGCTTCTCCCTGTCAAAGTGCTTCCCGTTAGACCTTAATCTTGTTGTTTTACTTTTCTTTCTGTTCTGCCAATAACAGATCATAACAATTATGCTGAACAACAGTATAAGTGATGATTGATATACCACTTCATGCCGAAGTATGAGGCACCTATCTTCGCGCCAGTCATTGCTTCCGTATTTATAACCTTTTGCTATAGATTCCTCCTACGTGCCAATGACATATCATTCAGTCGCCTGTTTATCAATGAAGTATGAACTGTTGTTTTGTTACTCACAAAACTCGCTTTCTTTTCAACTATAAAGCCTGGTGCTGTTTTTTTTGTTACTTTTTTGCGGAAAAAAGTAACGCAAAAAGCCACCCGAAATCCCTGCCAGCCGGCAGGCTGGGACTACGGCCGATTTCGGGTCCCGCAAATGCGGGATCGATTAAGCTTTGGTACTACTGTGGACTCAGCAACAGAACCCTGATACTTTTTCTCCGAACCAGGGCATATACAAAAACTGCAAAATACAAATACAACATGTCACGGCTCAATGATTGAGCACACTAATCGTTTACTCGGAATGACAAGCAAAAGAAACAGGAATGAATTAATTGGTTGACTTCAGGTTTTTACTTTCTTCGTAGGTTAATTGCCTGTACCCGCTTACCGGAATGGCGAATTTTTGAGCAGGTACGGGGTCGAAGCTGATTTTGGAGGCGGTATATCTTACTTTAAGATTGCCGACAGAAGATTCATATTCCAGCGCAAGCCCAGGCAATGTTTTGAATTGAAAATCATACTCCTTGTTCTCCGTTACCAGCTCAGTAGTAAAATATACAATAAAGCTGCTTCCGTCATTGAGCTTTGCCACCGCTTTCTGACATCTGTACCCGGCAATGGTTTTAAATTCGTTGATGTTTGTAAAAGCAATACCGGCGTATTTTTTGTTCATTTCAGCCCAATCCGCCCTGTTCATTTGTATCAGCAGCTTTTGATTCCCATATTCTTTTAAAATAGCGCCTGTACCCGTACGGGCATCCTGGATGCTTATGGTAGAACCCAGGGGGCTGGTCATTTCCGACCGGCTTTGCCCTCCTTTCAGGTAAATATTGGTAGTAACGCCATCAAACATATCTGCCAATTGAGGTTCTTTACTGCCTGTTTGTACAGTAATATCATAAACAATGGTACCCTCAGATAAAACTTTTTGAGAATATGTTTTAGCCTGCAAAATGAAGGACAAAGAAAAAACAAAAACCCATTTTATCATCTTTATTGAATCGTTTAGCTATAAAGATAGTGAAATGACCAGGAAGGTTGTATTAACTGCCGGTAAAACCGGTTAATTTACCCTTCGCAAACATGATGGCACTTCAAAAACAGCTTTGAGCGCCGCAAATGATTTACCGGATCTATTTTCCCTGTTTGCCTTTCATTTGCTGCAGCTTTTTTTGCGTTTCCTGCATTTGCTCCATCCTTTCCTGCCACTTGCTCTTTGTTTTGGGCTTTTTCTTGTTCAGCTCCAGTTGGGCAAGGATTTTATCGTGGTTGATAATAAAGTTTTGAATAATGTATTGAAGTATCAGCGTAATAACGTTTGAAACGGTATAATACCAGGTAAGCGCCGACGGCAGGCCATTGAATATCCCTAACAGCATTACCGGGAAAATATAGGGCATATACTTCATCATCGGGTTATCCTGCGTGGGAGTTTGCGCCATGCTGTAAATAGAGATCAGCAAACTGGTAACGGTTGCCAGCAAGGTAAACAGGCTGATGTGGTTTCCATAAAACGGGATGTTAAAACCGAAAGTAAGAATGGAATCGTAGGAGGAGAGATCGTCGGCCCATAAGAAGTTTTGTCCCCTCAGCTCAATAGCAGCATTAAAAAAGCTGTACAGCGAGAAGAATATAGGAATTTGCAGCAGGGCGGGTATACAACCCCCCAGGGGGTTTACCCCCGCGCTGCGGAACACTTTCATCTGCTCCATGGCATAGGCCTGCTGATCGTCTTTCAGTTTAGCCTTCAGCTGATCCAGCTCCGGGCGCAATGCCTTCATTTTAGCCCCGCTCAGGTAACTGGTATATACCAATGGCGAAGTAAGCAGGCGAATGAATATAGTAAGCAACGCGATAACAATGCCATAGCTGCTTACAAATTTTGTAAAGAAATCAAACACCGGCATCACCAGCCATTTGTTGATGTATTTAACAAATGCATATATGCCCTGCCCCAAATTGATCACATTCTGCAGGCCCATATCGTAATCCTTCAAAATTTTATAATCGTTGGGGCCATAGTATATCCGGAAGGGGATCACTGCTTTATTTTCTGCAGGCAGGTTGATTTTAAGATTGCTGGTGGCTGCTGTAATCAGGCCTGTAGAGTCATGCGTTTCAGTACAGGTGATATTGCCTGAATTAAAGCTGTTGTCTGCAATAAGCGTGGTATTAAAGAACTTTTGTTTCAGGCTCAACCATTTTACCGGGCTTTCAAACTGCTGGTCGTACGATCTGCCAAGCGTAAAATAGTCGTAGTCGTCTTTTATCCAGAAGCCAATCTGTGTTTCTCTTTTTTCGGTCACAATATCCTTTTCATGCTGCCGCACCTCGTTTTGCCATATCAGGTTCATGCTGTTCTGGGTCAACAGGCTGCTCACCCCATCTATTTCCACATCCCAGTCAATCATGTACTGGTCCTGCTTCATTGTAAAGCGGTGTACAATGGATTGCCCGGTTGAATCTTTCAATTGATAAACAACCGTTTGATTGCCATCGGCGCCTTTCTCAATGTCGCCTCCTTCAAAATACAGGTCGCTCACCTGGATTGCTCTCTGGGAACTGGTGTTAACAGCATAGGTAATTTTATCAAAATTTCCCTGTACCAGTTTTACCGCCTGGCTATCCACCGATTTAAATTTCTTTAATTCAACCAGTTTGGGCTGACCGCCTTTATTAGAGAAAGTGATCCTTAAAACATCGCTCTCAACTATTGTGGTTTTTTCTGTGCCTTCTGCCGGAAATTGCCCCGCAGCAGCAACCCGTTCCTGACTTTCCTGTTTAAGAGCGTCCTGTTTTACCAGGTTGCTGTCTACTTTGGGTTGAAGCGCCGCAATGGAATCCTGTGCCCGTTTCCTGTCTTTTTCTACCTCTAATTGTCCCTGGCGGGTAAAATAAAAAAATCCAATGAACATCAGACCCAGCAAAACGAATCCAATTACCGCATTTTTATCAAACTGCATAGTTTACCTTAAAATTTGAGTGGGCAAAGGTAATGCCTTTGCAACAACTTTGGGGATATCTCCCAAATAGTTTATGTGTGAAACCAACCGGGTTGCAATTACAGCATTTCTCCCTGGAGCAACGGCTTTTTTCTTGCGTTTTTTGCCTCGGCAAAATCTTTAGCCGCTTTAATAAAGCTTACAAATAAAGGATGAGGATTTTCTACCGTACTTTTTAATTCAGGATGATATTGCACTCCTATAAAATAGGAATGCCCGGGAATTTCAACGATTTCCACCAATCCGCTCTCAGGATTTCTGCCACTCGCCACCATACCGTTTTCTTCAAAAGCCTGTAAATAGACGTTATTAAATTCCCAACGATGGCGATGCCTTTCGCTGATCTCAGTGCTGCCATATACTGTTTGAGCCAGGCTCCCTTCTTTTAAAGCACAGGGATATGCGCCTAAACGCATGGTGCCCCCTTTGGTTGTTACCTTTTTTTGCTCTTCCATTAAATCAATGACCGCGTTGTGCGTATTGGCATCCATTTCGGTGGAGTGTGCATCTTTAAGACCGAGTACATTCCGGGCAAACTCAATCACCGCCATCTGCATTCCCAGGCAAATGCCGAAAAACGGCAGCCCGTTCTCTCTTGCATATTTTACAGCAAGTATCTTTCCTTCTATACCTCTTAACCCAAATCCCGGCGCTACGAGCAAGCCATCCAGGTTGCTGAGCTTTTCCGTCACATTTTCTTCGCTGATGAATTCGCTGTGAATATTTACAACATTCACGCTGCACTCATTAATAGCCCCTGCATGAATGAAGGCTTCCAATATTGATTTATAGGCATCCTGCAGCTCAATGTATTTGCCAATCAAGCCTATGTTCACTTTGTTTTTGGGATACTTTAACTTATCCAGAAATTCTTTCCATTTACCCAGCTCCGGTTCATTGTACTGGGTGATGCCGAGCTTTTTCAGGCATATCTGGTCAAGCTTTTCACGCATCATGATCAGCGGCACCTCGTAAATAGTAGGGGCATCTGCTGCTTCAATTACAGCGTCGGGTTTTACATTACAGAACAATGCTATTTTCCTGCGCAATTCCGGCGTTAAAGGACGTTCCGTTCTGCATACGATAATATCAGGGTTTACGCCTTCCTGGCTCAACAGCTTCACACTGTGCTGTGTTGGCTTGGTTTTTAATTCTTTTGCCGCTTTCAGGTAAGGTACCAGAGTAAGATGTACAACCAAACAATCTTCATCCGGCAATTCCCATTGAAGCTGGCGGACAGCTTCAATAAAAGGCAGGCTTTCAATATCACCCACGGTGCCTCCCAGCTCGGTAATCACAATATCATATCCCGTCTTGCCCAGCAACAGCATCCTGCGCTTGATCTCGTCGGTTATATGAGGAATGACCTGTACCGTTTTGCCCAGGTAAGCGCCCTCTCTTTCTTTGTTAATAACAGTCTGGTAAATGCGGCCGGTGGTTACATTATTTGCCTGCGAGGTAAAAATATTCAGGAAGCGTTCATAATGCCCTAAATCAAGATCGGTTTCCGCGCCGTCTTCAGTAACATAACACTCCCCATGTTCGTAGGGGTTAAGGGTACCGGGATCCACATTAATGTAAGGATCAAACTTTTGAATGGTTACCTTTAAGCCACGAGCCTGTAACAACTTTGCCAGCGAGGCTGAAATAATTCCTTTACCCAATGAAGATGTTACGCCACCGGTAACAAAAATGTACTTGGCCATGACTGAATTGAATTAATTTATATAATTTAACTTATAAAAAAATAGTATGTATACTACACTGACCGTACAGCACAAATAATAAAAACGACCTGTAAAAATTGTAAGATATATGCTCTGAGGTCATGCAAACTTACAGCTTTTTATGGCGGTACAAAAAGATAGCGGTAAAGAATGTGGAAAATTTAGCTGAATGGTGTGTAAAAATAAAAGACCCCTGGAAAGAGGTCTTATAAAGATTAATGTGAATTTAATGGGCTTTAATCTTTACGATATATCGAAAAAATCAAATTACAGAGGTATCATTTACATATACATGGGATAAAATAACAGGCATTCAGCAACTGCGACACTATCTTTGAGGCTGCAGGATAAAATGTGCAGCCGGCAGTAAGCAATAAAAAGGTTGTTTGTTTCATGTATTGGATCCGGCAAAACTGCCATTGACAAAATCAATAGAAACGATTTTTTATTGCATTTATTGTAAGCATGTTATCCATTATTTTTATGGTTCCTATTTATTTAGACAACAATGCAACAACGCCCGTTGACCCGGAAGTACTAAGGGCGATGTTGCCCTATTTTACTAATCATTTTGGTAATGCAGCCAGCCGCAATCATGCATTTGGATGGGCTGCTGAAGAAGCGGTTCAGCAAGCCAGGGAACAGGTAGCAACGCTGCTGCATGCAGAAGCTGACGAGATCATTTTTACTTCAGGCGCTACCGAAGCCATCAATCTTGCCATAAAAGGAACATATGAGATACATGGAGGGGGCGATCAGCACATCATCACCTGCGCTACCGAACACAAAGCCGTGCTTGACACCTGCGGTCATTTGGAAAAATCGGGCGCTTCGGTTACTTACCTTCCTGTAAACAGGGAGGGCCTGATCAATATCAAGGACCTGGAATCTGCCATACAACAAAATACGGTGCTCATTGCCGTTATGTACGCCAACAACGAAACAGGGGTGGTACAACCGGTTGCTGAAATAGCGGCTATCACAAAGCAAAAAGGGATTGTTTTTTTTACGGACGCCACACAGGCGGTTGGTAAAATACCGGTTGATGTAAACCAGTGCGGCATCGGCATGTTGTGCTTATCAGCCCATAAAATGTACGGACCGAAAGGCGTGGGCGCCCTGTATATCCGGAGAAAAAATCCGAGAGTGCGGCTAACGGCTCAAATAGATGGAGGTGGCCATGAAAAGGGAATGCGCAGCGGTACCCTGAATGTGCCGGGCATTGTAGCCCTGGGAAAAGCCTGCGCCCTTTGCGCCACGTATATGCCGCATGAATCGTTGCATCTGAAAGAATTGCGCGACAAACTTGAAAACGCATTGCTTTCCATAGACGGCGTATCGGTAAATGGCACACCTGCTCACCGATTGCCCCATGTCAGCAACCTTTCATTCTCAAAAATAAAAGGCAATAACCTGCTTACGGAAATCAGCAAAACCATAGCAGTTTCTTCAGGCTCTGCCTGCACCTCAGCCAACCCTGCGCCATCGCATGTATTGAAAGCAATGGGCGTTGAAGATGGTGTGGCAAAAAACGCTATCCGTTTCGGTTTGGGAAGATTTACTACAGAAGCGGAAATAGACTATACCATACAAAAAGTTACGGGAATTGTAATGGGAATGAAGGCATGAAGGTTACAAGTGAAATTTCTGATTTTTGATTTGTTGATTGCTGATTTGAATGATTTATTGTTTATAGTTTTTTGTTTATAGTTGAAAAACCACAAACTATAAACCCAAAACCTCAAACCTCATCCCCCCCCGCCTCTACAACTCCTTAATTTTAATATTCTTCCACCTTACTTTAATACCACCGCCATCGTGGATCTGCAATGCAATAAAGCCTTCGCCCTTACCTATCTTTTCATCTTTAATGGTAATCATTTCATGGCCGTTTAACCAGGTCGTTACCTCATCGCCTACCACACGTAAGCGATAGGTATTCCATTCGCCATATTTCAGGTATTTATCTTTTTCAGCTTCAGGTTGTATCAACCAGCCACGTCCATATGATTCATAAATCCCACCTGTATTATGACCGGGAGGCGCCACTTCCGCCTGCCAGCCACTGATCTTAACACCGTCAATGGTTGAACGGAAAAATACACCGCTGTTTCCTTCCGCGTCCTGTTTGAACTGGAGGGTAAGATCAAAGTTCTTATAATTTTTATTGGTGGAGAGATAACCATATGCTTTATCGGGGCCACTTTCACAAATCATTTCTCCTTTTTCAACATACCATTTTTCCGTACCGTTGATGGTCCAGCCGGTAAGGTCTTTGCCGTTAAAGATAGATACCGCTTTTTGCGCAAATACAGCAGCGCTTACAAAACATACTGCCAGCAGCAATAAAATTGTTTTTTTCATTTTCAGATTTTCAAATTTTCGAATGTGCTGATTATACCAGCATTGTCACCGGGTTCTCCAGGTATTTTTTAAATGTTTGCAGGAACGCGGCGCCAACGGCTCCGTCCACGCTTCTGTGATCGCAGCTTAAAGTAATCTTCATTACATTGCTTACGGCAAAGCCGTCGCCTTTCTTAATCACCGTTTCTTTAATACGTCCTACCGCCATAATGGCGCTGTCCGGCGGGTTGATGATGGCAGTAAATTCATCAATATCCATCATACCCAGGTTAGAGATCGTAAATGTATTTCCGGAAAACTCGTTAGGCTGCAGCTTCTTATTACGCGCCTTACCGCTTAACTCCTTGCTTTCTGCCGCTATCTGGCTCAGTGATTTTTGATCCGCGAAGCGCACCACAGGAACAATCAAACCATCTTCTATTGCCACTGCAATGCCAATATGCACGTGATGCCACTGGCGGATGGTATCGTTCATCCAACTGCTGTTCACTGCCGGGTGCTTACGCAGCGCCAGAGCAGCCGCTTTCACCACCATGTCATTAAAGCTGATCTTTACGGGGCTCAGCTCGTTCATTTGTGCACGGGCTGCCATCGCATTGTCCATGGTAATTTCCATGGTAAGATAGAAATGCGGCGCGGAGAATTTGCTTTCACTCAAACGGCGTGCAATCGCCTTACGCATCTGGCTTAAACTGATATCAGTATATCCTTCCGCATCGGAAGCAGGCTTAAATGCTGCCACGGAAGGAACGGCCTTTGCCGCATCGCCGCCCTTAGCCACTGCAGCGGGCGTATAGTTATCTATATCTTTTTTAACGATCCTGCCGCCATCGCCTGTACCCTGTACCAGCTTCAGGTCCACCCCTTTATCTTTTGCAATTTTCTTAGCCAGCGGTGAAGCTTTGATCCTTCCATTGTCACTGCTGCCGGCAGTCGTTCCTGTTTCCGCAACGGCTTGCGGGGCGGCAGCCGCGGCTTTGGCTTCGGCAGCTTTTGCTGCTCCGCTGCCGCCCTGCGGGTTCTTCAGCGATTCTACCAGTCCGCCGATATCAGTTCCTTCTTTTCCAATAATAGCAATTACATCATTCACTTTGGCGGCTTCTCCTTCAGCGACACCTGTATACAACAATGTACCGTCCGCATATCCCACTACTTCCATAGTCGCTTTATCGGTTTCAACATCTGCCAGGTTATCGTCGCTTTTTACTTTGTCTCCCACTTTTTTATTCCATTGTACGATCTTGCCTTCCGTCATGGTATCGCTGAGCAACGGCATGCGTATAACGGTTACGCCTAACTGCTCAGGCGTAACAGAAGCTGCAGCAGGAGCTTCCGGTTTCGCTTCTGCCTTAGGCGTTTCTGCAACCGCCGCAGCGCCGCCTGCTCCACTTAAAGCAGCTTTATAATCTTCTCCTTCATTACCCACCACAGCGATCACCTCATCTACTTTAACGCTTTGTCCCTTTTCCACACCTATATATAAAATAGTCCCTTCATTATAACTATCCATTTCCATGGTAGCTTTATCGGTACCCACCTCAGCCAACAGATCGCCGGGTTTTATCTTATCGCCTACTTTTTTATGCCACTCTACAATCACCCCTTCTATCATTGTATCACTCATCTTTGGCATTCTGATAACCTCAGCCATATTATATATAAAATTTAAGTTTAAGATGTAATTTGGAAGGTCGAAATTAAGGCAAAAACTGCAAATGAAAGCCTATTCCGTGTATCTCCGTCAATAATCAAGCTCCAGCTTCAGTCTTTCCTTGAGTTCTTTTATGAGCGGATATTGTTCAATCATTTTAAAATACTGCTCACGGCTGTTCAGCGGGCGCTCCTGCACGGTTGTTTCCTGCAATGCTTCTTCCACCATAATGGTATATGCCAGGGTTTTATTATTAAAAAAACCTTGCATATGCTCTATCAGCGCGGCTCTTTCCTGCTCTACAAATTTTTGCTGAATATTGCTTTCTACTATTATTTCAAAACTTTTATTGTCTGCGATACGCAGCTTAGCCAGGCGAAAATTGGTTACGGTAGAATGATTTTTTTGCTCGGTAAGCTTTTCTATATACCCCTCCCAGGCAGCCCGGAGCGCTTCCTGTGTCAGGGGTTTAATCACATCATTCGATTGTGCCTTTTGTTCGGCTACCTGTTTCCTGATTTTAAGCAGGGCGCCAAGTGTGGGAGCAGGAGCGGTAGCAGCTTGATAAGCCTGTTCCGTTTTAACAGGTGCTGCAACAGGCGAACCGCCGTTCACAGGCGCGCTGGTTACAGGATATACACTTGTTTCTATACTGAGCCGGGCTTCGGCTGTTTCCTGCGGAGCCTGCCCGGCTGTTTTGTTCCCGCCGGCAGCAACTTCTTTCAGCTCTACCGGGCGAATGCTCTTAAATGCTACCGGGCGCGCTGACTCAGTTAATTTTTTTTTTGAAATGCCCGATTCATTTACCAATTCTACCGCCTGGCTGAGATAGGTAAGCTTAATAAGCGTAAGCTCAACATGCAGCTTTTTGTTGCGCGCGGCTTTATAATTGATTTCAGCCTCATTTAAAATATTCAATGCACTGATTATCCAGGCAGGAGATAATTTTTTGGCGGTAGCAATGTACCGATCTTTAAAGCTTTCCACTACTTCCAGCAGCCCGGCTATTTTTTCGTCCTTACATACCAGTAAATTCCGTATAAATTCCGCAAAACCATTTAATACAAGATCCCCTTCAAATCCCTTCCGGTTGATATCGTCGTACAAAAGCATGGCAGCGCCAAGATCCTGTTCCATCATGGCATCCGTCATTTTAAAATAATAATCGGCATCCAGGATATTCAGGTGCTCAAGCGTATTCTGATAGCTGAGCTCACCATTGGTAAAGCTTACTATTTTATCCAGTATGCTTAATGCATCGCGCATGCAACCCTCGCTTTTTTGGGCAATTACCTGCAATGCCGCCTTATTGGATTGTACCCCTTCCTTATCGCATATTTCCTGCAAATGCTCCACCGTATCGTTAGGGGTAATGCGTTTAAAGTCGAATATCTGGCAGCGGGATAATATAGTGGGCAATATTTTATGCTTTTCGGTGGTAGCCAGTATAAAAATGGCATAGGGCGGCGGTTCTTCCAGCGTTTTAAGAAAAGCATTGAATGCCGAGGAAGTGAGCATGTGCACCTCATCAATGATATACACTTTGTATTTACCGGCCTGTGGTGCAAATCGTACCTGCTCCGTCAGGGTACGTATATCATCTACCGAGTTATTGCTGGCAGCATCCAGCTCGTGAATATTCAGTGAAGTCCCTTCGTTAAATGTTTTGCAGGAGTTACATTCATTGCACGCCTCGCCGTCCGGCTGCTGGTTTTCGCAATTAATGGTTTTAGCAAGTATCCTGGCGCAGGTTGTTTTGCCTACACCGCGCGGCCCGCAAAATAAAAAAGCATGCGCCAGTTGCTTGTTTTTAATGGCATTTTTCAGTGTAGTAGTAATATGCGCCTGCCCTACCACTGTATTAAATGTCTGGGGACGATACTTACGCGCTGATACAATAAAATTATCCATACCTCAATACCGCTTTATGCAAATGTAAGGGAAGAGAACCTGGAAAATAGGGGAAAAATTGAAATGTGGGGAACATGGGAAAAATTAAAAAATTGACCTGTTGAATATCGGTAAATCAACTATTTTCAGGCAGCAATATGAAAATAAGGTACCTTTTAAAATAAAAGTTTCTGGAGGAATTATGAAAAGGTTTCTTTCCTGGCTTGTACTTTTTCCTCTGTGCTCCCATGCCCAGTTGCCGGCATGCGATATTCTTATCCGCAATGGAAAGATCATAGACGGAACAGGCAATCACTGGTATTACGGTGATGTAGCCGTCAGCAACGGAAAAATAACCCGGACAGGGAAAAACCTGCAATTTTCTGCCAGGCAGATCATTGATGCCACCGGGTTGGTCATTGCTCCCGGTTTTATTGATGTACATACCCATATAGAAGGCGATGAAGCCGGGGATCCTATGGCACAGAGTTTTATATACGATGGTGTTACCACTGTTGTAGCCGGCAATTGTGGCGCGTCGAATGTTAACATTGCAAAATACTTCAGGTTTATTGATTCATTACGGCTATCCGTAAACGTAGCGAGCCTGATAGGTCACAATGATGTACGTAAAACAGTGATGGGCAGGACCATCCGCGATGCCACGCCGGCAGAGATGCAGCAAATGGAACAACTGGTAGAAGAAGCGATGCAGGACGGAGCTGTGGGGTTGTCGACCGGGCTGATTTACATACCCGGTACCTATTCCAAAACGCCTGAAATCATCGTGCTTGCAAAAGCAGCGTCCAAATACAACGGTGTATATGCCACGCACATGCGCGATGAGGGCGATTCGGTAGCCGCTTCCATCCGGGAAGCACTTTTGATCGGTAAAGAAGCGAATATCCCTGTTCAGATATCCCACTTTAAGCTGAGCGGCCAGCAAAACTGGGGGCGCAGCAAGGAAACCGTGGCAATGGTAAAAGCCGCACGCGACGAAGGTATAGACGTTACCATCGACCAGTATCCCTATACAGCAAGCAGCACTTCCATCAGTACCTTGCTCCCGGACGAACTGCTGGCAGACGGGCAGGATTCGATAGTGGCGCGGCTGCAACGCCCTAAACAAAAACAGCAGGCTATAGGCTATATGCTTGCCCGTTTGAAAAAAAGAAAATTAAAACATTTCGGATACGCGGTCGTTGCCAGTTACAAGCCCGACAGTACCTACAATGGTAAAAGCATTGAAGCCATTAACCTGATGAAAGGCAGGAAGCATAAAGCAAAAGACGAAGCGGAAACCGTCATAGAAATTATGCTGAACGGCGGGGCAGGAGCGGTTTTTCACGGCATGGGAGAAGAGGATGTGCAGTACATTATGCAATATCCCTTCAACATGTTTGCCAGCGACGCGTCTATCCGTTTGTTCGGGCAGGGCATGCCCCACCCCAGGGGATACGGAACCAACGCCAGGGTATTGGCAAAATATGTAAGAACGGAAAAGATCATTACACTGGAGGAAGCCATACGCCGGATGACATCGCTGCCGGCGCAAAAATTCCAATTGCAGCAAAGAGGATTAATAAAAGAAGGGATGTTTGCAGACATTGTTGTTTTTGATACAGAACATGTGCAGGATGCTGCCACCTTTGAGAAGCCGCACGCCTATTCGCAGGGATTCAGATACGTCATTGTAAATGGAGAACTTACCGTAAACAACGGACATCATACAGGCGCCAGGAATGGCATGACATTGTATGGCCCGGGAAAAACCCAATCAATCAACTAAAATTTTCATGATGAAAAAATGTGTGTTCCTTGCTTATATATTCCCTTTTTTTCTGCTATGCGCCTGTACCACACAGCAAAAAGAAGCCCGCAAACAAGATCCTGACAAGCAGGAATGGATATCACTATTTAACGGCAAAGACATCAACGACTGGATCGTAAAAATCCATCATCATGAAACGGGTGAAAATTTTGGAAATACTTTCCGTGTAGAAGATAGTATTGTCAAGGTGAGATACGACCAGTACGATGCGTTTAATGAACAGTATGGACACTTATATTTCAAAACGCCTTATTCTTATTACCACCTGGTAGTGGAGTATCGTTTTACAGGACAATGGCGCAAAGACGCTCCCGGGTATACCATTAAAAACAGCGGGGTAATGCTTCATTCGCAGGATCCGCGCACCATGCCCAAAGAACAGGATTGGCCCATTTCGGTGGAAATGCAGTTCCTGGGAGGCCTGAGCGACGGCAATCCGCGCCCTACAGGCAATATGTGCTCCCCCGGAACCGATGTGGTATATGAAGGCAGGATAGATCCAAGGCACTGTATAGAGTCTACCTCAAAAACATACGACGGTGAGCAATGGGTAAGAGCCGAAGCGATTGTACTGGGCGACTCGCTGATCACACATATCATTAACGGCGATACAGTACTACAGTATTCCAAGCCACAGATCGGCGGCGGCGTTGCGAACCGTTACGACCCTGCCATTAAAATAGACGGAACGCCTTTAAAATCAGGTTTCATTGCGCTGCAAAGCGAGGGGCAGGAAATAGATTTCCGGAAAGTGGAGCTGCTGAACCTGGAAGGATGCATGGACCCCGGATCGGAATATTATAAACGTTACTATATCAAGGATGATCCTTCGAAATGTGAATGATACTATCCTTTTATCAGATACTGCAAAGCCAGCTCGTACCCTTTAAGACCTAAACCAAAAATACTTCCCGCAGCTTTACCGGATACATGCGACAGCTTGCGGAAGTCCTCACGGGCATGCACATTCGAAATATGTACCTCTACCACCGGCGCCTTTATTGCCGCGATGGCATCGCCGATAGCCACCGATGTATGCGTATACCCTGCCGGATTGAGTATAATGCCGTCATAATCATAGCCCACCCTTTGCAACTCGTTGATCAGCTCGCCCTCCACATTACTTTGATAATAATGCAGTGACACGGCAGGATACTTTTGCTGCAGTTCCGAAAAGAATTTTTCAAACGGCATGTTGCCATAAATATCCGTTTCACGCTTGCCGAGCAGGTTTAAATTAGGTCCATTGATAATGGCAATCTTCATAATAGTATTATTTGGGGTGTCAGCCCCTGGTTTATTGTTTTAAGTTTATTGTTTATGGTTATTTGAACCATACAATCCAAACCTGCAACTTGTAACCTGCAACAAACCATAAACCCCAAACTATAAACTCCAACATCTACTTCTTCATCATTCCGATAAACTCGTCAAACAGGTAACGGCTGTCGTGTGGCCCGGGTGTCGATTCAGGATGATATTGTACGGAGAAAGCAGGTTTGCCCTTTAATCTTATTCCTTCTATAGAATCATCATTCAGGTTCACGTGCGTGATCTCCACTTTATCTGATTTTTTTACCGCTTCCGGGTCAACGCCAAACCCGTGATTTTGAGTAGTGATCTCGCTTCTGCCGGTAATCATATTTTTTACAGGATGGTTCAACCCCCTGTGCCCGTGGTGCATTTTAAATGTCGGGATATCGTTGGCAAGGGCCAGCAACTGGTGCCCCAGACAAATGCCAAACATGGGTTTATTTTTAGCAAGGATTTCTTTGACCGTTTTGATAGCGTAATCCATGGGCGCCGGGTCGCCGGGTCCATTGGAAATAAAATAGCCGTGCGGCTGAAATTCTTCCGTTTCACGCAAAGGCGTTTTTGCAGGGTATACCCGCACATGGGCGCCTCTTTCCACGAGACAGTTCAGTATATTTTTCTTTACCCCAAAGTCGTATACCGCTATGCGGACAGGAGAATGCGGATTCCCCATTTCATATACTTCTTTTGTAGATACTACAGACGCCAGCTCCAGCCCGTCCATAGAAGGAACTTCCTTCAATTTATCTTTAAGGGCATGAATGTCCTTTATATCCGATGAAATGATGCAGTTCATTGCGCCTGATGTGCGTATATGCGCAACCAGCGCTCTTGTATCAACTCCATGAATTGCCACAATATTTTGCGCCTCCAGGTATTGCTGCAAAGAATTGTCTGCCTGGAACCTGCTGTAACGTTCTTCCAGGTTACGTGCTATCAAACCCCTGATTTTTACAGAATTGCTTTCCACATCGGCAGTCTTTACGCCATAGTTGCCGATATGCGCGGCATTCATGATCACGATTTGTCCATAGTAGCTGGGGTCGGTAAAAACTTCCTGGTAGCCGGTCATTCCGGTATTGAAGCATATTTCGCCGGTAGTAGTACCTATTTTCCCAAACGCTTTTCCATGAAAAACATTTCCATCTTCCAGTACCAGGACAGCGTCTTGTTGAGGGGTTTCAGACATGTTATAGTAAAATTTTGCAAAGAAAAGAAATTAAGGCGGTTTGGCAAGTGGTTTTTTTATTAAAGAGTTTCCAACCTTTGAAAGGTTGGAAACCCTGTTTATCGTAGTTGTACACAAAATGATTATTTACTGCGCTCTACCATTTTATTGATCTTTCCTTTCTGCTTTATTAAGTCAAAAGCGTCGAACAGCTTTCCCGAAGCAGTATAGGAATTATAAGAAAGCCTGTCGCCATCTACCGTTATTACCTGGTATAGCTGCACGTGACCTGCCGATTTATCCATCCAGTCCTGTTTGTTTTCGTCGTACATTTTAGATCCCGCCATTGAAACTACATACATGGTACCGGAAGAACCCTTTTTATCGGGCATGGGAATGTTTTTCATACCGCGCCCGTATGCATGGTCATGCCCCTGCAACACCAGGTCCACCTTATACTGGTCGAAAATGGGCTGGAACTTTTCGCGCAGATCTTTATTATCACGATTGGATTTAACAGAATATACAGGATGATGAAAAGTAACACAGGTCCATTTATTAGGATTGTTACCCAATATCTTATGCAGCCAGTCCATCTGCCTTCGCATCATTTCGCCACCAAACCAGATGGCCTGCGAATTCAATGAAATAAACCTTACGCCCTGCACATCGGCATAATAACAAGTCTCTTCCAATCCTTCCGGCCCATTGTCGGGCAAAGCAAACTGTTGTCTCCAAAGGGGTGTAATTATATTTATGCCTTCCGCATTGTCCGCATGTTCATGGTTGCCGGGTGAAGGCAAACCTGGTATGGTACTGTGAATAAAGCTGCCGCCATCAAACAATTCCCCCCATTCGTGATCATTAAAGCCCCTGTTCACTATATCACCCGCATACATGATCAGCCTCGCGTCAGGAACCCTTTTATATGCTTCGCGTATTACCCTGGGCCAAAGCGTACGCATGCCCACCTGCACATCTCCCATATAGATAAACGAAAACTTTTCACCCGGCTTTCCGGCTGTTTTAATATGAAACCATTCGCTCCAGTAATTGCCGGCTCCTACTCGATACATATACAATGTATTTGGCTGCAGGTCTTTAACTTTTACCGAATGATAATTAGCTTGCACGTGATCCAGCTCAAACGGCTCAGTAAAAGCTTTATGGCTCATCGCGTTTTTAATATTGGAAGGAGTATCGGTTGCGGGCATAATTTCCAGGAAATTCTCTACTACCTCAACGCCGGTTCTCCAACTGGCTGCCATCGAGGTGGAGGCGTCTTCTGTAATATTTAAAAATATCCTGTCGGGATAAGGCCCGGCGGGGTAAGGATTTACTGACGGCGATTGCGCGAATGAATGTGTAAACGAAACTATCAGTAAGAAAAACAGGTATGAAATTATCTTTTTCTGCATCCTATATTTTTATGTTACGGCTGCTTAATTTCTTTTACGGCTTCCGCGATGGGATGATCCGCTTTGTATTCCAACCCTAACAATGAAGCGATCGTTTGGGCGGATTGTTTCTGGTATAACTGCATGGCAGTTTTCACTTCACCTTTTGCAGGCAGTCCCGGTCCCATAACAGCCATCCATATTTCATAAGAGTCTTCAACGCTGCCGCTGCCATGTCCCGTCCATTTGTTCTTATCTGTATTTCCCCTGCCATGATCTGTAGTAATGAACAATGCCGTCTTGTTTTTGTATTGAGGTGCGCTTTGAATATGATCCCATATATCTCCCACCCATTTGTCGAACTGGTGCGCGGCATCCAGGTAATGCCTGTATTCGCCCGAGTGCGCCCATTCATCTGTTTCGCCGTACGCTATATATAATACCCTGGGATTTCTTTCTTTCAGGTAATCAAATGCCATATAATGCGTAAATACATCCAGGCATTCACCATCATGGAATGGCTTAAAAGAATCGCGCAGCATATTGTTCAGCAGTTGTTCGGTAGCTGTTGGCTTATCGCCGCCGGTTAAGCCAAACGCCGCTACTACCGGGAAACCACAACGTTCCTTGTTTAATATCCTGTCGAACGCCTCCCAGGCGCCGAACGCAGCCACTTTACCTGCAAAGGCTGGTTGTTTGTTGATGTATTCCAATACGGTAACATGCGGATTAGGCATATATTCATTTGAATTAACCGCTGTGTCAGGATAGCCTGTTAATATTTCATTATAGCCGGGGTACGAAAACCAATAAGGATTGGCACAATTTACTTTATTATCATACAGGCGGTTACCATACAACTGGCCGTTTTGCGCAATCGTATTCCAGAAAAACGGCATCAGCTTTTTCCTTCTTTCCGGCGGGTCGGGCGACCAGTACTGCTCAAACATTTCAGCGCTGTCTCTCCTGCTTTGCATATACGATGCGTTGGAGGCAATGGCAGAATCCATCCCTGTATATACATCCTGCCAGCGCAATCCGTCCGTAGTAATTACAATAATATTTTCAATGGATCCGGATGATGCGGCACTGTCATTCTTTTGCTGGTTGTCGCTACATCCAATAAAGCATAATATACAGGTACAAGCTGCCCAAAATTTATATTTCATGAGATTTGATTTTAGTTTATTGAAGGGGATAATATTTTTCTAACCAGGCTATCGTTTTGGCAAATACATCTATTACCGAGGCCGGTCCAACGCCATGCTTTTCATTTGGATAAATTTCCAGTTGAGCAGGTATTTCCAGCTCCTGCAATTTTTTATACAGGTTCTCTGCCTGGCTTACATGCACCAGGGGATCCTCTGCGCCATGAAAAAGAATGGTGGGCACGCCTGTTTCTTTAGTTAGATAATAAGCCGGGCTGGCCTGCCTGGTAATTGCCGCGTTGTGATCTTTTTCCCCTAAAAAGTTAATAACGGTATTATCCGCGTTGCTGCCGTCCGGTCTTACGGATTTATCGGTAAGATCTGTCGGGCCCCACAAATCAACCACGGTTTTTACCTGCTTTTTTTCATCATACCCATACGCATACAACATAGCCAAATGTCCTCCGGCGCTTCCGCCCATTAAAGCATATTCGTTACCGTTGTACCTGTATTTTTTGGCATTCTTCGTAATAAATTCCAGCACTTTCTTTACATCTTCAATCTGTGCGGGAAACCGGTTATTGCCGTTTTTAACCAGCCGGTAATTAACAGACGCTACTACATACCCCCGCCTGCCGGTCAACTCTTCGATCAGTTGTCTGGGGAACTCCGATTTGTCGCCGCCGCTCCAGCCGCCACCATGAATGTATATGATTACTTTAGCGCCCTCTTTCAGGTTTTGGGGTATGTAGGCATCAAAAGTATTTTCACCATCGGGGGCATCGCCATATTTAATATTCTTAAACTCCCTGTACGTTTTTTTCCTGTATTTAGCATATGGATCTTCCTTTGAAGGATCTACCGGCAACCCGTCCCTGATCTTATTCTTTTTAAGATATTTTACCAGCGCGCCGGGGTGATCGGTTTGAATACCCTGGGTACCCAGTTCCATCGTCTGCTTCCATACAGCGTCCCCTTCTTCATCACTTTCCACATCCAGCCAAACAGCCACCTTATAATCACCGGCTGTTTCCACCATCTCTTTTTCCCGTACATTGTCTAATACTTCTATAGTGCCCTGGCTCAGGAAAAAAGCAAGACCGTCTTTATTTTTTACTTCATCAATAACACTGGTGATAAGTGGCACAGCGGGAGCTTCCTTTCGCCATGCTTTATACAAAGGAACAGAGCTAACATATACCACTACCTGCTTTTCCATACCGGCATCCGCAATTTGTTTCCAGGTTTGCGTTACACCGGCATCTTTGAAATCAAGGTATATATTGATCCTGCCCCTGCATATATCCAACACCTCCTTAAACTCCGGGATGCGGTATACTTTTTTATCCTTTTTTGTTTTATCACTTACCTTCAGTTGCTTAACCTCTTCCAGCGTTAAGTCTTTCAGTTTCCCTGTTCCGTCCGTCATGCGATCTACGGTAGCATCGTGATACACCACCAGGTAACCGTCTTTGGTAGTGCGCAGATCCACCTCCACATAATCCGCTCCTGCTTTGATGGCATTTTTAAACGCCTCCAGCGTGTTTTCGGGCACTTTGGTATGATCCCCCCTGTGGGCAATTACAATAAACCTGTTTTTCGACACGGGCAATGGAGCGGGGGCAGGCTGGGCCAGCAGAAAACTTACCTGTGAAACTAAAAAAAAGAAGAAAAGCATTTTTCTGATCATGTCAACCGGTTTAAAGGGTAGAATAGCCTGGCAATACATCCCCGCAAATGTAACATGCATTTTAGTTCGCTGTATATTAAGAACAGGTAAAACATGCCGGAGGTTGCCGCGGTTTTTTAGTGAGCAAAATAATGATTGCTTATACTCACTATCGTTAGTATTAATATATTAAACCTTAGGTTGGGACTGCTTCACCCGCCGTAATATGCCTTTAATTCAATACGACATGTGGGTGGGTATCGCAGTGAAAAAAATTATGGTCATTGCGAGTCCGCCGAATCAAATTTACATTATTAACCTCTTTTCACGGCGGCGAAGCAATCTCAACGATTGAACTTCGGTTGGGACTGCTTCTCCCGCACCAGCATATCCTTAGCTTAATACAATCCTATAGCGGTTTGCCAATGACATGTTATCCAGTTTGATGTTTATCAACCGGTTGTGAACTTCAATTTGTTGTTC
>JAHBTL010000015.1 GCA_019638615.1 Chitinophagaceae bacterium | reverse complement strand
GTGCAGTTTTACATTGAACCCCTACGGGGTTCAACAAAAACTTCGACATTTTTGTCCCCCAACTTTGTTGGGGGCTATTCAAATTCAAGCCCTCCGGGCTTCAGTTAACAGCTATGGTGAGACACCGGCCGGTAGCGGGTTCTAGGGGTACCCACCCGCCTGCGAAAAATTGAAATACGCCCCAATGGGTTTTATAATTACGCAAATTTCACTAAATTCGTATCTACGAATACTTTAATACAAGTGGACAATATTCTTTTATATAACAAACTGGCATCACTCCCCGACAATCTAAAATCGGAGGTAGAGGATTTTATTGATTTCCTTAAGTCAAAAAAGGCAAAAGGAAGCGATAAAACCAAAAAACCGCGTTTCGGCAGCGGAAAAGGCATGTTTAAAATGGCTGCTGACTTCGACGAGCCTTTAGATGATTTTAAAGAATACATGTCTTAATAATGCAGCGCAACCTTCTTGACACCCATACATTAATCTGGTTCATCAATGGCAATAGAACTTTATCTAACAAAGTACGCCAGGCAATCGAAGCTCATGACGCAGTTAATTTTGTGAGCATTGCCAGGCTTTGGGAGATAGCTGTTAAGGTAAGTTTGGGTAAGTTGGAGCTTAAGACAACGTACTCCAAAATATATGACCAACTCATTGACAACGGATTTGAACTTCTGCCCATCACTTTTGAGGACACGCTCATTGTTTCAGGCTTACCGTTCGTTCACAGAGACCCATTTGACCGATTGATCATTGCACAGGCAATGAATAATAATTTGACTATTTTATCAAAAGACCAACATTTTTCTTCTTACGAAGTACCCGTGCTTTGGTAGACAAGCAGGCAATCGCCTAACAGGTGCATTTCCAAAACAGGAAAGTTACTACGGGCGGAATTTTACAGGGAAAAACGTAAGGCGGATGATACAGTTCTCCGAACTTTTCCCCGATTTGCAAATTGTCGTTACTCTATCACGACAATTTAGTTGGTCGCATTTTGGGGTATAATAAGTGACCCGACTATTATTCAGGCTATGATAAACTTCAAAAAAATGGACGAAAAAGGCTTTGTTTTCATCAGCAAACCTTTGAGTGATAAAGAGAACAAAGCATTTAGTGAATTTTTGAAAAATCGCAAGAAAAAACTCCGGCGGACAAAAACTGCAAGGAAAACAAAGAAACTTCAAACTCAATAATTACGAACCTCCAACGATCAGGCGACCCGATGTGCGTAGCCTGAAAATCCAACCAGACCTCAAACGTAACCGCCAGAGCCAAACCACAACAACCAAACGGACTTTCTCTTTTCATCAAGCCTAAGCAAAACAATTCCTGAAAACACTTTCTCTGTCACAAATTATTACTAAATTTGTGACAAAAAAATATACTTAACAATGCCAAAAAGCACTGAAACACAAATACTTGAAAGGGTTAGAAGAAAGGGTAGGGGAATACTGTTTTTTACAGATAGTATTCTGAAAAACCGAAACCCTGATGCTGTGCGTAAGGCATTGGAACGTTTGGTAAAATCGGGCGAACTGGAACGGGTTGCCACTGGTATTTATGTTCGTCCTGTAATTGACGATCATATTGGAAAGGTGTTGCCTGGTATTGAAGAAATTGCTGTTGCTATTGCCAAAAGAGACAGGGCAACCATTGTGCCAACAGGCAGTTATGCAATGTATAAACTGGGATTGACAACACAAGTTCCGCTGAACATTGTTTTTTATTCCGATACTTCGGCACGGAAAATTAAAATTGGAAAACAGGCTATTACTTTTAAAAAAGCGAGCGCTAAAAATTTGGCTTTCGTTGGCGAAATCAGTACGCTGGCAATTCAGGCATTGCGGACAATCGGCAAAGATCAGGTGGCAGACGAAGAAATAAAGCAAATAAAAAAGGTTTTGAAAACCGAAAATCCCAAACATTTGCAACACGATTTACAATTAGCACCTGTTTGGATCAGAAAAATGATTGCGACCCATGAATAAGTTTACACATTTACAGGAATGGTTTCGGTTGCCCGATGAAACCAAAATCAGGTTGTTTGCAGAAACAAGCCGGCAAGCCGGTCTGCCTTCATCATCAGCCGCAGAAAAAGATTGGTGGGTAGTGCATACGTTGGCAACAATCTTTTCAATGAAATCTGCAAACACCTTGATTTTTAAAGGCGGCACATCGTTAAGCAAAGGATGGAATGTAATACAGCGTTTTTCGGAAGATATTGATTTGGCGTTGGACAGATCGTTTTTGGGCTTTACAGGCGAATTATCCAAACAGGATATCAAAAACTAAGAAGAAAATCGTTCCAGTTCATCACGGAAGTTTTTACCGAAGAGCTGAAAAACAAGTTTGCGGAATTAGGTTTCAAAGACGTAACAATAAAATATCGTGAAGTTGAAAATCACGACCAGGATCCTTTGATTATTGAGATTTACTACAACAAATTAACAGAAACAGACGCTTACCTGAAACCCGGTATTTTGGTGGAAGTTGGCTGCCGTTCATTGAAAGAACCTTTTACACAAAGAACTTTCGGCACGTTTGTTTCTGAAATCTACAAAGACAATCCGTTTATAGACCGACCGATTACTATTCCTGTTGTAAATCCTGAACGGACATTTTTAGAAAAAGTATTTTTGCTGCACGAAGAATTTCAGAAACCACAGGATAAAATACGGGTTGAACGCCTTAGCCGGCACTTGTATGACATTGAAAAGCTAAGCCATACTGAATTTGCCAAAATTGCTTTGCGCGATGCAGAACTTTACAACACAATCGTAAGACATCGCAGTAAGTTCGCAGCTATTTCAGGTATTGACTATGCCAATCATTCGCCTGGTAAAATCAACTTCATTCCACCTGACACCATCATAAAAAAATGGGAAGCCGATTATGAAGAAATGAAAGGTAGTATGATTTACGGACAGCCGTTAGACTTTGACGAACTCATAAGCCGACTAACCGAATTACAAAAACGCATAAACTCAATCCAACGCTAAAGCAGGCACATTTACGAACCGCTCAGGCTAAGCGGGCCTTTGGCTCGACAGGTTAGGTTTTACCCCCGAACGCAGGGTAATAGTCACTACCATGAACAAATTACTCATTATCCGGCTGGATGAACAGTAAAGCAAAAAGCCGTCAGTTCAGAACGAATTGGTGGCTTTATTTACAATGTTCACACCGCCAACTTTACCTATCTATCATCTGTAGTGCACGTCCAGCCGTTATAAATTGGACTTAGTATTAACAATGAACTTATATATATTTAACCGGTATTTGTGCCGGGCAGATGGATTTCATTCCGAAGTTTTGGAGCCGTTCCGCCTAAAGGCAAGAAATACAAGTACTTAACCATTAGTCTTAATTTTTTTGACAATATAATACTCTTAGTTTGGACACTATAGACTACAACAAATTTGCTGAAACCTGCCTTGAAGAACTAAAGGTTTTGCAGGAAAAATTTCAAAACAAATATGACGTTGATTGGTATGACAATTGGTTTTACAATCAATCGACAGGGCTTTTAACTTTCTCAACAGGTAGCCAGGAGTTAAATTTCAGGTATCTTGATATAGGCAGCCTTTCAGAGAGCTCAAAAACCTGGAAATGGTCATGGGACAATGACACTACTCTTGAAAAGGTAAAAGAAAAGGTGTGGATTATCAAACAGTTCGGTGAAAGGTCAAATTTTATAAAACTTACAACAGGCTATTTCAGCAGTGACGAATGTGAAGCAGTCAGACAAAATGAAGGAGAATGGAACGACAGATCAATGGCATTCGCTGGCATAAAAGTTGTTTGTGAAAATTGTTATTTTGAAATGAAAGAACTTAATCTTGGGCACAGATAAAACTATGCCAATATGTTCATTTTTTATTATGTCAGGCACAACACCGCCTCAACTTCGTCGACTATTATCTGTAACTCTGGCTGGGCGTTATAGTTGAGCTATAGATTTCACAATGAACTTTTATATCTTTATTCAGTCTTGCTAAAAAGTGGAAGGCATAAATACCCCACCATAAGCTGTAGCTCGAAAACGATACAACCAGTATGAAAGGTCCAGAATTTTTGAAATATATAAATCCTGTTTTGACTGCGCTGCAAGCAAATGGTGGAGCAGGCGACTCATCTGATATAATAGAACAGGTAATTGAAAAATTGGGAATTACAGAAGCAGAGCTTGAAGAAACAACTTCAAATGGACAATCCCGGGTTAGGAACCAAATTCAATGGGCAAGGTTTTACTTATTTAAAGCGGGACTTATTGATAATGCTCAACGGGGGATATGGAGGCTTACGAATGAAGGACTTGATAGAAAGCTAAATGACGATGATGTTTATAAACTCTTTAAAGGGGTTCAGGACAGCGTAAAGAAAACATCATCTTCAAAACCTCAAAAGACAGAACCCAAATTCGAGAATGTTCCAACCGAAGATGAAGAACATTCAATTGGTTTAATCAATATTATCCAAAATCTTTCTGCTAAAGGGTTTGAGAAATTATGTAAAAGACTTCTGACTGAAATCGGAATAAATGAAATTGTAATTACTGGTGGAACGGGCGACCAAGGGATAGATGGCAAAGGAATAGTAAAGTTAAATGACGTAGTAAGTTTAAATATCGTATTTCAGTGTAAGAGGTATAAAGAAACAGTCTCTCCTCATCATGTTCGTGACTTTAGAGGAGCTATGCAGGGTCGTGGTGAAAAAGGTCTTATAATAACAACCGGGCGATTTACTAAAGAGGCAAAAAATGAAGCAAATCGTGATGGTGTCACACCAATTGAATTAATTGATGGCGACAGATTGGTTGAATTATTTGAAAAATATCGCCTTGGTCTTAAACCCGTGACCGTGTTTGAAATTGACCAAGAATTTTTTAAAGGCTTCAATTAAAAAACGCACAGCTGACATATACAGTTGTTTTATCCGGCGGATACCATCCCTTCAATACCTGGCTGAATATTGCAATAGTGCTTATTTTTAATCCTTCCCTGATTTTAGCTTCTGATCACTATTTCAACGGAAGGATTTGAATACCGGAGAGTACTTACTTTTTTATGTGCCTGCTGTATAACGCCCACTGTCTCTGTATCGCCTACGAAGTTCTGGATATAATATTTTCCGCGATAGCCCAAAGCAACCAAATGATCAGCCATAAGCATTACATCATTTTCGGGGATCAGGGCGGAATGGACAGTTGTTCTTACCTCAAAAGGGATTTTTGAATGTTGCAGCAGGAAGAATGTTTTTTCAAACTCCTTATAAAGGCTTGACCTGGTAATTGCTTCGAATCTGTCGGGCATGGCCTTGAAGTCGAGTGAAACATAATCAATCAATCGCTGTGCTATGAGCTGCCGGATACGTTCGGGATGGGAACCATTCGTATCCACTTTCAGTAACATCTCCATTTCTTTTATCGCTGTCGCAAGCGGAATGATTTCCTTATGCAGCGTACATTCCCCGCCGCTTAACACCACTCCGTCCAGCAACTTTGATCTTGAGAGGATGAATGTAAGCGCTTCGGCAACGCTTATTTTTCCTTTGCCGAAAACAATATCGGGGTTATAACAATAGTCACACCGCATATTACATCCCGCAA
Source organism: Chitinophagaceae bacterium (assembly GCA_019638615.1). Lineage (GTDB taxonomy): Bacteria > Bacteroidota > Bacteroidia > Chitinophagales > Chitinophagaceae > Agriterribacter. The sequence goes on along the minus strand of JAHBTL010000015.1, from coordinate 134,993 downwards.
ACCAAAGAATGCAGGACGTAATATCCGGGTAGTCCAGCATTGAAAAAGGAGTAATATCGTAGATGATCCTTTTATCTTGCACGTTCCCTGAAATGAACCCTTTGCTTATGTTCTCCTTTTTTACCAAGATTAAAGCTTTCTACCGGTCTGTGGTAGCCCATTACACGGGTGTAAACAAGGCACTTTGTCCTTAATTCATTGTGTTGTTCCAGCACTTCGTCGGTTTTAATTTTAGTTTGCATACGCATTATTTTTATGGGTTAGTTCTTCTAATAAAATATCATCGCATTTCGGACAATACTCGTGTTCTCCCGAGATATATCCGTGTTTCGGGCATACGCTGAAAACAGGGGTAACCGTGATATAAGGCAGCTTAAAATGGGTCAGTACTTTTTTAACCAGGTTGCGGCATGCTTCCGGGGAGCTGATCTTTTCCCGCATATACAGGTGAAGTACTGTTCCGCCGGTGTACAGGCATTGCAGATTATCCTGTAACAGCAATGCTTCAAAAGGATCGTCTGTATGATTTACGGGAATCTGTGAGCTGTTGGTGTAATAGATATTTTCACCTTCCCCGGCCTGTAGAATACCGGGGTATCTTTTTTTATCCTCTTTGGCAAACCGGTAAGTGGTTCCTTCTGCGGGCGTAGCTTCCAGGTTATACAGGTTGCTGGTTGCTTCCTGGAATTCCTGTATCCTTTTCCTGATGTAGTGTAGCATCTCGGTTGCAAACGAAGGTCCTTTTTCGCTGGTTATATCTTCTTTACCATAGCTGAAATTGAGCAACATTTCATTGATCCCGTTTACACCTATTGTAGAAAAGTGGTTCCTGAAATGTGGTAAATATCTTTTTGTGTAAGGATACAAACCCCGGTCGTACATCTCCTGGATAAACCTGCGTTTTTTCTCCAGCGTGGATTTTGCAATGTCAAGAAGAGCGTCTAATCTTTTGTAAAGTCCCGCTTTATCATCCTTGAATAAATAACCAAGCCTTGCCGTATTGATTGTAACCACGCCGATGCTGCCCGTCATCTCTGCGCTGCCAAACAGCCCGTTCCCTCTTTTCAGCAATTCGCGCAGGTCAAGCTGTAACCTGCAGCACATGCTCCTTACCGCATTGGGTTTATAAGCATTCGGATTTTCAACACGGTTCCCCTTTTCATCTGTTATATATTGGCTGCCTATGAAATTCTGAAAATAAGAAGAACCTATCCTGGCTGTATTTTCAAAGAGCAGATCGGTATTTTCCCCGTTCCAGTCAAAATCTTCCGTAATATTTACGGTGGGGATGGGAAAGGTAAATGGCTGACCGTTGGCATCGCCCTCGGTCATTACCGTATAGTACGCTTTGTTGATAAGATTCATTTCTTCCTGGAAATGAGCGTATGTAAGCGCTTCCGGCGAATTAGCACCTCTTTGCTTTGCCATTTTTTCAAGCCGCACATCAGACAGATCTTTAAAAAGATGCTCATTATTTTTGGTCGGCATCTGAAGCTTCAGATCTTCGGGTACTACCCAGTCGAGGGTAATATTGGTAAACGGAGACTGGCCCCACCTGGCAGGAACATTCAGGTTATACACAAAGCTGCGGATAGCTTTAAGCACATCGTCAAAAGAAAGCCGGTCTTTGAAAACATAGGGCGCAAGATAAGTATCAAACGAGCTAAAGGCCTGTGCTCCCGCCCATTCGCTCTGTAAAATACCAAGGAAGTTAGCCATTTGCCCGAGCGCTTCCCTGAAATGAGAAGGCGGGCGACTTTCTACCCGGCCTCTTACACCATTGAATCCATCGTTTAGTAAAACTCTTAAGCTCCATCCCGCGCAGTACCCGGTCAGGCAATCCAGGTCGTGAATATGAATATCGCCATTACGGTGAGCATATCCTTCTGCCCTGCTATACACTTTGTCCAGCCAGTAATTGGCAATGATCTTTCCGGCTACGTTGTTTACCAGCCCTGCATTGGAGTAGGATGTATTCGCATTGGCATTAATTCTCCAGTCGGTTTTGCTGATATACTCCTCTATCGTTTGGCTAGAATTTACAAAAGTGGTGTCATCATTGAGCCCGTCAATATGTTCACGCTGGAGCTTCCGGGTATGCCGGTACAGCATGAACGAGCGCATCACTTCAAAATACCCCTTGTTGTATAGCTCTTTTTCAATAAGGTCCTGTATTTCTTCAACTGCCCAGGTTGTTTTATCCTCTAATGATGCAAGCACCCGGAGATATATACCGCTGTCATAATGAATATTGACGCTTGCAAAGCCTTTTTTTATGGCATCTTCAATTTTAAACGGTTGAAGAGGCTCGTATTCCCCCCTTCTTTTGATTACATAGTTTTCCATATTTAAGATAATGTAGATTACTTTTTATAGTAGTAAGCTGTTATAAAAGTAGCGTTGTAAGAAAGGAGAAAGCTATGACCGGGATCATGAAAAAACGTCAACTTATACACAGTTGAGTGTTGATAACTGTATCTTTAATCAACCGGAATATTGTTAATGAAGATTTTGGTTCACTAAGCTTGTCCGTAGGTCTTAAGCTGTTTTGACACGACATGGCACAACACATTCTCTGCTATCCCGGCCGAGCGCTCGCTGCTTGTCAAAAGAATATATCTTTAACGTCATGAAAGTACTGGTAACGATTCTTGCGCTTCTAAATGGCGGTTACATGTTGCTTGACGGACTGGTAGTTCTTTTTAGAGGAAAATATATAGGATCAGAACAACCGGGGCCCTGGGTGAACCTTTTTTACAAACTGAACATGGATGTTTTTAAGCTGGGGCCTTTGTTTATCGTCTTTGGCTTGCTCTGGCTGACCTAGTTGTTTGCCTTATGGACCAACCAAAGCTGGACATTTTTGTTTGGGCTGGTCATTTCCGCACTGACACTTTGGTATATTCCTGCCGGAACGCTTTTCTCGCTTATCATACTTGTGGTTCTTCTGACCGCGAAAAACAAATTAAGTATATGAATGAATTCTTCAAGGGGGGTAAGACGACAGCATAACACGAAAAACAATGACCGACTTAAAAGCATTCTTTAATAGACTGACGTCTGTTCACCGGAAAACTGGAACGGGTTTTCGACATTGTTTGCACCAAAAATCCTGAAAAAGGCGACTGCTAATCCCTGCTTTGTTGGCGGTTTCGCTTCGCTCATTACAGGCATACCTAACCAAATTATTCAACAGGCGCTTACGGCAGCAGCATTTCCTATTCCATGTATCTTTTAAGCCTTACCATTATTTCTGAACCATTTCTAAAGCTGCTGAATATTAATCATTGGCTTAAATTCCTTTTATACTGGATATTAACCATTGGCTGTTCAATCTTAATGTATAAGTATATTGAACAACCATTTATCAAACTGCGGGAGAAATGAAAACGACAATGACTGTACTTAAGATACCACTTTAAAGCGACGATCTCTGACTGTGTTTCAGGCAGTGAGCTCCGTGGCCAGATAGACAACTGTTTAGACTATATACCCCCTATCATCCGGTAAACCTTCTCCTGCAACCGGGTATACAGCAGTAAATTTGCAGATTAAACAAGACAGGCAATGGAAAAGATAAAATTGAGTATCCTGGATCAATCCATCGTGCATCATAATAAAACGGCAAGAGAGGCGCTGCTGGAAACAATTGATACGGTGAAGCTTGCAGAAAAGCTTGGATATACAAGATTTTGGGTTTCAGAGCATCATAATTCTACTTTTATAGCCGGAACCGCGCCTGAAGTATTGATGGTTAAGCTGGCGGATGAAACGCGGCAGATACGGATAGGATCCGGGGGGATCATGTTGCCGAATCACAGCGTTTTTAAGGTGGCTGAAAACTTCCGTATGTTGGAAGCTTTGTTCCCGGGGCGTATTGACCTGGGCATGGGAAGGGCTCCCGGTGGTGATCGTATTACTGCGGCCATACTTAATCCGTCTAATGCCTTTAACGAAGAAAGCTACCTGAAACAACTGGAGCACCTGCAGCATTTTTTTAACGATACTGCCGCTACGCAGCATGGACCCATCATAGCGGCCCCACAGGCGCAAACAATTCCGCAGCAATGGATATTGAGTTCCAGTGGCGGCAGCAGTATCATAGCTGCCAATTTTGGAATGGGATTGGCGGTGGCAAAATTTATCAATGGTTTTGCTACGCCCGAAATCGTGGAAACCTATCGCCGCAATTTTAAGCCGGGATTACACCAGTCAACCCCGCAGGCGCTGCTGGCCATAGGTGTATTATGTGCCGAAACGGAGGAAAAGGCAGGAGAGATGCGAAAATTCATTGATTTCGTGCACCTGCAGTTTGAAAGGGGAAACTTTCAACAGTTTGGAGATTACGAAACCATCCGGAAATATCAATTTTCTTCTGCTGAACTGGAACGTATCAAGTATAATAGGGGCAGGATCATTTCCGGTACACCCGATTACGTGAAAGAACAGCTTATGCAACTTGCAACTGAGTTTGATGTGGATGAAATTATGATTACCGTTATGGCAGATGATGCATCTGCGCGCAGAAGGTCGTTTGAATTACTGGCAGGGGAATTTGGACTGGCAGATAATTGAAAAGTACTGTAAAAAGGGATATCTGATAAAAGTCTCTAGCCGTGTTGATCTTGCTCAATCCTTTTGGAAATTGAAGGGAATAAATTTGATGCATTAAAAGTAAAACAAAATGAAAAAGCGTAAACCGGTTTCAGACATCATGACCAAAGATGTGATCTCTATTTCTGAAGATGAAAAGCTGGAAAAAGTTATAGAAATATTCCGGACAAAGAATATCCGGCATCTGCCTGTAAAAAACGGTAAAAAAATTACCGGCATTATCAGCAGGACTGATATCAACAGGCTCACATTCGGTACGTTGTTCGACAACCAGGAGGGTGCAGATGAAGCCATATTGCAATTGCTGACCATTCCCCAGGTAATGAGTAATAAACCCCGCACTGTTCAAAGTGACGATACCATTAAGGATGTTGCTGAAATTTTCAGCGAAGCAGAATATCATTCGCTGCCGGTGGTGGACGGAGATGAACTGAAAGGCATTGTTACTACAACTGATGTGATCAAATATTTGCTTGAGCAGTATTAATTACAGGCCAGCATGGAAATATGACGTACGGGCCTTATTTGTTTCATTTATTGATGATTTGCAGCCTTACAATCTTTTAAAATACAGTTAATTGCACAAAGGGAAATAGAAAATATATAAGAACATCCTAAAAATGGCAGGATGATTGCATAGTAAGGTGTAAAGGCTAATTGATATGGAACAGCCTTGCACCTACGATATAAAAACTGTTCTTAAAGTTGATCAGCAATTTGAAGTTGTTCGGCAAATTGTAAGCACAATACTGAACGAGGACAACGGTGTGCCGGCCAATCAAAACAGTAAAACAAAAAAGAATTCCTTTTCTTTTGGGTGGGTGAGTTCCTTTTCCATAACAACCATTAAGGTAAAGCTTATAAAAGAGTCAGACAACAGCACAGCCATATTTGTAGAAGCCCGGCAGCCGGCAAAAAGTGAAGGGCAGAAGCGTATCGCCTACGATGGATTTTATGATTTTCTCCAGTTTTTAAAGAAGAAATTTGCTACTTCGTCCGTTAACCATGCCTTGCCCGGGAGTACAGAATATCTGGGCGCGTGGGCTATGATCTTTATCATCCTCCTTACATTCTTCCTGGGTTGGTATTATCTTTTTGCAGATTAAGATCATGATTTTAGAACCCCGGCTGATTTTTTATGAACACATACATGATCGCCAGCAATCCTACTGCAAAGATCAGGAGGGTCATTGGCAGGTCTATTTCGGTTTTAGTATTGCTTTTACTCATAGGATATATTTTTAGTTGGTATTATTTTAACGATGTAAATGATGAATATTGCGTATCTCATACATAAAAGATATGCACATTGTTCTGTCTAAGGGTTTGCATGTATGGATGAATAGTTGATTGCATGAAGGCCGGAGTTTCGTATGTAAAAATATCTGAACGCATTTTTGCCTGCCAGATGCTCTCTATAACAACAAAAGAGGGCTGCTACCTACGGCGCATGAAGAGAGGTAAAGGTCAGGTGGTCACAAACGGATTGGTGCTGACCAAAAAGGTTATTGCGTGTGATCAATTAGGGGAGCTCAATCATTGAGCTGTGACAAGTTGTATTCACATTTTGCAGTTTTTGGATTTGTATATGTCCCTGGTTCGGGAGAAAATGTATCAGGGTTCTGTTGCTGAGTTCACAGTAGTACACAAGCTTAATCAGTCCCGCAAAAAGCGGGACGGGAAATTGCGGTAATAATTTCCCGGCGGCTTTTTGCCTGCCCGACTGAAGTCATTCAGGCGGGCGTTACTTTTTTCCGCAAAAAAGTAACAGAAAAAAGCAAAAGGTTTGTAATTAAAGGGGAGACAGAATTTGTACATCAACAAATTGAATTTTAGCCAATTGATAAACATCAAACTGAGTAATATGTATTGGCGGCCTGTTGCAATGGCGTAAAAATCATTATGGGCGAATTGTTTCTTGCATTCCCGTTGCTATTTGGATCGCGCTGTTTTATACAGTATGCCTCCCAGTATGGCAAAGAATAGCACGCCGAGTATTTCATAGCCCAATGACCCGCCCATTACACTGCTGATGCCATGCTCCAGGTCGAGTTTTTGTAAGCTCCTGGCAATGGTATCGTTGGCAGAGAGGAATGCTACAATTACTCCCGCAATAGCGCCACCTGCCACCAATCCGGTTGCAAACAAATTGCCTTTGCCCAGGTCTTCCTCTTCAGGGGCGATCTGTTGTCCTTTCCGCTTTTGCTGCCAGTCCACAATACCCCTTATCACGCCGCCTATAAAAATAGGCAATGTGGTAGCAAGCGGCAGGTATAATCCTATGGCAAACGACAGTGCTTTGATGCCGCAAAGCTCTACCACAACAGCAATAAAAACGCCAACCAGCACATACTGCCAATCGAGATTAAAAGATAAAACTCCTTTAATGAGGGTAGCCATTAGCGTGGCCTGCGGTGCGGCGTAAGTTGTTTGCCCGATAGCATGATGAATGCCCTGTTGCACCATTTCAGGGGTGGGAGTGTCGAGCACTTTAATGGTAAGTCCGATAGCCAGCGAAGACACAATAACGCCGATGAATAAAGCCAGTTGCTGGTATCTGGGTGTGGCGCCTACAATATATCCCGTTTTAAGATCCTGCGAAGTAGCGCCCGCATTGGCGGCGGCTATACATATCATACCGCCCACCACCAGTACCATAGGCTCATACGCGCTGCCCGTCCAGCCTACCGCAATAAATATCAGGCAGGTGCCCAGTATAGTAGCAATCGTCATACCCGAAATGGGATTGTTGGAAGAACCGATCAAACCCACGATGCGAGACGATACAGTAACGAACAAGGCGCCGAATACTACAATCAGTATGCCTACCAGCAGGCGGCTGAAAAAATTTTCACCGGGAATAAAAGGTAATACGGATACGATTAATATCAATCCCAGGCTTCCCAATCCCACTACTTTCAGGCTCAGGTCTTTTTCGGTTCGAAGCGTGGTGTCTTCCCCGCCTTTGTTATTATTCAGTGAGCCGATGCTTCCTTTAACAGAGGCGATGATGGTAGGAAGGGTCTTTAATAAAGTAATAAATCCTCCTGCAGCAACTGCCCCTGCGCCGATCTGCCGTATATAAGCCCAGTAAATAGCGGTGGAGTAATCGCTGAAAGTTTGTGTTTCGGGGTTCCAGCCGCCTCTGCCACCTGGTTTTGTGATATCCGCGAGGCTGCCCAGCTTAGCCAACTGGCTGGCAATGGCGTCAGCAGGCACAAGTGTTGCCAGTAAGGGTACCAGGGTAAAGGAAGCCAGCACACTACCGGCTACGAGTACCCCGCCAATTTTAGGTCCAATGATATATCCTACACCCAGGTATTCAGGTGTAATTTCTCCGCTTACTTTGGCGCTCGGAAGGTATTTGTTCACCTGCTTTGTCATGAACGTGGGTGTCTCCGCAATGATGTGAAATATTTTTTGCAGGAATGCATATACCAGTGCAAATCCCAGTCCTATAAATGCGGTTTTCGCTACATCCCCGCCCTTTTCTCCGGCTTTCAGTACCGATGCGCAGGCTGTTCCTTCAGGGTAGGGTAATGTATCGTGTTCTTTTACGATCAGCGGACGGCGCAGCGGGATCATCATGAATGTGCCCAGCATACCACCCAGTATGGCGAGTGTAAGAATGGTTACATAGCTGAAATAATCTTCATTGGCTTTGTCGCTTAAAAACAAAAAGCCGGGCAGTGTAAATACCACTCCCGCCGCTATGCTCTCTCCCGCAGACCCTGTGGTTTGTATAATATTGTTCTCGAGAATGGTGGTCTTCAAAAAGATACGGCTCAGTGTAATTGCCATTACTGCAATCGGAATGGAAGCGGACACAGTTAAACCGGCTTTCAACGCAAGGTAAACGGTAGCGGCGCCGAATATAATACCGAAGAGGGAACCTGTTACTACTGCTTTTAAGGTAAACTCCGCCATTTTGGTTTCCGGAGCTATAAAAGGCTGAAATCTTTTTCCAGACATGAGCATGATTTGTAAAAGGAAGGTAAAACAAAACGTGCATTTTATGAATGGGAATATGGTGCCGGGTTTGAATATTTTCATTAATTTCCTGCATGGGTAAACCACATGCGTTTCAGCAGGAATTATTTAGTAGTATCAGGAAAAAGCTTCCTGTTCATCTTTCGTTGGCAGACGAGCTGGCCGATTTGCTGAATGTGAGCGCAGACAGCGTTTACAGGAGAATCAGAGGCGAAACACCTCTTTCATCGTATGAACTGACAATTATCTGTCAACGATATCATTTGTCGGCAGACGAATTGTTGAAGCTTAAAAATAATAGTGTGCTTTTTGACGCGCCGGGGTTGAATAACGATTACCCCGATTTTGCTGGGTATATGAAGGCTATGCTGGAACAGTTTCACTATTTTGGCAGGTTTAAGAAACGAGATATTTTCTATTTATGTAAAGATGTTCCGTTCTGGTATTTTTTCCTGTTTCCTGAAATTGCTGCATTCAAGGTTTTCTTCTGGTCGAGAACAATTAATAATTTATCATCTTTTGCCAATCAACAGTTTTCAATAGAATGCCATCATTTTGAAGAGTGTTTTGACCTTGGGCAAAAGATATTACAGATGCACAATGAAATGCACTCGGTAGAATTATGGAACCTGGAGAGCATACACAGTACAATCAATCAATTGTCTTATTACAGAGATGCGGGCATTTTTAAAACGCAGTCTGACTTTAGTGCCGTAACCGATTCTTTTTTGAAGATGATAGATCATCTCCAGTTGCAGGCAGAACAAGGATTAAAATACATGCCCGGTTCAGAAGTCAAACAGGGCCGTATTGATTTTTATGTGAATGAATTGATTTTGGGAAACAACACTATTCTCCTGGAGCTGGATGATGAAAAGATAGCCATGATAACATACAACATACTGAGTTATCTAATTTGCAATAATGAAAAGTTTGTAACAAAAACGTTTCATGCGTACAACAACCTGCTTACCCGCTCTGCACTTATTAGCCGCACAGGAGAAAAAGAGCGGAGTAAATTTTTTAACCAGTTCAGGACCAAAGTAACCGCACTTAAAATTGGATAATCCGGGACGATCCAGTAAAGGTCACTTCTTTTTGGAAGCAACAGGTGGTACTATTGTAATTCCAATGCCACCTAAAACCTCCCGGTAATGCAAGTCGGGAGCGTTAAGCAAAATAGCCGCACCTACCTGCGCGTGACCGCGCAACCATTTTAATTTAGATACCGGGAACTGCAAAGCAAAAGTAGGCTCCAGGGAGGTGATTTTTTCCTTCTCCAGTCCATATAAACGTACATCATAATGCCTTAGCTCCTCTTCAGTATAGTTCGTTTCAATGTTTTTGAAAGAAAGAAAAGAGGTACGCAAAAAACCGGTGAGCCTGAATTCGTTTTTTACAAGCGATATCCCCGATTGAATAAAGAACCTGCCCACATCACTCCTGTGAAAATTATTATACCCAACATAATAAATATTGTTGCTGCCTGTTCCATAACCGGCATATATATCAAAGTACAGTCTTTTTCTCTGGTCAGCTGCTATAAAATAGCCTATTGCGGCTTCTGCGAATTTTCTTTTGTGTTTAAGCGTTGTGGCTCCGTTACTAAAATTGTATACTTCTTTTTCGTTGGCAGCTGAATAAGATGCCATCACACCAATATGGTTTGATAAAGCATAGGCGCCTTTTATGTTCACTCCAATAATGCCACCCTTGTCGGCGTCATCGTTTCTCTCACCGGTCATTACATGTGTAGTAAACTGAAGTTCATCCTTCTCCTTCAAAAAAGGTGCGTTGGCTGTTAAGGGGGCATATGCATAGTGGAATACAGATTTAGTTTCAATACAGGATGAAAAAAAGATAGAAGCAGTTGATACAAGAGCAATGGTGTTGATTGAAACCAATAATTTTTCGTAAGGCATGGTAGGTTGGTTAATAGTCAAACCTACATCCATTTTTCTGCTTCTGCTAATTGATATATGCTAATGTCGGATCAGAAATATGCAGAGTCCGCAATACAATGCTCAATTGAACCTGTATTTTATTGATTTATGCTAAAGGAGCTTATATCACCACTCTTCCACCCTGTTTCACCGACCGGTAAATGGCTTCCACCACCCTGATGTCTTTCAAGCCTTCTTCACCAGGCACTAATACCGGTTTGTTTTGTATAATGGACAATGCATCATCGTCCATTTGCTTTGCCTGCTGATTGGGTATCACAGCATTGAGCATTCTCCCGTCGCTGGTAGCGCCTTTGATCCCGCTGTATGATTGGAACGGTTCCAGCTTATACCATCCTTTGGTACAGGTAACCTGCAACGCATTCATGTTCTTACCAAAGCTGGTTTCACATTCCGCAATGGCTCCTCCGGGAAATTCAAGCGTAAACTGCATGGTTTCATCCACTTCCTTATAAATTTCCGGGCGTGTAGTACTTTGTTTGGCAGTTACTGCTACAGGTTCTTCTCCGGTAACATAGCGGGTAGCGTTCAATGGATAAACGCCCATATCGTACATGGATCCTCCTCCCAAAGCTTTAATTTGCTTCCAGTGATGGGTACGGCTGTCGAAATAACCTGCAGCAGCGGAGATCTTTGTAATGTTTCCATAGGGTTTATCTTTCCGGAACTGAATGATCTTCTGCGTATTGGGTTCATGCTGCATACGGTAGCCAATGCTTAGTTTTACTTTATTCTTTTTACAGGCATCTATCATCCGTTGACATTCATCAACTGTCATTGCCATGGGTTTCTCGCACCACACATGTTTTCCCGCTTCGGCAGCCTTTATAACATATTCGGCATGCATAGAAGGAGGTAGTACAATATATATTATGTCTATATCGGGGTTATTGGCAATATCTTTAAACCTGTCATAATGGTAGGAATTCCTTTCGGGTATATTATATTGTTGCTGCCATTTTTTAGCCTTTTCTGACGAGCCTGTAACAATACCCTGCAGGCTGCAATATTTGGTAAGCTGCAGGGCAGGAGCCAGCAGATCAGTGCTGTAATAGCCCAGTCCTACAAGCGCTACGCCCAGGTTTTGCTTTTGCCCGGATGATCCTGTTATAGGAAATGCCCGGTTAAACAGGGTAACAGCCGCAAAGCTGCCTAAAGTATTCTTTATAAAAATCCTGCGATTGCTCATACTACATGTTTTATTTAGTAAACAGAGAATTTCCTCCCCTAAATTTACCTCTTTTCCCGTAGTTGCTTTGTATTAGACAATATATTATGCAGGGATTGGCTTCCTTTTTCTTCGATGGATGATATTCATCTTACAATTGTTCCTGTTTGTCGAAATGAGTGTATACACTTATCATATTTAAGGGGATACCCCGTTTTATATACGTAAAAACATTTTATGAAAAGAATACTTACCCTTACACTGATCGCGATCATCGCTTCAACCGCCGCTTCAAAAGCCCAGAACAATTACAGTTTTATTTCCCAGCAACACCAGCAGGTGAAATATGATACGGTAAATAAGGCTTACTTTATTGACTCAGAAGTGAATAGTGTTTCCAAAATACGTATACAGGACAATGCTGTTTATTTTATATCTACTGAAGGAACTGCTTTTGAGGCAACTAAAGTGAATTTAACAGGGAATGATTTAAATGCTCTTGAAAATAAAAACAGCTTTACCATGACCGGTAAAGAAGATAAAAATGGTAACAATGTAAAAGTAGCTTTCTGGTTCATTGATGGAGTGCTGGACGAAGTAAGCTATACCGATGAAGCAAGCAAGGTAACCATTGCTTATAAAGACCTGGTAAATAAATCAGAAGATACTTCTGCCAAGAAAGCGGTCGCTTCTACCAGGCCGAACAAAGGAAGCAAGATGAATTAATAAATGATAACAGGCCCACTTGTTGTATCATCAGATCAGGTTAAGTATTCTTCAAACAAAGATATCACTGGTTGAAAGGCGTCTCGAAAGGGGCGCCTTCCCATTTACAGGAAAGAGATGTGAGTTTGCGGTAGCGGCTTGTATAAAGCAGGAAGAGAGTGAAGGGTTTCTTCCTGCTTTGTTTTCCAGGCATGAAGAAAAATTTTTAATCAACCCGGAAGGAAATTTTGCATATACATCCGTAGGAAGCAACTTTCCCGTCTTTTACATGAGCTTTTATATCTTTTACATAAACGGAGTCAATATTCCTGATCGTTTTTGAGGCTTCTGCGACAGCTTGCTGTATCGCATCATCAATTCCTTTTTCTGAAGAAGCAATTACTTCAATAACTTTTACAATAGGCATAACAATACATTTTAATTAAGCAAATGAGAATATCAGATGGAAGGTAAATTATTTTTAAGACTTTTCGATAAGCAGGGTTCAGAACCTTGGAAAGGTTCTGAACCCTGTAGACATTACTCTCCTAAGGCTTTGCGAATTGCATTTCATACAACTTCGAATAGAAGCCCTGCATTTCAAGCAATTCATTGTGTGTTCCCATTTCTTTTATCTCCCCCTTATCCAGTACCATGATGGTATCTGCCTTGCGGATAGTGGAAAGCCTGTGGGCAATGATAATGGAAGTCCTGCCTTCTATGAGTGTATCAATAGCATGCTGTATGAGCTGCTCACTTTCCGTATCTACCGACGAAGTAGCTTCATCCAGTATGAGAATAGCAGGATTGTATAATAAAGCGCGGATGAAAGATAAGAGCTGCCTTTGCCCTAGCGACAGGGTGCCGCCTCTTTCCATTACATTGTAATCGTAACCACCCGGTAACTGCATAATAAAATCGTGCATGCCGATCAGTTTGGCGGCGTGTACTACCGATTCTTTACTGATGTCTTTATTGCGGAGCGTTACATTTTCCATAATGGAGCCCGAAAAAAGAAATACATCCTGCAATACGATACCGATCCGGCTTCTCAATGCTTCCAGCCTGTACTGCTCAACATTTACATCGTCTATTTCAATGCTTCCTTTTTGTATATGATACAAGCGGTTAATGAGGCTGATGATAGATGTCTTACCGCTGCCCGTATGTCCTACAATAGCGAGCGTTTCGCCCGGGCGTATGCTGAATGAAATATCTTTTAATACATAATGATCCTTTACATAAGCAAACCATACATCTTTAAAATCAACTTTCCCTTTGATGGCAGCGGGAGCGTAGGTTCCTTCTTTCACAATAAAATCCGGGTTATCGAGCACTTTAAATATTCTTTCGCTTGCTACCACTCCCATCTGTAATACATTGAATTTGTCTGCTATAACCCTTAGCGGTCTGAATAAAAGATTAAGGTACAGCAGGAAGGCGATCATGGTTCCCAGGGTTGCTTCCCCCTGCACAGCGCCCTGCGCGCTCCACCATATCATCAACCCCATAGCAACTGCCAGCATAATTTCCACGAAAGGGAAAAAAACAGAATAGGCAAAGATGGCCCTGATATTTGCGTTGCGGTGTTCATTATTGATTTTTTTGAATTTGGCAAATTCCCTGTCTTCGGCAGCAAAAGCCTGTACAATAGGCATACCGGTTATGTGTTCCTGCACAAAAGCGTTCAATTGGGCCACTGCATTGCGTACCCGTTGAAATGAAATATTCACGCTGTTTTTGAACCACCTTGTTACCACTATCAATACGGGAAGAATGGTCATACAGATAAGCGTGAGCTTCCAGTCGGTAACAAACATTACGCCCAGTATAGCTATGATGGCTAACAGGTCTGCTATAATGGGGATCAGTCCTTCCGAAAAAATATCATTGATGGCTTCAATATCGTTGATGGTGCGTGTTGTAAGCGTGCCGATGGGCGTTTTATCGAATTGTGAAAGATTGAGATGTACGATTTTTTTATAAACGGCAGTGCGCAGATCTTTTACCACGGTTTGTCCCAGCCAGGCGGTTAAGAAAGAAAAATAGAACCGCATGGCGGTTTCAACCAGTAACAGTCCGATCTGGATGCAGGTCACGATAATTACAGCATTTACCCAACCGCCCCGTATGTATTTGTCAACGGTTAATTGTATCAGCCAGGGACGAACAGGAGAGACCACTGCCAGTACAACAGCCAATACAACAGAAATGATCATTTTATTCCTGTACGGGGCGGCATAACTGAAAACCCTTTTGAGCAAACTGAAATCAAAAACCCTTTTTACCGGAGCTTGTTCTGACATAATTCAGCGCAAACCTACGGAAAATTCGGGTGGCAGAAAGCTGTTCGCCGCAGATGCGCAGATTTAGCCAGCGTATCCACTTAAGCCCGGAGGGCCCGTCCGTACCGGTATGAGCGAGCTTGAACCGTGCCTGCGGCAGGTAGGTTTGGGGCTATGGTGTCAGCCGATTGTGGGTTCTGCAGGCGGGTCCGAAGATGAATTTGTGATCACAGCTTTAATGGAAATGATTACCAGCAGGAATTGCCGGTTTAAGGGAATTGCTTAAACAGGGTCAGTCGGAGCAATAGCTCCAGGAAAATGAATCCTGCGGCTATTAGCGCCAGGGGGTGAAAGCGTTCGGTAAAACGCCTGTTGATCGTAATGGTGAGCTTTGTTTTTTCAAGCTGGTCTATTTCCTGGTATATGGCGGATAGCGCCTGGTTATCTTTGGCACGAAAATATTTGCCGCCGGTTTCGGCTGCTATTTCTTTCAGCAGGGTTTCATCGATGTTCACCTTTTCCTGCTGCATAATTACCTGTCCTCCCGGGCCCGATACCGGTGTGGTTGCATAGCCCTCTGATCCTATTCCAATAGTATACACTTTTACTCCCAGTGATTTGGCTATTTCTTTCGCGGTTTTAGGGTCAATCAGCCCGCCGTTGTTTTCTCCATCTGTAAGCAGGATCACCACCTTGCTTTTTGCCTCACTGCTTTTTAAGCGGTCAACGCTGGTGGCCAGTCCCGAGCCAATAGCCGTTCCATCTATCAGGAATCCTCCATCTATTTGCGCGATTTGATTTTCTACTACCGTATGATCGCTGGTAACAGGGCATTGTGTAAAGCTTTCACCCGCAAAAATTACCAGCCCGATCCTGTCGGCAGGTCGCGCCTTCACAAAATCTGCTGCCACTCTTTTAGCAGCTGTCAGGCGATTGGGTTTAAAATCCTGTGCCAGCATGCTGCCGCTTACATCCAGGCATAATACAATATCAACGCCTTCTCCTTCCACATTTCTTTCGTCGTTGTGCGACTGGGGGCGCGCTAATGCAAGAATGATACAGGCAATGGCAAGTAACCGGCATACAAAAGGAATATGACGCAGTTTGCTTTTTAAAGAATGTGTGTTGCGGAAACTTTTAACAGACGATACCCTCATGGTGGCTTTCATCCTGTCGGCATAACTGATATACCAGCCTGCCAGCACTGGAATAATGAGCAGCAGGAACAAAACCCGTGGATATGCGAATTCAATATGGTCAAAATATTCTTTCAGCAAGTTTAATGTTTTAAACGATCCAGTTCCTGTAAAGTCACCTCAATCGTATGGATATCTTTTGTTGCCTGCTCTGTTCCAGGTTGATATTTTGCAAACTTAACGGCATCGGCTATGCGTAAACTTTCAGCCAGTTTCCCGAGTGTTTCCCTTGAGGCTCCGGCAGTCAGATTCACGAGCAATTCATCGGTAGTATACTGCAGGGCAGGAAGTGTAAACCTTTTACTGCTGTATGTTTTTACAATTTCAGATAAGACTGAATAATATTTTTTCCATTCTCCTTTTGCAGGTAAATTTTCCTGCTGTAGCTGCAGCAGTTTTTCGAGCGCTTCCTGTAAGGCTGAACGTTTTTCGATGGTGGGGGCAGCTGCTACAGGTTGCTTTTTCCCGGATCTCATCCAAAGCCATACCAACACGGCGATCAATGCCAGTGAAAGGATGCCTGCGACCCAATACCACCAGGGCGTTTTTTCTTCCGGAACATTTATAATTTCCCGTATATCGTGGTAAGTGCTGTCTTGCAGTTGAACAGGAACAACCGTAATTGTTACAGGTTGCGTATGGTAAGTTTTGCCGGCTACTGCCACAGGAAAAGGAGGAATATTCCATACACCGGAGTCGAAGCCCGTGATGGTGAATTGCTGTATATATTTTTTTATGCCACCCTCCAGCGATGAATCAACCGGGGTTTTTTCAATGATCTCAAGGTGATTAAAGCTGTCCGGTACGTTAAACCATTGTGTTACGCTTTGTGCGGAGGAAGCATTGATTTCTAATTTCAGCCTGATTTGTTCACCCAGCAATACCTGGCTGCGGTCTACGTCTGCATTTACCGAAACCTGTGTTTCCTGGGCTTGTGCAGCATTGCCGGATATACCATAACTCACCAGCCATAATAAGAAAATCGGTATGTGCTTTCGGTTGATCATTGATACGTGAGTAGTTATTACCGGGCTGATTTCATTCGTTTAATAAAAAATTTCTGAAGGATCTTTACATAGTCTTCATCAGTACGCATATACAACAGGTCGGCGCCCGATTTCAGGAAAGAAAGCTTACATGCCTCTTCATTGTCAACAAACTGTTTGTGATAATTGTATTGCACCATCTTATCATTGGTATCAATCCATCGCGTTTTACCTGTTTCCGCGTCTTCAATCTGCATCATCCCTATTTCTGGAAGATCCATGTCCATTTTGTCGTACACTTTTATACCAATTACATCGTGCCGGCTTCCCGCTATGCGCAAAGCGTCGTCGTACTGCTCAACCATAAAATCACTCAAAATAAAAACAATGCTTTTTTGTTTTACGGCATTGTTGAAAAAACGAACCGCTTCATTCAGGTTGGTTCCTTTGCTTTTGGGTTGTACGGTCAGCAGCTCCCTTACTATATACAGCACATGCTCTTTTCCTTTTTTGGGAGGAATGAAAAATTCAATTTTATCGCTGAAAAAAATAACTCCTACTTTATCATTGTTGTTTACTGCCGAAAAAGCCAGTACCGCACATATTTCGGTAATAAGATCTTTTTTACGCTGGTGCACGGTGCCGAACAGCGAGCTTGCGCTGATGTCTACCAGCAGCATCATGGTCAGTTCCCGTTCTTCTTCGAACAGTTTGCTGAAGGGAGCTCCCATACGGGCAGATACATTCCAGTCAATAAAACGTATATCATCGCCGGCGCTGTATTCCCTTACTTCTTTAAACGACATGCCTTTTCCCTTGAATGCCGTGTGGTACTCGCCGCTAAAAAGATTGGTCGTAAGCTTCTTGCTCCTTATTTCCAGCTCTTTTACCTTTTTTAATATGTCCGCCACACTTAAAGCGTCGTCTCCGCTCCTGGTGTGGTTTTTCTTTTTTGCTTTCAAATCCTGGTATAAGGTTTATAGTTTGGGATTTATAGTTTATAGTTTGAGGTTTATCGTTTATAGTTTAAAGTCTTGGGGTATTAACAATAAACAACAGACCACAAACCACAAATATTTTCGTTATGGTACGTTAATCGCTCTCAGTATTTCGTCTACTACATTTTCCGCGTTTATATTTTCCGCTTCTGCTTCATATGTAAGACCAATGCGATGGCGGATCACATCCCTGGCAATACTTCTTACATCTTCAGGTATTACATATCCTCTTTTGTTTAAAAAAGCATGCGCTTTAGCTGCAAGGGCAAGGTTAATAGATGCACGGGGAGAACCTCCATATGCAATAAGATGGGTAAGTTTGTCGAGCCTGAATTGCGAAGGATTGCGGGTGGCAAATACAATATCGAGTATATAGTTTTCAATCTTTTCGTCCATGTAAATCTGCCGTACCAGATCGCGTGCCTGTAATATTTCCATGGTACTTACTACCTGCTCTACCTTAGGCGTTTTTACGCCCTGCAGATTTCGTCTTACTATCTGCAATTCCTCTTCCCTGCCCGGGTAGTCAATCATTACTTTTAACATAAACCTGTCTATCTGGGCCTCGGGCAACGGGTAAGTGCCTTCCTGGTCAATTGGGTTTTGTGTTGCCAGTACCAGGAATGGCTCATCCAGCTTATAAGTAGTTTCGCCTATCGTGATCTGACGTTCCTGCATGGCTTCCAGCAGCGCGCTTTGTACTTTGGCCGGGGCGCGGTTTATTTCATCCGCCAATATAAAATTGGCGAAAATAGGCCCCCTGCGTACTACAAATTCATGCTTTTGCTGGTTAAAGATCATCGTACCTATCACGTCGGCGGGCAGCAGGTCGGGGGTAAACTGTATGCGGCTGAACTTAGCATTTACTGCCTGAGCCAGCGATTTGATAGACAATGTTTTTGCCAGCCCCGGTACGCCCTCCAGCAGTACATGCCCATTGCTGAGCAATCCAATCAGTAGCCGGCTTACCATATAATGTTGGCCAACAATTACTTTAGATATCTCTGCTTCGAGGCGGTCGACAAAGGATGCCGCAGTTTGTATTCTTTCATTTAACTGACGGATGTCTTCAGCAGTTTGTAGCATAAATGTATCAACTGTTTTTAGATGGTAATCAATTGCAAATAATATCCGGAATGCAATAATACGCCTGAAGTTGCAAAGCCTTTGCCAAAAATACGACAACGGCTATTCTTTATTTTTAGTATCTATTACAATCGTAACCGGACCATCATTTAAAAGCGATACTTTCATATCTGCACCAAAGATACCGGTTTGGATATTTTTCCCCAGATCGGCGCTTAATTGCCGGATCATTTTTTCATACACAGGAATGGCTATTTCACTTTTACTGGCTCTTATATAGGAGGGTCTGTTGCCTTTTTTGGTGGAAGCATGCAGCGTAAACTGGCTCACCAGCAGTATATCGCCTTCTGTGTCTTTAACGGAAAGATTCATTACCCCGTTTTCGTCGTTGAAGATCCGCAATCCTGTTATTTTATTGCTCAGCCATTGTATATCTTCATCCGTATCGCTATCCTCAATGCCTAATAAAACAAGTAACCCGTTTTCAATAGCCCCTGTAATTGTCCCGTCAACCTTAACCGATGCCTGCGAAACACGCTGCAATACCACTTTCATTCGTTCTGTATTTATTATGGTAATAAAGTTAATCAGTGTAATTCATAGCGCGTTCAGCTGTATGTTTTCCCGGCAGTATGTATAACAGTTTTGCCCGCTACTTGCATTTCGCCATTTATAACAGCTTGAGCTAAGCTAAGAATATATAGCGTTATACGGGATTCTTCTTAAAACGATATAAAAGTTAGTGCTAAAATATTTAAATCCTTTGTTACCCATCAATAAATAGCATGAAGTGACAGGAGAAAAAGCCATAGCAGGTGCTATTTATGCAGGAATATGCCTTTAAATGGTTGCTTTTCCGTCATTCCGATTGAGCCAACACGAATATGGTAGTTAATCGCTCTTTCGCGAAGGAGGAATCTGCCTGGCAGTAGTGCAGATGTTGAGCATTAGTACAAATGCCTGGCAGAGTCCTCTCCCGCCGCAATATTCCTTTGGTTCAACACACATTTGGGCGGCATCGGAATGACGGCAAGCGTGTTTTATTACTATTGCAGCACTCAAAGCTGATACGATCGCCACTGATCTTTTTGCTAAAAGCGAAATCACTGCTGCCAACAGCAGTATCAGTGATAACTGTTTCATAAAATCTGATATTAATAATGCGACAACCGGTAAGTGGCAATGCTGCCGCCTGAAAGAGTGCGATCAATAACAAGACTATCTGTTGTAAGTTTTTGAATTTTATTTTCAATAGAACCAATGAGAAGCGTTTGTTCATCAGCAGACAAATGCCATCTTCCTGCACTGCCGCTCTTGACGTCAGGATCGCCGGGATTGCAGCGTGTGGGGCCTTCCAGTTGGAGCAACACACTATCAGGAGCAAAAATGAATTGATCGTCTTTATCGCAGGCCTTCATATACAACCAGTTTTCATGAATGGCCCCATTCGATTGCAGGGAAGTTACATTGGTTTGTCTCCATGAATGCGATATCAAAATTTCTTTGCGTGTAGGCCCGCTTTCTTTTTTGCAGGCTGCAAAGCCCGCGATGATGCCGGCTAAAGCGAGATAGGTGATGTATTGTTTCATGAGTGATGGCTTTTTGATGCTGTTATTTATTGCATGGCTCAATGCGTATAAGTGCTTGTCAGGGAGCCCCGGTCCATACGCAGGCGCGTGACCAGCTTATTTTGTGTTAGTTCAACTATCTCATACTGTTCCGTTGTACCGCCGGTGGTGAGAAATATGGATTTTTCATTGGCCGACAACTGCCAACTACCTGTGACTAATATTGCCGCTTCGCCCGGGCATGGGGTAGCGCCATTGGTTTGATAATACTTTCCGTCGGTAAGGAATTGGTATTCGTCATCCTTTGAACAGTCCGGCATTCCCGTGAAATAATCTGTAGTTGAGGCATCTGAATCCTTTTGATACGTATTGGCTGTTATGATCCAAACATCCTTTGTCAGCAATGTAAAAGGATCTGTGGCCCCGGCAGTTTCTTTTTTGCAGGAAAACAAGCCGGCGGTGAGGATAGAAAGCCCGAAAAAGATGATACGATTCATGCTGACTGCTTTTATGCCTACTTACCTGCAAACACTGTGGAAAGCGCTATTTTCCGAATAACAGGGTTAATCGCCGAATGCAGTATATTATGCTATACAACACCCCGTTCAAACGAAACAGCAAAAGAAATACAGGTTACCCGGGAACGAAGAGCCGGTTATAACCTGGTAAATTCCACCCGCCTGTTATTGGCTTTGGCTTCAGGGGTCATACTTTTGTCTACCGGCTGGGATTCTCCTTTTCCGTCTGTTTCAAGCCGTGATGCATCAATGTGAAAATCATTCACGAGCATATTTTTTACAGCCAGCGCCCTTCTTTGTGACAGCACAAGGTTATCGGCATCACTTCCATCAGTGTCGGTATGCCCGGTGATCTTTACTTTTACTGACATATGCTCCAGCAACACGCCGGCTATTTCTTTCAGCACGCCATACGAAGATGCTTTTATTTTATCGCTGTTCACATCAAACAAAATACCCCGCGTAACGAATTTGCCTTCAGTAATAAGTTTATTCCGGGTATCCGGTAATCCCGAAGCAAATTTGAAATTGCTCACCAGCCATTTGCTTCCGTCGTTGTTCAGCGAAGTGGCAAAACGAATGGTATTATATTTTGCCTGCGGGTCGAGCAGCGAAGGGGCATCCACCACCTTGGTTTCGTTGAGGTATACACGAAGCCGGTTTTTCTGCCTCCATACCGATACATGACAGGTAAATGTTTTATTCCTGTCAATACCGGCCACCTGGAATGCATTCTCCAGGATTTTCTCACCTGTTTTGGTATAGCTGGCAATATTGATATTACCCATGTAGGGGTTCACCTCGAAATACGCGCGGTCCGGCGCATAGTCGAAATAACTTTTCCCGGTTTTCACAATCAATTGCAACCCTAAACCTGCCGTATTCGGCCCCTCCCTTTTCTCCGGGTTAATAAAAAGCACATCGTATTCCAACGTAAAATTTTCGGGCAGCGACTCAATAAATTGAGGCAGGTAGAACCCCTGCTTTGAAACATTCAGCCATTTACCGGGGCGATTATCCACTGAAACCAGTTCGCCCGAAGCGTCGGTTGTCCAACTGCCGGGAAAATCTCCTACGGCATCTTTTTCGAAATCATCATACGCAATCACTTTGTCTCCGGGAATAAAATCAAATTTCGAATACAGTTGAAAAGGTTGTTCTTTTGAGCCTGCTGTGTCGCGGTCAGAGGAGGTGTCAGTTTTGCCAGATGGTGATGATGGATTGCCCGCAGATGTTTCAATATCTTTCTCCGGCTTTTTCCCGGCGCTCTCCGCTTTATCCAGCACCTTGTCAATGGCCTGGTCGGTTTTCTGATTGACTCTCTGATTGACTTTTTGTTCTATACGCTTCGCAATATTTTTAAGCACCTGGCTGTTGCCCTGATACGAAATAAAGCTCAGGACGGTCAGGCAGGCCAGGAATTTTGAAATGATTGGCATGATTTGTAAAGTTTAAATAGCAATTAAAAAAACGATCAGGCCCGGATAAATTCCAGGATAAAACGCCGGATTTCCTTGTCGCCATCACCTATATCAAGGTCGTTCGGCCACGTCCTTATCCAGTGCATTTTGTTTCCTTTAATTTCGAGATCAAATGTTTCGGGCTCTCTATCAGTGTCGCTGGCGAACACCCTGATCTTATTTTTGGCGGGCATTTCCCAACGGGTGCCGGGGCTTCGCTCCGTTACAGTCCGGGGACATTTTTCCGCTCCCTGCCCTGTAATCTTTCCATTAGCGGTAAAACTCAATATAATTTTTGCGAAACAGGGATCGCTTTTAGCAAACTCCTCAAATACATTCGTTTTTTTTCCGGTCATGCTTTCAGTGTACCAACCGGTTATTTTCCATTTACCTGCCGGACTTTGGGCCATCGCAAAAGAAGTCAGCGACATCACGAAGAGAAATAACAACATGATTTTCAGGTGTGTAACTATAAAGATGAGATTTTGGGGAATGGATATGCCCGCGGGCGCTGCTACCGGTAACTCTGCTGCAATAAGCTGTTTCTTTTTCATGCCTGTTTTTTATAACTACAAACCTACTTACCTGCAAGCGCTGTGGAAAGCGCTATTCTCCCAACAACAGCTTTAACCGCCGAATGCAGTATATTTATACTATGCAACAACCCGGGCAAATCAACCAGCATTTTTCCTGTATTGTGGTGGACGATGATGAAATCGATCTTCTCACGGTGCTGGCCTTTTTGTCGGAATACCCGCATATCAAAGTCACCGGTTTTTTCGATTCGCCTGCCAAAGCGCTGGAAACAATTACTGCCACCCAACCCGATGCGCTGTTCCTTGACGTGGACATGCCCGGTATGAACGGGCTGCAACTGCGCGAAAAACTTATGGATGTACCGGCCTGTGTGTTTATTACGTCTTACCCCGATTATGCTGTAGAGAGTTTTGAAAAACAGGTGTTGGATTTTATTGTTAAACCGGTGACTGCCACACGTTTTGCAAAAACCATTCAAAGACTGGAAGAATATTTGTTGCTGCGCAAAAAGGCCAGTCTCCTGCATCATACCATAGGTGCTGATACCATTTTTATCAGGGAAGGTCATGGAGAGATCAAATTGCAACTGCATGATATTTTATATCTCGAAGCAATGAAAGATTATACCGCGGTGATGACGGCTGAAAGGAAATACATGGTGGCTACACCTATGGGCAGTTTGATACAGGCCAAACCTTTTGAACAGTTCATCCGCATTCATCGCAGCTATGCCGTTCCCAAACATTTTATACGTCGCATGAGCGGCGACGAACTGGAATTGGAAAATGCCATCAGGCTGCCCGTAGGCCGAACATACAAAGAGGCGTTGACCGGATTAAAAACCGATCTATGAAACGTGGTGCATTTTTTTTCCTGCTCCCGGTATCGTTGTTTTCAAACGCGCAGCGTACTTACGAGATGATAGATTCCATGCGCGCAGCCATTCCGTTAATACCGGCAAAAGAAGAAAGACGGAAAGCTATTGCCTTTCATGAGCTCGCCACGCAATACATGCATGTTACCAATTATGTGGACGCAGCCTCTAATTATGCCAGGTCGCTGACGATAGCGAACAAGCTGAAAGATAGTTTGCTGATAGCGCTGATCTATCGCAACATGGGTGTACTGGCGGCATCCCAGTCGGACTATAAAAGACAGATGGATTACCTGCTGAAATCCCTGGCCATTTATGAGATAAGAAAAGATAGTTTGCGAACCGGGGGCGCACTCAAGCAAATCGGCGATAACTATCTCAGGCAGGATGATTCTGCTATGGCAGATCAGTATTACCGCAGGGCGCTGGCAGTGTATCGACGTGCCAATGACAGGCTGGGAGAGGCGATGGTGTTATCGAATATGTCTCTGTTATTCCGCAAAAATTACGAGGAAAAACTGAAAATGGCTTTGCAGGCGCAGGAAATTTTAGATACCGTGCAAACAGACAACCCCATTCCTGCTGTGAACGCCGGCAACATCGGCGTTGCTTATCTCGATATGGTACGATATGGAAAGGGGCTTAACTTAAAGCCGGGCGCCCTTATACCTGCTACGGGTGAAGGCAGGCTCGCAATGTCCGAAAAATACCTGCGCAAAGCCATTGCCCTGGCACAGGCAAAAGGTGATGTGGAAAATGAAGCGTACTTCACCGGTGTGCTGGCAGAACTGCAGGAAGCAAAAGGTGATTTTAAAAGCGCGTATAAGAACATCCGCTTTTATTACGACAGGAATGATTCCATTCATTCGCAGGCCAATAAAAACCAGATCGCAGATCTCCATAACAAGCAGGAAATGGACCGGAAAAATGCAGCGCTGGCCACCAGTGAAGGAGAGATCAGGAACCAGCGTTCGCGTATGCTGGCGTTGAGTGGCGGTGTTTTGTTGTTGCTGTTGATCGGGGTTTTATTATACCGTCAAAGTGCATTGCGTAAAAAGACCAATGAAACATTGCAGCAATTAAATGATGAGCTGGCCGAAGCCAATCGGGTAAAGGCGCGTTTATTCGCTATACTGAGTCATGACCTGCGCAGTCCTATTGCCAACCTCGTAAGCTTTTTGCAATTGCAGCGAACAAAACCGGGTTTGCTGAGTGCGGAAAAAATAAAAGAACACGAAACGAAGATCACCGGCAATGCGCAATCCCTGCTGGAAACCATGGAAGGTATGCTGCTATGGAGCAAAAGACAAATGGAACATTTCAAACCTGTGACCAGGGAAGTGCCGGTGCAATCGTTGTTCGATTATCTGAGAAACTTTTTTGCTACTACGGGTGATGTTGAATTTTCTTTTTCAGGCGCTGAGAGGCTGGTGTTGAATACCGATGAAAATTATGTGAAGACGATCCTGCAAAACCTTACTTCGAATGCAGTGAAAGCGGTTCGCAATATAGATAACGCCGCTGTTGAATGGTCGGCCAAACAGGAAGGCGGTAACATAGTATTGGCCGTTACCGATAATGGTCCCGGCCTGCCCCGAGAGCAGGCCAAAGCTTTTTTGAAAGGCGCAGCGGTAGAAGATTCCCGGCATGGACTGGGATTATATATTGTGCGCGACCTGGCCGAAGCGATCGGTTGCCGGATCAGGCTGGCGGAGACCCAAAAAGGAACCAAAATTGAACTGCAATTTGGTAGTTAGGCTGCTTCTCGTTTCGGCTGCATTTCTTTGCTGTTACTGGTTGTAGTAATAAAGTTAATCAGTGTAATTTTTATAAGACCATCACCTCCTGAATAATATCCCTTTTTCCACCCACCACCAGTGCCAGCTTCCTCCCGTTGCTTTTTTTTCATCAAAATCAACGATTGAAAAATGCCCGCTGCCTGCAGGCGTTCCAGGTATTTCATACACCTGCAACGCTTTTTTATACATATTCCATTCTAGGGGCTTTCCTGCAATGCATTGCTCAGGTTTGGAGCGCGAGAGGATAAAATAAGCCTTTCCTTCGCCGATCACCGTAGCCATACCGTTTCCATTTATACAAACCGCGGTTCTTTCATCGGGGGCAATTCCCTTCGGAAATACTGAATGATCTGCGATGATCCGCGCCATAAAAGCCACATGCCTTCCCTCGCGTGTGCGCTCACTGTAATGCTGATCGCTTAATACGGTTTTTAGCCAGGGAGCGTGAAGAAAATCGTTGTTATAAATCGTTACTGTCGGGTGAAAAGGGTTGTTTAGCACCGAATCGGAAACGGCGCTTCCGTTTTCGCCGCTGTAATAAAAACCGGTCAATATGGCGCAGCCGGCGCTTGTTCCACCTACCGGTACTTTCTTTTCGTTGAGGAGGTAATTGATCGCTGCATTGAGCTTTGTGTTTTTCCAGCAGCGCATATAACGGCTTTGATCACCCCCGGCTATAAACAGCATTTCAGCATTCCTTACGGTTTGGGCTACCGTATCATTGTCCGCCAGTTCTCTTGAAGCAATGTTAAGCGTTTCAACTGAGTTTATTCCTCCCAAAGCGAATATATCATCATTATAGCCGGCATTGCCCGAAGCGGTCAATACGATTACATCCCCGCCGCCGCTTCTTTTGATCATCCACTCAAAAGCGCCTGTAACATTGCCGCCACCGCCTATCAATACAATGCCTGGCTGATGTTTGGTATGCACATCCCCTGCATCTCCCTTCAGCCCCAGTGAGCCGGGTGTTCCGGCAAAGCACCTGCTTGCAGAGAGGAAGATAAAAATGAGGATAAACCTTACAGCAGCATAGCTGCGGGATATTTTTACAACCGGTTTCTTCATTGTTAAAGCTGTGGATGAAATAGCATATTTACCTTTGCAATATACTTTTGTTATGAATACGGAGGAGCAGGAACCTTTATTGGGCGCATTCCAAATTGTTGCACTACTTTTCCCTCGCTGCTGCGCGGAGTGGGAATAAAAAGGGTGAGGCAACTAAATATGCAGCGACAATTGGAATACCCTCTTTATTTTAAAGAAATAAGTGATATTCTTAACGTAGGAAACTGATTATAGCAAATGAATGCAATAAATGTAACTCCGGAAATTACCTTTAAAACAGCCCGGAGCGGCGGTAAGGGCGGGCAGAATGTGAACAAGGTGGAAACAATGGTGGAAGGATATTTTGATATAGCGGCTTCCGCCTTATTAAATGAAGAGCAAAAACAGCTTGTGCGGAACAAGCTTGCCAATAAAATTAACGCGGAGGGTAAGCTCCTGGTTAAATCGCAGGCTGAAAGAACGCAACTGGGCAATAAGCAGCTTGTGATAAAGAAGATGAACGAGCTGATTAACCGATCTTTAATAAAACCTGTCAGGCGGATAGCCAGCAAACCCACCAAAGCTTCAAAAGAAAAAAGACTGGAACAAAAGAAACAAAAATCGCAGGTTAAAGAGGGAAGAAAAAGAATTAAGTTTCCTGATTAACAGAAAGTTGCACTCCGTACAGCATGCTTCTGATTTCAGCTTTGCAATAGAAGCCGCCAGCGCCGGCTGCCCCATCCCGTAACAGGTCTCAACAGGCGTCCGAAAGAAAAAATTTATTTTTTTGATAACCTTTCAGCAGCATCCCCGATATAAGGGTATGCAGTTTATTTTCAGCCTGTAGCTTTTGCAGCGTTGCATTCAGGTACTACAAATTAGGTATTGCCCCTGTGCCGGGCCTGAAATAAAATTGCATTATCAAATCCTGTGTTCCGGACCAAAGCCTGTAAACTACATCAAACCATCCTGAAATTTTATCACCGTCAAAAAACAAAGCGTTATGAGCAATCAAAACCCTTCCATCATTCTCATTCGTCACACGGAAGGCCCCAAAAAGGGACAGACAGAAAAATTTCCTGTGACCAGTACACTGGAAATCCGTATTGGCAGAGGAGACGCCAATACCATTGCCTTTGACCTGGCCGATGATACCATCAGCCGCGAGCATTGCCGCATTAAGGTAAATCCACTATTGCCGGATACTTATGAAATTACCGATTTGCAAAGTAAAAACGGCACGTATGTAAATGGCAAAACCATTACCGAAAAAACGGTGCTGATGGCGGGCGATGTGGTTCGCCTTGGTAAAGAAGGGCCCTCTTTAGAATTCGACCTTGACCCCAAACCTGTTTCTCACATTAAAAAAACACGTGTGCTGGATATTGGCAAAACCCCCGCTAAAGAAACCAAGGTACACAATACAGATGCAAAAGGAATGACTGCCGCCAATACAATTGCTCCCAAAGAAACGATAGGCAAGCAAACCATGCAGCATATGTTGCAGCAATCGGAGAAAAAAAGCAAGAAGGGATTGTTGATCTCCGCGGCGGCCCTGCTCATACTTTTTTCTACAGCAGGCTGGCTGATCTATTCCAATCGTCCCGAACCCAAAATAGTAAATATCATTACGGAGAAAAAAGATTCGGTTAAAACCCTTACACCTTCACAAATCAACAAAGTCAATGAAAACAAAGTTGTTTTTATTGAAGAAGGTTGGAAGCTGGAGCTTACTTCAACCGGCGAGCAACTGTATCATGTATACGTTCCTGTTGTAACAAACGGAGTGACCGGTTACTTTGCCGCTTATGTTAAAAACAATGTGGGTGCAACCGAACCTCTTTTGTCAACCAAGGCCGCTGCTCCTGTAGGGGTTAATCTTGTACCCATTGGCGGCTTTGGCAGTGGAACCGGGTTCGTAGTGGATGAAAGAGGTTTTATTATTACCAATCGTCATGTGGCTGCAAGCTGGCTTACTTCTTACCAGTTTCCCGAGGATGCTTTTCCGGGCGTATTAATTGGCATCAATCAACAGGGAAATTTAGATATAGTACCCGGCGTAACCATTGGTTTTGCTGAAGTAAGCAGGTGGGTACCCGCAGAAGCCATGAATTATAACAAGCAATTGCTTCAGTCTGGTGTAAAATTGATTGACGGACGATCTTCTTACCTGGATGTGACTTTTGCCAATAATTCTTTACGCACTCCTGCGAAAACAGTACGCATATCCAATGTGCACGATGTGGCAATGATTAAAATAGAATTACCGGAAGCTTTAACCAAAGTGGAAATGTACGATAGCTATAATGAAATTGAACCCGGAAGCCCGGTGGTTGTAATGGGCTATCCCGGCATGTCGCCCGATCAATACGTTGCCAATCGTTCGCAGGACGAGTTTAACCGCAACCCCAATATTGTTAAAGTACCAGTGCCAACTGTAAGCACCGGCAATATAGGCCGGCTTGTAAAAGGCAGTACCAGCAGCGATAAGGTAGATCTATACCTGAGCACTATGGGAGATTATTATCAGCTCACTATTAACTCCACAGGGCCGGGCAACAGCGGCGGCCCCATGTTCGATGATATGGGAAGGGTTACAGGTATTTATTCGGTGGGAAGTCAGAAAATGAGTTATTCTATCCCCATTAAATATGCCATGGAACTGATGGGACGCCAGGAGGTGATTAATTGATAATGTGAAAATTTGAGTCCCGCAACTGCGGGATGAAAATGCGGGAATGTGGAAATGTAATGTATTGTATACTCCTTGCTCCTTTTTTTGACGGGCACTGCCTCCAGGAGCCGCAGACCCCCGCCGTACCGGGGGTCGCGGTATGGCAGCAGTAATTCCTCAACACAAATTATTTTTATGAAATTTCCCTGGAAAAAGAAAACCGGTCCGGTTTCGAATAATGGAGCCGTTGCCAGCCACCGGCAATATGCTTACAGAGTATATGGTTTTTCAGAAACGGGCCCTACACGCAGCTCAAACGAAGACAGTATCATTTATTTTTTTCCCGGTAATGCAAAACAAACATTGTTTGCCATGGTGGCCGATGGCATGGGGGGGCATAATGCCGGTGAAGTAGCCAGCCATATCGCCTGCCAGGTGGCCGACGAGTTTGTTATACAGGAATACCAGCATTCCGATCCTGCATTTATGCTGGAGAGCCTGCTGCATGCCATGCATTATGCAATAAGGAATACTGCCGATAATAATGATGCTTACAAAGGCATGGGTACTACTGCTACCATGGTGTTTATACAAGATGAGCATTTTGTGTTCGGACATGTGGGAGACAGCCGTTTATATCACTTACACAATAATACGCTTCGGCAGCTTACTACCGATCAAACATTGGTGAACCAAATGGTAGCCGAAGGAAAAATTGAGCCATGTGAAGCAGCTACGCACGATATGAAACATGTGCTGCTGCAGGCATTGGGTACAGTGGATAAAATTGAGCCTGAAATATCGGCTGCCCGCGCAGTTCAAAGCGGCGAATATTATTTTTTGTGCTCAGATGGTATATACGATGTGCTTGATCACAATGAGCTGCAATCGCTGTTTGCCATGCGGCAGCCTGTATTGATAATGGAATGTATTAAAGCATTATGCTACAGGCGCAATGCGAGTGATAACGTATCGGCGCTGCTGATAGAAATAGCAGACAATGCCGGCGTAACAAATAATACCGTAACCAGGGAACAAAACACAATGTTATGAACCAGGGTAACAATGATCAATATGTAATACTTCATAAAATCGGAGAAGGGGGCATGGGTACGGTGTACCTTGCTGAAGATACCATGCTGGAAAGAAAAGTAGCCATCAAATCACTGAATAAACCTTCCTCTCCGTCAGCGGAGTCGCTTGATTCCCGGTTTCAACAGGAAGCTTTGGCATTAGCACGGCTGAATCATCCCAATATTACCCATCTCTATTCATTTGTTCCGCGCCAGGATACCTATTGGATGGTGATGGAATACGTAGATGGACAAACGCTGGAAGACCTGCTTCGCTTAAGGGAAACCGTTGGCGCCCGGCTTGCCTGCAGTATAATCGCCCAAATACTGGACGGACTGGAACATGCTCATCGTAAGGGCATCATCCATCGCGACCTTAAGCCCGCCAATGTAATGATATCGGCCGAAGGCGAAGTAAAGATCATGGATTTTGGTATTGCCAGGATACGAAATTCGCAAAGGCTCACGCAGCATGGCAAATCGGTAGGTACGCTTGAATACATGGCGCCCGAGCAAATACAGGGGAAGGAAGGAGATGAGCTGACAGATATATATGCCGTAGGCAATATTTTATACGAATTGCTGAGTGGTCAGCCGCCGTTCAGGGGAGATACCGACTATCATTTGATGAAGGCTAAGCTGGAAGAAAAAGCTCCTCTTAACCCGGTACTCTCCAATAAAGTATCGAATGCCCTGCAGCAGGTTATTTTTAAAGCGCTTGAACGGAACCCGGCAAAGCGGTACGAAAATGTAAGGCAGTTTAAGGATGCAATATTAAAAAGTGTCACTTTCCCGCTGCTAAAAGAAAGTGCGCTTACAGAAGCCTTATCCGGTTACGATGAAGAAATGTTACTGGCAACGCCTCAAAAAACAGCAGCGCCTGTTGTAGAGAAAATAAAAAAAATCATTCCTGCTGTACCAGTCGGGGTTGCTTCGTCGCTCAAAAAAATAAATGTTGCACAACCCATCAGGTATTGGAGGAAATGGGGCGCCGATAAGCCGGTAAAGCTATTGGTGGCTGTTGTAGTTGTGTGTGCCCTGCTGTTAACCTGGAATCATTTCAAAGGCAATGATAAGGCTATCACCTTACAGGATGGCCAGGAGCCCGAAAATGTGGTACAGCAGCAGCCGGTATCGCAGGTAAAAACGGCTGCCAGGCAAACGCCTGTAATTGAGCCGGCGTTTATTCCGGCTCCTCTAACTCCTGTACGGGAACAGCTTCCTGCAGAAGGAACAGGTTCAGGAGAAGTAAAGGAAAAACCTAAACAAAAGCCCAGGGAGAAAAAAGATATCCAGCCGCCCGTAAAAGGGGGCAATGAAACGGTTGAAGTCGTAGCGGAAGATCCCGCCTCTCCCCCCCCGGTACAGAAAACTGAACCACGTGGTCCCGTTAGCGTTCCTGCCGGCCGGCGCATTACCGTTGTTCTTAATGAGGACATTAGCTCCGAAGAAAAGTCGAGAGATGGCGGGATGGTAAAACTTTACAGCGATGAAGAGGTTTCGGTGAATGGCATTGTAATAATAAAAAGGGGAGCTGCCGTTACAGGGAAAATAGTGGATGTAGTGCCTTCTACGGGAAAGAGAAAAGCCTTGATAGGGTTTGTTATCCATAGTGTGCAGGCACGAGATGGCAGCAACATACGGGTACGTTCCGATCGGTTTCGTTTAAAAGCACAAAACGACCACGATCCTGCCGTGTTCAGGTCAGGAAGCTTGTTTAGCGTGGAGTTAGGAAAAGGACTGGTAAACTGAAAATAGCAAAGCGATACTATTTATCTAATTTAACGTGTGCCCAGTTTTCTTTGGTCTTGATGCGGTGGATCTGCATGTCCGACACTCCAAACTTATTGGCGATCTCTTTTAATGTTTTCTTTTGCTTGAGCAGTTTCTTTATGTTTTTAACCTTGGCTATGGTAAGCTTGGCACCTTTTTGCGTGGGGTTGTCTTTTCTTCTTTTGATGGCGGCTTTAACCCTGGGGTTTTTGCGATTGTGAACAGTTACCTCATCCTGGGTGGCCCACTTCAGGTTGGTATACTTGTTGTTTTCGTAATTGTGATCGAGATGTATGATGAACTTTTGGTTTGCCTTGGGCTTGGGAAGAAAATATTTTGCAACAAGACGATGTACCAGTGCCGTAAAATATTCCCCGTTTAATTTTTTTCGCCAGATAGGATAATTTGCCTGCCTGCTTAACTTAAGGATAAACCCATCGGATATACGTTTGTTGTATTTAACAATTCTTCCGTGGCTGGAAATGGCGTACTTGTACCAAACCGAGCCCCTGGACTCATGATTAGGAAGATCTTTCCAGACTTCATTCGGAAGCATTTTTACAGATTGCCTGATTGCCATTATTCAATTTTTTATGTGATGAATACTCCACAGGATAGGTACAATGATTTCCAGGTTAACGTATTGGGTGTATCCCTGAGGGTGCTATTAGCTGGGAAATTGAAAAGGATGTGTTACATAAGTTGCAGCGTAAGGTATGAAGTTACAACAACAGTATCAAATATCATGATAATTATTCTAATATAAAAATAAAAACGGGTAAAAATTAAATAGGGTTGGGTTACAATTGTAAGCCTTCCACCAGTATAATAATCATATTGTCTTCCAACTGCTCGGCAGATATTTTTTGCTGGGAGCGGTGCCACGACTCGATTCCGCTGATAGCGTGTAACATTAAAAGAACGGCAGTAGGCGCGTCTATTGGTTTTATTTCTTTTTTCCGGATACCGTCCTCTATGATGTCGGCCAAACGTTGACGATATGCCCTTCGTTGTGTTTTAAAATTAGATAAATACGGTTCGGTAAGATGCTTCCATTCCCTGTCAGCCACATGTGCTTCTTCATGGTTGTGTATCATTTGCTGTATATGAAAGCGAAGGATGGCTTTTGTTTTTTCAATGGCATTTTGATTGCTGGTCTCTATTTTTTCAAGATGGGCGGTAAGCAGGTTGGCAACCCTGAAGCAGATGTCCTGTAAAATTTCGGCTTTCGATTGTATATGATTGTACAGGCTGGCTGCTTCAACACCTACGTGCTCGGCCAGATCGCGCATTGAACTGGCGGCAAAACCTTTTTCCCGGAACAATTTCGCTGCCTTTGTAATGATCACTTCTTTTTTGGTACTGTTCCGGTTGGTTTTAATTGCAGGCATATGTGTTTTTTTGAGCTCGGGCGATGTGCTGAGGTGCTTACCATGTTAAAAATACCTATTTGCATGAGATTTTTAAGAGTTTGTCATACTCTTTTCCGTTAATTTATATCCTTCCATGCCCATAGGTGCATACAGGCATAGGTACGGTAGGGCGCCCACCGCCGCGAGATCTTCAGCAGGTCTTCCCTGAACTGTTTCTTATTGGTGTGATCAAGCTGATAGATAGTCCGTATAGCCGTTTGTAAACCCAGGTCATCCACCGAAAAAACATCTTCTCTCTGCAAGGCAAACATCAGCAGCATTTCGGCTGTCCAGCGGCCTACTCCTTTTATCCGGGTAATGTATGCTATTACCTCTTCGTCGGTCATTTGCCGAAGCTTTTTCATTTCCAGCCCCTGCTCAACTGCAAACCGGTATACATTCTGAACATAACCGGCTTTAGCGTTCGAAAGTCCTGCTGAACGAAGTGTATCGAAGGGAGTATCCAGCACCTGTGCCGGCAGGGGAGTTTTGCCTCCGTACAGTGCTAAAAATCGCTTGAAAATTACATTGGCCACTTTAACCGAAAGCTGCTGGCTTATAATAGAAGCGCTGAGATACAATGGAATATTGTTCCTTTTCTTTAAGGTGAATGGTACGGCATTGTCTATAATTTTTTTCAGCCGCCTGTCTTTTTTGAGATGTGCTACATAATGCATTGTATCGGCGAATTATTGAATGCTCCAGCTCACGTTTCCGTCTTTTTCGTCTTTTAAAACGATGCCTTGCTGCTGAAGCTCATTCCTTATTTTATCGGAGGTTGCAAAATCCTTTTTCGCCCGGGCTTCTTTCCGGATGTGAATAAGCAATTGCAAGACCCCTTCCAGCCGGCCGCTATCTGCTTCTTTATCGTTTCTTAATCCGAAGATGTCAGTAAGATATACGCTGAATTTTGTTTTGAGCTGCTCAAGCGTGTCAGTAGCAAGGCTGCTCAAGGCAATTTGTTTGCTTTTAAGTGAATTAATAACAGGTACCAGTTCAAACATGGCTGCCAGTACCTTCGCAGTATTGAAATCATCATTCATACTTGCGTCAAATTCATTCAGCAGGTTCATGCAACGCTTATCCAGTTCTTTGTCCTGTGCCTCTTTTGATCCGCTGCCGGCAGGGAGATTTTCAAGTATTTCGTAGGCATCCCACAGCCTTTTTAACCCTTTTTCGGCTGCCTGTAATGCCTCGTTGCTGAAATCAAGTGTGCTGCGATAATGTGTTTGCAGCATAAAGAAACGAACCGTCATAGGGCTATATGCCTTTTCCAGCAACGGGTGATCGCCTGTAAACAACTGGTGGGGCAAAAAGCCGTTGCCGGCAGTTTTACTCATGCGGGCGCCGTTTACGGTAAGCATATTGGTATGTATCCAGTAATTAACCGGGCTTTCGTGGTAACATGCCTCCGACTGGGCAATTTCGTTGGTGTGATGCGTGGCGGCAAGGTCCATGCCTCCTCCGTGTATATCAAACTGCTTTCCAAGATATTTACCGCTCATTGCAGAACATTCAATATGCCAGCCGGGGAAGCCCATTCCCCAGGGTGAAGGCCATTGCATCAGGTGTTCCGGTTTGGCTTTGATCCATAAAGCAAAATCAAGCCGTCCTTTCTTCTCATCCTGCCCGCCTAATTCACGGGTGCCTTCCAGCAGGTCTTCGAGCTTTCTGTTGGTTAAAATACCGTAGGGTTTTTCTTTGTTGTATTTTTCAACGTCAAAGTATACTGTTCCGTTCACCTCGTAAGCGTATCCGTTAGCCAGTATTTGTTTTATCATTTCAATCTGCTCCGAAATATGCCCGGTGGCAGTGGGCTCAATAGTAGGAGGCAGGTTGTTGAACAGTTCCATTACCTTATGAAATCCCAATGTATATTTTTGAACGATTTCCATTGGTTCCAGTTGCTCAAGCCTTGCTTTTTTTGAGAACTTATCGTCACCCTCATCCCTGTCGCCCTCCAGGTGACCTGCATCTGTAATATTGCGGACGTATCTTACTTTATACCCCAGGTATTTGAGGTAACGGTAGATAATGTCAAACGATATAAATGTGCGGCAATTGCCCAGGTGCACGTCGCTGTAAACAGTTGGCCCGCATACATACATACCAACATATCCCGGTGTAATAGGTTTGAATACTTCTTTTTGCCTGCTCAGGGAGTTGTAAATTTTTAGCTCTTCCATAAACGTAAGGTATGCTGTATGTTTTTGCAAATATAAAAGTAATATATCAGGCTGTCGTTAAGTACCATTGTTAAACAACTCACCTGTTTGGTTCCAGTACCACATCGGTTACCACCGGTATGTGATCGCTCAATATTTCAGGCACCGCCTTTACCTGTTGTATGCTGAACCGGGGATCGGTAAAAATATAGTCTATACGCAGTGTAGGCAGTTTGCGCATGAAGCCTGAAAAGAAGCTGTAAAAGGTTTTGCCAAATCCAAACCCTTTTTTTATAAAGGCGTCTTTTTTGTCGCCTTTAATAGCAAAATAAGTGTAGGAATTAGGAACGTCGTTCAGGTCCCCGCAAAATATTTCGGGGTACTTGCTTTCGTCCAGTTGCGTGCGTATAATGGCCGCCTGTGATCCCCTTCGTTCAAAAGCTGTGCGCATTTTTTTAAAGATATTTTTGGAAGCATCCAGCCTTTCGTCGGGGTCGTTCTTTATTTTGGAGATATCGCTGTATTCCCGTTGCC
This sequence comes from Chitinophagaceae bacterium, assembly GCA_019638615.1. Classification (GTDB taxonomy): domain Bacteria; phylum Bacteroidota; class Bacteroidia; order Chitinophagales; family Chitinophagaceae; genus Agriterribacter. The sequence continues at coordinate 98,567 of JAHBTL010000015.1, read as the reverse complement.
TGAAGCCAAACGACTGCAGATGCCCCGTAAAGATCCTTACCGTATCTTTTCTATATACAATATCTGCGTAAATAATATTTTCAATGGTACTGGTAAGCTCCCTGGGCAAAGAAATCCTTGCCGTGTCTGCAATAGGGAAACGGGAGAAAATAACAGTGCCGGAATGCTCGTGTTTTCGCCGCTTGGATATACTGGAAAAATAAACATAGGGATACCCCATGTTTTGGGTAAAATAGCGGATATTGTTTGCATATTTTCCCGAATCGGCAGAAAAGAATTCCTGGAAGGTTAAAATATCGGGATTGTATTCTTTGATTACTTCGTGCATTTTCATTTGATGGTCTGTAATGCCCGGTTTTTTCACTTTATCGCTGCTGGCAATAAAACTCCGTACATTCCATGTCATAATACGCAATGCGTTTTCCTTTTTTTCTTTATTAAAAGGGCTACCTATGTTTAATGCGAACGTAGCGTATATGCTCTTCCAGCCTATTATCAGGCACAATAAAGCCGGTATGCTCCATTTTGATCTTGATAAAATGAAAATAACCAGGAATACGAGCAGCAACATGAGAAGGTAAGGAAACAGAAGCCCTAAAAAACCAAAAAACCACCATGATGAAGGGTTCAGGAACGGGGAAAGACAGGCAATCAGGAAAAGGATCACAACCGTGATATAAGAAAATTTAAATAAGCCCTTTGCGAATTTTTTGAGCATGTCCGGTTATGTTATATATCTTCTTCACCAGCCCGCCGGAGCAATTCTTTTTCTTCAGACGAGAGGCTGTTAAATCCTGCCTGGTTGATCTTATCCAGGATCTCGTCTATACGTTGCTGGTTTAAGTTAGGTTTCTTTTTAAAAGGCTGCTTTCCCTGGGTGTCATAAAATATGTTTTCTTTTACTTTGCTTTTAGGGGGCTGGTTGTCGGGGTTAAACAGGTTAAAGAACCAGTCGTATGCATTATTCATCCACCCGCCTATATCCCTGCCCCTGTTTAAAAGCGTAATGTATAAAAAGCCCATTCCTGCGCCACCTACCTGTGCGGCATACAACGCAGTATCGTTATTGCCCAGCCCGGTAAGATTGATAACTGCATAAATAAGCATTAGTACCCATAAAGGAATGCCGCCGTTAAGCATTGGAAATATCCGGTAACCCGGCACCGCAATGGTTATACAGGTAGCAATAGCCATTACAGAAGCATTGGCGCCGTACATAGGAATATTGCCGCTGCCACCGTTGAGCAACAGGTTGGTAACTACAAAAAATAAACTGCCTGCTATCCCCCCGTATATATACAGGGGAACAAGTTTACGCCCGCCATACATGCTTTGCATTATAAAGCCAAAAGCCCATAGCCAAAGCATATTGGCAATCAGCTTCCATATATCTGCATGGGTAAACATGTATGTGATCAGTGTCCAGGGTTTTCCAATAGTCTTGTTAAAAGCGGCAGGTAAGATCAGCCAGTCTACGACATTCGCCTGGTAATCAGCAATGTTGATCCTGGAAATCTGGTAGACTCCCCTGATAAAAAACAAAATAGTGGTAATCAGCACATTGATCACAATGATCCTTACCAGGGGGTCGTGGTCAGCCCCCAGAAAAATTTTCCTGCTTTTTGTTTGTTCCAGCACACCCATGAGTAGTTTTTTACGGGTACATTATTGAAGGCTAAAATTACTTAATAAAATCTTCTGCGGTTGGTTTTATTCCAGTAGAACACCAATAAGAACCCGATCAGGGCGCCGCCAAGATGCGCCCAATGTGCCACATTATCGCCTGCGGAGTTTTTTACTCCAAGGTATAATTCCATAGCACCGTAAATAATAACGAGCCATTTTGCCGGCAGTGGTATGGGTAACATTAACAATGGAACCCATACAGTTGTGTTTGGAAATAAATAACCAAAAGCAAACAAACACCCGAAAATAGAGCCGGAGGCGCCTACGGTAGGTATGTTTAGCTTATACCTTGGGTCATATAATAATTCTTCCTGCTGCTGTATAGGTAAATTTCTAACCAGCTCAACGATGGGTGCCTGCTCAAAATAAAGTACCCCCAGGTGTAGCAATCCGGCGCCTATTCCACACAACAGATAAAATATTAAAAATCTTTTGGATCCCCAGTAATTTTCCAGTTTGCTTCCAAATATCCACAGTGCAAACATATTCATCAATAAGTGCTCGAACCCTCCGTGCAGGAAAAGATAGCTTACTAACTGGTGGGGTTTAAAGTATACAGAACGGATATCATGCAAAGCAAAATAATTTTCGATAGAAAAGCCGCTGTTGTTATGTAACACAACCTGGGCCAGGAATACCAAACCATTGATGATAAGCAGGTTTTTAATAACCAGAGGAATAATCTCAAACCTTCCCGGACGAATTTCTGTCATAAGAATCAATTAATCAATCACGAAAATAACCCATGCTCAGGATAATATGTTCCCATACAGGAAAATGTTAGTATGCTGTCATTTATTTTAGCTTCAGCTGTACAACATTTTCTATATGGTGGGTGTGCGGAAACATATCTACGGGCTGTACTTTGGTTACGCGGTATCTTTCATCCAGCCACTGCAGGTCTCTTGCCTGTGTGGCGCTGTTACAGCTTACGTATACCACCGTAGGGGCCTGCATCTCCAGTATTTTGCGAACCAGCTTTTCGTGCATACCGGCACGTGGCGGATCGGTAATGATCACATCCGGCTTGCCGTGGGTTTCAAAAAAAGCATTATTGCATACCTCAATTACATCGCCTGCAAAAAAGGAAGCGTGTTGTATATGATTCAATGCGGCATTTTCTTTGGCATCGGCTATGGCCTCCGCTATTGCTTCTACTCCTATTATTTTTTTAGACTTTTCGCTTACAAAGATGCCAATGCTGCCCGTGCCGCAATACAGGTCGTATACTGTTTCATTTCCCGTTAGTTCAGCAAAGGACCTTGTAACCTGGTACAGTTTTTCGCCCTGGCGGCTATTGGTTTGAAAAAAAGATTTGGGGCCTATTTTATATTTGAAGTGTTCCAGTTGTTCTGTTATATAACCTTTGCCGTAATACACAACAGGTTCCAGGTCGTATATCGTATCGTTTTTCTTGGGGTTGATGGTATATAAAAGCGTGGTAATGGCCGGCACTTTTTCCAGCAGGTGATCGAATAGTTTTTTTCTTTCGTCTGCATTGTCGTGACCAAAGCATAGGTTTACCATTACTTCACCGGTAGTGCATACCCGGATAATGAGATTTCTGAGCCAGCCTGTGTGATTTTTGATATCATAAAATTCGTGACCCTGTTCCAGCGCAAACTGCCTGATTGTGTTTTTAATAAGATTGGCAGGCTCTTCCATCAGGTGGCACGTATGAATGTCTATGATCTTATCGAACAGGCGGGGCACATGAAAGCCAAGGGCGTTTTCTTCCCTTTTTTCGCTTTCGTTATCCGTTTGCCGCATTTCATCCCAGGTTCTATACCTGCGATTGCTGAAAGTGAATTCGAGCTTATTGCGATACCGGATGCTTTTTTCACAGCCCAGTATAGGCAGCAACGGAGGCAGTTGTATCCGCCCCAGCCTCCGGAGGTTTTGTTCCACTTCGTTTTGCTTGTACTGTAGCTGCTTTTCATAAGGTAGCATTTGCCACTTGCAGCCGCCGCAAATACCAAAATGTCCGCAAAAAGGTTCTACCCGGTCGGCAGAATAATGATGAAAGGTAGTGGCATAGCCTTCCGCCCAGTCTTTTTTGCTTTTATTTACCCGTATGTCCACAATATCACCCGGTACCGCTCCTTCAATAAATACTACCTTCCCCTCTATTCTGCTTAATGAGCGTCCTTCGGCAGCATAATCCTGTATCAGCACCTTTTCAAGTACCTGGTTCTTTTGGTTTTTTCTTGCCATAAACTGCAAAAGTAAGTCAGTGTTATAAAAAACAGGGTGTGATTAATGGAAAGGCTTCAGAAGCCGGGTTTGTTTTAGCATACGGGTGCATTTACCTTCGGTGAAAAGAGTTCAAATTTTCGTTTCAAAACAGGAATACAAATAATGTTAGCTCTTTAAGATTTATCGTAAAGTTTAAGAACCCTACCTGCCGGTAGGCAAGCTTATTACCTAAGTAACAGGTCTGTACCAGACACATCCTACCTTATTTCCTTCAATGCCGATGCAAATAATGTAATAAGCCCGCCTGAATGACGCACTCGCCCGCCCGACTGAACATCGTTCGGGCGGGGGCAGGGTTGAGTTAACAAGTGGCTTTTCTTACTAAGGTCATAAGCCAACCTAACCGCCCGCCCGGACGAGCCATTCGGACGGGGACGGGCAGGGTTAAAACGTAATATTAATGAATGAACTGATAAAATAGCTCCCTGCGAAAATTTGAAATGAGCCCTAGCACACCCAAAAATATTTTGCTTTTATTCGCTCAGTAGCGGCAGTTGTACCTGCTGAACAGTGGAGATGGCTTTCTGATTGAATAAATCTACAAAAATGCCTTGCATATCAGCCAAAAAATTGAGGATAGAAAAATTTTTCCTGAAAAATTAAGAAAAAATTAATTTTTTAAAAAAATACTGTAGATTTGACGGCACAAATAAAAAAAGGTCTTCTGTAGACACAGATGACCTCTAACGATTGCTTGCCATATGAAAAATCTTGAAAAATCTGGTTTTTTGGTCTTTTTTACAGTTTAGCTGTAGTTTTCGATGCCTCTAACACTTGCCAATTTCTTTCTTCACGATTGCTTGCTTTTTCCCTTATTCCCTTTCACGATGTAAAAGTAGTACGGGAAAATAGCCTGTACAAACCAAGTTGTTCGTATTTTTATTACGCCAAAAAGGGGATCGGGTACGTGAAACCCTTTGTGGTATTGAGTTTCAGGAAAAAAACATTATGACGCCCAACAGTTTTACAGATGCATTATTTCAACTGGTTCGCTCGCTGGAGAAATCAGAAAAAAGGCATTTTAAACTATATATAAAGAGGAGCTCGGGTAAAGAGGATCTGAAGATCATCCAGTTATTTGATGCCCTGGATAAGCTGCCCGAATACGATGAAAAAATACTCCTGAAAAAGTTGCCGGGCGTTACCAAGCCTCAATTGGCCAATTTAAAAACACACCTGTACAAACAGCTTTTGGCCAGCCTCCGTTTATTAAGAACTACCGACAATACTGATCTCCAATTGAGCGAGCATCTGGATTATGCCCGGCTCCTGTACAACAAGGGTTTGAAGATCCAAAGCCTTAAAATACTGGAAAAAGCGAAAGAGCTTGCCAAAAGCAACCAGAAGTTTAACTTCCTTGCCCAGGTCATTTCGCTTGAAAAGAAGATCGAGACCCTGCATATTACCCGCAGTACACTTGAAAAAACGGAACAGCTTTCGGAAGAGGCACTGGAAATCAGCGGGCACATCGACAGGGTGACCCGCCTGTCGAACCTGGCGTTATTGCTGTACAGGTGGTATGTTAAATATGGGCATGCCCGTAACGAAGAAGACGAAAAAGACATCAAAGCCTTTTTTAAAAGTAATATTCCCAGGGACATCAGTGCTATTAACGGTTTTTACGAAAATCTTTACCTGTACCAGAGCTATTGCTGGTATGCGTTCATACGGCAGGACTTTTTAATGTACTATCGCTACAGCGAAAAATGGATGCAGCTTTTCGATGAGCATCCTGCAATGATTGCCGTGGAAACCGGGCATTTTATCAAAGGAATGCATAACCTGCTGAACGCGCATTTTGATTTGAGAAACTTCCGCAAGTTCCAGGGTACATTGCGCAAGTTCGAGGCATTTGCAAAAACACCCACCGCCCAGCATCACGATAACTTCAGAACACATACTTCAATCTATATTAATGTAGCGCGTATTAACTGGCACCTTATGACGGGCACTTTTAAGGAGGGGCTGGCTATTGTTCCGGATATAGAAGAGAAGCTCAAGGAATATGCGTTGTATGTAGACAGGCACAGGATCCTTGTGTTTAACTACAAATTTGCCACTCTTTATTTTGGCGCCGGGAAGTACGAAGAGTCTATTGATTACCTGATGAAGATTATCAATGGTCCGCTTGACCTCAGGCACGATCTTCAGTGTTATGCACGCCTCCTGAACCTGATGGCGCATTATGAGCTGGGTAATTATGAACTAATGGAATCGCTGATAAAATCGGTGTACCGGTTCATGGCTAAAATGAAGAACCTTACCGTGGTGGAAGAAGAAATGTTCAGGTTTTTGCGTCGGTCATTCAACGTGTCACCCCGTCTCTTGAAACCCGAGCTGGAAAAATTCCTCGAAAAAATCAAGCACCTTGAAAAAAACAGGTTCGAAACCCGGGCCTTTGCTTACCTCGATGTTATTTCGTGGGTTGAAAGCAAAGTATACAACCAGCCGCTTTCTGTTATTATAAAAAACAAACATCAGGAAAGCAGGCGCAGTTCGTTGCTCCTGAAACAAAAGGTATTAAATAAAGCTTCTTAGAGAGTAATCAGGCTTCTTTCTTGAAACTGCTTTTAATAGAAGCGATAAGATCAATGTCTATTATTTTCTGGGAAAGCAGGATCATATTTTTAAAAGCGGGCGCCGTAGAGATGCCATGCCCTATAATGACAGGCTTGTTTACGCCCAATACAGGTACGCCGCCGTATTTCTCAAATTCAAACAGGTCAAAATATTCGTCGCGTATATTACGGCGTTTAACAATGTCGTGAATGCTTTCCGCCATCTTCAGCATTACATTACCGGTAAATCCTTCACATACAATTACATCCGCCTTATCAAGGAATACGTCTCTGCCTTCCACGTTGCCTATAAAGTTGATCAGCCTGTTTTCCTTCAGCAGGGGGTATGTGGCCTGTGCAAGCAGGTTTCCTTTGCCCTCTTCTTCCCCGATATTCAGCAATCCAACCCTTGGATGGGGACGATTCCATACTTTTTGAACAAATAATGAGCCCAGGATGGCAAATTGTTCCAGGTTTTCCGGCTTGCAATCGGCATTGATACCGGCGTCCAGCAATAAGCCCAGCTCACCGTTTTCGCGCGGCATATAGGCGCCGATGGTGGGACGGGTGACACCTTCTATGGGTTTTATGCTGTACAATGCGCCTACCAGCATGGCGCCGGTATTACCGGCACTTATAAAAGCATCGGCTTTGCCCGTTGCCAGCAGGTGAAATCCTGTAGCAATGGAAGATTGCTGCTTTTCTTTCAATGCCTTTGTCGGATGCTCGTGCATCCCAATTACCTGGGAGGCATGTACAACAGTAAATATTCCGGGAGCCGGCTGATATTGTTCAATAAGCGGTAGCAGTTGAGCTTCGTCGCCTATCATGAGTATATGTGCGGGATTCGGAGTTGTGGACAAATAATCACAAACTCCTTTTATAGCTTCGAGGGGAGCATAATCTCCACCCATCATGTCCAGGGCGATCTTCATGCAACAAATTTGGTGAAAATCTGAAAAATACAAATCCCCAATCCAAATAAAATTAATTTATCCGGAGTTGGGAATGCATTAAAGGGGCAAAGTTTTTATTTAATAGGCGATTTCTCAGCTACTACCTTCCCTTTGTAATATAATTTTCCTTCGCTTACATGTGCGCGGTGACGTACATGTGTTTCACCTGTAACACTGTCCTTGCTTAACGTCACGGTCTCAGCTATATAATGCGTCCTTCTTTTGGCGCTGCGTTGCTGAGAGTGCCTGCGTTTTGGATTGGGCATAACACTAAATTTTTAATTGTTCCTAAATTTATCCAAACCCTTCCAGATGGGGTTTTCACTATCTGAATTTGGCTGATTCAATTTTTTGAGCATGTCCAGCGCTTCCTGGTTACAGCCCGAACTGCCATCCGGCTTATCGGGACAGGTACGTTGCAGCGGAATGCTCAGGTTGATGAATTCATAGATCCATCCTGCAACATCAATGTGACTTTCTGTTCTTGAAATATAGTATACATCCGGGTCTTCCTCCTCTGCATTCATTTCGTCAGGGTTATCCACCATCTTCACTAATACTTCAAAATCGTCCCAAAGGTTTTTTACAATCGTGTTTCCGCACAAATCGCATTGGAGGTTAACAGTGCCTCCTACTTCAAACTTCAGCATCAAAAACGAAGTTTTCTTATCAAGGATCAGCTTAACCGAAACATGCGCGTCTGTAAAATCCTGTGGTTGATAATCTGCAAAGAACTTATCGTCTATCTCGTAAACAAACTCATGTTTACCCGGCTTTAGCCCTACAAAAGCAATCTCATATTCGTGCCGGTGCGCCATGCCTTTTGTTTTAAGGCTTGCAAAGGTAGGTAAATATGGTTAAACCGGAAGAAGAAAATACACGATCAGGCAAAAAACCCGGAATTAGACATTATATATTGAAAAACAACGAGTTAATGATATATTAGATATTACTGCAACTGCAGGCGGGCTGCAGGAAGAGCTGTTTTAAAACAGAACTTCTTGCGGAAACAGGGGGTTACAGTACCTTTGCTGGTTTGTAAATAAAGCTCAATGAATAAAAGCTTAAGGAAGTTTTTACCGCTTATAATCCTCTTTATTATTCTTTCAATCCTGATTGCCGTGTTTGATGTAAAGCTGGCTGCGCTGGGCTTTAACAGCTTAACTTTATTTGGGGGGAACATTTTCCTGTTTTTGTTGTCCGTACTCTCTTTTGTGTTTTTACAAAAAGGGATCAGTGCAGCATCGCCCCAGGCCTTTGTGAGGTATTTTTACATATCGTTTATTTCAAAGTTTTTTTTAGTGGCAATAGCAGCTCTCTTATACGGGCGACTGGTCAGTCATATCAACCGTGCTTCTATCATAGCCTGTATGGCGCTGTATATTGTGTATACTTTTATTGAAATGAGTATACTGCTTAAAGCCGGCAAAAAATAAAATGGGAAGGAAACAAGAAGCACCCCTGAATGCTTTGAATTCGTTTTTGCCACCGGGATCGTACGATACGGTTATGCAGTACCTCCTGCAGTTTAAGGTACATCTTACCATTACGCGCGAACGAAAAAGCGTGCTGGGCGATTACCGTTTTGCGGTAAACGGAAAGAATCACAGGATCAGCGTGAACGGCAATCTGAACCCTTACGCTTTTTTAATAACCCTGCTGCATGAGCTGGCGCACCTGGTAGCTTTTGTGAGATTTGGAAACCGGATTGCGTCACATGGAAAAGAATGGAAGCTTACTTATGGAGAAATACTCTATCAATTCCTGCAGCTAAATATTTTTCCTGCCGATGTAGCGCACGAAGTAAAGATGACCATGCAACGCCCCGCTGCAGGTAGCTGCGCCGAAGACGGTTTATTGAGGGTGCTGAGAAAATACGATCAGCAAAAAGACAGCAGGCAACTTGTAGAGGAGATTGAACCCGGAAACCTGTTTGCTACCGATGACGGGAGAATATTCAGGCGGGGAGAACAGCTGCGAAAACGCATTCGCTGCCTGGAAGTAAAAACAGGGAAAGTATACCTGTTCAGCCCGGTGTATGAAGTAAAAGAAGTTATTTAGACTCCGGCTTTTGGTGAAGCTCTTTTATTTTATGATTTGTGCTGCATGATCACAATATAAGTGCCTTCGCCGATACCTTCGGTAATTTTATACTCAAAACTGAATTTACCTTCGCTGACACTAACGAGAGTAATGATTATATCGTCCTCGCCGGGCGATGAAAGCTTCAGCTTGGTATCGCTCTCTATCAGGCTCCAGGTGCCTTCGGCTTCCATTGGAGGGTCGCATACAATGGCACCCTCATCAAAAGTAAAGCTGTTGTCATTTACCAGTGTGAGTATATTATCTTTTAAACACTGTACTTGTGGAAAGGGTAAATTAAATACACTGGTACCGGTTTCACTGCCTTGTCTTACGTCCACCACCTTCCAGGCATGAGACAATAATTCTTTACGCGTAGGCTCCGGCTCGGGATCTTCCTTTTCTTTTTTACAGGAACTAATAACTATTCCTGATATCATTATCAATAACAGAAGTGGTTTGTTTAATGCCTGTAGGTTCATATTAAGAGGTTTTATGATAAGGTTCTGATAGATAATCCCGGCTGCAAATATAACGAATGATCAGCTCAGCAGCGCCATAAAACTGTAAAGTACGAAGTAGCCGATAACAACGACCGCAAAAAAAAGTTTATCTGCATTTTTCATAAAGAGAAATTGAATTAGGATGATTGCAGTATAAACGGGAGAATAAAATATATTGTTGTTTTGACCAACTGTTTTTTATTGTGCATTTCCGGGATGTTGTTGTAAGATAAGCGCGGGAATATTCAAATGAAAATTATACTGTATTTACCTGATCAGCGTGGTAGTTCCTTTTAGCCCGAAAAGGCGTCCCATGTCCCGATGCCTGTATTCGAGCGTCCACACATATGTTCCGGAACGCTGGGGATGACCGTTGATCGTTCCATCCCATTTTTGTAAACGGTCATTTGATTCAAACACTTTTTGCCCGTATACGTTAAAAACCCGGAATACCAGGTTATCGGCTTTGTAGGCATTCAGCGGGTACAGGTAATCATTCAGCCCGTCGTTATTAGGTGTAAAGGCGGTAGGTATGGCAATGTAACAGCTGCTTACCACCGTTACTTCTTTTTGAAACGCGTCCTTACATCCCAGGTCATCCGTTACTTCCAGCCGAACCGTATATTTCTGATCCACCATCGGTGGGGTATACCGTTGGGCAGATGGCACCTGTACCACGCTTACAGCCCCGTTTCCAAAACTCCAGTTCCATTGTACGATCCTGCCAATGCTAATGTCCTTATAAAGCGTCGTATCTTCAGGACAAATAAATTCAGGCGCTTCAAAAGCTGCTTTCAGCTCATTATCCAGGTTGACCTCTGCGGAAGCGGTATCGTAGCAAACGCCATTGGATACTATGAGTGTTGCATTTTTTAAACCAAATGCCTGATAGACCTTTTGAGGATGTTGCAGGGAGCTTGTAGTATTGTCTTCGAACAGCCAGCGCCAGGTATTTATATCATTTCTCCCCGGGTGAGAATAGGCAATGGTATCAAACCGGCACCCGAGTAAAGCCAGATAGCTGAATGCAGCTGACACGGTATCTGCTGTTTGAAAAGAGAGAGCTTCCCCGGAAGGTGTTTCCTGGCCGCATTCATCCACTATTGTGTTGCCATCGCCTCCGGTTCTTAATGTGATGGTAAAGCTGCCTTTGGTAACAATGGGTGCAGATAATTTTACGTAGATACTGCTGGTAATTCCTCCGTTATCACAATTGCAGGAGGCGGCTACTACAGAAACAGGTGCGGAACCTGTAACCATAAAATCGCTGCCATTGCCGGCAATGGAATTGCATTGTATTGGTTTTTTGAATACAAGCTCCAGCACATCGGGTGCGCATTGGATAGCGGCAATACTGTCCATAGGGGTAGGATGAATAGGTTCCACCATAAAGCTGATGCTTTCTCCTGCCGGGATATTGCGATCACAGTTATCAAGTATGGCATTTCCGTCGGATCCGTTTTTCACACTAATTGAATAAGTACCGGGCGGAAGCGGGTTGCTCAAACTGACGGTCAATGAATCCATATCGAACCCCCTGACGCAATTGTCTGCATTGGCCCCTGTTATGGCGGCCAAGGTGGTAGAAAGAGAAAAATCGCTGCCATCGGATGCAAGTGTATTGCACCTCATTTTTTTATTGAGCTTCACAATGATGCTCGACCCGTCACAATAAGCCCTGGCCTTATCTAAATGAGGTTCCTTGGGATCTGTAATATTAGCGGTGCCTCCTCCAAAACTTAATTTGTATCCGCTTTGATTGGTGATTGTGAAATGACTTACAAGCAGCAGGTATTGATGTCCCTCTGTCAGTACCGGCATTTTACTTTTATTAGGGTAGGTAAAGCCGGCACAGTTGGTTACGGCTGTAGCGCTGGCTGCGGTTCCGGTGGCGCCGGGGTTGGCAGACCAGTTGCTGGTTACATACAATGAGCTGTTTGTGAATACATCGTTCGGGTCTTTGCCCGTAATATCAAATAATTGCCAGTCGTAATCGTCAGAATTGGTAATGGGCGTAATGGTAAAACCCAATGTACCGGTTGCGAAACAGGTGAATTTATACCAGAAGGGATTCAGATCGCCATAGTCCGCGCCATCATTACAACCAGGGACCGGGATGACTCTGCCTCCACAGGCAGGAACAGTTTGTTGTGTAAAAACCGAGGTGCCGCACACGGGAAACGCTGTTGAAGGTGTTTGACCCAGGGTAGAACAGTTTTGCGCGGATATATTTATACTACACACCAGCCCCGAAAAAAGTAATAAAATTTTTAACCAGTACATTTCAATAGCGAGTTACGGACAATATGATGTAAAGAAAACCTTTTATTCGGAATTGATCTAAATCAAAAAATGTAACGTTACAAGGAATATGAGAATGCTTTTGAGCAAAACGTTGCATGATCCCTTCCATAAATCAAAGGAATACAGGTAACAATACAGTATTTGCGTTGACTTATTGACGGGTTGGACAACCAACAGGAGATAACTCAATAATAGAAATTATTTGAATGTTAAGCTTCGGTTTGTATTTTTATCGGTTAGTGTTATGATAAGTAGTAACTGACTGGTTTAAATATTCAAATAAAGTGAATGAATAATCAAACAAGGATTCATGGCATTGACGCATTGCGGGCTGTTGCTATGTTATTGGGAGTTCTGCTTCATGCTACCATTGCCTACAGGGTGATGCCCAAGAAAAATTGGGTACATGATGATGGGTTTACTAACTGGATTTTTGATTTTACCTATTTTTTTATACATTCTTTCAGGATGCCTCTGTTTTTTATTATAGCCGGATATTTCTGCAGGCTTTTGTTTAAAAGAGTTGGCGAGAAAGAGTTTATAAGAAGGCGATGGGTCAGGGTAGGCATCCCTTTTGTTATAGGCATGCTTATCATTGTTCCAATGGCAACGATACCTTATAGTATTTACAACTATTACCATATACAGCATTTACCGTTAAATACGGCTATATTAAAAAGCTTATTTAAAATTCCCGGAACCAGTGGGGTAGGCCATTTATGGTTTTTATATGACTTGATGATGTTTTACGTTGTCACCGTGATTTTGATGAGAATGAAAAAATATGCTGTGTTTGAAAAGTATGCTGAAAAAGTTATCAGATGGTGGAAAACAAGGTCTTTTGATGCCATCTACTGGCCTTTTATCTTAAGCATTCCGGTATGGATGATACTATTTCGTGAAAAAGAGTTGTTTGTACTTTCCGATCCGCTTATTATTCCCAGGCATGTTTCTTATATCGTTTTTTATGGCTATTTTTTTGCATTAGGATGGTTGATTCATGTACGTCCGGATGTATTCAATTTATTAATTAAAAATTTTAAGATGTTGTTGTCAATAGGATTATTAATTGTAATTGGTTTGTTTTATGCACAGTGGACAAACTTGCAAAATAAATCCTATGGTGTTTTGCTTATGCTTAAAATGCTGGCAGCTTTCCAGGTGGTTTTTTTGTCACTGGGGTTTATTGGTTTTTTTCTTCGGTATTTTAATTTGGAAAGCCGCTTCTGGAAGTATATATCCGATGCATCTTATTGGATTTATCTTATTCATTTAGGTTTCGTGATAGGACTGCAGACAGTTTTTTTAAACAGTTCTGTGCCTGGCTGGTTGCGATTCCCCATTGCTTTAATCATACCTACTATCATATCCCTGGTAACATACCAGTGGTTTGTCAGATATACTATTATCGGAAAGGTGTTACATGGAGAAAGGAAAAAGGTAAATCATTGATTATCAATAGGAAGCTAAAAAGTGATATATGTTGAAAATACGGTGTTGTATAATTAAAAATACTTTTATACCTTGCATCGTCTTTAGAAGCTATTTATTACATATATTTCTATAAGCCCGTATTTCCAATTTTCTTCTGTCAAACCTAAAGATTTACAATCCTGTTTATTATTGTATGACTACTTCGCCAATGTAATTTTATTTGGTGCTAAGTGTCCAAACGCCTGATTCTAAGCCAAATTCCTTCCTGAAACCTGCAAGGTTTTATTGAAATACATACTATTATGAATCAATTCGTACACAAATTGTTGGGAGGGGTGTTTTCACTCTTTTTATTATTTTTTGGGGTTTCGTTGGTAAAGGGTCAAACAGTATTTAACCCCAATGACCCGATCGTGGTATATGATCCGGCTCATCCTCCGGCTCAGCCGCCATCTGGTCAGCCGGGCAAGTGGGTAAAAACAAATAAGGTGACCTGGAATACTACCAGCTTCAAGTGTTACATATACAAAGGGGTGGCATTCAGGTTAAAATATCCTAAAACGTATGTTCCGGGTAATGGTAAAACATATCCGCTTTATCTCTTTTTCCATGGAGGAGGTGAAACGGGTACATTATATGATAACGAGTTCCAGTTGTATCATGGAGGGCAAAAGCACATGAATGCAGTGGATAACGGCACATTCGACGGGTTTTTGTTATATCCGCAGGTGTCCTGGAATTCAAAAGTGTTTTCTTTAAACCAAAGAAATGCTATCCGTGATCTTATTGAGAACTTCCTTGTCCCCCAGGTGCAGGTTGATCCGTTCCGGGTAGTTGTTAATGGACTGTCAGGCGGTGGTGGAGCTACCTGGAATTTTTTGTTCGAAAATCCTACATTGGTAGCAGCCGCTGCTCCTATCAGCGCCGCAAGCATTACGGGGAATGCACAGCTGGTGCAACAGTCGTTTACCCCCATATGGCTGTTTCAGGGAGCATTGGATACTAAACCGCCTCCAGTCAATGCCCGCGGTATGAACAATGCCGCCAAAGCAGCAGGCAACAATTTTAAATATACTGAATTTCCCGACAGAGGGCATGACTGCTGGAATCAGTCCTGGGGTCAGGCTGATTATTTCCCTTTTTTGAAGAGGGCCCACAAGGCAAATCCCTGGGCCTTGTTTGGTCGTACTGAATTTTGTACTGAAGAAACCATAAATGTTACCATCGGTGTGACTGCCGGTTTTGATGCATATGAGTGGAGGAAAAATGATGAAATTATAATCGGGGCCACTTCTAATACAATTGTTGCCACTTCAGTAGGAAAATATGATTGTCGTATTAGAAAAGGAAGCACCTGGTCTCCCTGGTCTCCGATACCCGTTGAAATAAAATATAAATCGGCTGTAATAGCGCCCGAGATTGAGTTAGGGGAATTTTCGAGTAAAGTACTTCCTTCTCCGGATGGGAGAACAACCATTAAACTGGCACTTCCCGAGGGATATATGAGTTACAGGTGGGAAGCCGTTGGAGCTACAGGAGCTGTAAGCACAACAAATACATATGAAGCTGCTCCCGGAACATATAAAGCCAGGGTTTCAGAGGCTGTGGGATGTAACAGTCCGTTTTCTACTCCGTTTAAAGTGGTAAATTCCGATGGTGCAAATAGTCCCGATCCTGCAGCAGGGCTGGTTCTAAGTAAAGAATCAAAAACCTCTTTGCGTTTAAATTGGACTACCAATCCGTCTCCCTTGCATCCCCCTATTAATTTTGAAATTTATCAGGCTCAAAAGGCCGGAGGTCCATATAAGTTTGTTGGAATTACTGATGCCAGTGTGCTTACATTTACTAAAGATGGGTTAACTCCCGGAGTTAAGTATTATTTCGTGGTTCGGGCTGTTAATAACAATGGAGCTGCTGCATTGTCTAATGAGGCAAGCGCCACAACAGATATCGATAAAGAACCGCCTACGGCACCCACTGATCTGGTACTGGTGGGTACTACCAGGAATTCGGTTTCGCTTCAATGGACAGAGTCTGATGATGAAGTAGGTGTTGAGAAGTACGACATTTATATCAATGGGGTAAAATCCTACACATCTACAAACGCTGAATATACCATCTACAATCTTGAGGCGAATACCCAATATACATTTTCGGTAAAGGCAAGAGATTTTGCAGGCAATGAGTCTCCCGCGAGCAATCAGATAACTGCACAAACCATTTTAAAAGGAATAAGATATAAATATTATCTGGGAACCTGGGATCTACTTCCTGATTTTAATGCTTTAGTCCCTACCAAAACAGGATTTGTACCGAATGTAACGCTTGCTCCGAAAACTCAGGCTGAATATTTTGCTTTTCTATGGGAAGGGCATATTCGTATACCGGTAAGCGGAGATTACATCTTCAGAACGTCCTCTGATGATGGAAGTAAGCTCTACATTGGCGCTCCATATAGTGCCGGGGCGGCAGCTTTGGTAAATAATGATGGATTACATGGTACTGTAAGTGCTGAAGATACAATAAATTTATCAGCGGGTATTTATCCCATAACAATCACTTATTTCCAGAAAACAGGAGGGGCTGTAATGAATGTATTGTGGAAAACACCACAAACGAGCTCTTATGTAAACCTGCCTGATAGCGTTTTTGTTGACCCTGCTGCTCCGGGCGGAGGGGTAGCACCCAATGCTCCTACAGCCTTGAGTGCAGTAGCGCAATCTTATAACAGGATTAATTTATCATGGACGGATAATAGCAACAATGAAACTGCTTTTGAATTGTTCCGGTCTGAAAATGCAATTGATGGCTTCCAAACTATTGCAGTGCTTGGACCAAATACAACAAGCTATCCTGATACAACCGTACTGTCATTAACCAAGTATTATTATAAGATCAGAGCCATTAACCAGTATGGTCAGTCGGCATTTGATAAAAGCGGAAGAGGCGTTGACTATAGTTATTATGAAACAAATACACTGACGGCTTTGCCTAACTTTAATTCATTGATGCCTGTTAAAACGGGTAGAGTCGGTACTTTTTCGCTGGGCATGGAAGACAGGAACGATAATTTTGCAATGAAGTTTGATGGAAAGATAACTATACCCGCTGCCGGACAGTACACCTTTTATATAACAAGCAATGAAGGAGCTAAATTATATATTGGTGGGTTCAGTGAAACAAATCTTGTAGTAAACTATGATGGTATACATAGTACCAATGAAAAATCCGGCACCAAAACATTTAATGCATCAGCAGGGCCGTATCCGATTACAGTGCCGATTACAGTAACATATTTTGAAGCGAATGAAGCAAGCGAGGTTCTTTCTGTAAGTTATAAAGGACCTAACGGCTCAGGTATTAATAAACAGGTTATACCAACTAATATTTTAGGTGAAGAGCCTGCAAGCGCCACAACCATGGCTACACCACCTGCCCCTGAAGCCCCTACAGGTTTAGATGCATTTGGATACAGTTCTTCTATAATAAAGCTGGTTTGGGTAGACAATGCTGCAGGAGCGGCTACGAGGTATGAGCTTTATCGTTCCTACGGCGATAATGAGAACTTTCTGTTATATACTGTTTTGCCAGGTAATAGTGCATCGTATACTGATACAGCGCTGTATCCCAATTCATTGTTCTACTATAAGGTTAAGGCTGTTGGAATAGGAGGAGAATCGGCATACAGTAATGAGGATAGCGCCCGCACTTCCGGCGCGATACCGGTACTGGATGTGATAGAAAATCAATACATGAGGTTTAACAGCCAGTTACAGGTGCCTGTTAAGGCTGTAAATGGTACTGCAGATGCAATAAGTATTTTTGTCGATAACCTCCCTGTTTTTGGTTCATTCTCAACAACGGGAAATGGTGAAGGGGTTATTACTTTTAATCCAACCGAGGTTCAGCAGGGTGTTTATACTAATATTATTGTAAAAGCGGTCAATCCGCAAAACGATACGGCAACAGTAACGTTTAACCTTGTTGTTAATAATAACTATTTACCTGTTATACCTCCCATTGCCAATGTTACGTTGAATGAAAGGGATACTGTTGTTGTAAATATTAGCGCTACAGATACAGATGAAGGAGATCAGCTTTTATGGTCATTCCTGAACTTACCTGATTTTGTAAATGTTGCAATAAACAACCGTTCCCTCACTTTTACAATAGCTCCCAATTATTCGCATGCAGGAACATATAAGCCATTGGTTCGTATAGAAGATGGACGGAACGGTAAGGATACAGTGTCTTTTTTAATTAAAGTAAATCCAACGCCAATTGTGCCTGAAAGGATATTTGTGAATTTTACAGATGGAAATGGATCTTTTGCCGGTCCGGGAGCAGGCAGTAAATGGAATAATACGAATAGTGCTCCCTCGCAGAATGCTACGTTTTCGTCATTGAAAACAGATGCAGGAGCTATTTCGTCTGTTAGTATTAAGATTCTTGATGCCGGCTTTTCTTCCAGCAATACAGGGATGAATACGGGAAATAATTCAGGTATCTACCCCGATAGTGTCATTAGATCTCAATACCGGGTTGGAGCGAATGCTAAAAATATGCGTATT
This sequence comes from Chitinophagaceae bacterium, assembly GCA_019638615.1. GTDB lineage: Bacteria > Bacteroidota > Bacteroidia > Chitinophagales > Chitinophagaceae > Agriterribacter. Next base: position 80,217 of record JAHBTL010000015.1, on the reverse strand, counting down.
TCGGGGCTGGACGTTAACAGGAGGTATAGCTTTACATTCTTTGGAAGCCATAACGCAAACGATAGAGATTATATTACTGTATATACAATGAAAGGGCAAAGCGTTTCTTTAAATGCACGTGCCAATTCACAGAATACAGTAAGTATTGTAAATATAGCTCCCGATGCCGGGGGTATATTGAATCTTAATGTTGCCCGAAGCTCCTCCGTTGCACCCTATGGTTACCTGAATGCCATGGTAATTGAAACCGTGTTTGAGGATTCAACTGCTCCGGCCAGGGTCAAGAACTTGGTAGCTAATTTTGAGGACGATGTAATAAAGCTTACCTGGACGAATGTGGCATACAATGCGATTGCGTATGAAGTGTACAGAGCAACCTCCTTAATGGGCCCTTATGTATTATTAAATCCCGGAGTTATTAGCGACACCCTTCAATCTTATACTGATGAAACTGTTGTGGGTAGTAAGACATACTACTATATGGTTCGCTGCAGAAATAATTTTGGAGGCTCAACCTCTCAGGTAGTAAAAGTAATAACACCTAATAAAGCTCCTGTATTCACAGGAACGAATGAGTTTTTTGTAAAGACAGACCAAACAGTGAGCGTAAGCATCACTACTACCGATGATATTGCAGATATAGTAACCTTATCCGCTGCAAACCTGCCTTCTTTTGTAACATTTACGGATAATGGCGGAGGGCTGGGAACACTTCAAATAAGCCCGGCTCAGGCTAATATCGGGGCCTTTAGAAATATTTTGTTAACGGCAACAGATAATTATGGTGCTTCAACAGTTAATAACATCAGTATTAATGTAACTGATAAAAATACTTCTTCGATATATGTTAATTTTAATGCCAGCAATCCTGTTGATGGTATTTGGAACAATTTTAATAAGGCACCAACTGCTAATGCTGCTATATCTGATTTGAAAAATGATATAGGTACAATCACGGGAGCAGGAGTTACGCTGTTGGATGCATGGCAGGGAGGAAATGTTACGGGCGCGATCAGTGGCAATAATTCCGGAATTTATCGTGACAGCGTGCTCAGAACGGTATTTTATGAAGGGCGTGGAAATACGAACCGTGTTAGAATTACCGGGCTTTCAACAGATCCAAATAAGAGATATAGCCTGGTATTTGTGGCGAGCGTTGATGCAGTTGGCAACAGGAATACCTTATTTACTGCTGGTGGTAAAAGCGTTACGCTCAATGCGGCAAATAATACAGATCGATCAGTTCAGATCAACGACCTGGTGCCTGCTGCAGGAGTGATTGAGTTCACCGTAGGGCGCGGATCCGGTTCTTCTAACTCCTACATTAACACACTGGTTATTCAGGAATATACTGTATCTGCCACATTGCTTTCCCCCGTAAACCTTAGAGGAAAAGCTGTAGCTAAAGATTCTATCATGCTTACATGGGATAACAGAACAGATGGGGGGACTTATGAAATATATAGAGCCGAATCATCAGGCGGTTCCTATTCATTGGCAGGAACGGCTACAAGTAATACATTTACTGACGGGGGGCTTTTGAAAAATAAGGAATATTTTTACAAGGTTAGGTCTGTAGTGGGTATCAATACTTCGGATTACAGCAATATAGCGGTTGTATCGACCTTCGCTTATTCCGTTTATATTAACTTTAACCGCGATAACCCGGCTTCCTGGCCATGGAATAATACAAACGGAGACCCGGTAGAGGATGATGTTCTTGCAGACCTGAGAAATGACGAGGGTAATTATTCGGGTGTTGATATAACGGTTGGAGCTGGTTTTAGCGCTGTAAACAACAGTGGTGAGAATACAGGTAATAATAGCGGAGTTGTTCCTGATAATGTGATGAGATCAACCTGGTGGGTAGATATTGGACAAGTAGCACAATTAAAAGTCAGCGGGCTTTCTCAGAATATGTCATACCGCTTCCTGTTTTTTGCCAGCAGAACGGGTACAACCACCCGAATTGTAAATTATTCTATTAATGGAAGAATTGCAAAGCTGAAAGCCAATCAGAATACTTCAGAAACAATTACTATAGACGAAGTGTATGCTGACTCCAATGGTGAAGTATTAATTATCATTTACGGTGAAACAGGATCATTTGGTTATATCGGAGGTTTGGTTATATCGGGCGCTAAGCGTTCATCCAACCCGGTTGAAGGGGGAGGCGCAGCTTTCCGTACAGGGCGTAATGACGCTCCAAAGGCTCAGGAAGAAATGATTGTCGCCCCCGAATCAGGGAATAACACAATAGCGGCATATCCTAATCCCTTTGTTGATGATGTTACCATTAAGCTATCCTTAAAGCAGGAGGCAAAAGCAATTATTAAAGTATTAGATATGAATGGGAAAGTGGTAATGGTAAAAGACATAGGCAACGTTCCTAAAGGAACCTGGCAGTATACGCTCGGACTAAATAACAAGGGGTATTTGCCTCAGGGAGTGTATTTCATTCAGGTACAGGGCCTAGGGCTAAACTTTAGACCACTCAAAGTTCTTAAAACAAGATAATTGAACTAAAAAAAGAGGCTGTCTCAAAATTTTGAGGCAGCCTCTTTTTTGTGTAATGCATACGTTGTAGCTCTTTAGCGCCGCCTGGCTGGTATACCTTTGCTTGGCAGGCTGTTCGTGCAATGGCTAATGGCGCAGGGCATTATCTATCAACTACAAAAGAGAGTTAAGCTGCTTGATTCCGTTGGTATATAAAGGTACAAAGTAGCTGTTGGTGAGCCCAACGATGGTAAAAGCTTTGTTGCAAGCATAGCAGGTTAGCTTGCATTTGATCCAAATTTTTTCCTCAGTCTGAGAAATGGTTTTTCTATTAAAAAGTATGAAGTAAAGGAAAGGAGTATGGTAAGTGCGAAAAATAAAAGATACCATTTAAGATTTTTATCTGGATAGTATAAATTTAAAAAAGCCATTGCTACCCAATGAAAAAGGTATAATGAATAGCTTAGACGCCCGATAAAAACAGACAGCTTGTTTTCCAGTAATTTTAAACCAAAATTATTCTTATTAGCAAAAAGGAAGCAGGGTATTATGAATGCCAATACAATTCCCTGAAAAGAAAAGCGAAGTGTATTTTGAAAAAAATTGCCCGGAATAATTTGGATGAACACCAGGAATGCCAAACCAAAGGGTAAGCAAAGTTTAGAGCGAATTATTTTTAAGTAAAATGCATGATTCATTCCATATATTAGTAGCGCAGAAAGGCAGCCGTACAGTATTGAATCTGTTCTGTAATGTGTGAGCATATAAATTTTTCGGATCGCTAACTTCATATCTGTTGCGGTCAGATAAGTGTAGATTCGCATACCCGGAAAGACAACAAGCAATATTGCCAGCAAATAAATAAAGCGGTTATTTTTAAAAGAGAAGCACAATAAAAACAGGAGCGGAAATACCAGGTAATAGTGTTCTTCTACAGCCAGCGACCACAATAAACCCGGGCTGGGATAATTAGAAGCAGGAAGTTCAGAAGGGAAATAGATTCGATAATAATTTGTATAGTAAAAAAAACCTGCCAGTATTTCCTGGTAGACTATTTTATAACCGTATGTAACGATGATAAGGCTGGTAACAATTAGCATGAAGGTCAAAGCGGGGTATAACCGAAGAAATCTTCTTATGTAAAATTTTTTGAGATCAATGGTACCGCTTTTCTGATACTCAGCAATTAATAATTTGGTAATTAAAAAGCCACTGACAAAGAAAAACAAGGTAACTCCAAATTGCGCAGCCAATACATACTTGGAAAAGAGGTGTCCCCAAATAACCAGTAAAATTGCATATGCTCTGAACCCGTCTAAAAAAGGCATTTGTTTGTTGTCGGCTTGCATCAAAAAGGGATTTGGGTAATTAAAACGTTCCGGACATCATTCAATTTAAAATAGTACCACAAATGAACGTTAAAAAATGAATATTTTCAAGTGAATTGAGTTTTTTTAATTCATTGGTTTTCAATAGATATAAACCAGGATAAATGTGTCTTCCCTGTTTAATTCGTTAGTAAGGAAACAGGCTTTTAAACAAATTTCACCATGCAATAATAAACTCCCTTTACTGGTTTATATTATTTGCAGGATGTAAAAAAAATCGGAATTTTATTACATCAGGTATAACAGGCTGGAATTTTATACAAATAGTATGTTTCATGGAAAAGTATGATCTAATAATTGTTGGAAGCGGTTTTGCTTCAAGTTTTTTTTTAAAAAAATACCTCGAAAAATCCGGAGCGGAAAAACGTGTTCTGGTACTGGAAAGAGGAATTTTATATCCACATCAGGAACGTCTGAAAAAAGCCAGGCAAGAAGAAGTAGCAGCCGCATACCAACATCTGGAAGGCTTCAGGGAAACTTATCAATATAATAATACTGAAAAATCATGGGTGTTTGATCCCAATTTCGGGGGAAGCTCCAATTGCTGGACAGGGTGTACGCCGCGCTTTATGCCCAATGATTTTAAAATAAAAACCTTGTATGGGGTGGCCCAGGATTGGCCCATCACTTATGATGATATAGAGCCCTATTACTGCGAAGTGGAGGAGATTATGATGATCGGGGGCCCCGCTGTTACTCCTTATCCCAAAAGCAAGCCTTATCCGTTGCCACCACAAAAGCTCTCGACAGTAGACAAACTGCTACAGCAAAAATACAATGAACTTTATATAAGCCAGCCAACAGCACGTGCCACAAAACCAGTTGGAAACAGAAATGGATGTTGCTCCAGTTTGGTGTGTAATTTGTGCCCGGTAAACAGCAAGTTTACGATCGAAAACACGCTTACTCCTGTTTATAAAGATGAAAGGGTTACGGTAAAATATGGTTGTCAGGTTTATAATATGATTACCGAAAATGATAAGGTAAAAGGAGTTGCTTACAAGGAAAATGGTAAAGATGTTGAAAGTATTGGAGAAGTGATAGCATTAGGAAGTAATGCTATCTTTAATGCTCATATTCTATTGTCCGCTGGTGATAGAAGCTATTATACAGGCCGGGGCCTTTCTGATCAGCGCGGAACTTTTGCAACTATGTATTTTGATAAGCTGGATAACCTGGGAGGAAGCTCAAGTATAACTGCTAATGGGTATATGTTATATGACGGGGTGCATAGAAAAGAGAGGTCGGCCTGCATTATTGAAAGCTTTAATGAACCTATCATAAGGAACGAGGCTGGTAAATGGCGCAAGCTTGCCAAGTTTAAATTCATTTTTGAAGATATTCCGAAAGATGATAACAGGGTAATGTTAAGCGATGATCCTTTAAAGCCCAGGCTGGAATTTAAAGGGCACCATGAATTTGTGGACAAAGCAATGAAAAACCTGGGCTCGGATATTGAGAAGATTTTTTCGTTTTTGCCTATTGAAAAAATCGAGATGGACAATTATTTTCAAAAAACCGAGTATCATATATGCTCAACAACCCGCATGGGTAAAAGCGCTGAAGATAGTGTTGTTGACAAAAACCTGGTACATCATCAATACAGAAATTTGTTCGTATTGGGTAGCGGCGCTTTCCCTACTATTACTCCGGCTAACCCTACTATTGCATTATCAGCCTTGTCATTAATGGCTGCTAATAATTCTTTTTAATAAATAACAGCAAATATTTGTTTGAAAACGTAGTTGTATGAAAAGACGAAATTTTATCGGGCTATTGGCAATAGGAACTGCCGGTATTGCAGCAGGTGGATATATTTACCTGGAAAATTTTGATTCTTTTGCAAAAAAGATAATAAGAAAAGATACTGCCGCTTTAAAGATAGCGCCGGAAGAATATGATAAGTTTTTTAAAGCTGTGGCAGAAAGAAAATTATGGAACGGGATGTTTCCCCAGGCTCATAAACAGTTGCTAAAATGGCATTATTATATTGATAACGGCTTATTTAAGCTGCCTTATACAGCTAATTATACTGCTTACCGGAGTAAGATTGTAGGTGCATTCCTGTTGTCTACCGATTTTTTCCAGAATAGGATGAATGAAAGTATTCCCGTAAAGTTTACAGCATTATACGATCCTTATTTAATCCCCTGTTCTAATCCCTTTTCAGATACATTTTACCCCGAGTTGGATACGGTTTCATAAATAACTATTGTATGTAGAAATCATTTATGAGCTGCATGTTTTTCAAACTTATCTTTATCCAATGGAAACTTTCCTCCCGGATAATGACCACCGTATCTTTCCTCTTGACAAAGCTTTATTTGCAGAGGTAATTATTCCGCTGGCTTTGCCCAGGAACTATACATGGCAAATTCCTCCTCATTTAATTAACAGGGTGGCGGAAGGTTGCCGTGTAGAAGTGGTGCTGGGGCGCCAAAAAAAATATGCGGGTATTATTAAAAGGTTGCATCCCGATAAACCTGCGGCTTTCGAACCTAAATACATCCTTAATGTATTAGATACTGAACCCATTGTATATAAAAAAGAGCTTTTACTTTGGCAATGGATTGCCGAATACTACATGTGCAGTGAAGGAGAGGTAATGACCGCTGCGCTTCCATCGTACTTTAAACTAAGCAGTGAAACTGTTTTAATTTATAATGAAGAATATGGAGATGATTTTTCGCATCTTGACAATGACGAGTATACTGTGGCAGAAGCACTTCACATTAAAAAAGAATTGAGACTTACAGAAGTGCAGCAATTGCTGGACTCTTCGCATGTGTATCCGGTAATTAAAAGACTGCTGGAAAAAAAGACCTGCTTTGTATGGGAGGCATTAAAAGAATCTTATTCTGCCAAAAAGGAAACATATGTGGTTTTAAATCAGGAGTATAATGATGAAACAAAACTTGCGGCATTGATGAATAACTGGAGCAGGGCGCCAAAACAATTGGAACTGTTGCTGAGTTACCTGCATCTCATCAAAACAGAAGGAGAGGTAACCAGATCCGCATTGCTTAAAAAATCAGCGGCTTCCGACGCCCAGTTGAAAGGGCTGATGGAAAAGAATGTTCTCTGGCTTGAAAAGAGAACAGTTGACAGACTACAGTATTTGCCCCGGAACATACACATTGATTTTGAGCTTACTCCCGCTCAACATGAAACATACAACGAGTTAAAAGAAATATTTGAACAAAAAAGTGTTTGCCTGCTGCACGGCATTACATCAAGCGGTAAAACGCAGCTATATATCAGGCTGATAGAAGAATATATACGGCAGGGCAGGCAGGTGTTATACCTGTTGCCGGAAATTGCCCTGACATCACAGGTAATACGCAGGCTGCAGAAACATTTTGGCGGATACATAGGGATTTATCACAGCAAGTTCAGCCAAAACGAAAGAATTGAGATATGGAATAAGATTAAATCCGGCGAGCTTAAAATCATATTAGGAGCCAGGTCGGCACTATTTCTTCCTTTCAGTGATGTAGGACTTATTATTGTAGATGAAGAACACGATGCTTCGTTTAAACAACAAGATCCTGCACCCCGCTACCATGCAAGGGATTGCGCGATCTATTATGCCGGCTTTTTTGGAGCAAAAGTATTGTTAGGCAGTGCCACTCCTTCGGTAGAAAGTTATTATAATGCCATGCTGGGTAAATATGGGTTCGTCCAACTTACTGAGCGGTTCGGAGCCGTTAAATTGCCTGACATTCAAATTGTAGACACCAAAAAGATTGTCAGCAAAGAAAAATCGAAGATCATTCTTTCGCCCCAGTTAAAAGAAGCCATACAACATTCGCTCAGTCAGCAAAAGCAGGTAATACTCTTTCAGAATCGCAGGGGATATTCTCCTTACCAGGTATGTGCTGTTTGCGGTTGGATTCCCCAATGCAAACATTGCGACGTTAGCTTAACCTATCATAAGCTTAGCAATAAGCTGGTTTGTCATTACTGTGGTACTGTATATCCGCAGGTAACAACCTGTATGGCCTGTGGCAATCACGACTTTGTGCAACGGAATTTTGGAACTGAAAGAATTGAAGAACAGCTGGAGGAAGATTTTCCTAAAGCGAAAATTGCCAGGATGGACATCGACAGTATCCGTGGCAAGCAGGCGCATGATAGTTTAATACAGTTGTTCGAACAAAAGCGCATTGACATACTGGTAGGAACGCAAATGGTTGTAAAAGGGCTGGACTTTGAGCATGTAAACCTAGTGGGTATACTGGATGCAGACAGTATTCTGAGTTTCGCGGATTTCCGGGTGAACGAAAGAGCCTTTCAATTGATGGAGCAGGTAAGTGGCAGGGCAGGGCGTAAGGATGGTGAAGGCAAAGTATTGATACAGGTAGCCAATACCCGGCATCCCGTATTATATTTTGTGCAGCAACACGACTATGATGCTTTCTTTAAATATGAGATTGAGGGAAGAGAAAAGTTTTTTTATCCTCCTTTTTCGAGAATAATACTGCTCACTTTCAGGCATAAATTAAAAGAGGTGGTTGCAGAAGCTGCGGGATATTTCGCATTTGTTTTGAAAAAGGATCTTGGAAAATATATTGCAGGACCAGCAGAGCCCGTGGTTAACCGGGTAAGGAACCAGTACCTCATGGAAATACTGATTAAGTTACCCAAAGATGGCGCTTTAATAAAAGAATGTAAAAACTTTATCAAAGAGCAGGTTGCGGTGTTTCATCAACAAAAAAAATTTAAGAGTGTGGTAGTAGTGCCAGATGTGGATGTAGTATAAGATATCCGGGATCATTATTATTTTAAACGCATATGCCAGGTCGTTATGAACAACGGGTGAAACAGGAGCTCAACGCCTGGCAGATTGCCATGCTGCGTAACCCTTCTTTGTTTGACAGGCTGTCGAAGCACATACAAAGCAGGATGAACAGGATAATACCCGAAAAAGTTCATCAGGCTATTACAGTTACCATTAAGCAAATGATAAGAGGAGTATTATTTGGTGCACAAGCCACTACCTCCAAATTCGAAAAAAATGTTTCTTTAGAAGTACGCGATGCATTAAGCAAAGAGAAAATCGCTCTGTACCAAAAAACTGCCGCGGTGGAAGGTGGAATAACAGGCGCAGGCGGTTTATTGCTTGGACTTGCAGACTTCCCTATCCTGATAGGAATAAAATTAAAGCTTTTGTTTGAGCTTGCTAACATTTACGGCTACAATACTACGGATTACAAAGAGCGCCTTTACATTCTGTATATTTTTCAACTTGCATTTTCCAGTCCGCAGCATCGAAAAAGAATTTACCTGAAAATAGCAGAATGGGAAACCTTTCAAAATGAGTTACCGGAAGATATTCATCAGTTCGACTGGCGCAGCTTTCAGCAGGAATACAGGGATTATATAGATATAGCAAAAATGGCGCAGTTGATCCCTGTTATTGGCGCTCCGGTGGGCGCTATTGTAAATTACAGGCTCATTAAAAAATTAGGCATTACAGCTATGAACGCCTACAGAATGCGGTGGGAAAATGAGCGGCAAAAGCTGCTTCGGTAAAAATCAATCGGCAAGAATTTCTATTGTTGCACCGATCCCTCTTTCGGTGATGGCATCGCATTGAGGCTTTAATTCTTCGTATTGACCGTGCTTAACGGCGTACTTACCTTTAAAATGTATAATGTAGGCACATTGTTCAGCCTGTTCATGGCTATGCCCGCATACTTCCTGTAATGTTTCAATTACCCATTCAAAAGTATTGACTTCATCATTCCAAACAACCAGTTGAAATGGTTTGTCGGTTGTTACAAGTGTATCAAGCTCTTCCTGCATGAATGTTTGTCCGGATGCCATATAGCTTTATTTACATTCCTCAAAATTAATGTAACGCATTCAATTCTTACAGTACAGGAACAAATAATATACAGACCGCAATTGTTTTAAACAAATATTAATAATAATTAATAACGGCAGTGATAGATGTGGCTGGCTAACATTTTGCTAATTTTGGAATGATTCTCAAGGAAATAACAGATAACCGGTGCAAATTATGATATTATTAAATGGATTAACTTTTCCGCTCCAGGACCCTGTACCCATTTTTGTTATCGTTTTATTCATCATTCTTTTAGCGCCCATCCTGCTTCGTAAATTAAGGATACCGAGTATTATCGGGTTGATACTGGCCGGTATGGCAATAGGAGATCATGGATTTAACCTGGTAGCCAAAGGAAGCATCGACCTTTTTGGTAAAGCGGGATTATTATATATTATGTTTCTTGCCGGCCTGGAGCTGGATATGGAGGAGTTTAAAAAGAACAGGTATAAGAGCCTTGTCTTTGGTTTTTTTACTTTCATTATTCCTATGGGGTTGGGCTATGCCTTGTGCTCCTATGTACTGCAGTTCAATACGATGGCCGCTTTGCTCGTATCAAGCATGTTCGCTACCCATACATTGGTAGCGTATCCCCTGGCGAGCCGTATGGGTATTACAAAAAACGAGGCGGTTACCATTACTGTTGGAGGAACCATTATTACCGATACGGCGGTGCTGCTTATCCTTGCAATAATTACCGGTTCTTTCGAGGGAGAATTAAACCAGCAGTTCTGGCTAAAGCTCTCCATTTCGTTTTTATTGTTTGCAGGCGCTATTTTATTTGCCTTTCCGCTGGTTGGCAGATGGTTTTTTAAAAAGATAAAAGACGACCAGACGACGCATTTTGTATTTGTGCTGGCTATGGTATTTTTAGCGGCATTGCTGGCAGAGCTGGCAGGGGTAGAAGGGATCATCGGCGCTTTTTTGGCCGGGCTTGCGCTCAACCAGTTAATACCGCATACATCACCGCTTATGAACAGGATTGAGTTTGCCGGAAATGCTATATTCATCCCTTTCTTTCTGATCAGTGTAGGGATGCTGGTTGACCTGCGGGTGTTGCTTAAAGGTAATATGGCTTTGCTGATAGCAGGCACACTTACCGTTATGGCGCTTTCTACCAAATGGCTGGCGGCATTTATTACCCAAAAAATATTCGGGTATACCAATGTACAGCGAAATGTGATGTTTGGATTGAGCGCATCGCACGCTGCAGCAACCATTGCGGTTATTCTTATTGGATACAATATGAAGATCATTGATGAAAATGTATTGAACGGTACCATTATTCTTATTTTAATGACCTGTATGATAGGATCGTTCGTTACTGCCAATGCAGGTAAAAAGCTGGCGATTGTTGAATCTAACAGAATGCCTGATGTAGTAAACATACAGGAGCGCATACTGATACCCGTTAATAGTTCTGAAATGACGGACCGCTTGCTCGATTTTGCAGTTATGATCAATATGCCTCCGCAAAAGTCGCCTGTATACATGCTTACGGTAATGCAGGACGAAGAGAGGCTGAAGGAAAAAGTAGTACTGAATAACAAAAACATGGAAAGGGCTGTTAAACATGGCGCTGAAACCGAAACAAAAGTGCAGGTGGTAACGAGGGTAGACTTAAATATGGCGAACGGTATTGCAAGGGCTGTAAAAGAGATGTTGATTTCGGATGTGGTGATGGAGTGGCCGGAAAAAAGCAATACAACCACCGGCTTTTTGTTTAATTCGTTGTTTGGTACAACCACTCAAAATGTTCTTGATAGTGTTTGGGAGACTCTATTCATTTGCCGGCTCGGCTTTCCGATAAACACTACCAAAAGAATGGTTTTGTTGTTAACAAGGAATGCCGAATATGAAATAGGGTTTGCGCATTGGGTAAAGCGTATGGTGTCTTTATCGAAACAGGCAGGTTTGCGTATGGTACTTTGCTGCTCCGCAGCCACTCAAAAAGCTTTTGAAAAGGAAGTGCAGAAAGCCAGGTCAAGTGTGGAAATAAGTTTTAAACGTTTTGAAATCCTGGAAGATTTCCAGCAGTTATCGCGCGATATCAGCAGCAGTGATCTTATAGTTGCCGTTAGTGCAAGAAAAGGTACCATATCGTACCATTCCTATATGGAATCCATGGCTGCCCGGCTGGTGAAAAATTTTCCAAAAAGCAACTTCATTTTACTTTACCCGGAGCAAACGCAGGCAGAATTCCTGGAGGCCGGCATGCAACAGGAGGATCTCGTGCTTACACCCATCCAGGAACAGATTGATAACATTACAAGATTAAGCAAGGCAGTTAAAAAGATATTTAAGCGCAGAGGCTGATACCTGACAAAAATCAGGTGCAAATAAGAAGGGACAGAAATTTGGTTCAGTGCAGTATATTTTGGAATTTGCAAAGGATTATCTTAATTTACATGTAAATATTTTATTATATCAATGCCTGTATTGTAATGTAATACAGCTTGTATGATGGAACAAAAATGATATTAACTTATTTGCCCCGGGCATATTAAATTAGATGTCAGCATATGAAACTACAACCCATTCAAAAAGTAGAAGGATTAACCAAACAGGAGTTTACGGAAAAATATATTAAAACGAAAACGCCTGTAATCCTGAAAGATTTTGTACAGGGGCCCGCACTTGAAAAATGGAGCTATGAATATTTTAAAGAAGTAGCAGGCGACTTGATAGTGCCGGTACATGGCAGTGAAAATGCGCATCCGGATATGGTAAAAAGTGCTCCGATGGCCAAAATGAAATTCAGTGAATATCTTGACCTGATACAACGTGAGCCGACTGAGTCGAGATTGTTTTTGTTCAATCTGTTGATTGAAAAGCCCGAGATTCGTAAGCAGCTTGTATTTAATAAAATAGCAGATAATATACTCACCTGGTTGCCATTGATGTTTTTTGGCGGCGGCGGATCCAGTACCAGGAACCATTATGATATTGATATGTCGCATGTATTTCTTTCCCAGTTTCATGGAGAAAAACGAGTGACATTATTCCCCAATGATACTTCCTCGCTTTTATACAAACTGCCTTATAACTTCCATGGTATAGGCGATATGAAGAACATGGATTTCGAAAAATTTCCCGGGCTCAAATATGCTGAGGGCTGGGATTGCACGATCCGGTTTGGCGAAACCTTGTTTATGCCCGCAGGCTATTGGCATTATATACAATATGTTACCGGTGGATACTCTGTAAGTGTACGCGCTTTATCCTCCGCCAAAGACAGGGTTACCGGCTTCAGCAACCTGGTGTTTACGCGTAATTTCGATAATGCCATGCGTAAGCTGCTAAAGGATAAATGGTATAACTACAAAGTAAAAACAGCTTTTAACAGGGCTGACAAAGCCATTCAAAAACTTGAATCCCACGGTAATAAGCACCTGTAAAAGTGAAGGCAGAATGAGTTTGGCCGGGATCTGATTGAATCAAAAATCTAAAACTCAACAATGGCATATGCCTTATTGTCAACGTAGGGGCCGCCCGGGTGATGCGCCGTATAATCAAGGTTGATCCAGTAATTCCCGTTTTCTTCCCTATAATACAATCCCGAAAAATTTTCGGTAGAAAACAGGTGTGTTATCGCTTCCTGTATTTGCATGAATTTCTTTTTATCGCCGCAAAAAAGCTCAGGGTACACATGATTTTCGGTAAGCACCATTCTGCATTTGGCGCCTATTGCTTTCATGCAGGAGATCATCAGTATGGTGTGATCATCGCAATCTCCCCCCAGCCCGTTTTCAATGGTTTCTTTTGGCGATGCATAGTATTCATCCCTTTCAGGATCGCCTACATACTTGAAAGTGCTGTTGATATGTTTAAACAGAGAAAGATAACGGACAATCGGCCCATATTTCGAATGATAATCATCAAAATATTCGATAGAATGCCTGACCGAAAAATTTCTGACAACAGAATCCTTGGGCATCATTTTCGATTTTAAACCCTTTACGGCTTTTTCTACTCCCGTATCGAATAAATCCGGCTTAACAAGGTAAAGGTCTTTTTCCTTAACGTCACGTATATCCCAGCTTTTCGTTACCATGTTTTTGTAATCAAGGATCATGTTTTTCAGGTTATATCCTTCGGCAAACTGGTTATAAATAATAATCCCGCATACCAGTATAAAGGCCGGGATCATCAGGGGACGGAATATCCATAATATTATCCTGACAAGAACAAATGCAATAAGGATGGACAGGAACAGGTCAATGTTCCAGTAGCCCACAATAACAGGCGGAATGAAGCGGTTGATAAGAGGCGCCATCGGAAGAATGGTAAGAAGCCCGATGAAGTTCAGCACCAGGTTCTTTGCAAAAAAGCTTTTATTTTCACCTTCTCCCATAATTGTAATAATAACGTTTATTGCCTTAGCTATTAGTATGTTATTTGTTAAAAAATAGCATAAAATTTCCGTGCCAGATTATTGTTTTCGGGGTCAGGATGCACATTGTGTAAATGATGCCCTGTTCAAATATGTTGCCCGATCCATCAGGAGGGTACAGGTCGGCACATGCTGAAATTGTGTTAATTTCGATAATGTTACCGGTTGATTGATTGAAATTTTTACAGATGACTGTTGCATTATTTGTGCCATGCTATATAGACCAGTTTTACCCGCAGGTCGCCATTGCTACATTGGAATTGCTTGAAAAGTTTGGTGTGAAAGTGGTTTATCCCCCCGATCAAACCTGTTGCGGACAACCGATGGCAAATTCAGGATTTGAGCATCTTACGCATAGCTGTAACGAGTTATTTATTAAGAATTTTGCAGGCTTCGATTATATCGTTTGCCCTTCCGGCAGTTGCACCTTGCATATTAAAGACCATCTTCACCATGAGAAAGAAGAAGAAAAAGCCGGGCAGATCAGGAAACGGGTATATGAGCTTACGGAATTTCTTACGGATGTGCTGAAAGTTGAAGCGCTTGATGCGCGCTTTCCTCACAAGGTGGGCGTACACCAGAGCTGCCACGGGCAGCGTGGCTTACAATTATCGCAGATGAGTGAGCTGGTAGCAGAACCATTTTCCAAACCGGGTCATTTATTGAAAATGGTGGAAGGGCTTGAATTGATAGAGTTAAACCGGGTTGACGAATGCTGTGGCTTTGGCGGAACATTTTGCGTGGCGGAAGAAGCGGTGAGTGTAAAAATGGGCAAAGACCGGGTTAAAGACCATGTAGAGCATGGAGCGGAGTATATAACCGGTGGAGATATGAGCTGCCTGATGCATCTTGAAGGGATTTTAAGGCGTCAGAACAGCAAGGTGCAGGTAAAACACATTGCGGAGATATTAAACAGCAAACAATAGCTGGTAATGATGGAGGACTTAAAATAAGCAGATGAATAACGGAGATAAAGATCATGCAGCGCTTGCGCAGCAATTTAACAGGGATGAACCACGTGTGAACTGGCACGATGAAACATTGTGGTGGGTACGCGCCAAGCGCGATAAGGCGGCGCATACGATACCCGGCTGGGAGCATTTGCGCGAAACCGCCTCACGTATCAAAAACAACGTGCTGAGTAACATGTACGGTTACCTGCAGCAATTTGAAGAGAATGCCCGTAAGAACGGGGTAATAGTACATTGGGCCGCCGATGCCGGGGAACACAATGAAATTGTTTGTGGCATACTTCAAAAACATGGCATCAACAAAATGGTGAAAAGTAAATCCATGCTCACTGAAGAATGCCACCTCAACGATTATCTCCAGCAAAACGGTATTGAAGTAATTGATACTGACCTGGGCGAAAGAATTGTACAACTGGCAAAGGAGCCACCCAGCCATATTGTGCTTCCCTGCATTCATAAAAAAAAGGAAGAGATCGGCGAGTTGTTTCATGAGCACCTGGGCACACCCGAAGGCAATGCCGATCCGCAATTTTTAACCCATGCGGCAAGGCTGCATCTGCGCGAAAAATTTCTTACACGCAGGGCTGCATTAACAGGAGTAAATTTTGCCATTGCCGAAACGGGTGAGTTTGTGGTTTGCACCAATGAAGGCAATGCCGATATGGGGGCGCATTTAGCAGATGTTCACATTGCCTGTATGGGGTTTGAAAAACTACTTCCCCAGCGTAAACACCTGGGCGTTTTTTTAAGATTACTGGCAAGAAGCGCTACCGGTCAGCCGATCACTACTTATTCCAGTCATTTTAAAAAGCCGCGCAAAGGGCAGGAAATGCACATCGTGCTGGTAGATAATGGTCGCAGTGTGCAATTGGGAAGAGAAGATTTTAGAAATTCATTAAAATGCATCCGCTGTGGCGCCTGCATGAACACCTGCCCGGTATACAGAAGAAGCGGCGGACATAGCTATCACACGGCGGTTGCAGGTCCCATCGGCTCTATACTGGCGCCCAACCTGGATATGCGGAAATATGCCGATCTTCCTTTTGCTTCCACCCTGTGCGGTTCATGCAGCAATGTATGCCCTGTAAAAATTGATATCCACGATCAGTTGTATAAGTGGCGGCAGGTACTAATGAAGGAGGGGTACGGGCCGGCAGCAAAAAAACTCGCGATGAAAGGAATGACATTTACGCTGTCGAATCCCGGTGTATACAGATTTGCCGGGAAGACCGGCAGGTGGGTGATGGGCAAAATGCCGTTTATCGTGAACAACAAATTGAATCCCTGGTATAAGCAAAGAGAAATGCCTGAGCCGCCAGCTCAGTCGTTTAATGAATGGTATAAAAAAAACCGGAAGGCTGATTAATACGGATCAGCTACGGGACATATATTATTATATGAACAGCAGAGAAAAAATCCTTGCCGCCATTAAAAAAAGTCAGCCCGCCCCCAGGGAATTACCTGTTCTTGATTTCCCCCTGCCGGATGACATGGATGCGCAGGAAAAATTTATAGCAGTATTGAGTTCAATAGGGGGAGCAGCGCATACGGTTGGTAGTTATGATGAAATACAGTTGCTTATTAACCGGGAGTATAATGATGCTGCAAGGATTATTTCACTGGTGCCGGAAATAGAATCACGTGGACAATATTTTGAACCTGGTACTAACCCTCACCTGCTTGAAGATGTTGATCTTGCTGTGATAAAAGCCCAATTTGGCGTTGCTGAAAACGCAGCGGTATGGATAACAGATGATATGCTGCCGGAAAGAGTATTGTCTTTTATTACGCAAAACCTTGCTGTAGTACTGCACCGGCGCGATATTCTGCAGTTGATGCACCAGGCATATGAGCGGATAGGTGGCAGAGATTATGGATTCGGGGTTTTTATCGCCGGTCCGTCCAAGACAGCAGATATTGAGCAGTCGCTGGTGCTGGGCGCGCACGGATCCAGAACCATGCGGATATTCATTCTTCAATCATAAACTTATGCGATCCTTTTTTTTGTTTTTCCTGATACTGTATATACCGGGGTTGTATGCGCAACAAATCATACCGTTATATAAAACACAGGCACCGGGTATGCTGCCTGTACCTTCTGAAGAGAAATACGACAGTGTGAAGCAGCATGCTTTTAAAGTAACCAATCCTTCACTTACCATTTATTTACCTGCAAAGGAAAAAGCCACCGGCGCAGCCGTTATTGTTTGCCCGGGTGGTGGTTATGGTATGCTGGTAATGGGTACCGAAGGACATGCAATTGCACAATATTTTGCTGACCATGGAGTAGCCGCATTTGCACTCAAATACCGTTTGCCCGATGAAAAACAAATGAAAGATAAAAGTATAGCGCCCCTGCAGGACGCGCAGCGTGCCATACAACTGGTAAGGCAAAGAGCCGGTGAATGGAATATTGATACAGCCAGGATAGGGATCATGGGTTTTTCGGCCGGCGGGCATCTTGCATCTACAGCAGGTACACATTTTGATTATCCCGTTATCAGCAATCCGCAACATACCAGCCTGCGCCCCAACTTTATGATACTCGTATATCCCGTTGTAAGCATGACAGACAAATTAGGGCATGGAGGATCCAGGCGAAACCTCTTGGGTAAAAACCCTTCCACGGAAAAAATAAAATTGTTTTCCAATGAGCTGCAGGTAACTTCAAAAACATCGCCCGCTTTTTTAATTCATGCGGGAGATGATAAAGTAGTGGATGTAGATAACAGTATTATGTTGTATGAAGCGCTTCGTCATCATAAAGTTCCCGCCGAAATGCATATTTACCCCAAAGGCGATCATGGATTTATTTTGCAATGGCCACACGACGAATGGCTGGGACTTTGTTTGAAATGGATGAAAAGCAGCGGTTATCTGCCGTAGTGTTATTTGCCGGGCAAAAGCAACAAAATGCAAAAGAAAATTATTTTAATAGCTGCATGTACCTGTATATCTGTATTCGCTTTTGCGCAGCAAAAAAACGCGACTCGATCCAAGCCCAATATTATCGTTATTGTTACCGACGATCACAGGGCGGACGCGCTGGGGGCTGCAGGAAATAAGATCATCCAAACACCTTACATGGACAAACTGGCGGCTGAAGGCATTTTGTATAAGAATGCCTATGTAACAACCGCTATTTGTTGTGTAAGCCGTGCCGGTATATTAAGCGGGCAGTATGTATCGCGTCACAAAATAGAAGATTTTGCAACCGCGTTCAGCGGTGCCGCTCTGCAGCAAACATATCCTTTGTTGTTACGTAAGGCCGGCTATAAAACCGGCTTTATAGGAAAGTTTGGAGTAGGCGCTCAATATCCCGATCCGGCCTTGTTTGATTATTGGGGATGTTCGAGAGAAATGGATGGGCAATATTACCTGCTGAACAGTAAAGGCGATCGTGTACACAACACCGATAGTGTGGGTAACAGTATCGGCAGGTTTCTTGAACAGTATGCTGATAAGGGCCCTTTTTGTCTTTCCGTAAGCTTTAAAGCCCCGCACGAGTTGGACGGCAATCCTCCTACCTATCCGGTGCAGGAGAAATTCAAAGATCTTTATACGGATGTTGTAATTAAAGAACCCCTGACTGCCGATCCGGTTTACTGGGATCAATTCCCTGGTTTTTTCAGAACAGATAAAAACATTGCCCGGGTAAGATGGAAACCATTGTTTTCTACTCCGCAGCTCCATACCGCAACGGTAAAAAATTATTATCGTCTTATTACCGGCGTAGACGAAGTGATTGGAAAAATGATGGCGAAGCTGGAGGCACTGGGCATTGCAGACAATACTGTCATACTTTTGATGGGAGATAATGGATTTTCCCTGGGAGAGCATGGGCTGCAGGGAAAATGGTACGCGTACCAGGAGTCGGTACGGGTGCCAATGATATTGTATGATCCACGGATCTTAAAAAGTAAATATAAAGCTGCGCCGGATGCGATCGCGTTGAATATTGATATCGCGCCAACAGTGCTTTCGCTGGCGGGAGTATCAATACCGGCTGCTATGCAGGGTGAAAGTCTTTTGGATGTGGCAGCCGGCAAAACAAGCCGGAAAGACTTTTTTTATAAGCATGATTTTTTAGGAACACCCGCGCTTCCGAAATCCGAAGCTGTTATCAGCAATACAATGAAATACATCCTGTATACCGAACACGGATATGAAGAATTGTTTGATCTTGTAAAAGATCCTAACGAAACAAAAAACCTGGTAGCGGATCCCGACTACAAACAACAACTGGAACGATTGCGCAAACGTCATAAGGAGCTCCAAAAGAAAACAGTGTGAGTGTTTAGAGTTTAGGGTTTGGAGTTTATTGTTTGTGGTTTCAGGTTGCTCAACTATAAACAAGAAACCATACACCATTTTGTGGGTTGCAAGCTTAAAGTAATCACAAACAAAAAACCATAAACTATAAATTGCTGAAAGCTGATGGCTGATAGCCGAAAGCTGATAGCTAACAGCTCACCGCCTGTACCCCATCTCAAATTTCAAATTTCAAATCCTCTATCCCTCTCTTCATCAGGTAAGTACAGGATGAATGTATAAGTTTCTGCCGCTACCTTGAACGCGGATACAATTTAAATTATTCAACGTAAAATTGAATGGTATGACGAAAAGCTTGCATCCTGGAAAACGGTACCGGCTGGCGGCGATAGCATGTATTATAATGTGTAATAGCATCTACGCGCAACTTCCCCCTGTTTTTGATAAGGCTGCCAACGAGCAATCGCAGCCTGTTGAAACGGTTATTCGCTATCTATCTCCTGTAAAAATAGTATGGCAAACTGAAAATGCAGGC
The DNA here is from genome assembly GCA_019638615.1 of Chitinophagaceae bacterium. Taxonomy (GTDB): domain Bacteria; phylum Bacteroidota; class Bacteroidia; order Chitinophagales; family Chitinophagaceae; genus Agriterribacter. The sequence goes on along the minus strand of JAHBTL010000015.1, from coordinate 60,311 downwards.
GAGCATATAAAAAACGCTTCCCGTTTGTTAAAGCCGGGCAATGGGCAGGCAGATCTTGCCAACCAGGATATGTGTGTATTGAAAAGTACCGCTGCTGTTAAACCTTCCCTGCTGCTGGATTATGGCAGGGAGCTGCATGGCGGGCTACAGATCGTTACCGGTATGTACCCGGGTGAAAAACCCGTAAAGCTGCGGGTGCGTTTTGGAGAATCTGCCAGCGAAGCGATGAGTGATATTGAGCCCAAACAAAATGCAACGAATGACCATGCCATGCGCGATATGATCGTGCAGGTTCCCTGGCTGGGCAAGCTGGAAATTGGTAATACCGGTTTTCGTTTTGTGCGGATTGATATACTGGACGAAAATGTGGAGCTGCAATTGAAAGAAGTACGCGCCATATTTATTTATCGTGATATTCCCTACCTGGGTTCGTTTAACAGCAGCGACACATTGCTGAATAAAATATGGATGACAGGAGCGTATACCGTACACCTGAATATGCAGGATTATTTGTGGGACGGCATTAAACGCGACAGGCTCGTTTGGGTAGGCGATATGCACCCTGAAACCTCTACCATTGCGGCTGTTTTCGGAAACAACAATATTGTTCCTAAAAGCCTGGATCTCTCCAGGGATATTACTCCTGTTCCCCGGTGGATGAACGGCATCAGCACCTATTCCATGTGGTGGATCATTATCCAACGTGACTGGTATATGCACAATGGAGATCTAAAATATTTGAAACAACAAAAGGAGTACCTGGTAAAGCTGCTTGCGCATCTCATCACAAAAATCGATGCTACAGGAAAAGAAAAGCTGGACGGGCACCGGTTCCTTGATTGGCCATCCAGCGAAAACCAAAAAGGAGTGGATGCGGGTTTACAGGCAATGATGGTATGGGCATTAACCGCAGGTTCGGAGCTATGCAAGATACTCAACGAAAGTGCTGCTTATATCAATTGCCAGGCGGCGCTTACCCGGTTAAAAAAAGTAGTTCCTGATCCTAACAATTCCAAACAGGCGGCTGCTTTAATGGCACTTACCGGCTTACTGCCTGCCGACAAAGCAAATAAAGAGATCCTGTCTGTAGGAGGTGCCCATAATTTTTCTACTTTTTACGGGTATTACATGCTGCAGGCAAAAGCCAAAGCGGGCGATTACCAGGGAGCCATAGATGCCATCCGTGAATACTGGGGCGCTATGCTGAAGCTCGGGGCTACTTCTTTTTGGGAAGATTTCAATCTCGACTGGTTGCCCAATGCGTCCAGGATTGATGAGCTGCCCAAGCCGGGACAGAAAGATATTCATGGCGACTATGGCGCTTATTGCTATGTAGGTTTCCGGCATAGTTTAAGTCATGGATGGGCCAGCGGCCCCACACCGTGGCTAACCGAACATGTATTGGGCATTAAAGTATTGGCGCCGGGTTGTAAAACAATTGAAGTAAAACCTCACCTGGGTGACCTGCAGTTCGCGGAAGGCAGCTTTCCCACTCCGTTGGGAATAGTAAAAGTAAAACATGTAAAACAGGCCGATGGCAAAGTAAAAACTACCGTAAATGCTCCGGTGGGCATAAAAGTCATTCAATAATAGCAGGTAGTAGTTGTTCATTGATTGTATAAAATGATTGTATGCGGGTAAAGAAAAAATTTTCGATGACCTTTTGGGTAGCGGGCATCATGTGCCTGAATATATTGTCAACCTATGGGCAACCAGGGCTTCGCGCTGTGAATCTTCGGGTTGAATACAAAACCAACACATTTGTAGACGTGGAAAAGCCGCGTTTTAGCTGGGAGTTGCAGTCTGCTGTAAACAACCAGGTGCAAATCGCCTGGCAGATACTGGTTGCATCTTCTGTTGCGTTGTTAAACGATGAAAAAGCCGATGTATGGAACTCCGGGAAAGTAAGCTCGGATATGAACTACCAGGTGGAATATGGAGGGAAACCGCTGTCTTCGGACAAAAACTATTACTGGAAAGTAAGAAGCTGGGACGCGCAGGGCAACCCGGGCGCATGGAGTCAGCCGGCATACTGGCATACCGCGTTGATGCAACAGTCAGACTGGAAAGCTTCCTGGATAGGCTTTGACGTAAATAATTTGTCAACCGATAAAACATATCATCTCCCTCCTTCTCCCTATTTGCGCAAAGAGTCTTCTGTTACTGGCGCCGTAAAAAAAGCGACCCTGTATGTTACAGCATTGGGCTTGTACGAGTTTTACATCAATGGCAAAAGGATCGGGGAAGATTATTTTGCGCCGGGCTGGACCGATTATAACAAAAGGGTATACTACAATGCCTACGATGTAACGGGGCATCTTAAAGCCGGCAAGAACGCGTTGAGCGCTTCGCTGGCCACCGGTTGGTATGCCGGATACTTAGGGTATGCTTTACTGGTAGGTAGTCCCACCAAATATGCTTTTTATGGTAAAGTGCCCATGTTAAAAGCGCAGCTTGAAATTGAATACGCGAATGGCAAAAAGGAAACGATCGTTACCGATCAGTCATGGAAAGCCTCCACAGGCGGAATAAGGGAAGCCGACATTTTAAACGGGGAAACCTATAATGGCGGATTGGAGCCTGTGGGCTGGAAGAATGCCGGATATAATGAAGCCGGCTGGCAACCGGTGCAGGTTTTTGCCGACAAAGCCAGCCTGCCTTTACGCCTTTATCCCGGCAATCCCGTAAAAATAATAGAAGAGATCACGCCGGTATCTATTGATGAACGCGAAAAAGGGAGATATGTGGTAAACCTCGGACAAAATTTTTCGGGAGTAATTAAGCTAACGGTAAAGGGGAAGATCGGCGATAGCGTAATCATTAAATACGGGGAAATGCTGCATACCAACGGAGAGGTAATGACAGAAAACCTGCGGCGCGCGCGGGGTACCGATACTTACATCCTGAAAGGAGATCCGAAAGGAGAGACCTGGATGCCCCGGTTCACCTACCATGGTTTCCAGTATGTTGAAATACGCGGCTTAAGAAATAAGCCTTCGGTCAATGATATTAAAGGTATAGTAATGAGCTCGGCTACACCGCAAACGGGGAGCTTTGTAACCGACAATGCCGTGTTAAACCAGTTGTATAAGAATATTATCTGGACGCAACGGTCCAATTATTTTGATATTCCTACCGATTGCCCGCAGCGGGATGAACGCCTGGGCTGGACCGGCGATGCGCAGGTATACATGCGCTCGGCGGCATACAATAATGATATAGCGGCTTTTCATACCAAATGGATCACCGACCTTAACGATGCGCAATGGGCAAACGGAACCTATCCTGTATATGCACCCATACCCTCTGAAAATGGAGTAGCCACTATCCGCGCCAGCGATACTTACTCACCCGGCTGGGCGGAAGCAGGCATTGTGTGTCCTTATAACATTTATAAAATGTATGGCGATACAAGAGTGATTGAAGAATCGTGGCCCTATATGGTGAAGTATATGAAGTTCCTGGAAGACCGGAGCAAAGGAAATTACTTTTTCGCAGAAGCCAGCTTTGAAGACATCAATCCCAAAGGAGGTTTTGGCGATTGGCTTTCGGTAGGAAAGAAAACGCCGCCGGATATGCTGGCAACCATGTACTACAATTATTGTGCGTTGCTGATGGCCGAAATGGCAAAAGCCATCCATAATGAAAAAGACGCCGCCTGGTACGCAGAAGTTTCAGAAAAAATAAAAGCGGGTTTTGCCAAACATTATATAGATGCGGATGGCAGGCTGAAGACAAATGCGGCTGCGTATGGTAACGGGCAGGGATATGTAGATGGGAGTCTCGGCTTTTCGGGACATACACAAACCGCTTATGCGAATGCTATCTACATGCAAATCCTTTCCGGGGAAAATTTTGAAAAAGCCGGCGTTTACCTGCGCGACCTGGTAAAAGAAAATAACAACCAACTGGCAACAGGGTTCCTGGGATTCAAGCCTTTGTTACCGGCTTTGTCTGCTTCGGGCAATAGTAATGTGGCGTATACACTCATAAAAGATACCGCGTACCCGTCGCTGGGTTTTGAAGTAGTGAACGGCTCCACCACTATCTGGGAAAGATGGGACAGCTATATAAAAGGAGAAGGATTCAGGCACAATGCGAGTATGAACTCTTTTAATCATTATGCCTTTGGCGCGGTATGCGAGTGGATGTTCCAGAATATGGCAGGCATTCAGCCGGTAGATGCCGGGTTTAAAACTTTTATTATTAAGCCGGAGGTTGATCCTGCCGGTATTGGAAGTGTAACCGCGGAATATAAATCTATCAATGGACTTATAAGATCTTCCTGGAAAAAAAGCGGTGATCAGATCAAGCAGGAAGTAACGATACCGGTAAATACGCGGGCAACGGTTTTTGTAAAAGGCAACCCGGAGCATATTGCTGTTTCCGGCAAAAAGCTGCAAAGTATAAATGATATACGGGTGGAGGGATTTGCTAACGGGTATACAAAGCTGCAGTTAGGTTCGGGGAGCTACCAGTTTATTGCGAATACTCAGTGATAGACCGCAGGATTTCCAACCTTCAAAAGGTTGGAAACCCTTTTCCGGAAAATTGAACTTTTTCACCGGAGGTAAATACGCCCGAATAATTTTGGAACTGATACAATTTACAGGTAGTTTGCTATTGCCTGTGAAGGTTTATTTCATCACCTGCAAAATCCTGTTGTTTTATGATCTGTGTTATAAAAAGTATTTCATGTAGCCAATTCCTGAAGTCCTGTTTTTTTTCTGTGACTTTATTTTTTCTGTTGACCAAGGAAAGTGCTTCTCAGCCTTTTAAAGCCTTTCAATATAAGGTAGCCATCATCGGCAATCCTGCTAACCCCGATATCCGGTATGATTCATCCACATTAAGCAGTTTAAAAAAGCTGGGATTTAACACGCTTCAGCTCAATATAGCCTGGGGGGCGCGGCCGGCAGATGAACCGCTGAACCTGGAAGATATATTGTATACCGGCGACAAAGGCGATACGCTCAGGATCAACAAACGGTTTGCGGCTATCAAAAGCAGGGCGCAGATCGCTAAAAAATGGGGCTTCAGAACTATTTTTCATTTTGGCGCACCCAGTGTAGATTCTTTGTATAAGCTGTTAAGTCCTGAAAAAATTGATGTAGCAACAGAAATAAACAGCATCCAAAAAAAAGAAATAACAGACAAGTACAGGAACCTGCTGTTGCGCTTACGCAAAAGCATACCCGAAATTGATGATATCCTGGTATATACTTTCGACCAGGAAGCCTGGATCGCCAATGAATTTGGCAACGGGGCCCTGGCAAGAGGTATTCCCTTGCATGAAAGATTGCCCTCTTTTTTGAATCTGCTTACAAAAACATGGGCGGCGTTAAACCCGCAGGGCAGGTTGTGGTGGGAGCCCTGGGAAATATCTGCAGGGCAGATATATGCCTGTATGGACTCGCTGCCTGTATCCAACTTTGGTATAGCCATGCACGCGAATATCGCCGAAGTACAGCTTACCCGTCCCGTAGATGTTTGGTTTAAAAATATGTGTAACCTGCTTACGGAAAAAAACATCCCGGTAATGGGCGAAATATTCATGTCGGGAACCAACGAAGAAGTAGAGCCTTTACAAAATATTTTTGCTCCCCGGCTGGTATTTGAAGAGCTGGAGGCAATGTACGCTGTGCGTAAGCTTACGGGCATTAAAGAATATTACGGCACTATCCCTGATAAGTACGACCCTAATTTAGGGATGGCCGGTTTGAAGCTCAATATTCCGTCATTGGATATTGATCATGCGCTGCAGCAGCTCGCCATTCCTTACGGGGCTTCCAAAAACCTGGTATTGCAGGCATGGGAAGCGACCGCCAAAGGATTGCAATTGTTTCCCTGGGACTGCACCTGGCGTTTCCGGGCGTTGCCCGCAGGTATGACGGGTATTCATGTATTTCATCGCTGGGATATAGGTCATATTTCCGGTGCGGTAGCGCCCTCCCCAAGCTGGAAGTCAACACGCAGAAGCTTGTTCATGATAACAGAGGAAGAAAAGCTCGATCCCTGGTTTTTTGAAGACATAGAACTGCGCAGCACCGCTGCTGCCAACCAGTTGCTTGTGGCTATTGAAGCTTACGAAAAGCTGAATGAAGCGTTAACAGGCGCTTCAATATATAAAAATGCCATACCGGCAACCCTGCTTGACCTCAGGAAGCTTGAGCAGGTCATGCGTGCCATACAATGTTATTGCAGGGAAGTAAACCTGGCGCATATAATGCGTGAAAATGTTCAAAAAAATAAACCTATACCCCAGGATATTATAGACAGGTTCAATGCCATTATGAAAATTGATATTCAGAATCAGCAAAAAGGCCTTGTTGAAAATAAAGATCAGACAGCTACGGCCGAAGAAATGCTGAACGCTTTTAACGCGGATCCGGCAGGATGGGTGCAGCAGCATTTGATCATTCAATAGCTGTGTGAAGCTTCCTCGCTTCACATGTAAATGGTTTAAACACATTATAAGATGACCAGGATTTTATTTGGCTGTATTGTTTGGATGATTACCCTTAACTCCGTTGCGCAGGTGGTGGTGCCGCTGGATCGTGTAGAGCAAATGAGCTTTATTGAAAACGAATACATCAAAGTAGGGATTGACCTCAACCTGGGTGGGGCCATCACATACCTGGCAGATGCGAAAAAGAATGAAAACCTCATCAATAACTCCGATTGGGGAAGGCAGGTACAGATGTCGTTCTACAGCGGACCGGTTCCTTATGAGCCTAATGGCAAAAAATCGCATCCGGCCTGGACTTTCATTGGGTGGAATCCCATTCAATCGGGTGATGTAGCCGGGCACAAATCAAAAGTACTCGACTATAAGAACAGTGGCCAAACATTGTATGTAAAAAGCATTCCTATGCATTGGCCTTTAGACAGTGTACCTGGTGAATGTGTGTATGAATGCTGGCTGACACTTGATAAAAACGCTGTAAAGATCAAAAGCCGTATTGTGAATGATCGCCCGGATAAAACACAATACCAGGCGAGAGGGCAGGAGCTGCCTGCTGTATATACCAATGCCCCCTGGCACCGGCTGGTCACTTACCAGGGACCTCATCCTTTTACCAATGATACTGTAAGCCGGATCAGGAATTTCAATCCCGTTACTACAAAAAACATCCAATGGGCGCATTGGCAGGCAACGGAAAGCTGGGCTGCGAACGTTAACGAAAGCAATTATGGGCTGGGTGTGTGGAACACGGATGTGCAACAATTTTCGGGTGGTTATTTTGGCGATAGCTCGTTTACAGGAGGTAGTTATGATGCACCCACTGCTTATATAGCCCCTAATAGTGTAGATATACTGGATTATAATATCGTATACGATTATAATTATGCGCTCATTCTGGGTACGGTGGATGAAATAAGAAGCTATGTATACAAAAACAGCAAGCCCCGTTTACCTGAATACCGGTTTAAAAATTCAAGATGCCAGTGGTATTATCAGAATACAACCGATAACGGATGGCCAATTAAAGATGAGCTGAGCATCAGGTTACAAAAAAACGCCACGATGATAGGGCCTGCAGCTTTTTGGAAAGCTTCCGATGCCCCTTCCCTGAGCTTTACGGCTGCATATCCCCCGGGTGTAAAAAAGGCAAAGATCGGCTGGAGGCTTTTCGGGGGAAATTTCGAGGAAAAGCAAAGTATGGAGTTCGACGTAAGGGGAGACGGAAAATTTCACACCTATAAAGTGCCGCTGCACCAGTCGCCTGAATACAGGGGCATTATAACAGGCTTGAAAATAGTGTTGAACGCGGGAACTGAGGTAGAAGAGAATAACATTGTAAGGGTGAGATCAATATCATTAAAATAACAAAGGATTTTTAAACGGATTTGCCAATGAAAAAAATTTTTATCGCATTCGGGTTGCTTTTAGTATCGGGCCCGATGGTAGTTGCACAAACCGCTGTGTACAGCGACGGGAGACCCGCCGCATCGCTTAGAATGAATTTTAAGGATGAAGGGATAGTAATGAAGTATGGTGACGGAAAGGATAGCTGTGATACCTATGGCGCCCGCGAAGCGGTGGTGGTACAGGAAAAAGGTACTTATTACCTGTTTTATGATGGCGCCGGTAAAGGTGGCTGGATTTCCTGTCTGGCGGAAAGCAAAGATCTGCGGAACTGGAAGAAAAGGGGCGCCATTTTATCACTGGGAGATTCTACCAGGAACGATTATAAAAGCGCTTCTTCGCCATGGGTGATAAAAGAAGGGAATACCTGGCATATGTTTTACATCGGAACACCCAATACAACACCTGCCCCATACCGCATACCCGCTTTCCCTTATCTTACCATGAAAGCGAAATCAAATTCCATAACCGGGCCATGGATAAAGCAATACGATGTAACGCCGTTGCCGCCCAAAGAGAACAGCTATTATACCGTTACTTCCAGCCCCGGGTTTATTGTAAAGCATAAGGGTGAATACATCATGTTTTTCAGCGGGGCAACCAACGATAACAACATCACCAAACGAACGCTGGGTTTGGCGAGAACCAAAGATCTGAATGCTTCCTGGAAAATAAATGAAGCGCCTGCTTTTTCGCTGGAAGAGCAGGTAGAAAACTCTTCTGTATATTTCGAAGAAGCTACCCAAACCTGGTTTCTTTTTACCAACCACATAGGCATAGATGAAAAGGGAGGTGAATATACGGATGCTATATGGGTGTACTGGTCGAAGGATATCAATCAATGGGACAGCAATAACAAGGCGATCGCGTTAGACAGTGCAAATTCCGTATGGGCCAAAGGAGCTATAGGCATGCCTGCTGTAATAAAAAAAGGCAATAAGCTTGCTTTGTTGTACGATGCAGCGGAAGGCAAAAGCAAAGACCATATGTTCAGGAGCATTGGACTGGCATGGATAGATTTACCCTTGAAGATCCCTGAATAAGATGTTTGCTGTTGAGTGGCGGATAAACCTATAAGGTTTGCAGCGCTGCAATGCTACCCGGCAAACCTTATAGGTTTTCTTAGCTCTGCCCAACAGATTTCTCACCCTCCGTGAAACGCTTTTAGTTCAAACGTCAGGTGAGCGGGTTCGAAATGACGGCTGTGGTTTCCGGGTTGCCAAAAACGCTGGCCGGCGGGGCCCGGAACCTTTCAAAGGTTCGGAACCTCAGCCCGTAGGTGCAGGATGGTTTGATTTACATAAGTCGCTAACTTTCAGCCTTGAAATAACGATTGCCTGCTAAATGCTTGCCCATACCACACATACAGAACCTGAACTGCTTGAACAATTGAAAGCAGGCGACCGGCTGGCCTTTACTACTATATACGAAACATTTGCCCCTTCGCTGATTGGTTTTGCTGCTTCCAAGGTTTCATCCCTGGAAGAAGCCCGCGATATCATTCATGATTTGTTCACCCATTTATGGGAGCAGAGAGAAAAAATCAATATTACGGCTTCTTTAAAATCGTTTCTTTTTACGGCTGTTCGCTACCGCGTTATTGATCATATACGCAAATCCGCAACCCGTAAGGAGTATGCAGGCATGCTGCAGCAGTTGAATAACAGGATGATTATAGATGCTGAATCGGAAATGGTGTCTAAAAACATGTACCAGGCATTGGAACATGCGGTAGAAGATCTTCCGTCGAGAACCAAGCAAATTTACCGGTTAAGCCGCTATCGCCATCTTGCTGTTAAAGAAATAGCCTGCGAATTGGGACTGTCGGAGCAAACCGTAAAAAACCAGTTGTCAACCGCCCTCAACCATCTCCGTATTTCGTGGCAAAAACTGTCTGTTGTATTGCTGTGGTTTTTTAGCTGAGCAGATAGTTGAGCCGTCAGCAATATAGCCACCGGCCTGGCCCCGCAGGGTTTTTAATTCAGGTATTTCTATTCAAAAAAAATTGCAAACCAATAGTACCACCCCGTATCTCAAACGACTATTATACTGATTATGTTTGGCCGGGCCTGGCGACAACAAATCAAAATCTTCATGGATATTAATATAAGTGCAATTAAAGATTTATTAGACCGGTATTTATTAGGAAACGCAAGCCCGGCCGAACATAAGATGGTAGAAGAATGGTTGATGGAAAATGAATTTCCTGATAATGAGTGGAATAAAATGGATGACGAAAGCAGGTCGTTGTGGATGAATGCCCTACGGGCCGACCTGGATAAAAAACTTCACAATAATACCCCAACTCCTTCGGAAGAAAGATTACAGATAGCCCACTCCCGGTACGGAAGGATGTATTTGCCCTTTGCAGCGGCTGCATTGATGATTGCAGTTGCAGGAAGCTGGTATTTTTTTTTCAAAGAAAAACCGGCTGCAAATCATGTGGATATAGCAACAGGGCCAAAAGCAGAGAACGATGCAATGCCGGGAACCAATAAAGCCATCCTTACCCTGGAGGATGGCAGAACCGTTTCTTTGGATGACTCCCAAAACGGAGTGCTTGCCAAACAGGGCGATGTTGAAATCAGTAAAAATGGCTCACAACTGGTGTATGATGGCAGCGCACAGAGAGCGCCTTCAAATATTGCGTATAATACTTTATCTACCCCGCGGGGTGGTCAGTATAACCTGGTTTTGCCCGATGGAAGCAAAGTGTGGCTGAATGCCGCCTCTTCCTTAAGATACCCGGTAGCGTTTGCAAAAAACAAAAGGGAAGTAGAGATAAAAGGTGAGGCTTATTTTGAAGTGGCGACCCAAAAAAACGGCAATATAAAAGTGCCGTTCATTGTAAAAGTAAACGGAGAGGACGGGTTGTTGAAAAGCAGTGTGGAAGTGCTGGGCACTCATTTTAATATCAATGCGTACGATGAGGAAGAAACGGTTAATACTACACTGCTTGAAGGAAAGGTAAAGGTATTACCGCCGGGCAGCGGGTCGTCTGCTGTGCTGCTGCCGGGGCAGCAGTCGCGGGTAAATAAAGCAGGTGCTACGAGAGTTATAGAGGATGCGGATGTGGAGGAAGCGGTAGCCTGGAAGAACGGCTTGTTTTTAATGAACAGCGCCGACATACCGGTAGTATTGCGGCAGTTAGGCAGGTGGTACGATGTGGATATCATTTATAGTAACAAGGTGCCCGAAGGAAAAATAAGCGGGGATATCCCCAGGAGCATGAAGCTCTCGGAGGTATTGAAGATCATGAAGCTGAGCGGGGTGGATTTTAAAATTACAGGTAAGCAAATAATTGTTGGACAAGAATAAAATTTTTTTACCAGTACGTTAAAATGAAAAAACCGGAATTCCGTGGGGGCGGAAATCCGGCACATATTCAGGTTAATGTAATGGCAATAATTCCTGACAGGATCATTTTCATTTATTAAACCTAAACTGAACAAAACTATGCAATTGATCGCTTATTGCAAAGCGTTACCCGGTTGCTTGCCGGGGCGTAGGTTTTTATCTTCCAAAACCTGGCTGATTATGAGGCTAATCGTTTTTTTTATGATCGTGGGCTGCCTGCAGGTACAGGCGCGCGGGTACGGACAAAATATCAACCTTTCTGCACAAAATGCTTCACTCGAAAGTGTTTTAAAGAAAATCAAGAAGCAGGCCGGCTATCATCTCGTGTACCGGGAAGAATGGCTGGATCAGGCGAACAAAGTAAGCCTGAACCTGAAAAATGTATCAGTAACCGATGCATTGAACGCGTGTTTTAAAAATCAGCCGCTTACGTATGAACTGGTTGATAAAACCATTGTTGTTAAAAAAGTGATTGCGCCGGAGCCGGAAACGCCTAAACCTGTGGTGCAACAACCGCAGGATATCGTAGTAACAGGAAAAATACTTGACCAGAACGGGAGCCCTCTCGAAAATGTAAGTATTGTAGTAAAAGGCACAGGCAAAGGTGTTTCCACGGCTGCCGACGGCTCATTCAGCATATCTGTACCCAGTGAAAAGTCTGTGCTGGTCATTTCTTATGTAGGCATGGAAACACAGGAAGTAACCGTTGGTAAGAACAAAACCATTGATGTTGCATTGACCCCCATTGCGGGCTCCATGGAAGACGTGGTGGTAGTAGCGTATGGTAAGCAGAAGAAGCTAACGGTTACAGGAGCTGTGTCCAGCGTGGGACCTGCCGAGCTTAAACAAAGCTCATCGGCCAGTTTAGCCAATGCGCTGGCAGGCCGCCTGCCTGGTTTAACCTCTATACAGTCTGGCGGCGGGCAACCTGGCCGGGACGATGCTACCATGTACCTGCGCGGCGCGGCCACTACCAATGGAAGAGCCCCCCTTATTTTAATTGACGGGGTACCGCGTGACAACATCCGTACGATCGATCCCAACGAAGTAGCTTCCATCAGCATATTAAAGGACGCCTCGGCTACCGCCGTGTTTGGCGTAAGAGGCGCCAATGGGGTGATCCTGATCACTACCAAGCGCGGTTCAAAAGGAAAAACACAGTTAACGGCAAGTGTTGATCAAAGCTTTTCCTCTTTTACCAGGGAACCGGAGCGCCTTGAATCGCTTGACTATATGCGCCTGAGAAATGAAGCCGCTAAAAACGACGGGATCACTGATCCGCCTTTTTCGCAGGAAATGATAGACAGGTATACCAATCCCCTGGAAGGGCTTGACCCCAATGCCCCGGATTATGAAGAACAGGTTAAGCTGCGTAATTACATGTACCCTAACCACGATTATTACAGGGAATATATTGCCAAGTATGTGCCGCAAACGCGCGTAAACCTTGGCGCTTCCGGGGGCACCGACAGGCTGAGCTATTTTGTGAACGGAGTATACCTGCACCAGGGTGGCAACCTTAAAACAGAGCCCAAGTCTGTATTAGGCTATGATCCTTCTTCGTGGATGGACAGGTATAACTTCAGGGCCAATCTCGACTATAAAATTTCATCATCGCTGAAAGCATTATTGAATATAGGCAGCTATATAGAACAGGTGAATATGCCTGCCGCATGGCTGTATGGCGATGATACCAACTGGATGATGCGCGACCTTATTTACCAGGCGCAAACCATTTTGCCTATTACTCCGGGTCCTACAACATTGCCGGGCTTTGGAGTTCCCGCCGGGCAGATCGTTGATCCCGGTTACATGGACCGTTCTGCTTTTGAAATTATGAACCGGTTTGGCTACAGGAAAGAAGTACGTTCTAACTTAAATACTTCACTTGGATTGGAATGGGACCTCGGTAAGATCATTACCCCGGGCTTAAGCATTAAAGGACTGGCATCGTACGATGCAAGAGCTACTACGGCTATGCAGGGCGATAAATCAGAGCGATTGTATCTCGCAGAGGTCAATCCTGCCACCAATACTTTAAGCTATGCCATTAAAAGACCATCGGAAAGTCCTATCTCGTTAAGAAAAGGCGCGGACTCAAGATACAATATCAACCTGCAGGGTTCGCTGAACTACCAGCGCGGGTTTGGCTTGCATGATGTAGGCGGCATGGTATTGTTTCAAAGAGATTACTGGGAATCGACAAGAGGAGAAATTCCATACAATGTGATTGGTCTGTCTGGTAGAGTAACTTATGCTTTTGATAACAGGTACCTGGCAGAAGTAAATATGGGCTATAACGGATCTGAGCAATTTGCCCCCAGCAGGAGATTCGGGTTTTTCCCGGCTGCTTCAATAGGCTGGGTGATCAGCAATGAAAAGTTTATGCAACCATTGGCTGCTACTATCAATAATCTTAAGATCAGGGCCTCTTATGGTAAGGTTGGGAATGACATCCTGGGCTCTTCAAGAGAAAACAGTCCCCGTTTCCTGTACCAGGATAATATTACTGTAGGCGGCGGTCCGTTGGGCAGTCTTGCGCAGGGTCAGGGCATCAGCCAGGGATTGTTGGGTAATCCTAATATATCATGGGAAGTAGCTGAAAAGAAGAACCTGGGCATAGATATCGGCTTGTTCAATGATCTCAGCCTGTCTTTCGATTATTTCACCGAACACAGAACGGAGATCCTGATCTCCAGGGGGACCGTTCCCGAATTCCAGGGAGTTCCTTTAGGTAATATTCCTAAAGCGAATCTGGGGGTCGTGAACAACAGGGGTTTTGAAGTGGAAGCCCGGTATCAAAAATCGCTTTCCAAGAATTTCAGCATTACCGCTACGGGAAATATCGGGTTTAATAAAAACAAAGTAGTGTTCCTGGATGAAGCACAACGCGATGAAAGCTACGCACACCGCTACCGGAGCACCGGCTATTCCATGAACCAGGCATGGGGACTGAAAGTAGATTATTCTAACGGCAACGGGTACTTTAATTCACAGGAAGAGCTGGACAATTACCTGGCTAAGACCACATATAGCTTTGGGTCGCCCCGCGTAGGAGATCTGAAATATGCAGACCTGAACGGAGACGGGGTGATTGATGATAAAGACGAAGCGCCGATCGGTTACACAGGTATCCCCGGTATCAACTATGGCTTTACGGTTGGTTTTCAGTATAAAGGCTTTGAGTTGTCGGTTTTTGTGCAGGGGGTAGGCCGGTATTCGTCTAATTACGGCGCCCAGGGTGTATACGAAAATATAATCAGGGGAACTTATTTCGGGTATCATAAAACAGCCTGGACGGCTGAGCGCTATGCTGCGGGCGAGGAAATTACATATCCTGCCTTAAGTACACGCACTACTACCAATCACAGGGCCAACGATTTCTTTATTATGAATCGTTCCTACGTAAGATTACGCAATCTTGAACTGGCTTACAATCTCCCTGGATCCCTATTGTCAACACTGGGTTTACAGGGAGTACGGTTTTACGTAAGCGGACAAAATGTTGCCTTATGGGAAAAGCTCCGGATGGATCATCTTGATCCTGAAAACAATGATCCGATCGGGTATCCCATTACCAGACAGGCCAATTTTGGTGTAAGTATCACTTTTTAAAAATTTCAGATAGCGAATAATATGAAACAGTATATAAACATACATGTCTGTCAGTCTTTTTTTAAAAGCGGTAGCAGACTATGTGTAAAAGCAGCATGCCTGTTGCTGCTGATGGTTGCAGCGTTCTCATGCAGCAAACAGCTCGACATGGCGCCGGATGGTAAATTGCAATTAGATGAAGTATTTGAAGACAATACCAGGGTAGAGGCTTTTTTGAACAGTTGTTATGGTCCTATGCCGGTAAAAGGAACCCGTTATTTTTTCTGGAGCCGCGGACCCGTGGTTTGGAGCGATGAAGCCTGGGATACCGATGCCGAAGCCGAATCATGGATCATGGCGGGCAGAATGTACAATGGCGATGCTTCCGCGGGTAATCACCCCATTACCAATATCAGTGCCGATGCCAACAATGGCAACTATTGGGCAGCCTACTGGGCAGCTATACGAAACTGTACCATCTTTATTACCCGCATCGACGCTGCTACCGTAACGGATGAAGGCAGGCGGAAAAGAATGAAGGCCGAAGCGCACCTGCTGCGGGCCTATTATTATTCCGAGTTGCTGAAATGGTTTGGCGCCGTATTGCCCATTGAGCGGGAAGCCTATGATTTTCAGCAGGATTTTTCTTCTGTTACCAAAGCCGGCTATTACGAGGTAGTGAAGTTTATTATGGAAGATTGCGATGTAGCGCTGGCTACCAGCGAGCTTCCCTGGCGTATTAACTCCGATGGGGAAGCGGGCAGGGTAAATAAGGCGATGGCAGAAGCCATTAAATCAAAAATGATCCTGTTTGCCGCCAGTCCTTTAAATAACGGAGGACAAAATTTGTGGCAGGAAGCATACGATGTAAACAAAGCTTCTTTACAAAACCTCAGGGCGCAGGGATATGAATTGTATAACAAAGTGAACTTCCCGCAAACCTATATGTCGGACGTGGCGTTTATAGGGCCCGACAAAAACGAAAAACCTGCTTTATACAACGAATACTTCACCCAAACCATGGCTTATTCCAATGCGCCTGCCGATAAGGAAACCATCTTTCAAAGCCGTGAAGGGCAGGGCAATATATGGAACATAGATGGCATTGGCGCGCAGGATGGCTATAAGTCGGGAACCTGCCCATCACAGGAGCTTGTGGATGCTTATGAAACAATTGACGGGCAGCCCATCCTCAATTTAAATAATCCTTACCTGGATGAAAAGCATTTGCAGCCCAACTATAATGCCGGCAATACGCTATACAATCCGCAGGATCCTTATGCCAACAGGGATCCCCGGTTTTACGCTTCTATTTATTATAACGGATCAAAACGCAGGGCCTTCTGGAATTTCGCCGAAGCGCCCGAATCTCCTGAAAATTACCCCGCGCCAATGGGCAACAGAACCCGCATTATAGCCACCTATGCAGGCGAGCCGCAAACAGGCATCGACAGGGCTGTGAGAAGGGCAACACGTACAGGGTATTTCGAACGCAAATTTTTACACCCCAATGCAGGAGGCGATAATCCTGTAGGAGGAGCCAACTGGAAGCTGTTCCGTTTGGGAGAAGTGATCCTGAATTTCGCGGAGGCTGCGCTGGAAGCGGGTCAACTGGAAGAAGCAAGGGAGGCTACGAATGAAATTCGCAGGAGGGTAGGCATGCCCGATCTGCCTGCAGGATTATCGCAGGATGAGCTGAGATTGCGTATTCGTAATGAGCGTCGCGTGGAACTGGCCATGGAAGAGAACCGCTATTTTGATGTACGCAGATGGGCGCAACCCGGAGATGATCTGGATGCTACCGACCGCTGGGTAACGGCTATGGAAATTACAAGGAACGCCAACGGTACTTATACCTATGGCAGAAGAACAGTAAGAGAAACAGAGAGGAAATGTTATACCAATAAGTTCCTGTGGGTACCCATACCTCTTGCCGAAGCCAACCGCATGTTATCTATTACAGGAACAAGCTGGCAGAACCCCGGTTGGTAATCATAACATTTCTGAATAACAACAAA
Organism: Chitinophagaceae bacterium; assembly: GCA_019638615.1. Classification (GTDB taxonomy): domain Bacteria; phylum Bacteroidota; class Bacteroidia; order Chitinophagales; family Chitinophagaceae; genus Agriterribacter. The sequence continues at coordinate 43,472 of JAHBTL010000015.1, read as the reverse complement.
ATATTTACGAATGACACTTATAACATACATCAAAAAGCTGCTCTTGCAACCGGCCATTATTATGGTTTTGTTTGCAACATCAGTAAATGCGCAGGAGGTGGAACTGCTTATATCCGGCAGGGTAACCAACAACCTGGGCGCTCCCCTCAAAGGAATTATTGTTACTTCCGAAAAAGGCAAAAACGGAACATTTACCGATAATAACGGAGAATACTCACTCATTATAAATGATCAAAGCTCCTTTGTAAGCTTTTCGGGAAAAAATTACAAAACGCAAAAAGCGACTGTAGGAGGTAAAGAAACAATTGATATTGCACTGGTATGGGACGCGCATTATAATGATGAAGTAGTAGAGCTTGGTTATACAAGCCAGTTACGCAGTGAAGTATCGGGATCTGTATCAACTGTAACAGGTGAGGAACTGCTGAGATCACCGGTAGCCAATTTAACCCAAACATTACCCGGGCGTTTGCCGGGCCTTACTACTATAGAAACCTTTTCGGAACTCTCCAGGGCCAATACCGCCTTATTTGTACGCGGTTTTTCCATGGCGCGCCAGAACGGACCGCTTGTGGTTATTGATGGTATTCCTACGGCTTATAACAGCAACCAGTCGCTGGAATATATCAACCCCAACGAAATTGAATCCATCAGTTTATTGAAGGATGCCTCTACACAGGCCTTGTATGGCATTTTGGGCGCGAACGGGGTGCTGGTAGTTAAAACCAGGCGTGGCGAAAAAGGCGGATTGCAGATCAAAGCCCGTGTTGACCAGGCTGTACAGCAAAATACAACCCAGCCTGCATTTATAGACGCTTCGGAATATGTAAAGCTTAGGAACCAGGCAACCTATAACGATTGGGCCGCCAATACTGATCCCGATAAAGACCCCTACAGCGCTCCGTATACAGAACAGGATATCGCGGCATTTGCGGCAGGGAACAATCCTTTGTACCCGAACAATAACTGGTATAAAAAATACTGGAACAATACCGCCGGCATGCAACGTGTAAATGTGGATCTGCAGGGAGGCAATGACTGGGTACGGTTTTATTCCAACCTTAACTTCATGCACCAGGGCGGACAGTTCAATACCGATCAGCCCCGCTATGAAACCAATGGTAAATACCTGTGGTTCAACTACCGGGCCAACGTGGATATGAATATCAATAAATACCTCAGGGCTTTTGTACGGCTGGCAGGCAATATCAAAAGGGAGCGTACCCCCGGCGGTGCAGGCATTGCAGATACCTACAGCAGTATATTTTTTATGCCTTCAGCTTTTTACGGGCCTTTAACACCCGAAAAGTATGACGACCATGGTGTGTTAAGCGATTCAAGCAACCAGGTGGTAGCCACGCAGGATATCACGGTTCCTACTTATGGCATACTCAACCGTTCAGGCTATATCAATCATACCGTAACCAATATTGTTTCGCAGTTTGGAGTGGATCTTGATATGAGCTTTATAACCAAAGGACTTAATCTCTCCGGTATTTTTGCTTATCAAACCAACTCGGTAGGCAGCTTAAGAACGCTGCAGGACTATGAACGCTGGATAAGGACGGATGACAAAGATGTGCTGGAATTTTCAAAAACAGGCGGTCAGATCAATTCACCGCTGGCATACAGCAAAGGGCATCAGTACTACTATCACCTTACGTATAATATTGCTTTAAATTACGATCGCAGTTTTGGCAACCATAAGCTTGGCGCATTAGGCTATATGTATTACCAGGACCTTACGAAAGCAGATGTAAGCGGTAACTGGATGTTGCCTTATAACAGGGTACATACGGGCGCTGAAGTTTCTTACGGGTATAACAATAAATACTTCCTCAAGCTCGACCTGGGTTACTCCGGTTCTGAACAATACGCACGGGAGGTGCGCTATACCAGCACGCCCGCAGCTTCTGCTGCCTGGCTCATCTCGAATGAATCTTTTTTAAAGGATTCCAGATGGCTGAGCAATGTAAAGCTGAGAGCCTCTTACGGCAAATCAGCGAATGATCAAAGCGGGCTCTTGCGTTTTGCGTACCTCGACAATGTAAGGCTCAGCGGCGGTGGACCATTGGGCTACCTGCAGTATTATATTGATGAAAGGGAAAGAGGCAATCCCGGCATACGTGCGGAAGTATCTACCAAGGCCAACTTTGGGTTGGACCTGGGCTTGTTCAACGCCCTGTCGCTATCCGTAGATGTATTTAAGGAAAAGGTAGACAATATGGTGGTTTCCGCTATTTCAACAGTACCCGAATACCAGGGGGTTCCGCTTGGTTATTACCCCAGCTTTAACCAGGGTAAATTTGAAAACGAGGGGTACGAGGCCACGTTGAACTATACCAAATGGATCAATAAAGATTTAAAGATATCAGTGGGCGGGATGGTGAGCTATTCGAAAAATACGCTTATTAAAGTAAATGAAGCCACACGTACGAACGATTATGCATACCCTAAAAGACAGGAAGGCTATTCCTTTGGGCAACAATTTGGCTACCTGGTGGATTACAGCAATGGCAATGGCTTTTTTAATACCCAGCAGGAACTGGATAACAATACGCTTGATTACACGTTTGGAACACCCAGGTTAGGCGATTTGATCTACACGGATCTGAATGGTGATGGCTTGCTGGATGAAAGAGATGTGGCGCCTATCGGGAAAGGAATCATTCCCCGCACCACTTATGGTATAACCGCCGGGGTGAATTACAAATCGTTTGAGCTGAATGTTCTTTTCCAGGGCATCGGCGATTACAGTACGGTTCTTGGAGGCATTGGTGTTTGGGAAAATTATTTTCATGGCGTATACAACTCGCTGCACAAAAACGCATGGACGCCGGAACGTTACCAGGCCGGAGAAGCCATCACTTATCCGGCTCTGAGCACCCGGGAGAGCGTAAACCACCAGCCCAGCGATTTCTTTAATTACAACAGGCGCTATCTCCGTTTGAAAAATGTGGAGCTGGCATATAATTTTCCCGTGTCGGTTTCAAAGCTGATCTCCGCCAGCAATATAAGACTGGTGCTCAGCGGGCAAAACCTGGTTACCTGGGACAAAATGAAATCACCGGATTTTGGACCGGAAGGTACTTACCTCTCCATTCCGGTATACAAAGTATACAATGTTGGATTGAGCGTAACCTTTTGATCATATCATAACCTTAACAATACTTGCGATGAAACATATAAAGCATATTCTGTTTTTTACATGCGCGGCTTTACTTTTTGCATGTAATAAAAAGCTGGATCTTCCTTCTGACGGAAGAATTCCATTAGACCAGGTTTTCGCTGATTATAACCAGACAAGAGGCTATCTCAATTCCTGTTATGGGTATCTTCCTTCTGCTTATCTGGAACGCGCTTCTTATACAGATGAAGCGCAGGATGCGGATGATAACAATGCGAATTTTCCCCGCTATACATCCTGGTATACGGGTACCGCCACTGCCCGTAACTACGACGTCATTTCTGCGGACAGCAGTCCCTGGGGGATACTTTTCCAGGGCATCAATAAATGCAATATGTTTATTGAGAACATGAAGACTGCTACCGTACTGGCTGCAGAGGAAGAAAAAGCCGGATGGATAGCGCAGGCGCGTACCCTTCGCGCTTTATATTACCTGCAATTGATCAAACGCTATGGCGGGGTGCCTATATTTGATAAGCCACTGGAGATAGACCATGATTTTTCGTCTGACCGCAGGGCCGGTTTTTCGGAAGTAGTAACTTTCATCCTGGCAGATTGTGACGCCGCGTTGACGGCCCCGGACCAAAATACGGCTACTACCTTTTCGTGGAATGTATATGATAACCAGTTTGGTATTATGAACCGCGCGGTAGCGCATGCCATCAAATCGCAGGCGGTTACTTATGCTGCCAGCCCTTTGTGGAGCGATGGCACTTACACCTGGGATGTCGCCGCTCAAATAACAGCAACGGCCTTGCAGGAGTGCCTGGCACATGATTATAAGCTGTTTGATGTAGCGCCGCCGGCAGGCACTGCTCAAAATGCCTACGCGTTGTATTTTCTCACCAACCCTAACGATCAGAGAGCGGTTGATAAAGAAACAATATTGAATGCGAGCGGCAGGCTAAGCGTATGGAGCAATGCCGGGTTACCGTCAATAGGTGCCGGCATAAAAGCAGGGTCCTGCCCTACACAGGACCTGGTGGACAGTTATGAAATGGCGAATGGCGAGGCGCCTGTTACGGGATACAGCGATGCCAACAGGCTGGTGCCGGTCATTAATCCCGCGTCGGGTTACGATCCCAACGATCCTTATGCCGGCAGGGATCCCAGGTTTTATGCATCTGTCTACTACAATGGCGCATTGCGTTACCTTGATCAGCCGGGCGGAGACCGCGTAGAAACTTTTGTTGGGGGTGACGAAGGTATTTCGCAAACCAACAGGAGGAATACACGCACGGGGTACTATATACGCAAATACAACAATTTCAGGTCTGATTTAAACAACCAGGCCGATGGTTTTATAAGGCTGTTTCGTGTAGCGGAGCTGTATCTCAATTTTGCCGAGGCAGCTTACCATTCGGTAGGGCCCGATGTGCCGGTAACGGTAAACGGAGTGTCGCTTACAGCAAGAGAGGCGGTGAACGCGGTACGTGCCAGGGCCGGAATGCCTGATTTCCCGGCTGGTATGTCTGCAGAAGATTTTGAAAAGAAATACCGGAACGAACGCAGGATAGAATTCGCTTTTGAAGAACATCGGTTTTTTGATGTACGCAGGTGGAAGATACTGAGTGAAACAGATAAGTTTGTTACCGGTATGCGGATCACCGAATCGGGTGGCAATCTTACCTATACCAGGTTTAAGTTTACCAACCGCGACTGTTCTTCCGATAAATGGCTGATGTATCCTATCAACCAGGCCGAAGTAATTAAGATCATTGGTTTGTCTGGCCAGGATTGGCAGAACCCCGGCTGGTTGGATTGATGAAGTATATCTAAGTGTTTGCTTCAGGGTCATTAAAGATTTTCCAGGGTTGTTTTGATTGTTTTAAGCGTACCGCTCCTGAAAAATCGGGAGCGGTTTTTTGTTTGGCAAAACATTATAAAATATAAAAGCTTATGACAGGAAAGCTATTTTTATTGGGATGGATAGGGTTGCTGTACAACCTGTATGCCTGCGCGCAAGCGTCCAAAGAAAATTACTACCGTGATATTTACCCTGATACCTGGGTTGCCACTGATGCCCTGGGCAGAACAATGCCCGATGCTAAAGCCGTGGGTGACATTAAAAAAGACCAGCGCAGGGTGGTGGGTATATTTTACATTACCTGGCACACAGATCATCTTGCAACGCTTAAAAGTCCTTACAATGCTGATGTTACAAAGATCTTACAGCAGGATCCGGCAGCCAGGCTGGATGCTAAACATCCGCTATGGAAAGAAGGCTCCTATCATTGGGGCGAACCCGAGCTGGGATATTTTTTGAGCAAAGATGAATACGTTATCCGTAAGGATATGAGTATGCTGGCAGATGCCGGGGTGGATGTGCTGGTAATGGATGTTACCAATGCGGTGCGTTACTGGGAGCAGTGGGATGTATTGTTTACCACCATACAAAAAATGAAAGCCGAAGGAAATAAAGTGCCTCAGTTTTGTTTTTGGGCATTCAATGGCCCGGTAATTACGGTAGTGCAGGATCTGTACGACAGGATTTACAAAGCAAAAAAATATGAAGACCTGTGGTTTTACTGGGATGACAAACCCTTATTGCTGTACAATGCCGATCCCTCGGTTGACGCTAATGGAAACGGGGTAGACAATCCCAACCCGCATTATGATTCAACCGCAGCCACCAATAAAGATCATCCGCACTACGGCGACCCCGATTATACGGAAAAGCTTTATAAAGAGTATACAAAAGAAGTAAAAAGCTTCTTTACACTTCGCAACATGTGGTGGGGATACTACAAATGGGCGGGCAAACGCTTTGTAGGCACTGAAGACAACTGGAGCTTCGGCTACGACCTGGGGAATGAAAAGGTAAGGGCCATGCATCCGGACAGCCTTGTATCAACACATAAAGGAAAGAAAGAAGAAGCCGCGGTTACGCCCGGTCAGCACCCTTCGAGCCTTACCGGTAAATCGTGGACGCGTGCGCATGGCGAGCCTGAGCTGAATGAATATGATCTCCCCAAGCCTGCCTATGTGCCGTGGCTGAAGAAAACCGTTGAGCATCCCGAAGGCTATGGTATTTATTTCCAGGAAAGATGGGAAGAAGCATTAAAAAGCGATCCGCAGTTTTTGTACATCAACGACTGGAATGAATGGACAGCTGGCAAATACCAGCCGGAAGGAGGCAAAACCACCAAATTCATGCGCCGCGATAATCCCTATTTTTTTGTAGACCAGTACAATGCTGAATTTAACCGCGCCATACAACCCATGAAAGGCGGTTATACAGACAATTACTATATGCAGATGGCACAGAATATCCGCAGGTATAAAGGTGCAAGGGAGATCCCGGCCGCAAAAGGATATGCTGCTATACAACTGGATGGCAATGCGAACGAATGGCATAATGTTTTGCCTGAATACAGGGATACCAAAGGCGATATTACGCATCGCGATGCGGTTGGGTATGCCGGTATCCGATACACCAACAGCTCAGGGAGAAATGATATTATTACCAGCAAGGTAGCTGTAGATAAGAAGCAGGTGTATTTTTATGTTGAAACGTCGCAGGATCTTACATCGCACACCGGTAATAACTGGATGCTGTTACTGATTGATGCAGACCAGGACCCCAATACAGGCTGGTATGGTTATGATTTCCTGGTTAATAAAGAAGTGAAATCTGACCGAACTACAACGCTCAAACGGTATAATGGAACAGATTGGGAAACAGTTTCGGATATCAGCTACCGTTATGAAGGAACTGTACTGGAGCTGGCTGTGCCGAGAAAGTTGCTGAAAGTGGAAGGGAATGCCATCAACCTTGATTTTCACTGGAGTGATAATGCGGTAGCGTTGAAAGACCCTATTTCTTTATGTGCCGATGGCGACAGCGCCCCCAACAGGCGTTTCAACTACCGGTTTAAATGGAGCAAATAATAATGGAGCTGACCAAAAAGGTTCAGAATTCTTATAAAGGACGCAATAAAAAAATGTTATGAAATATATCCTGTTTTTTTTAATGATGAACATCACTGCCGTTGCATTGGCGCAAAGTCCCGGTACAACCGATGTTGCTACCGATGCGCTTGGCAGAAAATTACCTGCATACGAAGAAGTAGGCGCTGTAAAGAAAGACAAATTTATAGGCTTGTTCTACTGGACCTGGCATACACAACCCGGTTCAAAAAATCCGCCGTTGAATGTAACGGAATACATTACCCGGAATCCCAAAGCAGTACATGACTATAACGATCCCATCTGGCCGAAACGCAACAGTCCATGGTATTGGGGTGAGCCTTTGTTTGGTTACTACCTGGACACGGATGCATGGGTATTGCGCAAGCATGCCGAAATGCTTTCTGATGCCGGTGTGGATGTATTGATCTTTGATTGTACCAATGGAAACATTACCTGGAAGGAATCGTATATGAAACTGTGCGAAGTGTTTACGCAGGCAAGGAAAGATGGAGTGAAAACTCCGCAGATCGCGTTTATGTTACCCTTCTGGCTGACCGAAGGAGGAAAAGAAATCATACGGGAAATATATACCGATCTGTACAAGCCCGGTAAATACAAAGACCTGTGGTTTATGTGGAAGGGAAAGCCTTTTATTATGGCGATGCCGGAGTTTGCGCAGGAGCTGAAGGACAAACCGGCTAACCCGCAATTGTCGAAAGAGATCAGCGCGTTTTTTACTTTCCGTCCCGGGCAGCCCGTATACAACAAAGGACCCGAAAAGCCGGATCATTGGGGCTGGCTGGAAATAACACCCCAGCATGGGTTTGTGAAAAAGCCGGATGGTGGTTTTGAGCAGGCTACGGTAGGGGTTGCACAAAACTGGACAAAAGAGCGTGGCCTTACAGCATTGAACGCAACAGGGTCTTTTGGAAGAAGCTATACAAACGAACATGGACATATTACAACGCCCGGAGCCGTAAACTATGGTTACAATTTCCAGGAGCAATGGGAGCACGCGTTAAAAATTGACCCTGAATTGATTTTCATTACAGGCTGGAACGAATGGATTGCAGGAAGATATGAAGTGTGGCAGGAGCAGACCAACGCGTTCCCGGACCAGTTCAACCAGGAAGGCAGCCGCGATGTAGAACCCATGAAAGGAGGACATGGTGATAACTATTACTTCCAGATGGTTAGCAATATCCGCCGCTTTAAAGGAATGCCCAAGCCTGAAGAGGCTTCAAAAGCACAGTCTGTTATGATTGACCGCAGGTTCGATGAGTGGAATACAGTTACACCTTCATTCCAGTCTCATAAAGGCAATACTATTCACCGCGATCATCCCGGCTGGGGCAGCCTGGTATATACCAATAATACCGGGAGGAACGATATTGTTTTATCTAAAGTAGCGCGCGATAATGAGCATGTATACTTTTATGTAGAAACTGCGGCGCCGCTTACTTCGCCTGCTGATCCGGGTTGGATGAGGCTGTTCATCAATATTGATAACGATAAAAATACCGGGTGGGAAGGATACGATTTTGTGATCAACCGAGTCAACCCCGGTAAAAAAGCCATCCTGGAAAAAACAGATGCTGCCTGGAACTGGCAAAAAGCCGGGGAGATAGATTATGCGGTGAAAGGGAATAAGCTGGAAATAAAAGTTCCCAAAGCATTATTGGGAGTCACCGGCGAACCCGATTTTGAATTTAAATGGAGCGATAATATGCAGCAGCCGAATGACATCATGGATTTCTGGCTGAATGGAGATGCAGCGCCGGCAGGAAGGTTTAATTTTCATTACAGCGGGAAGTGATGCAGAAGGTTACAAGTTGCAAGTTGCGAGTTTCGGGTCTGTAGTTTCTGGTTTGCAATTGAACAAACAAATTATGAATGGCTATAGGCTATCAGCAATAAGCTGTCGGCTATGGGCTTTCAGTCGTCAGCTATCAGTAATTTATAGTTTATGGTTTGTAGTTTATAGTTAACTCCTGAAACTTGTAACCTGGAACCTGCAACAGCAATCAAATCTCAAATCTCAAATTTCAAATCCAACATGAAACAAATTCTTTTATCTTCTATTTCGTTTATACTTTGCTATTACCTGCATGCTCAGCCGCTGGCGGGTACAGATGAGTTGGGCAGGACCCTGGTACAGCATAAGGAAGCCGGAGATCCGAAGCTCAACCGCTCTGTAGGCATGTTCTATTTTTTATGGCAGGGCGATAAAGGTTCTCCCACTTCTCCTGATCACTGGGATCTGGATGAAATATCCCGCAACAGCCCGGAAGTTTTTGAAAAGCAGGATCATCCAAAATGGGGCGGTAAAATTGGCGACTACTATTTCTGGGGCAAACCCATTTACGGGTATTACCGCGGTGATGATTACTGGGTGCATCTGCGCAGCATACAATTGCTCACCGATGCAGGAGTAGACTTTTTGGTAATTGATGCTACGAACCGGAATACCTATCCCGCGCAATCCGATGCTTTGATGAAAGCAATGGAAGCGGTACGCCGGCAGGGAAAAAATCCACCCCGGATCGTTTACTATACCAACACACAATCCGGCGAAACCATGCAGGAGGTATATGACTTTTATTACAAAGAGGGTGCGCCTTACCGTTATCCCGATAGCTGGTTTTACCTGGATGGGAAGCCGTTGATAGTAGGCGTATCTAAAGAAGCCGCCGGGAAAAACTATGAGCGGTTCTTTACCATTCGTGAGTCGCAATGGCCCACCGTGCCACAGGTGGTGGACGGCTGGCCCTGGATCAGCTTTAAACGTAAGCCGGAAGTGCATATCAACCATCGCGGCGAAAGGGAGATACTGAATGTATCTGTTGCGCAGCATCCCAATCCCACGGCGGGTATGGGCGGCTCCGCGTTTTATGGCAATATGGACAACTGGGGAAGAAGCTACCGGAACAACAGCCACGGCAACCCCGCAACGGATATTGCCTACGGCTATAATTTCCAGGAGCAGTGGGACTATGCTTTGAAAGAGGAAGTGCCTTTTATTTTTGTAACCGGGTGGAACGAATGGATAGCCGGTCGCTGGAAAAGTCATGACAACAACCCGGAGCACTCCTGGTTCTGCGACCAGGCGAATACTGAATACAGCCGCGATATTGAGCCTTCCTTGAGCGCCGGGTTAAAAGATAAATACTATATGCAGCTTGTGAATAACATACGGCGCTATAAAGGCATTGAAAAAAATCCGGCAGCACAAAAGCATACCATCACACAAATAAAGGATTGGGACAAGGTAACGGCTACGTATACCGACTATACGGGCGATGCGGAACACCGCAATCACCCGGGAGCGCAAACAAAGCCGGCAGTAACCTATACCAATACCACAGGAAGGAATGATCTCCATATCCTGAAGGCGGCGCATGATGCAGGGAACCTTTATTTTTATGCGCAAACAGCCCAAAGTATTACCGCACCGGTAAGCGAGAACTGGATGACATTATGGATAGACGCGGACAAAGATGCAAAAACAGGCTGGAACGGGTATGATTACCGGGTTGTGCAGGGAAATATATTACAACAGTATAGCGGAGGAAGCTGGCAGTCCGTAAATGGAAAGCAAATAAAATATACAGTAGAAAAGAATAAAATGATGATAACAGTTCCCCTCAGGTTATTGTCCGGCCTCTCAACGCCTGTTGCGTTTGAATTTAAATGGAGCGACAATATGCAGAACGCAGATCCTCTCGATTGGTATATCAACGGCGATGCGGCGCCGGGAGGAAGATTCAATTACCAGTACACTGCCCGGTAGTAAAAACAGGGTTGAACGACGCTGATGATTTCTTTGCTAAGGACTTCTTGTGGAATTTTTTATAGTATTGCGGTCAAAATATACAAAGGAGTTATTCATTGTCGTCTTTTCAACCATATACAGAAAAAGAGCTGCTTACACGTGTAGCCGAAGGAGATGAGGAAGCATATAAGCTGGTATTTGATCGCTATTGGAACAAGATATACCAGGTAGCGCTGAGCTTTTTGAAGGCTCCTGATCAGGCGCAGGATGCGGTGCAGCAGGTATTCATTAAGCTATGGGAAAAAAGAAATAAGCTTCCCGAAGTGGAAAATCTGGATGCCTGGCTTTTTATTATGGCCCGTAATACTATTATAAATATCCTGGAGCGGATCGTATCTTCAAGAAAAGGCATTCAGCAGATAAAAGACGTGATTCCCGAAGATTATCTTACTCCTTCCAGTATGCTGGAATACAAGCAGGTTTCGGAAATCATACAGGATGCTGTCAACAGGCTGCCCCCCCAGCAGGCATTGGTTTTCCGGCTGAGCCGTGAGCAGGGGCTGACCTATGCAGAGATAGCGGAGCAGCTGCATATCGCTCCGGCTACCGTAAAAAGCCATATCATACGTGCCCTCAACAGCATCAGGGAATACGTATACCGTCACACCGATCGTACTTTGATGGTCATTTGGCTGCTCACGGCCGTTGTGAAATAATTTTTTTGAGCTCCACTGCACCTGTTTTCATTGATCGCTGTCTTTACTGTTCAACAAGCAAGTATTTTTATTATGTCCGCGAACAAATTCCAGGAGTTGATTGACAAGTACCTGACCAATGCTATACTGGCAGAGGAGCAGGAGCAACTGTTTGATATGATTGAAAAGAAGGAATACCGGGCAGACCTGGAGAAAGTTGTTCAGGAAGCGCTGGATATGTCTTTTGAGGTAGAAGAGGATGAAGCGCTTCGCGAACGGATTTTCGGGCTTTTGCAGCAACGAAAAAACCGGCCGACAGTTTTCAGGATGCATTTCCTTCGCCGCTGGAGCTGGAGTGCAGCCTCCGTTGTATTGATCCTGGCGTCCGTGCTGTTCTTCCGGACAATCAATAAAAAAAGCAATACACCTGCTCCCGCAATTGCAATAGTTGCTGACGTTGAGCCTGGCAGGGACGGCGCGATTCTTACGCTTGCAGATGGCACCCACCTGCTGCTCGACAGCCTGGATAATGGGGTGGTAGCCACACAGAATGGAGTGCAGGCCGTTCTTAAAAACGGCCAGCTTGCTTATAAAGCAAAGGAACGTTCTGCCGGGGAAGCAGTGTATAATACCATGACGACCCCCAAAGGAAGGCAGTATCATATGACATTGCCGGATGGTACGCAGGTTTGGCTGAATGCTGCTTCCTCTGTTTATTTCCCTACTGTATTCAGCGATAAGAAGCGCAATATAACAATCACCGGCGAAGTGTACCTGGAAGTAGCGCCCGATCCCCGGCGCCCCTTTACGGTAACGGCAGGAGAAACCACCATCGAGGTGTTGGGCACTCATTTTAATGTGATGGCTTACGAAAATGAAGCAGTAATGAAAACCACGCTTGCTGAGGGATCTGTTCAACTGTCTCACGGTGAACATAAGCTGACCTTATTACCCGGGCAGCAGGCCCAGGTGACCGGAAAGATTACCCGGCTGGTGAAGGATGTAGATATGGACGCTGAACTGGCATGGAAAAACGGGTGGTTCTATTTTAAATACATGGATATTCAAACGGTGATGAAACAGGTGGAACGCTGGTACGATATTACTGTTCAATACGAGGGGCGTATTCCCGAAAAACGATTTAATGGTGAGCTGCCCCGTAATGTCAAACTGTCTGAGTTGTTGGAAATGCTGCAGTTTTCAGAAGTGAAATTCGTATTGCAGGGCAAAGTATTAACAATAAAAGAATGAAGTGTAATACTGATTTTTAATAAACCAATTTATAACCAAAACAACCATTATGATTTGACCCGGTCTTTTACGCTGCATATCCCATTAAAAACGGGCAGTGATTAGAGCCACTACCCGTTATACGCAGGGATTTGTACACACGATGTTTAGAAACCCCTAACGTTTACAACTAACGAAGCAAAAGTATGAATTTTAAACCTAAAGGGATGGAACCGGTATTGCCGGTCAATCCCTGTATTGTCTTAGCCATGAAACTAACTGTTGCTTTATTGATCATTGCGACTTTACAGGTAAGTGCCAAAACGTACAGCCAGCAATTAACGATCAATGAAAAAAATCTCACAGTTTCTCATTTCCTGCAGCTTATTAAACGGCAAGCCGGGTATAGCTTTTTATATGATGATCTCCAGTTGAAGGATATCCGGATTGCAAGCATTTCGGTAGTGAATGCAGGTGTAGAGCATACGCTGAACGAAGGCTTCAAAAACCTCCCGCTGGCGTATAAAATATTTCATAAAACAATTGTAGTAAAAAGAGTTAATAATAAAACGGATCCCCCGCAGGAGCAGGCGGCTCAGCCCCCGGCCGACATTACGATCTCTGGTATTGTTATGAACCCTGACGGTGAAGTGCTGAGTAATGTAAGTGTGGTGGTGAAGGGAAGCAATAGCGGGACTACAACCGATGGCAATGGCCTATTCTCCGTCCAGGTTCCGGATGGCAATGCGGTGCTGGTGTTTTCGTATGTAGGATACGATAGCCAGGAGATGGTTGTAGGAAACCAGAGAACGATCAACCTGGTATTAATTCCTTCTGCAGGCTCTTTAGGAGATGTGGTGGTGGTGGCTTATGGCAGGCAGAAGAAAATTTCGGTAACCGGTGCTATCGCCTCTATTTCAACCAGGGAGATCAAGCAAAGCCCCGCAGCTAATCTGGCGGTCACGCTTGCGGGCAGGCTGCCCGGCTTAACTGCTTTGCAAAGAAGCGGCGAGCCGGGGCGCGATGCCACCGCATTATTTTTAAGAGGTATCGGCACATTGAACGGTACCTCGCCCATTATATTAGTGGATGGCGTTGAACGCGAAATGACTTATATAGATCCTAATGAAGTAGAAAATGTAACGATCTTAAAAGACGCTTCATCAACCGCTTTGTTTGGAGTACGCGGCGCTAACGGGGTGATATTGGTTACCACTAAAAGAGGAGCGAGCGGCAAGCCAGCCATCGGGTTAACCTACGAATATGGATTGCAGGGATTCACCCGCTCACCATCCATGCTTAACTCCTACGACTGGGCACGGTTGAAAAATGAGGCATGGGCCAATGATAACCCCGGTGTTGATCCCAATGATCCTGTCAACCAGCCGCCGTATTCAGAATATGCATTAGACCGTTTTATGTACCAGGAATATCCTGAAGCATATCCCAATAATAACTGGCAAAAAATGCTCATCAATGATTATGTGGCGCAGAAGCGCTATAATCTTAATCTGTCGGGCGGTAGCGAATATGTGCAGTATTTTGTGAACGTAGGTTTTTTAGACCAGGGCGGTCAATGGAAGATTGATCCCGGCGTTACAGATTATGATCCCTCCAGTTTTTTGAGAAGGTATAATTTCCGTTCAAATATTGATGCCAAATTAAACAAGGCTGGCACGTTGAGCACTTTTTTAAATGCAGCAGGTTATTTTGAAAGGGTTAACTCGCCCAATGCCAATACGGATGAAATATTCCGCAGGACCTATGCACTGTTCCCGGTGGTACTGCCCGGCCCGCTTACTCCTTCCGGTGAAGTATTGATCGGTGCAGGTAATTACAACGAGTCGCCCTGGGCAATGATCAACAGGAGCGGCTACCGCCAGGAAACGAGAAATAATATTACTGCATCATGGGGATTAAAGCAGGATTTCGGATTTTTAACGGAGGGGCTTTCCGCCAAATTTATGGCTTCTTTCGATACAAGAACCATTTACAGTTTAACTGCTGCCAAAAACTACCAGCGCTGGATACAGATCATTGATCCTAACACACCCAATCACGAGGGCATGGACAGCGTGCAGTATCAACGGGTATTGCTCAATGCAGAGAATACACCTTTGAGCATCGGCAGCGGATCCAATTTCCAGTCATTTTTCAATTTCCAGTTGTCCGTTGACTACAACAGGGTATTCAAACAAAAACATGCTTTTACCGGGTTATTGCTGGCACAGCAGGAAACAAGGGTATTACCCAACGACAGGTTGCCTTATAATCTCAGGGGTATATCTGTAAGAGCAGCTTACGCTTATGACAGTAAATATTTGCTGGAATTTAATGCAGGCTATAACGGGTCGGAGCAGTTTGCCAAAGGCCGGCGTTATGGTTTCTTCCCTACTGTATCCGGTGGCTGGGTGGTATCTAATGAAGACTTCTTAAAAAACAGCGATATCATTTCATTGCTCAAGATCAGGGCCTCTTACGGGAGAGTGGGAAGCGACCGCCTGGGCGGCAGACGCTTTTTATATTTAGATGATATACAACGCATCGGCGGTGGCGGCTTTAGCTCATCATTAGGTCGTGGCGGTTATATAGCCGAAAACTATATAGGTAACCCCTATATTCAATGGGAGATCGCTAAAAAGGCAAACCTCGGTATAGAGCTTGGTTTTCTTCATAATGACCTTACCCTGACAATTGACCTGTTTAAAGAAAGAAGGGATAATATTTTGATCAGCCGTAAAACTATTCCCATGACATACGGTATTGATCCGGGTCGTATGGCCCCTGTAAATATGGGTATAGTAGAAAACAAGGGATACGAGATAGAGCTGAACTATCGCAAAGCGATTAACACAAACTGGTCGGTACTTTCGAAACTCAATTTCAATTTTGCCCGAAATAAAATATTGTTTTCCGATGAGTTGCAATACCCCGAAGACTATGCGTACAGGTATCGCCAAACCGGTTTCCGCCTGGGGCAGATATTTGGCTATAAGCTGCGCGACGGATATTATTCAAGTTACGACGAAATTACCGCAGATGGTTTAAACCATGTAGGATATACGGTAAGACCCGGCGATTTTAAATATGTGGATACCAACGGCGATAAGGTTATTGATGAGCGGGATATGGTTCCCATCGGTTATTCCGGCATTCCCGAATACACACTGGGAGCGGCTTTCAATATTACTTATAAAAACTTTGATGTTTCCTTTTTATTCCAGGGCAACTTCAATGTATCTCAGCCCCTGTCGGGTAATGGTACGATGAGCATT
The DNA here is from genome assembly GCA_019638615.1 of Chitinophagaceae bacterium. Taxonomy (GTDB): domain Bacteria; phylum Bacteroidota; class Bacteroidia; order Chitinophagales; family Chitinophagaceae; genus Agriterribacter. Next base: position 27,401 of record JAHBTL010000015.1, on the reverse strand, counting down.
TCCGATTTCAGGCAACGCCATTTATATGCCTGGACTGCGGAACGGGCAGCGAAAGGTGAAAAAATATTGTATCCCCGGTTAACAACAGGCGGCAGTTCAAGCGAGAACGACTTCAACGAATTTTTTATAGAGAACCGCAGTTTTGTACGGTTAAAAAATGTTGAAATAGGGTATCGTTTACCGGTAAAATGGGTACGTAAAATAGGCAGTAATGAAGTGCGGTTTTATGCCAACGGGTTTAACCTGGTTACCTGGGATAAGATGCGTACAAAAGATTTCGACCCTGAAGTAAATAATTCGCTCAGCTACCCGGTTTACCAGGTGTTTAACACGGGTGTGAACATAACATTTTGATTAATCCTCTTACAAGCACAAAATGAAAAATATAACGCTTAATGTATTGCTGGCAGCCATATGGCTGATCAGTGCCTGCAAAAAAGATCCGCTGGATCTTATGCCTGACGGCCGCATCACCATCGACCAGGTTTTTAAAGATGAAATGATGGCATCGGAATATGTAAACTCTATCTATGCCAATATGCAGCATTATGGTACGGCATATGGCTTTTGGACCATGCTGGCAGGGTATTCGGATGAAGCGCATGATAACGACCACCCGCAGGATATGGGTCGCCCTCCGTCCCGCTGGTATGCCGGTGAGCTGCGGCCCAACTGGAACCCGATGGATATATACGGATCCTGGTGCTGTGATGATCCGGATGTCAATGGTTTCTATTATCGTGATTCGTGGAGAGGCATTCGTTCGGCCAATGTTTTCCTGGCAAATATTGACAAAACAGTATATGTCAACCCCAATACCAAACTGCGGCTGATTGCAGAAGTGAAAACCCTGCGCGCCTTTTTTTACCTGGAGCTGATTAAAATGTATGGGGGAATGTCTGTGGTGGACAAACCTTTTACCGAGGAGTTTAAATTTGAAGATCTGCCACGGCAATCATTTAAGGAATGCGTTGATTTTATAAAACAGGATTGTGATGAAGCCATTGCGGAAGCAGCCTTTCCCTGGCGGATCGTAACGGAGCCGGAAAGAGGACGTTTCACCAAAGCGGTTGCACATTCCGTTCGTTCACAGGCCCTGCTGTTCAGCGCGAGCCCTTTATGGAACCCGGAGGGAGATGACAGCCGCTGGACCCTGGCGGCGGACTATTCAAAACAATCGCTGGAAGCCCTTACGGGCGCCGGTTACCAGTTGTATCCTGAATATGAAGCGTATTTTTATGGCAGGTCTGACCTGAGCCCCAGCCCCGGCGATAGGGAAACTATATACGAGATCAAGCCTTATCGTGCGCATGAGTTCAGTCACCTGATGTTCAGGATGCATGCCATTCCAACATTAGGGGGAGATAAAGCCGGATGCAGCCCTTCGCAGGAACTGGTAGATGCCTACGATATGGCCAATGGAGATATACCTATTCTCGGTTACCAGGATGAAGATCATCTTCATCCCATTATCAACGCTGCCTCCGGTTACGACGAAACGAAGCCTTATCTAAACCGCGATCCGCGCTTTTATGCAACGGTTTGGTATAATAATGCCTACTACGGCGAAATTAATGGCAACCCCTACTACATTCAGTCTTATGTAGGTGGCGCAGATGGTATTTCAAACCTGATGCAAAGAACGCGTAACGGGTATTATTTGCGCAAGTTTCGCGATCCAAAACAATTAGATCCCAATACCGGTACGGCTTTATTTAAAAAATACAGGCTGGGTGAAATATACCTGAACTATGCCGAAGCCGCCAACGAAGCGTATGGTCCTACGGCTGAGGTTTACAATGCTATCAATACCGTGCGGACAAGGGCAAATATGCCACAATTGCCTGCCGGGTTAAGCAAAGACCAGATGAGAGCGCGTATTCACAGGGAGCGCAGGGTAGAACTATCCTTTGAAGAGCACAGGATTTGGGATGTAAGACGCTGGAAAATTATCGGGCAGACTGACAGACTGACTACCGGTATAGAGTGGACGAAGGTGGGAGAGGGACAGTTTACCGGTAAAAGAATTGTTGCCGGCAGGAGAAAAACGGCAACGGATAATTATTTGATCATCCCTATCCCGTTAAGTGAATTGATCCTGATGCCTGCATGGCAGCAAAACCCGGGTTGGTAATGCGGTATGTCACTACCGTTAATTATTCATTTTTTGAAACAAAGCATATGTCTGTCAAAAATTATATAATCATTGCATTGCTGGCAGTTGTAACTGCAGGTGTGGGCGGCTGTAATAAAAATGACAATAACCTGCCTGTTAACAATGCCCCGATTCCAAGAATTTTGCAATTTGAGCCCGAAAATGCGGCGCCGGGAGATTTGATCACCATTAAGGGGATGAATTTTTCTCCTGATGCCGAAAAAAATATCATCAAGTTTAACCAGATCGTTGTTCCTGCTCAATCGGTGAGCGATACTGCCATTACCGTAATTATTCCTGATCTTACTGTAAAATCGGCGGGCGTAACAGTGAGAAGCAACGGTAAAATTTCTAACAAAAAAAGCCTTAGCCTGGTAAAGATAAAAAAGTTCCGGGACGATTTTGATCGTGCGGATGTAAGTTCGGTTAATAAGAACGTTGTGCCTAATCCAATTGGCGATGATTGGGAAATTGTGAAAGGAAGATTTGCCTTGGAGGGCAACCGGTTAGCTACGAACGTGGGCGGACTGGAGAGTTACATGCTGTACCGTGCGCCGGAAGTGGATATGAAAGCCGGGAATGATAGTTACTTTACGCTTAGCGCGGATATAACGGTTTCCGGGGGCGGTACATTTGGCGGCATAATATTTAACGCCCAGGAAGACAATAAAAGATTTTATCTTTTAAGAACTGCAGGTACCCTGGTACAGATGTTGAAAACGGGCGCCAACGGACTGGGTGACTGGGCCGCTATCATGATGAGCGATTATTTTGAAGGGTTGAGTGATGATAAAAAATATCACGTGGAAATCGTATCTTCTACCGCCGGGAAATTTACCGTTAAAATTACTGACCCCGATAGTAACAGTATCATTATGGATCGTAGTTTTACAGACCCCGATCCTTATATGGGCGGCGTTCCCGGCTTCTATTATTTCGGGCTTGCCAATCCTACCAATATCTATTTTGATAATTTTTTGCTTGAACTGCAATAATTTTTTTATGAACATGCACCATGCCTGCCTTCTCTGCGGGCATGGCTGCTATTTTAAAATATAATATGAAATCTTTTGTTTCTATACTGGTTAGTTGCCTAATGCTGACAGCCTGCTGTAAAAAAATGAATTCAACTATCCAGTCGGTCGATTCCGGTACGGGCAGCGCGGCAGTGACGCCGGTTTCTTTATTGGGTGATCATAGTTTTGAAGCGGGGCTTTATTTAAGAGGTAATGTAAGCGGGGCACCTTCGGCAGGTGAGGTGTTATATCCCTTTGGTAAAAAGGGCGGCAAACCCACCTGGCAACTGGCTGAATGGGCCAGTAAATATTTATTACACCAAAGCGATAGGGTAGAAAAAGACGGGACTAAGTGGTATGAAAACAAGGGTAAGCTGGTTTCGTTTGTTCGTGAGGGTAATACAACAAAGATCCGTATGGATGTGAAAGCGTCGGCAGAATACGATCGTCCCCGTAAACGCGGCGAAGCCTGGCCGCATTTATTGATTGAGCAGGAGTTTGTAACAAAACCTTTTTTAAAATATACAGACGAACTGATATTGAATTTTGAAGGACGCCTGGTGAATTGTATTTCTCAGATGCCTCCCGGCAGCTTTGAAGCGGGACTACATACCGCCCAGTTTCAGTTATTCATCACCCTGCAAAATCTTAATCCGCAATCGCCCAGCTATGGTGAGCTGGTATGGTTTGGCGTGCCTTTTTACGACTACCGCAAACGCCAACAGAAGGTATATGCAGCGAAAGATGTTGGGAAAGACGATGCCACGGGTTTGTTCATATACAGTGTTGGCACCACCGATTATATGCAGGGCAGCTTTCACGATGGCAACTGGATAAAGATTGAGAAAAACCTGAAGCCTTTGATGGTAAAGGCGTTTGATGTTGCAAAAGAGCGGGGATATGTAAAAGGCGCTTATATAGATGATATCCGTGTAAGCGGTATGTATCTCGGATGGGAAGTACCGGGCACTTTTGATGCGGGATTTGAATTCAAAGGCTTCGACCTGAAGTATGTGCCGGTAAAAAGATAACACTGATAGGGGAAACAGGGCAAATCATCGGGTGTATTTTTCGCAGGCGGATGGTGACACCCGCCTGTAGAGCCGCTACCGGTCGGTGTCTCACCATAGCCGTCAACTTAAGCCCGAAGGGCTTGAATTTGAATAGCCCCCAACAAAGTTGGGGGACAGCAATGCCGAAGTTTTGTTGAACCCCGTAGGGGTTCAATGTAAAATTGTCGCAAATATACCACCGGTTACACCGATGGCTATTCAAATTAAACCCCATTCGGGGTATTTAAGCGCCAGATTTCCTAAGTTGACGGCTATAGTGTCTCACCGACCGGAATGCCGCATACGAAGCGAAAATTTGAAAGGTTCGGAACCCTATGGCCAAAGGTTGGGAACTCCTGTAGCGATACGCTTTTCCAGCATTGATAAATTAATTCACACTATGATTGAAATCAAACAAATTATTAAAAAACAATCAGGAAAAGTAGCTATAATTATTTTCCTGATCTCAATGGCAGTCCCAACAGTTGGGCACTATATGAAAAAAAAGGAAAAATATGAGATTGAATTAATTCCGGGGTTTAATAAAGGATTTAGATTAACGGGGTATGATTCACGGTATAAAGAAAATCATGACATCGGGCGCTTACAATATGGCGAAATGGCTGAAAAAACAGATTGGCGGATTGGACAATGGGGCTGTACAAAAAACCTGATCAACAGTGTGCATACCAAAGAAGGAAATACAGATGTTTATTTTGATGGTAGCAAAACACTTAAAATTAACAATGATACGGGCGGATTTGTGTTAGATATTGATGGTTCAAAAGATTACACAAAAGACAGAAAAGAAGGAGAAGCCTGGATTCATTTTATTCTGGAAGTTCCATCGCTGCCTGTACAGGTTAAAATCAGCGATATTAATTTCTTAGAGTATGCTCTTGAATTCAATTTAACAAAAGAAAAAAACAATAATATACACTTTAATTCAGGTTTGCACACGGCATTATTTATTTGGTATATTACATTAAATGATAGGGATCCCACATCCCCAACTTATGGAGATTACTTTTGGTTTGGTTTGCCAATTTATGATTACAGATACGATTATTCCCCATTTTTTGCTCAACAAGACGGAGGTAAAGAAGATAAGACAGAGAAATTTGTTATTAATCCAAAAGGTGAAGACTTTTTAAATAATAGTGTCCAACTAAATGTACCTCAACATATGCGAGTTGATGTATTTAGAATGTTAAAAAACGCATATGAGCTTGCCGTTTCCAGGGGATTTATGAAAAATACAACTTTTGAAAAACTTAGTATTGCCAGTATGTATATAGGCTGGGAGTTACCCGGTAATTTTGATGTGGCTATGAAAGTGGACAAAATTTCCATGAAAGCGGGTATTCGATAGAAGATTTAAAAATATTCTTTATCTAGGGATAAAGACGGTTACTATTTTTAGAATACTATGTAAAACTATTCACATTTGTTCATTTTCAATTCCCATCTTTAAGGTGGGCGCGGATCTGGGTTTTTGTTTGGAAAGATGAATGAATTAGTAAAGTCTAATTGCGTATGTTAAGTCCATAGAGAAGATGCAAAGTATAAGAGACTGTTTATATAAGCTTAATTGAACCGATTGCTGTTGTTCGATTTCCTGTTTTATTTTTTATTTTCGGCTTCCGGCATTCATTTAAAGCGGCCTGGTAAACGATCATGAACAGATTGAGATTGCATATATGGCTTGTTGCTATCGCGGTGCTGATAACGGCAGGAGCCCGCGCACAAAAATATATAGCTGATACAACTTATCAGCTTCCGGATGTTTTAATTACACAATCAGGAAAGAAAATCGCCAACAAAGCGGACTGGGAAAAAATCCGTCGCCCGGAAATACTGAAACTATTTGAAGAAAACGTGCAGGGCAAAACTCCCGCCAAAAAACCTCCTGAAGTTTGTTACCACTTTCATTAATGCCGCTGCACTAAACGGAATGGCTACCCGAAAACAGGCAAGGGTATATTTTTCAAAAGATGAAAAATTTTATATAAATATATTATTATATTATATCTACCCAATAATATTCAAAAATCCGCACCTGTATTTTTAGGTTTGAATTTTGGAGGTAACCAGGCGATACATGCAGATACAGGTATTATTGTTCTCCAAGGTTGGTAACCTTAAACAGAAGCGAAGATCTGAAATGCACCCAAGCTGTTTGATCCTTTTGATCCTTATGGATTTAACTATAAGCGTTATATTTAAAAGGAAATTCCATGCGTAAATTATATTCCATGAAGAAGTCATTCTTTTTGCTGATAATGTTATCGAGTTGTATGCTTATCCATGCTCAAAACCCCTGGGAAAAAGATTTTACCAGGCCTGAAGCAACAGAGATCGAAGAACCCAAACCTAAAATAGTTACACCGGGCACGAATGGAGCGCCCCCTTCCGACGCCATCGTGCTTTTTAATGGCGTGCATCTCGATAATTGGGTCATGTCCAAAGACAATGCCCCCTGCCGTTGGGCATTGAAAGATGGTGCAATGACCATTCAATCAGGAGCCGGGGATATCCAAACCCGTCAAAAGTTTGGTGATTGCCAGTTGCACCTTGAATTTAAAATTCCGGTAAACGCAAAAAATAGTGCCAACCGGAACAACGCGGGTAATAGCGGTGTATTCCTCCAGGAGCGGTACGAAGTCCAGATTTTTAATTCGTATCACAACGAAACACCTCTTTATGCAAACGGGCAGATGGGCAGTATATATAAGCAGGTAATTCCAATGGCAAATGCTGCCAGCAAACCCGGAGAATGGAACACTTTTGATATTTACTATACCCAACCGCGGTTTAGAAGCAATGGAACGGTTGAAAAACCGGCTTATATAACCCTGGTACATAATGGAGTGCTGATCCTTAACCATTTTGAGATCCAGGGTACCAGTGAATACATTGGGATACCTTATTATAAACCTCACGGGGAAGGCGCTATCAGATTGCAGGAGCATGGCAGTGAGATTGGTTTTCGTAATATTTGGATCAGAGCGCTTTAAACCACTCGTTTTTTAGCATTCTTACCTGATCAGTGTAACCTGGCCCCGAAGGACGGTCGGGATCCCCTCGCTGCAAACCACTTCAGTAACATAGGCATAAGTGGAAGGTCCGGATGGCAGATTGCTTCCGGGCAGGGTTCCATCCCAGCCCATGCGGGGATCATTTGCTTCGAAGTTTCTCCGGCTGAATATTTCTCTGCCCCACCTGTCGAAAATACGCAGGTAGTTTACAGTTTTTAAACCAAAACCTTTGATGTAAAACCTGTCATTCAGTCCATCGCCGTTGGGTGTAAATGCATTGGGAATATAAATAGCCAGTTTGTTGCAGAGCAGGGCGATCGCTATGGTATCCGACGCCTTGCACCCGTCGGATGTTGCAACTGTTACAACATATTGCTGATCTTTTTCCGGCAGTGCCACCGGGTTCGGGCAGGTGTAGCAGCTCAGTCCGTCAGGCGGGCTCCATTCATAATTGACGACATTGTTGCTTGCCTGTACCTGTAAAGTAAAGGGCGCGCCACCCAGGATAGTGATATCATTTTCCAGTTGAACTGTAGGGGTATCTGATACTGCTACATATACTGCCGCACTGTCGTCGGGACAACTATTCTCACTGTGTCCAATCACAAGATAGGAGGTGCTGGTATCGGGAGAAACTGTTGGCGAGGATGTGTTGGGTTGATCCATATCCCCGACGGGATACCAGCTAAAGCTGTTGGTATTGCCCGATGCGTTTAAACGGATCAGGTCACCTTTGCAGATGCTGTAGTCGGTACGGGCAACAAGATTTACCAGGGCTTCCGCTATTATATTCACCGTATCTTTTTGCACACAGCCAAACGGACTGGTGACGGTTACAAAATAGCCGGCGCTTGTTTGCGGCATGATGGTAATGCCGGATGCGTTGGGGTTTTCGATCGCCTCTTCAGATTCCCATACATAAGTGCCGCCCCCGGAAGCATGAAGCATCACAGGAGATCCGGCACATACCGTTGTGTCGGGTGTGGCGTCAGGTACAGGCAGGGAATGAACCGTGATGTTTTTTTGGATGGTATCTGCACAACCCTGTTCGGTAACCGCAGTAAATAAAAACGGAACGCTGCCCGTAGCAGTTGCCGGGAGCTCCAGCAGGGTTGAATTGCCTATGGTTGCCCCGTTGGAAAACCAGGAGATAGAGAAAACAGGACTGGAAGATTGGATCGCACCTTCCATGCGAATGATGTCGCCTTCACATGCAGCATCACTGCCCGTAACAGACAGTTTGGGTTTAGCGCTGACTGTTACAGGAGAATCGGCGTTGACAGTATCGCGGCAACCAAAATCCGTTTCTACGATCAGTGAAACCGGATAGGTTCCGGGTTTGTCGTAGAGATGGGGAGGAGGGTTGGCGCCGTTAAAGCTTTTTCCATCCCCAAAATCCCATAGTTGTTGTGTAAAATGGTTATCTGCCGGAGAGGTATTGGTAAATACAGCAGTTCCTGCATCGCAGAACCTGGTATTGTCTACAGAAAATGAAGCTTCTGCCAGCCCTACCCTTACAGGCTGTGATGCTGTAATGGTATTGGTGCAGCCTTCTTCGTTGGTCAGTATCACTGTTGGGGTATAGCTACCCGGAAGCGTATAAGTGTGCGACACAACGGAGTCGGGCCCGGAAGTTTCGATAGCAGTTCCATCACCGAAATCCCAGCTACAGGTGCTGATATCGTTCCCTGAAACTTTTGCGTCGAAGAGGTAGGGAGCGCATCCTCCGCTGCCGTTAACCGATATGGTAGCGATGGGGCCTTTGATCCTGAATGTTTTGCCCGTGGTATCGGCACAACCATTGATGCCTTTTGCAATTACTGTTGCAGTGTAAGTACCCGGCGAAGTATAGGTTTGGGGTGGCGGATCTTTTTGCGTATAGGTATTACCGTTATCAAAGTTCCAGGTGTATTCAATAGCGTATGTTGAAGTATTTTCGAATCCCACGGCAACGGGAACACACTGAAGCGTGTCGCCTATAGTAAAGTCTGCCTTTGGTTTTACGATTTTTATGTAATCGGTTCTCACCATACTGTCGGCGCAGCCGCCTGCAGTTGGTTTTACAACCAGTTTTACCGTATATATGCCATCGCTTGCATAGGTGTGCGAAATGGGATCTTTACTGGTGGTTTCCGTTGTGCTGCCATCGCCCCAATGCCAGGTGAAACTGGCTGTTTGCGCTACAGAAGTATTATTGAACCCGATATCGTTCTTCCCGCACACGAGTGTATCTGAACTTGTAAATGAGGCCTTGCTGTTTGTAACCTGGATAAGATCTGGTTTTGAAATTTCATTTTCGCAGCCATCGGCGTCTTTTATTTTTAGCTTTACTGTATATGCTTTGTAGTCTTCGTCGGGTGCATACAGGTATTGCACTGTGCTGTCCTCTGTTGTTGTAAATGTGTTATTGCCATCAAATGTCCATTGCCACGATACGATGGGAACGCCTGAACTGGATGTTGAAGTGCTTGTAAAACTAACAGGCAAAGGCGAGCTGCAGGAACTGGCAGGAGTAGCCGTAAAATCTACCGTAGGGCCGCTGATGGTTACAGGCTGGTCAAGTTCTATTGAATCCATGCAACCCAGTTTGTCTTCGATAATCAGCTTAGGCGAAAATTTGCCGCTTCGGTTATAGCGGTAACTGGTGTTCCCGGTAGTATATCTGCCGGTTCGCAGGTTGTTGGTAATAATTTTTTGCGGTGAACCGTCTCCCCAATCCCATATATATCTTTTAATGTTGGTGGGGTCTATTCCCTGTGTAGTAAACCGGATGGCCATGTTGGTGCAGGTATTCGTTTTATTTACGGTGAATGCCGGTTTTTCATCAACAATCAATATCTTTTTGGTGATCGTTTCTGTCTGGTTGGTATTGTTATTCCGCCTGGTAAGCGTTACCAGCCACTCTTTTTTAGTATCCGGGAAAGTATGCGTAGCGGGATTGTCTGTATTTACCGGAGATCCGTCGCCAAAGTCCCAGCTTACGAATGTGTAGCGCGCAGCAGTGCCATCAAAAGATATCCTGTATTTGTCGGAACAATTGCGTGAAGTAGTAAAAGCGCCTCCTTCGGAAACAACTCCATCGTCGGTGCAGGTAGCGGTTACTGTTACTTTATGTACAGGAGATGTACTTGTGCAGCCGCTTCTCGTCGTCACTGTCAAAGTGATGTCATACGTCCCTACGTCGTTATAAGTATGCCTGATAGCGGAAGAACTGCTCGTGGTAAAATGGGAGCCGTCTCCCCAATCCCATGTATAGCTGGTCACAGGATCGGCAGCGTTTGTATTCCCGGTATTTAGAGCAAAGCGAACATTCAGGGGGAAGCAACCTTCTGCCGGAGTATAATAAAAATCAGGAGAGGGGTTTCCTATCCTGATATATTGTGTTTTTACCGTAGAGTCGCTGCAACCTCCTTCGCCGCTGCCATCTGTTACAACAAGCTTGATCGTTTTATTGCCGGGCGTGGTAAAATTATATTCAGGATTAACGGCTGATGATTCGTTATTGCCCCCGAAATTCCATTTGTACTGCATGTTGGCTCCGCCCGTGCTTTGGTTGGTGAAGCGTACGTTAAAAGGAACTGTGCAGCTAAAAAGACTGCTGGCGCTGAATGCCGCGGCAACCTTTGGCTGTACGGTAACCTGCTGCAAGGCAGTATCGCTACATGTACCGGTGTTGCTGGTGGCGATGAGTTTAACCGTATAGGTTCCTGCCGCAGTATAACGATGTGTGGCATTCAGCCCGGTTGCCGTAGTGTTGTCTCCAAAGTTCCATTGTACGGTATACTCACCAGGCGCTGCGCCCGTAATTGAACCCAGGAAGCTAAGTGTTTTTTGCGCACAGGCATTTTGAGGAGCTGTAACAATTTGTGCACTGAGTGGTATACCGGCTTTCGGAACAACTACCTGGGCAGTAAAATCTGTTTTACACGTCCCGTTGGCAGCGGTAAGCTTTACCTGGTAGTTTCCTTCCCGGCTATATTGATGCATCGGCGATGTTTCGGCAGAATGGTTGCCATCGCCAAAATCCCATTCATAGGTGGTATTATTGCCGGGAGGAGAGGAGGCGGTAAATAGCACGCGGGAGGAACCACATTCCTGCTGAACTGCCGGAACAAAATCGGCCGAAGGCTTTTCGTATACTCGCACCTGTTGGGTAAGCGATTCAACCTGTCCATTGGAAAAAGTGACGGTAAGTGTGATATTATAAGTGCCCGGTGCGGCAAAAATGCTTCCCACATTGTTGTCATGATTGGAAATATCACCGCTTCCGAGATTCCAGACGCGTGAAGCAACGTTCCCGGCAGACTGATCGGAGAAATTTACAGATAACGGCGCACAACCTTCACTTTTACTCATGGTAAAAGCTGCCTTGTTCTGGGCGGAAGCCGCAATTGAAAAAAAAACCAGGACTGCTCCCGGTATCAGTACCTGTTTCTTCCACCGAATGGTGCGTTGATATAACAAACCGAGTGCGCTCAAAACAATGGAATCAGATTAATTGTTCTGGTGAAATATCGGATAATGCTGTAAACTAGAAAAATATACTGCGTGCTACGCCAATTATCATACCAAGTTGAGCGAACAGTACAGGATGAACATATTGGATTAATAGTTAATAGAGACTTTGTCTTTGGGCAACAGGAATCTTGTGCAATTTTCAAATTGCTTTTTCAGCATACGTTCTTTCCGGATTTCACCTGCGGGTCAACAGCGCTAAGCTTTAATAAGCAGATCCATAACAGGCTTGCCCTTTCCATCGGGCGTGGTATAAAATGGCCGCGCTTCTATTTCGTATTGTGTCTCTTCCGGTATGCCCAGCGCATGATAAATGGTTTGATGTATCTGGTCGATCTTTACGGGGTTTTCAATAGACTTACAGGGACGTTCATCCGCAGTTTTGCCATATACATATCCTCTTTTAATGCCTCCGCCAAACATGAGTATGGAACAACCATCCGTAAAATGGCGGTGCATGCCATAGAACTTCATATCCGAAAGAATATCAGGCTGGTTTACCTGCTCTTTTACCGTGGCATCCGGACGACCTTCTACCATCATATCGCGGCTGAATTCGCTGGCAAGTATAATCAGCGTACGATCAAGCCTGCCTGTTTTATCCAGGTCTTTTATTAGTTGCGCTACGGGCCCGTCAATCATTTTTTTCATGCCCACCATGCGGGTATGCCCGTTTTCATGTGTATCAAAGCCCATGAACGGTTCGTATTCGGTAGTTACACTGATAAAGCGCGCTCCCTGTTCAGTAAGTCTTCTTGCCATCAGGCAGCCCAGTCCAAAACGCCCTGTATTGTAGATATCGTAAATTTCTTTGGGTTCCTGGCTCAGATCAAATGCTTTTGCTTCGGGAGAGTTCAGGAGCATGTATGCCTGCTCCATAGAACGGCGCAATGACTCCTTCTGGTAATCGCTTCCAAATTCGCCCATAGGGCTTTTGCCGATCAACTCGTTGTATAACTGGTTTCTTTTTTCAAAACGTTTGCTATCCATACCTACGGGCGGGCGAACGCTTTCAAGTCCCTGGCTTGGATCCGGTATAAAGAACGGACCGAACTCATTTCCTAAAAAACCCGCTGTATGAAACGCTTTCAACTCTTCGGCTTCACCTACGGTAAACCGTTGCCCTATATCTATAAAAGCGGGGATTACCGGGTTCTTGGGACCCAGCTCTTTTGCAATCCACGAGCCAATATGCGGGGCTGCTACCGTTTGTGGTGGCTCGTAGCAGGTATGCCAGTGATACTGATGCCTTGAATGCAATATATGCCCCAGGTCGGCGGCTACGTAGGAGCGTATCAGTGTTCCTTTATCCATTACATCGCCTATAGACTGCAAGCCTTCGGAAAAATGGATACCGTCCAGCTTAGTGGGAAGCGATTGAAAAGTACTCAACACGCGGTTGCCTTCCATGTCCTTTTCATAAGGAGTATATCGTTTGGGATCGAAAGTTTCAGTATGTGCCATTCCCCCGGCCATCCACAATAATATTACCGTATCGGCAGAGGCGTTGCCGCCTGCTTTTGCAGGTTTACCGCAACCATTCAACATACTGGCAACCGGCGCGCCGGCAGCCATGGCAGCAAGCATGGAAGCGCCTGTCTGCCTGATAAACTCTCTTCTGTTCCAGTTACGTTTCATCCGTATTTTTTTATTGTTTGTTAAAGGTACATCCTTCTAATAAATCAGTTGAAACTCCGGGTGTAATGTCATAGCCCACATAAAATCCTGCACCGCCGCTTCGGTTGGTTTATCTCCCAACATTTTTTTAGCTACAGCCTCTTCTCCCGATTGCGGCAGCCGCCCTAAAGTGCTCCTGTAAATTTCCTTCACCATGGTATCCGTTTGCGGATACCTGATGACCCACTCCGATGCTCCGCGTTTTATTGCTTCGTTAAACAGGGTTCCGTTGGTTAATTCCAGCGCCTGCAGCAAATTAGCCTGCGAAGAGCGGCTGGTAGATACGGTTTCGCGATTGGGACGTCCCAAAGCAGTAAGAAAAGGATCATTTTTAACTACCGACGCCCTGGCAAAAGGAAGCGATGCTTTAATCTCTTCAGGTAATAATTTATACACTACGGCGCTATCGCCATACACCGGCGATATGGCTTTGCTTACTGCATCCGAAAACTGTTCCGCAGTCATTCTTCTCCGCAACATACCGTTGAATACATAATCAGGTGCAACAATCTCTTCCGGTTCCTTTACTCCGGATGAAGGCAATTGATATGTTCTCGAAGTAAGGATAGTATAGATCAGCCTTTTAATATCGCTTCCGTTCGCAACAAAGTCAGATGCCATCCAGTCCAGCAAATCCTGGCTCCAGGGAGCATTGTCCATCACGTCTACAGGTTCTACAATGCCGCGCCCCATCAACTGGGCCCATACCCTGTTCACCAGGGTGCGGTATAATCTTCCGTCTTTAGGCTGCACCAGGTAATCCGCCAACTGCTTCAGTCTTTCTGCCGTAGGCGCTTCGGGGTCTATTGTTCCAAGCTCTTTGTACAGGATCCTTCTGCCTGCTATCTCGCCCGTGGGCTTATCGCAGCGGTTAATTTCAAGCGTTGTATCGCTGAAAATATTGGCGAAGGCATACGCGTCTGCAAGCTTCCAGTCGTTAATAAAGCTGTCGTGACACGAAGCGCATTTAAGATTTAATCCTAAAAATACCTGCGATACATTTTGCGCTGCCTGCATTTCCGTACGCTGGCTGGAGTTTACATCTCCCCTCCATTCAATGCCGCGTATGAATCCTCTCGATTCTTTGGAAGGACTGATCAGTTCTTTTACAAATTCATTGTACGGCTTATTGTTATCAAGCGCTTCATACAGCCATTTTGTAATATCTGATCTTCCCCCGGTAATGTAACCGGTTCCTGTATAATCGTTCCTCAGCGCATCGTTCCAGAAGGTGAGCCAGTGTTGCGCATACTCCTGATTACGGCTTAGCAGAGCCGATACTAATTTCTCGCGTTTGCCGGGGTCGGTATCTTTTACAAATCCATCCACCGCATCAGCAGAGGGAAGTAAGCCTGTAACGTCGAGGTATACACGACGAATGTAGATGCGGTCATCAACCGGTTTTGCCCATTTAATTTTATTTTTTTCGAAGTATACGTTCACAAACCTGTCGATAGGTAAAATGATATCTCCGCTGGCAGCAGGGATTTCGGGCATGCGGGGGGCCAGTTCAGCAACCCGGTACAGGCTTTTCAGCTCGCCGTTTGGCCAGGGGGCGCCCTGTTTAATCCAATAATCCAGTATGGCAATCTCTTCTTTGGTCAACCCCTTCCCTTTAGCCGGCATTGCTTCTTTGTGATTCCGCGGCAACAGTATGCGTCGCATCAGTTCGCTGTTTTCAGGATGTCCGGGCTGAAGGGCAGGTCCATTTTCCCCGCCTTTCTCAATAAATACTTTCGAATCGAGCCGGAGCCCGCCTTTTACTTTGGCCGCACCATGACAACTGTTGCAATTGTGCGCCAGTATGGTACGAACCTGCAGGTTCAATTCCTGGATCTGTTCTTCGTTTAACGGGCCTTTGTGGGCGGCGAGTGTAAATGGGGTGGTGCCTGCTCCTTCGGGGTTTGTATTTTCTTTTGAAGGCAGTACACTGGTGAGATAATCTTCGCCGTGAGTAAGCGAAGCGCCGTAATGCCCGGCAACAGTTACCCCTATAACTGTTGCGGTAAGTAAGAATTTTTGCAGCTGCCTCGATTTTTTATAATAGGCATATGCCGTAATGCCGGCAAAGATCATCGTAGCGATTCCCGTCCATTGGTGCAGGGTCAGCAGGTCGCCCCCGTATTCTTCGGTTTTTGAAAGCAGCAGGCCGAACACTACCGAAAGCAAGGCTGAAACAGCTCCAATTACCACCATCGTTTGTATGGCCGGATAAAAGCTCTTCTTTCTTTTCCAGGCAATCAGCTCCATGATCAGCGCCACGCATAACAGCCCTATCGGAAAATGCACGATCATAGGGTGAAGCCGCCCCAGGAAAGCCCATAACCAGAAGCTGCTTTCAGAAGAATTTTCCGTGGTTTGGGCAACTGCAGGCAATGTCGCCCAAAGGACTGCCGTCAGAGTAACAAAAAAGCGGCTATATAGAAGCATCGTTTCGCTGTTATTTTTTTATTGATAAGCCTTTCAGGGCGTGAAAAAATGGAAGTGGCAATTTAACCAAATTGTTGAATAGCGCTATCCTGTACAATCCTTTAACGCCGGAAGATTTAACAAAAAAAGTTCTTTTATATTACGAATCCATAAAAGTTTAAAAATATTTCTATACCGCGATGTGTGACTGCCATAGGGTTGACAGCAGGCAACACTTTCTTTGTGCTATCAAACAAAAACTACAACTATGTCAATGATTAAAATGCTCCTGAAAGAAATGGATGCCGAAGCCATTACAACGCACAAAATGTTACAGCGCATACCGGACGATAAGTACGACTGGAAGCCCCATGAAAAAAGCATGACGATCAGTCAACTGGCTACCCATATTGCGGAATTACCCACCTGGGTTGCGATGGCGCTTACTACCGATGGGCTGGATTTTGCCACTACCCCTTACAACCCGGTAAAAATCTATAATACAAAAGACCTGATGGCGTTTTTTGAAAAATCTCTACAGGAGGGCAGGTCAGAACTGGAAAAGGCAACCGATGACCAGTTGGAAGGAAGATGGGTATTGCGCAACGGCGATGAAATTTATGCTGATAATACAAAGGGTGAAACCATCCGGATGAGCTTTTCGCAGATTGTTCATCACAGGGCGCAAATGGGCGTGTTTCTCCGGTTGCTGAATATTCCTATTCCGGGCAGTTACGGACCCAGCGCTGATGAGCTCAAATTTTAATTAAACCGAATATTAACTCCCGCGGTACATCCCGCAAACCTGTCCGCCGCAGATGCGCAGATTAAATTTGAGGATCTGCGGCAATTTCCAAGTGGGCATACAATAATAGCAGGGTGCATTCATCCTGCTTTTTAACATTTCCGAAATGTTTCGTATTTCAGAAAAATCTATTACTTTTGATCTACTAAATTTTTCGTACTTAAAAAAGTGTTGATATGTATACATCATTTTACAGGTTAACTGCAGCCTTGTTGCTGGCTCCGGCAACGCTGCTGATACAGCAGGAAAGCTTTGCTCAAAAGCAATCTCCCAAAGAGGAAATCATCATTAAAAAGAAAGCCGGCAGCGACGAAAAAACCACCATTGTGATCGATGGAGACAAGGTAACAGTTAACGGCAAGCCGATAACGGAGCTGGACAATGAAAACATCATTATTAAAAAAAGAAGTTTGCCTGCACCAGGGATAGTGAGCATTGCACCTGAAGTAGATATTGTGGCGCCGGTGGCGCCCGCGATGCCTTTCGCATGGGCTGTTCCTCCCGCGCCTGCCAAAGTAAGGGTATTTGCCGGCCCGGGCGAAAATGAGATTTTCATGAACAGCGAACCCAAAGCCATGCTGGGTGTGTATACCGAAAAGGATGAAAAAGGCGCTAAAATCAGCGAAGTGGTGAAGGGCAGTCCTGCCGAAAAAGCCGGCTTGCAGAAAGGAGATATTATTACCAAAGCAGGTGGTAAAACCATTGCTGATCCTGCCGCTTTATCGGAAACCATAGAAGCATTAAACCCGGGTGATGAAACCGAGATCGTTTACCTGCGCGATAAAAAAGAACGCAAAGTAAAAGTGAAGCTCGGCGAGCGTAAGCAAAGCTTTTCGAAAAATTTTCGTTTTGAGGCGCCGGAATTTAATGAAGATATGATGAAAGAATTCAGGTTCCGTTCTCCTTTTGAATGGGACGCCAAACCTAAACTGGGCATCCGCATACAGGATACGGAAGAAGGAAACGGAGTGAAAGTATTAGACGTTCAGGAAGCCTCCGCAGCCGAAAAATCGGGAATCAAAAAAGATGATATCATTACTTCGATAGATGGTAAAGACATTAAAAGTGCTGACGAAGCAAAAGAGAAAATAGCAGAGCTGAAAGATAAATCCGCTTACCCCGTGAAGGTATTGCGCGACGGCGCCCCGGTAGAGATCAATGTAAAAATTCCCAAAAAGCTGAAAACAACCGATCTGTAAAAGTAGAAAAACTCCGCAAACCTGTCCGCCGCAGATATGCAGATTTAATCAGCGCATCTGCGGCAAAAAAATTGTTGAATGTTGAATATCTTGCAGCCTGAAAATTGTTATTATTTGTATGAAAGGCAGTATTGTGTTGGCATTATCAGCAGTTGTATTGCTGGTGGCCTGTAACCAAAAGCAGGAAACCATGCGGGTGAATATCCGGATTACCAATAATCCTCAACAACAGGTCGTATCGCTGGTAGTAAAGGAGTACGGCTCATCGCCTGTTATGCTCGATACCGCGCAGGCAGCCCCGGGTAACTCATCGCTGCATTATGAAACAGCGATGGGCGAACCGGCCATCTACCGTATACAGTTCGAAAAAGAAAACCGATTTCTCTTGTTTACGAATGACGCAAAGCAGGTGGACATTGCTGTTGACTGGGACAATTTTCCTGCCTATACCGTGAGTTCTCCGGGATCTTCTTCTTTAAAAAAATTACTGGTTACCATCAACGGGTATCTTTCGGACGAAGATTCTTTACAACAAAATGTATCCGCTCCGGGATTGAGCGACAGCCTGAAAAATATTCAGCAGGCAGCACTGGATGCGGCAAAGAAAAAATATACGGAATGGATTGCCCAATATGCCGATACCGCGCAAAGCGCTTCCGTAGCTTTGTTTGCCGTCGGCATCCTGCGGCAGCAGGATGCTGATTCAACAATACTGAAGCCGGTGATCACCCGGCTGGCACAGCGTTTCCCGGGTGATGAAGCGGTAAAAAAGATCAGTACCGACTATCTTGCAATGATCGTTAGGCAAAGCAGGGAATTATCGGTTGGAAAAATGGCGCCGGATTTTTCACTGCCCGATGCCAGCGGACAATCCATTTCGCTCCGGTCGCTTGAGGGAAAATATGTGCTCGTTGATTTTTGGGCAAGCTGGTGCGGCCCCTGCAGAAAGGAGAACCCCCACGTGGTAGCTGCTTATAACAAATATAAAGAAAGGAATTTCACCATACTTGGTGTATCTCTCGACAAAGACAGGGACGCCTGGCTGAACGCTATACAAAAAGACGGGCTGAGCTGGCAACAGGTAAGCGATCTGAAAGAGTGGAACAGCAGTGTGGTGGAATTGTACAATATTGAAGGTATTCCTTTTAATATACTGGTTGACCCGGAGGGTAAAATAGCAGCGATGAACCTGCGTGAAAACGCGCTGGATCAAAAGCTGGCAGCAATACTTCCAACCGCTGCAACGCCTAATCCATAAAGCCATTGTTGGCGAAATACAGGAGCACATGATCTTTCATGAAATTTTCCTGCTCCATCAGGTTCATTACCGGCAATGATTTTACCTGCCTGAAATGCGGCCAGCCATCTTCATCGGCTCCTTCCAGTTCATAATACCCGCTTTGCGCCAACAGGGTGCAGGTAGCCACATGCATCAGGTCCTGCTTTTGTTCTTTGGTGAATTTATTCCTGATGTCACCCAGTTCCTGTATGCCTATCAGGAACAGGATCGTTTCCATATCCGGCTTTTTGCCAAATCGTTCTACCAGTTTAGCCTCCAGATTCCACCAGCGGGTTTGCAGGTCGCTTTCTACGTTATTCATCCGGCAAAATTAAGAAAGCAAAGGCTTTGCCGTGCATACACTACCATACTTTGCCTACTTGTTTTGATGCGATCGCACATCAAAGTACATATTTGTGATACTTCTACTATATACATTGTATTTGCCAAGCTGTTTTTACCGTTACCTTTGCCGCAAATTTTTTACATGTTACAGGTAGCTTTTATACGGCAGGAAACAGCGTTGGCGAAGGAGCGATTGGCGCTGAAAAACTTTGGCGAACTGAACCTGGTGGAGGAGGTAATAGCGCTGGATGACCAGCGAAAAAAAATACAGCTTGAATTTGATACCATACAGTCAAAAATAAACGCGGCATCCAAAACCATAGGACAACTGATGGGCAAAGGATTAAAGGAAGAAGCGGAGAAAGCAAAACAGGAGGTAACCGCATTAAAACAACAAACCGCCGGCTTTGACCAGCAACTGGCGGAAACAGAAAAAAAAATACATGAGATCCTGCTGCGCCTGCCTAACCTGCCGTCGGATAAAGTACTGGCGGGAAAGTCGGCTGCTGATAATATAGTGGTACGGGAAGGGGGAAACAAACCGGTTTTGCCGGCGGGCGCCGTTCCGCACTGGGAGCTGATTAAGCAATACGACCTTATTGATTTTGAAACAGGTGCCAAGATCACCGGCAGCGGTTTTCCTTTATACAAAGGCAAGGGCGCGAAGCTGCAACGTGCATTGATCCAGTATTTCCTGGATTATAATACCAACGCGGGCTATACGGAATACCTGCCTCCTTTTATGGTAAATGAGGCATCTGCCTATGGAACAGGACAATTGCCTGATAAAGAAGGGCAGATGTATTATATGGAGGCCGATAACTTTTACCTGATACCCACTTCGGAAGTGCCGGTTACCAATATATACCGCGATGAGATACTGAAAGAAGAAAACCTGCCGGTGAAAATGACAGCTTATTCCCCCTGCTTCAGGCGCGAAGCCGGCAGCTTTGGCAAAGATGTGCGTGGACTGAACCGGGTACACCAGTTCGAAAAAGTAGAGATTGTTCAGTTGGTGCATCCTGCAAAAAGTTATGAGGTGCTGGAAGAAATGGTAGAGCATGTGGAAGGACTGGTGAAAAGTCTCGGGCTTCCCTATCGCATCTTAAAGCTGTGCGGAGGCGATATGGGTTTTGCTTCGGCGCTTACGTACGATTTTGAAGTGTTCAGTGCCGCCCAGGAACGCTGGCTGGAAGTAAGCTCTGTCAGCAATTTTGAAGCTTTCCAGGCGAACCGGGCGAAGATCAGGTTTAAAGATGAAAAAGGTAAGAATCAACTGCTGCATACCCTGAATGGGAGTTCACTCGCACTGCCGCGTATTGTTGCCTGCTTGTTGGAAAACAATCAAACGGAAACAGGTATACGCCTGCCGGAAGTATTGCATAGCTATTTCGGCGTTGCGGAAATAAAATAAACATTGACCAGGGTTCCGAACCTTTGAAAAGGTTCGGAACCCTTAAACCCTCCCCGAATCTCATCTGAGAATCTGTTGCAAACTACAGCAATGCAAACCGCACCGGTAACTTATAACACTTTTTGAGCCCGCTCCAGGTACGTAATCTTTTCTTCCAGCAACCGTATCTTATCTTCGTACAGTTGCTTTAGCTCGGCGCTGATATGATAATGGTTGACCTGTTCCTGAACATGCGTTATCCCGTGAATATTCGTACTGCTGCTGATATTAAAAACAACCTGCTCATCAAAGCCCTCAATATTTTCGGCGGTGGTGCCCAGTATTTCCGCAAAGATCCCTATAATGACAACAGTCATTTCCTTGTTTTTTCAACGAAAACAGAAGTGATAGCATTGGGCAGGATAACTTTTAACCCAAACGGTGCATTTATTACTCAAACAAATTTTAAAGGAAATTTTAGAAATGAAGAAGATACAATAGATCTGTGCAGATGTATGATAAACCCTAACTACAGGGGTAGGAATATTTTTAATATTCTAATCCTTTCAGGGCTTGCGTATTCTTTTAAACTCGGGAAAAAGTATGTGAACGGCGCTGTTGTTCAAGAATCTTTGGTAAAGAAATGTAGAGAAAGTCTTCACTTTGATACAAACTATGAGAGAGCACTGATTGTTGATCCTCATGGTAATATCGTGAGCGTTTGCCCTATGAGGTGTGACTTACAGCAAGAAATAAATGGCGTTAAGGAAGATTTAATAAAATACACTTCCATGTCCACCCCAAGTGGATTTTCTATCAACTCAAAACAACTTTATGATTTAGTTTTTTAATTTGGTATGGCTACAGCTTATAAACGAAATATTTACAGAATTTTCACATCGGTATTGTTTGATAGAATTATTACTCAAGGTGTTTTTTTACTGCTTCCATTACTTATTATCAAAACAGGAGTACCCAAAAGCGGCAACGCAACCTTTATGTCAATAATTTTTGTGGCAGTTTTTTGTGGCTCTGCTATAACCAAGAATACATTTAGTTACGGTTCCTCTATAAGCGGTTTTATTATAAAATGTTCCATAGTCATGTCTTTATTACTTTTTCTTATGGGGGCAGCAACATCCTATTATCAGCTTCTGTTTATTACAGCTTCGCTATGGTTTTTATCTGGCCTTGTTCAAAACTATCTGAATATTTTCATGGTTTATTTAAGCAAGAGCGAAAAGATCGGCGTTAATTTAGGCATTCTTAATATAATGGCCCAGATAGGAACCGTTGTGGGTTGTTTGCTTGTGGGCTCGTTCATAAAATCATTTGGCTGGGAGCCGGATGTTTCTTGCATTTGCCTTATTGATGACCCTTACCAAATTCCCGCTTATCGGATTAGAGCTGGAGAAACCGCTAAAACAAGTTTCTTACGGAAAAGCAATCTATTTTAAAAATAAAGCATTTTTTAGCTTACTTGTAGTTACTAACATAACGCTCTTACTTACCTATACAAGCAGGTTTTTTCTGACCCTACAGATGAGTGAAAATAATATGAGTACAGAAAATATACTCTATTTAACGGCCTTAGGGGTTCTTTTAAGCATTCCATTTCCCTATATATATGGAATACTCTCAAAGTCCTACTCCAATAAACTACTCTTGATATCAACCATTGTTTCAATAGGGCTTGCCATGATATTGCTGAACTATCTTAACTCGCCGACAGGGTATTTAGTAATAGGGGTTTTCATAAGTATTACCACCTTTTGCACAAGGTCGTTGAGCCAGAAAATCATTTACGACATATTTGCATTGGATAAACAGGCATGGGCACAAACAGTTTTAACTACTACCAACTGGTTATCGGCAATCGTTGGTTTTTTAGCCTGTAGTTTATTTATTGACAAACTTGGCATACAACAAATAGCTTTTTATTCCGCCTTGTTAAGCGCGATAGCAATATTGGTTTCACTTTATAAGATGGATATTATACCAGAACAAAATAGCTGAATAGTTATGACTAAAATAGTTTCTGCAGGACATTACATTCCTGATAACATTATTACAAACCGCCATTTAGCAGAAAAATTTACAACAGATTTCGATCTGGAAGACTGGATCGTACTGAAGACCGGCATTATTGAGCGTCGGCAGAGCGATTTGCTACCTTCCGAGCAGGGAACAATTGCCGCATTAGCTGCGATGAACAATACGGAATCTGATATTGAATTTATTATTGTGAATACCTTTTTTGGAGATTACACACTTCCGCAAACAGCAACTCTGGTTCAGAAAAAATTGGGTTTACTAAATGCTTTTGCCTTTGAAATAAACATGCCATGTGCCGGCCCCATTTATTCTCTTTCTCTTGCGGATATGTTTTTAAAATCGGGAAAGTTTAAAAAGGGCCTACTTATTGGGGTTGACAAAATAAGGGATTTAATTAACCCAAAAGACTACTTAATGAATGCATTATTTGGAGATGGCGCGGGCGCTGTTATCGTTTCAAAGGAAGTCCGGGAAGGCAGAGGAATAATTGATTTCTACCTGGGTTCTGACGTTGATGGCGATGAAAGTGAAAATTATTCCCTGAAAATTCTTGCCGGGAAGGCAAAATACCCAATTCAAACCTATAATAATACGGAAACAAACCACTATCTGCTAATGGAAGGTAAAGAAGTAAAAAATTTTATTGTGCAAAAAATCAATGAGGCAATAAAATGGTTATTGGCAAAACACATAAAGTCTGTTGACGAGCTTGACTATATCATTACGCACCAGGCAAATAAGATTGTAATTGAGAAATGTTTAGAGCAAAATGGCATTTCAAGAACAAAAATTCTGACAACAGTTGAATATTTGGGTAACACTGCTTCCGCGTCAATATTTATTACAATATCAAAACATTTTAAAGAATTCCAACAAGCTGATAAAAATATTCTCATTTGTGGCATGGGGGGTGGGTTAAGCCGAATTTTTACAAACCCAAGCGATTACAGAAAATGGGAAAGAAATATTAAACAATCAAATACAAACATATAAAGAAGCATTAGCCTCGTGGGAAAGTCTTGAAGTAACATATTTAGATACATATAACTATTTGTATAACTTACTTAAGGAGGAGAAATAAAATAGATTTGCTGTACTAAAAAACCTACAAGCTTTGCAGCGCTGATATGCCGGGCGGCAAAGCTTATAGGTTCATATTCTGCTCTTGTTCCAGGTGGTTGGCTGATGCCTTACAATGAGCAACAACAAAGGCAAATTACCAAAAGGATTTTCTAAATTTACCATACATCAAATTTTATGTTATGGCTAACAACAAGAAAATAACCATACAACAAGTAGACATTGTTCTTTATGAAGACAATAAGCAGGATTACATTTCACTAACAGACATGGCAAGATACAGGGATGCGGAAAGAAGCGACTACATTCTTCAAAACCGGATGCGTAACCGTAGCACTATTGAGTTCATTGGTCTATGGGAACAGTTTCACAACCCTGATTTTAATTCCATCGAATTCGATGGAATTAAAAATATAGCGGGGTCAAACAGCTTTTCCCTCACCCCTAAACGCTGGATAGAAGCGACCAATGCGGTTGGTATTGTTTCAAAAACCGGAAGGTACGGCGGCACATTAGCCAAAGTTAATTACCGTATTCACACAGATGCCATAAAAGAAAACCTCATACCCCAGGCAATTACGAAACAACAAGCCGCATTTGTGTATGCCAATGAAGCCGATTTATTAAATGTCGCCCTCTTTGGAAAAACAGCCGCAGAATGGAGAGAACGCTACAATAAAAAAATTGAAATAAGGCCACGCAATTACAAAGGCATACTACTCATTGGAATGCGTAACTACCGTTGCAGGAATTTGGCGGGAACAGGATGATCCTTTAAAAATTTTTTTGCTTTTTTATCCTTTTCACGGAAATAAGAAGCCCCGGCATATTTCGCCATTTTTTCCTCATCGCGACTTTCTATCGCAGCTTTGTTAAGTTTATCTTTGTTTATTAACTTATTGCTCATAGTACAATATCCTTACTTCTATAAAGATACAATTATTTACGTTTTATTAAAAACGCTTCGTAATTAACCCCGTTTTCAAAGATTTGCCATTCCCCGCCAACATAGCCAATTACTTCAAATTCAAGCAAGATTTTTTTATAAAAAGCTGCAATCCCCATCTGGTATAGCCTTGTACGGGAGGGAGTGCTTCCCTGTGCAAAAACAAAAGCATCCGGGTGGTGCAGGGTAAAATCAATTACGGTTTCAGCTACTGTTGCCAGCACTTTCTGACGATCTTTATTATTGCTCTTAATTTTATCGTTTATATTATCAGTTTCAGTATCCAGATCTCCAAAACCCAGGTTAAATATTCTCACCGGCGAATCTTCTATAAGTTTATAGCGAACTACTTTTTTAATAACCCCCTTAGGGCCCTCACTAAGGAATTCATAGTAGAATACTTCGGGAAGCTTTTGGAAATCGTACTTATCATCGCTCATAGTTAGCTTTTTTCGATAATACCTTCAACAACATTCACCCCTTCAACAGCCGCTTGATAAAAAGTGGTTTTACCTGCTCCATTAGGGCCTGCAAGAATGTAAAGCGTAGGCATTAGCTATGTTTGGCAACATATTTTAAAACTATCTTTTTATGCGTTTTTGGGTTTTCTTCAATCAATTGTCCGTTTCGAACATAAATAATATTACTGCCAGCCTTTTCAGCTTTATAACGTACAAACTGCTTTAGTGCGGCTTGCATTTTTGTAAGGTCAATATATATATTTGAAGCAGACATAAACCAAAAATACAATTTACCGGGATAAGTAAAAACCGTAGGGTTTTCCAACCTTCAAAAGGTTAGTAACCCTATTCAACCCGCTCACGCATAATTTATATGCTTTCCAGTTGTACACCATTGTAAATATCTCCTAAAGCAATTTCCTCATTAATAGTTTTGATATAAAGCATTTCTTCCACTGAGTTATATTCCTCCAGTTCCCAATGGTTAATTTTATTCAGGTGGAATATTTCAATATGCATGCTTTCGGAATCAACCAGTATATATTCTTTCAGTGTAGGTATATTGCAATAACGATTTGATCCTCGACTATAGATAGATTTGTAAACATCTGAAAATCAAAAAATATTGCGTATTGCGATGGGCGATATTTTGTTTGATAAGGTTCGGAATAAGCAGTAATATTGCATATCGCAATACGCGATATTGCACATGAAACACGGAATGATACAATTAAAACCGCAGGATATCGTGCTGCTGCTAAAGATCATCAGCATGAATGATACCGGCTGGAATCAGAAATCCGCTGCCCGGTCTTTGGGCATGAGCCAGTCAGAAGTGAGCGATTCCGTGGCTCGTTCCAGGTATGCCGGATTACTGGATATCACAGGCAAAATAGTTATGAAAAGCGCATTGCTTGAATTATTATCTCATGGCATACCCTATGTTTTTCCGCAAAAGCCCGGTGCGGTAGTGCGGGGACTGCCTACAGCACATTCCGCATCGCCGCTTAAAGAACAAATACAAAGCACGGAAATATATGTGTGGCCCTATGCCGAGGGTAATGTGCGGGGGCATGGCATCCAGCCCCTGTATCCTTCGGTACCCAAAGCTGTATTGAACGATCCTGTGTTATACGAACTGCTGGTACTGATCGATGCCTTGCGGGTAGGCAGGGCAAGAGAAAAAGAGCTGGCATTGGCGATACTGAAAAAAAAATTCGGCATTGGCGAATAGAAATATCAATATTGCCATAATAGCAGAAATAGCGGCGACCCTGCAGCATTTAAACCGGCAGGTGGTATTTGTGGGCGGCGCTGTTATCAGCCTCTATGCCAACGATCCGGCTCCGGATGAGGTACGCCCCACAGATGATGTGGATATTGCATTGCATATAGTGACGCTTAACGACTGGCAGCAAACCATCGAAAAATTGCTGGCGCTGGGGTTTTATCCCGACCCGGAAAGGCATACCATCAACAGTTACAGATACAAAAACATACCTGTAGATATTATGAGTGCAGCAGCAGGTCCCTGGGGACCAACGAACCGTTGGTATAAACCGGGCTTTGAAAACCTGTGGAAAGCAAATGCTGAAGAACAAACAGTGTATATACTTTCGGCGCCCTGCTTCCTCGCCACTAAATTTGAAGCGTTTCATAACAGGGGAAAAGATTACAGGACCAGTCATGATATGGAAGACATCATTTATGTACTGGATAACAGAACCACCATTGTGGAAGAGACGGCACAGGCTGATCCTTCTGTCAGAAATTTTCTGATACATGAATTAGATCGTTTGATAACAACGGGTATACTTGAGGAAGTATTGATGGCACATATCAATCCATTAATGCTGAAAGAAAGAATTCCTCTTGTAAAACAAAAAATTAAACAGATACTGAACCCCTGATAGAGGAGCTACCTTTCCAGCTTCACATCCACATAAATATCCGCTAAAGAAATATTCTCATTAATG
>JAHBTL010000014.1 GCA_019638615.1 Chitinophagaceae bacterium | reverse complement strand
GGTTCAAGTGTTTTTTTTAGCTGCATTCTCTGCAGAGAAGGGATATATATATAATTTTCGCACCATTACTCCCCTCGCCACGGAGGGGAGCGGGGATAAAGGGGTGAGGGCAAACTCAATATGAAGCGAAAACCTGGAATACGCCCAAGCCAGACAGATTTATCTCCGGTGAAAGAAGTTCTCCCTTGCGTAAGAACAATTAAAGTATAGTCCCGGTGAAGCACCTATTTTTCGTATCCCGGGTTTTGTTCCAGGCTGCTGTTGTACTCAAACTCTTTGAAGTAGATGGGATAAAGCGCATCTGTGCTTTTCCAGGTGTCAGGCTTATGGACCCCAAGCACGGCATCAGCCCTTCCCGTTCTTACCAGGTCTGCCCAACGGTGACCGTATTCGGCAAACAATTCCACCCTGCGTTCCTGTTCTACTGCAAGCAATAATTCATCCTGTGACAAATCGGGAGCGAGATCATCAAGGCCAGCCCTGCTCCTGATGGCATTCAGGTCATTTACCGCTTCTGCAAGGTTGTTGAGCCGGGCATTTGCTTCTGCCCGTATTAAATACATTTCTGCCAGCCTGATCAGCACCTGGTCTTCGTATTTTGCGGCGTCGAGCGGCGGCGACTTTTGCTTGTATTTGTAGGGAAAGAAGGTTTCCGGTGTTCCTACAGTACCTACCCATTCTGTTCTCCGGAGGTCATTTTCCTCAAACGCGTTCAAAAGGCTGTTGGTAAGCTGGTAGGTTGCCTGTATGGCGCTGGTGGCCGGGATGGTGATTGATCCGGCATAAGTATAGTTGATATAGGTAGTGCTCGACCCGTTTGAGCTGATCGCCAGTATGGTTTCTTTGCTCGAACGCAAAAAAACATTTGAGATGTTTTCAAGTACCAGGCTTCCTTTGAGCGGCCCACTTATCAGCTCTGCCGATGCATTTGCAGCATCCTGCCATTGTTCATTGTACAGGTATGCGCGCGCCAGTAAAGCAGTGGCACTCTTTTCATTGATATAAACATTTCCGTTTGTGTTTCCTTTCAGCCCTTCTTTGGCATCCTGCAGGTCTTTAATGATTTGCTTATACACTTCTGCGGAATGGGTGCGTCCCATCGTTTTCGATAATTCCAGGTTCGAAGCCAGGATAAGCGGCACGTCTCCGAAAGCAGACACCAGGTTTAAATAATTAAGCGCCCGGAAAAATTTTGCTACGGCCATTCCTTCTCTTTTAACACGGACGGATAATACATTCGACTTTTCGAATCCTTCAATGATCAGGTTACTTTGATAAATGGCTTTGTAAGGCACTTTCCAAAAATCCCAGCATACCGTATTTGAAGCCAGTATATCATTCGTGGCAAACTGGTCTATATTTGTGCTGAGCGTATAATATTGTATCTCATCTGCAGAATACCCTGTGTACAGCCACTTATAGGTATCGTGGTAGGAGGAAGAAATGAAATTGTAACCGTAAAGTCCGTTTACGGCAGACATGGCGACAACATCATTGTCGAAAACAAGCCTGTCTTCAATTTTATTTTGCGGCGATGCTGTTTCCACGAATTTTTTGCAGGAGCCCGACAGCAGCATAATAGAGAAGACAAACGAAAGCCGTAATAATGTATGGTAAATTGTTTTTTTGAGCATCATATTATTATTGTTTCAGAAGTTGAGTGTATTTCAGAGCGTGACATTGATGCCGAAGGTGGAAGCTTTCAAAGCAGGTACGTTTGACCCTGTTTCCGGATCATAGCCGTCATAATTGGTGATGGTAAACAGGTTTTGCGCCATATAATAAAACCTTACACTGCTTAGCTTTAATCGTTCTACCAGTCCTTTGGGCAAAGAATAGCTTACCGCTATGTTCTTGAGACGTATGAACGATCCGTCTGCGATAGTGGCTGTAGAATATCCATACTGATTATAATACAGGTTATAATACGGACCGGAGGTTGCTGCCGATAACCTGGGGTATTTTGCATTGTCGCCGGGTTCTCGCCAGGTATTTTCCAACTGTTCTTTTGTAACATTATACAAATTGCCGACAGGCCAGTAATTGGTGTTATACAGGTACCCACTAACAGTAGGTCTTTTTACAAACTGGAAAAAGATATTGAGCTCGAAATTTTTCCAGGTGAAGTTATTGCCTATTCCTCCGTAATACTTATTATCGGTCGTACCGGCATAAATGTAGTCATCTACACTGTTGATCATACCCTGTCCATCCTGGTTCTTAATGATCGGCTCGCCGTTTGCTTTATCAAGGCCCAGGTATTCATATCTTCTTAGTAAATTGATTGACTTACCGATCATATAGGTATTCGAGTAGCTGGAATATTCAAGCCCGGGATATTCAAGTAACTTGTTTTTAAAGAAAGTAATATTGAAGTTTGTTTGCCAGCGAAAATCCTTTTGGCGCATATTGTCTGTTGATATTTCGATTTCAACGCCGCTGTTTTTTATTTTAGCGTCAAGATTACCCGTATAGCTGCCCCAGCCTGTTTGTGAGGCCAGGGGAATGCTGATTAACTGATTGTCTGAAATATTGCTATAATAAGCGGTATTAAAAAGTATTCGGTTATCCAACAACCCCAGCTCAAGAGCTACTTCAAACTTCCGGGCTGTTTCCCAACTGAAATTGGTAAGTCCTATCTGGTCTGCATACAGGCCGGCGGCACCGTTATATGTGTTTGTTGCTGCAAAAGTGCTCATATAAACGTAGTCGGCAATCTGGTCGTTCCCCGTCCACCCATAGCTGGATCTTAATTTCCCGTAAGAAAGGAACCGGAGGTTATTGGCTACAAAACTTTCTTTGCTGAACAGCCAGCCGGCGGCAATGGCCCCGAAATTCCCGAAGCGATTGTCTTCACTAAATCTTGTTGATCCGTCTCTCCTGAATGTGGCGGTAAAAAGATAACGGTCCAGGTAATCATACCCAAGCCTGGCAAATAATGAAGTGTACTTATATTTCGTATAGGTAGAGCTTGACGATGTTTTTATCACATCGCTGGCAGAATAAAGATCCAGCATTAGTTTTTCGGAAGGGAAATTCCGGCCATACACCAGGTTGCCGCCTTTTAGTGTTTGCTGAAAAGTGCCACCCACCAAAGCAGTGATCTTGCTGTTTGCAAAATCCAGCTTGTAGTTCATCTGCGGCTCTATATTATAGGTTTCCTGGTAGTTTGTTCCAAACCTTGTTTCGTTTTTATAAGGCAGGTTGGCATTCTGGTTGTAGTATTTATCATAATAGCTTTCCGTTGCCTGTATGTCCATCCTCGTGTAATTGGCATCCAGTTTCAATTCGAGATCGCTTATTATTTTGTAGGTAATAGTTCCGCCGCTAATAAAATTATAGGCGTTGTACAGGGTTTGACAATACAGGTATTTATACGGGCTGCTGGTATTGGTAGCAGTGCTTGTTCTGAAAAAATAAGGATTGCCCAGGGAATCCACGCGGGGAAGATTGGGCGCCAGCATATTGTTGGTGCTTGATGAGGTAGCCCGCATATCCTGTTTCGATAAAGTGTAATTGGCTCTTATATCAAAAGTAAAACGTTCATCAAACGATTTGTGGCTGAGATTGATACGTACACTTCCCCTTTTACTATTATTTTTCCCCATTAGTACCCCGCCGTTGTCCCGGTACCCGAGGCTTACGGCATATTGGTTTATTTTATCGCCGCCGGAAAAATCCAGTTGCGCGTTTTGTACAACCGCTGTTTGTCCCATTGTTTCTTTCTGCCAGTCGGTGTACGCAGTGCTGTCCCATAAAAGCAGGTCAGGGGCATTGGTAGCAGTAGGGGTAACGCCATCGGCTGCAAAAGCATCCCTGCGCATTTGCAGGTATTGCCGGGTGTCCAGGAGATCGAGCGTATTAACTATTCTTTCAAATCCTTTATAGAAGTCTGCGCTTATTTTCAGCTTTCCTGGTTTGGGGCGTTTCGTGGTAATCAGGATAACGCCGTTGGTTCCCCTTGAACCATAAATTGCCGTAGCGTCCGCGTCTTTCAACACCTCTATGCTTGCTATCTCCGAAGGATTGATGTAAGTGAATGGGCTTTGTCCGCCGGCAGCGCCGCCAACGGCAGAGGAGTTGATGCTGGTAGAAGGCATTGGAACGCCATCAATCAGGTACAGGGGATTTGAATAAGACGAACCCCGTAAAGAATTGGTGCCCCGTATCTGTATGTCCACCCTGGCGCCCAAGTTACCGCTTACGGTATTCATCACCAGCCCCGATACCCTGCCATGCAATGCCAAAAGCGGGTTGGTAACAGGTTGGTTTACGATATCCTTTGCCTTAACAGTAATTACGCTTCCCGTTAATTTAGATCGTTTGGAGGTTCCGTACCCGATCACCACCGCTTCTTCTAAAATCAATGCCCTGGGAGTAATTTCCACCAGGAGCTCATTCCTTCCCTGCACGCCAATTTCTATAGGCTCATATCCTATGCAGGAGATAAGCAGTACCGAGGCGGGTGATATTTCCCTGAAAGAAAATTCCCCTTTTTCATTTGAGGTGATGGATAATTTTTTTCCCTTTACTTCAATCGTTGCGTTTGATACAGGCTGCCTGTCGGGTGTCAGAAGTCTTCCCCTTACGAAATGTATATTTTTTGCGGGTTGGTTTTGACTGTATGCGCTTTGAGCGGCAGCCAAAAAAAGCTGGGTAAAAAGGAATGTTGCATAAACGATCGCGTGTATTTGTTTTTTGTATTTTTTATAACATGATACACATTCTTTTTCCATAAATTTATGTTGTAAGTGGTGGTCAATCAAATACCAGAAGGATCCTACTCTGTACTGGTATTTGTTCATCATTTCGCCCCTGCCCTCGAAGCAGGGGTTTTTAGTTTGGGATGTTATTTTATTCTGTCATGCTTTGTTAGTTTGATGTAAGTTTTAGTGTGTATCGCTGGTCTGTTTGCCAGACTTTGTTGCGTTTGCTGAATTATTATAATTTCTTCCTTTACCGGTAAGCTTTCGTTGTTTTCATGCAGCAGTGGAGATATGCATGTTTTTTTATTTCGGTGCCTGCAAAAAAAGCCAGCCGCCAATATAAATAACGTTGCAAAATTATCGGTCGCTTGCTGTTATTATTTTCTAAAGTGGAAAAAAGGGTTTTCGAATCACGGAAATACTTACAGGCGGGAAATATTGCAATACAGATTGATACTAAGTTTGCCGGGCTCAATCATTCATACAACAACACCTGGCATTTATGAAAGCAAAAGGTATTTTATTAATAATGCTTATTCTGCCTGCTTTAAACATTACTGCGCAAACGCTCAGAAAAAGACCGGTGACGCTTATGGGCAGCAGGTTTGATATCACGATCGTAGACAAAGATACTGCCTCGGCCGAAGCGAATATTGATACCATCATTGCGGAAATTGCCCGTATTGAAAACCTGATCTCCGACTGGAAGCCTCATTCGCAGGTATCGCAGGTAAACCAGCATGCAGGCATTGCACCGGTAAAAGTGGATAAAGAAGTTTTTGACCTTACGGAAAGGGCTATCCGCCTGTCTGAAATTACCAATGGGGCTTTTGATATAAGCTTTGCGGCAATGGACAGGATCTGGAAATTCGATGGCTCCATGACCAGTATGCCAACTCCCGAAGCCATAAAAAAATCAGTGGCGAAAGTGGGATATAAAAATATTATCCTTGACAGGAAGAACAGCACCATTTTCCTGAAGCTGAAAGGCATGAAAATCGGCTTTGGCGCTACGGGCAAAGGGTATGCAGCCGATAAGTGCCGTGACATGATGCTGACGAAAGGCGTTACGGCCGGTATTGTAAACGCTTCGGGCGATATGAATGCCTGGGGCAGTCAGCCCGATGGCAGCAGCTGGAACATCGGCATTACCCACCCGATAGATATTGGTCGCCTTTTTGCTATCGTACCCCTGCACGATGGCGCCGTAGTAACTTCCGGCAGCTATGAAAAGTTTGTAGAATTTAACGGGAAGCGTTATGCGCATATCATCAACCCCAAAACGGGCTACCCGGCAACGGGCTTATGCAGCGTGACTGTTTTTGGCGCCAGCGCTGAGCTGGCAAACGGTCTCAGCACTTCTATTATGGTATTGGGTAAAAAAGCCGGGTTGCGTTTGTTGAGGCGTTTTCCTGAAATGCGCTGCATTATGATAGCTGATGACGGCAGTTATTCTTCCACCCCGAACCTTCCTCTTTCGCAATACTTGGTAACGGAATAACAGTCATGCGAACATCCTTCAGCTCCCAACGGCTGTTTCAATAACAGTCCATCAGTATTTTATTATGCGACTGGTAGTAGCTCACTTCTTTGTGATTTATTTTCTTAAAAGCTGCGTCCAGTATTTCGAGTACATCTTTTTGCATAACAAGGGAGCCGCAGATCATAATAACGGCACCATCGTTCATTGCGCGGGCAATGAGCTCCTGGTCATGAGCGATGAGATCGTTTACATATTGCCTGTTGCCTTCGCGGGAATAGGCAAGGCGCAATGCCTTTAGCTTTTGCGCTTGCAATCCTTCGTTCACCGAATCCTGGTAAAGCTTAAAGGAGCAGCTTCCCCGGAAACCGCAATACAGGTAGCAATCTGTTTTTTTGTGGTTATCATTTATCATCCCCAGGAATGGAGCGATGCCCGTTCCATTGCAGATCATAAATACCGTCGGGGCCTTTTTGGGAAAATGAAAATGCGGGTTGATGTCTATTCCGGCCTTTATCACCTGCCCCGAGCTGAGACTGTAGAGAAAGCCCGAGCCCAACCCATGCTTATGCAGCTTGATGCTGAGCTGTATGTTGCCATCCACTTTTGCTATGGAGTACAATCGCTCACGGTGATCATCGGCGGGATAAATTGCCAGCAGGTCGCCGGATGTAAAACGTATGCTTCTCTTGGGTTTCATGGAAATGAAAAACGAACCATCTTCTTCCGTGATCGCAGTTTTATCCACAACAGTAAGCTGGTGCAACCGTTTGGGCTTTACCGCAAGCGCATCGGCAGAGAAGCTGAGCGGTAAATCAATTTTTTGCGACAAAAGATCCATCCACTGTCCAAACTCTTCGGGCGACTTATCGTTTATTGTATGAACTTCAAGAAATGGAACGGCCCATTCCTGAACCGACACCGCCTGGTTAACATCAAATGCAAACTTGCAAAAGTCTGGGTAGGATTTTGATCCAAAGCCCAATACAGAGAAATGAACAGGATGAGCCTGCGGCATTTTTTCCAGCAGCCTGGTAAATTTCGCTGCATTAGACGGCGGATCTCCCAGCCCATAAGTGGCTGTTAATACGATCATGTGTTTGGCTTTCGGGAAAACGGAATAATTGTTAAGCTCAGTCACGAAAGCTTTCTGACCGGCTTTGAGCAATGCCTGGTACAACACTTTTGCAAACCTGTAAGTTGTTCCGTTTTCAGAACCTACCAGTATGATATAGCTGCAATCCTGCTTTTTATATTTATTTTTTACGTACCCTGATCTGCGTTTCAGCGTGATGGCAAAACCGGAGTATATAAAAAACAGGATGTTGGCGGATGCCAGCGCAAGAATGACGGCCCAAATGCTGTTGGTTCTGCCTGTATGCAGATCAAGGCTTAACTCTGTTAGTAAAAACGATACCGGGTACGCGGCCTCGCTCAAAATATCGCCGGTAACCTGGTTAACGGTCAGCTCCCTTTTCTTTAGCTTTAACGTATAATAGTCTTCCACATCTTCAGAAAAAGGGAATTCTACCAGCCGCACTTCAGACAAAGGAGTGTTTTTAAAAATATCAAATTCCGACAACTCTTTTTTGGGCTCTTCTTTGATGGAGTCGAAGTCTACGTTTTGGCTAACCTTATGATCAGGGATTATTTTAAAACGGACCAGCGACAGGTAAGTGCCTGTAAGCGCGATCAACAATACGGGTATAAGCAACAGCCGGCCTAACTGTACATGGTAATACTGGTAAAAATTGTCTCTTACAATTTTAGTAAAGAAACGTTTCAGTCCTTTCTGTCGCTGGATAATAAGTACAATCCCGGAGACCGTGATCAGCAATAGAAGAAATGCCGTAAGCCCTATGAAAAACCTTCCGATCTCGTTCAGGAATAAAGAACGGTGAAAAGAAGTGACCCACTGGAAAAAAGCGCTTTTCTTTTCAGGAATGCCGATGGCTTTTCCTGTGCGCGGATCAACGTATACCGACACAGCTTCTCCTTCGTTGTCAATTCCCTCAACAACAACGAACTGGTTTACATCTACCGCAATGCTTGTTATTTCTTCAAAATTTTCTTTGAGCGCGGGAATAGTTTCTGAAAGCCTGATGTGGTCAAAGTTGTCTGCCTTATAAGGAAGCATTTTTACAGAAACGGGTTCAAACGCCAGTATGATGCCTGTTACAGAAGCTAACAACAATAATAAAAAAGAGGATAAAGCCAGCGCCAGGTGGCTGTACCTCCATACTGATATGGTCATGTATCCTGCAGGTGATTAATTTGAGCTGAATCGGATATAACGTATATAGTTAGTTCCTTCTGTCTTTTTAGACAGGTTTTCTTTTGTGAGCTCGATTTCGATGTCTTTTTCATAATACTTCTGATCTTCTACCGCGCTTTCGAATCGAAGCTTGTATCCTGCATCTACTATCGCGTCTTCAATTTCAAAAGTGGTGACACTGCGATCTCCGCCGGCTACCGAAGCCCCGGTAATAGCACTTAAATTCGCAGGGCTCTTTGTGTTGAATTTATACCATGCTTTAAAATGATCGTACCATTTTTTATCGGGCCCCATCATATACAGGGTTTTTTCGTAAGCCCCGGAGGGGTTTATCACAGATACGACCACATAGGCAGCCTCACCCACATAATTGGTCATCTGTACCATGCATTTATATTTTGTATGGCCGGGCTTTTGCGCCATCGCGGTGATGGAAGAGAATAAGATGACGATCATCAACGGGAATATTCTTTGAAGGATAATATGTTTCATTTGTTGTTTATTGTTTTAGTCTGGAATATGGAACACCCGGCCCGGACAGATCCGGGAAGAAAAAGCTGCACGGGCGTGCCCTGCTTATTTTAAGAAATCAATCGGAATATGGTTTTTAGCGAGGTATTCGTTTTCTTTAGCCAAGTCATAGGCTGTTTCATTGAATTCTGTCTGCACATCTTTTTTCGCACCTATCGAAAGCAGGTATTTAAGAATGCTGTCGTCTTTGGCAGTCAGCGCCGCCTTGTGCAAAGGAGCAAGCCCTTCGTTGTTTTTGGCATTTACATCTACCTTAAATTCTTCTATCCGTTTAAGCAACGGCAACCCGTTCCTGTACAGCACCATGTGGTATAATGTATTCCCGTTTTTTTGCGGGGCAGTTATATCCAGCCCTTTGTCCCGGAGTATTTTCAGCTTGGCTTCAAAACCCTGCGGGCGTTGGGGAGAATAAGCATGTATAAGATAAAAAGCGAGCGTATATCCTTCGGCGTCCGTCACGTTGATGTCAGCCCCCTTAGATAGCAGCAGGCTTACAATATCGGGCGTATTTCTTCTTACCGCCATGGATAATGCAGAAAGTCCTCTTTTGTTTTTCTGGTTAATATCCTTTACATAAGCGGAAAGGAACGACAGCGTTGCCGTATCCTGGTTTACATATGCGGTATTCATAAAAGGAGTAGTTCCATCATTGTTAGCCTTATTGATGTCCACGCCTTTGGATAGGAAATGCTTCATGATCTCCTCCTGTCCGGACCTTCTTGCCAGATTATGAAAAACATTGTCGCCGTTGGCAGAAGTGGCCTTTGGGTCGGCTTTCAGTTCTTCCAGGTATTTGTACAGATCCAGCGTGGCAATGCTCCCCCCGCGTCCCCCCGCGCTTGCGGTGTACATAATATTGGGGTTGAATTTTACCCCTTTTTTGGTAAGCTTTTTCAGCACATCAACGCTACCCGATCTTACCGCATAATCGAAAGCGGTATTGCCGGCGGAGTCTTTGCTTTTAATATCTATTCCTTTGGAAACAAAATAATCGATCATCGAAAAATCTTTGTCGTAAGGCGCTATAAGCAGCAGTGCGTTCGTACCTCCGCGCGCAATTTCTTTTTTGGGAACGAGCCCTTCCCTGATACAGAGATCATATATTTTGGTATTGGTTTGCCCGCCGGATGCTGCAATTGTCAGCGGCGAATAACCAAAATGATCATGCAGGTTCACTTTAGCTCCTTTAGACACCAGGTATTCCATTAATTCTATATTGCCCCTGCTGGCGGCCCAGAAGATATAAGTGCGGCCATAGGTTAAGGTCTTGTTTATATTGCTGCCGCCCTGCTCAATAAGAAATTTGATGACATCATTGCCCGCCTGGGCGTTGATGGCCATTGCCGCCGCATCCATTCCATTTTCTGCAGGCTCAGCCGGGCTGTTCCCTTTGTTTATTTCCGCCTTTACCTTTTCAAGATCAGGCTTGGCTCTCCAGAAGTCAAAATCGTGTAAAGTGTTTTTCTGCGCAACGGCTGAAAAAGAAAAACATGCAAAGCATACTAACAGGATAATATTTTTCATGTGAAATGCATAAAATTGTTTAATGATGAAGGAATACATGTGGAATACTCCTCCTTATTCAGAATAAAGAAAACACGTGATTTTATTCGATAGTGGTTGTCAGTAACACCATCGGATCGTAATGATCGGGAGCAATGGATATTGGTGGAAAACCCGGCTTTGATCCTGCTGCACTACATTGCTTTTCCACGAGACAATAACCTTTGCCCGGAAAGAGACTTGCAATCGATGGATCAAAAATGAGTATAAATCCCGGAAGTGATTTTCGAAAATTGGAAATTCGATTTATGAGATAAGAAAATAAAATGGTTTTACAAATTGGTGACATACTCAATATGGATCACGCCTATGCATTTTAGCTCAGATGCTCATATCATACTCTGTTCCTGAAATTATTTGGATTTGTACCGAAATATTTTTTGAATTGGTGTGAAAAATGACCTACAGTACTATAACCTACCTTAATCGCTATATCTGCAACAGGGAATCCGTTACTCAATAATTGCTGTGCGAGCTTCATTTGCTTATGCAGGTAATACTGGTAAATAGTGGTGCCGGTTACTATTTTAAAGGATTGTTTTAACGTTGTTTCATTGGTATCCAGATCCTTTGAAAGAGACTGCATGGTAAAGTCTTTGCTGGTTTGTGCCTTATCAAGTATCTGCTTTATTTTTGAAGCCAGTAACTGTTGTTTGGCGGTAGCCACAACGTTCGCTTCTGCAGACAATAATAATTCCTGCAATACATGCAGCAATATTTCCTGCACCTTCACATAAAAATATTTTTCCCGAAGTGTGAGTTCGGCAAACTGTTCATTTAAAAGAGAATAAGCCGTATCCTTAAGCGTATTTCTGTAATATATATTTAAATCCGAAAGAATGGCCGCTTTATTCTTTGCCAGTTTTTTCATAAAGGAATTCCAGGCAGGGCATACAATGGGCAGCCCGTTCAATAATGAAGGAGACATTCTTATTTCAAAAAATTCCCAGTTCTCTGATCCTTTATATGAAAATTTTGGATTTAACCCTTTTTCAAAGAAGAGCTGGCACCGGTTGATGTGTATTGGTACAGCAAGCGAAGCGCTTGTTTTGACCGATACAGATTGTCCCCTACAGACCATAACAAGCGCAAGCGGGAAATTTTTCTGATGTTGGGAATGAATTGAAAAGGAACCCGCGCCCCTGTAAAAAGAAATGGAGAACAAAGGAGTTGATACGATATTGACTTCATTTCTTTTTCGATCCGGGTTTGGCTTTGCTTTCATTCAGTATGTTCCTGACTTTTTTGGATAGCAACCATTGAGCATTCAGGTCAGGCGAGGCAAAAGAACACCTCAATTCTAAAGTAATTTTAAATTTTTTCTTTTAGCGCCTATCTCTTTTTTCCTTATCTCATAAATTATTTTTTCCAATCTCATAATAGCCTCTTCTTTTATTTCAGCAATCTTGCAATCATTAAATCAAACAGACTGTTTATGTCATCAAGATTACTACTATCCATTTTATTATT
Source organism: Chitinophagaceae bacterium (assembly GCA_019638615.1). Classification (GTDB taxonomy): domain Bacteria; phylum Bacteroidota; class Bacteroidia; order Chitinophagales; family Chitinophagaceae; genus Agriterribacter. The sequence continues at coordinate 131,128 of JAHBTL010000014.1, read as the reverse complement.
TTTTCTTAACATCGTGTGTTTCGCTCAATCCGGCGCAGGATCAGTTTCCGGCACTATTACTTCTGTAGACAATGAGCCGCTTGAAATGGTTTCTGTTTCATTACTCGAATTAAAGAAGACAACACTTACCGATACCAAAGGCAATTTCAGGTTCAGCAATATAGCACCCGGAAAATATACCGTTCGCATACAAATGATCGGCTATAAGCAAAAAGATATCCCGGTGGAAGTGGTATCAGAACAGGATGCACTGGTGGATTTTAAGCTCACGGAAGAAAATATTCGTGCGTTGCAGGAGATCACCATATTTGGGAACGTCAATAAGTTTTCAAGAAAAGAAAGCGGGTTCGTGGCCCGGCTTCCACTGAAGAATCTTGAAAACCCGCAGGTATATACTACTGTTACCAAGGCGTTGGTTGCGGAGCAAATGGCGGTAGACTTAGGCAGTGTTTCCAAAAATGTTCCGGGTGCAGGTGTGCCTATGATCGCTAACCAGGGACGTGTAACCTTCCGCTCACGCGGCTTTGATACCGAGCCGAATGCAAGAAATGGTGTAGCTGGCGCCGCTTTTTCTGTGATTGATCCCGTGAACCTCGAAAGGCTGGAAGTGATAAAAGGGCCTTCCACTACTTTGTTCGGTACAAGCATTTCCAGCAGCTATGGCGGTTTATACAACCGCGTTACCAAAAAACCTTATAATGCATTTGGCGGCGAAGTTGCTTACTTCGGCGGCAGTTGGAACTATAACCGCTTTACTGCCGACATCAATACACCGGTAAACGCAGACCGCACCGCTTTATTCCGTTTGAATGCTGCTACTACGTTTGAACGCAGCTTCCAGGATCTCGGGTTCACCAATAACATCAGCCTTGCGCCCAGCTTTTCTTATCAGGTTACAGACAGGCTTTCTCTTTTGGTGGATATTGAGTTCGGGCAAACAAAGGGTACTTCCGTAGTACGCTTTAACCCATATACCGGCAGCAACAAAACACAGTCTATTGTAGATATGCAGTTCCCGTATAAAAAAACTTTTCTCAGCAACGACCTGCCCTATCAAACCCAGATGTTCAATTATTTTATCCAGGCGAACTATAAAATATCAGATCAGTGGACATCGCAGACCGTTGTATCCAGGGCAAGATCAACCATTAACGGTTACATCAGCGCTTTAAATGGCCGTACCGATTCCACGCTTCGTGCGCAGGTAATTACAGGCTATACCGCCTTTATTGCTACTGATATTCAGCAGAATTTCATAGGCGATTTTAAAATTGGTAATCACAGGAACAGGATGGTGGTGGGAGTGGATTACTATAACAATTTCAGTGACCTTGACAGGATGCATGTAAACAATATGCCTACCGTTAATTTTATCAACCCCTCTACCTCTTACCGTATTACCCGGGCTTTGGTAGATTCGCTGTCTATGAGTGCAACGCCGCGTAAGGAGCATAATAGCGATGATACTTATGCCGCTTATATCTCTGATGTATTTAATATTACCAAACGGTTCGTGGCAATGGTCAGCCTGCGCGTGGATAATTATCATTTTAATGGTGTATACAATGTGACTACCGGAGAAATTAGCGGTGGACTGAGCACCGGTGGCACGCAAACGGGGCCTTTTACGCAAACTTCCCTCTCGCATAAATTCGGACTGGCATACGAAGTGGTAGATGACCAGCTTTCTGTTTTTGGCAATTACATGAGCGGCTTTTTCAACCGGAGCGGCAATGCCAAAGACGGAACGATATTTAAGCCTGAGCATGCCAACCAACTGGAGTTCGGTATAAAAGCAGATGCGTTCAGCAGGCGTTTATCCGGTACTGTAAGCTACTATGATATCCGGGTGGAAAATGTGCTGCGTACTGATCCTGATGATATCAATTATTCCATACAGGATGGCACGCAGTTGAGCCGAGGAGTGGAAGTGGATATTACGGCTAACCCTTTCCCGGGCTTTAATATAGTAGCAGGCTATGCGTATAATGAAAGCAAATATACCAGGGCTGATGCTTCCGTGAACGGACTCAGACCCGCGCTATCTGGCCCTGCAAAAATTTTCAATTTCTGGCTTAGCTACAGGGTAATGAATGGAGCACTGAAAGGATTGGGCGCCGGCTTTGGCGGCAATATGGGCAGCTCTTCTTTCCAGACCAATACACAAACATCTAAAATCATTGTTCCGGCATATAAAACATTTGACGCTACGGTTTTCTTTGATCATCCCAAATACCGCATCGGGCTAAAAGTGGATAACCTTACAAGCGAAAAAATGTGGTCGGTGCGGCTTACACCGCAACCGCCTGCAAGATTCATCGGTAGTGTTGCACTTAAATTTTAATGAGAACATGAAAAAGAACTTATTACTTTTCTTCGTATTTGCTTTGGTGCAGCATACTTGTTTTGCTGATGGCTACTGGCTCGAATTGCAGGGAAGCGGCAATAGGGGAGATACGCTTTTGATAAAGATACGATATGGTGGCGTGGATGAGCAAAAGAACAGGTATATCAACAACGGTGCGGCATTAGACAAAATGAAGGATTATCAGTTGTTTGTTATTGACTCCGGTGGAAGACAACACAACATCCCTTTAAAACAGGCGCATGATCACTGGGCAGGATATTATGTGCCTCTTGCGAGCGGCAGCTTCCAGGTATTCGCTGTCAATAACAGTCTGCCGGTGGTAGAACGGGAGGATACCCTACAAAATATAAAGCCTGTGCAGTACCTCTGTGCTGCTTACACTGTTGGTAAAAGCAGCAAATTAAAAATACCTGCTGCTCACCTGTACATAGAAGCGGGCATACAAAATGATACGGCGCGGGTAGTGCCTTTTATTGATGGGAAACCAGTAGCGGCCGGTACCCCGCTCCGGGTATTTTTACCGGATAATCATGATATAAAAGTGACGGTCACAAAGAAAGGCTACGCGGTGTTACCGGTACGTGTAAAAGGCAACTATCTTATCCGACTGGATGATATGGATAGGCAGGAAGGCTTTTATGAAGGAAAAAAATATTATGCGACAAGGCACCGGTGCGATTATTCTCTTGTAGCAGACTAAGAGATTTTCCCAAAAGCGTAACTGCTTATGAAATAAACCGGTGATTTTTGTTTTGTCCGCCATAATTTGATTTACATGACGATGAAGAAAAAGCCTGTATTCCGCCAGGTTGTTAATACCCTGCATTTGTGGGTGGGAGTGCCAAGCGCTTTGGTGCTTGTCATCGTGTGCCTTACCGGTACACTATATGTATTTCAAAAAGAGATCATCCGCTGGATAGACAGCGACCAATACCGGGTAAATATTACCGGCACGGTTTCAAAGATACTCTACTTTATATCCTGCCTGTAACCGGGATAGTAGTGATATGCCTGAACAAGCGTAAAAAGAAGAAACCTGCGCGGAGTAAAATTAAAGTACCGCAAGCCTGGCCATTAGAAACTTCATTTAAATAAAGCACGTTGATTTATTTATAAAGCATCATTAATTGTATAAGCCATTAATCTTGATGATGTTTTCATCACGGGAATAATGCTCATCAGTGTCGTTAATACAAAGCCCATCCTCCGCCATCCTTTAAATTCATTGAAAAGATAAGTACGCTTATGTTTTAAGGCAGGATGCCATTGCTCTATTTCCTTTTCATCGTCAATACCGAAAACAAATTTTGCATTGCTTTTGCTTACCGTATCATGCAAAGATGATTTTGTGCTCATCCATTTATTCAGCATGTCAAAATGAATTTCCGCTCCCCTGAATCGTTCAGCCAATGCGGTAAATACGAACTTATTGTCGGCTTCACTAAAATACATCAACACTCCCTCTATAATAAAAATGAAATCACCGGAAGGGTGCTTTGCACGGAGCTCATCCATCCATTCCGTTGCAAGCATGGAGCCTGCAATATAATGTTCGTTTTCAGCAGGCGGCAGCAACTGCCCGCGGAGATTTATTACTTCTTCAATATCGAGCTCATAAAAAACAGCTTTGCCGGCTATGTTCCCTATCCGTTGTACTCTTGCATCTAACCCGCAGCCGATCAATACTACTACAGGATTATTATGGGTTTTGATAAATTGCGTTACAATGCGGTCAAAGTGCGATGCACGGAGAGCGACCCCTACGGAACTCGCTGTCTTGTTTTTATATTTGGAAAAATCGTAGTCTATTTTTTGTACCAGCCTACAAGCAACAAGGTCACTGATCAACGGATCTTTCTTCTTTGTCTCCACCGACTTTGCATACAACGTAATGAGCAATGTATCGGCAATATTATCCTGGATGTTCAATTTTATTTTTTTCATGCGGCGATCATTTTCGTGAGATGTGAAAAATGAAAAGTGAAACGAACTTTCACATCTCACATTTTACATTAACAATAGTTGTTAATGCCCGTCACTTATCCCCACTGGTTATATTTTTTCCGGTTTAAGCATATCAGTGCTTTCAAAAGCCGATTGCAGGAAGGCTGTATGTTTGCCTCCAACAGCCTTCTGTAATTCCCTGTAAAACAGCCCGGCATTTACCGGCATAGTCGTCGTCTTCGCCGAATCAAGAAAGGTCCTTATTGCATTATTGACTGCCTTAGCGCCGGCAACCCTGCTTAACTTATATAATGCATAGCTGCCTTTTTGCTCGGATACATAAGCGGACTGCTCATCGCTTTGCAGCAGCGCGGGTTCTGCATTTTCTTCCTTTGCGCGGCCTTTCAGGTAAATATCATAGTTCTTCTCCAGGCGCTTTTGAAGGGAAGCTACTCCATACAATTGTTGCTGTTGTTGCAGGGCCAGATAAGCAGGAATGGAATTTGTAATTACCGGGTAACCCTGCGTGCGACTGATATTAGACTGCCGCATATATTGTTCCGCGATCTTTCGTGTAGTAACATAACGCAGGTAATCCAGGTCTTCCTGCTTGCGTATATCAGCGATCCAACCATGATTTTCGGGTAATACGATGATGTTTTCATACGTATACAGCTCTTCATCATAATGAGGTCTTTCCGCAATGCACAATTCGGAATAGGGATAGTTGCCCAGCAAACTGCTTAAATAGGTTAACGCTTCTTTGGCGGAGGCTATAAAATGCGCAATATTCCTGTGATGGGCAGGATGATAGTATATTTCCACATTAATGGTTTTTCCTGCAATATTCACCGGTTGTTTTGTAACAGCATAAGCGGCTGAAAGGACAGAAAAGTCAAACAATACAGACTGATCACTAGTGAACCTATAGTAATGCCGGTTGCCGGATCGCCACTCCTTCTGCAGCTTTCCCGGTGCGACAATGCTTTGTCCGGCACTGGTGCTGACAGTAAGTGTATAATGCATCCTGCCGGCCTGGGTAGAGGCAAAGAGTTGCTTACCCGCTATATTGTCTGCTGTGTCAGGCAAACGGGAAGCTAATTTTGAAAGCCCGTGCTGCACCCTGTATTGGTTTTCTTTAAGCGCACGCCTGTCATCATACCCAAAGAAAGGAATGAAATTGCGCGACAGAAAGCTCCCGTTAAAACAAAGCTCTTTTTGCGGATCATCATTGGTAAAACCTTCATACCGCATGCTTCCCGCAACATTACATTGAATGCTATCTCCGGGTAATATGGAATGATCAAGCACATATATATTGTGTCGCAGCGCAGTATCTCTTTTAAAAAGGCTCACGGTATATCCTTTTACGGCAAAGCTGTCCATAACAGAAAAATCCATCCATTCCACGTGCAGGGTATCAATGGGGATGGTTGCCGGGTTAGACAGCAGCAGGCTGGCAGTATACTGCAGCTTCCTGTTTTCGGGATACAGTTCCAATGTCAGGTCAATATCGTTTATCACCGGTTGGGGATAGGTACGGTAGCGACCATAGCTTTTTTCATACAGCGCTTCTTCGGCTCTTGCTTCATTTTTTGTCTGGAATTTATTTTCCACATTAATGGTCTGGTAAATTTTCTTTTCGCAAAGAATAAAACCTGCTATACCTGCTACGAAAAGCGTTACCAGTACAGGATTGGGCGTCATTCTTTTGCCCACCCGCTTTACGAGGCTGGCAGGCGTACCTCTTTGCCATACCCACAGTGCTACGGACACCAGCGCTATCGCCAGTGAAAACCAGTACAACATGAACCAGCCATGTGCTGCTCCGAAGATGCTGCTGCCGTTCATGTCGGTAGCCAGTCCGCTGCCGGGAGAAAACATATAATTGAACCTGTGCTGTTCTATAGCCTCTGTTTCATGGAGGATCACGCTAAAAATTAAAAACAGGATGGTTATCCAGTGCGTGGCATAGCGGTTGGCAGTAAGACCGGCAACGAAAACAGTCAGCAAAATATATAAAAGATACTTGGGCATCCACCGGATAAAAAGCTCCCGGAAATAAATACCGGTTTCAAAATGATAATATCCTTTGACCGCCTGTACCAGCATACCGAAAAGCATGAGGCAAAAAGTCATCACCAGCGCCACACCCAGCATGGCTATGATCTTTGAAAGCACCGTTACCCAGGTAGGCACAGGCAACGCATCACTGATCTGCCAGAATCCGGAAGTGTTGTTGCGGAACAAAAGCTCCGTTGTATTGATAATGAGGAACAGGAGAAAATAAAAAGACAAAGGCAGCACAACGCCGGTAATTTCAAGCGTAACGGGCAATGTCGGCGCTGCCGAATAATATTGCTGCTGCCATACGGCAATATAACAGATATAGATAATAAGGATCAGTGAAAGAAAGAGCCTGAACCCCACCGGGCGTGTGACGCTTTTAAATTCCAGCCAGCAAAGCGAGCCTGCTTTTTTCCAGTAAGATTTTAAAGAAAATAACTGCGGGGACTTTACAATGCCCATGTTTGAACTGGCAGATAAAACTGCCGGTTCGCCTTTTTCTTCCACCTGCTTTTTTGATTTGCCGCCCGCCTGGCTGAACCAGGTGAAAGAAAACCGTCTGCTTGCCAGTAGTAATAAGAGCAAACCAATACCCACCCAGATCAGCCGGTTATATAACAGCAACCCGGAGAAGGGAGGCGCAAAAGTATTTTTTTCCAGCGGCGAAAGATGCTCTAACTGGTTGTGCAGCACCGAGAATGCGGTAGGATCTGCAAGCACAACATTCGGACTGCTGTTGAAGCTGGTTTCGGCAAAGATCATCAGCAGCATACCGGCTAACGCTATCCCATAAGCGCTTTTACTGCTTTTGAGCAATACCGATACAGCAACGCAAAGTGAAAACAATACAAATACATTGGGTAAAAAAATGATCAGTGCGGCCCTTCCCAATGATACCCATGAAAAAGGCCCGAGATTCGGTACCGGTAAATAATTATAAAAAACAATACCCAGCAGGTAGCCGGCATACAAAAGAAACAGTATGGCGAATGACCCTGCATATCTTGCCCAAAAAAAAGAACGTTCACCTGCCCTTGTAGTATACAGGATCGCCGAAGTGCGGTTATCAATGTCCTTGCCGAGCGCACTGCCGCCCAGTATAGCCGTTACGATAAAGCCGATATAGCCCATGCCTGCCAGTACGGTGTACAGGATAGCAGGTGCATTGGAATAGGTCTTGTCTGCGCTGTAAAATTCTCCCGAGTGATGCATATAATAAACACCCTGCGAGATCATAAGCAGCAGGAAAACCCAGGTAAAAGGCTTTTTCAGTTGTTGTCTTATTTCAAAAGAAAAAACGGTGTTAAACATGGGCAGGCATATTTTTATGAGTAAGCGGATTGTGGGAAAGCAACCTGAAATAAGCGTCTTCAAGCGAAGGCGTTTTCGGTGTAAAAGTTTCGTCGGGTGCAATATCACTAAGCACCGTAATAATTAACCTGCCTGCATGGAACCGGTTGGAGATGACCTGTAAGCCCCGTTGCAGGTAAGCCTGCAGATCAGGCTTGCTGATTTCTTTTTCCCAGAGCTGCCCGCGCAATTCATTTTCAATACCGGCCGGCTTCCCGGCTTTCAACACTTCACCGTTACCGATGATCGCCATATCATTGCAAAGTGTTGATACATCTTCTACAATATGGGTGGAGAGTATAACAATGGTGTTCTCACCTATTTCGCTAAGCAGGTTATAGAACCGGTTTCGTTCCAGCGGGTCAAGTCCTGCCGTTGGCTCATCCACGATAATAAGCTTAGGGTTGCCCAATAATGCCTGCGCTATACCGAAACGCTGTTTCATACCACCGGAATAAGAACCGAGCTTTTTTTTCCGCACATCATACAGGTTAACCCTTTTCAACAGATCAGCAACGGCGCTCGTGCGTTCAGATCTGATACCGATGCCTTTCATATCGGCAATATGATCCAGCATTTCTTCGGCAGATACATTCTGGTAAACACCAAAGTCCTGCGGCAGGTAGCCCAGTATTTTACGTATCTCCTGCGGCTGCTTCAGCACATCAATACCCTCTAAAAAAATACTGCCACTGTCTGCATCCTGCAGGGTGGCAATGGTGCGCATCAACGTGGATTTCCCTGCACCGTTTTGACCCAGCAATCCGAACATTCCTGTACCGATGGTAAGCGAAACATTATGTAAAGCCTGTTTACCGTTGGGATAGGTTTTGGAAAGATTTTTTATAACGAGCTGCATAGTTTATATCTCTTTTTATTTTCATTTTTTAGAACCTCGCTTTAAGCGTTACACCATAGGTGCGCGGCATACCCAACAGCACGGGAGAAGTGGCTCTTGTTTGTGTGGCATAGGCAAAGGCCAGGTAGCGGGCGTCACCGATATTTTTTGCCCACAGGCTGATCTCCATGAAACGGTATTGAAAACCGAGCGATGCATTAATGAGGCTGAAAGGATCCTGCACCAGGTCGTTGTAATAAGTCATGTATTGTTTACCCAGGTATTTCCATTCGGGAGAAACATATAAGCTGCTATGATCATTGAAGCTGTAACGGTAGCTCAAAGAAATAGCCGAAGTAAACGCCGGGGTAAATACCTGTTTGTTGCCTTTGTAATTTTTATTATCGCTGCCGGAATCATCAGGGAGTATCAGCGTTTTGTATTCAGACTGAACAATGCCCAGGTTGTAATTCAGCTCCAGCCCTTTTGCCAATAATCCTGTCAGTTCCAGCTCTGCTCCCTTGTTGACAAGACGCCCCACATTTTCCGTAGCATTCTGCGGCAGCATCAATGTTTGTTGCTGGTCTTTCCAGTCGGTATAGAACAGGGCAGCATTAGCCCGCAGGCGGTGATTGAACCATTCCGATTTAAAGCCCAGCTCAAAATTGTCAGTATATTCCGGCTTATAGTTCAGTAGGTCAGGATCGCTGGTATACTGGTTGAAGCCGCCTGCATGAAATCCTCTCGCGTAGGTCGCATAGATCATTTTATCCGCGCCGGGCTTAAAGCTTACACTAAGCTTTGGAGAAAAGGCTTTGTCATTGCCTTTTAATTTCTGTTCAGGCGTAATCACCATTGGCGGATCGGGCGGTTTCACAAAATCCGTGGAAAACGAAATATTACGGCTGTCGTAGTCATAACGCAGTCCTCCTGTAACGGTCCATTGATCATTTATCGCATAATCAAGGTTAGCGTATCCTGCAATGCCGTATATTTTTCTTTCCGCATAAATATTGCTGGTGTAAGGAGCGTTCGGATCCATCATTGCCGCGTCTTCTCCGTATATATATACCGTTTGAGACGGTTTTGTATCTATGAACCCGAAAATACCGGCGGTCAGCTTTATATGCTTACCATAATCGCCTGTCATACGAAAATCCTGGGTAAATGTTTTCTGCTTTTGAAGGGGCATTTCAAAAACGACCATGTTGTAAGGACTGTAATCCGCATCATAATTCTCATAGGTATCACTCAAATAGGTGTAAGCGGTAGTAGAGGAAAACTGCGTTGACCCGGTTTTGTACTGCGCCGTCAGCGAGGCAGTGTACAGTTTTCTTTTTTCCAGGTTAGCGCCATCCTGGTTGATCGTATACGGGTATTTAAAAGCGCTGTCGGCATTTACCACGTAAGGAAAAGCGCCGCGTACATTGTTATACTCGCCTTTTGCATTCAGGGTCAGCGAAAATTTATCGGAAACAAGGTATTTCAGGTAGGCATTACCGTTCCAGGTTTCAGGCTTATCATATTTTTTGTTATTGTATAAATTGGTGTAGAACCCGTTTCGGGTATCATATAAACCGGTGAACCCGGCAAACAACTTATTTTTTACAATCGGGCCGGATAATCCTACCCCGTAGCGTTGACTGCCATAGCTGCCGATAGCCGCTTCGGCAAAGCCGTGCAATGCGTTATCCGGCTTGCGGGTAATAATATTGATGATGCCTCCCAGGGCATTCCTTCCGTATAAAGTACTTTGCGGTCCCCGCAGCACTTCTATTCTTTCCAGGTTCTGAAATTGCAGCGAGCTGGAATAACCGTCAAACATGGGCACACCATCCACATACACGCCAACTGCAGGATCAGTTGAAAAAGTAAGAATACCCCTGATGGCAATAGTGCTTAAAGAGGGTGCGCCGTCGTTCATCGTCATCAGGTTGGGAACAGACAGCAGCAGATCGCCTACTTCAGTGATCTTTCGTCTTTCAATTTGTTTACCGCTGATGGCGGAAACGGCCATCGGGACATCCTGCATATCATTTTCCCTTTTTTCGGCAGTAACCACCACAGGCTGCAATTGCAGGGAATTAGCGCGAAGTGAAAGATGAATATCAGCATTGTTGTTTTCTCTTACTTTAATCACACTGTTCAATGGTTCGTATCCGACCAGTGTTGCAGTAAGCGTATAAGAGCCTGCAGGGATATTTTTGAAAATAAAATGACCGTTGTCGTCTGCACGGGTCTGCGCTTTTAGCTCTTTAACAATGATAGTAGCGCCCGCAGCAGGAGTGCCGTCTTCTGCATGGATATGACCTTGTAAAGAAGCGGCTCCCTGTGCGAGGGCATAAGACTGGAGCAGGCTTATAAAAAAAAGCCCTGTAATGAATCTGACCATTCTGTGACAATGATTATGTGTTAAATGAGATTACTTTGTGGAATTGCAAAATTAGCAGCGCCAAACAGCAACGATTTGTGCAAAACGGAGTGACATTTATCCTATACGGAATTTTTTAAGCGTGTATCATGCAGATCAGAATAAACAGCGAAGACCTGGCAGAAATGGTTCTTGAAAACCATTTTCCCGAAAACTATTATGACCCTGACAGCGCTGTTACCGAGCGTACCACAGGGATTGAAAATGTATTAGGTAACGGCAGCTACAGGGAAGTTTTTTTTGAAGGTATCCATATCGCTTACGGAGACCTGCGGCTTAAGCAGGAAACCAGGTTGCTTTTTGAAAGCGATTATGAAACGGTGGAGATGCATTTTGATCTTTGCGGCAGCAGTGTTACGAATATTACAAACAGCTCAAATTATTCGTATGCGTTTACTACCAACCGGCATAATATTATTTATGTGCCCGGCATAAAAGGCGCTATACATTTCAGCGCGAGCAGCGTGCGTACGCTTGAGATCAACCTGGTGCCTTCGCTGTTTAAAAAATACCTTCGGGATACCCATGCTTATGATGATTTTTTAAACCTTGTCCGTAAGCAGTCGCCCACATTGCTTGGTAAACACAACATGCCGATCACACCTGCCATGATGCATCTTATCAATGCTATTATCAATTGCACCAGGAAAGGAATGTATAAACGCCTTTTCCTTGAAGCGAAAGTGGTTGAGCTGCTGCTGTTGCAACTGGAACAGTTTGCCACGCATGATTGTACAGTGTTTTGTTCACTGAAGCCCGCAGATGTAGAAAAAATACATTATGCAAAAGAGATCATCCTGAAGCAGCTTCATAACCCCTGCTCTCTTATTGATCTTGCCCGGCAGGCAGGCACTAACGAATTCACGTTGAAGAAGGGCTTTAAAGAAGTATTCGGTACTACGGTGTTTGGCATGGTAGCGGAAGTGAAGATGGAACAGGCAAGGCAGTTATTGTTATCGGGAGAAAAAAATATTTCGGAGGTAAGCGACATTACGGGATACAGTCATCAGGCACATTTTACAAAGGCGTTTAAAAAGAAATTTGGCGTGCCGCCGAGTGAGTATGGGAAATGAGGGATATTTATCGGTCATAACAATTTATAGGCATATCTTCCAAGCTACTCTGCTTTATTCAACCCTTTCAGGGTTGTATCGTTCATCTGTTTTTTACCCCCAACAAGGTTGAGGGCTATTCACATTCAAGCCCTCCGGGCTTTCCCGGCATCTTAAGTTATTAATTAGTCAAGAGGAGTGATAATACAATTATCTTACTTCATCTTCTCCAACAACTGCTTCAGCAATTCCATCTTCTCCTTTTCGGCTTGCAGTAAGCGCTCATATAGCTTACGGTTCTCTGCAATTTCTTCTGCCCACTTATCTAATGGATTAAATACAGGCTGATAATTGTATTGATAATTAGAACTATGATTTAATGTAGAACCTTCATAGTTATGCTGAATGTTGAAAATAGCAGTTTCCTCATCAAAATTTTTGATCGCCTCCCCCGGCACTTTCAGTGCATTCGCAACCTGTTCCAACAGCCCGGGTTCAATCACTTCCTTTTGTTCCAGCAATGATATTTTTTGCTGGTTCCAGTCATCGCCCAGCTCCAACGCCAGACCCTCCTGCTTGATACCCAGCATTTCCCTGAAACGTTTAATATTTCTTCCCTGGTGTATTGTTTTTTCCATAAATGGTTAAATTGCTGTTATGCTACAAATATAATAAATACAACCACTAAAACACCGTGGTAAATTACCGGCTGCAGCTATTTAAAATACCTTTACTGATCTTTTTCAACATATTCAGGAGTAAATTCATTTGCTGTGCGTAAACTGATTGGCATCAGTATAGTTTTGAAATGTCAAATTCCTGAACCTAAAACCTGACATTTAAAATATAATATATCCTGACATATATACAAGAACATCTCAACAGGAATGCCTGTGCATTCAAGGGAGGCTATTCAATGATTGGAGGTATTGGGAGTGTTGCATTTTAGCCCGGAGGGCTTGAATGTAAATAGCCCCCAACAAGGTTGGGGGCGACGGATACGAAGCGAACCAACCCCGTTTGCGGGGTTGAATATGGACAACTTAATGTAAATTACAGGTGCATACATCACATTTTATAACCAATGAATTAAACACTATGAGCTACCGTCAGATTTTTTACCAGATCGTTTTTGGTACAAAGCATCGCAAGATGACTATTGCTGAAGAAAATTGCGAACAACTTTACAAGTACATTTGGGGAATTATACAGCATAAAAAGTGTAAGCTTTATCGTATTAATGGAGCAGAAGATCATATTCACATTTTTTCAGACCTCCATCCCTCAACATCGCTTGCTGATTATATTAAGGATATAAAAATAGCCAGCAATGGCTGGATGAAGAATAGTGGATTGTTTCCTGATTTTGAAGCGTGGCAGGATAGTTATGGTGCTTTTACATATTCAATAATTCAAAAGGTTGCTTATAGAAAATGGTATTGAATTTAATGAAAAATACCTGCTCTAGGCTGCCTCATTCAACCCTTTCAGGGTTGTATTGTTCATCTGTTTTTTACCCCTAACAAGGTTGGGGGCTATTTACATTCGAGCCCTCGGGGCTTGCCCCGCCACCTCAAATTATTAATTAGTCAGGAGGAACGGTAATACAAGCCATACGTGGCATATCATCTCTTATTACCCGTTGTGAAGTATTCATCCACAACAAAAAACCCGGGAGGTACAGGAAACAAATAGCACTGAACCCCGGTAATTATTTTATATTCTCGTCTATTTGACAGCTACACTCGTTGTAACCGTCTGCCATGTTTCTTTGTAAGCGCTGCCATTCCAGTTGCCGGCTTCTTCCTCATTCTGTCCATATTCAATAATGTAGATCCCGGCAAACCCTGCGTCAAAACTTAAGCTTCCCTGCGCATCGGTTTTCATTTTTTTAACCCATCCCTGTGGCGCCATAATAGTAACTTCCTTATCAGCCAAAGCGCTTCCCTGTTTGCTTAGTGCAACAGTTATTTTATTACCCTGAGTATATTGCCGGGCAGCCGCTGATAAGCAATAAGCGGGTATACCTGCAGGCGGGTTTTGATTTTTACCAACCTGTACCATAACAGAGGAGCTGAACTGGAACCTTTTTTCTTCCCACAGGTCTTTGGCAACATGGCTGGTATATAGGGTATATGTTCCTTCTGTTGCAGGAATAAAAGAGGCTTCCAGCCACTCTCCTTTATCTGTAAGCGATAATTTTGTTCGTGACTGATCCGGCTGAACAATATATACCTCGAGCTTATTCAAATCCGAATACCAGGCTGTTGTTTTCTCTATTTGTGCATGTTCATATTCTCCATAATACACACGAACGGTTTGTTGTTTTCCTTTAACTCCCACTGACGAAGATTCTATCCAGATGGCATGTGCAAATACTGAAGAGCAAGACAATGTCAGTAAAAGAGACAGCACTAAAGAAACTATTCTCATGACTAATAATTATAATTGGAATACCTGCTCACATTATATGAGCAGATATTCTTTTAGGAGTTTTAAAAAATCAATCTACAATAATGTTGAACCCGTTCAGGCGTCCGCTCTCTTTAAGACGGAAAGTTTCTTTTACCACGCCGGTCTCCGGGTTGTATTGATTAACACCGAAGAATTTTTCCTTTGTATTGTTAGAAAGGAAATAGATCTCACCATTGTGGTAGAACGGATTTTGTGTACCATAGAAGCTGTCTGCCGGCATGTTCAGGCGACGCGCCACTTTTGTAGTTGCATCAATTTCAGTCCAGAACCAAATATCGTCCCTGTATTTTACACCATGCTCACCGCCACCGTAGTAGGATGTAGCGCGTGAGGGAATAGTAGTGTATATTTTATTGTTGTAAACAAACAACCTGTTGAACTCGGCTTTGAACTGGAAATCTTTAATATCAATTGAAAAATCCTGGTCAAACGTGGTTTGTCCTTTTTTGATGCGTAAGATCTTAGAAGAGTAATTGGCATCCTGTACTTTCATATCGCCCACAGCTACAAAATACAGATCCTGTGTTACTTCATCAAGGCTCCATAAAACATGATCAATAAATACTCCCAAATGAGTAGTGCCTTCAAATTTCGTTACGCCTACAATTTCTTTTTTTGTTAGATCGTACACCGCAATAGCCACTTCTTTTTTGTTGGGCGTTACCTGCCAGTTACCGGTTTCTAAAGTGTCCAGCAGCAGATCTACATACAGCTTATCATCGCGCTTTGCAATGATCAATTGTCCTGCAGACTCATCAGGATAACCTTCGGACAATGAGCTGAAATCAATTTCGCCCGTGCGTTCCATTGTCGTGGGGTTAAATGTCTGCAGCTTCAGCCCGCCACGCACATCATCCCAGTAATAACCTTCAGTAGCGCTCACCACCAGGTAGTTGGTAATGTATTTTGTAGAAAGGGAAGGTAAAAATTTATCTTCCACTACTTTGTTAGAAGCATCCAGATTCATCTTCAGTATGCCCTGCGCATTGGAAGCGCTGTTTACCTTATACAGTGTTTTGCCCAGGGTTCTTCCTCCCAGCACACTGCTTAATTGAAAGAACGGCAAATTGGTAAGGTTAACTTCCCTGGCTTTATTTTCTTTTAAGGTATAGATGCCGCCGCTCCACCCGCTTGTGGCGGCATAAACAACCCATGTTTCATTTTTAGGAAATTCGCTGGGTTCTTCCGTAGGAGGTGGAGTATCGTTGTTTTTACTGCAGGATGCGAGGATCACCAGGCCGGAAAGACCTATAACCAACGAACGAAATAAACTTCTTCTTTTCATGCTATTTTTTATTTTTATTTAAGAATTGATAAACTAATTTTAAATGGTACGACCGCCTGGGTTTTTGAATATTAAAATTGTCGTATAATCTTACATTGCCCAGATTTCTGCATTCGGCGGATACAGATAACTTTTTATTTGGGAAATGATAGTACAACCCAACGTTGTGTGAAAACTGGCCCAACCTGTTATTATTGGGAATGATCATCGAGGTCTGTACTTTTTCATTCTTTCCAAATAATGCAGGCTCCTGCGATTTAGGAATTGCATACAGGAAAAAACGGTGGGTATAATGCCCGTTCCAGGTAAGCTCCACACGATCCTTTTTTGAGAAGAGATTATTGAGCTCTTTTCGCAACCATGTATTACCAAACAAAAAAGGCACATTGGGAATGCGCGATCCTTCAAGAAAAGCGAATATGGATTCCACATCTACTCTGCGAACATCCTGGTAGGTAAGATTAAAACCAATATCAAATAATTTATGCGGCGTATAATTCGCTTCCACCTCAAATCCTTTCACTTCAGATCGTTCATAATTGATATACCTGTTGAACGGTATATCCAATTGCAGGAAAATAATATCCTTTACTTTCCTGTAAAAAAATCCTGCGGACAGGGTCAGATCATGATATTCTGTCTGCAGCGAGTATTGCCCGTTAATGTTGATATTATGGCTTTTCTCCGGCTTAAGGCTCATATTTTCTTTGGTCATCAGGCCATCTCCAAAAATTTCATTCTCATCGGGCAACCTGTTTGCATACTCATAAGACAGCTTAGCCATAAAGCGTTCGTTATTCCACCTTAAGCCGGCCAGGTAACCCAATTGGCTGTTGGATACTGCAGAGCGCCAACCCAGCCCAAAGTTGTCTGTTGTATAGCCTTTAGTTGAAAAGTAATAATGCTTTAATGCAACAATGCTTTCCACGCTTTTATTAAACCATTGCGAACGTAGCCCCAAACCCATATTGTTTTTCCGGTATACCGCGGGCACGGTCAGCACATCAATTTTTTCAACAGCAGTAATGGCTCCAAGCGGGTCGCTTCCTTTTCGGTTTTGCTGGTAGTACAGCTCGCTAAAGTCTATGGTATGCGTATTGTTAATCCGGTACGAAATGCTCAGCCTCGAAGAAAAAAAGTGATAGTCCAATTGCTGATTATTACCCAGGTTAATCTCACCCCGCCGCAAACCACTGCCGATAAGCGCTCCGTCCCATCCGTACCTTACAGTGGCGGTATCTATAAATTTTGTGTTGAAGAAACTATAAGTTCCCAACAGGTTTACTTTTAACCTGTTTTCGAGGAACCCTTTTTTATAGCTGATCAGCCCTGTATAATTTTGCTCTTTAGAAAAAGGCTCTCCATACACTTTGTCCATAATACCGTCGTGCTGTATCTCTTTGTAAAAAGACGACCTGATAAGCGTGAGGCGAAGATCATCAGCCCATTTTCTGTTCTGAATGCCTGCAAAAGCCTCAACATAATACGTGCGTACAGCATCATGAAATCGCCTGAGGTCTTTATACACTCTTACTCCTGTTCCTGTTGCATAAACAGGAACATGCACTTTATAATCGTTGTCTGAATAATTAAAAGAACTGTTGGTGCCGATATACCATTTCCGGTTCTTGTTGTGCCACAATCCATACACAGTGGCGCGATGGGTATTGAAAGAAGCTATCTCGTAAGAAAGCTCCAGTGTTTTCTCCGGTTCCTGACGCGATACTAAATTAATACCTCCGCCAAGCGCATCTGAAGCCAGGTACAACGGCATCACACCCTTATACACTTCTACCCGCTCCAGCATGTTCAAAGGGATGGTGCCGAGATTAAACCCGTGACCAAATAATTCAACAGGTATACCGTCTTTAAAAATACGCACAGCTTTGCCCTGCAATCCTCCAAGGTTCACCTGAACAGGAGCGCCAATAGTTCCATCGGTACGCAATTTTATTCCTGATGCCCTGTTCAGTACCTCACTTACATCACCGCCTTTGTTATACTCTTTTTGCAGATCTATTGCCTGAACGGAGAATGGCGATATATCCATCAACTGTTTTGCTGTTTTGGAATAAACCGTTACTTCATCGAGTTGGATTGGGCTATTCCATTTTTCGCTTAAAACAAATTTGAACTGGTTGCTGCCGTTGCAGTGTATAACAATCGTTGTATCCCATATTTGTTTCCCGTCTTTATAAAACAACAGTGATTGTTTGCCTTCTTCAAGCTCCACCGTTATATTTCCCTGTGCATTGGTATAGCCTAAAAGCAAGGCTGCCCTATTTTTAACGGTTATACCTTCCATTCCATTACCCTTTTCATTCATTACTGATAATTGCACCGGGCAGCCAATCGTCTGTAATGAAAATGCTGTTAAAAGGAAAAGGAAGAATATTTTAATCACCGGTCTTTCTGTTTATATATATTAAATTGCTAATTGATCGTCGGCCTACCGGCACTGGCCGGAAGGGTTATTTATATGGGGTGTATTTCAATTTTCGCAGGTGGGTGGTGACACCCACCTGTAGACCCCGCTAGCGGTCTGTGTCTCACCATAGCCGTCAACTTAAGCCCGGAGGGCTTGAATTTGAATAGCCCTCAACAAAGTTGGGGGACAAATGCCGATTTTTTTGTGAACCCCGTAGGGGTTCAATATGAAATGCGCCAATATACCACCGATTGCACCGATGGTTATTCAGATTAAACCCCATTCGGGGTAGATTTCTTAAATTGACGGACATGGTGTCTCACCGACCGAAATACCGTGTATGAAGCGAAAATTTGAAATACACCCTCTATATGTCAGCTTCCGCAGATCGGTACTTTTTTTGCGTATTTTTGGCCTGAAAATTTCATGTCGCTTTGAGCCGGCAAAGTTGTTGAACAAGCCTGGTGGTTACTTACGAATATTGGAACATTTATTATGAATACGGAAGTGTTTATTATGAATTTGGAAGCATTGTTATGGGGTATAAATTATTAGCAACTGATTTTGATGATTTCCTTTCTCCATCTGAGGATGAAAACAAAACGCTTTTCAGAACGCCAAAAGGAGATATCAGCTTTGAGCAGCAGCATCTGAGGGAAGGAATGTTCATACTTCAGTCAAAGTACACAATGACGGATGATATCAGTCTTTTTGGTAAGGGTGAAGAATCGTTGCTGGAAATTCAGCTTAACCTGTCTGATGCTGATATTCATTTTACAAACCAGTCCAAACGCCATATTACCAAAGCATCGTCGGGGAATATTTCCTTCCTGTCTGCCGAGGATAACCATGCTGATATACAGTTTCACAAGAATACAACGTATCAGACCTTTGATGTACATATTCCACTGGCGTTGCTGAATAAATATGCGGGAGAGTCTGATTTGATGGACACATTCATTAATAAGATCCACTTAGGGAAGAGCAGCGTTCTGACAAACGGTGGCGTAGCTATATATGGCGATATAATAAGAACGATCCGCGATATCCGGAACTGTACATTTGAAGGGCTTACTCGCAGGATCTATTTAGAATCGAAAGTATATGAATTAATAGCGCTGCTATACGAAGGCATCAATAACAAGCCCCGTATCAGGTTGAACAGGTCTGACCGTGACAAAATTCACCATGCAGCCTACCTTATCAAAGAAAACCTGGAAAATCCTTTAACTATCCTGGAGCTGGCCAAACAGGTGGGCATCAATCAAACAAAATTAAAAGAAGGATTTAAAGAGGTATTTGGCAACACGATATTCGGATACCTGCAGCAAATACGAATGAATGAAGCCAGGAGATATTTGTTAAACACCGATCTTTCTATACAGCAAATCGGCAATTTGCTTGGCTATCAGAATATGTCTAATTTTAGCACTGCCTTTAAAAAATTCAACGGTATTTCTCCACTAAAGATCAGAGGGCTATAGAAGCATTGCGGCACCGGCAATGATTTCCATATTACATTTTTATTATTAATCTTTTTTTTAACACGGACAACAAAAGGTAACGGTTGTTGGTGAAATAAATTGAATATCATAAACGGTAAACAATACTCCTTACGAAATGAACAAAATAGAAATATTTGAAAATGAAAGAGCGACAGGTTATAATCAGTTTGTGAAAACATGGATACCAGGCTATCATTATTTTTTAGAACTGTTACCCAAATTACTCAGTGAAACTGAATACAAAGATCTGTTGATAGCAGGTTGCGGAACAGGAAACGAAATAGAACGATTTGCCCATGCGCCCGAACATTGGAAAATCACAGGCATTGACCCTTCGCCTGAAATGATTAAACAGGCAAGAGAAAAACTTCAAACATATAACAGCATAACACTGATGGAAGGTGTGGTAGCTGATCTTGACCCCGGTAAAAAATACGGTGCGGCAACGCTTTTGCTGGTACTGCATTTCCTTAGCGATAACGGCGATAAACTAAGCCTGCTCAAAGATATAGCAGCAAGATTAGTTCCGGGAGCTACATTCGTATTATTAGACATAACCGGTGATAAAAATCAAATCAGGCAAAATTTAAAAATACTCAAACTTCTTTTGCCTGATGACTTAGACGAAGAACAAATCAGCAATCGCCTGAACAGGATAGAAAATGAGCTTTTTCCTGTTTCGGAACAAAGGCTTTCCGAATTATGCACAGAAGCGGGATTTGAAGCGCCACTTCGCTTTTTTCAATCGTCAATATATATGGGTTGGCTCACAAAAAAGAAATGAAAATGATTTTTATAATTTACATGTGTGGGGTTTACAGTTTAGCATTTGCTTTATTCCATATTGGATTCTGGAAAATATTTAAGTGGAATGACGATTTGAAGAAATTGGTTTTTGCCAACAAGGGAATTATGCAAATCCTGAATGTTCAAATCATTTATTACTTTCTGTTTACCGCGTTTGTCTGTTTTGCATTTCCGGCAGAATTACTGAATACAAAATTAGGGAATGCATTTTTATTAGGCTGTTCCCTATTTTGGCTGATACGCGCCATTCAGCAATTCATTTTTCTCAAATCAAATCATTACATAATTCGCATTTTGACCGTTATTTTTATTATCGGAACGGTTTTATTTGCTTTGCCCGTTTTTATGAATTAGCATCAAATGAGCGGCTGAAAACAACAATAAATTAAAAACCCGGGAAATGCCAAAAGTAACACCAGATTTATTTGAAGTGCAGAACGACCTGAAAGCGGAAGCCGTATTGGCGAAGCCGGAAAGCTACTATAAAAAATCCTGGCATTTGATAATGAAGGCTTACGATATAGCAACATATTATCGGGAATACTAACTTTACATAAACTTAACACATATGCCATCAAAAAAACAAAAGACCTCAACCACTCAGGATCAGCCTACACTATTTGAGAAGATAAGCGAAGCCGCCTCAGAACTGAAAACTGATATTGTTGCCGGGGCAACAGCAGTTACAGAAACCGTTGCAGAAAAACTTACGGGAGTAAAAGAAGCCATCGCAAAAAAGATTTCGGGGAAAGCAAAACCTGCTAAAAAAGCAAAACCAGCCACAAAGAAAGCTGCAAAGAAGGTTACAAAAGTTGCCGGGAAAGCCAGTGCTGTTACAAAAAAGGCAGTGCCCAAAGTAGCAAAAAAATTACCTGCTAAAAAAACGGCCCCGAAGAAAAAAAGCGGGAAAAAATAAAAACCTGTTAGTACAAAAATATATGTTCAGATAAGTTAACTACCGGAAAGGAATGTCCGGGTCTGCTATCTGAACAGCTCCTCTATAGTAGTTTGTGAACAGGTATCTCCTGTAAAGTCTGCTGTTACTGCCAGCAACAAAACGTAAAGGGCTAATATGAAAGATCCATATTTCACTATGGATTTAGTTGTTTATTTCTTTCTATTTGCCACCAATATCCTGTCGCAAACAAGATGGCTGAGCATTTCCGGTTTTCGTTTGTTGTATTCAATCGTCATTGTACCATCAAATGCTTCTACTGACTTTATTTTAATAATTGTTCCGAGTTGCAGTTCACGGACATTCAGCAATTTGAGGAAATCATCCGACGAGTGTGTAACTGCTTTAAAGATCACAATATCCCCTGTCTTGCACTCATTCAGCTTATGATACTCCGTCCATTCCATTTTGCCATTTTTGTCGGGAATTGGCGACCCATGCGGATCAATTTTTGGAAACCCTAACAGTTCATCCATTTTTGCAAAGAAATCTGACGACTGTACGTGCTCAATTTGTTCAGCTATTCCATGCACCTCATCCCATCCGAAGCCCATTTTTTCTACCAGGAACATTTCCGTCAACCGGTGTTTGCGGATAATCAATGCCGCCTCCTTTTCTCCTTTAGTAGTAAGCCGCACCGGTTTATAGCTCTCATAAACAATCAGTTTTTTATCCGCCAGTCTTTTCATCATGCTGTTTACCGTAGGCATTTTTATCTCCAGATGCCTGCTTAGCTCATTCACATTAGCCTCGCCTTTTACGGCAGAAAGGTTATAAATAGCCTTCAGGTAGTTTTCTTCTGTATGCGTGTTCATGCCGCAAAATTACGATTTAGACTTAGCTTATGCTAAGAGGAAGGGAAATTTGATAAATGATTTTATTAGAACAGTCTAATTAGTTGCATCTCTAAATAAAAAAAACGCTTTGTTTTAGGTAATAAGAATAAAAGCATTTTAAAAATGTTTGCGGAGCCTGCCGGATTTTATATTTTTGCAACACAGTTGCATATATGTTTGTTTGGTAATATTTGCGGTTCATCCAAAATCATACTTAAAAAAAGATCTGTTGATTATGCATTGCAAAATGGAAAAGATATGAGAAAAGCAGTTGCTTCCATTTTTTGTGTTTTGTATACAGCAATGTATATCAGCAACATTGTCTTCATACACGGGCATGTTACCGCAGACGGGCGGGTTGTCATGCATGTACATCCCTATGATATTGCCCGCGAAAAAAGGGGAAAAAAGCATCACCATAGCGCTTCCGAAACGGAAATGCTTAATGCCGTATATTATTGTACTTATCTCCACACTACCTTATACTGCCTTCCCCTGTTCACTCCGGTATTAACAGGGTTTATACCTGTGCCGGAAAATACAGGCCGGCCTCACCTGCTATATTTAATGGCTACGACCGTTCGGGGTCCTCCGTTACGAGCTATTGATATTGCAGAACAGGCTGTACGCATTTTACTGTAATTATTGTAGCCTTACACACAGCATACAGAAAACGTATTGCCGCTCTGACAATAATATATAAGCATTACGCATCATCAGCAATGAGATGCGTTGCCTACTGTAAAAAGAATAGTATAAATATTTTGTTAGAATATTCTAACTAACGATATTTGCATCGTATAACAACAGCATTTCCGATATAAAAATTAAAATAATGACACAACTAAAAAAGGCCATGCTAACAGCGTGCTTAATTCTTTCAGGACTGTTTGCTCTGGCGCAAACCGGGCAAATTACAGGACTTGTTCATGACGAAAACGGAAAGGCAGTTGAAGCCGCAACCGTTACCATTCCCAGGCTGAATATGGGTACTACGACCGACGGTCAGGGAAAATACCTGCTGAAAGGGATTGCTGCCGGCAACTGGCAATTACGCATAAGCGCCATAGGCTTTGATACCTATACTTTAATGGTAAAAATAGGTGATCAATCTTCCTTAACACAGGATATAAGCCTGAAAACATCGGGCGCTTCTTCATTAGACGAAGTAGTGGTTACCGGAACACTGAAAGAAGTGCGCAAGTCCGAAAGCCCTGTGCCGGTTACGATTATTTCCTCAAAGCTGTTCCAGAGAAACCCCACATCCAATGTACTTGATGCGCTGTATATGGTGAACGGCATTAACCCGCAGGTGAACTGCAATATGTGCAACACCTCCGACATTGGCATTAATGGTATGCCCGGACCTTATTCTATGGTGCTGATTGACGGTATGCCCATTGTCAGTTCCCTTTCTACTGTATATGGTGTTAGCGGCATTCCCAACAGCATTATAGACCGTGTGGAAGTGGTGAAAGGCCCTGCTTCTTCGTTGTATGGCTCGGAAGCCATTGGCGGCGTTATCAATATCATGACCAAAAAGGCGAACACAGCGCCTAAGTTCTTTCTGGACTATAATGCTTCTACCTGGGGGGAGCTGACCGGCAATACCGGGTTCAGCGCCAGGTTGAGCAAAAAGGTAGCCACTATGTTCAACGTGGATGGATACTATTTCAATACGCCAAAAGACCAGGATCAGGATGGCTATATGGATAAAACCCTTCAAAAAAGATTATCGTTTTTCAACAAATGGGACATTAAGCAAAAATTTGATAAGACCGCCAGTTTGTCCTTACGGTATTATAATGAAGACCGTCACGGCGGAGAACTCGGCTGGAACAAATCGGACAGAAAATTTGTAGATTTTAATCAATATGATGACAATCCCAATTCTCCGGGCTACAATGCCGATTATGTACTGCCCAACGGCTATACTATTTACAACCAAAAATATGCAAAGGGATTTCGTGTTCCCCGGTTTGATAATGCAGCAGACAAACAGCAATGGATGGATGAAGTGCAACAGGCAAATCCCGGTGCTGCACTGGCAGATAATATGAAGTACCAGGAATCTATTTATACCAGCCGGTTTGAAGCAGTGGGTAAATATGAGTTACCCATCAAAGAGAATATTACCATACAGGGTTCTTACAACCAGCACGACCATAACTCGGCTTATGGTACAGAATTGTTCATGGCGCACCAGAAAACCCTGTTCGGACAGGCCTTCTGGGATAAGAAATTGGGCAGTCATGATTTGTTATTAGGCGGCTCTTACCGGTACATCTGGTTTAAAGACAATACCATTGCTTCCGATAATGGCAAAGACCCCTTTATTACTCAAATGCCCGGTTTCTTTATACAGGATTTATGGACGCTAAGCCACAAAACCACCCTGTTGTTAGGCTACCGTTTTGATTATGATATTACCCACTCTGCTTCCGGTGACCATGAAAACCCGGTACATTCTCCCCGCATTGCGTTTAAATATGCGCCTAACGAAAAAAATACTTTACGCGCCAGTGTAGGTACAGGCTACCGGGTAGTGAATATCTTCAGCGAAGATCACAGGGCATTGAGCGGGCAATATGAAGCGAAGTTCGGAGAAGCATTAAAACCGGAGAAATCATTAAGCGGTACAGTGGATTATGAAGGCAGGGTTGCTACCGAGGGTATTGGGCTGACTTATGATGTAAGCGCCTATTACACGCATTTCTTCAATAAGATTTACCCCGTAAGGAACGATGTAAGCAGAACACTCACGTACTATAACGTGGACGGTGATGAATATGCCCGCAGCATTGGCGCATCGCTGGATATTGCCCTGAATTTTCGCTTCCCTTTTCGGTTGACTGCCGGCGTATCTTATACCCAGGCAGAATTGTTTGAGTTTGAAAGGGATGATGATGGCAATAAACTAAGTAACGATATTGTAAAATCAGATTTTGAATTTTCTCCCAAATGGTCAGGCGTATTTACAGCCGCTTACGATTTTATTCCACAGCTTACCTGGAATGTAACAGGAGAATGGCGCGGCCCGATGCTGCTGCCTGTGCAGGGAGAAATGGAAACTTATGATGGTAATGGCAATGTAACCGGAACAGTGACTGATCCCCGCGATCCATACTCACCCTGGTTCTGCAAAGTGCATACGCAGTTGACCTATAAATTTAAAAACGGTTTGCAGCTCTATGCCGGTGTAAAGAACATCTTCGATTATGTTCCTAAAAACCTGCTGGTGAATACCGCCGACCCGTTCAACGACCTGGCAAATCCTGATAAATATGGCGGGCTGCAATTTGACACGGAATATAATTACACACCGCAGCAGGGCCGTACCGGTTATCTCGGTTTGCGCTTTAGCTTTTAATAATCATCATCATGTATAGCAAACAGAAAACAACAACTAAAAAACCGGCTCCGGTAAAAACCGGTTGGCATTGCACAGTCACTTTATTGCTGATGTTGTTTTCTGTTCATACAGCAAGCGCTCAAATGAATTTTGCCGAACTGGACAAAAAGATGTCGGAGGAAAAGAAATATATAGTTGTTTATATCGGTTCAAAATACTGCACGTATTGCCTGATGCAGGAAGCGCAGATTAAGAAAAACAATGCGTTGGGGCAAAAGCTGGACAGTGCTTTTTATTTTGTAAAAGGATTGGCGGAAGCTGATTCGGCAATTGTGTTTAACCATAAGCACTATCTGAACCCAAACCCTCAAAACCCTTACCAGGTAAATGATTTTGTAACCGTTTACGGCAAGAATGAAAAAGGATTTGTCAGCTATCCGCTGTGGCTTTATTTCGATAAGGACTACCGGCTGCTGTTACGCTTTTACGGGTTGATGCCTCCAAAGAATATTTTAAAAGTGCTGGACAGGATAGCTGCCGTAATGGACAAAGACAAAAATGCGTAAATATTGTTATGGACTATGCAAGCAAAAATTTGAAATAAGATGAGTGATACCTGTATAAGCCATATAGAAAACCACTGGAAAGCGTTAACGGCGGCCGCAAATGATTTTTTCAATAAAGGAGATTTTGAAAAAGCGTTGTCAGTTTATAAAGACGCCTTATATCAGGCAGAGGCGCTGAACAATCACCAGGGGGATTGCCTGCGGGTGGCTATTCCGTTTATGCAGGTCTATATCATTTCGTGCAACAATCTTTCCAATACCTACGATGAGCTTGGACAGAGGAAAGAAGCAGAAAATATGCTCAAACGGGTAGTGTATTATCTGCTTCATCTTTCCAAACAGGAGGAAGTAAAGAGGGATGAACTTCAGAATGAGCTGAAAAAGGCAAGCGTTGCCCTGCTCAATTTTGCCGGGGAAAACGGCGAAGAAAAAAGGCAGCAGCAACTGCTGATAAGCCTGAAAGAGCAATTAGCAGAAAATAAGCTAATCAATATCAATGCATAGAATATATGCGTAATTCAGTAAAAAATGATAATAAATTATAGGACAGGATGATAAATACAAGCGGGAAAATAATAGCCGTGGACTTTGACGGAACCATTGTTGAACATGCCTATCCGAAAATCGGTAAGGAGATGCTGTTTGCTTTTGCTACGTTAAAAGCCCTTGAGCTAAAAGGTCATCGCCTGATACTCTGGACATTCAGGCAGGAGAAGGAATTAGACGATGCCGTTGACTTTTGCCGCAGGCATTCAATACATTTTTATGCCGTTAATGAAAACTATCCGGGAGAAACAAAAGAAGGCAATTACAGCCGGAAGATCAATGCCGATATATTTATTGATGACAGGAATATAGGTGGCTTTATCGGCTGGGATGCTATCTGGCAGATGCTGCATCCCGAAGGAAGTGATTTTTTCTATCAGCTTAAAAATGAAGAGGCGCACCATAACGGTAGAAAGAGGAAAAAAGGAAAGTGGTCGCTGTTCTGGTGAATATTTCAACAGTTTCTTTTTATTAATTGAAAAAATAAAGTAGAGGCAGACACCTGCTACTTTTCCCCTATTTGTATCTGTCTTCACACACTGAAATACCCATTCCTTCCCTTGTGCCATTCTTTTGCGAAGCCCGTATAGAATATGAAAGGTGGCACGGTGTGCAAGAATGCCCAACAGTAGGTGGCAGTCATAGCTGGCCAGCCCGACAATTAAAACTGAAACAATAACGGCCATAAGCTCCGTATTTCGTTGCCCGTTTAATTCAAGCAACCGGGCGATGCCTTTCTTTTTATATGTTCTGCTACTATCCATGATTTTTATAGCTTCTTAAATGAAAAATTAGATGAATCTAATTTTTTACCTTTAAATGTGCAAAATACTTTTATTGAGAGTGTTATTGTGAAACAGAAACAGAATTAAAGTCAACGAAATGGGAACAATTGTTGGAAAAATATATGATACCGGCATACCGAATGGTACAGGTCATCTCTTTGAGCGGATAACAGAGCATTATATCGGTAACAAACTGCATCACTGCAAAGCGGAAGAAATTGTTTTTGACGGGGTATCCATGCGGTGGTGCAACTGCTCCGTTGACCAACCGGCTACGGTTAACGTGGAGAGCGAGGAGGAATTTGTAGAACTCCATTACAATATGACCGGCACAAGCTCCAATCATTTTGACGGCGGGAACTTCGACCTGCAACCGTTAAGGCATAGCCTGTTTTACAGCAATGGCTATGCAGGCTCACACCAGGTAACAGGCGATAAAAACAGCTTGCACACCTTTCTGGAAGTGAAGCTGTCCAAAAGTGTATTTGAACGCCTTAACCTCGGCCTGGACAGCCCGGGCAATATCATCATGGATTATATGACCGACCGGAAAACCGGCTGGGTAGGAAAGACAGCCCCCATTTCTCCCGAAATGTTTTTCCTGATTTCCAGTATTCGGAATTGTCCGTATTCGGGTATGATGAAGCGACTGTACCTGGAGTCGAAATTAATGGAACTGTACCTGTTACAAATCAACAGCCTGACTGCTGATGAGCGGCAGTTTGCAACCCTGCTCAAAAAGGCGGATATTGAAAAAATATACGAAGCCAAAGAATTTATAGACAGGCATTACGGCGAAGCCTGCTCCATCATTTACCTTGCCGCACATTTCGGCCTGAACCAGCAGAAATTGAAAACCGGTTTCCGGGAAGTATTGGGTACTACGGTTTTCGGCTACCTAAGCGAGGTACGGATGCAGGAAGCCAAGCGGATGCTGCTTGAAGAGAAAAAATATGTGGGCGAAGTGGCTTATGTAGTCGGGTATAAAAATCCTCATCATTTTACAGCAGCGTTTAAGAAACGGTTTGGCTTTTTGCCAAGTGAGTTGAGGGGATAGATAACCCTGTTACACCCAATAAGGCGACCAGGTTTTCCATGGAAATAAAATGACTGTAAATAAAGGGAATAACAACGGATTGCTAACACAAAAAATTAGTTTTTGTAAATTCGTCATTTGATAACATAATATGACAAAAAGTTCAAAAATAAGCGTATCAAATACAGAGATAACAGTTATTCAGCAGAACAATGAGGATTATATTTCTTTAACCGATATGGCTGGCTACAAAGACAATTTAGAAGCTCGCATTGTTGTTTCAAATTGGATGAGTACCCACTATACAGTCGATTTTTTGGCAGTTTGGGAGCAGGTAAATAATCCGAATTTTAACCGTATGGGATTCCATACGGTTAGAAATGGAGAAGGCAGATTGTTTTTAACACCAAAACGTTGGGTAGAAGTGACAAATGCAATAGGAATTTTCTCGAAATCGGGGCGTTATGGCGGAGGTATTTTTGCACATAAAGATATTGCATTTGAATTTGGAACCTGGTTGTCTGCCGAATTCAAGTATTTCCTCATCAGGGAATTTCAACGCTTAAAAAACGAAGAAACCGACCGCCTGAAATTAGAATGGAATTTACAAAGGACTTTAGCCAAAGTAAATTATCAAATCCATACAGACGCAATCAAAGCAAACTTAATTCCAAAAGAAATTACCAAACAACAGGCAAGTTTTGTTTATGCCAACGAAGCCGATTTGCTGAATGTTGCCCTTTTCGGCATTACGGCAAAAGAATGGCGGGACAATAACCCCGACCAAAAAGGTAACATAAGAGATTATGCCACATTGGAACAATTGGTTGTATTAAGCAATATGGAGAGCATAAACGCTTTGCTTATCCAACAAGGTTTATCGCAAAGCGACAGGCTTATCCAACTGAACAAAGTTGCCATTACACAGATGAAATCACTGATTCAAAATAAGGCAGTTAAAAAGTTCAAATAAAAACCCGCATCACTTTACTGTGGCTTTTAAGAAAAGGTTCGGCTTTTTGCCAAGTGAGTTAAGGGGATAGACAACCCTGTATCATTATTACAATTACACCAATCCAACATTTCAAAACAATAGTACACAAACAATGACTGATTTATTAAGGTTAATTTTGCCGGCTTATTTCATCCTGTTTTTTGGAGTAACTTTTGTATGGAAAATCATTGCCGTCAGCAGGAGAACAGGGAAAAGTCCGCTTGTAATTCCTAAAGATGACAGCGTATATAGCCTTATTGGATCCTATTTTAAAATATTAGTATTTGCATTGTTCATGTATGTCCTGGTTTTCGCAATTTTCCCTGCCTGCTATGACAGCTTTTTACCGATTTCAGGGCTTGACAATTTCGTTGCGAAATATATTGGTCTCGGGCTTTTATCCTTTTCATTGGTTTGGACAATTATTGCACAAGATAATATGAGAAGCTCATTACGGATCGGCATTGATAAGAAAACAAAAACAGCATTGATAACAAAGGGATTGTTTTCTGTTTCCCGCAACCCGATATATCTGGGGCTGCTTTTCGCATTAACAGGACTTATACTTACGACTCCCAACGCATTAACATTATTATTTTTGATATTGGGGTATGTCCTCATTCAAATACATATCCGGCTTGAAGAAGAATTTTTAACGAACGAACACGGTCAGAAAAATATTGACTACAGGCAAAAAGTAAGGCGGTTAATATGAATCAGCACAAAGCTCGTTAACACCTCCTATTATGCTTTTATAGTTTTCTTACAAAGAAATATTAGTCTATGAAATAAAAAATATTAGATTTATCTAATAAAAAGTAAAAGATTATAGCTTTCTGTGGAATTAATCTTCTGCATAAAGGATTTTTTTTCCGTAAGAGGAATTTTTATATAATATGAAACAAGCGTGACAATTGGTCTTTTACAAAAGAGAAACTTTGCCCGTTTCAGGCAGGTGTATATGCCTCAACCGGGTTGAGGAAAGGCTACACAAATATTAAAATAAGATATAGCGATGCAATATTCCATCAAAATACAAGAGCTTATTGAGCCGGTTTTGCACACCCTCCTGCCCGGAGGGTTTCACGACCCCCTGCATCCGTTTTCCGAAAGGCATATTGTCGTTTTTGAAAATGCAATGGGAAAAGGCTTGCTTCACGAACTTTACTTCGATAATATACACATTGCGTATGAGGAAATGCACCTTAACAGGGATATTGCTATTGAGGGCGAAGCCGATTACGAAGTGGTGGAACTGCACTTTGAGCTAAGCGGGCATTCTACCCGAAACACCAATGGTTTTGATTATTCCGACTTCGTTGCCGGCAGCCATAATATTGTGTATGCACCTGCCGGAAAAGGCTACTACCAATACAGCCGTTTATCCCGGGCATTGGAAATACATATCCCCGTACCCCGGTTCAGGCGTTATGCGGAGAATATGGGTACGACGTTGCTGGACAAGTTCCTGAAATCCATAGACAGGCAGGAACCCACCCAAATAAGCCCGCACAATATGCCCGTTACTCCTGCCATGATGCAGCTAATCAATGCTATCCTCCATTGTGATAAAAGGGGTGTTTATAAAAGAGTGTTTCTTGAAGCCAAAGTGATGGATCTGTTCCTGATGCAGTTGGAGCAGTTGC
Source organism: Chitinophagaceae bacterium (assembly GCA_019638615.1). Classification (GTDB taxonomy): domain Bacteria; phylum Bacteroidota; class Bacteroidia; order Chitinophagales; family Chitinophagaceae; genus Agriterribacter. The sequence continues at coordinate 99,862 of JAHBTL010000014.1, read as the reverse complement.
AGGCTCATCGTTGCTCCACCTCCTGCCTGTTGAGGCATGATGCCGTGGAGAAGCTGCACCATGCCAAAGATATCGCTCTGCAAAATCTTGAAGCCCCGTTGTCGCTCTCCGAACTGGCCGGCATGGTAGGCACAAATATTACTTCACTGAAAAAAGGATTTAAAGAAGTTTTTGGCGTATCCGTATTCGGTTTAATTGCTGAGGTAAAAATGGAAAAAGCCAAGGAACTGCTGCTGTCCGGCCAGATGAATGTTTCGGAACTTAGCGACTACCTCGGGTACAGCAATGTGGCAAATTTCTCCCTGGCTTTCAAAAGACGGTTTGGCGTTTCGCCATTGAAGTTTGTGAAAGGTTGATAACAGTTGCCTAAAAAAGCAGTTATCAAAACTGCGGGAACAAGCCGAATATTGGGCTTTTTGCATAAAAAATATAGCTTTTCGCATAACGAAGCCAAAATGTCTTGTGTGCAATTTTGCACGCAATGAAAAAAACATGTGTAACTAAAGAAAAATATCATCTAAGCAAACACCTGTCTATCCGGCTGCTTTTTATGATTTCACTTTGTGCTGTTGCCTGTACGGCAATGGCACAGGTTAAGGGCACGGTAAGGGATGCAACAAATACCGATCCCATCGTCGGAGCCTCCGTTACCTCCGGCAAAACCGGCACCATGACCGATGAAACCGGCAGCTTTAAGCTACCGAAAGCAAAGGTTGGGGATAAAATCGTAGTACAACATATCAGCTACCGCAACTATACCGGCATTATCCAAAGTTCCAGTGTGGACATCCGGTTGGAGCCGTCTGCCGGGCAGTTGGGCGAAGTGATCGTAAGGGGGCAGACAGAAGAACAGGCAGAAGCCAATAAAGTGCGCAGCAATGTAATGCCTGTAACCATTCTTTCGGCTAAGCAAATTGAAAACAGGGCAACCAATCTTACAGAATTATTGGCAAGACAGACCGGTGTGCAAATAAGAAGAACCGGCGGCGTAGGCAGCGATACAAGGATATCTGTTCGCGGACTGGAAGGAAAAAGAGTACAGGTTTATATTGACGGAAATCCGCTCAACACACCTGATGGTAGTTTGGGCATTGATGATTTGCCGCTTCAGATCATTGAACGCATAGAAATTTACAAAGGAGCGATACCTGCATGGCTTGGCGGCGATGGATTGGGCAGTGCAGTAAATGTGGTATTACGGCACAGAGATGTAAGTTACATAGATGCAACCGCTTCTTATCAGTCTTACAACACAATAAATACCGGGTTAATTCTTAAAAAGAGCTTTGACAAAAGCGGTATTGAAGCCGGCGCAGGCATTTTTACCAACAGCAGCGATAACAATTATATCATGGAATCGCCTTACCAGCCGGGATTGAAAATTAAACGGGATCACGATACATTCAAATCGCTGCTTGCCGGAGGAAATATCAGCTTTCATAAACTGTGGTTTGACGAAGTAGAAATAGAAGGAGCATACCTGAATATTCATAAACAATTGCAGGGTATCCAGCAAAATATCCGGCATATACAAGTAGAGGGTACTACCGCTGTAGGATTGTTAAACTTAAAGAAGAAAGGTCTTTTAAACAATAAATTATCACTTAACTATCATGGCGTATTTGGAGCCGTCAAGGTAAATTTTATTGATACCTCACGATACATGTATGATTGGAACAATAATCCGTTTCCAAGTTTATACGGGGAAGGCGAATTAGGGCATGGTCCGAATTTTACCATAACAAAGCAAACAGAATTTCGCCACCAGGTAAATTTTAATTATGTATTAGACAGCATATTTACACTTAACCTTAACAACACACTCCGTTACGGTTATCTTGACCCCAAAGATGATGTAGCCAATGCTTATGCCGGAAAAAATATTTACAACTATCCCGGTAACCTTATGAATACCATTACGGGACTGACACTGGAAGCCCGCCTGGAAGATGACAAGCTGCTTTTCTCTGCTGCATTGAAACATTATTACAATAAAACAGGAGGTTACAATACCAATATCTACCTGCAGGCGCCGCCGGATAAAGTAAATAATACGTTATCGGAATTGGGGTACAACGCCGGAGTTCGTTACAACTTAACTAAAGCATTCATGCTGAAAGCCAGCCATGAAAGGGCTTTTCGGTTGCCTGCTAATGAAGAGCTGTTTGGCGATGGTGTTTTAATCACGCCTTCTATTTTGCTGAAACCTGAAATTGCCTATAACAATAATGTTGGATTGGTATATGATAAAACCAATGCAAAAGAAAAACGGCTGCAAATGGAAGCCAATGCTTTCTACATGATCGTAAACAACCTGATACAGTTGGCCGGCAACGGCTTAACAACCGGGTATGTAAACTTTGCCAAAGCCCGCATTTACGGAGCCGATTTTGAAATAAAATATGATATAACCAAAGACCTGTATGCCAGTTTCAATATCACTTATCAAAAATTAAAAGACGCCAACAGATATTTGCCCGGCACACAAAACGTAGCCAATCCTACGTACAAATTAGATATACCCAATACACCGAAGTTTTTCAGCAACTGGAGTGTGGAATATTCATGGTATGATTTATTGGGCAGCAATAGCAAAACAAAGCTGCTTTATGAAGGCGGCTATTGTGCACAATACAATTATGGGTTTAATGTAAGTGTGTATGACGATTATATTATTCCGTCTTTCCTTACGCATACGTTCAGCCTTGAGCAGTCCTTTAAAAACAAGCGATACGTTATAGCTGCGGAAGCCAATAATGTTACAGATGAACGTGTGATAAATAATTTTAACCAGCCATTACCCGGCAGAACATTCAGAATAAAACTCCGGTATTTATTACTCGGCAAAAAAATTAATTCATCAATAAAATAAAAACAAAAATTATGAAAATAAAATGTATGGCAATAATCGCCATTGCAGCAGCTACCGCCATTTTTTCATCATGCAAAAAAAATGATGATGGCGGCGGTTCAGGCCCCAGCCTGGATAAATTCCTGATAGGCGTTAACATTGCATCAGCCAGTCCCATCATCGGGTACGTAGGTACGATGAAGGATTTAAATGTAGGCAGTTATACCAACAGCAAAGCGAGGCAAACAGTTCAGTACGCCTATGTTACTTTACATAAAAACGACGTATTTGTAATGCCCCAAAATTATGAGGATGTTGTAAAAAAATATACCCGGCAAACAGATGGCACACTTGCGGAAGCCGGCAGCTTGACGGCTCCGGCTTCTTCGGTTCCGCTTTGTGCCGTTGTAGAGAGCGATAGTAGGGCTTATCTATCTTTATATAAGAAGGGGAAAATACTGGTGTTTAACCCTACAACCATGGAAACGCTGAATACCATAGACCTTACCTCTTATGGCTTGGGAGATGCTAACCCGGATCCAAGCATAATGGCTGTCAGGAATGGAAAGTTATACGTTGCGTGCAGGCAAACATCCAACGGATATTCAAGCAATTACCCCGTTCAGATATTAATTATTGATGTTGACAATACTTCCTCTATCATTTCTGTAACAGACAACCGCAGTACAAGTGCAGGGAGCATGAACGAACAAAAGTCCCTGTTCTTTGATGAAAACGGAGATCTTTATGTTTATTGTGTGGCTTCTTATGGTTTCGTAGCTGGTCAAAAAGCAGGCTTTTTACGCATCAAAAATGGTCAGACAAGTTTTGACCCCACTTATTTTTTCAATACTTCAGATTATAACATTACCGATATTCCCGGAAACAAAATTGATTACCTGCAACGTTTTCGCTATGCAGGAAAAGGTATGGTATATGCTACCGGCAACATCTATGCACTGGCAAGCAATCCGCCCGATTATGTGAACGACAGAACCTATGGCTCTTTTAAAATAGACATTATCAACCAAAAAATCACGAAACTGAATATCCCCTATTCAGGTGGTCAGGCAGCTTCGGTAGGATTGTTTGAAAACAAAGTACTTTTCGGTATAGCAAGTACGTCGGGCGTTGGCATTTACACTTACGAGCCGGCAACCAATACTGCAAGTGTATCACCTGTTGTTACCACCCAGGGCGACCCTCATCAAATTGAAGTGTTTGAGGAGTAGCAACAAAACAGGTATAAAGCGGGAGGCTTGGGTATTCTTAATCAAAACCTCCCGCTTATCTGTTTTACGGATCACCCGCAGCAGCATTAAACATTTTTCTAAAGAACCGTTTTTAATAAAGAACCGATCACGTGGGATATAAAAACCCGCATCACTTTACCGCAGCGTTTAAGAAACGGTTTGGCTTTTTGCCAAGTGAGTTGAGGGGATAGGCAATTGTTCCTGTTTTCCTCTCTTTATATTCATCCCTCTACTTTCCACTCCTTGCGTTGCTGATGTTGTTGCAGAAATTTAGCGTAGTGTCCGTTTTGGTTCAATAAATCCTGTGGACTGCCGTTTTCAACTACCTTGCCTTTATCCAATACAATAACCTGATTGGCAGATTGTATAGTAGCCGGACGGTGTGCAATGATGATTACAGTCCTGTTTTTATCACTGGCGATGTTGGCAATGGCTTTGCTGATTGCCTGTTCGTTTTCGGGGTCAAGGGCTGAAGCTGCTTCGTCTATCAATATGATACGAGCCTTTTTCAAAAACGCTCTTGCTATGGATACCCGTTGACGTTCGCCACCCGAAAGCTGTAAACCGCTTTCGCCTGTTTTTGTGTTCCAACCATTGGGCAGACGTTCCAACATTTCATCAAGCTGTGCGGCTGTGGCGGCTTCTTTTAGTTCGGCTTCTGTGGCATCGGGCTTGGCAATCAACAGGTTTTCTTTTATGGTGGTATCAAACAAATAAACGTCCTGAAAAATAATAGCAATGTCGTTCATCATTGTATTGTAATCCAACTGCCTGATGTCCGTTCCGCCTATTTTTATTGCTCCATTGTTTACGTCATAAAATCGGGCAATCAAACGGATTAAGGTTGTTTTCCCCGAACCCGATGCACCGATTAAAGCGGTGGTACTTCCCTGCGGACAATGGAAAGATACATTTTCGATAACAGGATTTTGACCGTAAGCGAACGTGATATTTTCTATTTGGATAGATGCGTTTTTTATGTCGGTAACAGGGTATTTTGCCATTGGCAAAGTTGGGGTTTGCAATAGTTCCTGTACTCGGTTTATGGCGTTGTCCATTGCCCTTAAAGCTCCGTTCAGTTCTATCAGATAGGCTAATGGTTCTAAAAAACGCACTGCCAAAATGAACAATACTATGGCTTCGGGAATAGAAACCGACTGATGGATAAACAAAAATGTAACCGATAAAATAACAGCTACAAACCCTGCTATCACAACGCCTGTATAGGTCAAATCGGGCAAGGTGGAGCGTTTTAAGCCTTTGCGGTAAACAATGCGGTGCTTGTCAAGCGTTTGCTGTAACTGTACCGTTCCCTCCGTTCCTTTTCCTGCTGCACGAAGTACGGTTTGTGCCTGTCCTAATTCAATGGCTTTTCCTGCAATATTGGTAGCGGCTTCTTCTAATTTTATGGCAGCTTCTGCTGCTATATTCCCTGTCCAACGCAATACAACAAGGGCAACAGGCATAACGGCTAAAAACAATACAGCTATTTTCCAATTGATGAAAAAGGTAACAACAATAATGGTGGAAGGTACTAATACCGCTATAATGGCAGGTGCTCCAATGGTTACAGCCAATTGTGCAATCAAACCTGTATCAGCCGTGATTATTCGGGCTAATTTTGCTTTTTTGTCCGATGTAAACCAACCTAACGGAAGCCGTGTAACACGGTTCATTACGTCATTTCGTAATTGTTCTGCCAATTTCATACTTGCACCAAAACCAATAGGCGAAGAAATAACCGTCAAAACCAGGTAACATAAAAATCCTATGCCACCAATGATTAACCAAATTTTTATGCTTTGAAAATCGGGTTGCGGTTGCAACAAACAGTTGAGTATCGGCACAAGTACGCCCAACAATATGCCCTCTAACAAAGCACGGAAAACGTGAAGTACGGTTAATCTTACAATAACCGATTTATTCGGGAATAATTTATAAAGTCGTCTTATCATATTTTTCCTGCATTACATTTACGCTTGCAAAGTTCCTGATAAGACTTGTGTGCAAAGTAACGCATAAGGAAGTAAAACAGCCGTGAAAGGAAGTATGTTAGGGGATAAAAGAAAAAGCCCCGTTTTTTTCGGGGCTTGATTTGTTGTTTTTTTAACCTTTCCAACGTCTTGTTGTGGAAGCAAGAGGTTCACCTGTTTCGAGCAATGATTTTAAGCTGGACAAAATTGCTGACCAACCCATAGAAACCATTGGTCGAGCTTCATCAGACAAATTTTTATGGGTAACTTTTAGCTGAACACTTCCCATAAAAGGAATAATCTCAAATGTTACTTCCGATTGATTGTTTTCGTCTTGCGGATTTGCCCACGTCAAAACGAGTTTTTTGTTTTCCTCAAACTCGACTACCGTTCCTCTAACATCAACTGTTGAACTGTTGTCATAGTCTTGATGTTCCCAAGTTGAACCGACTTTCCAATCTGAAACATTACGAGTTCTTCCCCAAAATTGTTTGGTCATCTCAGGGTCTAATAGTGCTTTAAAAAGCTCTTCTGGTGTCGTTTTAATAAACAAAACATACACAAAATCTGGTTTTTCCGTTGCCATAATATTACTTGTTTTTTGTTTCTAAATTTTCTTTAAGCGTTAATAATGTCTGTATATGGTTTTGGTCAAAATTTTTCAACCACCTGTCATATACTTGTTGTAATGGAATTGGATTTATATAGTGCAACTTTTCTCTGCCTACCCAAACAGTTACAACCAAATTTGCTTTCTCTAAAACAGAAAGATGCCGTGTTATTGCCTGTCTGGTCATCGTTGCGTTTTCGCATAATGCCGATAAAGTTTGTCCATTATTGGCATTTAAGCTGTCCAATAATTTCAAACGTTGTTTGTCGGCAAGTGCTTTAAAAACCTTTTCCATACGCAAAGGTAAATAGAATTTTCAAATATGCAATATTTTTGTTGCCTTTTTGAAAATAAAATAACTTGTTCGATTAACGACAACACAAAATCTCAAATCTTTAAACTGTATTGTTTCTGCGTTTCGGTTTGCGTGAGGGATTGCAGTGGAAAGCCTTTTAGTAAATGCTTGTAGCGGTTTGTTGCTATTTCAACTTTTTAACCGCACTGTTTTCAATCAATGATTTCATTTGCGTAATGGCTACTTTGTTGAGTTGGATAAGCCGTTTGCTTTGCGATAAACCTTGCTGTATCAATAAAGCGTTGATGCTTTCCATATTGCTCAAAACAACCAATTGTTCTAAGGTTGCATAATCTCTGATGTTCCCTTTTTGGTCGGGATTATTTTCTCTCCACTCTTTTGCTGTAATTCCGAAAAGGGCAACATTCAGTAAATCGGCCTCATTGGCATAGACAAAACTTGCCTGTTGTCTGGTAATTTCTTTCGGGATAAGATTTGCTTTGATAGCGTCTGTATGGATTTGGTAATTGATTTTTGAAATGGTGCGTTGCAAATTCCATTCTAATTTCAGACGGTTGTTTTCATCTTCTTTTAAGCGTTGAAATTCCTTGATGAGATACAATTTGAAACTGGCAGAAACCCACGAAGCAAACTCAAAAGCGATGTCTTTGTGTGCAAAAGTTCCACCGTTTTTACCCAATTTGGACACTACTCCTTTAGCGTTTACAGTTTCAACCCATTTGGACGGGGAAAGTGTAAACGAGTTGCTCCCTGCTTCGTACAAAAGGGGGTCGAATTCGACCCCTTTAAAATCGGGGTTGTTCAATTGCTCCCATAAACCAAGAAATTCAATGGTAGCACGGGAACGCATCCAATTTTTAACCACATCTTTAGGTTCGGCAGGATTTTTAAATCTTGCTATGTCGGTCAGCGAAATAAAATCCTCTTTATTGTCTTCGTACAAAACAATATCAATGCCCCGTACTTCTATTTTTTTATTCTTTGCCATAAGCTAACCTTTGTAAACCACAAAATTACAAAAATATATCAACCGTTTTTTGTTGCATTCGCCTTACACACCCAAATAAAAATCAACATTGAATAACCTGTGCTTCCCACATTGTAGCGTAAAGCGATTGGTTGTTAAGTAATTGCTGATGTGTTCCTTTCTCGGCTATTGTACCCTCTTGCAATACGATAATCTGATGTGCATTGCTTATGGTATATAGGCGGTGGGCAATCATTATGACCGTTTTATTTTTCACAAGCGAACTCAAAGCCCGTTGCACCAACACTTCATTGTCAGGGTCGAGCGATGCGGTCGCTTCGTCTAATACCACAATAGGGGCATCGGACAGCATAGCCCTTGCAATGGTTAGCCGTTGCTGTTCGCCACCCGATAATCCAATGTTGCCTGTTCCCAATACCGTATCATATCCCTGCGGAAGCTGTTCAATCACTTCGTGTATGTAGGCTGATTTGGTCGCTTTTATGATGTCTTCGTCCGTAGCATCGGGGTTGGCAATGCGGATATTTTCCCGAACGGTATCACGAAGCAAAACAATATCCTGAAACACCAACGACATACTGCCCAATAGCTTTTCGGAACTCATTTGCCTGATGTCAATACCACCAATGGTAATACTGCCTTGCCGAACGTCATAAAATCGGGGCAACAAATGGGTTAGGGTTGATTTTCCCGAACCCGACCTGCCGACCAATGCCGTTACCGTTCCCTGCGGACATTCAAAACTAATATCTTTGATTACGTCATTATTTTCTGAATAGGCAAACGATACCTTATGAAAGGCAACGGAATATTCCTGCGGTTCTTGCGAATTATTGCTTTCGGGTATCACGTCCTGCAACAATACTGTTTCAATGTTTGATGCGGACAACCTCCCTTTTCGCAATCCCTGTGAGCCGTGTATGGCAGGAACAATGGCGGTAGGCAAACCAATACCCACAATAAGGAACGGCAGAAAGTCGGGAACAGTAAGTGTACCGTTGCTGATAAATCCTAAACCTGTAATGGTCAGAACGCCCAATAAGGTTACTTCCGAAGCGAACATTCGTGAAATGGCGGAACTGTATTGCGTTTCCGATACCCAAATTTTAAAAGCGTTGGTATGTTCTTTCACGGCATTATCAAATCGGGACAACAGTCTGCCACCTACGCCAAATGTTTTTACGACCGTAATGCCGTCTGCATATTCTACGGCTGATGTGCTTATTTTGGTTTCGGCATTTATCAGCCTGTTCATATGGGTTGTTACGGAACGCATCGCTATCCTGAAACTGACGTACATTGTCAGCAATACGGCAACGCTAATCAATGTCATCTGCCAGTTTACTACCCATAAATAACCAATACTAACGGCAATTGCCGTTACCGCACCTATCATTTCACGAAGCGAGTGGGCGATGAGCTGGTGCATTTCCTCCAGGTCGGTAGTCATTACTTTTTTAATCACGCCCGAACCTTTTGCCCTGAACCAACCTAAAGGCATCGTCCCTAAATGCCGTACGATACGGACACGGATTTTATGCAGGATTTCAGCATCGGCAACGTGTCCTACCCGTGAAGAAAAGAACAATAAAACCAAACGAAGAAATGCTCCTACTATTCCAATGCCTACCCATAACCATATTGTTTGGGAAGATGTATCGGGATTTTTAAAAATCAGCTTTGCTATTTCTGCAATGGCTATATAAGGGGCTAAACCTAAAGCCGAACCCAGGAAAGCTAATATACACCCTGCTATCAGGTAATTTTTTACAGGCGATAGCAATCGGGTTAATGCTTTTGTACTCATCAGCTTTGTACTATCTGCTGTATGATTTGGGCTATTTTGATGCTTATCAGTGCTTTTTAATGACATATCCAATTTATTTCCATTCTAAATAATGTACCTTTGTAATCAGTATTTTGCATTGGCAAAGTTCTTTATAAACCTTGTGTGAAAAGTAACGCATAAGGAAGTATTAAAGCCGTGAAAAGAAGTATTAGTATGGGGTATGAGATGCAATTGGGAGCAAATACCGTGTGTGTGGAAAATGATTTTTTCAGCCCGCAGTTATTGGAAAGCACCACCGTTTTTAGAGATGATACCGTTTCAATGGAATTGAACGATGTATCGTTACATCATTTCCATTTAATACGTGGAAAACAATCAGCCGAAACAGAAAGTAGCTATTCCATAGATTTTTATAATTCGTTTTATGTAACGCATTTTGCATTAAAAAATAATTTCGGTACAAAAAAACATACACCTGTTTCATCTTCTGTTCATACTTACAGTGCCTACTTTCAGGACAAAGAACAATCGGAAACAGGTTGTATTGAAGCAAGGCAGGATTATGAATTTTTGGAATTGGCTGTTCAGCAATCATTTTTAGAAAAGGTAATTGATGAAGATGAGCCTTACGCTGATACGCTATTCAACAGCTTATGCAAACAGGAATACAGGATAGCTCCCAAACGCCCTATACTGCCTGCAATGTTCCAATGTATCAGCGAGATAAATAATACTATTTTTAAAGGTTCTCTGCAACAGTTGTATCTGGAAACAAAAACTGCCGAACTTTTTTTGTTGCAAATGCAGGCACTTAAAAATAATCCTGTAATCGCTACAAAATTAAATCCACGAGATATAGAATGTCTGCACGAGGCAAGATTGTACATTGAAAGGAATTATCAAACACCTTGCACAATCATTGACCTTGCCAAAATAATAGGCATTAACCAAACCAAACTAAAAAGCGGTTTTAAAGAATTGTTCGGAACTACGGTATTTGGCTATGTAAGAGATTTGCAAATGGAAAAAGCACGGCAACTGCTGTTAGACGAAAAATTGTTTGTAAGCGAAGTAGCCGACCAAGTTGGTTATAAGCATTCACAACATTTTGCTGCTGCTTTCAAACGTAAATTTGGCGTTTTGCCAAGTGAGCTGAAAGGATAGGCAAACCTGTTTCATCATTATCATTACACCAATCCAAATGCAATCGGGTTATTTGTGTAATTTTGTTGCATCTATTTGAATGTTGGCAGTAATTTTATGAAACACTTCACCTTCGCAATATTAACCTTGACTCTTTTAAGTTGCTCAACAAAAGACAATAATAAAATGGGACTATTTGACAAATTATTTGGTAAAAAAGAAACACCAAAACAAACAGAGTATAATGCTGCAAATTTTGACACAACTCAACTTGAAAAGACAGCGGAAATGTTAGACGAAGATTTATATTGGGCTATTATTGACAAATCTCTTAGAAATACTTCGAACCAAGACGACCAAGAACAATTTTTAAAAAAAGAAATTGGAAACTTAACACCTAAACAAATGATTGGTTTTCGTCTAAGGACTGACAAACTTCTATATGATACTTACAACTCTGATATGTGGTGTGCAGGATATATAATGAATGGCGGTTGTTCTGACGATGGCTTTGAATATTTCAGAAATTGGGTTATTTCAAGAGGTAAAAATACTTACTACCAAGCCAAACAAAATCCTGACAATTTAATCAATGAAATAGATAAAAACTTAGAAATGTATGACTTTGAAAGTTTTTGGTATGTTGCACTCGAAGCATTCAAGCAAAAGACAGGAAAAGACTTATACGACTATATTGACAACGACAATTTTAAAACGAAAGAAGGACAATATCCTCAATTTGAATTTACTTGGCAAGAAGAAAACCCAGAAAGTATGAAGAAAATTTGCCCAAAACTTTTTGATAAACTATGGTACAAACATTAAGAAAAACTACTGCCAACACCGTTAGCGGTCAGCTTAAAAAAGACCGTCCATAAAACGACAGAAATATGAAAGTATATACGACAAACTATTTTGACACTTTTATCGAAGTTGCGGAAGACACTAAAGTGGACTGCGGTATAAAACCGCCAACAAAAGACAAAAAGACGGTAGCAGAACTGCAATACGAACTGATTGCTAAAAATCCTTACCAATACACTTCAGACGATATTTTCTTTCAGGTATTTGCTGACAGAAACGACTTGACTAAGGCAGAACACAAGCAAGCCAGAGAACAATTTTTCTCAAAAGGACAACCTTGCTTCCGAGCTTCACCTTTGACAAAAACTTATGGTTTTGGCATTCATAGTAACAGTGAAGGAAAAATTGCACTTTATGGAATGGAAACAAAAGAATATCAAAAGTTTTTGGCGGACACGAAAATCAAAAAAGTGAAAGCAATGAAATCAGCTAAATAATCATAGATATGGGTATGTTATCAGAAATAAATTGGTTAGCGGTTGCTGTTGGAACTGTTGTGTATTGTGCTTTTTGCGGCATATGGCACAGGCAGTTTGCCTTTGGCAAAAAATGGGAAGAAGCGATGGGCTTTAAGCGGCCCGACAATTGGAAAGAAACCAACATTTACTACGTTGTTCCGTTGATTTCCTGTTTTGTAACAAGTGTTGCCATTTCGATTTTATTAAAACTGACAAATACAAATTCTTTTGCGGAAGCACTGCGTATCGGACTTATAGCGGGATTTGGTTTTGCAATGACAATAGTATTTACAACCGCTGTCATACCTACTATGAAAAAGCCGTTAGTGTTCGGGGCAATAACAGGAACGGCACAGGCACTGGTGTATAACACTTGTAACGCTGATAATTTATACAATTTCAAACTGAATGAATAACGAAGCCGAAACTGTTAGTGGTAATGCTATCCAACCATCTTACCAATATTGAAACAAAATGCAGGACGAACATTTTTTTGAATCCATTTTCTCATCAACTGACTTTAAAGAAAGTAAGCTTGTTATTCCAATGGTTGAAAAGTTCCTAACAAAAAGAAGGAATAAGCAACGAACCGCTACATAATTTGAGTTGAAATAAACCCGCTTTAATCAAGCGGGTTCACTTCTTCAAAATCTGTTTTTATCTGTTCCTGAATTTCAACAGGCAAATGGTTTTTCAGATAATCCACCAATGCTTTTCCGGTAACGGCATTCCCGCTTTCAGAAGCCTGCTCAAAGTAAGTCTTTAGCATATCGTCCAGTTTTCCTGTCCGCTCTTTCAGACGACAGAAAACCACACCGCCTTTATCCCTTTCCACGTATTCAGCCCCATCCGTATAGACCAATGCCGGTTCCTGGTTGGCTTCTGCATCCCGTTCTTTTTTATAGTCGCTTATTTTTCGTTTAATCTGCATATTTTTTTTGCAACTTTGCGGAGGTATGGAAGGGCATATGCAATATAGAAGCTATAATATTAATAAACCGAACGAAAAGGAAGCAGAAGTTCAAAAGAAATATCTTTTAGCGCATAACGTAAATCGGTATAATAAACAGAACAAAAAATATGGAAGATAAAACACCTCAAAGCAATTCGGAATTTATCCTGTTCAAAACCGAAGACCAGAACATTTCGGTAGATGTTCGTTTGGAAGAAGAAACGGTTTGGCTTACGCAAGACCAGATAGCCGTGCTTTTCGGAGTAGAGCGTCCGGGTATAACACAACACATTAAAAATATATTTTCAGAGGGAGAATTGCAGGAAAATTCAGTTAGTAAGAAATTCTTACGAACTGCTACAGACGGCAAAAAATACGACACGAAGCACTATAACCTTGATATGATTATTTCTCTTGGTTATCGTGTAAATTCAAAAGTAGCTACGCAATTCAGAATTTGGGCAACCAAACGCCTGAACGAATATATCCGAAAAGGTTTTACAATGGACGATGAACGCCTGAAAAATCTGGGTGGCGGTGGCTATTGGAAGGAACTCTTGCAACGCATACGTGACATCCGCGCTTCCGAAAAAGTATTTTACCGCCAGGTGTTGGATATTTATGCCACCAGTATTGATTACAACCCAAAGGCAGATGTTTCGGTTGCATTTTTCAAAAAAGTGCAGAACAAAATCCACTATGCCGTTCACGGACAAACGGCTGCCGAAGTTATTTTCAACCGTGCCGATGCCGAAAAGGAATTTATGGGCTTGATGACATTTCCGGGAAACCGTCCGTATTTAAAAGACGTAACTATCGCAAAAAATTATTTAAACGAAAAAGCCGTAGAAAAAGCAACAACGGAATACAAAAAGTATCAGCAAAAAACATTGAGCGAAGCAGAAAAAAATTATTTAGAAAGTTTGAAAATGATAGAAAATAAAACCAGGAACAAAAAATAAACAATATACCAATGCAAAAGAGCTTATACTTTTCCTGACAGAAAATTAAAATAAACCCGCTTTAATCCAACGGGTTCACTTCTTCAAAATCTGTTTTTATTTGTTCCTGAACTTCCGCAGGCAAATGATTTTTCAAATAATCTACCAATTCTTTTCCGGTAACGGTATTTCCGCTTTCGGAAGCCTGCTCAAAGAAGCTCTTTAGCATATCGTCCAGTTTTCCTGCCCGCTCTTTCAGACGACAGAAAACCACACCGCCTTTATCCCTTTCCACATATTCTGCTCCATCTGTATAGACCAATGCCGGTTCCTGGTTAGCTTCTGCACCCCGTTCTTTTTTATAGTCGCTTATCTTACGTTGCAGCAACTCGGTATAAGGCTGCTCCCCATATTTTTGGCGAACATATTGAATGGCGTAATAATCCGGCAAAGCATATTGGAATATCCCTGCTCCCTGCACATTGGCTATCTTCACTTTTTGTCCAATCATTTGCCGGGCAATTTCACGTACCATGATATAGGCAATATATGCTTCATCATTTTTCCGTTTCAAATCAGCCGTCCAGCCGTGTTTTTCTGGAATGGCAATCAGGCTGTGCGATGCGTAAAACTCATTATTGTAGTACGGAATTTCAGCAATTTGCAGGGTTGGATATGGATATTGTCCTAATATAGGCTTCAAATATTCTAACGTATTGCCCGTTGCATCCGCAATCGCACCGATATTCCATGAATGAGCGGGATGGTAATAAACCTGACCTTTGATGCTGTCCGTCATATCAAAAGGATGGACAGCATAATTTGCAGAACCTACACGCCAGTCAAAAGGCGTATTGTCAGGAATGGTGTAGGTGGCGAAGTTCCTGCCGTTTTCCTCCCACCTGCGTTGCAATAAGCCCGTGGCGATGGGAAGCTGTCCAACCGATGTGCTTACCGTTATACGACCGTTTATCCATGCAGCATCGGGCATTCCCGCTATTTCAGTCAATGCTTTGGCATCGGTAACCTGCTCCATGCGGGAGTTGAGTTTTTCCAAACCTAATTTATCCCTTTCCCGGTTTTCCGTTAATTCCTTATCTGCATCATAGCCAAAGACCGGAACAATATCCCTGCCCAGAAAGCTGCCGTTAAATACCAGATCGGGTTGCGGGTCTTTTTGGGTAAAGCCCTTGTATTCTATCGTAGCAGCTATATCCAATTTTGTGTTTTGCCCTGCCTGCAACGGTTCGGCAAACGCACATTTGAACAGGCGGTGTGTTTTATCCACTTCAAGCAGGGACAGGGCTTTACCTCCTGCCGTAATGGATTTGATGATTGCAAAATCCTTTACATTCAGGTACAGTGTATCAATAGCCGTTTCGGTAAAATTGGAAAGTTCTATGGATGCTGTATAATCTGCTTTCCGTTGCTCCGGGTATAAATCTACGGAAAGGTCAATCGCTGTGTATTTCGGTTGCGGACGATGCTCCAGCCATTTGTATTTTTTCTCGTAATCCGCTTTGAAAGCATAATCCTCAACTTTGGTTCGGAACTCATTGACGGTATTTACATTGGTCTTGATAAAAGATTGCAAAACGAAGAAACTCACAAGGCTTATGCCTAAAACCAGCTTAAAGGGTAATGACAGCCTTTTTCCCGATGAAGTAAGGCGGGCAAGCAGTGGTTTTTCCGTTCCCCTGTTCCATAGCCAAACGGACAGCAACAGGAAACTGATAGCAAGTACTCCCCACATCAGGGCATACCACGGAGCAGATACGGCAAAAATACCATAGCCGTTCATCTCCGAATAATCCTCCAAACCCGGAACATAAATATATAGTAAGCGGAGTTGTTCTACCGTAGCCGTGATGTTAGCAACTACTTCAAACAGCATAATACCGACCGCTATCCCATGTGCGGCAAAACGATTGTTGGTAACAGCCCCGACAAAGAATGCCAATGCCACAATCATCATATAATTGAACCAGCCCAACCGTATGCCAAACAGGTCTTGCAGGTACAATGACCAATCAATGCCGGTAAACCCTCTGCCCAACTGTACCAATACGCCTATCACTAAAAGGCATACGGAACAAACAAACGCCACCCAGGCCATTGCGAAGAAACGGGAAAGCAATGTTACCCATACCGGAACAGGCAAGGCATCCTTAACCTGCCATAGACCTACCGTTCTGTCTTTGAACAATAGTTCAATAGACCAGACAGTAAAGAAAATAATCAGGTACAGACCGAGCGGTTGCCTTGCTACCGTCATCAGGTAGGTAAGCGGTAGCTGCGGTGTTTCGATATAATATTTTTCCGACCAGAGTACGTGGTAGCAAAGGAACAATGCCATGATAACCCCAAGTATAATCCTGAAATTGACAGGACGGACAAGCCCTTTAAATTCTATCCATGACAGCCGGAATACTTTTGCCAGCATAGTACCCTGCGAAAAACTCAATGTTGCCTGTGGCTTATGTAATGCAGTAAGTGGTAATGTTTCAGGCTCGTCCAACGGCTTATTCTTTTCCTTTTTGGCGGAAGTCATAATAAACCGCTTAAAGCTGAAACGCCGGTAAGAAAATGCAAAAAGCGCCAAAGCAATGGTAAGCCATATTACCCTGTTTATGATGAGGGTATCGGTAAGGGGAAAATAAGCGGCATTCTTGTCCGGCACGCTCATGGCATCCACCACTTCACGGGTAATGCCGTAGGCAAAAGGGTCAAGTAAGAGGATAATATCCAGGTGTACACTGCTCTCCCTTGTGCTTTCGGCAATCAGGAACAATATCATTACTACAAAAAGTCCCACATAGCTTGCTGCCATATTCCTGAACAGCACTACCAGCGAAATGCTGATACCCGTGAGCAGGAAAAGGTTAGGTAGCATAAAAAGCAAAAACGCCTGCAAGGTCTGCCCCCAAAGCACCGGGCCGGTTATTTGGTTCGCAGAAGCCCCCAACCACGGTGTCAGCACAATACCGATAACGTATGCCACACTAAGCAATGTATTAATGGTATATGCCGCTAAAAACTTTTTAAGGAAATATTGTTTTTCATTGACGGGCTTTGTGTAAATAATGCCCGCCATACGGTACTCAATGTCTTTGAAAATGACCGTTCCGGTAATGATAGCCACGATAACGAACAACAGGAAACCAACGCCTGCAATATTGATATGGGTAATGCCTGCGGCGTTGACCCATACACCATCATTGACAATAAGGTCATAGGTGGAGCGGGAATACGTAGCCCCCTGTGCAAGCAGCATCAGGGCAAATACCCAGGTTAGCGGACGTTTTACCCGGTAAATGAGTTCATTGGAAAAAATATGGTTGCTCATAAGGGTTTACGAATGGATTAGGGCGGGTTGCGATTGAAAAAGCTGGTTGAAATACGCATCCTCCAACGTTGGGGATTTTTCGATGAATTTCCCGTTGGGGATTTCATTGCTGACCACCGTAACCAACATCTTTCCGAGGTGGAACCTTGTGGAAATAATATCAAACTGCTCCCGGTAATGCGATAGCTCATTCCGGTCAATCTGTGCTTCCCATAGTTTGCCACCAAGCGATTGTTCAATTTCAGAGGGCTTTCCGGTCAGCAATACTTTTCCCTCGCCGATGATAGCCATGTCGTTGCACAATGTGCTTACATCCTCCACAATATGCGTGGAAAGGATAACCACCGTATTTTCCCCGATTTCACTTAACAGGTTGTAAAAGCGATTGCGTTCCAAAGGGTCAAGCCCGGCGGTGGGTTCATCTACTATAATCAGTTCGGGATTGCCGAGCAATGCCTGTGCAATACCAAACCGTTGCTTCATCCCACCGGAATATGTACCGATTTTCTTTTTGCGTACTTCGTAGAGGTTTACCTTTTGCAGCAGGTAATCCACTGTTTCTTTTCTTTCCGCTTTATGGGTGATGCCTTTCAAATCGGCGATTTGGGAAAGCAATTCTTGTGAGGTCAGGCTTGGATATACGCCAAATTCCTGCGGAAGATAGCCCAACACCTCTCTTAATCGTGTAGGTTCTTTCAGCACATTTATATTACCAAATGTTACTGTGCCACTGTCTGCTTCCTGCAACGTGGCAATGGTACGCATCAACGTGGATTTACCTGCTCCGTTCTGACCGAGCAACCCGAACATGCCTTTACTGATGGTAAGCGTTACATGGCTCAAAGCCTGTACGCCATTGCTGTATTTTTTGGATAGATTATCTATTTTAAGTGCCATATTAATATCAATTGGAAAAAGGGTTAGAACTTGCCTGTTAACGTGATGCCATACGTTGCGGGAATACCTATCATCGCCATTTTTGAACCGGAAGAATAGGCATAGGAAAGATACTTTTCGTTAAAGATGTTCCTTGCCCAAAATATCACATCCACATTCCGGCTGGTAACGCCTGCCCTGACATTGAAAAGCGAATACGGGTCTTGCTTAATCGAGTTTTCAAGGTCAAAATACTGTTTCCCTAAATAGTTCCATTCGCCCCGTACCATTCCCTCAAAGCCTTTGAACAACGGATGTGAATACTGTGCGGCAAGCATGGAAGTTACCACAGGCTGCATAATAAGCTGGTTGCCTTTCAGGTCTTTTTCCGTACCTGTGGTTTGGTCAGGCTGCGTCAAACGGCTGTACCTGCCATGCGTATAGCCTAAGTTATAATCTACCTGCATCCCTTTGAACGGGCGGGCAGCCAGTTCCAGTTCTACACCTTTACTGGTAGCGTTTCCGGCATTCTGTACCACGATGGAAGCCGTGGACTGTTCAAATGCCGCAGCCTGCATATCCCGCCAGTCAATGTAAAATGCGGTCAGGTTGGCACTCATGCGGTTATCAAACCAGGTGGTTTTAGCTCCTATTTCATAATTGTTGCTGTATTCCGGGTCATAGGCATAATAGTTTGGGTCTAAGGTTCGGTTATTCAATCCCCCTGCCCGAAATCCTTTGGAATAAGTGGCATATAAAAGTGCTTCGGAAGTTAGCTTATAGGCAATATTCAACTTGGGTGAAAAGGCTCTGTACTTGCCCTCCATACGTGTTTGCGGCACAACAGGCGTAACAGGGAAGCCCTCTTTTATCATATTGGTTTCGGTATGGAATACTTTGGTTTCCCAATCATACCGCAATCCTGCGGTGATGTTCAGTTTAGGCGTAATGGAATAAGTCGCCTGTCCGAAAAGGGCAAGCCCTGAATTATCCAATTTTGCCGGTGTATGCAGTTCGTAAGGGGCATAAGGGTCTTGCAGGATGACCGCCGCATCCGCACCCATAATGGTTACTGCATTTTCCTTATCGGGATGGTTCATGTAGAATGCGCCTGCTGTCCACTTCAACGGGGATTTACTGTCAGCCGGACTGCTCAAACGGAGTTCCTGCGTAAAGGTAGCGGCATAATTGTCTTTGGGTGTTCCGAAGTATTTCACGCCTAACACATCATACGCTGTCCAGTCGCCATCCCAATAGCCGTTATGGATAAACCTGTTCACATATTGATAGGCTGAAACGCTGGTAATATCAACATACTTCCCGTAGTGCTGTATATTCAGCGAAGCATTGTAAAAATTCCGGCGTTCCTCTCCTGTGGCATTCTGCGATGTTTCATACGGGGTTGCCAAAGCAAGCTGGTCATCCAAAGCATAAGGGAACGCTCCATCATTGGAAGATTGCTGTGCCTTACCGTTCAGGGTAAAACTCCATTTGTCTGACGGCAGGTAACGCAGGTACAGGTTACCGCCATAGCTGTGGTTTTTGTCAAACCTGCTGTTGTCAAACGTATTGGTAAAATATCCATTAGATTTATTATAAAAACCCGACACGCCTGCAAACAGCTTATCTTTCACAATAGGTGTCTTTATTCCTGCGGTATATCGTTGTGAGTTATAGTTCCCGAAAGAGGCTTCAGCAAAGCCCGTGGTACGGTTGCCCGGCTTTTTGGTTATGACATTGATTACACCTGCCATTGCATTACGACCGTACAGCGTACCCTGCGGGCCTCTCAATACCTCTATCCGTTCGGCATCGTAAAACTGGCTCATGGTAGTTCCTGCATCATACTGAAGCACGCCGTCTATATAAACTGCTACGGAGGGGTCTAATGAAGAGGGAAAAATACCACGGATGGAATACAGGGGCTGGTCGCTGCCTCCATTTACCACATAGAGATTGGGAGCAATGGAAGTCAGGTCTTTTACCGACCAGATACGATAATCCTGTATCTTTTTTGAACTGATAGCGGATACGGCAAGTGGCACATCCTGCAACTGTTCTTCCCGTTTTTCGGCTGTTATGGTAACCTGTTCCAGCGTAACGCTGTTTTCCTCGCATACGCAGGTAACTTTACATTCCTGACCAGCATGTACCGTAATATTTTTAGCGTGGTTTTCATAGCCGATGGCTGATATGTTCAATACATATTCTCCGGGTACTACGGAAGAAAAGTAAAACCGACCCGATGGGTCTGTAAGCCCGTTCAGGTTCAGTGCCTGAATGGAAACAGAGGCTTTTACAACGGGGTTACCCGAAACATCATACACATAGCCGGAAATACTTCCTGCAGGTTGTTGGGCATAAGAAAATATGCTTAAACAACTTAAAATGACAAGTAAAAATAATTTGTTGAAGGTAGTCGCCTCTCTCATTATATAGAATGATTACAGATAAAATTAAATTGCGACAAAATTGCAATAGCGTTGCACTATGCCGTCAACGCAATCAGAATTATAATCAACGAATTTGGATGGTGATAATAGCGGATGAAGATAAATTACAGTTTTATGACTGTTGCTGCACCGGGGCGGAGTTATTTCGTGGTAGGCAAAATATTTTTTCAAACACAGGCATAAAAGGTGGAAACTGATAACAAAATAAACCTGGGATCATAAACAGCAAACAATATTCTTACAGAATGCGCAAAGTAGAAATATTTGAAAACGAAAGAGCTGCAGGCTATGATCAGTTTGTAGAAACGTGGATACCCAACTATCATTACTTTGTAGACCATTTACCCAGGCTGTTAAGTGAAACCGGGCACAAGGATTTACTGGTAGCAGGTTTCGGAACAAAGATTGTCTGAATTATGCGCAGCAGCAGGGTTTGAACCGCTACTGCGCTTTTTTCAATCATCTATATATATGGGTTGGCTGACGAAGAAGAGGTAAAAGCATACGCCGCACGTACACTATTTGCCATTCGGTTCCTTCACCCACTTATAATGATCAATGCATAAGAAAATACTGATCATTAGTTCCAGTACCATTATGCCTATTTGAGAATAATGAGAAGGGTTTTCCTTTCTTACTTCAATCAGGTGCAGTATATTGGCAGGAACTACAACGGCTGCCCATACCAGCAATGTCCAACGCAGCCATTTAGGTTGCGTATATAAGATCAATACTGCTATAAGCATAGAGCCAATATCAAATATAAGGCGAAGCACATGCTTTATAGCAGGAACAGTACCATCTGCACCAGGCATCTTTACATCTATCCCGAACATGATATTGGTTACATCGTAGGTCTCGTGCAGGCACATTAAAATGGCTGTCATTGTCCATAATAAGGACATTCTTACAAGGCGGAATTCTTTGAACATTGGTATCCGGTTATCGTATTTTATAGAGAAAAATTCATTCTAAAATTTCCGGCTTCCGTCGGTTTGTATAGTATACTTTATACTGTAATAACCGTAAGCAGGCCTTGTTGAAAAATCAGCGAATTGCGGCGTGGAAGTATCAGGATTTCCCTGGTAAAAGCCCAGTAGCTGGATCTTGGCATATTTACCTGCCGGCGTTTTAATAACAATGGTAATACCTGCTTTGGGGAGCACGGCGTGCAGCGGCTGCGTGGTAGCTCCTGTATAATTAGCCCATGTGGTAAAATCTGCAAATGCGGCATCACCGGAAAGATAGCCGTCTGCAGGCGCTTCAGTAAGCGCTTCAAACGCAGCAGACACTATTTGTGCGCCACCGCCTAGCGGATTGGCTGTCATATAAATGTTCTCATCCACGCCATCGAATGCCACATCCCATTTGTTGGTGGAGGCATCGGTAACTGCAACTTCCTCTCCTGTGGTAAGATTGAAATAAGCAGTATGGACGCTGGCATTGAGGTCAATCTTTGTTTTTACATCCGGACTTACCGGTTTGGGATCATCATGATCTTTTTTGCAACCGGTGCTGAATACTAAAGCAAATGCAATTCCGGGAACTAAAAAACTGAACAGACTTCTTTTCATTTTTTGTATTGTTTTAATGGTTATTATTAAAATTTTACAGATGTCCCTGCAAACCAGTTAAAGGGTATAATGGATGTATCCAGCTCATTTATTGTACCGGTGAGGTTATTGCATCCTGCTTCCAGTATAAAGGATCTGATTTTTTTACGTACAGTAAGGTTCAGCAAGACATAGCCCGGGGCATATTCTCTCTTGTCATCTAATATCAAATTACCATTCACATCTGCCCCCGAGCCATAACGCCCACGATAGATGCACCGGAGGGATACGTCAAACTTATAAGGTGCATTACTGTATTCAAGCTTCATATTACCACTGTGTTTTGAACGGTTGTATAGCCCGCCATACATGGATGCGGTAACCTTATGATCAGTTTGTGTTGCCGCATCCCGGTAATACATCTCGCCTTTTTTAATTTGTTCCAATACATCTTTATCTTTTGCCACCAGGTATTGATACCCTGCTGAAACCGAAAGTCCGGGCGCGATGGTATGATCAGCCTGAAGCTCCAGCCCCTGTGTAAATACCCGGTTGTGGTTGAAATAGCTGTACACGCTGCTCCGGTTCGTTTTAATGGCGATGGTATTAAAGTCAATGAGGTTGCGGATATTATTGCGAAAGATATTGAGCGAAAACCAGAGACCGTTAACGGGATTGTATTTTGCACCCGCATTGATCGCTACGGAGCTTTCCGCTTTCAAATGATTATCTCCCGGCTCAATGAGCACCGTTTGTATCTGTCCTTCATCTGTTAACGCTTTTAATCCCTGTTTGGCGGCATTTGTTCCCAGCACGGTATAGCCAACCGTAGGGTTGGTGAAGTTGAGCAGCAACTGCTCGAACGTGGGCGCTTTATAGCCTCCTGCAATGTTGGTATAAAGACCAAGCTGCGGAGTCACTTTCCATTCAGCGGCAAGCTTCGGGCTGAACCGGTCTCTGTATTGGTTATGCTTGTCGTATCGGAAACCGGCTATAATACTCACATCTTTGATAAGCTGGAACTGATCCTGCCCGAAAATATAGAGCTGGTTAAAATAATTCCCGTCTATATAATCAGATGCTTTTACTGTTTCTATAGCGTCGCCAATACCAATCGTGAGTAAATGTTTCTGACCAGGCTTATAATCATATTGCGCTTCTATGCGGTTAAATAATTGCCTGAAACGGGTATCCGAATAAAGCTCATTGTTATTCTCATGCCGAAACAGGGTAGCGCTGCTGAACAAGGTTGTGTAATTATGTAACTGTAGCTTTTGCTTTTCTGATATGGTATAAGTATAAGCCGGTGTAATGCTGAGATCTTTACGGTACTGCCATTGCGATGCTATGCGATTGCCCGCAGATGCATTAAGTATTATCGCCCTGTTGGATTGCCTTTCATCATAATACTTACTGCTGACGCTCAATTTTTGCCTGGCATTAAGCTGGAGGGAAAACTTGCCATTGAAAGTATAGGTCGTGTAAGGAGCAACTGTTTTTGTAACAGCATCAGTGCTTCCTTTGGCAAAATAACCATTGCCATGCTGGCGGTCGGCAAACAAATACCAGCCGGCTTTCTTTTTCTGCTCACCGGCTTCTGCACTTATATCAAGCACGTTGTATTTGCGATAAACCGCCTGTGCATAACCATGAAATTTATCAACAGCGCCGCTTTTAGTGATGATATTGATCACACCGCCCAATGCTTCGCTTCCAAACAAAGAAGAAGACGGGCCTTTTATAATTTCTATACGCTCGATATTATTAACCGTGATACGGGTGAGGTCTAATACATTGTTGACGCGGCCAATGAGCGGTTCACCATCAATCAGTATCAGTATGTATTCACTGTTCAATCCCTGCATCTGAACACCCAGGTTTCCTTCGGTGCTTCTTACAATCTGTACGCCTGTTAATTCGGAAAGCACTTCATTCAATCGTAATGATCCCATTTTTTCAATAGCTGAACCTTTTATCACAGTAACCGGCGCGGGTATATCCTTTATCTTCCTGGTAGTTTTTGTAGCGGTAATGACCACTTGCTCAAGCTCTTTTCCCTGCATCGTATCCACAGCTTTTTGTTGCGCCCGGGCATTCATATTGAAATTTGACAGAACCATGACAACCATATACACAAACAGCGACCTGAACATCAGTTATATTTGTAATTATTACGGGCATGTAAAAAGCATAATCTCTCCATAGGAACTTTTTGCAAAACTATTTGCCTCCCATTTGAAGATTATACCACAAAGGGATTTTTAATTACGCTAAACGGATTATCTCATGAGCATACGGTTATCAACAGGAGCGTTTAATGAAACACTCCTTTTTCAAAAAAGCTCACAGAACGCGCCTGGAAAAAGTTCTTTAAAGGAACGCAGCTATGTGTTGAATCATCCTGCCATGCAAGCCGATTTTGATGAGTGGGAGTTTGATGGTTTTTCTATAAGGCATGGCAAAGTGCGGCTTAAAGAGGATATTGAAATTACAGATGAAGATCCTGCCGGCAGTGTAGTGATGTATTTTAATCTTTCAGGTAAAAGCAATACATTTTTATACGATAGCGGCCAATCTCTGTCTTTTTCGGGGAAGCAGCACAACCTGATATATACGCCTGTATTCAGGGCAAGCTTTAGGGCAGATATAAGCGATGAAATAAATGACAAGCTGGAAATCCATATATCTGAAAAAAATTTTCAAAGAATAACCGGTGATGATGATCATTTACTGCATCATTTCAGGCAGCAGCTTGCTTCCGGCAAAACCGCTCAATTGTATAAGCATCCGGCCTATGCGGATGCCGCCATGAATCAATGCGTACACCAGCTTCTGCAAACGCAGAAAAAAGGAAGTTTAAAGAAAATTTATTTTGAATCAAAGATACTGGAGCTCCTGTCCCTTCAATTAGAGCAACATCAACATGCAAGCAATGGCAGACATACTAAAATAAAAAAAGCTGATATGGAGCGGCTGTATCATGCAAAAGAAATTTTGGAGGAGAATATTGCCAACCCCTGTTCGCTGATTGACCTGGCGCATAAAGTAGGCATTAATGATTTTAAACTAAAAAGAGGGTTCAAGGCACTGTTTGGTAATACCGTTTTCGGATACCTGCATGCATTGCGTATGCAAAAAGCGAATGAACTTTTACAGGAAAATGAATTAACGATAAGCGAAATAGCGGCATACTGCGGCTATGAATATGTACAGCATTTTATTACGGCTTTCAAAAAAAATTATGGTGTTACGCCGGGTTATTTTACAACCCGGAGAAAGGAGGAAGAGAATGATATATAAGGTTGCCTTAATAATGGTTGTTTCACCTAAAATACATTCCTGCTTAATTTGGCTATAGCAACAATTACCGGCAGGAAAACCAGGACAAATGCCAGCGAAAGAGAAAAATATTTAAATGTATTTCTTTTGGACATTTTGAATGGAGCCAGTTGACGATAATACAGATACCGGTATAAAGCACCGCGAACAATGCCAGCCGAATGATGACCCCGGATATCAGCCCATATAGTGCGCCCGATACAAAAGCTGCAATATTATTTTGTCGACCCGGATTTCATTCCTACCATGCAATTAAAAGTCTTAGCCGGTGGCAATTTCCAGTCAAAAGCAACAGCATCCGCCATTGAAGATATCCTTATCAATGAGCAGGCTGCTATTGGCTTAGGATTTAGAGATTATGCAAAAGCTGTAGGGCAGCTTATAAAAACCAGTGGTACAACACAAATGCGGATTACCGGCGTGCTGAAAAATTTCAATTATGAAAGCCCCGGGTTTCCTGTATCCCCGCTTGCTTTCAGAACATCGCTGGATGCCTGTAATTTTTTATACATTTCAGTCGGCAACAATGTAGACAGGCAGGCGATCGCTCAGAAAGTGGTTGCAACGTTGCAAACCTCTTTTCACGGTATTACTGTACAGCCTTCATGGCTGGATGAAGATCTGCAGCGCGCCGATGATCAGACAGCTACAGTATCGCTGCTGGGCTTAGTCACTTATACCGTGCAGGTAAAACGTAAAGAGATCAGCATACGGAAAATTATCGGGGCAACAGAAAAACAGCTTGTAAGCATGTTATCCCGCAGGTTTATAAAGCTGATTTTTATTGCAGGCTTTATAGCGGTTCCGCTTGGTTTTCTGGCAGGGCACCTTTTTCTCCAGAATTTTGTTGTAAGAACCGGCGACAGCTTATTTTCAGCAGTACTATGCTTTGCTTTTTTGCTTTGCATAGGGTTAACAACAATTATTTCCCAAACATTAAGGGCGGCAACCGCAAATCCTGTAAAGGACCTGCATACAGAATAGTGCGTTGTTATGCGTTTTTCATATATTATTGCTGCATCAAACCATTCCAATACCATATCTTTATACGGCTTCTTAAACATTATTGTACCGCTGATGAAATTAAGGTATATACTATCCCTGCTATGTACTATTACAGCTACGATAGCGCTGGCACAAAAGCCTGTGGTAAGCCATGTGTTTACGCACAACCGCGCTACCATCATTTGCGATCCCGCCAAAGGAGAAAATCCTTATCCGGCCTGGGGTGTGTTTCCTGAAGCCAGGTATCCTATCCGTAAGGTGACCATGCACGTTACCCTGGGAAGCCCCGACAGCCTGAACACCGCACATTGGGACTATCTGGATCATATTGTATTGCGCCGGAAAGGAGGTGTAAACGGTAAAGCACTTAATTACGAGCTGGGCAGGATGCTTACGCCCTATGGCAGCATCTACAATAAAGGGTGGAGCTGGAAATGGCAGGTAGATGTCAGCGATTTTGCACCTTACCTGCGGGACAGCGTGGAGGTTGTATATGTACATACCGGTTACGAAGACAATACGGTGGGCTGGGCGCTGACAATAGATTTTGAGATACTGTCCGGGCCGCCGGTGGTTACACCGCTGGGTATTGTACCCCTCTGGAATAAAGGCTATAAATACGGCGATCCTAATGAGAAGATTGAAGAACACCTGTTACCGGTAAGCTACGAGTCTGCTCCGGTCGCCACCCTGAGCCGCATACGTATTCAGCATACCGGGCATGGTATGGACAGGCCACGTGGGTGCAGTGAGTTTTGCAGCCGCTGGCGCGAAATAAAGCTGGACGGAAATACGGTTGACCGGCGGGATATGTGGAAAGCCTGTGGCGATAATCCCCTGTACCCACAGGGCGGCACCTGGATATACGACCGTGCCTACTGGTGTCCCGGTGATTTGCAGCAGCCGGATATATTGGATGTATTTACAAAACCAGGCAGGCATGAAGTGTCTTTGCAAATGGAGCCATACACCGCTACAGCTAATATACAGGCTGTCGAGAATATTTCAGCTTATTTATTCCATTATTCTGCGCCCCGGCAAAAAACAGACGTGGCGGTGGAAGCCATTATGGTGCCGAGTGATGAGCAGCGTTTTTTCCGGCTGAACCCTGCCAGTGCTACCCCACGCATATCGTTCAGGAACCTGGGAGCCGACCCGCTTCGTTCACTCAGGATCGTATATGGCACCGAAGGCTTTCCTGCCAAAACATTTCACTGGAAAGGGCGCCTTCCTTTTAACCAGGTAGCTGAAATAGCATTGCCCGGAGACATACAGGAGCAGGATGGCCTGAATACGTTCAGCGTAACGCTTACCCAACCCAACGGTAAAAAAGATGCCTGGACGGGCGATAATGAAATGAAAACCAGCTTTACTACCCCCGAAAAATTTCCTTCCGAATTTGTATTGCGATTGCTTACCAATAATAAGCCAAAAGACAACAGCATTTTTCTTGTCAACGATAAGCTGGATACCGTTTTCCAAAAAACAGCATCGCAGTTGGATTCGATAACGCTCTATACCGATACCATCCGCCTGGCTGCGGGCAAATACTCTCTCTACCTGGTTGATACTGCCGGCAACGGGCTGCAATTCTGGGCACAACCGAGGAACGGGGATGGTTACCTGCGTATGTTTGATATGAAGGATAATCTTATTCATGCTTTTGAAAGCGATTGCGGCAGCGGGGAAATGCTCAGCTTTAAAGCTGTTCCGGGTTTTGAAAGAGATACTGCCGTAGCCAGGTATGCTTTTTCCTTATATCCGAGACTGGTGACTGATCGGACACAGCTAAGCGTTGTGTCCAACAGGCTAAGCAATATGATGGTACAGATTACCGTAGACGGCGTTGTGTGGCAAAGGCATGAATACAAGAATATCAGGAATGCCGTATTTAATTACGACCTTACCCACCTTCCCCCGGGAAGGATTGTAGCGGAAGCATTCATGGATGGAGTAAGTAAGTTTAAAGGCAGGATCAATAAAAGACAATAAGAAAAAGGTTCCCCGAAGCGCCTGGGCGGCAGTCGGGGCAGCACAACAGCTAAGCATACAAACTTCACAACCCTATGCCTGTCTTTGTTACTGAAATTCCTTTGAGATAAGCAACCCGTAAAACGCTGTCTGGCGCTGATTTTAGTCCATTATTTAAAAATGTTCATTTTCTCATCATAAACTGGACTTTGTATGCTTAAAAAATTTAAAACACTATGAAATACATGATTTTGAGACAATATTTTATCAGGCTTGAGTTGTTTTGAACTATCGGATACCCAAACAATAAAAGGGATCTCATATTGTTCCTTAGGAGCAATACTTAAAGGCAAGCCATGCATATACAGATTTTTTTCGCCTAAAGATTCTCCATGGTCTGAAACAAAAAGCATTGCACTTTTATATTCTTTTAATTCTTTTAAATCTTCAATTATATTGTGCAAGATATAATCAGTATAAACAATAGTATTGTCATAAGCGTTGGTCAGTTCCTGTTGAGAACAATTTCCCAATTCAACGCTATTACAAACAGGGTTAAAAATCTCAAATTGAGGTGGATATTTCTTGCTGTATGTAGGCCCGTGACTAGTGCTAGTGTGTAATATGATCAGTATTTTATTTTTTTTACTGGCTAAAATTTGCTCTTTCAGCCCGTTCAAAAGAACCTCATCGTAATTGCATCCTTCGCCTTTGCAATCTAGCATTAAGGCATCTTTGTTTTGGTAATTTTCAACATGAACCGGAGGTTCTCCCCAGTTTGTGGTTTTCCAAATAACCTCTACATTATTTCTATTTAAATAATTGGGCAAAATCTCATATAAATCATTGGTATTGGTATGCTCTAAAATACATTTTACGCCTGCGGTGGTGTATGTAGCGCAGGAAGTAGCATCAAAATGAAATACATTCTGTGTTTGGGAAAGCAGCGGATTCGTATTTCTCCCGTAACCATACAAAGAAAAGTTTTGCTTTCTTGCGGATTCTCCTATGACTAAAACCACAACTGATTTCTCGCTGTCTTTTATGGTAGCGTTGGGTAATAAAATTTCTTTTTTATTTTTTTGGTGCTGATGAACATAATAAAGTGAAATATTCACGGAATAACACCAGGGCATTGCAAGCCCGCCTAATTGTTTTGAATTTTTATCAATCCATAGCCAATGGCTCGAATTGGCAAATGCCAGTAGGGTGATAAATAATAAAGTAAGAGAAGATGTGATCAAAAATCTCTTCAATGTTACATTTATTATTTTCACTTTAATGATGTAAATGCCGGGAATAACACCAAGCAGTATTATGTATAAAATCAATTTAATTGAAAAGAAACTGCTGGCCTCTTCATAATTGGTATTGATTACATTACCAATCATGCTTTCATCTATTATAACATTGTAAGTATTAATAAAGTAAACTGCAATTGCATTGATAATAAAGAATAAAACCAGTAAAAATTTTCCAATAAAACGGGAGAGGAAAAATATCAGGTAAAAAACAAAAGCATTTGCAACCAGCATTAAAATTACTAAACTTATAATAGCAATAATGCCGCTAAAACTTTTATAATCGAGGTTATTAAAGACGAAGGAATAAAACGGGAAATGAAAGAATAAAAAATTCAGACAACTCATCAATAAAGCAAAATGGGTTATCTGTAATTTATTTTTTAATATTTTTAGCATAAACACTAATAGTTTTATATAGCGAAATAACCAGGCTGGTAAGAGACAAATAAAATATGACCAGGCGCTCATTCACTATTCTAGTGACCAATATAACACTACAAATCAGAAATAATACAATAAAAAACAAATAATATTTTTTGTTGCTGCTCCAGGCCCAGGCTCTATACTCCCGGCTGATAAAAATACCTGCCAGCCCCGAAATATACCCGATAATAGAACCTGTAATAACATCAATGGGATAATGTGCCCCTACACCTACTCTTGTAAATGCAAGTATCAGCCCTGTAATAACTATGAAAAGAGACCATATGATTTTATGTTTTAGCTTTTGAGGCATAAATGCAAAAAGCAGCACCGTAAGTACAGTAAAAATAGTAATCGAGTGCCCGGAAGGGCAACTACTAAATCCTGACATTTTTCTTCCGATGATAGTAAAACTATTATTATCCAGCAGCTCCCCGGGTCTCGGTATTCCAAACATGCTTTTCAGTGAGCTTGAAAAGAGAACAGAGACCAGCAGACCTGATATTACAGCCTCCCAGATCTTTGGGGCATACACAATGAATATGCTTAAAAATGATAAAAGAATCAGAGCATCTCCCAATTGAGTGAGATTAAGTTGGAGATTTGGATATTGCGCTAAATGATGATTGATAAAAAGAAAGTTATCCTTTTGAATTTGCACATATCCATTAACACTTAAAGCATCGTTCCTATGCAGGAATAAAACAATTATAATCAACAAAAATATTGGGAAAAGAAACAGGGGGGCCTTGAGCTTTGAATAGTTGCTGACAATATTCTTGTTCATTATGGCTTATGGGTCTAAGGGTTTACTTAATTTAACAAGTACAACTGTTTTTATACTTTCAGTCGGGTTCCTGCGCGGTTGATAAGTTAGCATATCGCTCCGCCGGCATACCCAAAAGGAAAAGGATAAAATATAAATAGAGTTGAAACCTATATCTTTTACAAACAAGATAATAAAAATAATCCTTACAAGAAATGGAAGCCCTGCATATAATTCTAAAACCGTGAATAATGCTGAGAATCTGCTATTTTGTAAGACTGTGGACAACCCTGCTGGCTTTTGCTGAATGTTTGTATTTGGCACTTTGAAAAACAATTAAAGTCGTTTTGCTCAAATGGATTTTTGGACCTCATTATTTCGCAGCCAGTACCAGCGTGCCTCCGATGACCAGGCTGGCACCGATGATGGTTTTGAATGTCAGCGCCTCTTTTAAAAACAGGGCCGACAGGATGATGGCAATGGCCACGCTCAATTTATCTACCGGCGCCATCTCTGATACTTTGCCCGTTTGCAGCGCTTTAAAATAGAATAACCATGACAAGCCGGTTGCCAGTCCCGATAAAACAAGGAATACAATATTTTGCTTTGTTAATGAACTGAAACCTTTTGTTTCATTGTTCGCCAGCACAATGCTCCATACCATTACAAGAATTACGATAGTCCTGATTCCCGTGGCAAGATTGGAACTGATATTGGCTACGCCGACCTTTGCAAAAATGGCGGTAAGCGCGGCAAATAAAGCGGATAATAACGCATAGTAGAACCACATGGCTTAAATGATTGGGTTAAAAATTTTTTACCAGCCCGATGCCCAAACTTTTATATTGATAAACAGGTATTATCATCGTTGAAGCTGGTTTGCCCTTCCCGGTGAATAAGCCATTGATCCAGGGAAACAACCAGTAAGCCAACTCTGTTGACAGGATGCCGAAGCCTGCGCCTGCCATCACATCGCCTACCCAATGTTTATCGTTCAATGTTCTGTAAACCCCTGTGAATATGGCAAAGGAATATCCTGAAATGCTCAGCCAGAAATGCGAACCCCTGTATTCCCTGAACATAAACTGCGCGGAAGAAAATGCAGTGGCTGTATGTCCTGATGGAAACGATCGTTTATTAGAGCCATCCGGCCGTTCTTCCTGTACAATATGCTTTAGCGGTACTACAAACGCAGCGGAAATCAACTGGGAGGTGGCATAGAGGATCGTTCTGTCTCGAAAATTATGTCTTCCTTTTATGCCCGCCGCGTTTAAACCACATACGATTACAGCAGGCGCGTATTGCGTATAATTGTCTAAACTGATGTGAGCCGGCTGATGCTCGTTGATTTCGTCCCTGGTGGAAACATTGAGTTGCTTCAGTTCATTTACCCTCAGGCTTGCGGTACCATACCCTACCAATGCAGCAGGGATGATCCATGCGGCAGCGCTCAGTTGATAAGCACGGTTGCCCGGCACCGGTAAACTGCTTTCGTTCCTCCTGACGTTGATACTATCTTGCGCTGCGGCAAACTGAACATGTGTCAACAGGCTTACAACTGCCATTAAAAAGAATCGTCGTGCATGTTTCATTTATACCGGTGTTAGTTGCTGAACTAAAATTTATAGCTGTATCCCAACCTGACCACCTGCGTTTCATAATAATCATCGCTGGTATACCTGAATCCCATCCCCCGGATCTGTTTTTTAATAACCATTGTGTTGAGCAGGTCTGTTGCATTCAGGAATAGCTCTCCTTTTCCTTTCTGAACGGATTTTTTCAGACCCGCATCTATTGAGAACCTTGATAATATCTTCCCTTGCGGTATAATGTCAGGAGCCAGGTATACTGCCGTTAATTGCGCATCCCAGCCCTTTGAAAAACGGAATGTATTGTTCAGCTTAAGATTTCCTGAGATCGCTGTTTGTTTCTCTGCGGAAAAAGTATTGGGTCGCGGATATAAATTCTCTACTGTAAAAGCGTTGATCTGGTTCCGGTAAATATTGCCGTTGATGTTGAAAGAATAACTGCCCGATACTTTTTGGCTCCAGATGGCTTCCAGTCCGGTATTATAGCTTTTACCCGCGTTTTGAAATATGGCGTATACCAGTGTGCTTCCCGGAACGATGCTTGAAATTCTTGTGATCGTACCATCTGCAAAGCGGTGATACAACGCGGCATAAAGGTAACTGCCGCTGAAATTGTGCTTATACCCCAGTTCCACGCTGTTCGTAAACTGAGGACGCAAAGCGGGGTTGCCTACTTTTATAATTTCGGCATCGTCGTATTTAGGGAAAATACGGATGTCTACTTCATTCGGCCTGTCTACTCTCCGGTTATAGAATACCGAAAGTTTGTTGTTGTCATTTAATTTGTAAGCTAACCTCAGATTGGGAAACGGTTGTGTGTAATGGTAGCCATCGCTTTTGTAAGTGCTGTGGTCAGGATTCACATCATACTGTATGTTTACGTACTCTATGCGCAGACCCAGTTCTGCTTCCCATTTTTCATTTTCAAAAACATAGTTGCCATACACTGCGGGGATCAGCTCTTTGTAAGTAGCCCAGCCGCCGGCATCAGTATCCAGTACGGAATTTTCGCCCGGGATAAAATTCATATCGGTAGGAATGCGCCTGTCGCGAAGCTTGATACCTGTTTCAACCCGACCGTATTTTAAAGGCCTTATATAATCTATATTGAAATCATATACCTGTTCATCGGATATTAATTTAAAAGCGTCGGTACCTTTTGATGACGGCAGATGATTATCATAAAAATATTTCTCATCTTCCCGGTGAAAGGTGTAGTTGAAACCGGCATTCAGCAGATGCCCCGGTT
The DNA here is from genome assembly GCA_019638615.1 of Chitinophagaceae bacterium. Taxonomy (GTDB): domain Bacteria; phylum Bacteroidota; class Bacteroidia; order Chitinophagales; family Chitinophagaceae; genus Agriterribacter. Next base: position 65,850 of record JAHBTL010000014.1, on the reverse strand, counting down.
CTTTAAACTTATGCTGGTAGGCGGCCGTAGCCATTACAGTGGTTTTCAATTCATCTTCCAGGAATTGCCATAGACGAAGCCGGTGAGATAAATCTTCGTTAAAAAAAGGCTGGTCGCCGCGGTCAATGATCTTTTCGCTGCCGTATAAGCCGGAGACCGTCAGCGTATTTTGTTCATCGATATTCCAGTCAACGCCTGCTTTTGTTGTAAGAAAATTGGTGTTCCTGTTCCGTTTCAACTGTGACTTAATTGTTACATCGTCGTCGTATATACGTGTTACAAATTCATTTTTGTTCAGCGTTTTTGTATATAAATTATCCGCATCCAGGAAAACATTTACTTTATTCTTCCGGTAATTGAGCGACAGGGAAGGATTGATTTTAGGCGTGAGCGTATATTGCGGTCGTATAGTAGGCAGATTCTCTTTTCTCACCCACAAAGCACCCAGTCCTGTAGAAAACCCTGCTTTACCATTCCATCCGCTTTGCCTGTTCTTCTTCATGATGATATTGATGATCCCTGCATTGCCGTTGGCATCGTATTTTGAAGAGGGGTTGTTGATGATCTCGATTTTATCAATCGCCGAGGCGGGAATATTGTCCAGCCCCGTTTGACTGCCAAAGCCTGTTAAAGCGGTTTGTTTACCATCGATCAAAACAGTCACCTTATCATTGCCTCTCAACTGTACCTTTCCATCCTGCACGGTAACGCCCGGAAGGTTTTGCATGCTCTGTAAAACAGAACCCCCGCTCTGGCTGATATGATCCGAAAGCGAATAGGTTTTTTTGTCCAGCCTGCTGCTGATATCCCCGGGCTTTGCAATGATGGTAATGCCCTGCAGGGTCGTTGCCTTTTCCTCCAGCTCAATTACAGGAATATCTAAAAAAGGGGAGAGGCTCCCGATAAACAAAGGCTGCTGGTTGCTTTCATACCCGGCCATGGATACTTCCAAAAAATAATTGCCCGGTTTAATACCCGCCATTGAAAACCTTCCTTCTTCATTGGTGATGGTTCCCTGGATGAATGCACTATCCTTTGCATTGTTCACAACCACACTTGCATAAGCTACGCCCGATTTATCTGCCCTGCTTTTTATTATGCCAGAAATGGTTACGGTGCTTGTTTGGGCAAAAACAAAAGAAGACAGCATCATCAAAACCGGGAAAAACAAAAGCCTCATTGTATTCATTTGCGTACAAAGCTGAGACCTGATTCTTAAGAAATTTTGAAGTTATAATTTCCGTTCTTTTCCGGGATATTCTGGACGACGGATCTGCAAAATACCGCTGAGGGATAAATGATCGTAGGGGAGACAGATATCTTCCGTGGTAGGAGAGAAGCAATTCTTGTATATAATGGTTATTCCTCGCTGGGACTGCTTCTCCCGCCGTAAAATTCAATTTAATTTAATGCAGCACAAAAGAGGGCTCGCAGAGACTGATAGCTATGGGCTGACAGCCAGCTGCATCGCCATAGCGCAGCATATTTCTGAGTTACTATTTTAGCAGCACGATGCCATCGTACGCATCCAGCATGCCATTATCCACGAATTCTATATCCCCGCCATTCTGAAGCACTTTCTCTATCATATCATCAATGGCATGATGGATATACGAAAACTTACTGTAAGAATGAGGAGGAGCAGGAAGGGTGCGGAAGGCATTCGTTTTTTCAGCAGTGCGTAAAAAATCTCTTTCCATGACCAGGAAATTTCCTGTACCGTTCATCACTTCTTTCCAGGTTTCTTCAAGTCCTGCGACCAGCTTTTTTTTGCGGGAGGCTTCTTCTATTTTACGCAACAGGCGCTGTTGCAATATCTCTTCCCAATTGTTGATACGGGGCGCCAGCAGTTCCTGGAGCTCTGCTACAGAGGACTCCTCATAGTATCCTGCAATATATTCAATGGCAGAAGCGCTGTGCCGCGTAATTTTTTTAAAATGTTCCAGTATCTTTTCCTGCCCTATCACAAACACGGGTAATTTATACGCATCAATGATAATGCCGAGCGAAGCATCTGTATGGCGAAGGGATTTCTCCATCATTATTCTTTTGCGTTCCGGCATTTTACTAAAGTCCGTTATGTCGTTCGTATGCAGGTAGGCAGGTCTTAAAGGTGCAGATACTATGGCCGACAGGTGCGTATCATTACCCAGGTAAATCCTTTCATTTCTTCCGCTCACTAATAGTACAAGGTAATCCCTGGGTTGTTTTTTACTGTACAGCAGGTCCCTGATCCCGAACAGCTCATCTACCACCACTTTCGGCTCCAGCTCAATATCGAGGTACAGGATCTTTTCAAACACCGGCGATACATAGATGGCGATGCTTTTTTTATGCGTATAGTAGTTGAGATTTCCAACAATGGCGTGCAGCTTTTGCATGACAAGTATTGCCACTTCGCCCGGGAAATCTTTTAGCAGGTGGTGCTCTACTTCTTCCATGGAGGCTTTGAGCTGCTGCCCAAGTATTTCTTTTGAGGTAATTACAGGCTTAAAAGGCAGGAAGATGGAAACGGCGGGGCGATAGTGGATCGTTTCTATCAGTTCCTGGATTTCCGATTGCAATACTGGATTCATGGCAAACAATTTAAGCTATGAAACTACTTTTAATTATTTACCCTGAAAATGACATTTATCACGCATATTGCTGATTGTTATCACGCCCGGCTGTGCATTGCTCTTCCTTCCGATGCGCAGCGTACATGCTGAAACAACAATGCGGGAAGATCATCCCCATCCCGGGTTTACTCCAGTACTTTCTTCGCCTGCTCTTCTATCAGCTTTTTGATCTGGTCTTTAAACATGCCTGCAAACATGGGAATGGATAATTCAATGTCTACCTGTTTGTCCTTTACCTGTATGTTGCCCGAAGTAGAAAACGGGCCAACACCCAGTTGAAAAGTATTGGTATCGCCTTCCCATTTTTCTTCTATGTTATTGATCTTGTCGCTGTATTGTTCCTTCAGTCCTTGTAGCAGATCTTTTATTTTCTGCTGCGCTTCTTCCTTCGTATACCGGTGCGGTACTTCAATTTTCATATCTGTAGTAATTAATTCAAATGGCAAATTTAAGCCTGAAACTCCAAACATGCTTAGCACGCAGGAAAGCAGGGAAATTGAAGGATATCATGTTCCGGCTACCATCAGGCATCTCCATGGCCTATTTATATTATTTAACTATAATAAAATAATTTTTTTATAAAAATTATAAATTTATTTTTAATTTTAATTATTATAGTTTTATATTTGTTTTATTTATGAAAAATAAGAGAAAAGCTGGGGGAGGGCGGAAGAAATTGCCGCCGGAACTGGTGAAGCAGGTGATCACGCTTTTTGTGGAGAAAAAATTTGTGGATGCAGCCGGAGGGCCAGACAGCCTGAAAGAATATTTATATAAAAAAGCCGTTTCTATAGTGTCTCATCATTCCCCGTCCTAAACCCCGAATGCCTTTTCGGGGTTTTTTTGACTTTCCGGCGAACCATACCGATTGTATTCAATGCCGGTATCTGCAATAGCAATAAAACAGGAAGAACTATGCTGTTTTTTTTCGTGGAACTTCCGGGAGCGTTTCGTACTTCCAAAGCGCTGCAGAAAAAACAGGCTTATTGGCGGCTATTATTTTACTCCTTAAATGTCGTTTAAATAGATGCATGTACGGGCAATCTTTGAAATTTGCCAGGTATATTTCACTGGGCGCCTGCGGAGAACCGCCTAAGCCCAGTACAAAAAAGTAGCTTTTGAGGTTACGGGAATCCCTGCTGTCGTCCTTCGAAAACTTAAAACTATTGGAGATCAGGCTGTAGCGATGCATGCATACAATGTAAAACTCCATACCTGTTGTATTGTCCTTCAGTTTTACATCGGCACCCCGCTCTATCAGGGTATATTGCCCGGCTGGAAATAAGGTATTCAATACAAAATCTTCAAACTGTCCGGCTTTGCGACCGCTGTCGGGTATAGTAAGCCTGTTGTATGCCGGTTGGGGAGGGATGATGGTTACCATAAGGTTACGGGATTAGGGTAAATAAGAAACAGTTTAAACTCAGGGTTATTGTTATGGTACTGTAACAGCCAGGAAATTTTAACCAGGATCAAAGGTTTTTGAAGCGGGAGTATATCACGGCAACTATTTCCCGTTCGCTAATTCAATGCTGAAATAATCCTCCATCGATTTGCCCTGTTTGTCCTTAAAATCCCTGAGCTTTCCGGGAGTGAAGACAGAGGTATCCCGGAAAAGTATTTTTTTACCAGGCATCTGCACTTTGTTTGCCAGTCCGGATGATTCGAAGCCGGTATTATCCTGCGGTGTTCCCCGGTGAAAGAGGACCTGACCATCAACACTTATATCAAAATAATACGGCATATTGTCGTGTTGCCCCATAAAATATCGGGTGAAATCTTCCCGGTTTCCGTATGCAATACCAATGATCAGCTTGTCCAGGTAAGTCCATTCTTTATTGATTTCTGCTACAATATCGGGCCATTTGTTTTTGAAAAAGTCTGCATACGCTTCAAAATCCTCCCTGCTGTATTTACCCGGAGAAAGGTATAACATGGTGGGCGAGATTTTCCTTTCAAAGTCTATCGCGTTCTTATATGCCGGCGTATCGCTAAAAAAGTAGTGCTGCGCATCGGCGAAAATGTCGTTGCTGTAAGGACGATCGTACAGATCAACCGTTTCATAATTCAGCGGTACTTTTTTCCTGCTGCCCAATTTTACGCTATAGGTAATGCTATTGGTTGAAAAACCTTTTCTTTCAACACTGCTTAGTATGACTTTTTCATTATTGTAAGTAGTCTCCAGGACATTCCGGCCATCAGAGCAGCCGAATATACTTAAAATGGACATGGCTATCATTGTTTTGATGAGAGATCGGTTAAGCAAAGGCCTGTTACATGATACCTGCATTGTTTTGACATTGACTTTTAATAAAACGTGCCAGGCTAAAGATATTGTTTATTTATAATGATTTGATGTAAGATTTGACCTGCCCACGTTTATGTGCAACGGAAGGAGCGGCGCAATTTGAAGGAAGCGTTTTATGCAGAAACAGCACTGACTCTTCTTTTCTTTCAGGTGTTGATGAATGCCCTAAAACAAAGATGATTGTCCGCCGGGCTTATCGGGGATCTTCAATTCAAGCTTAAATACCCGGTTTAGTTCTTTTATAAAATGAGCTGCCAGCAGGGGAGATTCTTTTTCAATATTCTGGTGTACAAAAAAATATAATTTTTGAAGGCCTGCCTTGCGCCATTTGGCTATTCGTGTGATCCAGTCATCCAGCCGGGGGATATCAGATGAATGATTGGCGCCCACATAACGGATAAAAGCCTGCGGTGTTGTTAAGCGCATGTGCAGCATATCCCTGCGCCCGGCAGTATCTACAATAATATTGGCCATACCCAGCTTTTCCAACAGGTTGCCATAGGTACTGCTTATTTTTTTATCGCTGAACCAGGCTTCATTGCGTACTTCTACAGCCAGTGGAATTTCTTTTGGGAAATTCTCCAGCACGGATTTCAGGCGATCAAGATCTTTGGGTGCGAAATTGTCGTGCAGTTGTAAAAAAGCCATGCCGAGCTTTTCTTCAAAGGCACTTACGGCATTGCAGAAATTTTCTATTGGTTCCTGCACATTGATGAGGCGGCGGTAATGCGAAATAATATCTGTAAGCTTAGGGAAAAATTTAAATCCTTCCGGTGTTTTATTTTTCCAGGTTTCTACCTGCTTAAAATCGGGCATTTTATAAAAAGTGGCGTTCAGCTCAATACAGTTGAATTGCGTGGAATAATAAGCCAGCTCATCTTTCGTGCCCCGGGGATAAAAACCTTTCAGGTCGCTGCGATTCCATTTGGCGCAACCCACATATACTTCAAAGGGTTTGTTGTTTTTGAATGATTTTAGAAGTGCGGCGGTTTCAGGTGCATCTTTCGGCAAAGTGAAATCAACCTTTCCCGGATTGGCTACTTTTCCAAATTGCATGGGCTGTGTTTTGAGTACAAAGTAAGGAAATACTGCGATGGTTGCGTTCTATTCATTTTGTCTTTGAGCTTCCAAATCACAGTATCAGATCGGCGAAGGATACTTCGACAGCGCCAGCCAGGTCGGCCGGGCTGATTACGATTTGCAGGCCCCTTTTGCCGGCGCTTATTGCAATGGCTGCTTCCAGTGTCGACAGCTCTTCCATATAAGTAGGGAATTGCTTTTTCATCCCGATAGGGGAACAACCGCCGCGAATATAACCTGTTACAGATTGCAGGTCTTTCATGGGCAGCATTTCGCAGTTTTTGTTACCCGAAGCCCTGGCGATTTTCTTTAGATCCAGTTGCGCATTGCCGGGAATAACTGCCACTATATACGGATCTTTCTGCCCCTTCAACACAAGTGTTTTGTATATTTTTTCAGGCGCTATACCAATGGCTTTGGCTACATCAACCGCGCTTTGGTGCTCATCCAGGTCTGTTTTGTAGGTTCTGAGCTCATAGGGGATGTTCAGCTTGTCCAGTATCCTTGCCGCGTTGGTTTTAATGATCATGAGTTGTATGCTGCAATAAGCCTATTACAAATTTGTAAAATTAACGATAAATACACTTATACCCTGCGGTTGTGGCATGCAGGAGTTTTCGTTACCTCAATTTTCTTATCTGTCATCGCGATCCCCGCCGCATGTTAGGAGAAGTAATGCTCGTACATATAAAAGCAATTCTGTTGGGACTGCTTTTCCCGGGCAACATCCCTTTAATCAATAAAATTTGTGAACGGTATGCCAATGACATATCATCCAGTTTGCTATTTATCAACTGGTTATGAACTTCAATTTGTTGTTCCACAAACCCGGTTTTCCTTTCAACTACAATCCCTCCGCTTTTTTCTGTTACTTTTTTGCGGAAAAAAGTAACCAAAAAGCCGCCGGGAAATGATTACCGCAATTTCCCGGAACGCTCTGATGAAGCTTTAGTACTACTGTGAATTCAGCAACAGAGCCCTGATACGTTTGCTGATAACTTAGCCGACTTAGGATACTTACAAATCAGAAAGCTGTGACAAACAAATGCAACTTGTCACGGCGCAATGATGGAGGCGCCGCCTAATTAGTAACTCGCAGTGACAGGAGAAAACAGTGTTTCCAACCTTCAAAAGGTTGGAAACACTATAGCCAAACTGCATGTAATCTTCACACGCTCAGCATTCCCCGGAATCCCCTTACGCCATAATACGACTCCGCGCCGTTGTGATATGTAAATACCGTATCGTAGCGTCTATCGCAAAACAAAGCGCCACCGAGCCGGCGGATAGGAGAGGGAGTGAGTATCCAACTGGATGTTTTCAGGTCGAACGCGCCCAGTTGCTGCAGCTCACGATATTGCGCTTCGCTTAAAATAGCAATGCCCATTTCGGTTGCCATACCGATAGCGCTGTGCGCAGGCTTGTGCTCTTTCCGGGATGCCAATGCTTCGGGGTCATAGCAAATGCTTCTGCGACCTTTGGGCGTTTCGGCCGCACAGTCATAAAAAATATATTCGCCTGTCTTCTTATCAAAACCAACAACATCGGGTTCACCACCGGTCATTTCCATTTCATTCAGCGACCACAACCTGCCCGGACCGGCTTCCAGTCTTGCCTGAACTTTTACCCATTCTATTCCCTTATGACGGTTCTTGTTTTTTTCAAAACGCACCTGCAATATGTTTAGTAACTCTTTGGTCTGCGAAGCATTGAGTTGGTTGCTGGCTTTCATGTTGTGTGTCTTAACAATTTCTTAATATCCTTTTCTAAAAAAGCCGGTGATTTTACCGGTGCATACCTCTTGTAAGGGTTTCCCTTACGGTCAATCAGGAACTTGGTAAAATTCCATTTGATCCTGCTGCCGAAAAAGCCGCCGAGCTTATTTTTAAGATATTTAAACACAGGGTGTGTATCTTTCCCGTTTACATCACATTTTTCTGTGAGTGGAAAAGTAACCCCGTGATTGATCTTGCATACCTGTTCTACTGTTTCATTGGTTTCAGGTTCCTGCCCGGCAAACTGGTCGCATGGAAATCCCAGCACTATAAGTCCTTCGCTTTTGTACTGCTGATGCAAATCTTCCAGACCCTCAAACTGAGGCGCAAGCCCGCATTTGGTAGCGGTGTTTACAATAAGCACCACTTTTCCTTCAAAATAAGCAAAAGGAATTGGCTTGCCCTGAGGTGTTCTGGCTCCCAGTTGATAAAAAGCTTTATTCATGAGTATAAAGATAGTGCTGTATGCGATGCTGTTGCTTACGAGGTACGCGTACTTTAATCGTTTAATCCTTTGCCTTTCATAATTTTCGGTATGGACTTTTCAACCCTTGCTTCACGGGTTTGGGATTGTTTGGGTTGGGCAAAATAAAAAAGATAGGCTCTCTGCCTCCCGGGCGTTAATGCCTTGAATGCTTTTGTGAGTGCTGCACTTTTATCTAATTTTTTTTGGAATGCTTCCGGAACTTCATAATCAGACGTATCCTTAAGCTTTACTTTCAGTCCCGCTTTTTCCACTTCAATGGCCTCATAAATATATGCTTTCAGGATTTTTTTCTGTTTCGTGATTTCTTTTACATCCGTAAAACGGATCTGTCTTGCAGATTGCACGTTTTTTGTTTGCTGAATCAATATGCCATCAGTATCTTTCAATAAAGCACCTTTGAAAAAGAGAAAAGCGCAATATGCTTTAAACACGTGTATCAAAACAACATTGGCGCCGTTGTATTGGTAACAGGGGCAGCCCCATTTCAATACTTCATCAAGCCCGCAATCAAGCGCAAGGGCTCTCATCTGTTTGATCTCTTTTTGCCATCTTTCATTATTCTCAAAATAAAAATCTACTTTGGGATTCATGTGGCTGTTTTTATTAAATGAGGATTCCACTGCAGAACACCTAATGATGCAGATGTACTTTTATCTATGATATTTTTACTTTCTATAAAACTACTGAAATTGATCGCCTTTTATAAGCTTTCCTTCAGGGAATTAAACCTTTAACAACCTTCATACCAAAACCTGAAACCCAACTTCAACCCGTAACCGGTCCCATTTTTCTATCCACAGGCCTGAAATACCAGGACACTACCGTAAGAACGATCAGCAATACCGGGCCAAAAAAATCCTTGCTGCTGTCTCCAACGGCTGCATGTGAAAATATTGCTCCTGACATAGCAAAGAAAAAACCGGCATAGGCCCATTCCTTAAGTAACGGTAATTTTGGGATCAGGACAGCTATCGCACCCAATATTTTCCAAATACCCAAGATCGTTAAGAAATAGAGCGGGTAACCTAAGTGGTGCATCATCTCTGTTTCTTCCTTCATTTTTATTAATTGCACAATGCCTGTTGAGGTCATTCCCAGCGCCAGCCAGCCGGTAGCGATCCAGTAAATGATATTGTTTCGTTTGCTCATACCCGTTATTTTAATTGGTTTGCAATTTGCTGCAGCCTGTTGTGTGCCATATTGATACCATACGCAAACGGAAGCTTCAGTTGTGCATCTCTCAGCTCAGGTGAACGGAAGATCATTTGGATAGTGAGTTTGCTGGTGTCGGGGGTGAGCGGTTCAAACTGCAGGAACTCGATCTGCACATCGAAACCGGCATTTTCCATTTCAAAAGTGCGTACTATTTTTTTGCCGGGGACAATGTCATGAATGGTTCCATGCGCTCTGAACAATATATTTCCCTGCGGATCAGCAGTTTCAAATTCATAGCCGCCGTATTGCCTGCTTTCCAGCCTCAATACCTTTGTGCCCATCCATTGGGTAACGATATCAGGCTCCACGTAAGCCTTAAACAATAATTCAACCGGCAGCTCAAATTCCCTGGTGATGAGTATATCCTGTTTGCCATCTTCGGCAAGCACTTTTGTTTTTCGTTCCATAATGCTTTATTTTTTTGTTTTGTATTGCTTCATTACAGCTTCCAGTTTGTTAAACTTATCGTCCCACCTGTTGCGGAAAGGTTCAATAAAGTCAGCGATCTCTTTCATCTTTTTTGGATTGAAATGATAGTAAATCTCCCTGCCGTTTTGCTCCTGCTTCAGCAGCTCGCATTCGGTAAGTATTTGTATATGTTTGGAAATGGTTTGCCTGGATGAATCAAAATGGGCGGCGATGGCGCCGGGCGTCATGGCATGGATAGCCAGCAGGGTAAGGATTGCCCGGCGGGTAGGGTCGGCTATTGCCTGGAAAACATCTCTACGTAAATCCATTATGCAGCTATTTGACTGCAAATATACATGCAGCTATCTGACTGCACAAATTTTTTATTTATTAAGTTGTGAAATAGAACATTCCGGTACTGCCTCATACTATAGTTTAATCCAGCTTTTGCGATGGAGAATTGCTCTCACCGAAGGTAAATCTGCCTGGCTTTTGTACTATTAATCAACAGAACTGCCTGCCGCAGGCAGGTTTCTCCCGCGTCACAATATGCATTTAAATCAATACAGTCTGAAAGCGGGGCCGAAATGACGGAAGAAAAAATGAGCAAACAGGGTTTCCAATCTCTCGAAGGTTGGAAACCCTATAACAGTTGACATTTTTCATAAGTTTATTACATTGCATGTATGAAAGTATTGATAGTAGAAGATGATGCAACACTGAGCAAAAACATTACCCGGGCATTGATAGCGGACGGGATCAATGCCGAAGGCATTTTTGACGGGTTACTGGCGGAAAGAATTTTAAAGAAAGAACATTTTGATTGTGTGGTGATGGATGTAAACCTGCCGGGTAAAAACGGCTTTGAGGTATGTAAAGCATTCAGGAATTTCAATACGGAAACACCTGTTTTAATGCTCACGGCTTTCAGCGAATTAGACGATAAAGTGAAAGGGTATGATTGCGGGGCGGATGATTATCTTACCAAACCTTTTTACCTGCGTGAATTGATATTACGGATCAACGCACTTATAAAACGTACCAAAAACCAGGGCGCTGCCGCAAAAGCAAATGAGGTGGTGACAGTGGATGATATAGTCATTCAGCCGGGAACTAAAAAGGTTTTCAGGCAGGGACAAGAAATAACCCTGACGCGGAGAGAATACCAGGTGTTAATGAAGCTTTGCGGGCAAAAAGGAGAAGTGGTTTCAAAAAATGACCTGGTGAGGGAAATATGGGGCACTTCGTTTGATGCCAATACCAACACCATTGAAGTATATGTAAATTTTTTGCGTAATAAGCTGGACAAGCCATTTGGGAAGAATACCATCAGAACCAAAATTGGGTACGGATACTATCTTGAAACCGAATGAGGATAAGGAACAAAATACTTATTTATTTTTCCGCTACCGTAACCCTGCTTACAGCAGTGGCTCTATTTGTAATTTATCTCCTGTTCTCCTCTTATCGCGAAGAGGAATTTCAGCAACGGCAAAAAGATAAAATCATTTCAACGCTTCATTTTATAGCTGAGATCGGGAAGTCGGACAATGATTTGACGGAGGCGATAGACAGGCTTACGATTAATTCTTTGCTGGATGAAAAGCTGCTCATTTTCGACAGCAATAAAAAGCTGATCTATTCCAGCCTTGATGACCTGCCCATCAGCTACTCTACCAACCTGCTCAATAGTTTATCTTCCGGTAATGACTGGATCGAGCGGAAAGAGGGACGATACGATGTAGTAGCTATTTACTTTAAGTCGGACGACAAGTATTTTTACGGCATCAGCAAGGCTTATGATGAGTTTGGCTATTCAAAGCTCTCTTACCTGCGTAATATATTGTTTGCTGTGTTCGCTGCCATTACCATAGCCGTGATACTGATCTCGTTGTTTTTGGCTAAACGGATCTCCAAGCCTATTGCCGAGCTTGCCGGTTTGTTAGGTAACTACAAATTGGAAGAGCCAAAGCTATCCAACCAGCTACGAACCACCACCTACGAGATCAATTACCTGAATGAAAAATTCAATGAGCTGCTGAAAAGGACCCACGAAGCATTTGCTTTTCAGAAACATTCCATTCATCATATTTCGCACCAGCTAAAAACCCCCGTTGCGGTTTTGGTCTCTGAACTGGAGATCATAAAAAACAACGCGGAAAACGATGTGATGAAAGAAGCGCTTGATACGCAGATCAGTAAAACAAAATCCCTGGCAGACATCATCAATGTGTTGCTGGAGCTCTCGAAATTTGAATCCGGGCAGCCTGTTCAAAAACACCCCGTGCGGATGGATGAGCTTATTTTTGATTGTATACAGGAATTGAATATCATTTATCCTTCCTTTCATTTTGAAGTAAATTATTTTCCCGATGAAGCAGACCCCGGGAAATTCACGCTCAATATCAACGAAATGCTGATCAGGCAGGCGTTTCAAAACCTGTTGGCCAATTGCATAACGTACAGCAGCAATGCCAAAGCAGAAATAGAGCTGGATTCCTCGGAGAATAATGCGCTGGATATATCCATCATCAATGTCGGGAAAACACTTTCCAGGGAAGAGGAGAAATATCTCTTTAACCATTTTTTTCGCGGAGAAAACAGCCGGAGCAAAATTGGTTTCGGATTAGGACTGGTTTTGGCAAAAGAGATCATAGTTCTTCATTCGGGTAACATCATCTATTCAAGTCCGGCCGAGGGCATCAATGTATTTGAAATCCGCTTTCCTTTAAGCTGAATTTTATCGCGTTAAAGCTGTTTTTAAGGTGCCTGTTCACATATTTGCGCTTACATTGAATAAAAGTACATGATTGGCCTTATCTGCAGGATTGTTTCTTCCACAACCTTATTCTTATTTTCCTTTCATGTTTATGCACAGGATACATTAAGCGTAAACATTGCGCGGGCGGACAGCCTTTTCCTTAAGAACAGTTTTTATTTACTTTCTGCTTCCATGAATATTGAGGCGGAAAGAGCTCAGATTATACAGGCAAAACTGTATCCCAATCCCGTCTTTACAGCAGACCTGAATGCATACGATCCCGAGCATAAAAAGGCGTTTCACATCGGGCAGCAGGGACAGAAAGGATTCCAGTTTGAACAACTGATATTGCTGGGCGGGAAGCGAAAAGCCGAGATAGAAATGGCAAAGACCAATACAGCCATCGCAGAAATAACATTGCAGCAAATCGCACGCAACCTGAAATACCAGTTGCACAGCAGTCTGTATGCGCTTGGGCTGCAGGCCTCCCTGTTAAATAAATACGATCAGCAGCTTTCTTTACTGGATCATTTACTTTCCGCGTATCAAACACAGGTGGATAAAGGGAATATTGCGTTGAAAGAATTAGTCCGGTTGAAAGGCGCTTATTTAAAGCTGAATAATGATCGCTCTGAATTACTGAACGAGCATTTCGGTACGCAGGCGATTTTACAGAAGATCCTGCAGGTGCAGGATATCATACGGTTTGAATTTTCTGAAACGGATTTAATGCAGTATATAAAAACCGTTTCGCTGGAAGTACTCAAGACTACGGCAATGGCTAACCGCCCCGATTTATTGATCCTTCAGCAACAGGGACTGCTTGCACAGCAATATTTGCAATATCAAAAAAAATTAGCCGTGCCCGATATCAATCTGTTTACTTCTTATGATCAGAACAGCGGGGCGTTCCGAAACCAGGTAAACGCGGGATTCTCTATTCCGTTGCCTTTATGGAACAGGAACCAGGGTAATATAAGAACCGCTCAATTCAGAGTACAGGAAACAGAATACCAGGTAAAAGCGATGCATAACGAGGTAAGCAGTGAGATACAAAACGCGTATGCCCGTTATATACAGCATGTTTCCGAATACAAAAAGGCGACCCACCTGTACAACGAGGATTTTGAGCTGGTTTATAATGGTATGGCGGATAACTTCCAGAAACGAAATGTGTCCATTGTTGAGTTCACTGATTTTTTTGAAAACTACAGCGAAGCGTTAACGGAGCTTAGCCGTATTAAAACACAACTGGTGACTGCCGCTGAAGAATTAAATATGCTTGCCGGGAAAGATCTTTATTAACTGTCATATTCCATCTTATGTATCATAAATGCAATCGTCCTTTATTGTTTATACTGATCACTGTGATCTTTTCAACACAGTTGGGGTGTAAAGACCATCCGGTAGAAGAGACAGCCCTTGCTTTTTCAATGAGCGATACCATGTATAAGCAATGTGAATTTGCCCCGGTAAAAATGCAGATGGTGAAAGATGAGATTCGTTTGTTTGGAAAAATAACAGCGGATAATAATAAAACTGCCCAGGTGTATACTGTATTAAGCGGTGTGGTAAAATCCATTAACGTAGGGTTAGGTGATCATGTAAGCCAGGGACAGCTGCTGGCTGTTTTGCAAAGCAGCGAGGTAGCAACTTTTCAGCAGGAAAAATTAGACGCTGCCAATGATATTGTGATCGCGGAAAAAAACCTGCAGGTGCAAAAAGACCTGTTCTCGGGAAAGCTCAATTCTGAAAAAGATGTGGCGGCTGCAGAAACGGAATTGAAAAAAGCGCAGGCAAGGCTGAACAGGATCAATGAGATACACAAAATATATCGTCTCAAGGCAGGCTCAACCTACGATATAGTAGCGCCCATCAGCGGTTTTGTGCTTACGAAAAATATCAACATCAATGAACTGCTTCGTTCAGATGAAAATGAGCCCCTCTTTTCTATTGCCGAAATGAATGAAATATGGGCGGTTGCCAATGTAAATGAAAGCGACATATCACAAATAAAGGAAGGCTATGATGTGGCGGTAAATACAGTTGCCTTTCCGGACCTGAATTACCAGGGAAAAATTGAAAAGATCTACAATCTCATAGATCCGGCTACGAAGGCAATGAAAGTACGGGTAAGAATTCCCAATCCTGATTTTAAGCTAAAACCCGATATGAATTGCACGGTAAATGTAAGCTTTTCCGAAAAAGAGCAAATGCTTACGGTGCCCACTGCGGCCATCATTTTCGGTAAAAGCAAATACTGGGTAATGGTTTTTAAAGACCGGCATAATATCGAAACCCGGCAGGTAGAGATCCACAGCCAGTTGCGCGATGTTACTTATATTAAAAGCGGGATACAGGAAGGGGAAACGGTTATTTCCAAAAACGGGTTGCTGATCTATGACGCGTTGAATGATTAGCAGCATCATTGATGCATTCCCAGTTCTCATTTCCAGATATATCTCTTCTCAATTTGAACCATGAACTCATTTATTAAAAAAATCATATCCTTCTCACTCAAAAATAAATTCTTTACTTTTTTTTGGGTGGCCATATTGGTGATAGCCGGAGTATTCAGCTTCATTAAGATACCTATTGAGGCATTTCCCGATGTTACCAATACCCAGATCATTATCGTTACCGAATGGAATGGCAGAAGCGCTGAGGAAGTAGAACGGTTTGTTACAACGCCCATTGAAATAGCCATGAACAGCGTGCAGCGTAAAACCAATGTGCGCAGCATTACCATGTTCGGTCTGTCAGTTATCAAGATCATTTTCGAAGACGATGTGGAAGATTTTTTCGCGAGGCAGCAGGTAAACAACCAACTGAGGAATGTGTCGCTGCCGGATGGCGCAGAACCCGATGTGCAACCGCCCTACGGGCCTACAGGAGAAATATTCCGCTATGTTTTGAAAAGCCAGCCAGCCAGCGGACAGACAGCCGACCAACGGGATACCAGGGATCTGCTCACTATTCAAAACTGGATCATTGACCGGGAGCTGCGCAGGGTACCGGGTGTCGCGGATATAGTGGCTTTTGGGGGGCAGGAAAAAATATACGAAATATCCGTTGATCCCGTTAAGCTGCAGCAGTATGACCTGACGCCGCTGGAATTGTATGAAGCGGTAAGCAAATCGAATCTGAACGTTGGCGGCGATGTAATAGAAAAGAACGGGCAGGCATATGTGGTACGGGGGATAGGATTGCTGGACAGCAAAGCCGATATTGAAAATACCATTGTAGATATTTTTAACGGCAACCCGCTTTTGGTAAAAAATGTGGCAACGGTTCAGGAAGCCAGTGCGCCCAGGGTAGGGCAGGTAGGCTTGAACGACAATGACGATGTGGTAGAAGGAATAATAGTAATGCGGAAAGGCGAGAACCCCAGCGAAGTGCTGGCAAGAGTAAAAGAAAAAATACACGAGCTCAATACCACCATTTTACCGTCTGATGTAAAAATGGAAACTTTTTACGACCGGGATAACCTGATGGCGTACTGTACCAGAACCGTAATGCACAATCTGGCTGAGGGTATTATCCTTGTTACGGTCATCGTATTTTTGTTTATGGCCGACTGGAGAACCACGGTTATTGTAGCGGTGGTCATTCCGTTATCCTTACTATTTTCATTTTTAATGCTGAAGCTGAAAGGCATGAGCGCCAATCTCCTTTCCCTGGGAGCCATTGATTTCGGTATTATCATAGATGGGGCGGTGGTAATGGTAGAAGGCATTTTTGTAGGGCTGGATCATAAAGCCCATAAGGTGGGTATGGATCGCTTTAACAAGCTGGCCAAAATGGGCCTCATCAAAACCACGGGAGTGCAAATGGGTAAAGCCATTTTTTTCTCCAAGCTTATTATTATTTCTGCACTGCTTCCTATTTTTTCATTTGAAAAAGTAGAAGGGAAAATGTTTTCGCCGCTGGCCTGGACATTGGGCTTTGCCTTATTGGGCGCGCTTTTATTCACCTTAACGCTGGTGCCCGTTTTGTGTTCTATGCTGCTTCGTAAAAACGTACGTGAAAAAGACAATTTTTTTACAAGAACTGTAAACAAAATGGTGGCAAAAGGCTTTGGCTGGACCTTTGCCCATAAAAGGATCTCCTTATTTATTGCGGGGATATGCTTTATACTCACCATTTTTTCTACCCGCTGGCTGGGCACGGAATTTTTGCCACAACTGAATGAGGGCGCGTTATGGGTAGAAGCAAAAATGCCGATGAGCTATTCTTTGCCTCAAACAGTAGAAAAGGTGAGCATTCTGAGAAAGGAGCTGATGAAATTTCCGGAGGTGAATGGCGTGCTGTCCCAAACCGGCAGAAGCAATGACGGTACCGACCCAAGCGGGTTTTATTATGTTCAGATGCAGGTAAACCTGAAACCGAAAGAAGAGTGGAAACGGAAGATTTCTTTAGATGACCTGGTAGAAGAAATGGACAGGCAGCTGAAAAATTACCAGGGCATTAATTATAATTATTCGCAACCCATCATTGACAATGTAGCGGAAGCGGTGGCCGGAATGAATGCTTCCAATGCCATAAAAATATATGGCGATAATTTAAACAAGCTTGACGAAATAGCCAACCGTGTCATTGAGCAGATCAAAGATGTACCCGGGATCAAAGATGTTGGTATACTCAGGAATATCGGGCAACCCGAGTTGAGCGTATTGCTGGATGAAGAAAAAATGGCTATTTACGGCATCACCAAAGCCGATGCGCAGGCCGTGATAGAAATGGCAATAGGCGGCAAAACCGCCACGCAAAAATATGAAGGTGAAAAGAAGTTCGATATCAGGATACGATACGAAAAAGAGTACCGCAAAAATGAAGAAGACATTATGATGCTAATGATACCGGGCATTACCGGCAATAAGATCCCGCTTAAGGAAGTAGCGGAAGTAAAGCAGGTAACAGGCCCGGCTTTTATTTACAGGGACAATACCAAACGTTTCATCGGCGTAAAATTTTCCGTTCGCGAAAGGGATCTGGGTAGCACCATAGCCGAAGCGCAAAGAAACGTGAACGCGCATATCAGTCTGCCGCAGGAGTATACCATGGGCTGGACAGGCGAATTTGAAAACCAGGTGAGGGCGAGCAAGCGGCTTTCCCAGGTGGTTCCCATCAGCTTGATACTCATTTTTGTTTTGCTGTTCATTATGTTCAACAATGCGAAAGATGCAGGATACGTGCTTATCAATGTGCCCTTTGCATTGATAGGAGGTATACTGGCTTTGCACGTTACCGGCATCAACTTTGGTATATCCGCCGGCGTGGGATTCATTGCGTTGTTTGGTATTTGTGTGCAAAACGGCGTTATCCTGATTTCAGAGTTCCACAAGCAATCTAAAACGATCAGCAACCTGAACGAGGCGATCATCAATGCGGTTAAGGTAAGAACACGTCCCGTGGTAATGACTGCACTAATGGCTGCCATTGGGCTATTACCCGCCGCCGTTAGTACAGGCATAGGCTCCGAAAGCCAGAAGCCCCTGGCAATCGTTATTATCGGGGGATTGGTCACAGCTACCATTTTTACACTGCTTGTTTTCCCTATCGTATACCACAAAGCCCTGCGTTTACGTGAGCAAAGAAGAAAAGCTGTAGTATAAAGGCGTTTACCAGAACTTTGCGTACAGCGCAACCAGTATCATCAGCATGATCACGATCATCGCAAGGATGGAAGGCTGGAGCTTGAACATTTGTTTATCCAGTGCAAATGCCTTCGGATTTATTTTAGGCCCGGCAAGACTGAATGCCACCATCACGATCACGGTAAATACAAATGCCCAGCCCATGCAGATGAGGAAGGGGATACGCCATACCTGTACGCCATTTTCCGTGGTGGGGAATGCGGTATACAACAGCGTTTCATTGCCAAACCACTGCGGCGCGTAGTTGTTAAATACAATCGCCATCACCAATCCGGTAACCAAACCTGCAATGGCTGCGGCGCCGGTTGTTCTTTTCCAGAACATACCCAATATGAACATCGCGAATACACCGGGACTGATAAAGCCGGTATATTTCTGAATGAATGTGAACCCGCCTTCGCCGCCGATACCCAGCAGGTCATTCCAGGTGAACAGCACGGCGATGATCATAGACGCTATAATCGTCATCCGGCCGGTCCAGACCAGTTTCTTTTCATCGGCTTCTTTCTTAATGTATTTCTTATAGATATCAAGCGTGAAAATGGTGGATATGCTGTTTGCTTTGCCGGCTAAAGAGGCAACGATGGCGGCAGTTAATGCGGCAACCGACAATCCTTTTAAGCCTGTTGGCAGAAAGCTCAGCATGGCAGAATAAGCGCCATCTTTTCCACCTACCAATTGTGGCAAATGCCCGTTTTTATGCAATACATAGGCTGCTATACCAGGCAGCATCACAATGATCGGCATCATTAGCTTCAGCATACCTGCAAACAAAATGCCGGTGCGGGCCGTTTTCAGATCAGCGCCCAATGCACGTTGCGTAATATACTGGTTACATCCCCAATAGTTAAGATTTACGATCCACTGTCCGGCAAAATACATAGCAATACCGGGGAGAATGAGATACTTATCAATTTCAATCTGCGGGGATTCCGGCGTTGGCTTATCGAATATCATGTGAAAATGTTCGGGCGCATCTTTTATCAGCGTATTGAAGCCGTCAAGCACCCCTGCGCCGGTTCCCACTTTATCACTTACTATATTTAAAGCAAGTAAGGTCGTTGCAAGACCGCCAATAATGAGCACAGATACCTGTATCACATCCGTATATCCTATTACCTTCATGCCTCCAAGCGTAATGATGATGGCGAAGATGGACAGCATTACCATAATGATATGCAGATACTGACCCCCTAATAACCCGTTAATGGCCAATGCCCCGAGATATAATATGGACGTAAGGTTTACGAATACGTAAAGGAACAACCAGAATATTGCCATGATCAATGACACGCCTTCGTTGTACCGTGTTTTCAAAAACTGCGGCATGGTGTATATCTTGTTTTTGAGATATACCGGCATAAACCAAACAGCTATAATGATAAGAGCCAGTGCTGCTATCCACTCGTATGCGGCGATGGCCACCCCTGCAAAAAAGCCGTCACCGCTCATGCCTATGAACTGTTCTGCAGAAATGTTGGAAGCAATTAACGAAGCGCCGATCGCCCACCAGGTAAGCGAGCCTTCAGCGAGAAAAAAGTCGTGTGTATCGGCCTGGGCTTTTTTCTTCCTCTGGTATATCCAGTATCCATAGGAAGCAACAATTACAAAATAAATAAAGAAGACCAGGTAATCAGGAAGCAGCAGTCCATTTTTCATAACGAGTCAATTCCAGTTAAAAGTTGAAGATATTATTTATTGAATTGATAGTACACTTCACTCCAGCGCAATTCGTTTTTGAGCTGATAAAGATTGGTGTTTTTGCCGATAAGAACAAATTCAATTCCAGCCATATCGGCGAAATCCTGCAGATGTTCAGCAGTTAAGTTCTGACTGTAGCAGGTATGATGCGCCCCGCCGGCTAAAATCCACGCGGCGCAGCCTGTTTTCATATCAGGGTATGGTTTCCATAAAACCCTTGCTACGGGCAGCTTTGGCAGGTCATTTACGGGCTCTACCGCTTCTACTTCATTTACGAGCAAACGGAAACGGTTGCCCATATCCACCGCAGAAGCATTGATAGCAGCACCGGCTCCCGAGTTAAATACCAGTCTTACGGGATCGGCTTTTCCGCCAATGCCCAAAGCGTGTATTTCGCAGGACGGTTTGCCATTTGCGATAGAAGGACAAATTTCCAGCATATGTGAACCTAATACAAGGGAATTGGAGGGGTCGAAATGATAAGTGTAGTCTTCCATGAAAGAATTACCGCCTTTCAACCCGGTAGCCATTACCTTCATGGCTCTTACCAGGGCGGCGGTTTTCCAGTCGCCTTCTCCTGCAAATCCGTAACCTTGTGCCATCAGGCGTTGCACGGCTATACCGGGCAATTGCACCATGCCATGCAGGTCTTCAAAAGTATCGGAGAAGCCTTTGAAGTTTCCGTCTTTCAAAAAGGCGCTTAACCCCAGCTCAATTTTTGCCGCTTCACGTAAGGAGTGGTGCTGGTCATTTCCTTTGGTTAATGATTCAGCCAGTGTGTAGCTGTCCTGGTATTCGCTTACCAGGTCATCGATGTCTTTGCCACTAACGGCATTGATTACACGAACAAGATCCCCGATGCCATGTGTATTTACGGAATAACCGAATGTATATTCCGCTTCAACCTTATCACCGTCTGTTACCGCTACATAGCGCATGTTATCGCCAAACCTCACAAATTTTGCACCCTGCCAGTCGTGCCAGCCCGCGGCAGCCCTGCTCCATACATTGATATCTTCCAATACTTCAGGATCCTGCCAGTAGCCTACCACTACTTTCCTGCTCATGCGCATACGGCTTACCATAAAGCCAAATTCCCGGTCGCCGTGGGCGCTCTGGTTCAGGTTCATGAAATCCATATCAATATCACCCCAGGGTATATCGCGATTAAATTGCGTGTGCAGGTGAAGCAGGGGCTTGTGCAATATCTTCAACCCGTTGATCCACATTTTTGCGGGAGAAAATGTATGCATCCATGCAATGATGCCTATGCAGCTTTTGGCCGCGTTGGCTTCCTGGCAAACAGCGTATATTTCTTCCGGCGTTTTTACCGTTGGTTTCCACACAATGTTTACCGGTATGGCGGATGATTTATCTAAGTAGGAAGCGATGGTTTGCGCGTGAGATGCAACCTGCTTCAACGTTTCTTCTCCATACAAATGCTGGCTGCCTGTTACAAACCAAACCTCGTGTGCATTGAAATCTTTCATATCGTGATGTGCGCTTTAGAATGATAAAGTGTGGCTTACTGTCCGTAATAACTATCCGGGCCGTGTTTGCGTTCAAAGTGTTTTTTGATCAAAGCACCTTTCAGTCTCGGGGCCGTGGGGTTGATCTGTTCCGTGAGGTAAGCCATCTGCGCAATATTCTCCAGCACCGCGCTGTTGTATACGGCTTTCTCGGGTGTTTTTCCCCAGGTGAACGGCGCATGGTTTCCCACCAGGATCATTTCCACTTCTTCATAATTCAATCCTTTTTCTTTAAAGCAATGCATGATCTGGAAACCGGTTTCGTATTCATAATTGCCTTTGATCATGGTGTCTTCCATCGGCGGCGCACAGGGAATATCCACCGTATTGTGATCGGCATGTGTGGTGCCGAAGATCGGTATATCCCTTTGCGACTGCGCCCATGCCGTGGCATAGGTTGAATGCGTATGAACAATGCCTCCTATATGCTCCCAGTGCTTATACAATACGGCATGCGTTAACGTATCAGACGAAGGACGAAGATCCCCTTCCACCGGATTGCCGTCAAAATCAACGATCACCATTTTTGCAGGAGACAGTTCATGATAGGGCACGCCGCTTGGCTTGATAGCGAATATGCCGAGTGACCTGTCAACGGCGCTTACATTGCCAAACGTAAAAAGCACCAGGCCTAATTCAGGCAGCTGCATATTGGCTTTGTAAGCAGCTTCGCGTATGCGATCGTATTTCATGATGGTGGTTTTAGTGAGGGTATTGAGCTGTTAGCTATCGGCTTTCAGCTTTCAGTTGCAGGTTGCCCGGTCTATGATTTTTAGTTTATGGTTTATTGTTCAACCGCAAACTAATCACTTGCCGCTGATACCTGATAGCTAAAAGCTGACCGCTGATTCCACATACCTTCCCAACCTTTTATACCCCTCATATCTTTTATTATATATTTCTACTTTTGAATCATCAGGCGTATACACTTTATCAAATCCCTTTCCCATTGCCTGCATGGCGTCTTCAACCTTATTGTATATTCCCGCAGCGGTAGCCGCGAACATAGCCGCGCCAATGGCGCAGGTTTGCTCTGATTGATGAATGCGGATCGGCATGTTGGCAATATCTGCCAGGGTTTGCATGGTAAAGGATGCTTTGCGTGCAACCCCTCCCAGGCCGATCAGCCCTTTTACCGGTATGCCTTGTTCATTAAATCTTTCAATAATAGCTCTTGCACCAAAGCAGATCGCCTCGTTCAATGCTTTAAATATCCTTGGTGCATCTGTGCCAAGGTTCAATTGTGTGATGGCGCCTTTTAGCAATTGATTGGCATCAGGCGTTCTTCTTCCGTTCAACCAGTCAAGGGCCAGCTCATCTTTTTCTGTCAGCGGCAGTCTGGCTGCTTCTTCACTTAATGCCGCGATCATTTTACCGGTAGCGGCATTCCGCTGCGTTTCATCTGTGATGAACTTTTGTATCGGCCAACCCAGCACATTTTTAAACCAGGCAAATACATCTCCAAATGCGCTTTGCCCTGCTTCCAGGCCCATCATACCCGGAATAACGGACCCGGGTACCTGCCCGCAAATGCCGCTCACCAGGATGTCTTTTACTTCATCCACCGGCGCTACGAGCATATCGCAGGTAGAAGTGCCCATCACCCTGCTCAGGTGGTAGGGTTCTATCTGCCCGCCCACGGCGCCCATGTGCGCGTCAAAAGCGCCAACACCAATCACAACATCTTCCGGCAGACCGAGACGTTGCGCCCATGCTGTAGAGATTGTCCCGGCAGACTGATCAGCGGTATAGGTATCGGCGAAAAGCCTTGATGTAAATCCATCCAGCAACGGATCGAGCGATGTAAAAAAATCATCCGGCGGCAAACCATTGAATTCTTTTGCCCATAACGCTTTGTGCCCGGCAGCGCAAACACCTCTTTTCATTTGATGAACATCCGTTCCGCCGGTAAGCAGGAACGGGATCCAGTCGCAATGTTCTACCCAGGAATAACATGCTTCTCTCACTTCCTTATCCGCACGAAGAATATGTAACAGCTTTGCCCAAAACCACTCTGAAGAATATATACCGCCTACGAACTGCAGGTAATTGGTATCAAATTTTTCTGCATGCGCGTTTATTTCCGCGGCTTCTTTGGTGGAGGTATGATCTTTCCACAACACAAACATGGCGTTGGGATTGTTGCGGAATGCGGCATGCATTGCCAGTGGCGTACCGCTTTTATCAACCGCTACCGGCGTTGAACCGGTGGTATCCACTGAAATGGCTTTGATGTTTTTAGTTACCGCTACTCCTGCCTGCTTAACGCAAGACCGTATGCTATGCTCCAATCCTTCTACATAATCGAGCGGGTGCTGGCGAAACCGGTTGCCTGCGGGATCGCAGAAAAGTCCATCTTTCCAGCGCGGATAATAAAAAACAGAATAACTGATTTCATCGCCGTTGGCAGTGTTTACAATGACGGATCGTACGGAATCTGTACCGTAATCCACTCCTATAACAAAGCAATCTGTTGACATCATTTTAAAAATCAGTGTCAAATTAACACTTATTATTTCAAATCTGCAAAAAAACCATTTTTATCAATTAGTTGATGATCGGGTTGGAGATAAAATTGAGAAACGAATTGAATTGAGCTTCGTATTTCCTTTTATCCAGTTTATAATAGAATGCACCTCTTTTGGAACTTTCCTTTTCTTTGTCTTTTTGCTTGATCAACAGCCCGGTTGACAGGATCTTCCTGCTGAAGTTCCTTTTGTCGAGCACCTGGTCATAAATAAGCTCATAGAGGTTCTGGAGCTGGGGAAGGGTAAATTTTTCAGGAAGCAACTCAAAAACTACCGGGTGAAAAGCGGCCTTGTAGCGCAATTTCTGCAAAGCAAGTCCAATCATTTCTTTGTGATCGAAGATCAGCTTGGGGATATGGTTGAGCGGGAACCACTGTGCGTGATAGTCGTCATTCATCTGTTGCCGGTATTCCTGTATATCGATCAGGCTCGAAAAAACCATGGAAATAGTTCTTTCGGTAGGGTCGCGTTGGATCGCGCTGAAAGCGTGCAATTGTTCCATATATACATTACTCAGTCCGGTAAGCTCTTTCAGTACCCTGGCAGCAGCTTCTTCTATTGTCTCTTCTTTCTGCACAAAGCCGCCCATCAGGCTCCATTTCCCTTTTTCAGGTTCAAAGCCGCGTTGAATAAGCAATACATTCAGTTGATTTCCATCGAAACCGAAAATGATACAATCTACTGCAACAAGCATTTTATTTTTTGGGCTGTAGTGACTTAATTTCATCTGTTGTGCTGTTCTGTTTGGAGGGGATTAAAATAGGGTGTTTTTGTGATTTTAAAAAAAAAGCTTTGCATCCTTATCAATTATCTTGCACCGGCAATCAATGGTCGGTTTCAATATCTGTAAATAATTAAAATATGCCGGAAAATATACCTGCCGAAAAATGGGGAATGGTGGATGGGAAGGATGTATACCAGTATACGCTTTCCAGTCCGGGCGGAACAGTTGTAAAAATCATTAATTATGGCGGTATCATTACCGGTATATGGATGCCTGATCGCGGGGGCGTGTCTGACAATGTGGTGCTGGCATTTGATTCGTTGCCGGGATATTTGCAGGGAGGCAATCCCTGCTTTGGCTGCCTGGTAGGCAGGTTTGCCAACCGGATCGCTCATGGCTCCTTTACGCTGGATGGCAGGCAATACAGGCTGGCTCCCAATAACAACGGGAATACATTGCATGGTGGTATTAAAGGCTTTGACAAGGTGGTATGGGATGCAAAGCCCTTACCCGGACAAAACAGCCTGCAATTGACTTATATCAGTAAAGATGGGGAGGAAGGGTTTCCCGGTAATCTTACTGTAGAGGTAGTATATACGCTTACGAACGACAATGCCCTGGAAATAAAATACGATGCGGTTACGGATGCGCCTACACCGGTTAACCTTACCAACCATGCTTATTTTAATTTGTCAGGCGGTAAGGATGCTACCGTTCTTGAGCATGAGCTGATGCTGAAGGCCACGCACTATACCGTGGCAGATGAAAAGCTGATCCCTACGGGGGAAATTGCGCCGGTAAAAGGAACAGCACTCGATTTTACTGCTTTAAAAAAGGTTGGAAAAGACATAAAGAAAGTAGCGCCCGGTTACGATCACAATTTCGTATTGAACAATCCTCATGGTAAGCTGCAGGAGATCGGTTATCTGTACCATGCGGGAACCGGCAGGATGATGGAAGTATATACAACCCAGCCGGGAGTACAGTTGTATACCGGTAATTTTTTAAATGGCAGCCTGCAGCATACTTTCCGGGAAAGGATCTATGACCGGTACGCGGGGCTTTGTCTTGAAACGCAGCATTACCCTGATTCGCCTAATCAGCCTGCTTTCCCTTCCACCATACTCAGACCCGGAGAAAAATTTCACCATGAAACGGTGTATAAATTTTCGGTGAGATAACATGGCGATTTCTGATTTAGGATATTGTGATTGCTGATTGAATAAGCAAGATAACTGATTTCCCTTCTTTCCTTTAATTACTGATAAACCTACGTCACTGCAATACCGCCATAGGGTTGCATTGAATTAAACGTATGTTGACGCGGGAGAAACAGTCCCAACGGTTGGTAAGTGTCAAACGTGTGGGGATTGCTTCGCCGCCGTGAAAGTGATTGAATAATTTAAGCTCTATTCGGCGGACTCGCAAAGACTGTCTTTTTTTTCACTGCGATGCAGCCCGCATTAAATTAAGTTGGGTTTTATGACGGGAGAAGCAGTTCCAGCCATTTTTTCGTCACTGCGAGTTACTAATTAGGCGGCGCCTCCATCATTGCGCCGTGACAAGTTGCATTTGTTTGTCACAGCTTTCTGATTTGTAAGTATCCTAAGTCGGCTAAGTTATCAGCAAACGTATCAGGGCTCTGTTGCTGAATTCACAGTAGTACTAAAGCTTCATCAGAGCGTTCCGGGAAATTGCGGTAATCATTTCCCGGCGGCTTTTTGGTTACTTTTTTCCGCAAAAAAGTAACAGAAAAAAGCGGAGGGATTGTAGTTGAAAGGAAAACCGGGTTTGTGGAACAACAAATTGAAGTTCATAACCAGTTGATAAATAGCAAACTGGATGATATGTCATTGGCACCGCCATAGGGTTGTATTGAATTAAACGTATGTTGACGCGGGAGAAGCAGTCCCAACGGTTGGCAAGTGTCAAACATGTGGGGATTGCTTCGCCGCCGTGAAAGTGATTGAATAATTTAAGCTCGATTCGGCGGACTCGCAAAGACTGTCCTTTTTTCCACTGCGATACTGCCTGCATGGAACGTTTGAATTGAGTAAATGCGCCCGTTATAATCCCGCCAGGCTTTCTTCGATTGCTTTGATTTTGGCTTCTGCGTCGGCTTTCTTCTTTCTTTCCAGCTCCACTACTTCAGTCTTCGCATTTTGAACAAAGCGTTCGTTGCCTAATTTTTTCTCTACCGATGCAAGAAATCCTTTCTGGTATTCAAGATCTTTCAGCAAATCTTCTTTTTGGGAAACGGTGTCAGCAGGTATATTCGATTCAATATAGAACCTGTCTTTACCGGCAACTATATTTATACAGCCTGCAACCGGCTCTGTAACGAACTGAATACCGGATGCGTTTACCTGTTTTTGCAGCACAGGAATAATTTTTTGATATATATCCTGTGCATTGGTCTGGAGGTGAAGAACGATTTCGTCTTTGGGCTTCAGCCTGTTCTTTGCTCTCGCATCGCGCAGCGCAGTAATAACATTTTTCAACACGGTTCCTTCGGCTATAACTGTATTATCTGCCTTGCTCCTTGCAGAAAACTGTTTAACACATAGATCCTTTTGCCGGGCAGCCAGCAAGTGGTATACCTCTTCCGTAATGAACGGCATGAACGGATGCAGTAACTGCAACAATTCAGTAAAGAAAGAAACGGTTTTATTGTACACCGTTTCTGATATGGGCTGATCAAAATCGGGCTTTACCCATTCCAGGTACCAGTTGCAAAAGTCATCCCATATCAGCGAGTAGATTGTTTTCAATGCTTCACTCAGCCTGAATTCGGTAAAAAGTTTTTCCACCTCGGCGCTTACCTGATCCAGCCTGTTTTCAAACCATTGGGTAGCAAAGTCGTCTTTTTCAGAAAGCGTGGCGTCGTTTTTCTGCTCCCACATTTTCACCAGCTTCAGGGCATTCCATATTTTATTGTTGAAGAATTTACCCTGCTCCAGCGAGGCATTGTCAAACAACAGATCGTTACCGGCCGGCGAAGAGATCATGATGCCGAAACGAACCGCATCAGCACCATATTCATCGATGAGCTGCAGCAAGTCGGGGGAGTTGCCCAACTGCTTGCTCATTTTGCGTCCCAGCTTGTCGCGCACCATGCCGGTGAAATATACATCTTTAAACGGCACGGCTTTCTCCATCGGTTTTTCCTGGTTGTATTCCAGTCCCGCCATGATCATGCGCGCTACCCAGAAGAAAATAATATCCTGGCCGGTTACCAGAACAGACGTGGGGTAATAATATTGTACATCAGCGTTCCCTGGATTGGAAATGCCTTTGAATACTTCCATCGGCCACAACCACGAAGAGAACCAGGTATCCAGCACATCTTCGTCCTGCTTCAATGAAGCGGCTCCAGGAGGAGCGGTTTCGTTACCTGGTAAGGCAGCCCATTTTTTCAAAGCTTCTTCTTTATTGAGCGCTACAATGCAGTTGCCTTTTTCGTCGTACCAGGCAGGGATCTGCTGTCCCCACCATAACTGGCGACTGATGCACCAGTCTTTTACATTTTCGAGCCAGTATTTATATGTTGCCAGGAATTTATCGCCGGGATGGATCTTAATTTCTCCATCAATCACTGCTTGTAGCGCCGGCCCGGCCAGGTCCTTCATTTTAAGGAACCACTGGGTTGAAATGCGTGGCTCTACTACAACACCGGTGCGCTGGCTGTAGCCCAGTCTTGTATTGTAGGTTTCTTCTTTTACAATAAAGTTTTTTTCCGTAAGCTCGGCTATTATTTTTTTCCGTGCTGCAAAGCGATCCACTCCAACATATATCTGCGCGGCTTCACTCAGTGTGCCATCGGCGTTCAGCGTATCTACCACTTCCAGGTTGTGCTTTAGCCCGAGATTGTGGTCGTTGATATCGTGCGCCGGAGTAACTTTTAAAGCTCCCGTACCAAAAGAAGTATCCACATAGTCGTCGAAAATGATGGGTATTTTACGGTTGATGAGCGGAATATATGCATAAGCGCCTTTCAGATGCGCATACCGTTCATCGTTAGGGTTCACGCAAATGGCGGTATCGCCCATGATCGTTTCGGGACGTTGGGTGGCAATGATGATGCCCTTTTCACCTGTTACAGGACTGACAGGTTCTTTACCTGCGGCATCGGTAATATTGTAACGAATGTAATAGAGCTTTCCCTGCAGGTCTTTGTATTCAACCTCTTCATCGCTCAGCGCGGTTTGCGCCGAAGGATCCCAGTTGATCATTCTTGCTCCGCGGTAGATCAGTCCTTTTTCATACAGGTCTGTAAATACTTTCATCACTGCTTCGTAATAAGCCGGATCCATAGTGAAGGTCACCCTGTCCCAGTCAACGCTGCACCCCAGCTTTTCGATCTGGTGATAGATGATGCCGCCATATTTTTCTTTCCATTCGTAAGCATACTTCAAAAACTCAGGACGGGTAAGCGTGTTCTTGTCAATGCCCTTTTCCTTCAGCATGGCTACTACTTTTGCTTCGGTAGCAATAGAAGCGTGGTCGCTGCCCGGAACCCAGCAAGCATTGTACCCGTTCATGCGGGCGCGCCGTACCAGTATATCCTGCACGGTTTCGTTGAGCGTATGCCCCATGTGCAATACACCCGTTACATTAGGAGGGGGAATTACAACTGTAAAAGGTTCCCTGTTATCCGGGACACTTTTAAAATATTTTTTTTCTTTCCAATGTGCGTTCCATTTGTCTTCAACAGCGGCAGGTATATAATTTTTACTAAGCTCCATAGTGTATAAAGTCAGCAAAGGTAAGCAGGGATTTGAGATTTGAGATTTGAAATTTGAGCGTGTTTACGCAAAAAAAACACTTCCCCGGATCAACCGGAAAAGTGTTCTACCTTAACAAGGAAATAATTTCTACCAGGAGAGGTAAGTGACAACCGCAATCGTAGCGTAAACAAGAATAACGATCATAGCGATTTTTGCACTTTCGCCTACATGTAATGAATTAAAAAGTTTCATAACGGATGTTTTAAAATGTAAAAATCAGGACCGGATTGTGGAATGTTTTCAAAGGAGGACAGGAAATAACCAATGGTGATCTCTAAGAAAATCAGGTACAAACAAAACCGGATGCACCTGTAGCATGTTTATTAAATAGATATAACCAAAGCTAAGCAATTAGTTTTATATTTCTCGCATTTATTGTGTAGTGTGTACCGGTTGTGGATATTTTAAATATATTTGATCGTTATATATTGATTATCAATGTTTTGAAAGAGTTGCATGTAAGAGTCGCAAAAGGAATTTACCTTTAGATAACCGTTAAAAGCAGCAATTGGTATACGCTATAGTAGATATTGAAACTACGGGGAGTCATGCTTCGGCAAATGGCATTACCGAGATCGCTATTTTCATACACGATGGCACCCGGGTAATAGACCAGTACGAAACGCTCATCAATCCACGCCAGGAAATTCCTTATTTTATACAAACCATGACGGGCATTACGAACGAAATGGTAGCCGATGCCCCGGCTTTCGAAGAGGTGGCAGAAGACATTTATGAAATACTGAAAGACAAGATATTCATCGCTCACAATGTAAATTTTGACTATTCCTTTCTGAGGCACCAACTGCAGGACTGCGGGTATAACCTGGATACAAAAAAGCTTTGTACGGTAAGGCTCACACGAAAAGTGTTTACCGGGTTGCCGTCTTACAGTCTCGGGAATATCTGCCGCTTGCTGCAGATCCAGATAGAGAACCGTCACCGTGCGGGAGGAGACGCCTGGGCAACGGTGAGGCTGTTTGAGTTGCTCCTGAAAAATAATGCGGAACCACACATTGTTCAGTTTCTCAAAAAATCCTCGAAGGAGCAATACCTCCCCCTTCATTTGCCCAAGGAGCATATAGAACAGTTGCCGCGTAAACCGGGGGTATACTATTTCCGCGATCAAAAAGGAAAAGTAATTTATGTAGGAAAAGCCAAAAATCTCCGCAGCCGGGTCAGCAGTCATTTTGCGCACAATGGCGCAGGACGGCAGAAGCAGGAATTCATCCGCCATGTATATCATATCAGTTACCAGCTTTGCGGAACGGAGCTGATGGCTGCCATACTCGAGGAAACCGAGATCAAACGCTGGTGGCCTAAATACAATACCAGCCGTAAGCAGATCAGCTTTCAATATGGCTTGTATGTTTTTGAAGACCAGAAAGGATATGCCCGGTTGGTCATAGAGCGGAAACGGAAGTACCTGCGTCCCGTGCATACTTTTGGCTTAATGTGGGATGGTTACAGGCTGTTGTGGAACATGATAGAAAGGCACCAGCTATCGCCGCGACTTTGCTTTATTGATAAAACCAGGGAAATGGGAGAGATGGCTGAAGTGAATGACAGCCCGGAAGTATACAACAAAAAAGTAGAGCAGGCACTTACCACACTCTATGAAGAACTGCCCACTTTTGCCGTACTGGGGAATGGCGTTGAGCCGGGGCAGCAAAGCTGTCTGCTGATAGAAAAAGGAAGATTTTTCGGTATGGGCTATATACCGGAGGCGATGAAAATTGATCTGAAGAAGATAAAAAAAATACTTACTCCCTGCCACGACAATGATTTCATCCGCGATATGATTTATCGCTACGCGGAAACTTATCCACAATACCGGATCACCTTTAATTAATCATCATCATTTTTCCAAGTTTTTGTTTTGAAAACCAGCCATTAGTTTCGCACCCCTTATGACAGAATTTGCATCCATAATAGCAACGCGGTTGAACATCCGTGTTCAACAGGCAGAAGCCGTGCTTACCTTACTTGCTGAAGGCGCTACTATCCCGTTTATAGCACGTTACCGGAAAGATAAAACAGGCGCGCTGGATGAAGTGGTGGTTCAGCAGATAGAAGACGAAGCCAAAGCTTTAAAAGCTTTTACCGAGAGAAAAGCCGCGATTGAAAAATCCATTACCGAGCAGGAAAAGATGACTGAAGCCCTGCAGGAAAAGCTGAACAAGGCAACCACGCTGGCGGAGCTGGAAGATATTTATCTGCCTTATAAGCCCAGGCGCAAAACGAAGGCCCAAACCGCCAAAGAAAACGGGCTGGAGCCGCTGGCAGTATTGATACTGGAACAAAAAGAAACAGCTATTGCTGCAGAAGCCGCTGCTTATGTAAATGAAAAAGTGAAAACGGCGGAAGAAGCATTGCAGGGTGCCAGGGATATCATTGCCGAACAGATCAACGAAGATGCACAGACGCGTGCAAAAATGCGTAAGCTGTTTGAAGACAGGGCCGCACTGCAAAGTAAAGTGGTAACGGACAAAGAAACGGAAGGCATAAAGTTCAAAGACTATTTCGATTATAGTGAGCCGGTCATGAAAGTCCCGTCGCACCGGGCACTGGCAGTGTTAAGGGGATTTGTAGAAGGTGTATTGCGCATTTCGATCGCTCCTGAAGAAGAACAGGCGATAGAACAACTGGAAAGTCTGTATGCCAAAGGTATGAGCGAAAGCAGCACACAGGTACGGAAAGCGGTAAAAGATGCGTATCGCCGTTTGCTGCAGCCCGCGCTTGAAACGGAATTCAGAACCATGCTGAAGCAGAAGGCAGATGAAGAGGCGATCAACGTATTTGCAGAAAATCTTAAGCAATTATTGCTCAGTTCCCCCTTGGGCAGCAAAAAAGTACTGGCGATAGACCCGGGTTACCGCACAGGATGTAAAGTAGTATGCCTGGATGAAAAAGGAGAATTGAAAAAGAACGATCTTATATATGTTCATGAGCCCGGCAGGCTGGCGGGGTCGGAGCATACGATAAGGCACCTGGTGAAAACATACGATATCCAGGCCATTGCCATAGGCGATGGAACTGCAGGACGCGAAACGGAGCAGTTCATTAAAAAGCTGGATCTCGGATTGCCGGTGTTTTTGGTGAATGAAGACGGGGCATCTGTATACTCCGCTTCGGAAACTGCAAGGGAGGAATTTCCCGACTACGATATTACAGTACGCGGCGCCGTTAGTATCGGCAGACGGTTAATGGATCCGCTGGCTGAGCTGGTTAAAATTGATCCCAAGAGCATTGGCGTGGGACAGTACCAGCACGATGTGAACCAGTTCAGGCTGAAAGAGCGGCTGGATCAGACAGTGGTAAGCTGTGTGAACCAGGTAGGGGTGAACCTGAACACTGCCAGTAAGCATTTACTGTCGTATGTAAGCGGCATCGGGAATACGCTGGCGGAGAATATTATCAAATACCGGAGCGAGATCGGTGGTTTTTCCAATCGCGGCCAATTACTGAAAGTGCCGCGACTGGGAGGCAAGGCCTATGAACAATGCGCGGGATTTCTTCGGATACAATCGGGTGAAAATCCGCTCGACAGCAGCGCGGTGCACCCGGAAGCTTATAATCTGGTGCAGCAGATGGCGACAGATAGCCAGGTGGAGATCAAAGCCCTGATCGGCAATGAATCCGTTATTAAAAACATCCATCCCAAAAAGTATGTAAGCGAACAATTTGGAGAGCATACGATACAGGATATTTTAAAGGAGCTCCAAAAACCGGGACTGGATCCACGCAGCGAAGTGCAGCAATTTGAATTTGCCGGTATCTACAGCATGGAGGATGTGCAGGTAGGAATGGTAGTACCAGGTATTGTAACCAACATCACCAGGTTTGGCGCATTCGTTGATATCGGAGTGAAGCAGGACGGGTTGGTGCATGTATCGGAAATAGCGCATAAGTATATTGAAGATCCGAACGAAGTGCTGAAGCTGAATGACAAGGTGATGGTGAAAGTGCTCGAAGTAGATCATGCCCGCAAGAGGATCGCCTTATCCATCAAACAAACGCAGGAACCGCCCGCCCGTGGTGAACGAAGAGGCTTCCAGGGGAACAACAAACGCTTCGAAAAAAAAGGACCTGATCTTTCTTCCGCATCATTGACCGATGCGTTAAGCGCATTGAAAAAGAAATTCGGGAAATAGTAAATAATGGGGCGTGTCTTTTAAATAAAGTGTTCAAAAGTCAGAGCTGCTGCATGGTGGTGGCTGCCAACGCATCTGTATCCTGCAACAGCATGCACTTAAAATGTTTTTTAGGACAGGTTCGGGTACCGAAGTTGGAACAGGGCTGGCATGGCAAATGCGGTACAATAAAATTGTGGTGTTTTGGAGGGACATGACTGCCATAATAGGGCTCCACATCCAGCCTGGGCGAAGTGCCGCCCCAAACGGCCATGACGGGCTTATTGAACGCACAGGCAATGTACTGGAAGCCGGTGTCGTGCGATATTACCAGCTTTGCCCTCCGGATAATATCCGCAGATTCATTTAAGCTGAACTTGCCGCATGCATTGTAAATTTTTACAGGATCCACCTCATTAACGGCTTTTCCTTCTTCAAAATCTTCTTTTCCGCCTACCAGTACAATGGGATGATCTATTTTTTTACAGAGCTCCTGCAACTTTGCAACCGGCAGTTTTTTAGTGTAATAAGAGGCGCCGATCACCATTGCAATAAAACCCATTTGATGGGAGAGGGGAAGATCCTCTGTTTTTATTTCCTCACCGTTGGGTACAAAATAATCCAGCCCTCTTCCATCATCTTTAATGCCGAGCGGCTTCAATGCATTCAGGCAACGCTGTGAAATATGAATGCCCGGCATGGTATTGATATGAAATTTGGTGAGCAGGAATTTTTGTATGCTCAGCTTCCGGTAGTTCAGCCATTTGGTACGCATATCGGTTTCGAGCCATAACCGCAGCGTCCGGAGGTTTTTGTGCAGGTCTATGATATAATCGAATTGTTCGTTGCAGATATCGTTGATGGTTTGCTTATAATCATTATCATAATAATGAAATTTATCAATGTAAGGATTGGCAACTGTTACAGCTTTGAATTTTTTTTTAGTAAGAAAATGAACTTCTGCCCCAGGCATTTGTTGTTTCAGGCAACGGATAGCCGGGGTAGTAAGTACAATATCACCGATAGAGGAAAAACGGATAATAAGGAATTTCAGCCGGGATCGTCCCTTAAATGCAGATCCTTTTGCAAGAATTTGTTCCGGAGATTTGATCATACAGTACGAAGATAATGTATAGAAGCACAATGACGGGCAAGACAGGCCTGCCCCGACTGAACATCGTTCGGGCGGGCTTATTGCATTATTTGCACCGGCAGAAGGTAAGAAGGTAGAATATATGTGGTGCGGGTCTGTTACCAAGGTCAAAAAGGTAGGAACCATTAAAATTAAACTGCCTGTTATTTAATACCAGTAGATGGGGAACCCTTTTATATACTCGTATTCCCGCGCTCACCACTTCAAAACCTTATAGTGAGCAAAACATGGATAAAAATAAATAGAGGGGATAAAATAATATGGAGTACCGGAACGCAAATTCGGGTAACACCAAAAGCCAATAGGGTACGGTAAGTGGTATGGGCCTGTTACAAAGAAGGCGGGGATTTCATAATTGCGCCACATTTTGCTTAATAGAATTAGGTGTTTAAATCGCAACTATATAATACTATTCTGAAATAGAGCGGCAATGACAAGTTCGTATTGTGAGAAGGTGAATTAAATAATAGAATCAGGCACATAGATCAGTGAGTAGCAACAGGACCCAAATTGTCATTGCCTCAGAGAGGCTGCCCTCTGCGTGCAAAAAAGGGGCTTCACCTATAAGGAGATACATTGCATAGAGTTACCAACAGGTTGCACCTCTGGTGCAGATATTGTGGGTTTTGGGTGTTCAAAAATGATAATCACAGGGTAGTACACTTTCTTTCCAATATTTCACCAATAATTTTCTCGCGGCGCTCACTGCGGAGCAGCATTCACAACGAATGCTTCTTTGTGGATGCAGAGATCAGAAAAATATATTACCGGAATAATGAATAATAACAACGCAAGAATATACAGCATTGAAATAGGATGTGATAAAATAGCAGGCAGATGCGCCGGTTTAATCTGCGAAACTGCGGCATGGTGAGGGTCACTTTACCGGAAACCGCCCTTATTTATTTTTCAACGTAATTGAGATCTTTGCCGAAAGTTTCTTTTGTAAGAATGATGGCTGCTGTGCCTATGGCCATAATGATGATGGCGGCTATCCATCCGCCTGTATAATAATCCGTAACGTTTCTCAATCCCTGGAAAAGAGGTAAGATGAAAATAGCCAGCATGCCCCTTACCATATTAGGAATGGTAGTGGCGGCGGTTGCCCGTATATTGGTGCCGAACTGTTCGGCGCCCATTGTAACAAAAATTGCCCAGAAGCCTGTGCCAAAGCCAAGTCCCGCGCAGATCCAGTACATCTGCATGGCAGAGCCGTTCCATTGCACAGTGAAATACAGCAGCATGAACAGGGCGGTAATAGAATAGAAAAGATAAAGCGCTTTTTTACGGCTTCTCATCCACTGGCTTACAAAACCTATGGCAATATCTCCCAGCGAAATGGCTGCATAAGCAAACATGATCGCTTTGCCAGGATCTATTTTTTCGGTAATCCCCATGTGTTTGCCAAACTCGCTCGAAAAAGTAACGAGCACGCCAATCACAAACCAGGTGGGCAAACCTATCAGCACCCCGGTAATGTATCGTCTGAACCTGTCTGCATTGTTAAAAAACATTAAGAGATTTCCACGCTCTACATTCATCTCTTTTGCTTTATGAAACATGCCCGATTCAAAAACAGATATACGCAATACCAACAGCAATAAGCCTAAACCGCCTCCTATAAAGTAACAGGTTCGCCAACTGAAATTTTCCTTCATGATAAATGCCACAACAGCGCCGGTAAGGCCGATACCCGCCACCAGCGAAGTGGCAATACCTCTTTTTTCCTTTGCCGTAAGTTCCGATACCAGCGTTATGCCCGCACCTAATTCACCGGCTAAACCGATCCCTGCTATAAAGCGGATCCATTTGTATTGCTCCACTGTTTGTACGAACCCGTTCGCTATGTTGGCCAGGGAATATAAAATAATAGATCCGAACAGCACACTCAGCCTTCCTTTTTTATCTCCCATTACTCCCCACACAATTCCCCCTATCAGCAATCCCCACATTTGCCAGGTAAGAATGCCTTCGCCATCGGTCAATATCTGCTCTTCTGTAAGTCCTAAATCGCGCAAGCTGGGAATGCGGATAATTCCGAACAATAATAAATCATAAATATCTACAAAATAGCCTAGGGCAGCCACCAGTACGGCCACATTAAATATGGAAGCAGACGTTTTGGGTTGAGACATTGAAAATTGTTTTATGAAGCTTTGGAAGATTTTTTACCGAAGAAAAGTTTCCAGAAAACAGGCAATGTAGTCACCAGTACAATAATGATCACTATTGCTTCCAGGTGATCCCTCAGTTCAAAGCCGAATTGTTTTCTTACCCATATCTGCAAAAAGTGCCCGGCGAAGATCATGCTGATCACCCAGGCAAAACAACCTACAATATTGTAAAAGGCAAATTTCTTTTTATCCATATTTACTATGCCGGCTACAATCGGAGCAAATGTCCGGATAATAGGCAGGAACCTGGCAAATACGATAGCGCCGCCGCCATGTTTTTCAAAAAAGTCATGGGCATCGTGCAGGTACTTTTTCTTGAACAGGAAACGGTCCCTCCAGGTAAACATGGCCGGGCCTATTTTTCTTCCGAACCAGTATCCCACTGTATTACCAATAATACCCATAAATGAGATCAAGCCTACCAGCAGGAACAGGTCTATCCATTCATTCTGAATGGCTTCAATACCCAAGCTCTTATAAAATTCATTCATCAGATCGCTGCTGTAAATGCCTGCCACGAAAAGCAGGCTATCGCCTGGTAAAAAGAACCCGACAAACAGCCCCGTTTCTGCAAAAACGATGAATAACAAAAGCCATAACCCCCCGTTGATAATATAGAACATGGGATTCAGCAGATCCTTCCATGCAAAATTTTTATGAAGTGTTATTTTGCTTTTTGATTGAATATCGGCAAGTGTGGTGGTAACTGCTGTATATCCGTCCAGGTGAATGTTGACAGGGTCGGTTGGGGTCACAGAAATAACCGTGAAACCCTTTTCATCCGTTGTATAAGTAGAGTCTTTACCTGCATTGGACACCCGTATATTGCTCAGCGCATCTTCATACTGGTTAACAAACTGAACGCTTACCTGTTCCTGTGCGAATACAGTTGCCGTGCATACAAAACTTACAACAAATCCAAGAAATCTTTTCATCATAAACTTTAGTTGATATTTTTCCCGGCGCAAATTTGCACTTTCTGGCTTAATTAACCGCCTGTTTTCCTGATGTTTTAAAAAAGAGGCAGGAAAACTAACATTTAATTATCATTCAGCCTCAAAAGCAAGAGCTTTTGCATCGTCGAATTCTCCTTCAGACCGGGCGATTACACAACTCGCCAATGTGTTGCCAATAACATTGACAGAGGTACGCGCCATATCCATCAGCTCATCAATGCCATAAATTGCCATAATGGGCCATACCGGGAAGTTGAACGTAGAAGCAGTAGCAATAAGTATTACCAGCGAGGCACGGGGCACCGCTGCCACTCCCTTGCTGGTAAGCATCAGTGAAAGTCCTATTATGATCTGCTCTCCGATAGACAGATCTATACCAGCCGCCTGGGCTACAAAAACAGAAGCGAGCGAAAGGTAAAGCGTGGTACCATCCAGGTTGAATGTATAACCTGTTGGTATTACAAACGACACTATTTTACGCGGTACACCGAATTTTTCCATGTTCTCGAGCGCCGTAGGCAAAGCGGAATCAGAGCTGGTAGTGGCAAATGCAATAGATACCGGTTCTTTGATAGCCTGAATAAACTTTTTTAATGGTATCCTGGCAACGAACAAAGCAATGGGGACCAGTACAACAACAATAAAAGAGATCAGCGCCAGGTATAGGGTAATGAGCAAAAGAAACAGGTTTTTAAGGATGTCGATGCCCAGGTGCCCTACGGTAACCGCTATAGCCGCTCCAACCCCAAACGGAGCGAAATACATGATGATATGGGTAAACCGGAACATGGTTTCCGCAAGGCTCTCGGCAAACTCCAGCAATGGTTTCTTTTTTTGTTCGCTGAGCATGGCGAGCGCTATACCGAATATTACGCTGAACACTACAATGGGCAGCACATTCCCTTCATAAACAGATTTGACGATATTTTCGGGAAATATGTCTATAATATGATCCTGCCAGGTTTTACCGGGTGCATCGGGCATTTTTTGCAATAAGTCGGGCGGGTGCGCTATACCGGCGCTGTCGAGCAGGACGATCATCTTTTCCTGCATTTGTTTTTCCGACGATCGGGGAATTTCTTTTAACAGGCTGTCAGGTACAATAATGCCTTCGCCGGCTTTGGTAATATTTATAAACAGAATGCCGATCAACAGGGCGAGTGTAGTTACAATTTCAAAATATACAAGCGATTTCCATCCCATACGCCCCACCTGCTTCAGGTTGGAATGACTGGCAATGCCCACCACCAGTGTGGCGAACAACAAGGGCGCCACGATCGTTTTGACCAGCCGCAGGAAAATTTTACTTAGAAATTGCAGGTTCTGCGAAAATTCCCGGAAATCAAGTCCTATCTCCACGCCAATGGCCATTGCTACCAGTATCCAGGTAGTGAGTGATTTTTTATACAGCGCAAATAATACCAGGCTTGCAATGAATATCCAGCGCGAAGCAAATAAAACAGTATCGGAAATGGCGACCCATTGCTCCAGGGCAATGAAATGAAGGATAGCAATAACGGTGAATAAAATAACAGCCAGTATTCCCGATTTCTTTTTGTTCATATTGTAAATGCTGGTAAAATTTCAAAACTAACAGAAAGTTTACTGGTAATGAAAAAGAAATACCTGTTTTGAGGGCGGTATATATAAAAACAATAAACTTTTTGCCGGTTTTCAAATAAATCCCTTATTTTTCAAACCCGATTTGCCCTCGTCTTTAAATATTAAAATTTATACTAACGCTAATGAGTTTATTTGTTAAAAAGCCTCTGGCAGGACTGATAGCCGAAGCGCAGGAAACCGGTTCACACAGTTTGAAACGTACATTGGGACCCTGGGCATTGGTGGCTTTGGGAATCGGCGCTATTATCGGTGCGGGTTTGTTTTCCATAACGGGTGGCGCCGCGGCTAACCAGGCAGGGCCCGCCATTACCATATCGTTCGTTATAGCGGCGCTGGGTTGCGCTTTTGCGGGATTGTGTTATGCGGAATTTGCTTCTATGATACCGGTGGCAGGAAGCGCCTATACTTACAGCTATGCCACCATGGGCGAATTCATAGCCTGGATAATAGGATGGGACCTGGTATTGGAATATGCTGTAGGAGCCGCTACTGTCAGCATTAGCTGGAGCAGGTACCTTGTTAAGTTCCTGGAAGGCTTTGATGTGCATTTACCTGCCGCGTTCATGGTGGGTCCCTGGGATGGCGGCCTAATTAACCTGCCGGCTGTGTTTATTGTTGTGTTGATGAGCTTGCTGCTTATTAAAGGAACCCAGGAGAGCGCTTTTGTGAACGCGATCATTGTAGCGCTGAAAGTCGCCGTCGTGCTTATTTTTATTTTCCTGGGATGGAAATACATCAACAACGACAATTATGTGCCTTATATTCCTGATAATACAGGCACTTTCGGTGAATTCGGTTTTAGCGGTGTGGTAAGAGCCGCGGCGATTGTATTCTTTGCATATATAGGCTTCGATGCGGTAAGCACCGCGGCGCAGGAAGCAAAAAACCCTAAAAAGGATATGCCCATCGGCATTCTCGGCTCATTGATTATTTGCACCGTATTGTATCTTTTGTTTGCGCACGTCATGACGGGCGTTACCAATTATACCTCGTTTAAAGGGCAGGACGGCATTGCTCCTGTTGCTGTAGCTATTGAACACATGGGCACTCCTGATGCATCGGGCGTTATACATCCTGATTATCCCTGGCTGAACCGGGCGATCATTGTAGCCATTCTTGCCGGATATGCATCAGTAATTTTGGTGATGCTGATGGGACAGAGCCGCGTATTTTTCAGCATGAGCAAAGACGGATTGTTGCCTAAAATCTTTTCCGCTGTTCACCCTAAATTTCAAACGCCCGCTCGGAGCAACCTGATGTTCATGCTTTTTGTGAGCTTATTTGCTGCTTTTGTACCTGCCCGCGTGGTAGGGGAGATGACAAGCATCGGCACCCTTTTCGCTTTTATACTGGTTTGTATCGGCGTATGGGTGATGAGGGTAAAAATGCCGGATGCTCCCCGTGCTTTTAAAACCCCATTGGTTCCTGTTGTGCCTATACTCGGCATAGCCACCTGCTTTTTCATGATGGCGTTTTTGCCACTGGATACGTGGATACGGCTGATCGTATGGATGATCATCGGCTTCGATATCTATCTGTGGTATGGCATCTACCACAGCAAGCTATCGGGTAATTTACCTGGCACCAAATCCCAGGGCAACAAAGTGGTAGGTATCAGCGGACTGGTATTGAGCCTGGCATTGGGTGTTATCGCGTTCGTTCATCACGCGCAAACCAACGGGGAAGACACCGGGCTGTTCTACTTCTCCCTGATCTTTGCAGGAGTACATGTATTGACGTACATGATGCGCATCATGAAAAAGAATACTGCAGCCGGATAAATGAGTATTTAAAAAATTAAGCATTTCAAATAAAAAAGTTTGATGAATGAATTTTCATCAAACTTTTAGCCAACCCGTACAACAAGCACTTCCGGGTAAATTTATCCGCTGGTTTATCAACATTGGATTTGAATATGACTGAAGAGGTGTTTTCCGTTGAATTAAGCAACCGGCTGCTGTTCCAGGGCAATGGCTTTCGGGAAAAGAATGTTGTTCTCCAGGTGAATATGCAAATGAAGGTCTTCTTCAAACTCTTTTAACAGCGCGAACGTTACCCTGTAGGTATTGCAGGCATCCCCGGGCACTGTATACTGATTG
This sequence comes from Chitinophagaceae bacterium, assembly GCA_019638615.1. GTDB lineage: Bacteria > Bacteroidota > Bacteroidia > Chitinophagales > Chitinophagaceae > Agriterribacter. The sequence continues at coordinate 24,134 of JAHBTL010000014.1, read as the reverse complement.
GTCAAATCCGCTATTTTCCTGAAACGTTCTCCTTCGTTATTGTGCTCATGCATCATCATGCTGATGGGATTTTGCACACTGCCAAATGGTGCATGTACAGGAGAATCTCCTGCCGCTGCCATCTTCCTGATAAAGGGGAACAGGATCAGCTCTTCTTTTTTCATGTGGGCAGTGAGCTCGCCGGCAGACTCATTGAATAATCTTTCCACTTCTGTTAATTCGGGATGCTGGCCGGCATGCACCTTCACGACCTTATTTAAAAGCGGTTGAATTTCAGCTATCCTGCCGGTTACATAACGATGATGTTTTTTCTCAATGTAGTCTGCCAGTAAATCCAGCGGCCAGGAATTGTAATCGGCTCCGGCTGTTTTATCTGTTGCGGTAGCTTTTTGTAATGCGGCAATGATCGCGCTGATCCGGTCATCGTCATGATGGCAGGCTTCCGCAATGCTGCGGTTGCCATTGCAGCAAAAATCAATTCCATTTTCCTTAAATACAAGCGCTGTGCGATAGTCGAGCGCTGTTAATTCTCCGATAATGTTTTGTGCTGTGATGTTCATAATGATTTAATTTATTGTTGTAAAATGGAAATGCCCGTATTGTTTTTAAGGCGCCGGAAAATACCTGAATAAATAGTACATAGACCAGCCGACAAAAGCCACAATAAGTATCCACACCCATGCGGGAATACTTTGCGGGGTTTCACTGCCCTTGATCAGGAATGACTTTTGATCGCCTTTACCATAGGCGTTGATCATCAATGGTATCACCCCGTCTACTACGTCGTTCTCCCGGATGCCTTCGATGGCAATGGCAGGTCCGTTGCGCACTACAAACGGTATTTTACGAATGCCTTCTTTACCGCTGGGATCTTTGCTTACAATTCTCAATACATGCGCTCCGTCTGTCAGCTTCCGTGTGTCCAGCTCAAAACTTACGGGAGCCAGCACTTCCGCTATGGGGCGGCTGTCGTTGTCAACAAAAATGAGTATGGTACTTTTATCATTCATGTTACTGGTTGTTTAGTATTATCCTTTTTATATGTGTATCCGATTTTTCCCCGGGCTTCACCAGCCATTTAACAGAAAAAAACAATGTCAGCAAAACCACGGCAACCATCGCCCACACGATCACATAATCCCACTGACTTTCGGGGCCTGTGCCATGAACAACTCCTTTCAACATATCCGGCTGCTGCCGTTCGCAAACCGGGCAGGCAATGGCAGGTACAAAAAAGACAGTCAACAGGAGCAGGAGCTTTATTTTTTTCATTTCGCGTCAATTTTTTGTTGTAAAACATCCATCACTTTTTTTATCTCTTCCGGTGTAACATTTTTTGCATCACTACCCCAACTGCTTCTTTCATAGTTAATGATCGCCGCCACTTCATTTTCCGTAAAATTCATATTGGTACCTACCGGTGGCATCACACCATATTCCTGCCGCGCGTCGTATCCGTTCATAATAATATCCACATACAGTTCCAGGTTGTCTCCTTCTACCACGCTGCTGCCTTTTAATGGCGGAAAAGCGCCGGCAAGTCCTTCGCCATTGGCCTGGTGGCACGATTGGCAATTCGCCGCATACAATGCTTTCCCTTCCGGTAAATTGCCCTGCGTTTCATTGCTACCCTGCACACTCTTTTTCACCTGCGGATACAAAAAGCCAGGCGCCGGCTTGCCATCCGGCAGCTTTACCTGTTGTAAAGATTGCAGATAGGCTACCAGGTACAGGGCATCGGGGGTGGCTACTACTTTTCCTTCTTTGCCCTTCAGGTATGCTGCGGGCACATTTACCACCACATCACTGGCGGCAGGCTCTTTTTTTACGGTAAACAACCAGGGATACGCGGGCATAACAGATTCCTTTACCACAATACGCGGGTTATACAGGTGAACCAGGTTCCAGTCTTTAGAAGGTTGGCGGTTGCCTATATCCGTCAGGTCCGGGCCGGTACGTTCCGTTCCCATCAGTGTGGCGGTATTGCGCCAAAAATCCGTGCGCGACATGCCAGCATAGTCGGCCGCAATGCCCGGACGGCTTCCCCATACTTTATCCATTTCCACATTTCTTACCTGCTGGGTATGGCAGGCTACACAGCCATTGGCTACAAACAATGCTTTTCCTTTTACTGCGTCTTTTCCTGGCTCCTCCCATCCCGGTAAGGGCTTATTGTTTTGCTGGTTTTGTATAGCAGGTGATATAGCCACCATCCACGTGAGTCCTGCAAAAAGCAAAGTGGCTGTTGCAAATAATTTTTTATGATCATCAAATAGCTCCATATCAAAAAATATAATTAGTCTACAGGTTGCGGTGCTTCCTTTATTTCGTGTTGCAGCTTTTGGATGGCGACTTCCCTGATATCCACCTTATTGCTGCGAACTATCATTTTATATATGTTATAGGCAAAAAACAGGTGCGACAGCCACATGAGGCTGCCTCCTATAGCACGCCATAACCAATAAGGAGCCATCAGCGTTACACCTTCCATAAACGGTTTGCCTTCCATCCATAAAAGCCCTTTCAATGTTCCTCCGTACATCAACGGAATGGTATAAAACATCAAACCGATCAGGGCCAGCCAGAAATGAGCACCCATGGTAATTTGCGGAGCTTCTTTGCCTGTAAGCCTCGGCAATACCGTATATATGGCGGCCCACAGGAAAAAGCATATAATGCCATACATGGTTAAATGCGAATGGGCAACAGTGAAATCTGTAAAATGCCAGAGCAGGTTGGTAAAGCGGAAAGCTTCCGCCGTGCCCTGCATAGAGCCGGTAAAATAAAAAATAGTCCCCACCAGGAAGAACGGCAGCGTATAGCTGTTTCTTACTTTGTACCAGGCGCCTTTAAAGGTCATGAGAAAATTGGTAGTGCCTGCAATCACCGGTATGGCCATGCCGGCGCTTCCCACAATGGCTACCGTTTGTAACCACCAGGGAATGGCGCTGAATACAAAGTGGTGTGTACCAATTAAGGTGTAAAAAAGTATTTGTGTCCAAAAAGCAAGTATGCCGAGACTATAGGAATAAATAGGCTTATTCAGTTGCTGCGGCAAAAAATAATAAACGATCCCCAGCGTGAACAGCATAAACCACATGCCTACTCCCTGGTGCATATAATATCCCTGTATGATGGTTTCACCCAGCCCGTTTTGCCAATAGGGTATATAAGCTGCCAGCGAAATAACAATCGTAAAAATAATAGCCGCAACCATGTACCAGTTCGAGATGTAAATTTCCTTTGTAGCCCGGCGGGCAATGGTCTGAAAAAAATTTACAAGCGTCAATGCCAGTCCCAGCCCAAACAGCAGCATTACCGGCCAGGTATATTCCCTGTATTCGCCACCCCCGTTGTTAATGCCCGCCATCAGGCATATCGTTCCGATAAGAACAGAAGCGTTGATGAGATACAGTGCATACCAGCCCATGCGCAGGCTGTATAATCTTACATTGCTTACACGGGGCACTATATAAAATCCCAGCCCTATCATGGCAAGCGATGCCCATCCCCAGAATACGGCGTTGGTGTGCACCGGGCGTAATCTGCCGAAGCTCAGCCAGCTTACATGGTCGGCGTCCGGCGCTATAAATTTGATGCCCACATATTGCCCTACCGTTGTTCCAAACAATAACCAGCAGGTAGCGCATACCAGGTATCCCAGCACCAGTTTTGCCAGCGCAGGATCAATATGGGGGCGGGGGAGGGCTTTCTTTTTAACAGATACGATGGGCAATCCGGGTTCCCTTGTAATGCTCAGTAATCCTTTGCTGTCTTCTGCGGGTTCAGTGCCTGACAGCTCATGGTTGGTGAGCGTATAGTCCAGCGCCTTTTTTCTTTTTTTCAGTATAGCGTCTATTTCTTCTTCGGGAAGGTCTTTTAAATAACCGGCCAGCTTTGAGGCTTCTTCCAGCCTTATCTTGTTTTTCTGCTGGTTAATGGCGTTCCCTATTTTGATCATCAGCAGAATAAAACCTGCAAGTATGGGTATTAAAACAAGCACAAGTGTAATTACGATGCCTCCTTCTCCTAATAATGAGCTTTCATCAGTTGCAGCAGCCTGGGCCCATACCCTGTTAGCAGAAAAAGGCATACAGGCAGAAAGCAGCGATACAACCAGGAAAAATGTGCCGGTACGTTTTGCTTTTTTATATTGCAGCAGCTTTTCAATCTGGTTGCTGTTAAGCCGGGTTACATGTTCTTTAAGCCTGCCACCATCATCCTTTTCTTTTTGCTTTTGATAGCTTTTTCTGAGCTCGGCTACTTTTTTACGAAGCAGCATTGCCACTACGAACAATACCGCAACGATCAGCGATACCACTCCCAGCCAGGCGCTTTCCGACGCGAAAGAAAAATCAGAAAGCTTCATCTCCTGCGCGTAAGCCGGCAAAAAACCGGGGCAAACAGCAACAGCAATCAGAACAATGACAGAAAAAAATGCTTTTGTTTTCATAATAAGATATTAATACCTTTTTATCTTTTATTGTTTCAAAAAAAAGCTTAACGCCTTAAGTAAGCCAGGCTGGTCTCCAGTGCATCTGTAAAGGCGCCTACTTTTGCTTTTTCCAGCATCTGGAATAATTGTTTCCGCACACTTTTAAATTCATGATGTATGGGGCAGGGATGTGTTTCCGAGCAATGCCTTAAGCCAAGACCGCAACCCTGGAAGATTTTATCCCCATCTACGGCTCTTACAATATCAGCAAGGGATTGCTTCATGGAGTGCGCATCCAGGTAAAAGCCTCCGTTCGGTCCTTTGGCAGACTGTACAATTCCTTTCCTGCTTAGCTCCTGTAAAATTTTGGCGATAAAATGTTCAGGAGAATCGATGCCCCTGGCTATTTCCCTGATACCGATACGGTCTCCCTCGGTTGTTTTTTGAGCGATGAATATCATAGCCCTGATGGCATATTCACATGTTTTTGAAAACATTTTCCGTTTTTATGACACGAAGATAATACACATTTTGTAAATAGAGGATAGGAATATCTTTTATTTGGCATAAAGGACAAATGAGTCCTTTATAACTATAACTTTGTGTAAAATGGACAATAAATATTTTGACCACATTCATTGTTTCCACCCGCTCCGAGAGGATCATCGTTCCGGCTTATTGTTTTGCTGGCGCATAAAAGAAGGTATTAAACTGAATATAGCTCCCCACCGTATTGTTCAGTATATAATGTATTTCTGGGATCAGAACCTGGATCCTCATCTGAAGGAGGAAGAGCTGTTGCTTTTAGGCGATACATCGAGGCCGGTTGTTAAAAAAGCGCTGGAGGATCATTCGTTGCTGTACAACAGGATCCGGCAAATCATAACCGCAAAAGATGTTGTGACTCCTGCTGAATTGACAGATTTGGTGAATTTATTAGACACGCACATACAATTTGAAGAAAAAAAGCTTTTTCCCCTCCTCAAAAATACATTCACTGTTGAGCAATTGAAACAGATCCACACATCGCTGCTGGCAAAAAATATTTCGCCCGGTATGAAAAACCTGTATCATGATGAATTCTGGAAAAATGAAAAATCATCGTTGTAGTTAAACAATGGAAATCAGGTACCTGAAATTGATCAAGGCAATTGTTGAGGAGGGCGGCATTACGCGTGCCATAGACGTATTGCATCTTTCACAAAGCGCATTGAGCTACCAGTTAAAAGAAGCGGAGCTGCAGGTAGGTGCCCAGATTTTCTATCGCCGTAACAAGAAACTGATACTTACCCCCATCGGCAAAAAATTATATGCAAGCGCTATCAGGATAATAGCAGAAACGGATAAAACTGAAGCGGAAGTTAGAAAAATGATGAAGGGAGAGCAGGGGGTTATAAGGATCAGCACGGAATGTTATACAAGCTATCACTGGTTGCCTGCAGTGCTGAAAAAATTCAATGAACAATTTCCGGGAGTAGAGATCGAGATCGTATTTGAGGCCACTCATCACCCGCTTGAAAAGCTGTTGGATGGGGAGCTGGATATTGCGCTTACCAGTAACCCGGAACATTTCGACAAAGTAGAATTTATTAAATTATTTTCCGATGAGATGCTGGCTGTGGTATCCTGCAGGCACCCCTGGGCTGAACGCGCTTATGTAAAAGCGGAAGATTTCAGGGACGTACACCTGATCATTCATTCACTGCCGTTGGATACCGTTTCCATTTTCAGGAACGAGCTTACTCCTAAGGGCGTTCAGCCTAAAAAGCTGATCATACTGCCATTGACGGAAGCTTCCATTGAACTGGTGAAGGCCAATATGGGAGTGATTGTAATGGCTAACTGGGCGTTAAAACCTTATATGGATAAAGGAATCAAAGCGGTAAAGATCCGGCGCGAAGGTTTTTTCAGGCAGCAGTATATTGCGCGGATGCGTGACCGGGTGTACCCGGCTTTCTTCGATTATTTTATCAAATTCCTGCGGGAAGAAATCAATGTAAACGGGAAAGCTGTCAGCTGATGGTTATTTTATTTTTCCTCCTACTGGCAATCCGCTTGGCACGGATTCAGGTATTTTCCTGTCGTAACTGTTGTCGTTTAACGTATTGAGGAATTCTACGATGGCATCAATATCTTTAAACTGGACTTTCAGCTTTAATGCCAGGGTATCAAGCTGGCTTCTCTTCAAATTTTTATTCGCCAGTTCTTTTCCATGAAGGTCTTCATAAAACAACAGTACATTATCCAGCGTTTGAATGGTGCCGTTGTGCATATAAGGCCTCGTAAGCCGTAAATTCCGCAAGGTGGGAGTACGGAAGGCGAATGTTCCGTTAAAGCCGGAATCAATGAAAGGCAGTTTTTTGTTTTCGGCTACTCCGAGCAAATGCGGTTTAAAATTGGAAAGCATGGGCCCGCTGTGGCACCTGGCGCATCCGGCGGTCATAAAAGCCTTCATGCCATCCAGTTCCCTGCCAGACAAGGCTTTTTTATCTCCACGCATATACTGATCAAACCGGGAATTATTGGCTGTTAAAGAGCGCTCAAAAGCCGCTATCGCTTTCGCAACATTGGTGAATGTAACCTTTGTGTCTTCAGGAAAGATTTCAGCAAACAGTTTTTTATATTCCGGAATGGCGTTCAGCCTTTTCTCCACTTCGCCAGATATATCAATCTCTTCAAAACCATGCCCCCGCATTTCTTCAAACGCCTTTACCGGCATCGAAACCTGTTCCTCCAGGCTTTTGGCACGATTGTCCCAGAACATGGGCGCTTCTTCCGGTGTATAATTGCCCTTCTCATCTATGCCGTTAAATGCAGTGTTTAAAATAGAAGGTGCATTTCTTTTTACAAAAGGAATATTGTTATTGCTTTTGAAAATCCTTTTTTCACCCAGCCCTGTTCCGTTTACGCCGATAGACAGGTCAATGCTTTCAGCATAGCCAAATTCCGGGTGATGACAGGTGGCACAGGCCACATCTTTCCCCCCGGACAAAATAGGGTCATAAAAAAGCAGCCGGCCTAATTCGATTTTTTCAGGTGTAGTAGGATTGTTGGCCGGTGATTTATAATCCAGCGGAAGTGCATTGATTGTACCCTCATCCAGTGGTTGTGATTTTTTAGTGACAGGAAACTGCTTATCAATTGAAGATTTACATGCATGGATAAAAAAGGTGCATGTAATAAGAAAAAAAACAATATAGCAGGCAATACGAAATGACATGATGCAATCTCCCGGGATCAATCAATAAAATTAGTTTCAGGGTATAGGGGCAAATATAATAAAATAAAAGACATAATTATCTTTTTTTTATTTTTTCATTTTCAGCCATCAGCTATTTGTATGGTGTGCATTGAATTTTTTCATGTAAATCATCGCGCATCCCATTGTCATTCCTTTAGCTTTGGCGGGGTCAAATTTTGACATAATATAAAATACAATCAATCACACTATGAGTTTAAAAATCGGGGACACTGCTCCTGACTTCAGTGCAGAAACAACGGAAGGTACTATCAGTTTTTATGAATGGCTTAGCGGCAACTGGGCCATCCTGTATTCTCATCCGGGCGATTATACACCTATCTGCACTACTGAACTTGGCCGTACAGCGCAGTTAAAAGAGGAATTTGCCAAAAGAAATGCAAAAGTACTTGCAATAAGTGTGGATGACCTGCAATCGCATCGGGGATGGGTAAAAGACATCAATGAAACGGCTGCCACTACCGTGGAATTTCCCATTATCGCCGATCCCGATCAGAAAATATCAAGGCTATACGAAATGATCCATGAAAAGGCATCTACTTCGGCCACAGTACGTTCTGTTTATTTTATTGATCCCGATAAAAAAATAAAAGCAACCATTACTTATCCCGCTTCCACGGGCAGAAACTTTGCTGAGATCCTTCGTGTGCTGGACTCTTTGCAATTAACCAGCCGGTTTGGTGTCGGCACGCCGGCAGATTGGGAGTACGGGCAGGATGTGGTAGTGCCCGCCGCAATGAAAAATGAAGATATACCCGCTAAATTTCCAAAGGGATATCGTGAGGTGAAATCGTACCTTCGATACACACCCCAGCCCGATAAATAAAAACCTGAAATGGATTTGGCAAATAAAATATCTTCAATGGCAACTGCCGCTATTCATGGACTTGAACATGAAACAGCGGAACATGCCCATCTTTTTCCCGTTTTCGCTACTTCATCGTTTACTTTCGACAGCGCGCAACAGGGCATGAACCGTTTTTCGGGAAAGGAAAAAGGGTTTACCTATTCGCGTTTTGGCAATCCCACCACGCAGGCGGCGGCAAAACTGATCGCTCACCTTGAAACATTGGGTTTACAGGACGAATCAGGGAAACCCCTGCAGGCAGAAGCGCTGCTGACAGCAAGCGGTCAGGCTGCCATGGCGGTGATGATGATGGCCAATGTATCGGCAGGGGAAACCATTCTTTCCAATTCTTCCATATATGGCGGCACCCACGAGTTCTTGAAGGATCTGCTTCCGCGGTTTGACGTACAATGCCGGTTCGTAAATATGAATGAGCTGGATAAGGTGGAAGATGTTCTGAAAGAAGATGCGTCCGTAAAACTGTTGCATCTTGAAACGCCTGCCAATCCCAGCATGCAGTGCATAGATATTGAAGCCATTTGCGCTGTTGCCAAACGTTATAATAAGTTAGTGACCATCGACAATACCTTTGCTACTCCGTACCTGCAGCAACCCTTCAGGTATGGAGTAGATTATATCTTCCATTCTACCACCAAATTTTTGAACGGGCATGGAAATGCCATTGGCGGTATTTTGATTGGAAGGAATATAGAAATGATGAAAGAAAGGGTGTACCAAACGTATAAGCTGCTGGGTTGTAACAGCAATCCCTTTGACGCCTTTTTGCTGATGCAGGGCGTTAAAACGCTGGCTGCCCGCATGGACAGGCATTGCAGCAATGCTGAACAGATAGCGAATTTCCTTTCGGATCACCCCGCAGTGGGCAAAGTAAATTACAACGGGCTTCCCACACATCCGGGATATGAAATATCAAAAAAGCAAATGCGGCACCCGGGCGCGGTATTGAGCTTTGAATTGAAAGATGGTTTTGATCATTCGGTAAATTTCATTAACAGGCTGCGTATTTGTGTGAGGGCCGTTTCCCTGGGTACAACGGATACCCTGGTATCTCATCCTGCTTCCATGTCGCATGCAGGCATGAAGAAAGAGCAGCGCCTGGCAGCCGGTATCCCGGATGGACTCATCCGCATGAGCGTCGGGCTGGAAGATATTACAGATCTGCTGAAAGACCTGGAGCAGGCTTTACAACTAGGTTACGAAAAAAATGAGCATTGAAAAACATACCATTTCATTTTATATTGCTGTTTAAAGGATCATGATACCCGACCGGAAAAATTAGCAGCAAATACATCAGAGTTCTGTTGCTGAGTTCATAGTAGTAATAAAGCAGTCCTTGCAGAGGACAACTTCCTCTTTTTCTGCGAGGATTGCTTCTCCCGCCAGCGCATTGATCTAACTCCAGTTTGCATGAAGGCGGGCTGCCAATACATATTATTCAGTTGAGTGTTTATCAATGAAGTATGAACTGCGGGTTTGTTGCTTATAAAACGCGCTTTCTTTTCAACCACAATTCCTGGTGCTGGTTTCTTTGTTACTTTTTTGCGGAAAAAGTAACCAAAAAGCCCCGCCCGACTTGAATATCGTTCGAGCGGGCGCCGGGAAATTATTACCGCAATTTCCCGTCCCGCTTTTTGCGGGACTGATTAAGCGTTAGTACTACTGTAAACTCAACTACAGATTTCTGATACATTTTCTCTGAACCTGGCATATAAAAAACTGAAAAATACGAGTACAACATGTCAAGGCTCAATGATTGAGCACACGAATGGTTTACTCGCCGTGACCGTAGGGAGCTGATGATCTTATAACCTTCACGATATTCAGGTTTACACTAAAAAGTCATTATCTTGCTCTCCCGTATTTAACATTATATACGATTTGCGCCCTGCCATTGAGCATTAATTTTAATTCATGGACGAACAAACTATTCAAAACCTCAGGGAAGCGCTGAGATTTTCTCCCGGTAATATTCCCCTGAAGCAACACCTTGCCGAAACCCTTTTGAAAGCCGGCAGGTTGGAGGAAGCTGAAGCAGAATACAAAGAGTTATTAACATTAACCGATGAGGCAAAGGTGAAAACCGGGCTTGCACAAGTATTTTACCAGCAACAGCAATACAGCCGGTGCAATGTAATACTGGAGGCGCTGATCCAGTCAGGCTCCCCGGATGCGGAAGTATTTGTTTTGCATGCCAAAGCATTGCTGAAAGAAAATGAAACAGCTAAAGCAATAGAAAGTTACCAGAAAGCGCTGGCGCTGGATCCGGGATGTGCGGATGATGCGCTTGACAGCGAATTGAGAGTGAATGCCGCCGGCAGTTATGAAGAGGATGCAGCATATCATTCAGCCTTTATACAAAAGCCCTCCATTAACTTTGAGGATGTTGGCGGAATGACGGATATAAAAAAGGAAATAGACCTTAAAATCATACGACCGCTCAAACATCCTGAACTATACAAGGCTTATGGGAAAAAAACAGGCGGCGGTATTTTACTGTATGGACCGCCGGGCTGTGGAAAAACCTATATTGCCAAAGCCACGGCCGGGCAGGTAAATGCAAGATTTATCAGTGTGGGGCTGAACGATATACTGGACATGTGGATAGGCAACAGTGAAAAGAATCTTCACTATATATTTGAAACAGCGAGACAAAATACACCCTGTGTATTGTTCTTTGATGAAATTGATGCGTTGGGTGCCAGCAGGAGTGACATGAAGCAATCTGCCGGACGGCACCTGATCAACCAGTTCCTGCAGGAGCTGGATGGTATTGATGGCAACAATGAAGGCATACTGGTATTGGGAGCGACCAATACGCCGTGGCATCTCGACAGCGCTTTCCGGCGTCCCGGCAGGTTTGACAGGATCATTTTTATTCCTCCTCCCGATGAATCGGCCCGGGAATCAATATTAAAGATCAAATTAAAGAACAAGCCTGTAGATTCCATTGATTACAAAGCCCTGGCAAAAAAGACCGCCAGCTTTTCGGGGGCTGACCTGGAAGCCCTGATAGACATTGCGATTGAAGAAAAGCTGGAAGCCTCTTTTGAAGACGGGATTCCTAAACCACTTACAACAAAAGATCTTGAAAACGCCGTCAAAAAACATAAGCCCAGCACATCGGAGTGGTTTGGTGCGGCTAAAAATTTTGCTTTGTTCTCGAACGATTCGGGATTGTATGATGACGTACTGAGCTATATGAAATTAAAAAAATAGTATGACGGAACAGTTGATAGCGCGGGCCGAAATATTGTTGCAGCAACGCAAGCTGGACGAAGCAGGTAAATTACTGAAAGATGTGTTGAGTAAAGATCCCGCCAATATACGGGTACTGGCCATGCTTGCAGAAATAAAACTTCACCAGGATCAGCACGATGAGGCGGAGCTGCTTATTAATAATGCCATAGGGCTTAGTCCCGATACACCCTGGTTGTATTTTATAAAAGCCCGCGTTAATATAAACAGGGAAGACTACGACGAAGCGGAAAATAACCTGAAAAATGCTATTACGCTCAACCCGGCTGAAGCAGATTTTTTTTCTTTGTGGGCATCCGTTAACCTTACCCGGAAGAAGTACGACAGGGCATTGGAGTTAGCCGATGAAGCATTGCAACGCGACCCGGAAAATATCCTGGGACTGAATATCAGGAGTACGGCATTGCTGAAGCTGAACAGGAAAGAAGAATCTTTTCATACAATCGAAGGAGCGCTTGCAGAAGATCCTTACAATGCCTATACGCATGCCAATTACGGATGGAGCCTGCTGGAAAAAGGAGAGCATAAGAAAGCGCTGGAACATTTCCGGGAGGCCCTCCGGATCAATCCGCATTTTGAATATGCCCGCTCGGGTATGGCGGAAGCGCTAAAGGCGCGTTACTGGTTGTATAAGCTCTTCCTGAAATATGCTTTCTGGATCGGCAATCTCACTGCCAGGTATCAATGGGCTGTGATCATAGGATTGTATGTAGCATTCAGGTTTTTAAACGCGCTGGCAGAAAACAACGAAGCGTTACGCCCGTATTTAATGCCATTGATCATCGCCTTTGCGATTTTTGCATTTTCTACCTGGATCATTACACCTGTAAGCAACCTGTTCCTGCGATTCAATGCGTTTGGTAAATACCTGCTTGATAAAAATGAGATCCGGAGCTCTAACCTGGTAGCAGTCAGCTTCCTGGTGTTTGTAGCCGGCACGGTTGTATACCTGGTTACGAATGACATCAGGTGGATGGCTCCCGCATTCTTCGGGTTTGCCATGATGATCCCGTTGGGCGTACTTTTCTCTTTTACAAAGAATAAAAAGATCATGCTTGCTTATACGGCCGGACTTGCTTTAGCCGGCATGGGAGGCATTGTGACCACATTTAATACAGGAGAAATCTATAGTGTGCCTGCTACCCTATTCATCATCGGGTTCGTTGCTTTTCAGTGGCTGGCAAATTACCTGCGTATACGGGAAAGCAACCGGTAAAAACACGCTTGTGTTACTTCGGTTCCGTTCGCAGTGCAAAAGCCAGGCAGATTTACCTTCGGTGAAAAAGTTCTCCTTTGCAAGAGTTACATTAAACCATAGTATTCGTGCCGGCTCGGTCGAAATAAGGGTAAGAGTGTATAATGGGGCTGTTTTAAAATCTCATTTTCCAGGTGATATCACTAATCCTGCTAACGAAACGACCTGGTATGTGGATTTTTTTTGATGGCTGCAATTTCGCTAAGCAGGTTTCTCTTAAAACGTTCTCCCAATCCTGGGCTGGCCTCATTATACCATTCAACAATACGTTTTATTTCCTGTAAGGCTTCCGGGGAGTACGCAATTTTGAACCGGGGCATTACATTTTATTTATTATTTGCAGCGCCTTTTTTTCATCAATCAGTAACTCGGGGTATTTATTGTATTTTTTAATGCGTTTGCGAACTTCCTGTTTCTGCCATTCCGGGATAATGAGAGACTCATCCTGCTCCAGCACCTCAATGAGCTGTTGCTTTTCCTTTTTGGGCAGCGCTTTGATTAAATCAACCAGTTGGTTAAACTGCAACGGCAGATATATATTCGTACTTGTGGACATAATGAAGGTTTTTAACGAGTATGAGCCTCACTTTTTTGGGTACAAATTTAGTGGATAAGCCAATTTTATCAATACAATAGTTGTTTTTAGCAAGATACCGGACATGTGCAGCTTATTACATGCAAGCGGTATCGCAGTGCCCACAACCGGGCAATACAATACCACAACATAAGCGTTTGTGTGGAAAATTGAACTTTATTGTGGTATGTACTATTTTTGACTTTACCGAAATGAAAATAATTCTAACCAGGGGTAAATGCGCCCTGGTTTTTTATAATCACGAAATCCGTATCTTCCCTCATTGTGTCTATAAACAGCCAGTATATGCTATACCCTCACTTTCGTTTTTACAGTAAACAGGATATTCTGAATATTACGCGTTTGCGCCGCTTTGAAACAAAGCTGGGAGAGTGTGTGCATGTGATACAGGAAGGTACCGTTGCAGAAATGTTATTGCAGTCTAAAGCGAAGTACGTAGTAGTAGGTATTCCTGAGGACATTGGTGCATTGGGTAATTATGACATTGGCGGCGCTGACACCGCATGGTTGCCTTTTTTACAGGCTTTTTGCAATGTTCAGAGCACCGATTTTTTTTCGGGAGAAGAGATCCTTGTACTCGGGCAGTTTGACTTCAGCGATATAAAGGCGTTGATTGGCGCCAATGCCAAAAACCAGGAAGAGCTGGCAGATGCCTGTCGTCATGCCGTACAAAAAATCATTGATCCGGAGGTAGAAGAAATAATCAAGCTCGTTACCCAGGCCGGAAATATCCCGGTGGTTATAGGCGGAGGACATAACAACAGCTATCCGCTGATCAAAGGAGCCGCCAAAGGTTTATATAAGTCGGGTAAAACCAATACCAATCAAATCAATGTAATTAATGCGGATGCGCATGCCCGTTACCGTGTGATAGAAGGGCGTCACAGCGGAAATGCATTCAGGTATGCAAAGGACGACGGCTTTTTAAATCGCTATGTCATCATAGGGTTATATGAAAACTATAACAGCCAGCGCATGCTGGATGAATTATATTCTGATGTCCAGATCCAGTATACCACGTATGAAGATATGTTTATCAGGGAGAAGCTCACCCTGAAAGAGGCAATGGTGCAAGCTGTTTCGTTTACCGGGGAGGCTTATACCGGCATAGAGCTGGATATGGAAAGCATTCAGTTTACCCCCGGTGGGGTTGCCATGCCCGGCGGCTTTACCGTATTGCAAGCCAGGCAATATGTATCCTTTCTGTCTCATCATTCTCATATTGCTTATTTGCATATTGCCGGCGGTGCGGCGCAGCTTGCAAATGGCCGGCAAAATCCTTTTGCCGGGAAACTGATCTGCGATATGGCGGTTGATTTTATGAAAGTGAATAAATGGTAATTCAGAAAGCAAAAGATGCCTGTAGAAATGCCGGGGAAGAAACTGTCTATCATTTTCCTGACGTCAGGAAAACGATACCGATGCCCAAGGGCGCCGAAAAGTCAATCAATGATATGTTGCTTACCCGCTATGCCTGCTATTTGATTGCTCAAAACGGAGACAGCCGAAAAAAGGAGATCGCTTTTGCACAAAATTATTTTGCCGTACAAACCCGCAGAGCGGAACTGGTAGAGCAAAGATTATTAGAATACGAGAGGGTAAAAGCGAGGGAAAAGCTGAGCAGAACGGAAAAACAGCTTTCAGGAATTTTATATGAAAGAGGCGTGGATAACCTGGGGTTTGCTGTTATCAGGAGCAGGGCGACCAGGCATTGTTTCGGTTGAATACACACATACTGAAAAAGAAAATGGGAGTGCCCGACAGTCGCCCGGTAGCTGATTTTTTACCTACCATCAGCATTAAAGCTAAAGACCTGGCAGCGGAAATGACGGGCTTGAATGTACAAACCAAAGACCTGAAAGGGGAAACCAAAATTGAAAAGGAACATATTGACAATAATCTTGCTGTAAGAAATATGCTGACTCAACGAGGAATAGTGCCGGAAAACCTGCCACCCGCTGAGGGCGTGAAAAAACTGCAAAGAAAATTAGATCGTGATGAAAAGAAGTTGCTGAAGGGAGGAAAGAAGAAAAAATAGAGGCTTCATAGTAGGATTGAGACCATTCATTCATCCTTACAGCAATGTTGTAAACCAAACAGCATAACCTATGTCACACAAATTCCAAAACAAATACGCATTGCCTCTACGCGCCTGCAAAACTGGAATTACAGGTGGAATGCATCTTATTTCGTAACCATTTGCATAAAAAACAGGAAGCATTATTTGGGGGAAATCATAGACCGGAAAATGCATTTGTCAAAACAGGGCATATTGGCGGATGTCTTTTGGCATGAAATAAAAAATCGTGCGAAAAATGTTGATCTGGATGAATTCACTGTAATGCCTAATCATATTCATGGCATTTTGATGTTGAATAATACAACGGGCGGAAATGATGATGGTACCGGCATTGTAGAGGCAAGGCATGCCTTGTCTCTACAATGCCACCCACCGCAACAATCCGAACCGCCTCAAACCATCGGGCAGCAACGGTTCCAAAACCAGGGTAAAAATTCATTATCATCTGTTGTGGGATCGTATAAATCGGCAGTAACCAAACATTGCAACCGGTTGGGATTGGAATTCGCCTGGCAATCCCGTTTTCATGAGCATATTATCAGCAACGCTGCTGAATATCAAAGGATCAAAAGTTATATAGCCAACAATCCCTTCAACTGGAAGGATGACAAATTTTACAAGCGATAGCACTGCATAAATAAAGCCGTCACAGATCATACCTGCAGCAGCCTTCTATTGCTATATTCCCCTGTTATTTATAGCATTAAATATTAATGTAACGGTTTGCTCAACCTCTTTGAGTATTTATCGAAGAATTCCATCGTAATTTTCCGGGGATGAGACGTCTCGAACGATTTCTTTTCCACACAATGTTCATAACATTTTTTAAGGTGTCATTCTTGTGTATAACTCGTTAACAATAACAGGACTTAGCGAATTCCCATGCACTGTTTTTCATACCGATTCTGTTATTTTTGTCCTCTTCAAAAAAATGTAAGCTGTGCGTTTAAAGAGTTTAGAAATCAAAGGATTCAAAAGTTTTGCTGATAAAACCACTATCAACTTCGATGAAGGCATTACCGGCATCATAGGACCCAACGGCTGCGGTAAAAGCAATATCATAGATTCCATTCGCTGGGTAATTGGTGAGCACAAGATCAGCAACCTGCGCAGCGAAAACCTGGAAAGCCTTGTTTTTAACGGGTCAAAAACAAGAAGCTCCAGCGGATTGGCCGAAGTGAGCCTGACGTTTGAGAATACCCGCAATCTTTTGCCAACGGAATTCAACACGGTAACCATTACCCGAAAGTTTTACAAAAGCGGAGAAAGTGAGTATCGCCTGAACGATGTGAACTGCCGTTTAAAAGATATTCATAACCTGTTTCTGGATACCGGTGTAAGCACCGACAGCTATGCAATCATTGAGCTGGGAATGGTGGATGATATCATTAAAGACAAAGAGAACAGCCGCCGCCGTATGCTGGAGCAGGCTGCAGGGATCACCATTTACAAAACAAGAAAAAGGGAAGCCAAGCTAAAGCTGGATGCTACCGAACAGGACCTGGCGCGTATAGAGGATCTGTTATTTGAGATCAATAACCAGTTGAAGAGCCTGGAAAGCCAGGCAAAGAAAGCCGAGAAATACTACGAAATAAAAAAAGACTATAAAGAGCTGAGCGTGGAGCTGGCAAAGGCCGCGCTGGAAGGTTTTAATATTACTTATAAGGAGCTCAACGAGCAGCAGCAACAGGAAATTGACCGCAGGTTTGAGCTGGAAGCTGCTATAGCACAGGAGGAAGCAGCCATTGAGCAGGACAAGGTTGGATTTATAGAACAGGAAAAACAGTTGCAGGAAATGCAGCATGCTTTCAACGCGCTGCAGGGAGCCGTAAGAGACAAGGAAAAAGAAAAAAGCCTGGCCGAGCAGCGCCTGCAATATTTAAAGGAAAGAGAGAAAAGCCTGGGCGATTTCCTGCAGAAATCGGAAGGGCAATTGAAAGGGCTGGAAGAAAGCATTCATTTTACCAGCGAGCAGATCAGCGATGAGGAAAATAAGCTGTTGGAATTTACGGAAAAGCTGGACACCCTGAAAGAAGATGTAGAAGATAAGAGAAGGATATTTGATGGAAAGCGGTCGACTCTCGATCTGCTTCGCCGCGATAACCAGGCTTTGCAACGCCGGCAGTTCGATGCTGAAAAGCAGGTAGCCGTAGCCGATACTTCTATACAGAATATACAACGCGCCCTTCACCAGGGCGAGGAAGAGCAGGCGCAGCGTCGCATGCAAATACAGCAGTTGGAGCGGGAGAAAGAAGAAAAGGAAACCGAGCTGGAAAACAAACGCACCGATCTGCAACAATTGCAGGAACAGCATGAGTTTACCAAGGAACAGATATTGCAAACGCAGGCAATGGTAGAAAAACTGCGCAACCAACTGGCGGAAGAAAACCGGAAGCTGGATGCCAAAAAAAATGAGCATGCCCTGCTAAAAAGTTTGATCGATTCGATGGAGGGCTACCCGGAGAGTGTAAAATTCCTGCACAACAATCCTCACTGGAATCATACCGCGCCTATTTTGTCGGACATTATATATGTAAAAGAAGCATATCGCGCAGCCGTAGAAAATGTGCTGGAGCCTTTTTTAAATTATTATGTAGTCAACAATCTTGAAGAAGGCTTGCAGGCAATTCATTTGCTGGACGCCAACCAGAAGGGAAAAGCAAATTTCTTTTTACTGGATAAAGTAAACGCGTTTAACGAGGAGCCGCATCATCAGCCACAGGATACCATCGCGGCGATGAGTGTAATAGAAGTAGATAACAAATATAAAAAGCTGGCGGAATATTTATTGAGCAACGTATTTATTGCCGAAAATGAAAATGCCCTGATCCATAGCAATGGAGCCGTGGTGCTGGAAAAGCATGGCAGGTATGTAAAAGGAAAATACGCCCTGACGGGTGGCAGTGTGGGTTTATTTGAAGGGAAAAAAATCGGTCGTGCTAAAAATCTTGAAAAGCTGCAGGAAGAGATCGCCATACAGGAGCAGGTAGTCAATGAGCTGAAAGCTGCCATACAAGCCAAACACAACGAGGTAATAGGATATAACCAGCAATTAAAGGAACAGGCGATCCGCCAGACACAGGAAACCATCAACCAGCTTACCAACCAGGTATTTGCCCTGCAAAATAAAATTGAAAACTTTTTGCACCAGGAGGAAACCGGCAATAAAAGGCTGGAGGATTTTCGTAACCAGTTACAGGATAACCAGGACAGCATTGCCGATGTGCGGGAAGAGCTGGAAAAATTAAATACACAGCTGCAGGAGCTGATGGACCGTTTGCAGGCTTCGGAGCAGGAGTACAGCATTGCGGAACAGGAATACAATTTTGCCAATGCCGCTTACAACGATAGTAACCTGCAATATGCCAAATTGCAGAGCAGGGTAAGCGGTTTAAAGCAGGAGCATGACTTCAAAAGCGGGCAACTGGTTGATTTGAAAGAGCAGATAGAAAACAGCACATCTCAATTGCAGGAGGCCGCTGGTAATATTACTGAAACTGTTGATACCTTGCAAGCCGTCTCGGATCATTTGCTGGAGATGCTGCGCGGCAAAGACGAAGAAGAAAGAAAGCTGAATGAAGCCGATCAGGCCTATTATAACAGGAGGAATGTGCTGCAGGAAAAGGAAAGTGAATTAAGACACAGGCAAAAAGCGAAAGAGCAGCTAGATCACCTGCTGAATGAAATAAAAGACAAGCTCAGTGATCTGAAGCTCCAACTGGCAGGCATGAAGGAACGCCTTAGTGTAGAGTTTCGGGTGGACCTGGATGCGATACTGGATGAACCTCGTACGGGCGATATGCCATTGGAAGAATTACAGGCATCCTGTGAGCGGATGAAGAAGCGCCTGGAAAATATGGGAGAAGTGAATCCAACGGCGATCGAGGCTTTCCAGGAAATGAAAAAAAGGTATGAATTCATCCTGGAACAAAAAAATGATCTTGTAACGGCAAAGGACAGCCTGTTGCAAACCATACAGGAAGTAGAGGCTACCGCCAACCAGAAGTTCCTGGAAACGTTCAATACGGTGCGGGAAAATTTCCAGCGTGTATTTAAGGCCTTGTTTACAGAGGAAGATACGGCGGATATTCTTTTAGAAAATCCTGAGAATCTTGCCGAAACCGGCATTGACATTGTAGCGAAGCCCAAAGGTAAACGTCCTTCTTCCATTACGCAGTTGAGCGGCGGAGAAAAAACCCTGACGGCTACGGCACTGCTGTTTGCTATCTATCTCATTAAACCGGCGCCCTTCTGTATCCTGGATGAGGTGGACGCGCCGCTGGACGACGCGAACGTAGGCAAGTTCACCAATATGATCCGCCAGTTCAGCGAGAACTCGCAGTTCATTATTGTAACGCACAACAAAATGACCATGTCTACCGTAGATATTATTTACGGTGTTACCATGCAGGAGCCTGGTGTAAGCAAGCTGGTACCGGTTGATTTCAGGGGGTTGAATTAGGGGTGGAAATGACGAAAAAAAACTCTTCCCAGGCGTAGTCTCTGCGCATAGCTTTGTGCGTCAGTCGCCTGACTCGCCGTATAACAGTTGTTGGGACTACTTCTCCCGCGCCAACATATCTTTAGTTTAATGCAACCCTATCGCGGTCTGCCAATGACATATCATCCAGTTTGTTATTTATCAACTGGTTATGAACTTCAATTTGTTGTTCCACAAACCCGGTTTTCCTTTCAACTACAATCCCTCCGCTTTTTTCTGTTACTTTTTTGCGGAAAAAAGTAACCAAAAAGCCGCCGGGAAATTATTACCGCAATTTCCCGGAACGCTCTGATGAAGCTTTAGTACTACTGTGAATTCAGCAACAGAGCCCTGATACGTTTGCTGATAACTTAGCCGACTTAGGATACTTACAAATCAGAAAGCTGTGACAAACAAATGCAACTTGTCACGGCGCAATGATGGAGGCGCCGCCTAATTAGTAACTCGCAGTGACGAAAAAAATTAGGGTCATTGCGACCCCGACCTTCGGTTTGGGGAAGCAATCTCAACGATTGATCTCAGGTTGGGACTGCTTCTCCCGCGCCAATATATCTTTAGCTTAATACAACCCCATTGCGGTATCGCAGTGACCTTCGCAGGGTTCACAGTTCGATAACAACAGGCTGGTTTACCGGTTCGTACCGGCTGTTGAGCGCACTTGCGTTGACAAACTGTATACCGGATTCAATAGCAGTTCCATAAGCTTCGTGAATATGTCCGCAGATGTGAATTTTCGGTCTGATTTCGAATACACGGCTGAGCAGGTCTTCACAACCTACATTTCGCTTGTCATTGGTTTCATCTAATATTCTGAAAACCGGACCATGTGTAATGAGTATATCCGTATTACGAGGGATCAGGTCCCAATGCTTTTTTATCGGTTCTCCTCTGCGCCTGTTAAAGGCCCAATCGAAAAACCATGGAGTAACAGGCGAGCCCCATATATTGAAGTTGTCTATTGTTATTCCACTATCGTTTAAATAAATGATGTCTTTGGGTATTTTTTGCTGTATACAGGCTTCATGTGTTTTTTCCAGATAAAAATCGTGATTTCCGGCAATGAAAATTTTATATTTAAAATTTTGCTGTTCAAACCAATGTAGAAATTCCTCTACTTCATACCCTGCCCCTTTCATGCATATATCTCCGGCATGGATTAACATATCTCCCGGCGGCAGGTGGAGTTGATTGTGTTTGCCGTGAGTATCAGAAATGGTTATGATTTTCAATGTTGTAAGTTGAAAAGTAAAATTGTTGCCATCATTTTCATACCTGCGTAATCTTTTTGATAAACTCGTCTTTCCTTCTTACTGATACTTCTATTTCCTCTCCATTTGTCAATTGCACAAATCCTCCTTTGGTGCGGTTATAGCCTTTTACATGCGACAGGTTTATAAGATGCGAATTATGAACCCTGAAAAAATTAAAAT
Source organism: Chitinophagaceae bacterium (assembly GCA_019638615.1). Lineage (GTDB taxonomy): Bacteria > Bacteroidota > Bacteroidia > Chitinophagales > Chitinophagaceae > Agriterribacter. Next base: position 2,456 of record JAHBTL010000014.1, on the reverse strand, counting down.
CACTGAGCATTTTTTCAAACTCTTTCAGGCTTTTGGCAACGGTTATCGGTGTGCCTTTGCTGATATATATGGTTGTATAGTTAATGTTCGATTCACAACGAATGATGTCGTTGATCTCTACTATATTAAACCCGTTCATATCGGGAATGCATAATTTCTGCCGGTCTTTGTTATAAATATTTTTAAGCAGCGTTTCAATTTTTTTATAACTGTCTGTTTCATATTTCAGGTTCAACACTTTGGATACGGCACGGTGGAGGTCTGCTGCTGAAATGGGTTTTAGCAGGTAATCTGTTGCGCTGAATTTAAAAGCCTGTATGGCATATTTTTCATAGGCTGTAGCAAAAATGACCTTAATGTCCCTGTAATCTATTTGCTGAAGCAGGTCGAACCCGGTTTGATTGCTTATCTGCACATCCAGGAAAAGCAGCTCAGGTGGATGTTCCCTGATTTTTGCGATGGCTGTTTCCACCGTTTTGCAGGAAGCTGCTATTCTTACATCATCACCAAACTGTTCCTTTAGCATGGCTGATAACAGCTCAATGCTTTGCTGTTCATCTTCAACTATAATGCAATTCAACATAAATGGAAAATTAAAAATTAAATTCTAACGGCAGGTTGATCTCTACCCTGGTTCCTTCGTTTAAGGGATATATATACAGGGAAGCTTTAACCTTTTGAGCACGATTCATCAAATCTATCCTGGTGCGGGTTATCCCAATCCCCGATGGCCTGCTTTTCTTTTCCTCTTTTTCTTTTTTCTCCACTATATCTTTCTTTATTCCTACGCCATCATCCTCTACAACACAACAGATCATCTCCGACTGCCGGCTGATACTTATTTTTATGGTACCATTCCCGCTTTTGGGTGATATCCCATGCCAGATGCTGTTTTCAACAAAGGGTTGCAGCAGCAGTGGTGGGATCATGGTGTTTTCCCTGTCAATCGTATTGTCAACCTGCACCTGGTAATTGAATTTATCGTTAAGCCTTGCAGTTTCCATTTGCATATATAATTCCAGTGCATTCAGATCATCTTCGATAGATACTTTTTTATGTTCTGCATTTTCAAATACCTGTCGCATGAGCAGCGAAAATCGTACAAGGTATTCATCTGCCAGCATAGTATTATCTTGGGCATTGTAATGACGGATTGAGTTGAGAGAATTAAAAATAAAATGCGGGTTCATTTGAGCGCGAAGCGCTTTCATTTGGGTGTCTGTCACTTCCGCCTTCAGTTCTGCTTCTTTTTGCCTCAGTTCCGCATCCTTTCTTCTTTTGTAAAATATAAAAGAGGCAAAGCTTCCAACCAGTATTACAGCCGCAAGGGTCAGTGCCGCATTTCTTATGATTTGCTGCTGCTTTATTACTGCAGCCATTTCAAGTTCTTTTCTTTCATTTTCAAACTGTACTTCCTTACGTGTCAGTTCCTGCCTCTTTTCATCATTATACACGCTGTCTCTTATGGTTAAATACTTATTATATGCCTCGTATGCTTTTTTATAATCACCCTTTTTTTCATATACTTCTCTTAATGAATTCCATGATTCATATTGGCTCTGAAGGTTGCCAATATTTTCGGCTAGTAAAAGTGACTGTTTATCGTAGTATTCTGCTGAATCTAATTTTCCTTCGGCCAGAAAAGCATTGGACAGATTGTGCAGTGCCGCAGCTTTAACGTATATATTCCCTGTTTTATCCGCCAGTTGAACGCTGCGCAGGGAGTAGAAGATCGAGCTGTCAAATTTTTTTGTTTCATGATACAAAGAACCTAAAAAGCACAGGGCGTTACTTTTTAAACGATCATTCCCGGTTTCGCCGGTAAGTACCAGCGAAGTTCTGTAATATACCAGTGCAGAATCGTACTGCATTAACCGTTGAAAGACAGTACCGAGATTGCCGGCTGCCATTGAAAGCTCATGTTTGTCCTGCAGTGCTGTTGCAACTGAGAAAGCTTTCCTGTAATATTCTAGCGCCTTGTCCAGGTTTCTCATATTGACATGAATATTTCCAATATTATTCAATATGCCGGTCTCGAATTTTTTACTATTGCCATTATCTGTTTTTAAAGCTCTTTGGTACATGTCCAGGGCTTTCATATAGTCAGACTGTACGAGGTACACGCCTCCCTTTATCTTAAGTGACAGTGCAATCCCCTTTTGCCATTTTATCTTTTCCGAAATGGCAAGCGCTTCTTCCGCGTATTGCATTGCTTCGTCTGGCTGGCTGGTAAAAGTGGCGTTGATTAAATGAATAAGCAGCCACACGCGATTGCTGTCCTTTGCAGGATGTGATTGCAATGCCTGTCGCAGTGAATCAACAGGTTGGGAGATATCCTGGGCAGGGAGAGCAAAAGCAAAAAGTATAGAAAAAGTGAAGAGCAGGGTTTTGCTGAAGGGCATTTTTTCAATTTGGGGTTAAAATAGGGTTTTTCTGTTTTATTTCAAAAAGCAGAA